>NZ_JBEMAR010000005.1:0-225186 GCF_040274945.1 Carnobacterium sp.
TAGCGCATGACTGTTAATCATGATGTCGTAGGTTCGAGTCCTACTTGCGGAGTTCTTTTTTTTTGCAAATAAATACTATGATTTAGTAGTGCCGCTTTAGCTCAGTCGGTAGAGCGCTTCCATGGTAAGGAAGAGGTCGCCGGTTCGAATCCGGCAAGTGGCTTCATGTAACCAATAAAAATGGAAACCCTATGAATATTGGGTTTCTTTTTTTTATTTTTCAAACGTTTCAGGGTACTTGACAGTCCCGAAGACACTTTTTAAACCATCGTGAAGTAAGTTTAGTTTGAGGCTGCGCTAAAAATGAAAACGAATTCAAATAAACTTCTCGTATTTTAGCTATCACTCTCTTTGAGTCTAAAGGATGAGACTGTTATACTTAACCCATCATAAAATGAATTTAAAGAGAGGAAGAGAAATGTGAAAGCTTTAATCCATGAAACAGGCAATGGTATAAAAGGATTAAGAATAAAAGAAATTGAATCTAAAAAAATAGATAATAAAGAAGTTCGTATTAAAGTAAAAACAGTTGGGTTGAATCACCGTGATTTGGCAACTATTAATGGGCGTGATGAAACAAGCAACCCTTTAATAATTGGATCAGATTGTGCTGGTACTATAAGTGAAATAGGTAAAGAAGTGACAATGTTTAAGGTAGGGGATGATGTCATTGTAAATCCTAGTATAGGGTGGTTAAATAACACACCAGCGCCACCAGACAACTTTCAAATATTGGGAAATCCGATGCAGGGAACATTCTCAGAAGAATTTATCATTAATGAAAATTTCGTTGCGTTAAAACCAAGTTATCTGACATGGGAAGAAGCGGGAGTTCTTTCATTAGGGGCATTAACAGCATATAGGGCTCTCTTTACAAAAGGAGAAGTAAATGATCAGCAAACGATTTTAATCCCAGGAATCGGTGGAGGAGTGGCTACCAACTTGCTTCAATTCAGTAAAGCAGTGGGCGCAAAAGTTTATGTCACGTCACGTTCGGAAGAAAAATTAAATAAAGCAAAAAAAATCGGAGCAGCTAAAGGAATAAACAGTAAAAACGATTGGGAAAAAGAATTAAATGGTGAAAAAGTGGATGTAGTAATTGAATCAGTTGGAGCAGCAACCTTTAATCAATCATTGAAACAATTAAAAAAAGGCGGGAAATTAGTTTTATTCGGTTCTTCTACAGGCGATATTGTTGACTTGAATTTGAGAGAGTTCTTTTATGGTCAATATACATTGTTGGGAACCACGATGGGAAGCAGAGAAGAATATCTGGAAATGCTTAAATTTATTGAAAGTCACTCAATTAAACCAGTTGTTGATACTACTTATGATTTTGACGATTATGAAATGGCCTTTAATAGATTAGAAGCAGCAGAGCAAATGGGGAAAATAGGAATACGTATTAATAAATAAGACGGATTTTATTTTTTGTAAGGCTTTTCTTGGTATCTAATTTAATAAGTGTTAAACTTAATGAAGTAAATAAAAAAGGAAGTGTTAGTATGGAATTTGAAAAAAATGGAAATAGTTTTTTGAGAAATGATGAATCTGGGAAAATGATTGCGGAAGTAACCTATGTTCCTTCTGGTGAGGATAAAGTGATTTTAGACCATACTTTTGTTGATCCTTCTTTGAGAGGACAAGGAATCGCTGCCCAATTGGTTGATAAAGTTGTTGAAGAGATGGAAAAAGAAGGGAAAAAAATTGTCCCACTTTGTCCATATGCAAAAGAATTATTTGATAGAAAACCTGAAAAATATAAACATATTGAAGCCGAATAGGTATTATGTTATTGAAAAATCAGTCATTTATTGGTAAAGTGATTAAGAAGTGCCATAATTCTTAATCGCTTTTTATTAATTTGATCGATTTAAGATCTGTAAGATTATAAAATGATTAAAAATACAGAAAAATGAAAGAATTGTCTTTACTTTTCTGTGAATTATTTATATAATATTTCTTGTGCTTGAATATTTTCAAACATCATGGCCCGTTGGTCAAGCGGTTAAGACACCGCCCTTTCACGGCGGTATCACGGGTTCGATTCCCGTACGGGTCATATTCTTTTTTTATTAAATTTTGCCGGCTTAGCTCAGTTGGTAGAGCATCTGAATCGTAATCAGAGTGTCGAGGGTTCAACTCCTTTAGCCGCATGCGTTTAGTTGTTCATTTAATAGAAAAGATAATTTTATATGGAGGGGTAGCGAAGTGGCTAAACGCGGCGGACTGTAAATCCGCTCCTTCGGGTTCGGCAGTTCGAATCTGCCCCCCTCCACCATTTATGGGCTATAGCCAAGCGGTAAGGCAAGGGACTTTGACTCCCTCACGCGTTGGTTCGAATCCAGCTAGCCCAGTTGCATGAATATGCAAAAAACATACGAAATGAAAATTGTGTGGTGATGATGGCAAGAAGGTCACACCTGTTCCCATGCCGAACACAGAAGTTAAGCTTCTTAGCGCCGATGGTAGTGAAGGGATTCCCTTTGTGAGAGTAGGACGTTGCCACGCAAATTCAATTAAATTTTATATCCCATGGAGGTTTAGCTCAGCTGGGAGAGCATCTGCCTTACAAGCAGAGGGTCGGCGGTTCGATCCCGTCAACCTCCACCATGAGTCATTAGCTCAGTTGGTAGAGCATCTGACTTTTAATCAGAGGGTCGCAGGTTCGAATCCTGCATGACTCATAATAGTAACTTGCAACGTTAATCGTTGCAAGTTTTTTTTGTGTTAAAAATAGGAATTGATAGTTAATTAATAACACTAGCGTCTATTAATTGGGTGGATTAATGTTATTCATAGGAAATATTATGGTATAATACACAATGGGTGACAATCAGAAACATTATCGGAGGTGCGCATATGTCTATAGATTGGTCACAATTAGTAACGTGGCGAAATTTTCTTAACGTGGTAGATATATTAGTTGTTACATTCTTTATTTATCAGTTAATAAATATTTTACGTGGGACCAGAGCTGTTCAATTGCTAAAAGGAATCGCTGTTATCATGTTAATAAAAGTAGCTAGTTTTTTTCTGGAGTTGCAAACAGTTGATTGGATCGTTGATTTAGTTATTCAATGGAGTGTTCTTGCAATGATTATTATCTTCCAACCAGAAATGCGAAGAGGATTAGAACATCTTGGTCGAGGTTCCATTTTTAATCGAGCAAAGCGAAAAGTCAATCCTGGAGAAAATTTGGTCCAACAATTAGCAAAAGCTGTTCAATATATGGCGAAAAGAAGAATTGGAGCTTTGATTTCTATTCAAATGGATACAGAGTTAGATGAATTTATTGGAACAGGAATTCCACTAGATGCTGACATATCCAGTGAATTGTTGATTAATATTTTTATTCCTAATACACCATTGCATGATGGTGCAGTCATTATTAGAGATTATAAAATAGCCTCTGCTGCGAGTTATTTGCCCTTGTCAGAAAGTACACTTATTTCTAAAGAATTAGGAACAAGGCATCGTGCAGCTATTGGTTTAAGTGAAGTAACAGATGCCATAACAATTATTGTCTCTGAAGAAACTGGCGGAGTCAGTGTCTCCTATAAAGGTGAATTATTACGAGAATTATCCAAAGAGGATTTTGAAAAATTCTTAGCTAAAAACTTAATTGTTGTTGAAAAAGAAGAAAAGAAAAATTCTTTTCAAGAAATGGTGGATAGTTTTAAAAAGGGGGCTTCTAAATAATGGAGAAACTTTACAACAATCCATGGTTTATGAAGATCGTGGCACTCGCGTTTGCTATTCTTCTTTTTACTTATGTAAACAGCAGTAATAACCGGGTTCAAACAAGCAGCGGAATTGATGGATTAAGTGCATCGACAACAGAAACGATACTTGAAGTACCAATAGTAGTTGAAATTGATCAAGATAATTATTATGTAACTGGATTTCCAGAGACTGTTTCAGTAGAAATATCAGGTCCGTCAAGTATTGTGTTAAATACAAAAACGACTAAAAATTTTGATGTAGTAGCAACTGATCTAGACAGTTTAGGGGTTGGTACTCATACTATTGAACTAGTTGCGGAAGGACTTTCACCTCAGTTGGATTATCAAATCTTGCCTGAAGAAGTGACAATAACGATTGAAGAAAAAAAAGTTGAAACCTTTAGTGTCGATGTTGAATTTGATGAGTCGTTTATTAGTGATGAATTTGAGACAGGGACACCAAAAGTCAATTATGAAACGGTTGAACTGACAGGTACAGCTTCGACAATTGATCAAGTTGCAGATGTTAAAGTAGTTGTAGATAAAGAAGAAAATGTTACAGAAGATATTGTTCAAACACTTCCAGTTATCGTTACTGATGCTGAAGGGAATGAATTAGATGTTGATTTGAATCCTAGTGAGGTAACGGTGACTATACCTGTTGATCCAGTTGCGAAGGAAGTTCCTGTAGTACTAAATCAAACAGGCACACCCAGTGCTAACTTGAGTTATGAGTTAGGTATTAGTAATCAATCAGCCACAACTGTAGCAATACAAGGCGAAAATGAGTTGGTAAAGAATTTAAGCAGTTATCCAGTAGATGTTGATATCACGGATATAACTGAAACAACGACCCAAGCGATTGATCTGCCTTTACTTGAAGGAGTAACAAGTATAGACCCTGAAAAACTTGAAGTGACGATTACTGTTACTCAAAATTCGCAGGGTAATGGACAAAGTAACAACGAAACTAGTAATGAAAGTTCAAGCTCGAGTTCAAGTTCAAGTTCGAGCGAATCTAGCTCATCAAGTGAATCAACACCAAAAGAAAATGAATCATCAGAAAGTGACACTTCTTCTGAATCATCAAGTGAATCATCAGATGAGTTATCAAGCGAATCCAGTGAAGAAGTAAGTGAATAGAAATAACAAACCTAAATGGATAAGGTTTAAACTTTGAAAAGGGGCATGTTAGAATGGGAAAATATTTTGGAACAGATGGAGTAAGAGGAGTTGCTAATTCAGAATTAACACCAGAATTAGCTTTTAAATTAGGGAGATACGGTGGGTATGTATTAACTCAGCACGCTGAAGGCGAAGAACATCCACGTGTTTTAGTCGGAAGAGATACTCGTATTTCTGGTGAAATGCTAGAGTCTGCATTAATTGCGGGTCTTTTATCTGTTGGGATTGAAGTAATGAAACTAGGCGTTATCTCTACTCCTGGAGTAGCGTATTTAACTCGTGTTCAAGGCGCTGCAGCTGGTGTAATGATTTCAGCTTCACACAATCCTGCACCTGACAACGGTATTAAATTCTTTGGATCAGATGGGTTTAAATTATCTGATGATACTGAATTAGAAATTGAAGCATTATTAGATGAAGAGAAAGATGATTTGCCTCGTCCTAGTGCAAATGGATTGGGTACGGTTGATGAGTATCCAGAAGGTGCTTTAAAATACACTCAATTCTTACAACAAACAATTCCAAATGATTTAGCGGGATTGCAGGTTTGTTTAGATGGAGCAAACGGAGCTACAAGCCCTCTTCTTAATCGACTATTTGCAGATTTAGAAACAGAGTTCGATGTGATGGCATCAACACCAAATGGATTGAATATTAATGACGGTGTTGGTTCAACTCACCCTGAAGGTTTAGCTAAATTTGTAGTTGAAAAAGAAGCTGATGCTGGATTAGCATTTGATGGTGACGGCGATAGAGTAATTGCTGTTGATGAGTTAGGAAATATCATTGATGGAGATAAAATTATGTTTATCTGTGGCAAGTATTTGCAAGAAAAAGGCCGATTGAAAAAAGATACCATTGTTTCTACTGTGATGAGCAATTTAGGGTTCCATAAAGCGATTGAAGCTAACAATATGATTGCTCTTCAAACAAAAGTTGGAGATCGTTATGTAGTAGAAGAAATGCGTAAAAATGGTTATAACTTTGGTGGAGAACAATCAGGACACATGGTGTTCCTAGATTATAATACAACTGGCGATGGAATCTTATCAGGAATTCAATTGCTGAATGTTATGAAAGAAACTGGGAAAAAACTTTCAGAGCTAGCTGCAGAAGTTCAAACCTACCCGCAAAAATTAGTGAATATTCGTGTCAGTGATAAAAATGGCGCAATGGATGTTCCAGCAATAAAAGCGATCATCGAAGAAGTCGAGAGTGAAATGAATGGAGATGGACGTATTTTGGTTCGTCCTAGTGGAACTGAACCATTGTTGCGTGTAATGGCAGAAGCTCCAACACAAGAAAAAGTAGATCTTTATGTTGACCGAATTGCTTCAGTTGTAAAACAAGAAATTGGTTTAACTGAATAAAACTGACATGTTTAATCGTTATTTCTACAAATGAAAGCAACGAACTAAAGAGCTTTAGATCCTAATGTGTAAACATTGATCTAAAGCTCTTTTTTTAGATACTTTAAAGAATTTAAACTAGAACTTATTTATGAATAAAAATCAAGAACGTTAGAGGGCATTGACCTAAAGCTAAATGGATACTATACTTATTTTTAATTAGCATTTATTAAAGTAGTAAGGGGTAGATAAAGTGATTTTGTTTGGTTCAATTATTAATGGTTTAGCGGTGGTTCTTGGCGGCAGTATTGGATTAGTATTAAAAAAAGGACTATCAAAACGGATAGGTACAGCTATTATGAACAGTTTAGCGCTTTGTGTTTTGTACATTGGATTCAGCGGAGCGTTAGCTGGGGGAAATATACTTATTACAATAGGTTCAATGGTGATTGGGGTTATTATCGGTGAAGGGATGAATTTAGATGAGAAAGTAAATAACCTAGGAAACTTAATAGAAACTAAATTTCAAACTAAAGATGATACATTGTCTATTTCTAAAGGATTCATAACAGCGAGTTTATTGGTCTGTGTCGGGGCGATGTCAATCGTAGGGGCCTTGCAAAGCGGGTTGACTGGCAATCATGAAACATTACTAGCTAAATCGCTAATTGATGGTATAGCAGCCCTAGTGTTGGCTTCCAGCTTAGGTGTAGGTGTTTTACTAGCAGGAGGTTTAGTACTGATCTATGAAGGAAGTATTTCTTTGCTAGCTAGTGTAATAGCTCCTCTATTAACAGAAAGTGTGATTAGTGAAATGACATGTGTGGGTTCTCTGTTGATAATCGGTCTAGCGTTAAATATGTTGAAGATTACAGACTTGAAAATTATGAACTATGCTCCTGCGGCATTTATTCCAATCGTTTTTGGATTGTTTTATTAATCGAACTAAACAATTGTAAAAGAATTAAATGTGTTAGTGTTGCATCATAACCACTAATATAGTATATTTAAAAGCGTAATTTAATAGCGTAATTTAATAGCAAGATAGAGGCGCGATTTTTAAGAGTACAGTTATTTTAAAGGCACAAGCGAATAACTGGAAAGGAAAAATTGCCGAAGTGTAGAGTATTGCCAAATACTTTATGCTGGGGTTAAGTATAATATGCTTAACACTGTCGTAAATTTCAGTAAGAAATTTTCGGAGGGCTATCAACAAAAGGGTTAAAGGGACATTACATATGGAACTATTCTAGCACCTTGAGTTGTATAGCGCTCAAGGTGTTTTTTTGTGCGCAAAAAAAGAGAGGGAGTTTAAAATGAAAAAGAAAGTTATAATCGGTTTATTTATCGTTGCATTTATTTTATTTTCAATTAATGGAGAGTTTCGAGAGTCTACAGGTTCTACAGTCAATTTTGGTTGGTTTTCTTTAGTACCACCAGTGGTATCCATTATTTTAGCATTTATTTCAAAAGACGTTATCATCTCATTGTTTTTGGGCGTTTTTGCTGGAGCTTTTGTCTTACATTTGGTAGATGGGTCCATTTTATATGCCTTTATTCAATCCTTTTTAAGTATCGTAGATTATTCGTTATCTTCGTTAGCTGATCCTTGGAACGCAGGAATTATTTTACAAGTATTAACAATTGGCGGATTGATCGCGTTAATGACGAAAATGGGTGGAGCTAAAGCTGTTGCAAATGCATTATCAAAAAAAGCAAAGGGACCTATCAGTGCTCAAGTCATTACTTGGATTTTAGGTATTTTACTCTTTTTCGATGATTATGCAAATTCATTAATTGTAGGACCAGTTATGCGACCAGTTACGGATGAAAAGAAAATTTCTCGTGAAAAACTATCTTTTATTGTAGATGCAACTGCTGCTCCGATTGCTGGAATTGCACTGATTTCTACTTGGGTTGGGTATGAAGTAGGATTGATCAAAGATGGCTATGAAGCTATTGGCCAAGAGGTTAATGCTTACAGTATTTTTGTTGAAACAATCCCTTATCGTTTTTATAACATTTTAATGCTGTTGTTTGTATTATGTACAGCGGTATTTTTAAAAGAATTCGGTCCTATGTTGACAGCTGAAAGAAGAGCTAGAAAATACGATCAAACAAATAAAGAAGAAATCAACCCTGTTGCTTCAAAAGAAATGGAAGAAATGGAGCCGGTTGAAGGAGTTCATTTAAGTATATGGAATGCTATTATTCCTATTGGTACCTTAATCGTGTTTGCCATAGTTGGATTTTATGTTAATGGATACAATGCTATTTTAGCTGGAGAGAATACAGCAATTATTAATTTGTTAAAAGAAAATCCTTATTCATTCACAGCTATTCAAGAAGCTTTTGGAGCATCTGATGCGAGTATTGTATTGTTCCAAGCTGCCTTGTTCGCTAGTATTGTTGCTATGTTCATGGGAGTATCTCAAAAAACGTTTACATGGGGCCAAGCAGTAGAAACTTGGATCAATGGGATGAAATCACTTATTATTACGGGAGCTATTTTATTGTTAGCATGGTCTCTAAGTGAAGTCATCACTGATTTAGGAACAGCTCAATTTTTAGTTTCACTGTTATCTGATTCAATGCCGCCGTTCTTGCTTCCATCCATTATCTTTATACTAGGTTCAATCATTTCTTTTGCAACAGGAACCTCTTATGGAACGATGGGGATTTTAATGCCATTGGCTATACCGTTAGCAGCAGCGCTGTCTTCAGATCCAGAATTTATTGTTATATCTGCAGGTGCAGTCTTAACTGGAGCAATTTTTGGCGATCACTGTTCACCAATTTCGGACACTACCATTCTCTCTTCTATGGGAGCAGGTGTGAACCATATGGATCATGTTCGCACACAATTACCTTATGCTCTTTTAGTTGGTGTGATCACTGTTTTGTTTGGTTTTATTCCAGTTGGTTTAGGAATACCAATCTGGATCGTTCTTCCAGTTTCAATGATAGTCATCATTTTATCCGTTCAAGTATTCGGTAAGTCGATTGATGAAAAAGAAAATGATCTTAAATATACTAAGAGTAAAAAGGCTTTAAATTAAAGAGTTTGATTAAATAAAAAAGAGAATCCAGTTGGATTCTCTTTTTTTGGGTTATTGCTTCAGTTGTTTCTTCTACCACCAAATAGTAATACTAATCTTAGGACTTGCAAGAAGGAAGCTATGGCAGCTGCAACATAAGTAAGTGCTGCTGCATCTAAGACTTTTTTTGCTTGTGGAACCTCAGTAGAAGTTAAAATATGCTGATCTCTTAGAATGGCAATTGCACGGTTAGAAGCGTTAAATTCAACAGGCAAAGTGACCAACTGAAAAAGAAGCGCCACAGAAAAGAAAATGATCCCAAGATTGATCAGTGTTTGGTTGTAGCCGAAAATAACACCTAATAAAATCATTGGAAAAGAAAGTTTTTGACCAAAGTTTGTTGCTGGAACTAAAGCACTTCTTATTTTTAAAGGGACATAGCTCTTTTGATCTTGGATAGCATGGCCAACTTCATGAGCTGCAACTCCAATAGCTGCTACAGATCTTGAGTGACGTGTGGCATCTGAAAGACGCAAAATATCGGTACTTGAATCGTAATGATCGGTTAAATCTCCTTTGACAGCCTCGATTTTTACATGCTGTAGTCCTGCATTATCTAAAATAAGACGAGAAACCTCGCTAGCAGTATATCCTTTTGAATTCGTTACATTGCTATATTTTTCGTACGTACTTCTGACGTAGGAACTAGCAATTCCTGATAATATGACTCCAATAATAATTAAGAAATACGTTGGATCAAAGAAAAACATCATTGTTTCCACCTTTCTACAGTTCTTTTGATTAGTATAACATAAGCCGTTAATACAAGATGTTAAGATGTTTATAATAATCTACTGAATTAAAAAAGATCAGTGAATAAAAGAATGAAATAGAAAGCACATATACTTTGCTAAAAAAAATAGTGAAAGTTATAATCAATTTTATAAAGGCAAACAAGATTTTCTTATTTCTAGTAATCACTTCAAGTTGGAGAGGATGGATGAAAGATGGAGAGAAAGCAGCAACTTAAAGAATCTTTTTTTGCTCAAAATGAAGAAACGGTTTTGAGCAAATTGGAAACAACCGAAAAAGGCCTTACGTCGAGTGAAGCTGAAAAGCGACTAGCTGAATATGGACCAAATGAACTGGATCAAGGAAAATCTAAAAGTATCGTTGTCAAATTTCTAGAGCAATTCAAAGATTTTATGATAGTAGTCTTATTGGCGGCGGCTCTTATTTCTGCTATTTTTGGTGATGTTACAGATGCAATTATTATTTTAGTTGTTGTTGTTTTAAATGCTATATTAGGAGTTTATCAAGAGGCAAAAGCAGAAGAAGCTATTGATGCTTTGAAAAAGATGTCTTCACCAGAAGCACGCGTTAAGCGAGATGGCAATGTTGTTTTATTGAAAAGCCACTTATTAGTTCCAGGAGATATTTTGTTATTAGAAGCTGGTGACGTTGTAGCAGCAGATGTAAGGTTAATTGAGGTAGCTTCAATAAAAATAGAAGAATCAGCACTAACTGGAGAATCAGAAGCAGTAGAAAAAGATATCAAGGTGATCAAAGATGAGAAAGCTGGAATTGGGGATCGAGACAATATGGCTTTCATGAACAGCAATGTTACTTATGGACGAGGAGAAGGAATCGTTGTCGGAACCGGTATGAATACAGAAGTTGGGAAAATTGCGGATATGTTAGCCAGTTCTGAAGAAACCATTACGCCGTTGCAAGAAAACTTAAATCGTTTAGGGAAATACTTAACCATTGCGATTTTAATTGTTGCTGTCGTTATGTTTGGAGTAGGCATGTACAATGGACGTGAATGGTTAGAGATGTTGCTAACGTCGATTTCGTTAGCTGTAGCTGCGATACCTGAAGGCCTGCCAGCAATTGTAACCATTATTTTAGCCTTAGGAACTCAAAAAATGGCAAAACGCAAAGCTTTGATCCGAAATTTACCAG
Organism: Carnobacterium sp.; assembly: GCF_040274945.1. Taxonomy (GTDB): domain Bacteria; phylum Bacillota; class Bacilli; order Lactobacillales; family Carnobacteriaceae; genus Carnobacterium_B. Next base: position 11,263 of record NZ_JBEMAR010000005.1, read on the forward strand.
CAGTTGAGACATTAGGTAGTACAGATATTATTTGTACAGATAAAACGGGAACACTAACCATGAATAAAATGACGATTGAAAAAGTTTATGTCAATGAAGCAATTCAAACAGTTGGAGACGAGATTGATCTACGTACCCCACTTGTTCGAGTGATGACATATAGTAACGATACGCAAATCGCAAATGATGGAACTTTAGTTGGTGATCCAACCGAAACAGCAATGGTTCAATACGCTATTGATAAAGGGATGAACGTTAAAGAAGAGTTGGTTAAAGAACCACGAGTTGCTGAAGTTCCGTTTGAGTCAGATCGTAAATTAATGTCTACCATTCATCAGTTGCCAGATGGGAAATTCTTTATTGGAACAAAAGGAGCACCAGACGAACTGCTGAAAAGGTGTACAAAGATAGATAATAACGGAGAAATAACAGTGCTAAACGAAAAAACTAAGAATGTGCTGTTAGATATAAATCACGATTTAGCAACTCAAGCTTTAAGGGTGCTAGCGATGGCTTATAAAATTGTGGATCAAATGCCAACGAATTTAAACACACAGGAAGTTGAACAAGAACTCATTTTTGCTGGACTGACTGGAATGATTGATCCAGAAAGGGCAGAAGCTAAGGATGCTGTTAGAGTAGCAAGAGAAGCAGGAATCCGTCCTGTAATGATCACCGGAGATCATAGAGATACTGCAGAAGCGATTGCACGTCGTTTGGGTATTTTAAAGGAAGATCAACAAGGGGGTATATTGACGGGCGCTGAGTTAGATCAAATAGACGATACTGATTTTGCAACTAGAGTAAAAGATTATTCTGTATATGCCAGAGTATCGCCTGAACATAAAGTACGAATTGTTAAAGCTTGGCAAAAAGCAGGGAAGATAGTGGCTATGACAGGTGATGGCGTTAATGATGCACCGGCGCTTAAAACAGCTGATATCGGAATTGGAATGGGAATTACCGGTACAGAAGTTTCAAAAGGTGCAAGTGACATGGTTTTAGCAGATGATAATTTTTCAACTATTGTCGTTTCGGTAGAAGAAGGACGTAAGGTGTTCTCAAACATTCAAAAAGCGATTCAATTTTTACTATCGGCTAACTTGGGAGAAGTCCTTACGTTATTTATTGCTACATTACTAGGATGGAGTATCTTAGCTCCTGTTCATATTTTATGGATCAATCTTGTGACTGATACATTTCCAGCCATTGCATTAGGTTTAGAGCCTGCGGAAGCGGATGCGATGAAAAAACCACCAAGAGGAAGAAAAGCAACGTTCTTTTCAAATGGTGTTTTACCCAGCTTGATTTACCAAGGAATTTTTGAAGGTGGAATTACTTTATTTGTTTATTGGTGGGCAACGCATTACCCAGCACATCCCAATGATCTTGACTTGATTCATGCAGATGCGTTAACCATGGCATTCGCTACTTTAGGGTTGCTTCAATTGTTCCATGCATTTAATGTTAAATCAATTGAAAAATCGTTATTTACGGTTGGTTTTTTCAAAAATAAAACATTCAACTTGGCTATTTTAGTATCAGCAGCATTGTTAAGTGTAGTCATTTTGATCCCAGGCTTAAATGATGCGTTCAGTGTATCATCATTGAACGTTAATCAATGGCTGTTAGTTTTAGGAGCAGCTTTTTCAATTATTCCTTTAGTAGAAATAGTGAAATTCTTTATACGGAAGGTTGCTAATAATAAAAAGTAACGAACGATCATCAGTTGGACATTTTTGAAAGCATCCCTGAAGGCTGAGGGATGCTTTTTCTATATATTTGCTACTATTAAAAAAAATAAATTGTACTGAATAAAAAGTCGTGTTATTATTTTTTTAAATAGCAAGTACTCGCTTTATATGAAAATGAATTTTAAAGTCTAAATAGTTTAGTACGGAAATGAGGGTTATGCGTATGAAAAAAGTAAGGGTCTTACCTTTACAGGATGAAAATCCAATAGTAATGGAAAGAATAAAATACAGTATTGCTTTTTTATTCGCTCTTACACTAGTCGGACTAGCGCTAAATTTCAACACACTTGAAGAAATTTGGTATGGAAGTCTTAAAATTCTTATTTCTCCAGCTAATTTAGTAACGGACTATTTTAAACTCGCAAATGTTGGTGCTGCACTTATTAATGCAGCATTGATGATCATAAAAAGTTTGTTCATTATCCGTTCAACGAAAGTGTCGCTATCTGGTCCATTATTTGCTGCCATTTTTACGATAGCAGGATTTTCTCTATTTGGTAAAAATTTGTTTAATTCTATTCCGATTATTTTAGGTGTAGTATTGTATGCTAAACTGACCCGTACACCATTTAAAAATTATTTGTTATCTGCTTTATACGGGACTGCTTTAGGGCCATTAGTGAGTGAGGTAGCATTTAATAGCGGATTTTCATTTTTTACAGGAATTTTTTTAGGTTGTGTAGCAGGAGCCATAGTGGGTCTGATTTTACCTCCTCTATCACGTCATTTTGCTAGTTTTCACAAAGGGTTTAGTCTTTACAATATTGGATTTACGGCTGGAATTATTGGTATGGCTTTTATTGCATTTTTTAGAGCCTACGGAATAGAAGTGGATACGGTTCATTTAGTATCAAGTGGTTATAACCAACCTTTATCCATTTACCTTTATAGTCTATTTATTTTGTTATTCAGCCTCGGATTTTATTTTAATGGTGGTTCGTTTTCCGGATACGGTAGTTTTTTGAAAGAAGATGGAAAAGGCGGATCAGATTTTATAGAGCGCTATGGTTTAGGATTGACTTTAATAAATATGTCTTTGCTAGGTTTTCTGACCACTACGTTGGTATTAGTTGTCAGAGGAGAATTAAATGGACCAGTTATTGGAGGAATATTTACCGTAGTTGGTTTTGGAGCTTTTGGAAAACATGTGAAAAATGTTTTTCCTATTCTTTTAGGAGTATTGCTCGGAGGTTGGTTAACATCAACTGAATTAACAAGTACTAGTTTTTTACTTACCGCATTATTCGGAACAACTTTAGCACCTGTTAGCGGGCACTACGGAGTAATCGCAGGAGTTTTAGCAGGCAGTTTGCATATGGTTATTGTAACAAATATAAGTTATTTACATGCGGGTATGAACCTTTATAATAATGGATTTTCAGGAGGCTTTACAGCGGCTATAATCGTCCCTTTACTAGAAGTCGTTTTCTTCCATAAAAATAACCGGGAAAATACAGAACTGACAAAGCCTATAATTAATACTAAACCTGTTAAAGACATCGAAAAGACCAAGCAATAATTTAGAGAATACAATGTAAGTAAGTGAATGAAACGCTTCAAACTAATGAATCATTATTAGTTTGAAGCGTTTTATTTTGATAGTTTTTTTGTTTTTCTTCAAGATGAAATCATAGAGCATCAAGGACTTTTTAGCGTTATTTTTCTGAATATTAATTTTCACTTGATTTCCTTACAAAAGTAAAGTAAAATTTATAGGTCACTGAAAATGTAAGGAAATTCCTCATTTTTAGGGTAGTTACTTTGGACGGGGCTACTTGAGACCTTTAATCTTATGATGGATCTGTTTTCTTGAGTTTATTAAGGAAGCAAAAAAGGGAGGATTTATTATGACAAATCTTTATATAGGTATTGTATTGGTATTATTTATTGCTGTACTTATTGGATTCTGGCAATTACAAAAAAAACACATAAAATTTTCAACACGTGTTTTTATTGCTTTAGGATCAGGTGTTTTATTTGGAGCTATTTTACAAGTGATCTTTGGCTCTGGTAGTGAAGTAACAAACCAATCGATCGAATGGATCGATATTGTTGGATCTGGTTACGTTAAATTCCTACAAATGTTGATCATGCCATTGATTTTTGTATCCATTGTAGGAGCTTTTACAAAAATTGAAGGGTCTAAAAACCTTGGTAAAATCAGTTTTAACGTATTAGCAACATTACTTGCTACAACAGCAGTAGCTGCCTTAATAGGTATAGCTAGTGTAATGGTGTTTAATTTAGACGGAGCAGAATTTAGTCAAGGTACTGCTGAAACTGCACGTATTGCAGAATTAAGTGAAAGAGAAGCACAAGTAGCAGATTTAAGTATTCCTGAACAGATTTTAGAGTTTATCCCTGTTAATTTCTTTGCGGATCTATCTAATTCTCGTTCTACAAGTACGATTGCTGTTGTCATTTTTTCAGCTTTTGTCGGTGTAGCTTACTTAGGTGTTAATAAAAAAGATCCAGAAGCTGGCGCATTTTTCGCCAAGTTAATTAAAAGTTTGTATGCTATTGTCATGCGTATTGTTACGCTAGTATTGCGTTTAACGCCTTATGGAATTTTTGCATTGATGACTAAAGCATTAGCGACAAGTGATTTTAATGCATTGCTTAACCTAGGTGTATTTGTAATTGCTTCATATGCAGCAATTATTGTTATGTTCATCATTCACATGATTATTTTGATGGGTTTAAAAGTCAACCCAATTCAATACTTGAAAAAGACTTTTACAGTATTAAGTTTTGCATTTACTGCACGTTCTAGTGCGGGAGCATTACCATTAAATATTGAAACACAAACAAAAGCATTAGGCGTGGATGAAGCTTCTGCGAATTTCTCTGGAACGTTCGGCTTATCTATCGGTCAAAATGGTTGTGCAGGTATTTATCCAGCAATGTTGGCAGCTATTGTAGCACCAGCTGCCGGTATAGACGTTTTTAGTCCAGCGTATATTCTTACAATCATGGCTGTTGTTACAATAAGTTCTTTTGGTGTTGCTGGTGTAGGTGGCGGAGCAACATTTGCTGCGTTAATTGTATTAGGATCATTAAATTTACCTGTAGCAATTGTCGGATTAGTTATTTCCGTAGAGCCTCTTATTGACATGGGTCGTACTATGTTAAATGTAAATGACAGTATGATTGCTGGTATTGTTTCGTCTAAACGATTAAAAACTTTTGATGAAGCGATTTTCAATGATGACTCTGCAGTTGTAAAGTCTGATATCTAAAATTTAGAACAAACCAAAAAGCATCCAAGAATCCTCTTGGGTGCTTTTTGGTTCATATAAAATTATTCATATCTTAAGGCTTCTATTGGATCTAGCTTTGCTGCTTTTCGAGCAGGATAGATACCGAAGAAGATTCCAACAGCTGTAGAGAAAAGGAGTACTAAAAGAACAGAACCTAAAGTGATGTTAGGTACAATATTTAAGGCGTTGGAAATACCATTTGCAAGAAGTATACCTAAAACAAGCCCAATGATTCCACCAATCAAAGTTAAGATGACGGCTTCCATTAAGAATTGGAAAAGAATCGTATTGGTTGTAGCACCTAAAGCTTTTCTTGTTCCGATTTCACGTGTGCGTTCGGTCACGGATACCAGCATAATATTCATAACACCGATTCCGCCTACTAATAAAGCAATGGCTGCGACGGCGGCTATAAAGTTAACAAATAACCCTAATACAGAGTCAACTTGATCTAAAGCTTGTAAAAAATTAGTTGCTGTATAGTAATCATCACCTACAGAGTCATGTCTGGTTTCTAATAAACGTACCATACGATTAGAGACAGATTCTATTGCATCCTTATCCGTTACTTGAACCGTTAAATTATTGATAACAGCTACAGCAGGATTTAGTTTTTCCATGGTTGTAAGAGGAAGAGCTAAGGATAAAGGCATTTGACTTAGATCAAATGAACCTTGTAATTCTTGAAAAGTTCCTTCAACGATTCCAATAATTTTTAAGTTCAACACGTTGCCTGTATTTCCAATCAGCTGGATTGTTTCACCAATAACATCTTGGCGTCCATTGAATAAAGCCGTAGCGGTATCTTCGCTGATTACAACGACTCCTTTTGCATCATCATAATCATTTTGATTGAAATACCGACCAGCAACAATAGTGCTTTCCATTGACTGGTTTGTGTATTGTAAATCTGGGGTGCCACTAAAGGCTAAAGCTGAGCGGTTTTCAAAATCAGACCTTACAGTGGTATTCGCAGTATTGTCTGGAGAGATACGTGTGATTTCTGGAATGGAACTTTTTAGAGCTTCAATATCTGCATCTGTAATGGTTGCATCAAAAGATGCTTCATCGCTGACAGACAACGAAATAGTGGATGCGCCAAAATCATTAAATGTTTTGGTGATCTCTGAAGTTGCACCATTTCCTACAGCTAAGATAGCGATAACAGCAGCGATTCCTATAATAATACCTAACATCGTTAAAATAGAGCGCAATTTATTTGAAAAAATACTATCAACGGCCATTTTAAAATTTTCACGAATATTCATGCCTAAATTCCTTTCTACATTAATTTTTGCTGCTGTAGCTGATCGTTTACTAATGCGCCGTCTCTAAATGTAACAATTCGTTTAGTGTACAACGCTACTTCAGGTTCATGAGTGACCATCACGATAGTTGTTCCTTCAGCGTTCAACTCTTGAAAAATACGCATGATATCAACAGTCGTTTTAGAATCAAGATTTCCAGTGGGTTCATCCGCCATCAAAACAGAAGGCTCATTTACGATTGCTCGAGCAATCGCAACACGTTGTTTTTGACCACCAGAAATTTCGTTGGGTTTATGCTTGACGCGGTTACTTAAACCAACTCGTTCTAAAGCAGCTAAAGCACGTTCTTTTCTTTCTTTTGGCTTTACACCAGCATAAACTAAAGGCAGCGCAACATTTTCTAAAATGGACATCCTAGGCATTAAATTAAATGATTGAAAGACAAAACCAATTTCTTTGTTCCGAACCTTTGCACTTTCATTGTCGTTTAAATCGCTAACATTTTGTCCATTCAGTATATAAGTACCTAAATCAAAACGGTCTAATAATCCTAGTATGTTCATTAAAGTCGATTTGCCAGATCCACTAGGACCCATTATTGCAGTAAACTCACCAGACATTATTTCCAGGGAAATAGTGTCTAAAGCTACCAAAGTTTCAGAACCAGTTGTATAGGTCTTAAGGATATCTTTAACCTGAATCATAGCAGAACTCCTTTCTAGTCGATGGTCACTTTGGTACCATCTTGAAGCGTATCATCTGGTGATAACACAATGGTCTGATCTAAAGTCAATCCATCTTTTACTTCCACATGAGTAGTGGATTGAATACCTGTTTCTATTGTTGTAGTAGTGGCTTGTCCATTTTCTACAACGTAAACATAGGGTTTATTGTCTTCATCGTACATTAAAGATTCTACGGGAATGACCAAAACATTCTCTGCAGTATTGGTTATAATATCAACATCAATATCGAACCCTATAAATAAATTCTTTGGTGGTGTGTCAAAGGAAATAATGGATTTTAAAGTAGCAGCAGATGTACCCGTTTGATTGGTTACAGTAGTGGCGATAGGATCAATCTGAGAGACCGTTCCATTAAATACATCTTCTCCAGAAGTCAAAAGTGCAACTTGACCTTCTTTAATAAGTGGAGCATCTGATTTGCTGAGCTCAACCACAACTTGTAAATCAGCCAAATTAGCCAGTGAAATAGCTGGTTCACCACTTTGACTGCTAAGATCAACTTGGTTGTCCCGTGCATTGACGGATGTAACGGTTCCGTTGAATTCAGCCGTTTGATTTGTTCCATCGCTATATGAAATGAGGACATCACCCTCCTCAACAGCATCTCCAACACTTACAGAGACCTCTTGGACCATACCTTGGCCAAAGACAGATTGAGTTTGAGCAGATTCAATTAATCCAGTTGTGTTTAATCGTTCTTCAATTGTTTCTTGTGTTACTTTTGCTGTTTGTACCTGTATCGTTTCTTCTGTAGTATTGGATTCTGTAACACTGTAAATGATAAATGCTAAGACCGTGATTGACGCAACTATTCCAAGTCCTTTTTTCCAATTCATAGCCAGATGTCATCTCCTTCATAGTGTAATTTGTATTGATCATCTCTTGTTCATTTATAAGGATTATTATAAGGATTATTATTTTTATAGTCTAGACTAATGGCTTATATAGAAAAAGAGGGTAAATCATTATTTTATAAAAATAATCCGACAACTGTTATAATAATGAAAAGACCTAATGAGGTGTTGGATGATGAAAAGAGAACTGTTTGCAATTGGAGATGTTCACGGTCAAATTACACTGTTCAAACAAATGCTAACAAACTGGAATGAAGAAACGCAGCAGTTGCTTTTGATTGGTGATTTAGGAGATCGCGGAGAAAATCCAAAAGAATGTTTCTTATTAGCACAGTCACTCGTAGAAAAGAAAGCCGCCATTTACTTAAAAGGAAATCATGAAGACATGTTATTAGCTTTTTTGAAACATCCTGAACAGAACTATGATTTGTATTGTTTGAACGGTGGGATGAAAACACTTGAAACTTTCTTGCATCCGGGGTTAGATGCGGAGTATTCGCCTACAGAAATCGTGATGTTTTTAACGAGTCGATACCCTACCTTGCAACCATTCCTTGAGTCATTGCCTCTTTATTATGAATGGGGACATTTTTTATTTGTTCATGCAGGTGTTGACTTATCAAAGCATGATTGGCATCAAACATCTAGTGAAGATTATGTCTGGATTCGAGATGCGTTTCATGAAATGAAAAATACTACCGGAAAAATCATTGTATTTGGCCATACGATTACACCATTTTTATATGGAGATAATCAAACAACGGATTTATGGATAAAAGATAACAAAATTGGGATAGATGGAGGTGCAGTATACGGAGGTGCGCTTCATGGAGTACTATTTAATGAAAATGAGTTAATTAGAGACATTAAACTAGACAATAAGGGCTATGTTTGGGATGGATTGACATAACTCTAGACTAAACAAAATGGGGTTTAAAGGAGAGAGAAGATGATACTTTTTGAAAATGTTTCTAAAGAATATGAAAAAGGTAAACCAGTTGTATCAAATATCAATTTAGAAATAAAAGATGGGGAATTTTTTGTGTTTATTGGACCCAGCGGCAGCGGGAAAACAACGACATTAAAAATGATCAATCGATTGATTTCATTAACGTCAGGTTTTATTCGCATTGATGGTAAACCAATCAGTGATTATAATTTGCAAGAGTTGCGTTGGAATATTGGGTACGTATTGCAACAAATCGCTCTATTTCCAAATATGACGGTTGAAGAAAATATTACGATTGTACCAGAAATGAAAAAATGGTCTAAAGATGATATGAAAAATAGAGTGACAGAGCTTCTTGAAAGTGTCGGTCTAGAACCAGAAGCATATCGAAATCGTAAAACCTCGGAACTTTCAGGAGGAGAACAGCAAAGAATCGGTGTGATTAGAGCTTTAGCAGCTAACCCTGATATTATTCTAATGGATGAACCGTTTAGTGCTTTAGATCCTATCAGTAAACGTAATCTACAAAAAGATGTAGCTAAGTTGCAAAAAAAGTTGAACAAGACAATTGTTTTTGTAACGCATGATATGCAAGAAGCGTTAGCTTTGGGAGACCGCATTTGTTTAATGAATAATGGGAAAATAGAACAAATAGGAACGCCAGATGAAATTCAAAAACACCCAAAAAATGATTTTGTTCGAAACTTCTTACAAATGGGCATTAGTGAGTTGAAAGAGACGCCAACAATTCAACAACTTATAGAAACAGGACAACTAGAACTCAGTGAAATTGAAGATAGTGAGTCTTATCTAACTTCTGAAGATACGATTGATGCATTGGTTGTCGTTTTAGCTAAAGAAGAATTTGTAGTCATTAAAGAAAGTAACGGCCAAAAAATAGGAAAAATCACAAAACAGCAATTGCTGAATTATTTGGCACATGAAATTCAACGTGAACAAGAAAGTGTGGTGGTATAGAGTGAATGAATTTATTGCTACATTTCAAGAACGTAAAGGTGATTTATTAACAGCTTTGATTGAACATATGCAACTATCATTTATCTCACTATTTATAGCAGTAATCATCGCTGTTCCACTAGCGATTTACTTAACTAAACATAAAAAGTTAGCAACTGTTATGCTTCAAATAACGTCTATTTTTCAAACCATACCGTCTCTTGCTCTTTTAGGATTGATGATTCCTTTAGTAGGAATAGGATCTGTACCAGCTATTATAGCGTTGGTTCTGTATGCTTTGTTGCCTATTCTAAGAAATGCCTACACTGGAATAATGGAAGTAGATCCGTCGTTAAATGAAGCAGCAGATGCGATGGGAATGAATCAGTGGAGGAAACTTACTAAAGTGCAGATTCCGCTTGCTATGCCGATCATTATGGCAGGAATTCGCAACGCAATGGTGTTGATCATTGGGACTGGAACAATTGCGGCTTTAATTGGAGCCGGTGGATTAGGTAGCCTTATTTTATTAGGAATCGATCGCGGAAATAATTATTTGATTTTATTAGGAGCAATTCCAGCAGCATTGTTAGCAATTTTCTTTGATTATCTATTAAGCATATTTGAAAAAATTTCGTTTAAGAAAACGGTGATTACATTAGGAATACTCAGCGTTATTATTTTGGGCTTACTGATTGCACCATTTTTAATAAAAGACAAAGAAGAACTGGTTATTGCCGGGAAATTAGGCGCAGAACCTGAAATTATTATGAATATGTATAAATACTTGATTGAAGACGAAACAGATGTGGCTGTCACATTAGAGCCGAATATGGGGAAAACCACTTTTGTGTTCAATGCATTAGAATCAGGAGATATTGATATTTACACAGAATATACAGGAACAATTCTGGCAACATTTTTAAACGAAGAATTGACTTCAACAAATGAACAAGATGTTTACCAACAAGCTAGAGAGGGTTTAGCAGATCAGTATAATATGTCCTTATTGGAACCTATGGCATTTAATAATACGTATACGCTTGCGGTTACTTCAGAACTAGCAGAAGAATACCAGCTTGAAACCATTTCAGATTTGATTCCGATAGCAGATGAAATTAAAGCGGGCTTTACTTTAGAATTTTCTGATCGTCAAGATGGATACCTTGGGATCCAAGATTTATATGGACTAACTTTTGGTGATGTCCAAACAATGGAACCAAAACTTCGCTATTCAGCTATTGAAACTGGGGACATTAATTTAGTAGATGCGTATTCAACAGACAGCGAACTTGCTCAATATGATCTAGTTGTTTTGGAAGACGATCGTGGATTATTTCCACCTTACCAAGGAGCTCCGTTACTATTGAACGAAACGCTAGAGGAATTTCCGGAAATTGAAGATAGTTTAAATCAATTATCTGGAAAAATTACGGATGCTGAAATGCGAGAAATGAATTATGCTGTAAATGTAACTGGAGCTAGTGCAAGTGATGTTGCGCTAAAATTTTTAACTGAAAAAGGCCTGTTAAAAGACTAATAATGTTTTATACAAATAAGAAGAGAAACATAAAATAGTTTTATACAAGTTGCAATAAAGGAGATTTTTATGAAAATTGGTGTGCTATCAGATCTACACATTGATACCAATAAGAAAAAATTAAATGGAACAGAAACGTTTGCGAACATTATTGTCAAACAAATTAACCACCAAAACATCGATGTCCTATTAATTGCTGGGGATATTAGTAGCGATTATCTAGTATCTCAACAATTTATAGATGAAGTCACAGACAAAAGTGGTATTCCCATTTTATTTGTCCCAGGAAATCATGACTTTTGGTCATTAAGAAATGGAGAAACAGATACAAAAAAAATCTACCAGTTTTTTGAGAACCAACCTGATAGTTTATTGAACAAACCGTATATTTTGAATGACGAATGGGCAGTGGTTGGTAATGGTGGTTGGTATGATTACGGCTATGCGAATCAGGAAAAATACACTAAGTCAGAATTCGATGATATGAAATTGAGAGTTGGTGTATGGCAAGATAAACGTTATGTCCATTGGGGAAAAGGCAATAAGCAAGTTGCCCAATGGATGTTAGATAAGTTAGAAGCTGATCTTCAATCTATTGGAGACCGAAAAGTTATTTTAATGACTCATGTTGTTACCCATCCGAAATTTGTTGTGTCATTGCCACATAAAATATATGATTATTTTAATGCTTTTCTAGGAAGCTCTTCTTATGAAAAGCTGTATCAAGACTACCCAATTGTTTATAGTATTATGGGGCATGTCCATTTCAGAAAAACCTTAGTAGAGAACCAAGTGAATTATATTTGTGCTTGTTTGGGAGGCTCGAAACACTGGCTGACCAAAGATCCGGAAGCAGAAGTAATGAATGCACTACTGACATTTCACTTGCCAGAAAAAACGAAGTAACTAAAAGTGAGCTAAGTATGCAAAAAGATTAAACTCTTTTTGCATACTTTTTTGTTTAGTTAATAAATTACAGAGGTATTTAAGAGGAGTTTGGTTAGCCTCATATGTTTATGGTAAAATAGTTAAGTAAAGTGGAACGAGAGAGGAAGAAATACATGATGGAAACAAACGAATCAATTGTAATAGATTTATTGAAAAATGAATTAAAAAGCTACTCTAAAAAGCAAATAACAACAGTCTTAGATCTATTGGCTGAAGGGAATACAGTCCCATTTATAGCTCGATACCGGAAAGAAATGACCGACATATTGGATGAAGTCCAAATACGCGAAATAGAAGAGCGTCACCAATACTTAACAAATTTAGAAAAGCGTAAAAATGACGTTTTAAGAAGCATTGGAGAACAAGAAAAATTAACACCAGAACTTGAAGGTAAAATTAAAAAAGCGACAAAAATGCAGTTGGTGGAAGATTTGTATCGTCCATTCAAACAAAAACGACGTACAAAAGCCACGATAGCTAAAGAAAGCGGCTTAGAACCTCTAGCACAATGGTTGCTGTCATTTCCAACGACCGATGTGCAAGTGGAAGCTGAAAAATACATCAATGAAGAACACAAAATTGCTACAGGAGAAGAGGCATTAGCTGGGGCACACGAAATTATTGCTGAACGAATTGGGGATGAACCAACATACAGAACTTGGATTAGGGAATATAGTTCTAAAAATGGTGCAATCACAGCTAAAGTTAAAAATGCTGAAAAAGATGAAAAAGGAACTTTTGAAATGTACTATGACTATAGTGAACCGTTGACAAAAGTTGCATCTCATCGTATTTTAGCGATGAACCGTGGAGAAAAAGAAGATATCTTAAAAGTTTCTTTTGATTTGAACGAACAAAAAATTCATGAGTATTTGGAAAAACAATTAATTGAGCAGTCTAATTCCACTGCGGTTCCGTTTATAAAAGCGGCTTTTGAAGATAGTTACAAACGGTTCATCGGACCATCTATTGAACGTGAGATCCGTGCAGAATTAACAGAAAAGGCTGGGGAACAAGCCATTCATATTTTTGGAGAAAATTTACGCAATTTATTATTACAAGCTCCATTAAAAGGAAAAATTGTTTTAGGGTTAGATCCGGCTTATCGTACAGGATGTAAACTAGCGGTTATTGATCCTACAGGTAAGGTGCTAGCAATTGATGTGATTTATCCACATAAACCAGCGGGTGCATCTGCACGTGCTGAAGCAGCGGTAAAATTCAAACAATTAATTGACTCGTATCAAGTTGAAATGATCGCAATTGGAAATGGAACAGCTAGCCGTGAATCTGAAACGTTTGTTTCGGAAAACTTAAAAGAAATGGAACGACAAGTTTTCTACGTGATTGTAAATGAAGCGGGTGCATCTGTTTACTCAGCAAGTAAGACAGCTCGTGAAGAGTTCCCTGATCTGCAAGTTGAGCAAAGAAGTGCGGTTAGCATTGCCCGCAGATTGCAAGATCCGTTAGCTGAACTTGTAAAAATTGATCCTAAATCAGTTGGTGTTGGTCAATACCAACATGATGTCTCTCAAAAGCGCTTGGAAGAACGCTTAGATTTTGTCGTAGAAACAGCAGTTAACCAAGTGGGTGTAAATGTAAACACTGCAAGTGCACCTTTATTGCAACACGTTGCTGGATTGAATAAAACCACTGCTACCAATGTTGTGGCTTACCGTGAAGACAATGGTCGCTTTGAAAGTCGTGCTCAATTGAAAAAAGTTGCTCGCTTAGGCCCTAAAGCGTATGAACAATCTGTAGGATTCTTACGCATCATTGACGGAAAAAATGTCTTAGACAATACAGGTATTCATCCAGAAACCTATAAAGAGGCAAAACACATGTTAGAATTAGCTGGATTAACTTTATCAGATGTTGGGAGTCTAGAAGCCAAGAAAGTTTTGGAGAAAATGGACGTAGCAGCATTGGCTGAGCAAGTTGGTTTAGGTAAAGAAACTGTAAAAGATATGCTACAGGCATTGTCAAAACCTGGCCGCGACTTAAGAGATGAGCTATCAGCTCCGTTATTGCGTACAGATGTTTTAAGTATGGAAGATTTAATACCGGGCATGGAATTAGAAGGAACGGTTAGAAATGTGGTTGATTTTGGGGCATTTGTAGATGTTGGTGTTAAGCAAGATGGAATGGTTCATATTTCTAAATTAAGCAAAGGCTACATTCAACATCCAACAAATGTTGTTTCAGTAGGCGATGTTGTGACGGTTTGGGTCGATAATGTGGATCTGAAAAAAGGTCGAATCGCCTTAACAATGTTGAAACCAAAAGAGTAAGTGAGTTAGTTTCGCATAAGTATTTGTATATAGAAAAGAGGGTGGGATTTTTGTCCCATCCTCTTTTTCGTAACGGCTTTTAGTTGTGAGACAACCTATTAACTTGTAAAATAAATTATAAGTAAATAGATTAGAAAGTGAAATGAAAAATGAGTTTGGAAAAGGAAGAGTAGTTATGAATCAAGCGGAACTACAAACTTTAGTTGAAAAGACCTCGTGCGATTTTTTTGGGTTACCTTTTCAGCATGAAGCAGTATTTAACCCTCGTTTGCGTACAACAGGAGGACGCTATCATCTAAAATCCCATAATCTAGATTTTAATCCAAAGATTCTAGAAGCTTTTGGAGTGGAAGAATTTTTAGGAGTGATCAAACATGAATTGTGTCATTACCATCTGCATTTATCAGATGGTGGTTTTCAACATAAAGACAAAGAATTCAAACAATTATTAACAGCTGTTGGTGGATCAAGATTTGTAAAATCATTAAGTAAACCTCAACCAGTAAAGAAAAAACTACTTTACAAATGCCAAGGATGTTCTCAAGTAATTTATCGACAGCGCAAAGTCAATACACAGAAATACGTTTGTGGTCAATGTAGAGGTAAATTAGTGTACATTGAGATTTGATAGAAAACGAGCGGACCTTAGGAGGGAAGAGAATGAATCAAGAGCAAGTGATCCAGCAAAAATTAACGGCTATTTTTCCAATGTACGAAAATCCAATGCAAAAACAAGGAGCAATCAAGCAAACTGAAGACTTGTTTCGTACGTTAACTGGTAAATTAGCTGATACTAAAACGAGGAGGCTAATGATAAATGGACCAAGTAGAAATAAGACTGACTTTACTACAGAACGACCTGTCTTGGTCGATCAGGATGGAAAAGTTTCTCCGCTTTGGAAAATAGTATTAGATTATGAAATGACTTGGTTGGAAAATAAAATAACTACCGTTTCTGTAGTTGATTATGGGGCAATCGGAGACGGTAAATCAGATTGTACAAAAGCTTTTAAAAAAGCACTTTCCTCCGGGTATAGACGTGTCCTCGTACCACCAGGAAAATATGTCGTTAGAGGAATTGAACTCCCTTCTTGTACAGAAATGATTGGAAGTGGCATAGACGAGACTGTTCTCATTTTGCATAAATCTGCTCCAAAAAAGACACGATTGATCACGAATAAACACTATTTAAACGGAGATCATCATATTCGTATTGAAGGAATGAGTTTAGACTGGAACGTTGCAAGATTGAAAGGTCACGAAAAAACAGCTAGTGGTGGGACTTTTTCCAGCGGCATTACCTTAGCTCACGTTAAGTATGCACTCGTTCGTAATGTGAAAATCAGCGACCCAGGACTGCATGGCATTGATGTCACATCTCCAGTGTACAATTATCTTGGAGATGGACTTAGAGCAAGAGGAGGTAGTGAGTATATCTGGATAGACCAAATTGAAGCCAGTGGTTTTGGCGATGATGGGATAACGACTCACCATAGTGATTATATATTCATCTCTAACTCCTATGCCCATCATCCTAGTGGTCGTGCTCATAAAAATGGCTATTCAAACTCCAATGGAATTGAGATCGATGACGGTTCACAACATGTTACCTTGACGAATAACCATACGGCTTTTTGTTTTGGAGGAGTCGAAATAAAAGCACATGAAACAAGCTCTGCAGCCTCCGATATCCAAATCATTGGCCATTTTTCGGACCACGATAACCGTTCATACAATTTTAGACACATTGGTCACCACCAAGCAGAAGAAGAGTATTCTATGTCAGCATTTGGCATACGAGCAACCTTTCTTGCAGCTTGCTACCCTCAAGTGACAAAGTTGTATACAGCCTCAACCCCAAGAGCGCTAGTGGTATCAGCTTATCAAAAAGTAGCGATCCATCAATTTTTCGCAATAACAAAACCTGAAAAGCGTTTAGATAAAATTGCTATATCTGTTCAATACCGTGCAGGAGAAGTAGCCATCAAAGAAATTCGATTAAAAAGTTATGAAGGAGCTAGCAACCCTATTCGTCTCGGGAAAGAAACCGGACGAGTATATATAGATGAAGTAAATGAATGAGATAAAATGTTGAAACCATCTTTTTTTTCAAGCTTTTATGGTATGATAAAAAGGAAAAAATGAGAGTTAGGGGAAGAGTAATGAATACGATATATCCAGATGACAGTTGGGCATTACACACTGATTTATACCAAATCAATATGATGAAAACGTATTGGGAACTCGGAAAAGCAGACACACATGCGGTTTTTGAATCCTATTTTAGAAGCAATCCTTTTAATAGTGGGTATGCTGTTTTCGCTGGCTTAGAACGCATTGTACAGTATATTCAAAAATTAAAGTTTACACAAAGTGACATTGACTACTTAAGAAGTTTAAACACGTATCCAGAAGCATTTTTAGATTATTTAAAAGATTTTAAATTTAAAGGAACGATTCGTTCCATGGTTGAAGGAGAAGTTGTTTTTGCAGGGGAACCACTTATTCAAGTAGAAGGTCCGTTAGCAGATTGTCAACTAGTTGAAACAGCTATTTTAAATGTTTTAAATTATCAGACCTTGATTGCGACAAAAGCGTCTAATATCAAATCTATTGTAAAAGATGAGCCCGTTTTAGAATTTGGCACACGAAGAGCACAGGAAATGGATGCAGCTATCTGGGGAACAAGAGCTGCTTTTATTGGAGGGTGTGACGCTACCAGCAATACACGTGCAGGTAAAATATTTAATATACCGGTTAGCGGAACACATGCACATTCATTAGTACAAGTTTACCGAAATGATTATGATGCGTTCATAGCGTATGCTACGACACATAAAGATTGCGTTTTTCTCGTAGATACTTATGACACATTGAAATCGGGTGTGCCGAATGCTATACGAGTTGCAAGAGAACTTGGTGACAAAATCAACTTTTTAGGTGTGCGTATTGATAGTGGAGACATGGCATACATTTCAAAAAAAGTACGCCAACAACTGGATGATGCTGGATTTACTGAAGCAAAAATATATGCCTCAAATGATTTAGATGAAAAAACAATTTTAAATTTAAAAATGCAAGGTGCACGGATCGATGTTTGGGGTGTAGGAACCAAACTGATCACTGCTTATGATCAACCTGCTCTGGGAGCTGTTTACAAATTGGTTTCCATTGAAGACGAACAAGGCAATATGGTGGATACATTGAAACTTTCCAGTAATGCTGAAAAAGTTTCAACTCCTGGTAAAAAACAAGTATGGCGCATCACTAAGAATGATGATGGAAAGTCAGAAGGCGATTACATCACTCTTTGGGAAGAAAGACCCGACCAAAAAGAAGAATTGTTTATGTTCCATCCGGTACACACATATATTAATAAAACAGTAACGAATTTTAGTGCCAGACCATTGCTGAAAGAAATTTTTGTAGATGGAGAATTAGTGTATGATTTGCCAAAATTAACAGAAATTAAAACGTATGCTGAAGTCAGTCTAGGGATGCTTTGGGAAGAGTACAAACGCAGCTTGAATCCAGAAGCCTATCCAGTAGATCTATCACAATCAGCGTATCACCATAAAATCAAGTCCATTGAAAAAGCTCGTGATGACGTGAATAAATTGTCAAAAAAACAAATTATCTAATAGTAAAATAGCTTCAAAAAAAAGAATCAATTACTGATTCTTTTTTTTGAATTAGAAATATTAGAGTCGTAAAAAGAACTATGCTATACTACATTTAACGATTAATCAAAGAGAAGAGGCTACCGTTATGTCAGATTTAAAAAACCAAATTATTGAAGAAATGCGTGTTCATACATCTATTGATCCAAAGGTTGAAGTGCGAAAAAGTGTGGATTTTCTAAAAGACTATTTGAAGAAGCACTCATTTTTAAAAACACTAGTATTAGGTATTAGTGGAGGACAAGATTCTACATTAGTTGGGAAATTAAGCCAATTGGCTATGACTGAATTGCGCGAAGAGACTGGAGACAGCAGCTATCAATTTATTGCTGTACGACTTCCTTATGGCGAACAGGCAGACGAAAAAGACGCTATGGATGCAATAGCCTTTATCGAAGCGGATAAAGTAGTTAAAGTGAATGTAAAGCCTGGAGTAGATTCAACAGTAAAAACGCTAGAAGATAGTGGAACATTCGTGAGTGACTTTGTAAAAGGAAATATCAAAGCTCGTCAACGGATGATCATTCAATATGCGATAGCTGGAAGTCATAATGGGGCAGTAGTAGGTACGGATCATTCTGCAGAATCGGTTACGGGATTTTATACAAAATTTGGAGATGGTGGTACTGATATCAATCCTATCTTTAGATTAAATAAGCGTCAGGGGAAAGCTTTACTAAAAGAACTAGGGGCACCTGAACATCTTTACAAAAAAATTCCAACGGCTGATTTAGAAGAAAATAAACCTTCTTTACCAGATGAGAAAGCTTTGGGTGTCACTTACGATCAAATTGATGACTATTTAGAAGGTAAAGATGTACCCGAAGAAGCAGCACTGAAAATTGAAAACTGGTACATGAAAACAGAACACAAACGTCACCTTCCAATTACTATTTTTGATGATTTTTGGAAATGAAAATATTAGAATAGTTGGAGATAAGAGACACTCAAAGGCTGGGAAATTTATTCCAGCTTTTTTCTGTTATAGATAAATGGTCATTCATGTATGATTGCTCAAAATTAGGTAAAGAGGTGAGAGTAGTGAAAATGGAAAAATTGTCACTTGTGGTCCCTTGTTATAATGAGGAGCAAACGATTCCCCTTTTTTTTGCTGCAGTTGAAAAGATTCGGCCAACCTTAGCCAATATAAGTATTGAATATATTTTTGTTAACGACGGTTCGAAAGACCAGACATTAACTGTGTTGAGAGAAATGGCATTAAAATACCCTGATGCTATCCGATACTTATCCTTTTCAAGAAATTTTGGAAAAGAAGCAGCATTATTTGCAGGATTGGAACATGCTACGGGAGATTACGTAGCTGTAATGGATGTTGATTTGCAAGATCCTCCGGAACTATTGCCTCAGATGCTTCATCTTATACGGCAGGAAAAGTATGATTGTGTAGGAACAAGAAGAGTAAGTCGAAAAGGTGAACCGGCTATCCGGTCATTTTTAGCCAAAGAATTTTACCGGCTTATGAACCGCATTTCAGCAGTTGAGTTTGTAGATGGAGCGCGCGATTACAGGTTAATGACTCGTCAAATGGTCGAGGCCATTCTTTCTATGACGGAAGTTAACCGTTTTTCAAAAGGCATTTTTAGCTGGGTAGGGTTTGATACAACGTATTTAGAGTATGAAAACAAAGAGCGTGCTGCCGGGAAAACGTCTTGGTCATTATGGTCCTTATTTAAATATTCGCTGGATGCAATTGTTGATTTTTCCGATATTCCATTGGCCATTGCCTCTTTTGTAGGATTATTTTCTTTTTTAATTGCCCTTTTCTTTATGATCGTGATTGTCATCCGAACGGTTTTATTTGATGATCCAACAGCCGGCTGGCCTTCTTTAGTTACCATTATATTGGCCATTGGCGGATTGCAACTGTTTTGTTTAGGAATAGTAGGTAAATATTTAGGGAAAACCTATTTGGAATCAAAGAAAAGACCGATTTATATTTTGAAAGAAACCGATAGTGATAAAAAAAAGTAACAACAATTCAAGAATTTTTTTAGTGAAGGTGAATGAAATGAGAAAATTACATGGGAAACAAACGAATTCATCTACATATCGCTATCTAGCTATTTTTAAAGAGTATTTGAATGCGATCTTACTAGGTTTGATTGCTTCATTTATAGGGAATTTTGGACTGCAATTTTTTCAAAATCAATACAGTTTTTCTTTAGCTGTAAAATTTGCCTTTCAATGGCATACGGAAATGTTTTTAATAGGGGTATTTTTGCTGTTTACTATCTACTTATGGATAACAGCCATAAGTGGTTCGCGTTGGTTGAGTACCCTTATTCTGTCCGTTGGAGTAGTAGCAATAGGTATAACGACACAACAAAAAATGGCTTTACGTGGTGAACCTTTGTATCCATCTGATTTGACCATGATTAAAGAGTTGCCTTTTTTGATCCAAATGATCGATCGCAAGCTACTTTTAGTCATCAGTATTTTTCTAATCAGTACTATCATACTGAGCATATCTATTTTTATTAAGCATAAAAAAAGATCAAAATCCTTTACTGATTCTAAACAAAAAAAATGGAATTGGTTTGTAAGAGGCGGCACATTCATTGTGACAAGTGCTATTCTTTTTTATAGTCTAGGGTTTAATCAGCCGGGTAATTTGGTGAAATCTGCTTATGATCGACATGCTTACTGGATTCCTTACAGTCAGCAAATGAATTATTACAACAATGGTTTTATAGGTGGATTTTTATATAACCTTGGCGTAGAAGCTATGACCAAACCAGCAGGGTATTCAGAAGAACAACTAATAAAAGTAGTTCAAGAATATGAAGAAAAAGCAGTTAAAGTAAATCAGACAAGATTAGCATCAATAAAAGACGTAAATATTATTTATGTCATGAATGAAAGTTTTTCAGATCCCTCAGCTCTTGAAGGAGTTACCGTTTCAAAAGACCCGATTCCGAAGCTACGAGCATTAAAGGACACTGCCTTAAGTGGAACGATATTATCTCAAGGTTATGGAGGTGGAACAGCTAACATCGAATTCGAAGCTTTAACAGGCTTGTCAATGGAACCGATGACTGCTAGTTTAACAACTCCCTATACGCAATTGGTTTCTAGGATGAATGAGTTGCCGTCAGTTGTTTCTTATTTGAATCAGCAAGGACATGCCACAACGGCTATTCATCCGTATGATACAACGATGTATAAACGAAATGAAGTTTACCAAAAATTAGGGTTTACAACGTTTTTGACGGAAACAACTATGGAATTTGTGGGTAAAAAAGACCGGAATCCGTATATTTCAGATGAATCCGCTTATCAAGAAGTCTTGCAACAAATGAAAACAACACAAGAGCCTGATTTTATCCACTTGGTTACGATGCAGAACCATATGGTTTACAGCGGTAAATACCCTAAGACAAACTATTCTGCTCAAGGGACAGGAAATGCTAAAGAAGCAGCCAATTATCTACAAGATCTAGCGTATAGTGATGATGCATTGGCTGAATTTTTAAAAACAATAGGTCAATCAACTGAAAAAACGATCGTTGTTTTTTGGGGAGACCACCTGCCAAGTTTTTATAATGAGACTGTAGTCGAAACGAATGGACGTTTAAAAATGCACCAAACGCCATTGCTCATCTATTCTAATTTTGCTGAAAACTACGATACAATTGGAACCATTAGTCCTATTTATTATATGAATCATATTTTAGACATTGCAAATGCTCAAGTTACTCCTTACCATGCTTTTTTGATGGAGTTGGAAGAGGAATTGCCTGCTTTTGAAAAAGAGACATACCTTGAACGCGATTCAACAGTTGTAGCTGCCAAACGAGAAGATCTTTCAAAAACAACACAAGAGTTGCTAAAGGTATACGATATGATTCAATACGATGTAACAGTAGGTGAAAATTATAGTAAAGTACATGATTTTTTTGAAGATTAGGTGCTTTACTTTTTTGCTTGCTTTTTTGGTCTATACCATTTATAATGATAAAAAAGAGCAAAGGAGAATACAAAATGGCTAATGTACTAATAAATGCAACTATTTACACAGGAAAAGAAAAAGTTGAAAATGCGTTTATTCGCTTTTCTGAAGAAATTTTAGCTGTAGGAAAAATGAGTGATTATAAAAAAGAATCAACGGATCAAGAACAAGATGCTGCTGGAAAAATAGTTTTACCAGGTTTTATTGATGTTCACAGTCATGGTGGTTACAGCTATGACAACATGGACAGCAGTGCAGATGAAATCAATCAGATGCTTCAAGAAATGTATAAAGAAGGCATCACTTCTTACTTTGCAACAACAATGACACAGTCTTATGAAGCGATTGATAAAGCACTTATCACCATCAATGAAGCTGCTAGTAAAAACCCTGTGATTCAAGGAATTCATTTAGAAGGTCCTTTTGTATCAAAAGAGTTTAAAGGAGCACAACCAGAAGAATTCATTCGCATACCAGACGCAAAACAAATGGAAAAATGGAATAAGTTAAGTGGAAATCGTATTCGCTTAGTCACTTATGCTTCTGAAACAAGTGATGCGTCAGAATTTGAAGATTATTGTATGAGTCAAAACATTGTTCTTTCAATCGGTCACAGCAACGCAACTAGAGCCCAGTTGATGGACTCTAAAGCTTCACATATTACACATTTGTATAATGCACAAAGAGGGCTGCATCATCGCGAGCCAGGAGTAACAGGACATGCCTTTCTAGAAGACGCTATCTATACAGAAATGATTGTTGACGGCTATCATATTCATCCTGATATGGTCAACTTAGCGTATAAAATTAAAGGACCAGACCGGATTGAAGTCATCACGGATTCGATGCGTGCAAAAGGTTTGCCTGATGGTGAGAGCGAATTAGGTGGGCAAAAAGTCTTAGTAAAAAATAATCAAGCAAGATTAGAAGATGGAACGTTAGCAGGAAGTGTATTGACGTTTAATGATGCATTTAAAAACATTATGGCATTTACTGGTTGCTCCATTGAGGATGCTGTAAAAATGACTTCTGTCAATCAAGCAAGAGAATTCGGTTTAAATAAAAAAGGCAGTCTCGAAGCGGGTAAAGATGCCGATATGATCGTAATGAATAGTGAATTCGAAGTAGAGCATACATTTAGTTACGGAAAAATGGTTTACTAAACTAGAATCGAAAAGAAAAGGTGGAAATTAATAATGGAAATAATTATTGTGAAAGATAACGTAGAAGGCGGAAAAAAAGCATTTGAATTGATTAAAGAAGGTATGGATCAAGGAGCAAAAGTACTAGGTTTGGCTACGGGAAGTACACCTGTTTCGTTGTATCATGAAATGATCCAAAGTGACGTAGATTTTTCAGAAATGACGGCTCTTAATTTAGATGAGTATGTTGGACTTGCTCCTACAGATCCTCAAAGCTACCATTATTTTATGGAAGAACAGTTATTTTCTAAAAAACCATTCAAAGAAACATTTGTGCCCGATGGAATGGCTAAAGATGCAAAACAAGAATGCGAACGCTATGATCAAATTATTGAAACACACCCGATTGATATTCAAGTTTTAGGTATTGGAAGCAACGCACATATTGGATTTAATGAACCTGGAACTTCTTTTGATTTAACAACGCATAAAGTAGAATTATTGCCATCTACTATTGAAGCAAATAAACGCTTTTTTGATAATGCTGAAGATGTTCCGCGTTTAGCTTATTCAATGGGAATCAAGTCAATTATGAAATCTGAAAAAATTATTTTAATGGCTTATGGTGAAACAAAAGCAGAAGCTATTAAAAAAGCTGTAGAAGGACCTGTAACACAAGAAGTTCCGGCAAGCATCTTGCAAAATCATAAGAATGTGATTATGATTGTAGATGAAGCAGCAGCGAAATTAATGCAACGATAGGAGCGAAATCATGGCTAAGGCGACACCAATTTATATTCAAATTCATAATCAAATACGAAAAATGATAGAACAAGAAGTTTGGAAAATAGGAGAGCGTATTCCTTCTGAAAGAGATTTAGCTATCCATTTTAATGTCAGCCGAATGACCTTGAGGCAAGCCGTACAAACTCTGGTAGATGAAGGAATATTAGAGCGAAAAGTAGGCTCTGGCACCTATGTATCCAATAAAAAAGTACAAGAAAAAATGGCTGGTATTCAAAGTTTTACCGATATTATGACTTCACAAGGAAGAAAACCCACAAGTAAAACGATCTCCTATCATGTCAAGCCTGCGAGTGTAAGTGAAGCAGAAAATTTAAAGCTTGAACCAGAAGCAATGGTTTTAAGAATGGAACGTATTCGATATGCAGATGATATTCCTATTTGTTTTGAAGTGGCAACGATCCCGTATCACCTCGTTGAATCATTAGGAAAACAAGAAATTACTAAATCACTTTACAAAGTTTTAGAAGCGGAACAAGGCATCACGGTTAAACGAGCGGAACAAACGATTTCCGCTATGCGTGCTTCTGAAAAAATTGCGGAGTATTTATCTATAAAACGTGGCGAATCGATTCTTCAGTTGAAACAAATCAGTTACTCAGAAGAAAACTTACCATTTGAGTATGTCCGTACTCAATATGTTGGGGAAAGATTTGAATTTTATTTAGAAAAGGATTTACGCTAAGCAACAAGTAGCGTAAATCTTTTTTGCTGTTAAAGGGGCTTCAGTCCAGTCAAACTAAATTGCAATTGTATTTTAGCCATTAAATTTGTATAATGAGAGCAAGAATGGCTTTGAAAGTAGGTTTCTTTTTTATGTATGATATGTTTCAAGTATTGGTGTTCTGCTTATTAACGATCATAATCAGTTTTATGCTGACACCGCTAATAAAAAAATTGGCATTAAAAGTAAATGCTATAGACAAACCTGGCGAAAGACGAGTAAATGTAAAGGCGATGCCAACTTTAGGTGGATTGGCGATCTACTTGTCTTTTTATTTTTCCCTATTTTTTTTGCAGCCAATTCCATTTAAACAAGTTCTGCCGTTATTTGTTGCTTCTACTGTAATTATTATTACTGGAATGATTGATGATTTAATCGAGATCTCCCCAAAAATGAAATTATTGGGTATCCTAATAGCTGCACTAATTATTTACTATGTAGCTGATATACGAATGGATCTCGTTACCTTGCCATTAATTGGGAAGATACAGTTAGGAGTCTTTAGCTTACCCATTACATTAATATGGATATTAGCTATTACAAATGCAGTCAATTTAATAGATGGCTTAGATGGATTAGCAACAGGAGTTTCAATTATTGCTCTAACAACTATGGGTATTATTGGATTCTTCTTTTTAACAATTGCTGATGTGGCTGTTCCAATCATGATTTTTACTCTTGTTGCAGCAGCCATTGGATTTTTACCCTATAACTTTTTTCCAGCACGTATTTTTTTAGGTGACACAGGCGCTTTATTTTTAGGTTTTATGATATCTATTATGTCACTTCAAGGCCTAAAAAACGCAACGTTGATTACTGTTATCATACCGGTCGTCATACTAGGCATACCGATTACAGATACGGTTGCAGCCATATTGAGAAGACGATTAAATCGAACACCAATTTCGAGTGCAGATAAAATGCATTTGCACCATCGTTTAATGACGCTGGGATTGACCCATAGACAAACGGTGCTTGCTATTTATAGCATTGCCGCTATGTTTTCATTAATTGCATTGATGTATCCTTTATCTACTTTTTTGGGATCCATTATGTTAACAGTAGGCTTATTGCTTGGTCTAGAGTTGTTCATGGAATTAATTGGATTAGTCAGTGAAGAAAGAAGACCTTTATTATCAAAATTCAGACGTTTTGCAAAAAAATTAAATCGAAAAAGATAACTAAAACAAAAACGGGTACAAGACTGTTAAGTCTTGTACCCGTTTTTGTTTTAATAAGCGTAATTTGTTATGCCGTTTGTTTCAAATTCATAATCGTCAGCATCCCGTTCATCCAAAGAATCTAATCCAAGTGCTACTCGGAAACGGTGACTGACAAAGTCAACACTATCTGGATAAAGTTCAACCATGCTGGCGCCATTCAACATGAAATCTGTCCACTCAAAAGTATAAGAGTTAAAGGCATAAGAGCCCTCTAGTCCTGTTTGAGCTATTCCCAACATTTCATTGAAAGTTAAATCAGTACGCATGTTTGAGCCAACTGCTTCAATAACGTCTGTATATTTTGATATAGAACCAACACTTAAAGCTTTTTCAACAATGGCTTGTATCAACAATTGCTGTCTTTCTCCACGCATAACGTCATTATCAATTTTTCTTGTGCGAGCCAATGCTAAAGCTTCTTCGCCGTTCAAAGTTTGGTAACCTTCTTCTAAAGTAATTTGATTCATCTTACCATCAGAATTTTGTTCTGAGAAAGTTATTGGAACATCCATTTCAATACCGCCTAAAGCATCTATGATTTTCAAAAAGGCATCAAAATCAAAGGTCACATAATAATGAATAGGAACATCTAACAATTCTTCAACAGTTTCAATTGTTGCTTGTTCTTCTCCCTTAGCATAAGCTGAATTGATTTTATCTTCACGCAAATATTCTCCTTGATACATAATTGGAG
Source organism: Carnobacterium sp. (assembly GCF_040274945.1). Taxonomy (GTDB): domain Bacteria; phylum Bacillota; class Bacilli; order Lactobacillales; family Carnobacteriaceae; genus Carnobacterium_B. The sequence continues at coordinate 38,067 of NZ_JBEMAR010000005.1, forward strand.
TATAAGTGTCTCTAGGGATACTGATCATGTTAACTTCATGGTTATTTGGATCAATAGTCAAATAGATTAGCGAATCGGTTCTTGCACTTCCAAGATCGCGTTCTTCGGTATCATCAATACCCATGATTAAAATAGAAGTGGTTTCTTTAATTGGATCGACTTCAACTTCTTTACTACGGTCTAGTTCATGATAAGAATCGTCAATCGTTTTTTGAGCCGTTGCGTAAAGCTTAGCTGCATAAACCGCAGCTCCCAAAATGATAATCATAATTGGAATCAAGATACAAAGAATGATTGTATTCTTTCTTTTTTTTCGTTTATTAATATATGACGCACTTCTACTAGTATTAGAATGTTTCTTCACACTCATTCTCCTTCAGAAAAAATCATTTACTTTTGAATTGATCAAGGTGGCGCTTGTTATCTAGACAGATATAACCTAAAATATCTTGTTTATTCTATCACGAATAAAAACAAGTAGAAAGAATATTCGGAAAAAGTAATCATTTCTTAACATTTAATTTACAATTCTTTTGTCACAATAAACATCTTCTCCTAGTTTAAATGTTACTTGACCATTGAGCCACTCAATAACGTTAGCTTGGAAATCAGTTAATTGTTCGTGATCAATGAGACATAAAAAAGAAACAACATCAGAATAAAGAATATCCTTAATAGCGTAGTTCGCTTCACGAAGAGAGTTTTCCAATTTTCCTGAGGCTGGATAAGCAACGACAATCGTTACTTGAGTGTGCAAACGTCTTTCAACAATTCCAATCGCATTCAGACCTTCGCTGACAGTTTTTCCATAAGCACGTATCAAACCTCCTGCACCAAGTTTAATACCTCCAAAGTAACGTGTGACAACAACCACAACATTTTTAAGATTTCTTTTCTTTAGAACTTCTAACATAGGAACCCCAGCTGTACCAGAGGGTTCTCCGTCATCGTAAGCACGTTGAACTTCATTATGATCGCCAATTAAGTAAGCTACACAATTATGGTTGGCTTTGCTATGTTCTTTTTTTATAGAATGAACAAACTCTTGAGCTTCTAGTTCATCCGATACCTGTTTTAAGTGACAAATAAAACGAGATTTTTGTATTTCTAATTCAAAATGTCCATCTTTTTCGATAGTATAGTAATGAGTTAACATAATTTGTCCTTTCATCAAACTAAATAAATGCCTTATACAAATAGTGTACCTTTAGTGTAAGGGCTGAACAAGAACAATAGAAAGGAATAATGAAAAGTGTGCTACTAAAGAAGGAGTTTTAACAAAAAATAAAGTATGCTATAATTTTAACTTGGCCACTAGACTGTGGATAAACTTAATAGTGAGGCGATAAATTGAAGATTGCAGTGGTAACAGATAGTACAGCTTATTTAACCGATGAACAGTGTGAAATGTATTCCATTTATAGATTGCCTTTATCGGTCATAATGGAAAAAGAAATTATTGAAGAAACGAAAATAAATCCTATTACATTTTTTGAAAAAGTTAAAGTGATGGAAGCTTTACCGACAAGTTCACAACCACCTATAGGCCAAGCATCAGTGTTATTTAATGAATTATTTAAAACGTATGATGCTGTGATAAGTATTCACTTATCGAGTGAACTGAGTGGAACTTATAATACAATAAAAAGTTTAGCTGCCATCTATGAAGATTTTAAGATTTACCCTTATGATTCCGGAATTAGTTGTTCAGCACAAGGTTACTTTGTGTTAGAAGCAGCAAGAATGGCTAAAGAAGGGTTTACCGTTGAAGAAATTTTTCAGACATTCGAAAAGATACAACAAACCTTGCAGGCGTATTTTGTAGTAGATGATTTGAATCATTTGGTTCGCGGAGGACGACTTTCTAATGGTTCAGCCATGATTGGTTCGTTATTGAAGATAAAACCTATTTTGCATTTTGAAGATAAAAAAATTACGGTTTTTGAAAAAATAAGAACGAAGAAAAAGGCTCTTAAAAGAATCGAACAATTATTAGGTGAAGATGTTGCAAAAGGTTATCCGATTGTTACAACGATTATCCATGCCAATGCTGAGCAGGAAGCCTTAGCGTGGATGGAAGATTTAAAGCAGCAATACCCAACCTTACGTTATGAAATTAGTTGTTTTGGTCCAGTTATTGGCACACACTTAGGTGAAGGTGCTTTAGGCATGACGTGGGCAGAAGATCAGACAAGCAAATAAAGCTATTATACTATTTTATAGAAATACAAATGAATGACATTCTAGAACGAATAGTTGAATAGGTAAAGGTTTGGGATAAAGAGAATCCCGAACCTTTTTTGCGTATAGTAAAAAAGAGGTGATGGAAAAGATGAACCATTTTTTGATGGGAAGAGAGTTATTATTAAGTGAATTAAATGAAGATTTTCTTAAAGAAGGTAACGGTATAACTTCAAATGGTTTTATAGAAGTAGGCCAACAACAAACTTGCCGGCGCTGTGGGTCTAATCAACTAAAAGATCGACAAGCAGCTCCTTGTACCTGTGGGAAAAATTGTTTTTATTGCATTCGCTGTCTTCAGATGGGGAAAATTAAACGATGTAGTACACTTTATCATGTTCCTGAAAAAAATCAGTTCATCTCAATAAAAGAACCTATTTTGACTTGGCAAGGCCAACTATCGCAACAGCAAGCACTCGCATCTAAAGAAATTGAAACAACTATAAAAACTGGCCAAACAAGGCTGATATGGGCTGTGGCTGGTGCTGGGAAAACCGAAATACTTTTTAAAGGAATAGAATGGGCAATCAGAAGTGGAAAAAGAGTCTGCATAGCTTCTCCGAGAACAGATGTGTGTCTAGAATTAGCCCCCCGTCTAAAAAGCGCTTTTCAACAGGTAGAACAAATTACTCTTTATGGAGAGATGGAAGGAGGTTACAACTACACTCAATTAGTTATTGCAACTACTCATCAGCTTATGCGATTTAGAGAAGCTTTTGATGTCTTAATCATCGATGAAATTGACGCTTTTCCGTTTGATACAGATAAAGCTTTACAATTTGCTGCACAGAAAGCTAAAAAAACTACCGGAACCATTATTTATTTATCTGCTACCCCAAACAAACAAATGAGACAAGATATTGCACAAAAAAAATTAACTGCTTCAGTTTTACCAGCGCGCTATCATGGGTTTGCGCTACCTGAACCTAAAGCTATTTGGGCAGGTGACTGGCGCAAATCAATTCTGAAACGGCACAAAAAAGCTGTGATCTTCAAAGAGATCCAGCGTTTGTTACAAGCAAACCGTCGATTCCTAGTATTTGTTCCTAATATTGAATTGATGCTCGAATTTTCATGTTGCCTTACAGAGTTTTTTCCAAACTCTTCATTTACAAGCGTTTCTTCGGAGGATGAGCAGCGCAAAGAAAAAGTACAGAAGATGCGTGATGAAAGCTATCAGTTCATGTTGACAACAACTATTTTGGAGCGAGGTGTTACTTTTCGAGATATTGATGTCCTTGTGTTAGGTGCTGAAGATCGAACGTTCACAGAAGCTGCATTGATTCAAATTGCCGGTCGTGTGGGCAGACATCGTGATTTTCCAACAGGAGAAGTACGATATCTCCATTACGGACAAACAAAAGCTCTGAAAAATGCTATCACCCAAATAAAAAAAATGAACAAATTAGCTCGTGAAAGGGGATTGTTGATAGGGAAATGAAGTGTCTATGGTGTGGAAAGACAACTAAAGAAAGCATACAATTAAGAGAATTGGTGTCTTTTATTAGAGTTGAACCAAAGGTTAGATGTGATTCTTGTTCGAGTAAATTAGTGTCGTTACAAAATGTTCCTGTTTGTCGAGGGTGCAGTCGGCACTGGGAAGAAGAAGAACTCTGTCCAGATTGTCAAAAATGGAAAGCTGAATATCCAAGCTATGCCTTCAAACATACAGCACTATATCAATACAATACGTTCATAAAAGAATGGATAGAGGCTTACAAATATACGGGGGATTATCGGCTAGGTGAATTATTCAAAAAAGAAATTCAATCCTTTCTTTTAAAACAAAAGAAACAAGTTGTGCCCATACCGATAAGCGATAAAAGCAAACAATTAAGAGGGTTTAACCAAGTAGAAGGTTTGCTGGATTTTGCCGGAGTAGCTTACACATCCGTTTTAATTCATTGTGGGACTGGAGAGAAACAATCAAGTAAAGATCGGAAAATGCGAATGCTCTCTCCCCAACCGTTTGTGGTTGACAAGAGTCTTAAAATGAATATAAAAGGAAAACACCTAATCCTAGTAGACGATATCTATACGACAGGTCGAACCTTTTTTCATGCCGCCGACTGTTTGATGAGAAATGGGGCACAAAGTATCGAAACATTTTCTGTTTCTCGCTAAAGTTAGCCAAATGTAATCGATTTTATTTGCAATCTTTGGGTGTTGATATATAATTAATTTAAGCATATCATCATTTGAGTGGTCCAATTGATGATGCTGATTCTGATACACAATCAGATGAAAGGGGAGAGTGTTTATGTTTAAATATAATGTCCGTGGCGAAAATATTGAGGTAACTGCAGCTATTCGTAGTTATGTTGAAAAAAAAGTTGGGAAAGTTGAAAAATATTTTAATGATGTACCTGAAGCAACAGCCCACGTTAATTTAAAAACGTATTCCGATAAAACTGCTAAAGTGGAGGTAACGATTCCTTTACCTTATTTAGTTCTACGTGCGGAAGAAACCTCGCCTGATTTATATGGAAGTGTTGATTTGGTAACAGATAAACTTGAACGCCAAATGAGAAAATATAAAACTAAAGTTAACCGCAGATCTCGCGGATCCAACGTTGTTGTTCCACCTGTTTTACCAGGGGAAGAGGAAGAATTAATGGAAGATGAAGTGAATATCGTTAGAACGAAACGTTTATCATTGAAACCAATGGATAGTGAAGAAGCGGTGTTACAAATGGATATGTTAGGACATAATTTCTTCATTTTTGAAGATGCAGATACAAATGGTACAAGTATCGTATACCGTCGTAAAGATGGAAAATATGGATTAATTGAAACCGAATAACTTGAAGTACTGAAAATGAAAAAACTTCAAGGCAAGAGAAACTTCTTTCTTGCCTTGAAGTTTTTTGGATTTTCTTTTTTGCTGAAAGGCATCTAGATAAGGAATGCTTAATGTAGATAAAAAGGTTTCAATTGTGAATCAGTAATGATAGAATTAATAAGAATATTGACTATTGTCATAAAACTCGAAAGTTCTAACGTCAAGCTGAAGTCAACTTGTCTACTAACAAAATGAAATTTAACTTAAACTAAATAGAAATATAGATGAAGATAATAGGGGAGAAAGATTAATGGCTAATTTTTTACGTAACTTAATTGAGAACGATAAAAAAGAATTAAAAAGCTTAAGCAAAATTGCTAAGCAAGTTGAAGAACTTGCGGATGAAATGGCTAATTTGTCTGATGATGAATTAAAAGCAAAAACACCTGCATTTAGGAAAAGATACCAAGAGGGTGAAACGTTAGATGCTTTACTGCCTGAGGCTTTTGCGGTTGTTAGAGAAGCGGCTAAACGTGTACTAGGATTGTATCCCTACCACGTACAATTAATGGGTGGGGTCACATTGCATCGTGGAAACATTCCTGAGATGAAAACTGGTGAAGGTAAAACGTTAACAGCAACAATGCCTGTTTATTTAAATGCGTTAACAGGAGAAGGTGTGCACGTTGTAACCGTAAATGAATATTTATCTAGTCGTGACGCTACTGAAATGGGAGAGTTGTATGAATGGTTAGGCTTAACAGTAGGCTTAAACTTAAATTCAAAATCTTCAGAAGAAAAACGTGAAGCTTATCTAGCGGATGTTATGTACAGTACGAATAACGAATTAGGATTTGATTACCTTAGAGATAATATGGTTGTTTACAAAGAACAGATGGTTCAAAGGCCATTGAATTATGCGATTGTCGATGAAGTCGATTCTATTTTAATTGATGAAGCTAGAACACCATTGATCATTTCAGGTCAAGCAGCGAAATCGACAGCTCTATACAATCGAACAGATTTCTTTGTTAAAGGATTGAAAGAGGAAGAAGACTTCACAATTGACATTCCTTCTAAGACGATTGCTTTAACAGAAACTGGAATTGAGAAAGCTGAAAAAACGTTTAGAATAGATAATTTGTATGATGTGGAAAACCAGGCGTTGACACACCATATTGATCAAGCTTTGAGAGCTAACTTTATTATGCATCATGACGTAGATTATGTTATCCAAGACGGTAAAGTAATGATCGTAGACCAGTTTACTGGTCGTATTATGGAAGGTCGTCGCTATTCTGACGGCTTGCACCAAGCTATTGAAGCCAAAGAAAATGTAGAAATACAAAATGAATCAAAAACAATGGCGAATATAACGTTCCAAAACTACTTCCGTATGTATAGAAAATTAGCAGGTATGACAGGTACAGCTAAAACAGAAGAAGAAGAGTTTCGTGAAATTTACAACATTCACGTAGTATCTATACCAACAAATAAACCATTGATTCGTGATGATAAACCAGATTTACTTTACCCAACATTGGAAAGCAAATACCATGCTGTAGTTGAAGAAATTAAAGAACGACATGCTAATGGACAGCCAGTATTGGTAGGTACGGTAGCGGTTGAAACTTCTGAACTAATAGCTGGTTATTTAAGAAAAAATAATATTCCTCATCAAGTTTTGAATGCTAAAAATCACTTTAAAGAAGCTGAAATCATTACAAATGCTGGTCAAAAAGGCGCAGTCACCATTGCGACCAACATGGCTGGACGTGGGACAGATATTAAATTAGGTGCAGGCGTTCGTGAAGTAGGTGGACTATGTGTTATTGGTACAGAACGACACGAATCACGTCGTATTGATAATCAATTGCGTGGACGTTCTGGACGACAAGGAGATCCTGGTGTTACTCAATTTTATCTTTCATTAGAAGACGAATTAATGAAGAGGTTTGGTTCGGAACGTATCCAAGCTGTTCTTGAACGCCTTAAAGTGAGTGAAGAAGATGCTGTAATCCAAAGTAAAATGATTTCACGTCAAGTTGAATCTGCTCAAAAACGTGTGGAAGGAAACAACTATGATACACGTAAAAATGTTTTGCAGTATGATGATGTTATGCGTGAACAACGCGAAATTATGTACAATCAACGACTTGAAGTGATCATGGCTGAAGATTCATTGAAACATGTCACTGTTCCAATGATCCAACGCACAATAGCACGCATTGTACAAATCAATACCCAAGGACCAAAAGAAGAATGGAAATTACAAACTATTCTTGATTTTGCACAGGCTTCGCTGGTTCACCCAGACGACATTTCAATGAGTGATTTAGAAGGTAAAACAGTTGAAGAAATTGAAACAGTCTTACTGGAAGCTGCAAAATCAATCTATGCTGAAAAAGAGAAACAATTAAATGGTAAAGAACAAGTTCTAGAATTTGAAAAAGTTGTGATCTTACGTGTAGTGGATAGCAAATGGACAGAGCACATTGATACAATGGAACAACTGCGCCAAGGTATTGGTTTGCGTGCATATGGTCAAAGCAATCCCTTAGTTGAGTATCAAGCAGAAGGATTCAAATTGTTTGAAGAAATGATTGGTTCTATTGATTACGAAGTGACTCGTCTATTAATGAAATCACAAATTCGTCAAAACTTGCAAAGAGAACAAGTTGCCAAAGGAACAACGGCACGTTCAACAGGTGACGGACAAGTTGTTAAAGAAGCTCAAAAAAAACCAATGAAAATAGACAGTTCAAAAGTAGGACGTAATGATCCTTGTCCATGCGGAAGCGGTAAAAAATATAAAAATTGTCATGGAAAATTGGATTAAACACGCCATTAATGGTTCATTCAATTGCCACATCAACTAAAAAATATAATATAGGAAAGAACACGATTTGTAAGATGAGTCGTGTTCTTTCTAAATTGGAGTGAAGAAAATGGAATTAAGTGATATTAGAAATAATTTAGAAACTGCGGATAAAAAAATAAACGGTTTTGGGAGGTCTCTTTGACTTAGAAACATTAGAAAGAGACATTGCTGAATACAATGATAGGATGACAGAACCAACATTTTGGGATGACGCTCAAAAAGCTCAAGCGATTATCAATGAAGCAAATGAATTGAAAGAAAAATACAATCAATATAAAGACCTTTTAACTGAAAAAGAGGAATTAGACCTACTACTAGAGATGGTAAAAGAAGAAAATGATGAAGAACTAGTAAAAGAATTGGATAGTAAAATCAATCCCTTCCTAGATAAACTAGATCAATATGAGCTGGATTTACTATTGAGTGATCCATATGATAAGAATAATGCGATTATTGAACTACATCCAGGAGCAGGTGGAACTGAATCACAAGATTGGGGCAATATGCTGCTTAGAATGTACACACGCTGGGCTGAAAAAAAAGGATTTAAGATTGAGACGCTAGATTACCAAGCAGGTGATGAGGCTGGAATTAAAAGTGTAACATTGCTTATTAAAGGAATGAATGCTTATGGTTATTTGAAAGCTGAAAAAGGCGTTCATCGTTTAGTCCGAATTTCCCCATTTGATTCTGCAGGGCGCAGACATACCTCATTTGTTTCAATTGATGTTGTGCCAGAGCTAGATGACAGTGTGGATATAAAAATCAATTCGGATGATTTAAAAGTGGATACCTATCGGGCAAGTGGAGCAGGTGGACAGCACATTAATACAACAGATTCAGCTGTTCGAATCACTCATATGCCAACTGGAGTTGTAGTGGCTAGTCAAGCACAACGTTCACAATTAAAAAATAGAGAACAAGCAATGAGTATGTTAAAAGCAAAATTATACCAACTTGAAGTAGAAGAACATGAAAAAGAGATGGCCGCTATTAGGGGTGAACAATTAGAAATTGGTTGGGGCTCACAAATTAGATCTTATGTCTTCCATCCCTATTCAATGGTGAAAGATCATCGTACAAATTATGAAACAGGCAATGTCAGTCAGGTTATGGACGGTGGAATTGATCCATTTATACAGACTTATCTGAGAAGTAAAATCTCAACAACTGAAGAATAATGAAGAAAAGTCAAAATTCCGACAAATTTAGCCAAGTTGTCAGAATTTTGGTTTTTTTGTTTGTAATAAAAGAAATCTATTGAATCCCAAAATAAGAGCTGAATAAAAGGCTAAGTGGTAGATTTCATCCTTAATAAAGCGGATTTTATAATTTTTTTTAAAAAAAAGGCTGAAAATCGTTCAACACATGCAAATAAGACAGTAACGTTACAAAAAGAATACAGAATGAAATAAATTTGTAAAGTAAATACAACTGACAGAATTTTTTATAATGCTATAATGATTAAGCATTGAGGCAAAATACCCATGGCGGTAGAATAAACACCTGAATTGTGTGTTAGAAACTAAAAAAGTTAGGTGATAAAAAAATGATTGAAATGCAAAACGTCTACAAGAAGTATCCTAACGGGATTACAGCAATTAATGGTTTATCTGTTCGTATAGAGCCAGGTGAATTTGTATATGTTGTCGGACCTAGTGGAGCTGGTAAATCAACTTTTATAAAAATGATTTATCGTGAAGAAAAAGCAACTAAAGGAACAATTAAAGTCGGAGATTTTGATTTAATGACGATTAAAGAAAAAAACATTCCTTTTTTAAGACGTTATGTTGGAGTTGTTTTTCAAGATTTTAAATTACTTCCAAAGTTAACAGTTTATGAAAACATTGCCTATGCAATGGAAGTTGTCGAAAAAAATCCTAAAGCTATTCAAAAAAGAGTATTAGAAGTTCTCGAACTAGTCGGTTTAAAACACAAGGTGCGTATGTTTCCTAATGAATTATCGGGTGGAGAGCAACAGCGAATTGCCATCGCAAGAGCCATTGCAAATACTCCTCATATCTTAATTGCAGATGAGCCAACAGGGAACCTTGATCCAGATACATCATGGGAAATCATGAAAATTTTGGAAGAAATCAGCAATCAAGGAACAACCGTGATTATGGCAACTCATAATAGTCAAATCGTTAACGTTGTTAAACACCGTGTACTTGCGGTTGAGAATGGACGTATTGTCCGAGATCAATTGGAAGGAGATTACGGTTATGAAGCCTAGAACAGCAAAAAGACATGTTATTGATAGTTTTAAAAGTTTGAAAAGAAATGGTTGGATGTCACTTGCAGCTATTAGTGCTGTAACAGTAACTCTACTATTAGTTGGATCATTTATTGCTATGTTGATGAACGTAAACAAGCTAGCTACTGATATTGAAAATGATGTAAGTGTTAGAGTGTATATTGATTTAGCCGCAAATGAAGAACAACAAAAACAATTACAATCAGAATTAGAAACGCTTGATAATGTGGAGTCGGTTGAATTTTCAAGTCGTGAAGATGAATTAGAGCAAGTAGTCGGCAGTTATGGTGATGAATTTAATTTATTTGATGGAGACGATAATCCTTTATATGATGTATATATTGTGAATACAGATGCTCCAGAAAATACAGCACCTGTTGCAAAACAGATTGAAGAGTTAGATTATGTCACTCAAGTCAATTATGGTGGAGCAACTGCAGATAACTTATTTAAAACGATGAATACGGTTCGTAATGTTGGAGCGGTGGTCATTGTAGCTTTGATCCTGACAGCTGTATTTTTAATTTCAAATACGATTCGAATTACGATTTTTTCACGCCGTACTGAGATTGAAATTATGAAATTAGTCGGTGCAACAAATTGGTATATCAGATGGCCTTTCTTAATAGAAGGAGCTTTAATAGGACTGATTGGTGCAATCATACCAGTAACGATTTTGAGTTTTGTATACATTGCATCATTTGATGTATTAACAGATTTCTTAGCTGGTACGTACTTTGCACTTCTAACACCAAATCCATTCTTATACCAAGTTGGCGGATTAATGTTGGCAATTGGAATTATTATCGGTGCAATCGGATCATTCATGTCAATTAGAAAATTCTTGAAAGTATAATTATTTTAACTAAAGACAAAAACTAAACTATTTGGGAAAACGGGGGATACAAAATTGAATAAAAAGTTCATTAATATAGCATTAGTTGCAGCATTGGGTTTTTCAACCTATGTTGCACCTATGACAGCATTTGCAAGTACAGATGAGGATATCCAAACATCTACAGAAAAATTGGTTGATCTTGAAAAGAAAGAAGCTTCAGCAGAATCTCAATTAGCAACCATTACAGCAACCATCACTGATAACGAAAATAATGCGGAATCATTGATGGCTGAAATGAAAGAAACACAAACAAGTTTAAAAGAATTGGAAACGGAAGTTTCTGATTTGACTACTGCTATTGAGCAACGCGAAGCTAAATTACAAGATCAAGTACGCTCTGTACAAGTTGATGGAGATAATCAAAATTATGTGGATTTTGTACTAAATGCTGACTCAATTGCTGATATTATTGGACGCGCTGATGTCGTTTCCCAAATTGTATCTGCAAATCAAGATTTAGTAAAAGCTCAAGCAACTGATAAAGAAGCTGTAGCTTCAAAACAAAAAGAGACTGAAAAAAAAGCTGAAGAGCAAACTTTATTGGCTGCAAAATTAGAGGCTTCTAAGACTGATTTGGAACAACAAAAATTAGAAAAAGAAGCAGTTGTTGCATCTATTGCTGCTGAAAAATCTATTGTTACAAATGAAAAAGAAAAATTTCTAGCTGTTAAAGCAGCAGCTGAAAAAGGTGCAGAAGAACTAGCACTTGTTAAAACAACGTCTTCTGTTAAAAATACTAATTCAGAAACAGTTGAACTAGTAAGTTCTGAAAGCAAAGCAAATGAAGCTTCAGAATTAACAGCTAAACCAGTTGAAACAAAAAAAGCAGCTTCAACAACCGCTGCAACTTCTTCAAATGGTTCATGGGCAACAATCAAAAATGCAGCCTATGGGGTTCTTGGAACACCGTATCTTTATGGTGGAACAACTACCAGCGGTTTTGACTGTTCTGGTTTTACTAGCTATGCATTTGCAGCAGCTGGTATCAATCTTCCACGTACAGCAGGTGCTCAATATGCAGCTTCAACAAAGATTTCGCAATCTGAAGCACAACCTGGTGATTTAGTATTCTTTAACCAAACAGGAAGTATTGATCATGTAGCTATCTATCTTGGAAACAATCAATTCATTGGTTCACAATCTTCAAAAGGTGTTTCAGTTGCAACGATTAGTCAAGCTTATTGGGCTCAATACCTAGTTGGTTTTGGCCGTATAAACTAATCACTTAATAAAATACAGAATTTTATTCTGACCGTTTCCCAAAAACGTTTTAAACCAATCGCTAACATCGTGTTAGTGATTGGTTTTTTTTTAGATAAAAAAAGAAATATAGGGTATAAACTGCTTTTTATTGTAAAAATCATGTAAACTATATTTAGAAATAGATAAATTCATGATTATATTGATTTAGTTTGATAAAATAGAAAAGAAGAGAAGGAGTAGATGCAAATGGCAGCAAATTTTTTAATTGCGCTAGTGCTGTTTTTTATCCAACCTACATTTTTAGTGGGTTTAGTTTTTGCAATTTGGACAAGTCACCGTCGGATCAACCATGAAAGAAGTAATCATCGTGTAGCTGTTTATAATACATTGTACGAAATTAAAAATTATTTACTTTTAGGGCTTCTTTCTGGGTTGATTGGTTCAATACTTTTAACCGTTGTTGGTATTCCAGTTACAATGGACTGGATTATTGTGTATCAAATTGTAACAATTCTGAGCTTGGTTGTTGGTTATCGATTTGTTCATCCGATATTTACAGTTTCAATAAGTTCATTAATTCTTTTAGGACTACCATTAGTTTTAGACAGTCTTGATTTTTCTTTTATACCGAATAACTGGTACCAGCCTTTAAGTCAAAGCGAATTTATTGGTATGCCATTATTTATGAATAGCTTTATTATTCTTATTCTTTTATTAGGGGCTTCTATTGTTACCATTAAAAGAAAAGCGAATACTCATTTATCTGCCCGCTTTTTAAAAACAAAACGCGGAAAACGGATTGCGAAATATCCGATAAAACCTTTTTGGGTCATGCCATTGTTATTAGTTGTTCCAGGTGAAGGTTTTCAAGCATTCTTTAGCTGGTGGCCAGTCTTTTCAATCGGAAACGAATTGTATTCTTTCTTTTGGTTGCCGATTTTAATTGGTTTTCAATTCACTATCCAATCTCAAGTGCCAAAAGCTGCTGTTTCCAAGTTAGTTAATGATTTAGTAGTCATAACAGGAGTGGCAGTAATGATTGCCATAGCTTCCATTTGGATTCCTTATGCTCCAATTTTTGGATTTGTGTTCTTGATTATTGGTGGAGGGATTGTATTATATCGTCATCGTAAACGAGAAAAAAATTGGAGTGTCCTTTTTGGACCAGCTGAAAATGGGATAAAAATTATTGGTATTCGTCCAGATACGCCAGCGGAAAAAATGAATTTAGTCGTTGGAGACACAATTGTTTATTGCAACAATTTGCCTATTGAAACTGAATCTGACTTTTATCAAGCATTATCAAAGAACAGTGTCTATTGTCATTTGAAAGTTAGAGGTGTAGATGGTGAACTTCGTTTAACTGAAACAGCTATTTATGCAGACTCTCCTCATGAAATTGGCGTAGTGATCTTAGAAAAGTAGGTTAAAGCACGAGGGGAAAATTAAAAATATCAATATAGGCGGGATAAAATGAAAAAAGTATTAATTGTCGATGATGAACAATCTATTTTAACATTGTTAGCTTTTAATCTGGAAAAAGAGGGTTATCAAGTAGATACAGCTTTGGATGGTTTAGAAGGATACGAAATGGCTGTAGCTCACCCGTATGATTTTATTATTTTAGATTTAATGCTTCCGTCAATGGGCGGAATGGATATCTGCAAAAAATTGCGACAAGAAAAAATTGAAGCGCCAATTATGATGCTAACAGCTAAAGATGATGAACTTGAAAAAATTATCGGTCTTGAATTAGGTGCAGATGATTATATGACCAAACCATTTAGTCCGCGTGAAGTACTTGCAAGAATGAAAGCTATTATGAGACGAATGAGCAGTAAGAGCAATGTGGAAGAAGCTTTAAAAGAAGCTAATAATACAGCAGAACAGGATGAATTGATTAAAGTAGGAGATATCCAAATAGATCCTAGCCAGTATGAAGTGATTGTAAGAGGAGAAAAGATAGATGTTACTCCTAAAGAATTTGAATTACTGATGTATATGATCAAACGAATCAATCGGATTCTCAGCAGAGAACAATTGTTGGATGCAATATGGAACTTTGATTATGCAGGTGAAACCCGAATTGTTGATGTTCACATTAGTCACTTAAGAGAAAAAATAGAAGTAGACACAAAAAATCCTGCTTATATTCGAACAGTAAGAGGTTTTGGCTATAAATTTGAGGCTCCAAAAAAATGAGGAAACTTCAATTTCGAATCTTAGCTATATTCATTGCGATATTCACTATTTTTAGTTTATCTATTGGTCTTTTCTCGATTAATTTACTACAAGATTATGCTAGTAACAGTCAAGAAGAAGAGTTAATCAAACAAGCTAAAACAATAGCAAGCTTACTTCCTATGAATGCTGATGATCCAACAAATTTGGAAGCTGCAACAAATGAGGCAACAGCACTTGAGAAGCAGTCAGATGAAAGATTAACGATCATTGATCTTTCTGGTGTTGTCGTCTTTGATTCAGCAACAAATAAAGAAACGTTGGAAAATCATAGTAATCGTGAGGAATTTAAAGCGGTGTTAGCTGGAGATGAAGTAGGTGTTTCAGCCAGGAATAGTGAAAGTACCAATGAAACGTTGTATTATGTTGCAGTACCTTTGCTGAGCGAACAGAATGAATTAGTAGGGGTCTTGCGTTTATCTAGACCAGTAGCTGAAATCAATCAAATTAGTGAACAAATAAAAAATTCTCTGTTGCTGTTTAGTTTATTAGCTCTTATTTTAACGACCTTGATTACACTAATTATAACAAAACGTATAGCAAAACCCATTAATGATATTATGACTGTTGCTAAAAGTCTTTCAGATAAACAGTATGAAGTCAGATATAATGGGAATGCATATGGTGAGGTGGCCGATTTAGGGCAAACGATAAATGAACTAGCAACAAGTTTAGAAGAACAAACACAAGAAATCGAGCAAAATGACAAAAGACTTTATGAATTGATCAATCATTTGGTTATTGGTGTGATGCTGATAGATGAACATCGAACCATAAAAATGGTGAATCCTGCTATGAGTGTTATTCTAGGGGAAGATGTCACTAAACTTGTTGGAAATTCTTATGTTGAAGCAACGAAAAGCTATGGATTAAGCCACTTGATTGAAATAGCTTATCAGCAAAATGAAAAACAAAATGATGAAATTTACTTTTACTATCCCAAAGATAAAATTGTTGACGCAAATATTGTTCCAATTGACGGGAAAGAACCAGGAGAGCAAAATTTAATTGTTTTATTGTATGACATTACAGAAATTAGAAGGCTTGAAAAAGTCCGGACAGATTTTGTAACCAATGCTTCACATGAATTAAAGACTCCTGTTACAGCCCTTAAAGGTTTCTCAGAAACATTGTTGGACGGAGCAATGGAAGACAAAGAAGTATTGAAACAATTTTTAGAAATTATGCTGGCTGAAAGTAGTCGTTTAGATTTTTTAGTAAACGATATTCTAGAGTTGTCGAAACTGGAACAAAAACAAGTTCCTATGAACATGCAAGAAGTCAATCTTACCGAAGCAGTCTTATCTACCTTTCAACTCGTGAAACAAACAGCAGATGAAAAAGAGATGAAACTAAACTTAGTTGAAGAAGACACTTTATTTATTACAGTAGACAGTAGTCGATTAAAGCAAATATTGGCTAATCTCATTAATAATGCAGTTGTTTATACTCAAGAGAGCGGAGAAGTAACGGTTACTATAAGAAAAGAAAAGAATCAAGCGGTTATCTTGGTTTCAGATAATGGAATAGGAATACCTGAAGATGAACAAGATCGAATCTTTGAACGCTTTTATCGAGTGGATAAAGCTCGTAGTCGTAATTCTGGCGGAACAGGACTAGGATTATCGATCGTGAAGTATTTAGTGGAGAACTTGAATGGATCGATTACTGTTAAAAGCAAACTTGGGTTAGGAACAACATTCATTGTGAGACTGCCTATCCAACCAAAATAACTAGTTACATGCAATGGACAATGCATCATTAAATTAAATGGTAGTAAAAAAAGCCTTGAGTAAATCTCGAGGCTTTTTTACTTGTTTAACAAATGTTTGAACGAATTTCAACAACCACTAATAAAAGTAGAGACCTTATATCGATAGGCAGAGAAAGCGAACTTTACACAAAGTTAATACTCTTTACAATAATCTACAAAAACATTACATAAAGCGAGATTAAAATTAATATTCATTCGTTAAGATATGTATGTGGACGAGGGGTATGGATGTCCAACACTAATACTAAAAGGATGGGTAAAATGACTATTACAAAACTATCAAAAATAACTTTAACTTTAGGCCTAGGCTTAACATTAGCAGCTTGTGGAGCAGAATCAGATTCTGCAGGTTCATCAGAAAACACGGAAGAATTTGACACAACTCAGACAATCAATGTTATTTCACGTGAAGATGGTTCTGGTACTCGTGGAGCATTTACTGAAATCACAGGTGTACTAGTTGAAGATGGCGATACTGAAACAGATAACACGTATTCTGGAGCGACTATTCAAAATAGTACGAGTGGTGTTATGACAACAGTAGCTGGAGACCCAGCATCAATCGGGTACATCTCTTTAGGGTCATTAGATGACAGTATTAAAGGTGTGAACATTGAAGGCGTAGAAGCAACTCCTGAAACCGTACAAGATGGTTCATATGCTATTTCTCGTCCATTCAATATTGCTTACAATGGAGAATTAAGTGAAGTTGCTCAAGATTTCTGGACATACATTATGAGTGCTGAAGGACAAGAAATTGTTGTAGGTGAAGGATACGTTGAAGCAGTAACAGATGCGCCAGCATATGAAGCAGCTGAAGATATGACTGGAAATATCAGTATTGTTGGTTCAACTTCAGTAACACCAGTAATGGAAGTTCTAGTTGAAGAATATACAGCTCTTAACCCAGAAGTTACAATCGATGTTACATCAAACGGTTCTTCTGCTGGTATGACTGCTGCAATGGACGGGTCGGCTGATATTGGAATGGCTTCTCGCGAATTAAAAGATGAAGAATTAGAAGTTCTAACAGCTGAACCACTTGCTATTGATGGTATCGCTGTAATTGTTAACAATGAAAATTCTGTGGAAGATTTAACAATGGAACAAGTAAAACAGATCTTTACAGGCGAAGTAACAACTTGGGATGAAATTGCTAAATAATAACTAGGTAAAACATAAAAATAACCAGAGAGATTCTGGTTATTTTTATGAAGTGAGTTTCAGTCAATTGGGAAATTGACAAATGAATCCAGCCTATCAGCTTGTATCCATCAAGATAGGCTGGTTTTTCATATATGGGGATAAAAGTAGGTAAAAAAATTTACAATTATCCATAAATACAATTGAAAAAGAATGTGTTTATGGATGATTTATTCTGTTTTAAGTTAAAGGAGATCAATATGAAGACGAAAAAACTAGATGGATTTATGAAAGGTGTCTTTTTTGTATCTGCACTGACATCAGTCTTAGCTATCATTTTAATCTGTATCTTTATTTTTGCAGGCGGTGTCCCATTCATGGTTGAATATGGAGTTTTTGATTTCTTATTTGGTCAAAAATGGGCACCTTCTAATACCCCTGCCTCATTTGGGATATTGCCAATGATCATGGGATCTTTAGCTGTAACAGCCGGAGCAATCATTGTTGGGGTACCAATTGGAATTTTAACGTCTATCTTTATGGCAAAGTTTTGTCCAGCTTGGTTGTACAAAATTCTAAAGCCGGCTGTTAACTTAATGGCAGCTATTCCTTCTATCGTTTATGGATTCTTTGCATTACAAGCTATTGTACCAATCATGCGTAATCTAGTTGGCGGTACGGGTATGAACATGCTGACAGCTATCATTTTGCTTGGAATCATGATTTTACCAACGATTATCGGGTTGTCAGAATCATCTATACGAGCTGTTCCTGGAAGCTATTATACTGGGAGTATGGCTTTAGGCGCAACGCACGAACGCTCAGTTATGAAAGTAGTTGTACCTGCTGCTAAGTCTGGAATCATTTCCTCAGTTATTTTAGGAATTGGACGTGCAATTGGAGAGACTATGGCTGTCGTTTTAATCGCTGGAAACCAACCCATTATGCCAGAAAGTTTAACATTAGGTGTTCGTACATTAACAACGAACATTGTATTGGAAATGGCCTACGCGAGTGGTTCGCACAGAGAAGCACTTATTGCAACGGCAGTAGTATTGTTTGTGTTTATTTTAATCATTAATGGCACTTTCTTAATCATTAAGAAAAAGGGGGCTAGATAATCATGGCCAGTAAATTAATGAGAGGTTTAATTTATTTAGCAGCAGCCATAACCTTTGGTTCCCTGTTTTACATCGTAGCATTCATTTTAGCCAAAGGGATACCGTATATCACTCCGGAAATGTTTGCTTGGAAATACACAACAGATAATGTTTCATTGATGCCGTCTCTAATTACAACTCTTATTGTAGTGGGTATGACTCTATTGATTGCTACTCCTCTGGGTGTGTTTACAGGGTTTTATTTAGTAGAATATGCTCAAAAAGGAAATAAAGTCGTTGAAGTTATTCGTATTGCAACGGATACTTTAGCAGCTGTTCCGTCAATTGTATATGGTCTTTTTGGAATGTTATTTTTTGTTACTTTCTTAAATTTTCAATATTCCGTTTTAGCAGGTGTGCTAACTTCGGTAATAATGGTTTTACCATTGATTATTCGTTCCACGGAAGAAGCACTGCTATCAGTAAATGACTCTTTACGAGAAGCGAGCTTTGCTTTAGGAGCAGGAAAATTAAGAACCATTTTTAGAGTGATATTACCCGTTTCAATGCCTGGAATTTTATCAGGAGTTATACTTGCAAGCGGACGAGTTGTTGGTGAAACAGCTGCATTATTGTATACGCTCGGAAGCTCAACAAATTTACCAGACAGCTTATTTTCATCAGGAAGAACATTGGCTTTGCACATGTATGTTCTATCAAGTGAAGGAATGCATGTAAATGAATCCTATGCAACAGGAGTTGTTCTGATCTTATTTGTTTTAATTATTAATGGTTTGTCAACATTTTTGAGTAATAGACTGACAAAGGGGACAAAATAATGAGTAAATTAAGTATTAAAAACATGGATTTATTTTATGGTGAGTTTCAAGCCTTGCACAATGTGAATTTAGAAATTCCTAAAAATCAAATTACAGCTTTCATCGGGCCGTCTGGATGTGGCAAATCAACATTGATCAAGAGTTTAAATCGAATGAATGATTTGATTGAGGGTTGTAAGATAGAAGGGTCAATCTTATTAGATGAAGAAAACATCTATAAAAAAGACTTTGATGTCAATGAGTTGCGTAAAAAGGTTGGTATGGTTTTTCAACAACCAAATCCATTTCCGATGAGTATTTACGATAATATTGCTTATGGTCCAAGAACACATGGGATCAAAGATAAAAAAGTATTAGATGCTTTAGTTGAAAAAAGTCTTCGAGGAGCAGCCATTTGGGAAGAAGTAAAAAATGATTTGAAAAAAAATGCGTTGTCTTTATCAGGTGGACAACAACAAAGAATTTGTATTGCACGTGCGTTAGCTGTTGAACCTGAGATCTTACTGATGGATGAACCTACAAGTGCATTAGATCCCATTTCGACTGCTAAAATAGAAGAGTTAGTTACAGTTTTGAAAGAAAATTATACCATTGTAATGGTTACACACAATATGCAACAGGCTTCTCGTGTATCAGATAGAACCGCATTTTTCTTAAATGGAAAAATTGTCGAAACTGGTGAAACAAGAAAAATATTTACAAATCCTCAACAAAAGCAAACAGAAGATTATATCTCAGGACGTTTTGGTTAACCATTTTAATAAGAATTGGAGGAAATGATTTGAGAAAAGTATACGAAGAAGATCTGGAAAATTTACATGTTCATTTTTCGGAGATGGGTATGATGGTTAATGAAGCTGTTTACAAGTCAGTCAAAGCATTTACTAATCATGACAAAGAACTTGCCCAGCAAGTGATCGATAACGATATTATGATCAACGCACGTGAAACTGAATTAGAAAAAAAATGTTTTGAGTTAATTGCATTGCAACAGCCGGTTACAAGTGATTTACGTAAAATAGTAACGGTTATGAAAGCTAGTGCTGATTTAGAAAGAATGGGAGATCACGCAGTAAGTGTGGCAAAAGCTGCTATTCGAGTTAAAGGTACAAAACGTGTTCCGAAAATTGAAGCTGATATAGCAGAGCTTTCAGAGAAAGTAAAAGTAATGGTTGAAGGTGTGCTAGAAGCTTATATCAAGGAAGATGCCAACAAAGCAAAGAATTTATCAACAGCTATTAACGATATTGATCAGGATTTTTATGGCATTTATCAGCAATGTATTGATGAAATGAAAGCAGATCCTGAATTGATTTTAGGGGCGACTGATTACATGTTGGCTGCAAGATATTTAAAGCGTATCGGTGATTATGTTACAAATATCTGTGAATGGATCGTTTATTTAAAAACGGGTAAAGTTGTAGAGTTGAATACCAGTAAACGATAAAAAGAAATAGTTTAAGCTGCTTTCTATAAAAATTAAGTGGATTTAAATTGGA
The DNA here is from genome assembly GCF_040274945.1 of Carnobacterium sp. Taxonomy (GTDB): domain Bacteria; phylum Bacillota; class Bacilli; order Lactobacillales; family Carnobacteriaceae; genus Carnobacterium_B. Next base: position 58,925 of record NZ_JBEMAR010000005.1, read on the forward strand.
GAGAGATAAAAAATCTCTCATTTGATTTTTTGGCAAGTAAATTAGAGAAGCAAAGAAAAAAAGCGTAGACCAGAGATAAAACTCTAGCTAACGCTTTTTTCTTTGCTCTTTTAATTTAAAAAAGCTAGAATGATAATAAGGTACATTGTGCCTTTACACAAAATTTACAATTACGCTATTTAATTTTTACAATAGTACGTTATTATTAAGAAGTATGTAATTTAGGTAAATACCTAGGAGGTATAAAATGAAATTAATAAATAGTCGATTTCTGTTGATCATTGCATTTGGATTTATTCTAACAGCATGTGGACCTGTAGTAGAAGAAGAATCGATTACTGCAGTTGGGTCATCTGCTTTACAACCCCTTGTAGAAGCTGCTGGCGAACAATTCAGTTCTGAAAATGTTGGGAAATTTATTAACGTTCAAGGCGGAGGTAGTGGAACTGGCTTAAGCCAAATTGCTGCGGATGCAGTAGATATTGGAAATTCAGATATTTTTGCTGAAGAAAAAGATGGCATTGATGCCTCTAAATTAGTTGATCATCGTGTAGCTGTTGTTGGAATCACACCAATTGTGACCCCCGGTACTGGAGTTACTGATATTAGTATACAAGAACTGCAAGACATCTTTACTGGGAAAATTACGAACTGGTCAGAATTAGGCGGTAAGGATTTGCCAATAACGGTTTTGAATCGTGCAGCTGGTAGTGGAACACGTGCTACATTTGAACAATGGGTCTTAGAAGAAGGTCAAAACAGCATTATTACACAAGAGCAAGAATCAAGCGGGACAGTACGTCAAATTGTTGCTAGTACCCCTGGAACAATCAGTTATGTAGCTTTCTCATATGTAAACGATGATGTGGTCGCTTTATCAATAGATGGAGTAGAACCAACAGATGAAAATGTAAAAACAAATGAATGGCCGATTTGGTCTTATGAACACATGTATACGAATGGAGAACCAACTGGTTTAACAAAAGAATTTCTGGATTACATTTTATCGGACGACATTCAAGCTTCATTGATTGGAGCTTTAGGCTATATTCCAACTAGTGAAATGGAAGTTGAACGAGATGTTGAAGGAAATACAGTACCTATAGAGTAGATTACTAATTTAAAATGAATAATGAGATAGAAAAGATAGCATGAAGCTGAAGACGATCTTTCAATATGAAAAACCGTCTTTCAGCTTGTTGTATTTGAGATAAGAGGAGGGCTTCTTTTGGAAGAGATTCAAGCAAGATTACTTGGAAACTCAAAAAAAGGTAGACTGGAAAAATTAGGAAAAACCGTTAGTTTTATTTGTATCGCTATTATCGTACTTGTAGTTGTGTCGATCTTATATTTCGTTACGAGCAAAGGTCTTTCTACTTTCTTTACTGATGGAGTTTCTTTTTGGGACTTTTTAACTGGTTCAGTTTGGAATCCAGGAAATGTTAGTGAAGACGGATTGCCTCTTGTAGGTGCACTTCCAATGATTACAGGGTCATTTTTAGTGACATTGCTTTCGGCAGCACTAGCGACACCATTTGCAATCGGTGCAGCAATTTTTATGACTGAAATTTCACCATCTACCGGGAAAAGAGTTTTACAGCCGGTCGTTGAATTACTAGTAGGTATCCCATCTGTAGTTTACGGATTTATTGGGCTGACTGTCGTTGTTCCTTTTGTTCGTTCTATTTTTGGAGGAACTGGTTTCGGTATTTTATCTGCTACTTTTGTGTTATTTGTTATGATTTTACCTACTGTAACAAGTATGGCAGTGGATGCTTTAAACTCTGTACCAAGACATTACCGTGAAGCTTCTCTTGCTATGGGTGCAACAAGATGGCAAACCATTTATAAAGTTGTTTTAAGAAGCGCAATGCCAGGATTGTTGACAGCTGTTGTTTTTGGAATGGCTCGTGCCTTTGGAGAAGCTCTTGCTGTTCAAATGGTTATTGGTAATGCTGCATTGATGCCTACAAGTTTAATTACTCCGGCTTCAACATTAACAAGTATATTGACCATGAGCATGGGGAATACAGTAATGGGAACATTAGAAAATAATGTTCTTTGGTCACTAGCATTAATTCTAATGGTTATGGCACTATTCTTTAATATCTTAACGCGTTGGATCGGTAAGAAAGGGGCTATAAAATAATGAATGCAAAAAAATGGGATAAATTCGCAGTCGGTGTCTTATATGCTTTATCTATGTTCATCGTTCTTATTTTATTCAGCCTACTAGCCTTTATTTTATGGCGAGGTGTACCACAAATTTCATGGGAGTTTTTAACTCAGCCTGCAAGATCGTTTCAAGTGGGTGGCGGGATAGGAATTCAATTATTCAACTCGTTTTACTTGTTATTTTTGACTATGTTGATTAGTGCACCATTAGCTTTAGGCGCTGCTATTTATTTGTCAGAATATGCAAAACAAAATTGGTTGACGGATATCATCAGAACAGCGATAGAAGTACTGAGTTCATTGCCTTCTATAGTTGTTGGGCTTTTTGGCTTTTTAATCTTTGTTATTCAATTTGATTTTGGCTTTTCGATCCTTTCTGGTGCTCTTGCATTAACGATCTTTAACTTGCCATTGTTAACACGAACAATAGAAGACTCACTGCAAGCCATACCCGGTGTTCAAAGAGAAGCTGGATTAGCTTTAGGATTATCTCGTTGGGAAACAGTTACTCGCATTATTTTACCTGCAGCATTGCCTGGTATTTTAACAGGAATGATTTTAGCGGCAGGACGTATTTTTGGTGAAGCAGCAGCATTGATTTACACAGCTGGACAAAGCGCACCAGCGTTAGATTTTGCCAACTGGAATCCACAATCAATCACAAGTCCATTGAATATTATGAGACCAGCTGAAACATTGGCTGTTCATATCTGGAAGATCAACAGTGAAGGTGTTATGCCCGATGGAGCACAAGTGTCGGCAGGAGCTTCAGCTGTTCTAATCATTGCAGTATTATTATTTAATTTAGTCGCTCGTTACCTAGGAAGAAAACTTCAAAAGAAAGCTACTTCTGCTTAGCAAAAGAACTAAATTGTAGAAGTAAGGATTCAGTTAGATAAGGAGGATTTATGGAATGCCCAATCAAGCTAACTTAGAGACAAATGTTTTAAAAATGGCCCCCGGTACGAAGATCGATTTGTCGACCGAAGATTTACATGTATGGTATGGAGATAATGAAGCAATCAAAGGTGTTTCATTAGAATTTGAAGAAAATAAAATTACCTCGCTTATCGGACCAAGTGGATGTGGAAAATCAACTTACTTGCGTTCTCTAAACCGGATGAATGATGAAATTGAATCGGCTAAAGTAACAGGGAAAATTATGTACGAAGGTATTGATGTAAATGCTTCAAATATCGATGTATATGAAATGCGTAAGAATATTGGAATGGTATTCCAGCGTCCTAATCCATTTAGTAAATCGATTTATGACAATATCGCCTTTGCTTTAAGAAGACATGGAGTCAAAGACAAAAATACGTTAGATGAAGCAGTGGAAACTAGTTTAAAACAAGCTGCTTTATGGGATCAAGTGAAAGATCAATTAAATAAAAGTGCTTTGGCCTTATCTGGAGGACAACAGCAACGTTTATGTATCGCAAGAGCGATTGCTCTTAAACCGAACATTTTACTATTAGATGAACCAGCTAGTGCATTGGATCCAATTTCTACTAGTCAAGTAGAAGAAACGCTACTGCAATTGAAAGAAGATTATTCAATTATTATCGTTACTCACAATATGCAGCAAGCTTCAAGAATCAGTGATTACACAGCTTTCTTTTATGTTGGAAACGTGATTGAGTATGATGAAACGAGAAAAGTTTTTACTCGTCCAAAAATTCAAGCAACAGAAGATTATGTATCTGGTCATTTTGGGTAGGAGGAAAAAGAGTGAGTAATGAAAAATTTATTATTGAATCTAAAGACGTTCATTTATACTATGGAAATAACGAGGCACTAAAGGGTGTTTCGCTGGACTTCAAGCCTAAGGAAATTACAGCATTGATTGGACCAAGTGGTTGCGGAAAATCTACTTTTTTAAGAACTTTAAATCGAATGAATGATTTGATTCCGAATGTGACGATTACTGGTAACGTAAAATTTGAAAATAAAGAAATATACAGTCCTAAAATGGATACTGTTGAATTAAGAAAAAAAGTCGGTATGGTATTTCAACAACCGAATCCTTTTCCATTTTCAATCTATGAAAATGTTGCTTATGGTTTGAAAATTGCAGGAATGAAAGACAAAGCTAAGATAGATGCCATTGTGGAAGAAAGCCTAAAAAAAGCAGCAGTTTGGGAAGATGTGAAAGATAAATTGCATAAAAGTGCTCTTTCACTTTCAGGTGGACAACAACAAAGAGTATGTATCGCACGAGTATTAGCAATTGAACCGTCTGTTATTCTACTGGATGAGCCGACAAGTGCTCTAGATCCTATTTCGAGCGCAAAAATTGAAAATATGTTATTAGAGTTAAAAAAAGATTATACCATGATAATCGTTACCCACAATATGCAACAAGCATCAAGAATATCTGATAATACAGCATTTTTCTTAAATGGACACTTGATTGAACATGGGGAAACAAGACAAATTTTTACAAGTCCTAAACAAAAAGAAACAGAAGACTATATTTCTGGACGTTTTGGGTAATTCATTGCATAATTAAGAAAATGGTATAGGAGTGATGGAAAGTGAGACGAGTATTTGAAGAGGAATTAAATGATTTACACGTTCATTTTTTTGAAATGGGAAAAATGGTTAACGAAGCAATTTATAAATCAGTAAAAGCCTTTGTAAATCATGATAAAGAGCTCGCTCAAGAAGTGATTAACGGAGACTTGGAAATTAACAGACACGAAGTTGAGTTAGAGAAGCAATGTTTTGAAATGATTGCGCTACAACAACCGGTCACAACAGATTTAAGAAAAATTGTCACGGTTATGAAAGCTTGTGCTGACCTTGAAAGAATGGGCGATCACGCAGTTAGTATTGCAAAGTCGACTATTCGAGTAAAAGGAAATAAACGTATCTATGAAGTTGAAGCAGAAATTGCTGAAATGTCTGAAAAAGTAAAAGTTATGGTTCAAGGCGTTTTAGATGCGTACGTTAATTTTGATACAGAAAAAGCTAAACAAATAGCATTGAGTGATCGAGCAGTAGATAAGGATGCAAAAAAAATCCACCACGATTGTATAGAACACATGAAAGTTGATTCAGAAATTGTGTTGGGTGGATCAGATTATATGCTTGTAGCTGGATACCTAGAACGAATTGGGGATTATGTAACAAATATTTCTGAATGGATCGTATACCTGAATTCTGGTAAAGTTGTTGAATTAAATACTCACAATAAAAATAGTCCTATAAGTTAATCAGCAAAAACGACTGGAATAATTATTCCAGTCGTTTTTTTATCTAGTTTAGAATAAGAGATATAGTTGTCAAGGTCTTTTGCTTTCTTAAGTATTCTATGTTAGGATAATAAAAATTTAACAAATGGAGGATGAGGTAAAATGGGGATGCACCAGTATATTAAAAGTTTAAGTGATTTAGAAAACATCTTTCGTTGTCCAGGGAAGTTTAAATATGAAGACCATTCTGTTGCAGCACATTCGTTTAAAGTTACTCAAATTGCACAATTTCTAGGAACTGTAGAAGAACAAGCAGGCAATGAAATCAACTGGAGAGCACTATATGAAAAAGCGCTCAATCATGACTATACAGAACTTTTTATAGGAGATATTAAAACGCCTGTTAAATATGCGACGCCTGAACTAAGAGGAATGTTAGCAGATGTTGAAGATTCAATGACGGAAAACTTCATAAAAAAAGAAATTCCAAAAGAATTCCAAACTGCTTATTTTGAACGATTAAAAGAAGGAAAAGATGAAACTTTAGAAGGTCAAATTTTATCAGTTTCAGACAAAGTTGATCTGCTTTATGAATCTTTTGGGGAAATTCAAAAAGGAAATCCGGAACGAGTTTTTACTGAAATATATGAAGAATCTCTAAAAACGATTTTAGAATTCAGACATTTGGCGAGTACACATTATTTTTTAAAGGAAGTGCTTCCGGACTTGTTAAGTGGGGATTTTACAAATCAAGATCAATTACAAAAAATAACGCAACGAATTGTGAATGATTCATTAAGCGACTAGCAAAAATCTGGGATGAACAAATGTTCGCCAAAAATAATAAAATATGATAAACTAGTAAGATAAAGGTAGGATGCATGTAGCTATCCTATTTTTTGTGTTTTCGTTAAACTATTCTTATAAACTAAAATTAGAAGCGTAAAAAAATAACTAAAAAGGAAGTAAGCAAATGGCACATGATAAAATTACCGTCAAGGGCGCACGTTCACACAATCTAAAAAACATTGATGTAACGATACCAAGAGACAAACTAGTAGTTGTGACCGGATTATCAGGGTCTGGTAAAAGTTCTTTAGCTTTCGATACTTTATATGCTGAAGGACAAAGACGTTATGTTGAAAGTCTTTCAGCTTATGCTCGACAATTTCTTGGTCAGATGGATAAACCAGATGTTGATAGTATAGATGGATTAAGTCCAGCTATCTCGATTGATCAAAAAACAACCAGTAAAAATCCACGCTCTACAGTAGGAACGGTAACGGAGATTAATGACTACTTAAGATTGTTGTATGCTCGTATTGGTCATCCTATTTGTCCAAATGATGGTACGGAGATTTCTAGTCAGTCTGTTGAGCAAATGGTGGACCGTGTCCTAGAATATCCTGAGGGTACAAGAATCCAATTGCTAGCTCCTATAGTTGTTGGAAAAAGAGGTCAGCACAAGAAAGTCTTTGATAAAGTTAAAACTGAAGGCTACGTTCGTGTACGAGTAAACAAAGAAATGTACGATATTACGGATGATATTGAGTTGGAAAAAAATAAAAAGCACGATATTGAAATTGTTATTGATCGAATTGTAGTCAAAGAAGGCATTCGTTCGCGTTTATTCGATTCATTCGAAGCAGCTTTGCGCTTAGCAGAAGGCTATGCGATTGCAGATATCATGGGTCAAGAAGAAGTATTGTTTAGTGAGCATTACGCATGTCCTTACTGTGGGTTCACTGTGGGTGAATTAGAACCTCGATTATTTTCATTTAATGCGCCATTTGGTTCTTGTCCCGATTGTGATGGGCTAGGCGTTAAATTAGAAGTAGATGTTGATTTAGTTGTGCCAGATAAAAGCTTATCGTTAAAAGACGGGGCTATTTTGCCATGGAATCCGATTAGTTCAAATTATTATCCGCAAATGTTGGAACAAGCCTGTAAACATTTTAACATTGATATGACCATTCCATTTGAAGAATTGCCCGAAGAAGAACAAGAATTTGTTTTAAAAGGTTCAAAAGGAGAATTATTCCATTTTCATTATAAAAATGATTTTGGTGGTGTACGTGATGTCGACATCCCATTTGAGGGCGTATTGACGAATATTGAAAGACGGTACCGTGAAACAAGCAGTGATTTTACAAGAGACCAAATGAGGTTGTACATGACGGAATTGGCTTGCCAATCTTGCGGTGGAAAACGATTAAATCCAGAAGCATTATCTGTAAAAGTTGCTGGAAAAGATATTGGGGAAATTTGTGAATATCCGATTGAAAAATCAATGCAATTTTTCGAAGAATTGTCTCTATCTGAGCATGATGTCATTATTGCAAAGCCTATCTTGAAAGAAGTAAACGATCGATTGAGTTTCTTGAAGAATGTTGGGTTGAATTATTTAACCCTAAGCCGAACTGCCGGTACTTTATCTGGGGGAGAAGCACAGCGTATTCGCCTGGCAACTCAGATTGGATCTAATTTGTCGGGTGTTTTATATATACTAGACGAGCCTTCAATAGGGCTGCATCAAAGAGATAACAATCGGCTTATTGAATCATTGCAAAAAATGCGTGATTTAGGAAACACGCTGATTGTTGTTGAACATGATGAAGACACTATGAGAGCTGCCGATTATTTGATTGATATAGGTCCTGGTGCGGGTGAAAAAGGCGGAGAAATCATGGCCATCGGAACACCTGAAGAAGTCGCTAATAATAAGAATTCCTTAACAGGTGCTTACTTATCGGGGAAAAAATTCATACCTGTTCCTAAAGAACGAAGGGCAGAAGATAAAGGTGTCATTCGCGTTAAAGGAGCAGCTGAGAACAACTTAAAAAATGTAAATGTTGATTTTCCGCTAGGCCGTTTTGTAGCTGTTACGGGTGTTTCAGGATCTGGTAAGAGTTCTTTAGTTAATTCTATTTTGAAAAAGACCTTGTCTCGTGATTTAAATCGTTCAAAACAAAAACCTGGGAAATACAAATCGTTAGAAGGTCATAAAGGATTAGAAAAAGTTATTGATATTGACCAAAGTCCAATAGGGCGTACACCTCGAAGCAATCCAGCAACGTATACAAGTGTATTTGATGATATGCGCGACTTATTTGCCCAAACAAATGAAGCTAAAATAAGAGGGTACAAAAAAGGACGGTTTAGCTTTAATGTAAAAGGTGGACGTTGTGAAGCATGTAGAGGAGATGGAATTTTAAAAATAGAAATGCATTTCCTTCCTGATGTTTACGTACCATGTGAAATTTGTCATGGTACACGTTACAATTCAGAAACATTAGAGGTCAGATACAAAGGGAAAAATATCTCTGAAGTTCTGAACATGACAATAGAAGAAGCAGTTGTCTTTTTTGAAAATGTTCCTAAAATTCGCAAAAAATTACAAACAATCATTGATGTTGGACTGGGGTATGTCACTCTAGGACAACCGGCTACCACATTATCAGGTGGGGAAGCGCAACGAATGAAGTTGGCTAGTGAATTACGTAAAAGTTCAAATGGTGATAACTTCTACATCTTAGATGAGCCTACGACAGGATTGCATACAGATGATATTGCACGACTATTAGTTGTGCTAAATCGATTAGTTGAAGCTGGCAACACCGTTTTAGTTATTGAACACAATTTGGATGTGATTAAAACAGCGGACTATGTGATTGATTTAGGACCAGAAGGTGGAGCTGGTGGAGGTACGATCATCGCTACTGGAACTCCAGAGGAAGTTGCTAAGGTCAAGAAAAGTTTTACTGGACAATACCTGAATGAAATCTTGAAAAGAGATAAGAAGCGCGAAAAAATGATGGAAAAATAATTGCTGATTAACAAAAGGATGAATCCAACTGAGATCAATCAGGTGAATTCGTCCTTTTTGACGTATTTCTTTTTTAAATCAAGTTGTTTCATGTTAAACTTAACATGAAAACTGACCTCCTGTTCAGACTATGTAACGATAGTAAAATCGTACTTAAGTCCTATGACAAATTTCCTTAGATGACGCATAATAATGATAACAACAAAGACAGTATACAACTAACTTTTAACATTATCAGGCAAACACTATTAGAGGAATTGAAAATTTTGAGGAGGAAATGACCATGAAACAAAGAGAAAGAATACTCGAACTAGTTAAACAAGGAATCATCTCAACTGACGAAGCCTTAGTTTTACTAGAAAATGCAGCAAAAAAAGAAGGTAAAGAAGCAATTAAAAAAGAACAAGCTCATACGCAAGAGACGCAAGAGCAAGCAGTTACACCACCTAAACCTGAAACACCATTTTTTAATGAAGAAACAGAAACTGATTCAGAGTTTTTAAAATCAGAAGAAGCCGCTCAAGACGAAGCGTTCTCTGCTGAAGAACAAAAAGATCGTGATCAGTTGGAAAAAATATTAGAAAGTTTATCTAATGAAGCATCTTCTTATTCTGTTAAATTAGACGAAAAGAATCTAGAAATTGCTACACTTAAAACTAAACTTAGAATGGTACAAGAGAAATTAATGGTACTTGAAACCAAAGAAGATTTGGATGAATTGCATCCTGAAAAGGCACCTGAAATGAAACAAATGAAAAATGAAATCAATGAGTTAGACATTCAGCTAAAAGATTTGGAAGAAGAAAAAGCTGAATTAGAAAATCAATTGAGAACGGTAAAAAGAAAACAATGGGGTACTCAAAAGAAACAAATTTCAGAAAAATTTGAGATACCAGAAGATTGGAAAGAAACAGCCAATGAAACATTGAATCAAGTAACAGGAAAAGTAGTGGATACTGGAAATCAATTTGGTAAGTTCATGAAAGAAACGTTCTCTACAGTGATGGAAAATATGGACTGGAAAGATGTTAATGTTCGTGTACCTGGTTTAGCTACAACTAAATTTACTCATGAATTTAATTACCCTGAAAGCACAGCATCTATTTTAGATGTAAAAGTTGCAAACGGAAATGTACTATTTAAAAATTGGGACAGCCAAGATATTAAAGTTGAAGCTGACGTTAAAATTTATGGTAAATTAGACACTGCTACACCTTTAGAAGCATTTGAAAAACGGAGCACGGTGGAAGTAACCGATGAAAAAATGGTATTCCACGTTCCAAACAAACGGATACGTTGTGACTTAGTATTTTATCTTCCTGAAAGAGTGTACGATCATACCGCAATCAACCTTTTGAATGGAAATGTAAAATTTGAAGATTTCGAAGGAAAAGATTTCTATGTTAAATGCACAAATGGGAATGTTTTTTTCCAAAATCTAACGGCTACCATGTTGGAAACTGATGGCGTTAATGGTACAGTTACAGTATTAGATAGCACAGTAAGAGATCTAATGGTGAAAAGTGTTAATGGTGGAATCGTTGCACATGGTAAAATTAAGAGTGGAAATCTTTCAACGGTCAATGGTACTGTAAAGGTTACATTAGAAGGTGAAGATTTAACACGTATGGCAGCTTCTTCTGTTAATGGAAGTGTAAAAGTATCTTTTCCTAAACAGTATAGTATAGAAGGAGAAGCAAAAAGTAATTTAGGAACGATCCAAAATAGAGTTGCAAATCTTGAAACGCTTAAAGAAAGAAAAGATCGTACAAGTCAACTTCTAGAGTTTAGAAGAATAGCTGATACGCAACTATTAGTGTTAAAATTAGAAACAACAACAGGTAACATTTTGTTAAAAGAAGCAGATGAATTAGTTTAAACTGTATGATAACTCAGAGAGGTGAATGAAAATGAAAAAATTGACTAAATCAAGAGACAATAAAATGGTGAGCGGTGTCTTAGCTGGTATCGCAGAATATTTTGGATTTGATCCAACAATGCTCCGTATTATTTATGGAGCAGCTACTTTAATCGGAGTCGGTTCGCCGTTTATTCTGTACATCGTGCTAGCTATTGTGATTCCGGAAGCTCCTAGAACGAATAATTCAGAAAATACAGGTGCGTATGGATTCAAACCAGGAAATAATCGACCAGAAAAAAAAGAACCACGTAAAGAAGCTGAGAAAGTTAAAGAGGAAGACTGGAGTGACTTCTAGTGAGATTCTGGCAAAAAATTATTGTTAATGCCTTAATTTTCTTAGCCTTAGCTGGTTTTTTGCAAAATATGTTCTATGTGGAAAGCATATGGGTAGCTTTAGGAGCAAGCCTGGTCTTGGCCATTTTGAATATGGCTGTAAAGCCAATCTTGTTTATCTTATCCTTACCTATAACTCTTTTAACTCTTGGACTGTTCACTATCGTTATTAACGCAGCTATGTTAAGTATGACCGCTGCGATTGTAGGGAGCGGATTTGAATTTTCATCATTTGGAGCAACGATGCTTGTGGCTATCTTGATGTCGCTAGTCAATATGTTATTAAATAGTCAATTAAGACAGCCTAAGTGATTGCGTAACGTAAAAAAGTATATTGAGACCCGGGTTTTCTGACTGGATACCGGGTCTGTTTTTTTTGAACACGTTTTAGAAAAATAATCAGATAGGCATAGGAGATGGAACGTTCGTTTCATTTCCTATGCCTATTTTTTGTTTTTAAAAGAAAATTAAACTTATAGGAATGAGTAATGTTGAAGCTTTTTATTATTTGAATAGGTTTTCTTGCGATTTCCTTTAAACAGAAGGATTAAAATGGTAAAATGAGAATCATGTAGTCGTTTCAAACAATTAAAAATGAAAGTAAAAAAAGATCTTTAAACAGAGGAGAAAAAATTATGACCAAAAGTGTAACTGTAAAACAATTAGTAGACTCTCTGAAGTTAGAAGTACATAACGGGAAGGAATTTCTTGATCGTAAAATTCTAACAGATGATATTTCACGGCCAGGTCTTGAACTTACTGGTTATTTTAATTATTATCCTCAAGAACGTATACAATTATTCGGAAGAACAGAAATTTCATTCTCTGAGCAAATGACCAGTGACGAACGGTTAATTGTGATGCGAAGAATGTGTCAACCAGATACACCTGCTTTTCTTGTTTCAAGAGGCCTGACTCCTCCAAAAGAGTTAGTACAAGCAACAACTGAAAAAAGCATTCCTTTACTCTCATCCCCACAATCAACTACACGTTTATCTAGCAATGTAACAAATTTCTTAGAAGCTGAATTAGCTGAGCGTATTGCTATGCATGGTGTGCTAGTAGACATTTATGGAATGGGCGTTATGATCACTGGAGATAGTGGAGTAGGTAAAAGTGAAACGGCATTGGAATTAATCAAAAGAGGCCACAGACTTGTAGCCGATGACCGCATTGAATTGTATGTGATCGATGATAAAAAAATCGTAGGTGAACCACCTGAAATTTTAAGTCATCTAATGGAGATTCGTGGAATAGGTATCATAGATGTCGTAAATCTATTTGGAGTTGGATCAATCCGTTTAAGTAAAGTCGTTAATTTAGTGGTTAATTTAGAACTTTGGGATAAAGAAAAAACGTATGATCGATTAGGTAGTGGAGAAGAAAAACAGCGTATTTTAAATGTTGACGTTCCTAAAATTTCGATTCCAGTTAGAACGGGACGTAATTTAGCGATCATTATTGAAAGTGCAGCAATGAATACTAGAGCAAAAATCATGGGATACAATGCTACCGAAACATTCGAACGCAATTTAGAAAAATTAATCAAAAAAAATTCAACTGAACAGTAAGATTGGAGATTGAAATATGAGCAATCTGTTAGGAGCAATTAATCCAATTGCCTTTTCATTAGGACCACTTGATGTATATTGGTACGGTATCATTATCGCTGCAGCAATATTTGTAGCAATTTTTTTAAGTACGCGAGAAGCTGAAAAAAGAGGAATTGATGGAGAACATATCGTGGATATGGCTCTTTGGGCGCTCCCGATAGCTTTCATTGGAGCACGTTTGTATTATGTGGTATTTGAATTAGATTACTATCTTCAAAATCCTGGTGAAATCATAGCAATTTGGAATGGCGGTATAGCGATTTATGGTGGCTTGATTGCCGGAGGGTTAACCGTCTACTGGTACACAAAGAAACATGGGATTCCACTTTGGTTAATGTTGGATATTTTAGCACCAAGCGTATTGCTAGCTCAAGCAATTGGACGTTGGGGCAATTTTATGAATCAAGAAGCCCATGGAGGAGAAGTAACGAGATCGTTTTTAGAAAATCTATTTTTGCCTGAATTTATTATCAAGCAAATGGAAATTAATGGCGTGTACTACCAACCTACTTTTTTATATGAGTCTTTATGGAGTTTAGTTGGTTTTGTACTAATTGTTATCTTGCGAAATAAGAAGCATTTATTTAGACAAGGTGAAGTGGCATTGAGTTATGTACTATGGTATTCTCTTGGACGTTTCTTTATTGAAGGTCTTAGAACAGACAGCTTATGGATTTTTGATTTTATTCGTGTGTCGCAAGCTTTATCTGTTGTTTTATTTATAGGAGCACTCAGCCTATGGGTTTACAGAAGAAGAGATTATCCGCCTATTCCGTACTATTTAGATGGGATGAATAAATCAGAAAAGAAACAGCAGAAATAAAGGAGCTTGAGTAAAATGTCAAAGAAAGTAGCCGTTTTAGGAGCTGGTTCTTGGGGAACTGCTTTAGCAATGGTATTAGAAGAAAATGGAAATGATGTTCGCATATGGAGTCATAAAGCAAAACAAGCAGATGAAATCAATCGTAAACACACCAATAAATTTTATCTGCCGTCAGTTGTTTTAGCTGACAGCATTAAAGCAACACATCATATTGAAGAAGCAATCAAAGATGCTGAAGTGATTGTTTTTGTGGTTCCAACCAAAGCCATTCGTGAAGTCGCTAAGAAAGTTGAACCATTTTTAACTAAGTCAACGGTCATTGTTCATGCCAGTAAAGGGCTAGAGCAAGAGAGCCACAAACGTATTTCAGAAATTTTAGAAGAAGAAATTTCCGAAAGCAAACGCCAAGCGGTAGTAGCTTTATCGGGTCCTAGCCATGCGGAAGAAGTTGCACTTAAAGATTTAACAACCATAACTGCAGCTTCAACAAATAAAGACGTGGCTAAAATTGTCCAAGAATTATTTATGAATGATTATTTTAGAATTTATACCAACGATGATATTATCGGTGTTGAATTGGGCGCAGCTTTAAAAAATATTATTGCCGTAGGAGCCGGAGCACTTCAAGGATTAGGTTATGGCGATAATGCAAAGGCTGCTTTAATGACTAGAGGATTAGCTGAGATAAGTCGTTTAGGAGTAGCTTTTGGCGCAGACCCAATTACTTTTCTTGGATTGAGCGGTGTAGGTGATTTAATTGTCACTTGTACAAGTATTCATTCTAGAAACTGGCGAGCTGGTCACATGTTAGGTAAAGGAAACAGTTTGAAAGAAGTCCTTGAAAGTATGGGAATGGTTGTAGAAGGAATTGCAACCACTAAAGCAGCCTATGAGTTAGCTCAGGAAAAAGGGATTGAGATGCCAATCACTGCAGCAATTTACGAAGTATTGTATAATGGAGCTAAAGTGGAAGATATTATCGTCTCATTGATGCAACGAGAAGGAAAATCAGAAGCATAAGGAAAGAAATACCCATTATCTAAATCAATTGGAGGAATAAAAGACATGCAAAAAGTACGTAAAGCAATTATCCCCGCAGCAGGATTAGGAACACGATTTTTACCAGCAACAAAAGCTATGGCTAAAGAAATGCTGCCAATTGTAGACAAACCAACGATTCAGTTTATTGTAGAAGAAGCAATTAATTCAGGTATTGAGGATATTTTAATTGTAACTGGGAAAAGCAAACGCCCTATTGAAGATCACTTTGACTCAAATCCAGAACTGGAAGCTAATCTAAAATCTAAAGGGAAAATGGAACTTTTAGAATTAGTTGAAGAAACAACCGGTTTAAATTTATTTTTTGTTCGTCAATCGTATCCAAAAGGTTTAGGTGATGCAGTCTTACAGGCTAAAGCATTTGTTGGAAATGAACCATTTGTTGTTATGCTTGGAGATGACTTAATGGAAGATGAAGTTCCGCTAACCAAACAACTGATTAACGGATACGACAAAACCCATGCATCAAACATTGCTGTAATGAAAGTACCTCATGAAGAAACCTCTAAATATGGAATCATTGATGTAGAAGGACAAGTAGATGAAACAACCTATAATGTTCGTCGTTTTGTTGAAAAACCAAATCCAGAAGATGCACCAAGTGATTTAGCGATCATTGGACGTTACTTACTAACTCCTGAAATTTTTGATATTTTAGAAACGCAAGAACCAGGTGCTGGAAATGAAATTCAACTAACGGATGCAATCGATACTCTAAATAAAACGCAACGTGTTTTTGCACATGAGTTTAAAGGAACCCGTTATGATGTTGGAGATAAATTTGGTTTCTTGAAAACAAGCATTCAATACGGTTTGAAACATCCAGAGATAAAAGATTCTTTAAATGAATACATTATTGAACTAGGTAAAAAATTAGAAGCTGAATAATCTACACTAGCTAAACTACAAAGAGGTGAACGAGAAATTGTTCCCCTCTTTGTAGTTTTTTGGCTTGAACAAGACCTATTAAAAATACCACCTATATGCTATACTGGTTAGTAAATGTTACTTTAGAGGAGGATTGCATATGTCTGAAATTGAAAATCAAAAGGCGACGATTATAGAAGTTATTCCAACAAGTGAATTTTATTTTAAGCGTGGAATTGCTGCATTTCAAAAAAATGAAATGGATCGTGCAAAAAAATACTTCTCACGAGCAGTAACCTTATCAAAAAATGAAGAGGAAAGTATTTTCGCCTCTTGCCAATTAGCTATTTGTTATCAACATACTGGTGAATACGATGAATCAATCGAAATATTAGATGAACTAATTAAAAACAGTGGCGATATTTTTGCAGAAGCCTACTATTTCCAAGCCAATAACTATGCTTTTTTAGAAGATTTAGAACAGTCATTGATATTAGTAGAACAATACCTGACTCTGGATCCAGACGGTGACTTTGTTGACGAAGCATCTGAGTTGCAAGAGACACTAAAAATGGAATTAAACGAATTTTAGAATAATTATTCATTCACTTCTAATTTGTAAGCAAATATATAGCGATTCTTGGCAAAAAGGTGTACAGTAAGATGAAACGATTAAGGAAAAAGAGGGGTTTTATAATGGAAACAGAAGAAAAAATTTATGATGTTGTTGTTATTGGAAGCGGCCCAGCAGGAATGACAGCTGCTTTGTATGCTTCAAGATCTAATTTATCTACGCTGATGTTGGAACGTGGAGTACCCGGCGGACAAATGATCAATACAGCAGAAATTGAAAATTATCCTGGATTTAATAGTATCGTAGGACCAGAGTTGTCTGAAAAGATGTTTGAAGGTTCTAAACAATTTGGAGCAGAGTATGCGTATGCTGATGTTAAAGAAATTCAACAAGGAACAGAATACAAAACAATTATTGCTGGAAAAAAAGTCTTTAAAACACGCTCGATCATTATTGCAACAGGTGCAGAACACCGTAAATTAAATGTTGGTGGCGAAAATGAATACAACGGTCGCGGTGTCTCTTACTGTGCCGTTTGTGATGGGGCCTTTTTCCGTAATAAAGAGTTAGTAGTTGTTGGCGGAGGAGACTCGGCTGTTGAAGAAGGAACCTATTTAACTCAATTTGCTAAAAAAGTTACGATTATTCACCGTCGCGATGAGCTAAGAGCTCAAAAAATTCTTCAAGATAGAGCCTTTAAGAATGAAAAAGTTGATTTCATTTGGGATTCTACCGTAGAAAATATTTATGGTGATGACAACAAAGTAACAGGTGTCAAAGTTAGAAACGTTCATACAAGTGAAGTCAAAGAATTTCCTGCAGATGGCGCATTTATTTATGTAGGTATTTTGCCAAACACAGATAAATTTAGAGACTTAGGGATTACGGATGAAGAAGGTTGGATTCCAACTAATGAAACAATGGAGACTTCACAACCTGGAATTTTTGCTATTGGAGATGTTCGTTTAACTCCTTTACGTCAAGTTGCAACAGCTGTTGGTGACGGCAGTTTAGCAGGGAATGCCGTTTTCCACTATGTTGAGAAACTGAAAGAAAGCTTAGAAGCAAAAGCGATTACTTCAAACTAATAGAAAAGAAAAATAGATTTAAATAGTAGTAAAGAAAGAAACAAGAGAAATCTTGTTTCTTTTTTTATACAAATAAACTTTATTAGTGTAGATTATTCTTTTGTAATTAAAATGGTTACTAAATCAAAAAAAGGTCAACCGATTATTTGAATTGAAATGTGTGCTAGGATGAATAAGAAATGGTATACTTATAAGGGAAGCGTTAACGAAAAATAAAAGACTACTAATTATGTAAAGGGTGAATTGAAATGAGCTGGAGAGAGACTTATCAACTTTGGGAAAATTTTAATGATTTAGAAATTGAATTAAAAGAAGAATTAAAATCTTTGAAAGATGATTCGGATACATTAGAAGATGCATTTTATGCTCCTCTAGAATTTGGAACGGCAGGTATGCGTGGAATCATTGGTGCAGGTGTTAATCGTATGAATGCTTACACAGTAAGACAAGCAACAGAAGGACTAGCTCTTTTTATGGACAGCCTTGGAAATGAAACGCAAAAACGTGGAGTCGCAATCGCTTATGATTCAAGACACAAGTCTCCAGAATTTGCTATGGAAGCTGCAAGAACACTTGGAGCACATGGAATTCCGGCTTTTGTTTTTGAAAGTCTTCGTCCAACACCAGAATTATCTTTTGCTGTTCGTCATTTAAATGCATTTGCAGGGATCATGATTACTGCAAGTCACAACCCCGCTGAATACAATGGATACAAAGTGTACGGAGAAGATGGCGGACAAATGCCACCCAAAGAAGCAGATGCTTTAACAGCCTACGTTCGCAGTGTCGAAAATATTCTTGAAATTGAAGTGTTATCACAAGAAGACCTTGAATCACAAGGACTACTTACGATTATTGGAGAAGATGTAGATAGCGAATACTTAAAAAATGTGGGAAAAGTTACGGTTAATCCAGAGTTAGTGAAGGAAATGAGCAAAGAGATGAAATTAGTCTATACGCCGCTTCATGGAACTGGAAAAATGTTAGGTGAAAGAGCTTTGAAAAATGCCGGATTTGAATCTATTTACCTTGTTCCAGAACAAGCTGAAGCAGATCCTGATTTCTCGACAGTTAAATCTCCTAACCCTGAGGAACCTGGCGCATTTGAATATGCAATCAAGTTAGGTAAAGAAATTGATGCTGATGTATTAGTGGCAACAGATCCAGATGCTGACCGTTTGGGGATAGCTGTTAAGACTGCAGAAGGTCATTACGAAGTGTTGACAGGAAATCAAATAGCAAGCTTGATGCTACACTATTTATTAACTGCACAAAATGAAGCGGGAACATTACCAGCTAACGGAGTGGTTCTTAAATCGATTGTTTCTAGTGAATTACCTACTCAAATTGCGGATAGTTTTAACGTCAAAATGGTGGACGTTTTAACAGGATTTAAATTTATTGCTGAAAAAATTAAGCAATATGAAACAGATAGCAGTCAAACGTTCTTGTTCGGCTTTGAAGAAAGCTATGGTTACCTTGTTTCACCATTTGTACGGGATAAAGATGCTATTCAAGCTCTTGTGCTGATTGCAGAAGTAGCTGCTTATTATAAGCAAAAAGGCGATACATTATATGATGGATTGAAACAAATCTTCCATAACTATGGCCATTTTAAAGAAAAAACGATTTCCATCAGCATGCAAGGGATCACTGGAGCTGAAAAGATCAAAGCATTAATGGTGAAATTCCGTGAAGAGTCACCAAAAGAATTTGCTGGAATTGAAGTCGAATACGTAGAAGACTTTTCAATCGCTAAACGTACGCTTCATGATGGGACAATAGAAGATATTGATATGCCTACAGCTGACGTCTTGAAGTATAAATTAGTCGACAGCAGTTGGATTGCTATCCGTCCTTCAGGAACAGAACCGAAAATCAAATTCTACATTGGAGCATGTGATGATTCAGGTGTAGAGATTGAAAATAAAGTTATTCGTCTTGAAGAAAGCATCAATTCAATCGTAAACGAATAAAAAATAGCGAAAAAACAACGCAAAGTAGTTAAAATTGCGTTGTTTTTTCATGCTATCTAAAATAAAAAATAGTGTACCTTTAGAAAATTGACTAAGGAATGATTAAGTTTCAAGGAAAAGCTTGAGATAACTATACACGACACACCCGGCATGCTATAATGAATTAGGTGAAGTCCGAAGAACCAAAAGAAAGAGGCGAATAAGATGGTAGATAGTCTACAATTAGTCATTCTTACTGGAATGAGTGGAGCAGGTAAAACTGTGGCAATGCAGAGTTTTGAGGATATGGGTTATTTTTGTGTGGACAATATGCCGCCAAGCTTACTGCCGAAATTTTGGGAATTAGTTAAAGAATCTGGTAAATTAACAAAAATTGCTTTAGTGATTGATTTACGCTCGAGAGCTTTCTTTGAAGAAATCGTAACAGCTTTGGAATCTATGGATAATACCTCTTTTGTGACGACAAAAATAGTCTATTTAGATGCAAGTGATGAAGAATTGGTTTCTCGTTATAAAGAAACACGACGCACACATCCTTTAGCAATGAATGGACGTCTCATAGTAGGAATAAAAAAAGAAAGAGAATTATTAGAAGATATAAAAGGGCGAGCGCAAATTGTGATTGATACAACGAAATTGACGCCACGACAATTAAGAGAAAAAATCAATAGTAATTTTAAAACCGTGGATACAGAGTTATTTAGAATTGAAATGGTATCATTTGGATTCAAATATGGTTTACCAATTGATGCAGATGTAGTAATGGATGTTCGCTTTCTACCGAATCCTCATTATATTGATAATTTAAGACCGTTAACAGGTCAAGATAAACCTGTTTATGACTATGTAATGAAACAACCAGAAACAGAAATATTTTATCGTAAATTTACAGATTTATTAGAGTATATTTTGCCTGGATATAAAAAAGAAGGTAAAAACAATGTCACTATCGCAATTGGCTGCACGGGTGGAAAACATCGCTCAGTAGCCTTAGTAGAACGGATTGCTCAGAAAATTGAAATCGATGGCTACCCTGTTCATGTTACTCATCGCGATAAAGGAAAGGTTAAAGAATCGGTGAATCGTTCATGATACAAGAAAGAAAGAAAAATAGACCTAAAATCGTGGTCATTGGTGGAGGTACTGGGTTACCTGTGATTTTGAATGGTTTAAAATCAAAACAAGCAGATGTAACAGCCATTGTAACCGTTGCTGATGATGGAGGAAGCAGCGGAACATTAAGGAACTATGCCAATATCGTTCCTCCAGGAGATATTCGTAATGTGCTGATCTCACTTTCCAATATTCCTCCTGCTCAAAAAGAAATTTTTCAGTATCGATTTGATACAAATGATAACTTTTTAGCAGGACACTCAATTGGGAATCTGATCATTGCTGCTATGTCTGAAATGAGAGGGAGTATTTTTGAAGCCATTCAAGTACTGTCTAAAATGATGTTAGTAGATGGACATGTTTACCCAGCAGCAGAAGAACCGTTAACATTGCATGCCATTTTTGAGGATGGTTCTAAAATTTCAGGGGAATCAAAAATTGCCAAAGAAAGAAAAAAAATAGAACGCGTATATGTAACAACAGTAGAAGATGATCATAAAGCTAAAGCTTCTAGAAAAGTCATTTCAGCTATTCATGATGCAGATATGGTCGTTTTAGGACCAGGAAGCTTATTCACGAGTATTTTACCCAATTTAATGATTGATGATTTAGGGAAAGCAGTCAAAGAGACTAAAGCAAAAGTTGTTTACATTTGCAATATCATGACTCAGCTTGGCGAAACCGAAAATTTTACGGATGCTGACCACGTATGTGTGTTGCATCAACACTTAGGAAAAAAATTCATTGATACAGTCTTGGTCAATATCGGTGAAGTTCCGGAAAATTATATGGATACTGAACGTTATAATGAGTACTTAGTACAAGTAGCCCATGATTTTAAAGGATTAGCTGAGGAAGTTCCTTCTATTATATCGGATGATTTCCTTGAATTAAGAGACCAAGGAGTCTTTCATAATGGAACAAAAGTTGTGGATGAATTATTTAAATTAGCTTTTGACCATAGACGCTTAAAAAAAAGAAATAGTTATTAAATAAAGGAATAAATAATAGAAAGGAGGTTACTCTATGTCTTATGCTTCAGAAGTAAAAAAGGAATTGACTCAATTAGAAGTTCATAGGGAGCACGCTAAAGCTGAATTAGCAGCTTTGATTCGTATGAATGGAACGGTCGGGTTAGTAGATAAAAAATTTATTTTAAACGTACAAACTGAAAATGCAGCTATCGCAAGAAGAATCTATGTGTTGTTGAAAGATCATTTTGATGTTGAAAGTGAATTGTTGGTTCGACGGAAAATGAAATTAAAGAAAAATAATGTGTATATTGTACGGTTAAAACACGGAACTAAGGAAGTGCTCTCAGATTTATCTATTATGGAAGGGATGTCTTTTCATAGCCATGTTTCAGATGAAGTAATGATGAATACTCAAAAAGTAAAATCGTATTTACGAGGCGCTTTTTTAGCAGGAGGATCCGTGAACAACCCAGAAACTAGTCGTTACCATCTTGAGATTCATTCAAGTTATGAAGAACATAATGATGATATTTGTCAAATGATGAATCAATTCGATATGAATGCTCGTACATTAGAAAGACGCAATGGGTATATTACTTATTTGAAAGAAGCAGAAAAAATTGCAGACTTTTTAGCGTTGATTGGCGCAACAAGCGGTATGCTTAAGTTTGAAGATGTACGAATTATCAGAGATATGAGGAATTCAGTAAATCGTTTGGTCAATTGTGAAAATGCCAATTTAAATAAGACGATTGATGCGGCCAGTAAACAAATTGAAAGCATTAAATTTATCGATGAGATGATTGGATTAGATAAAATTCCAACAAAACTAAGAGAAATCGCGCTTGTGCGTTTAGAATATCCAGAAGTAACGCTAAAAGAATTAGGAGAAATGATCCCTAGTGGAACGATTAGTAAGTCAGGAATCAATCATCGCTTGCGCAAGTTGAATGAGATGGCAGAAAACTTAAGAACTAAGGAACGTACAAGATCCGTTGTAGGCAATTAAAAAATATAGGTATAAAGACATGCAAGAAATTTCTTTGTTTGAAGAGAAATGTAGACTTGGTCAGTCTAGAAATTCTCCTTGTTTTTTCATTATAACTGGGCTACACTGTAATAGTTGGTATTTTGGCGTTTGTCAAAATAGGATTGTAACTTAAACAAGGTTGTTTGAGAGCAGTCCCCTTAGTGTAATGGATATCACGCAAGATTCCGATTCTTGAAATGGGGGTTCGATTCCCTCAGGGGGCATTTATGTAGGCCTAATGATGTTGGTATAACAATACTTTGAAATGTGTGTCGTAAAGTTATCACATGCTATTGAAGAGAATACATGTAAAATTCAGACCCGAATTTCGTGGGAATACTTACGATTTTTGGATCTTTTTTTCTATCTCATTTGTTCTACAATGTTTTTTTGAATTTTAATAAAGCTGTCTAACCAACTTGTAGAAGAGGAATAAATAGGTAAGGTACCTAAAGGAAACGAATTGGACTTATTTTATAAATGTCTGTATAATTTCAACTGTTAAAAAATCATTATTGAACGGCTATTTAGTTTGTATAGATGTATATAATTTGGGTGAAAGTATAATCTAATAGCCCGTTATGGAAGGATCGATTAGTTAAGATGAAAGAAAATTTTTGGCAAGATTTGCCACGTCCGTTTTTTGTATTGGCACCGATGGAAGATGTAACGGATGTCGTGTTTCGCCATGTAGTGAGTGCAGCAGGTAAGCCAGATGTATTTTTTACAGAGTTTACAAATGCCGTTAGCTATTGTCATCCAGAAGGACGTGATAGTGTTCGTGGTCGTTTAACATTTACGGAAGACGAACAACCAATGGTAGCTCATATATGGGGAGACGAACCAGAACACTTCCGCCAAATGAGCATTGGTATGGCAGAACAAGGTTTTAAAGGAATCGATATTAATATGGGCTGCCCGGTACCGAATGTAGCAGGTAAAGGAAAAGGTAGTGGTCTTATTCGCCGTGCTGCAGTTGCGGCAGATTTAATCCAAGCAGCAAAAGCAGGGGGGCTACCGGTAAGTGTCAAGACTCGACTTGGCTATACAAATATCGATGAATGGCGTGATTGGTTGTCACACGTTTTTGAACAAGATATTGCCAATCTTTCTATCCATTTACGGACAAGAAAAGAAATGAGTAAAGGCAATGCGCATTGGGAAATGATTTCAGAAATTAAAAAATTGCGCGACGAAATTGCACCTCAGACACTTTTGACGATCAACGGAGACATTCCGGACCGTGAAACAGGATTGAAACTTGTTGAAGAATATGGTGTGGATGGCGTTATGATTGGGCGAGGTATTTTTCACAACCCTTATGCGTTTGAAAGAGAACCAAAAGAGCACAGCAGCCAAGAATTGCTGAATCTATTTAGATTGCACTTAGATCTTTTTGATAAATATACCGTTGATGAGCCACGTGCATTCAGACCACTTCGTCGTTTTTTTAAAATTTATGTTCGTGGTATTCGTGGAGCAAGTGACTTAAGAGTACAGTTGATGGAAACAGAAACAACAGATCAAGCCCGTGCATTACTTGATGAATTTGAAGAAAAGAATAAGGATATTTTAGGGGAATAAAAAGAGTATCGCTCTATTAAGATTAATTTTTTTATGGTGGATAAAAGATGAAGTAGATAATAACCATTTAGAAGCTTATGATTTTTTGAATAAAATATTTATGTTATAATTATTTTATTGAAAATGATTGAATTGTATTAAAGTTTTTAAGGTTGTTTTTGTGATTAGAGTATAAATTCTAATCGCTTTTTTTTCAAAGTTAGCAAACGAAAAAAATTGACCTTTTTTGACCAATGGAGTAAAATACACTTAGTAACTCTTAGTGTAAATCGTTTAGTTGCACTATAAAAGAAACGAACAATTGAGGAGGAAACAAATTATGAATTTAGTCCCTACAGTAATCGAACAGTCATCAAGAGGTGAACGTGCCTATGACATTTATTCACGTCTTTTAAAAGACCGTATTATCATGTTAAGTGGTCCAGTAGACGATGATCTAGCAAACGCTGTAATCGCTCAGCTGTTATTTTTAGACGCACAAGATTCTGAAAAAGATATTTATATTTATATTAATTCTCCAGGTGGTAGTGTAACTGCTGGTTTAGCGATTTTTGATACAATGAACTTTATTAAAGCAGATGTACAAACCATTGCAATGGGAATGGCTGCTTCAATGGGAAGTTTCTTATTGACGGCTGGTACAAAAGGGAAACGTTATGCGTTACCGAACGCTGAAATCATGATTCACCAACCATCAGGCGGATCTCAAGGGCAAGCTACAGAAATTGAAATTGCTGCTCGTCACATTTTAAAAACTCGTGAACGCTTGAATAAAATTTTATCTGACCGTACAGGTCAACCAATAGAAGTTATCCAACGTGATACAGATCGTGATAACTACATGTCTGCAGAAGATGCAAAAGCTTATGGTTTAATTGATGAAATTATGGAAAACAGTTCAGCATTAAGCTAATAGTACAGACTCGTCTAGATAAGTAAGGCACTAGACAAGGAATACATCTGAAGAGTAAAAAAAAGAGATTGGAGCAGTGCTTCAGTCTCTTTTTTTTGTTCTATTGGTCAGTGGAACAACTAAATAAGTCGAATCCATTTAATTGATCCAATATTATCTGTATAATGAAATCAATGAGTGAATAGGGGAGGATATTTAATGGATATCAGCAACATAAAGGCAGACAAAGTAAACACAACCCATGGAATTAAAATTGGAAGTGATGACGCTCCAGTTAAGGTGATTGAATTTATTAATTTAAAATGCCCTTATTGTAAAATGTGGTACGAAGATTCAAAAGATATACTAAACGACTATGTTTTTGCTGGAAAAGTGCAGCGAATCATTAAGCATTTTGATAAAGAAAAACCGAGTTTAAAAAAAGGGAATATTGTGCACCGTTATTTAGACTATTCAAATCCTGAAAAAGCGCTTGAAGACATCGATTTCTTTTTTGCTCACCAAGAAGAGTGGGGATATTTAGAATCGTTTGATGATATAGCTGCTTATGCAGTTGAGAAAAGAAGTTTATCCTTACAATCAAATGAATCGGTAGCTCAAGAAATTATCCAAGAAGCGAACCAAGCAAATGTTGTATTTGTACCGACCGTGTTTATTGATGAAGAGATCTTCGATGAACATATTACACAACAAGAACTTAAAAACTTGATTGATGCACGCCTTTAAGAAATCGCTTGTGAAAAAGACCTATCTTCTTCACGATTTTAATGAAAAACTTATAAACATAATAGTTGAAAGATTACTAGATAACTGGTACAATTAACGTTGTGAGAGATGGTAATAGTGCTTCGTTTGGTGCTGTTGTTGAATGATAAGAAAACAAGTACAGGAAACTGAAAGTTTGATTTTCATTTTTGATTCTCTTGTTTTTTTAAGTAACAATGGTCGCTGAACGACTAACGCGGTCACAAAGCGACCAACGTAGAAAGAGGTCGCTTATGCAAAATGTATTATCTGTTATCGAAGAAGTCATTCCAGATATCATGTATACACTTCAGAATCGTTACCAAATTTTGCGCAATGTCTTTTTATTAGGTCCTGTTGGAAGAAGAGTCGTATCTGATCGTATGGGAATTACAGAACGTGTTTTACGTACAGAATCAGAAGGCTTAAAGAAACAAGGGTTGATAAAAACTTCGAAAATGGGAATGGAGCTAACCGAAAAAGGGGAATCCATTTACCACCAATTAGATCAGTTAATGGGTCAACTGTTGGGGATGAAAGAGAAAGAGAAAAAACTCGCTTCTTATTTGGAGATTGAACACTGTGTGATTATTTCTGGTGATGTAGATGAACAGTCGAAATTACATGAAGAGATGGGTCGTGCTGCAGTAGAAGCTTTAGACTTTTTACTTCCAGAAGGCAATAATATTATTGCTGTTATGGGTGGTACTACTATGGCAGAAGCGGCAAATCAAATGAATGAAACTCTTTCTCGCAAAAGAAAGTTAATGTTTGTTCCTGCCAGAGGTGGATTAGGAGAATCGGTCGATATTCAAGCCAATTCTATTAGTGCTTTAATGGCACAAAAAACGGGTGGCGAAAACCGTGTTCTTTATGTTCCGGAACAAGTAAGCGTAGAAACCTATAAACCGCTATTACAAGAACCGGGAATTAAAAAAACACTTAAGTTGGTTGACGATGCGGATTGTGTTTTATATGGCATCGGAGATGCTACACTTATGGCAGAACGCAGAGGGATGAACGAAGAGGTTCTAGCTCTGATTGAAACTAAAGCAGCAGTTGGGGAAGCGTTTGGAGAATTTTACAATCAGTCTGGTGGAGTGGTGTATAAAATCCCACGCATTGGTTTGCAATCTGAAAAACTGGCAGATATTGCTAGTGTGATCGCAGTAGCTGGTGGTAAATCCAAAGCAAAAGCAATTGAGGCTCATATGAAAAAAGCACCGCGCCATACGTGGCTCATCACAGATGAGGGTGCCGCTAACGAGATTTTAACAGGGATAAC
Organism: Carnobacterium sp.; assembly: GCF_040274945.1. Classification (GTDB taxonomy): domain Bacteria; phylum Bacillota; class Bacilli; order Lactobacillales; family Carnobacteriaceae; genus Carnobacterium_B. The sequence goes on from NZ_JBEMAR010000005.1 coordinate 86,020, forward strand.
CCTTTAAAATAAATATATTGCATGATTCCTAAAGGAGGAAATCTATTTATGACAGTTAAAGTAGGTATCAACGGTTTTGGACGTATTGGACGTCTTGCATTCCGTCGTATTCAAGAATTAGAAGGTATTGAAGTGGTAGCAGTTAACGATTTAACAGATCCAAAAATGTTAGCTCACTTATTAAAATATGATACAACACAAGGACGTTTCAACGGTGACGTTGAAGTTAAAGATGGCGCATTTACTGTTAATGGTAAAGACGTTAAAGTTTTAAGCAACCGCAACCCAGAAGAACTTCCATGGGGAGAGCTTGGAGTTGAAATCGTATTAGAATGTACTGGTTTCTTCACTACTCAAGAAGCTGCTGAATTACACATCAAAGCAGGAGCTAAAAAAGTTGTTATTTCTGCACCAGCAACTGGTAACATGAAAACAATCGTTTACAATGTAAACCACGAAACTCTTGACGGTTCTGAAACAGTTATCTCTGGTGCTTCTTGTACTACTAACTGTTTAGCTCCTATGGCTCAAGTACTAAATGACAAATTTGGTATTGAATTAGGATTAATGACAACTATCCACGCTTACACAGGTGACCAAAACACATTAGATGCTCCACATCCAAAAGGCGACTTCCGTCGTGCTCGTGCTGCAGCAGCTAATATTATTCCTAACACAACTGGTGCTGCTAAAGCAATCGGTGAAGTATTACCAGAATTAAAAGGTAAATTAGATGGAGCTGCACAACGTGTTCCTGTTGCTGCTGGTTCATTAACTGAATTACAAACAGTATTAAGAACAAAAGTAACTGCTGAAGAAGTAGATGCAGCAATGAAAGCAGCTGCTAACGAATCTTACGGATATACTGAAGACGCAATTGTTTCTTCTGATATCTTAGGAATGTCATTCGGTTCATTATACGATGCAACACAAACGAAAGTTATCACTGTTGGTGACAAACAAATCGTTAAAACTGTTGCTTGGTATGACAACGAAATGTCATATACTTCACAATTAATTCGTACTTTAGAATACTTTGCTAAATTAGGTTAATCTTTAACGAGAAACTTGAATTAGGATAGAGAATAGTAAAAAGCGGGGAGGCAGCGCGCTTCCCCGCTTTTCTTTTTTCAAAGATTAGTATTTACACATAATTGCTCTTTAGAGGAGGAACCTTAATGGTAAAAAAAGTTGTAACTGATTTAGACCTTAATGGTAAAAAAGTTTTAGTACGTGCAGACTTCAACGTTCCAATGAAAGACGGAGTTATTACTAATGACAACCGTATTCAAGCAGCATTGCCAACAATTCAATATATTATTGAACAAGGTGGGAAAGTAGTATTATTCTCTCACTTAGGTAAAGTGAAAACTGAAGAAGATAAAGAAGGCAAAAGTTTACGTCCAGTCGCTGATCGTTTAAGCGAATTATTAGGAAAAGACGTAACATTTGTACCTGAAACACGTGGTGAAGTATTAGAAACGGCTATTGCTGGATTAAACACTGGTGATGTATTAGTAGTTGAAAATACACGTTTTGAAGACATCGATGGTAAAAAAGAAAGCAAAAATGATCCTGAACTTGGGAAATATTGGGCTGGCTTAGGCGATGTTTTTGTTAATGATGCATTTGGTACGGCTCACCGTGCGCATGCTTCTAACGTAGGAATTGCTTCAAATCTTGAAAGTGCTGCTGGCTTCTTGATGGATAAAGAAATCAAATTTATTGGTGGCGCAGTTGACGAACCTAAACGTCCATTCGTGGCAATTTTAGGTGGCGCAAAAGTTAGTGATAAAATTGGTGTTATCGAAAACTTATTAAGCAAAGCTGATAAGGTTCTTATCGGTGGCGGAATGACGTATACTTTCTATGCTGCAAAAGGTATTGAAATTGGAAAATCATTAGTCGAAGAAGACAAAATTGAATTAGCTAGAACATTGATTGAAAAAGGCGGAGACAAATTAGTCTTGCCAATCGACTCTGTTACATCTCCAGAATTCAGTAACGATGCACCAACTGAAATTCATGATGGCGCTGTACCAGCTGATCAAATGGGTCTTGATATTGGACCAAAAACAATTGAATTATTCACTAAAGAATTACAAGGTGCTAAAACAGTTGTATGGAACGGACCAATGGGCGTATTTGAAATGTCTAACTTTGCTCAAGGAACAATTGGTGTTTGTGAAGCAATTGCTAACTTAACTGATGCAACGACTATTATTGGTGGAGGAGACTCTGCAGCTGCAGCAATGCAATTAGGTTTTGCAGATCAATTTACTCACATCTCTACAGGTGGCGGAGCATCATTAGAATACCTTGAAGGTAAAGAACTTCCAGGGGTAGCATCAATTTCAGATAAATAATTTAGTTCAATTAGAGAAAGGAAGTTATGTTATGCGTAAACCTATTATTGCTGGTAACTGGAAAATGAACAAAACAGCTGCTGAGGCTGCTGATTTTGTAGAAGCAGTTAAAACAAAAATACCTTCTTCTGAACAAGTAGATTCAGTTGTTGGAGCTCCTGCTTTATACTTACAATCGTTAGTTAAAGCATCAGAAGGAACAGAATTAAAAATTGCAGCTCAAAACAGCTACTTTGAAGAAGCTGGAGCATTCACAGGCGAAATCAGCCCTGCTGCTTTAGGAGACTTAGGAGTAAACTATGTAATCATTGGTCACTCTGAGCGTCGTGAATTCTTCCATGAAACAGATGAAGAAATTAACAAAAAAGCACATGCTATTTTCAAAAACGGTATGATTCCAATCATTTGCTGTGGTGAAACGTTAGAACAACGTGAAGCTGGAGAAACAAATGAATGGGTAAGCGGACAAGTTAAAGCGGCAATCGCTGGCTTAACAGAAGGTCAAATAGCTGAATCAGTTATTGCTTATGAACCAATCTGGGCAATCGGAACTGGTAAATCTTCTACTTCAAAAGACGCAAACGATACTTGTGCAGTTATTCGTCAAACAATTGCAAAAGAAGTTTCTCAAGATGCTGCTGATGCTGTACGTATTCAATACGGCGGAAGTGTAAAACCTGAGAATATTGCTGAATACATGGCTGAATCAGATATTGATGGAGCTTTAGTAGGAGGAGCAAGCTTAGAAGCAGAATCGTTCTTAGCATTATTGGAGGCTGTTAAATAATGACAAAAGCACCTGTAGCCATCATCATCTTAGATGGATTAGGATGGCGTAATGAAGTAATGGGTAACGCTGTAGCTCAAGCCAACAAACCAAACTTTGACCATCTTTTAGAAAAATATCCTCATAGTACGTTAAAAGCTTCTGGACTAGATGTAGGTCTTCCAGAAGGGCAAATGGGGAATTCTGAAGTTGGACATACAAATATTGGAGCTGGACGAGTGGTTTATCAAAGCTTAACACGTATTGATAAAGCCATTGAAGACGGCGAATTTCAAACAAACCCTGTTTTAAGCGATGCAATGGAAAGAACAATCAAGTACCAATCTAATTTGCACTTGTTTGGACTTTTATCAGATGGTGGAGTACACAGTCACATCAATCATTTGATTTCATTGATTAAAACAGCAAAAGAAAAAGGTGTACCAAATATTTATGTTCATGCTTTTCTTGATGGACGTGATGTAGCACCTAATTCTGGAATCAAATATGTAGAGCAATTAGAACAAGCTATCAAAGAAATCGGAGCAGGAGAAATTGCTACTGTTTCTGGTCGATTCTATGCTATGGACCGCGATAAACGTTGGGAACGTGTAGAAAAAGCGTATAATGCTATTGCTCATGGAGAAGGCGAAAAGGCTACTAGTGCACTAGAAGCTGTACAAACAAGTTATGACAAAGAAAAATTTGACGAGTTTGTTATGCCAACAGTTATTGAAAAAGATGGGAAACCTGTCGCAACTTTACAAGACAATGATTCCATCATTTTCTTCAACTTCCGTCCTGACCGTGCTATTCAATTATCAAATGCCATTACGGATGATGAATGGGAATTCTTTGATCGTGGACAAAGAGCACAAAATCTTAAACTTGTAACAATGACAATGTATAACCCAAGTATTAAAGCTGAAATAGCTTTCCCACCGGTTGCATTGAAAAATGTTATAGGTGAAGTTCTATCAGCTCATGGACTTTCTCAATTGCGTATTGCGGAAACTGAAAAATACCCGCACGTTACTTTCTTTATGAATGGCGGACGCAATGAAGAGTTCCCAGGTGAAAACCGTATCTTGATTCCATCTCCAAAAGTGGAAACATATGATTTGAAACCTGAAATGAGTGCTTACGAAGTAACGGATGCATTAGTAGCAGATATTGAAGCGGATAAACATGACGCGATTATCTTAAACTTTGCTAACCCGGATATGGTTGGACACTCAGGTATGCTTGAACCAACTATCAAAGCTATCGAAGCGGTTGATGAAAACTTAGGTCGCGTAGTAGATGCAATCACTGCTAAAGGCGGATATGCAATTATCTTTGCCGATCACGGTAATGCAGATACAATGACGACACCTGAGGGCAAACCGCATACTGCTCATACAACTGTGCCTGTTCCTGTAATTGTAACTAAAGAAGGAGCAACACTACGCGAAGGCGGACGTTTAGCTGATATTGCACCAACGATGTTAGATTTATTAAACATTGAAAAACCAGAGGATATGACTGGTAAATCTTTGCTTCAAAAGTAAAATAAACGATCTATTATGCGAAAGATAATGATGTAAAAGCTGCAGACTTTGCATGAATTCTTTCAATTTAGATAAGTTTAGTAAAAGAAACTGTTAGACAAGACCTAAAGTGTTTGCATTTAACAGGCAAACTCACTAAAATGAAGCTATGGGCAAAGCCCTGGCACTAAAAATTTTGTACACTCAAAGGAGAGAAATTAAATGCCATTTATTACAGATATTTTAGCTCGTGAAGTATTAGACTCACGCGGTAACCCAACAATCGAAGTAGAAGTTTACACAGAAAGCGGAGCATTTGGCCGTGGAATGGTTCCATCTGGTGCATCAACTGGGGAACATGAAGCACATGAATTACGTGACGAAGACAATGGTCGTTACCTTGGAAAAGGTGTTTTGAAAGCAGTAGAAAACGTAAATAACGTTATCTCTGAAGCTCTTATTGGATTTGACGTTCGCGATCAAATGGCAATTGACAAAACAATGATCGATTTAGACGGAACTCCAAACAAAGCTAAATTAGGCGCTAACGCTATTTTAGGTGTTTCTATCGCTGTAGCACGTGCTGCTGCTGACTACCTAGATGTTCCTTTATACCAATACCTAGGAGGCTTCAATACTAAAGTATTGCCAACTCCTATGATGAACATCATCAATGGTGGATCTCACTCTGATGCTCCAATCGCATTCCAAGAGTTCATGATCTTACCAGTTGGAGCTCCAACTTTTAAAGAAGCATTACGTTGGGGAGCTGAAATTTTCCACGCATTGAAATCAATCTTGAAATCTCGTGGTTTAGAAACATCTGTTGGGGATGAAGGTGGATTTGCACCTCGTTTTGACGGAACTGAAGATGGAGTAGAAACTATTCTTGAAGCAATCAAAAAAGTTGGTCTTGAACCAGGTAAAGATGTTTATCTAGGTTTTGACTGTGCTTCTTCAGAATTTTACGAAGACGGTATTTACAACTACGCTAAATTCGAAGGCGAAAATGGTGCTAAACGTACTGCTGCTGAACAAGTAGATTACTTGGAAGAATTAGTAAACAAATACCCAATTATCTCTATCGAAGACGGTATGGATGAAAATGACTGGGATGGTTGGAAACTATTGACTGAACGCTTAGGCGACAAAGTTCAATTAGTTGGTGACGATTTATTCGTTACAAACACTGAAATCTTGTCTAAAGGTATTTCAGAAAACATTGGTAATTCAATCTTAATCAAAGTTAACCAAATTGGTTCATTAACAGAAACATTTGATGCTATTGAAATGGCTAAAAAAGCTGGTTACACTGCTGTAATCTCTCACCGTTCTGGTGAAACTGAAGATTCAACTATTGCTGATATCTCAGTAGCTACAAACGCTGGTCAAATCAAAACTGGTTCATTAAGCCGTACTGACCGTATTGCTAAATACAACCAATTGTTACGTATCGAAGATCAATTAGGCGACTTAGCTGTATACGAAGGTTTACAAGCTTTCTACAACCTAAAAAACAAATAAGAATTTAAGTTAAACTAAATTCTTGAATAGAGAAACACTTCATTAGTTGAGGCAACGCAACTAATGAAGTGTTTTTTTTATTTTTAAAAGCTGCTAGAGTCTAGTTAAGTCGATTATAAATAATCTCTGGAGGAATAGGGTTGCTTGTAGCCGTGTAAAGGATTCAATGCGAATTACAAAGCATTAGCGCTTCAGCGGCTATGCTTTGTTTAAGGCTTGAAAGATCTGAAGACTACAGGCTTCAAGCGGTCCCATGGCTCTCCACAAGCAAAATTGCTATTCCAGAAGAGATTTCATTTTAAGCACTTTATCATTCGTCAAATAATTTATGTTAGAAGTGAACAAAAAATGAACAATAATTTCGATTTTGATACACAAATTTTACTGTATCAAAATTAATGATACAAATTGGTCTATTTGTGATAGAATGTAAGCGATTAAGAATACAGGAAGGCAGGTAACTAAATGAAGAGAAAAGATTTAGTTTATCAGTTTGTTAAAAAGCATACGGAAAAACTTACTAGTGAAGAAATAGAATTCGGATCAGGGCTAACGACTAGCGAAATTTCTGATGCTTTGAATATTGTTCGCACGAATGTAAGCAAAGAATTAAATCTTCTAGTTCGTGAAGGGAAAATAGCGAAACTTGAAGGAAGACCTGTGCGATATATTGACAGCAGTTGCTTAAAGTGGAGACCTTTATCTAAACCTGTAAAATCCTATAAAGATGAATCATTAATCAAAAAGAAACTGACATTAGAAAAACCAAATGATGCTAGAAAAAATGACCATAGTCTATTTGAGTACATGATTGGGTCAAATGGCAGTTTGAAAAATCAAATGGAGCAAGCAAAAGCGGCCATTTTTTATCCACCCAAAGGGTTAAACAGCCTGATTATCGGACCGACTGGATCAGGAAAAACGTTTTTTGCTAATGCTATGTATCAGTATTCTCAGGATAAAGGAATCATTGAATCGAAACATTCCTTGATTATTTTTAACTGTGCAGATTATTCGCAAAATCCGCAGTTGCTGATGTCACATTTATTTGGACATACTAAGGGTGCTTATACTGGAGCTACAGAAGCAAAAGAAGGATTATTGTTAAAATCAGACAATAATATGTTGTTCTTAGATGAAATCCATCGATTGCCTCCAGAAGGACAAGAAATGTTATTTTACTTTATGGATACAGGTACATTTCAACCAATGGGAGAAACAGAAAAAAGGTATTCAGCTAACGTTCGAATTATTTGTGCAACAACTGAAGATCCAAGTTCAGCTTTATTAAAGACGTTTGTACGACGTATTCCAGTAACCATTCAATTGCCAGCATTTAATGAGCGGCCAGCCAATGAACGCATCCAACTGCTCAAATTATTATTGTCTATTGAAGCGAACCGTATTGATAAGCGAATCGTTATCGAGGAAAATGTGGTTAAAGCTTTACTGGGAAGCGTTACTTATGGAAATATCGGTCAATTGAAATCAAGTATTCAATTGGCATGTGCCAAAGCCTTTTTGAACAGCATGGACAACAATGAAGAAATGCTGATCAACATGGATTTATTAACGGGAGAGCTGCAAGAAGGGCTGGTTAATCTTGCGAGAAATCGAGATGAACTGAATGAAATCAGTAATTACCTTGAACCACGAATGATCATCCATCCTAAAGATTCTGTCTATATGCTGGAGCAGGATACGTATGAATTGCCGTTCAATTTATATGAAATTATTGGAGATAAGGCAGTTATGCTCAAAGATGAAGGATTGAACCAAGATGATATTGAAAATTTTATTACAACAGACATTAACCTTCATCTGAAATCATTTTATAAAACCAATCAATTGATTCCTAATAATGAGCACAATTTAAGAGACATTGTCGAGCAAGAAGTAATTACACTAACAAAAGAAATTTGGAAAATGGCGGAAGATCATTTAGGCTATCATTTCAAACAAAATTTCTTATACGCTATGAGTTTGCATCTAAGTTCTTTTATCAAACGTTCAAAAGAAGGTTTTGTTCAAATCAAACAAAATAGTGAATTAGATAAATTGATTTTGAATTACCAAAATGAATATGAAGTAGCTATCTTGATTAAAAACCATATGAAAGAAAACTACCAAATTAACGTTCCAGAAGTAGAATGCTGGTATCTAACCATGCTGCTGGTCTCTTTAAAGGAACAAAATAATTTAGGTGATGTGGGAATCGTTGTCGCTGCACATGGACGCTCGACAGCGACAAGTATGGTTCAAGTTGTGGCTAAATTACTAGATGTTAAGAATATTGAAGCTGTAGATATGCCTTTGGAAATGAGTCCTCAGCAAGCCTATAAATTGGTTTTGAGCTCTATTCAAAATGTTAATGAAGGCAAGGGCGTACTTTTATTAGTCGATATGGGCTCTTTAACAACATTTGGCGTAAAAGCGATGCGTGAGACAGATATTGCTGTAAAAACACTAGATATGGTAACCACGCCTCTTGTCTTAGAAGCAGCACGCAAGACGTCTTTTATGGACAATCAATTAGATGAAATTTATTGGTCTTTAAAAAATTTCAGAGGATACAGCAACCTTCCCGAAGACAAACCAGTCTTTCTATCTACATCAAAACAACAAGAGATCTATAAGCCGAAAGCTATTATTACGATTTGTTCAACCGGCGAAGGGACAGCCGTGCGTATCAAAGAACGAGTAGAAAGCTTGTTGGAAGATTTTATTGATGAAACCATTGAAATTTTTTCCATTTCTTTAATTGGTATGGAAGAAGAAGTTCAAAAAATTTCGCAAGACTATCAAGTGTTAGCCACAGCAGGAATAGCAAAACCGGCATTAAATGTTCCTCATCTATCATTGGAAGAATTGTTCCAGTCTTCAGGAGATGAAAAGGTTAAGCAAGTCATTTTGGATCAGCAATATGCTGAAGGAAGTTATGCAGAGTCAATGGATACAAAGCAGTTATGTGAAGAGTACCTAGCTACTTACTTTACCTTTCTTAATCCGCGGAAATTTATCAATATATTGTGGGATTATACAGAAATTATAGAAGAAGAATTAAATAAAAAACTCAGTAATAGTGTTCAAATTGGTTTGCTGATGCATATGGCGGGCGTGATTGAACGAGTATTGTTCAGCGATCCGATGAGTCAATCGGATGAAACAATTAACAAAGACTCAATTTATTATCAATCGGTTAAAGAAGCTAATGGATTGCTTGAATCAAGATTAAATATGACGATTCCAGAATCAGAATTATTTTACATTGTTAAAATTGTAGATGCACATCAAGAAACCATTTAACGAAGTAATGAGTAATGTATTGTTCAATTAAAAAAATAATGAGGAGAATGAGGTACCATGTCAATGGAAATCCGATTAGTCCGTATTGATGACAGGCTGATTCATGGTCAGGTTGTGACTGTATGGGCAAAAGTAACAAAAGTAAACCGTATTTTAGTTGTTAGCGATGTGGTAGCAAAAGATATGTTGCGAAAGACGTTGTTAAAACAAGCAGCTCCTCCGGGTGTGAATGTTAATGTGATTACAATCGATAAAATGATTTCAATCTATGATGATCCTACATTCAATACGTTTAAATCAATGTTGCTGTTTACTAATCCGCGTGATGTCAGAAGAGTAGTAGAAGGTGGAGTCAGTTTTGATTCCATTAATATAGGCGGAATGAGTTTTTCAGATGGAAAAAAAATGATCACAAACGCAGTTGCAGTAAATCATCAAGATATTGAAGACTTATATTATTTAAGTGAGCAAGGAATCGGTCTAGAGATTCGTAAAGTAGTAACAGATAATAAGGTTTATATGATGGATCTACTGAAAAAAGAAGGAATGGTGTAGTGCTAAAAAAAAGCTATTTCGAAAGAAACAACTAAATTAACTTAACAAACAAACGGACTGGGATTTTTCCTAGTCCGTTTGTTTATTTCTTTATAAAAAATAGGAATATGGCTGTTTAAATAAAAAAATACTGGTATAATTAAAATCATGTTTATGAGATTTTAATTAGCGTTATCAGGAAATTGTTAGGAGTGGATTAAAATGGAGCGAGTTTACAATTTTTCAGCAGGGCCGGCGATTATGCCGGTATCCGTATTAAAAACGATACAGGAAGACTTATTGTCCTATCAGGGCAGTGGGATGTCGGTTATGGAATTGAGTCACCGATCCTCCTTATTCCAGTCCATTATGAATGATGCAGAATCACTTTTACGGGAACTCATGACTATCCCGCCAAATTATAAAGTATTATTTTTGCAAGGTGGCGCAAGTTTACAATTTACAATGCTGCCCATGAATTTAGGGAAAACTAAAGTAGCGTATGTCAATACTGGAAGTTGGTCTGAAAAGGCTATAGAAGAAGCCCTGAAAGTTGATGGATTAACAGTAGAAGTCATTGCTAGTTCAAAAGAAAATAACTTTACAGAAAATCCGGAAATTCCCTTAGTAACTAAAGAATACGATTATGTACATATCACAACAAACAATACGATTGAAGGAACAGCTTTTATCAACGTTCCGACTTATGGTGAAGTGCCGCTTGTTGCGGATATGTCTTCTAATATTTTATCCAGTAGTTATGATGTATCTGACTTTGGATTGATTTATGCTGGGGCTCAAAAAAATATTGGGCCTGCAGGTGTGACTGTGGTCATTGTTCGTGAAGATTTAATTGGACTAAAAGAAAACTTACCTGCTATGTTAGATTACAAGATACAAGCAGATAATGGTTCCATGTACAACACTCCACCGACATTTGCTATTTATGCAGCTAAGTTAATGTTTGAATGGCTCAAAGAATTAGGCGGTGTTGCAGAAATTGAGAAGATAAACCGGAAAAAGGCAGCTATACTTTACGAGGCCATTGATTCTTCAAAGCTGTTTCTTTCGCCCGTTTCTAAAAATTCCCGTTCGTTAACCAATATTCCATTTGTTACGGGAAATGCTGAACTAGACAAAATGTTTATCAAACAAGCTGAAAGCCAAGGAATGATCAATTTAAAAGGACACCGTTCTGTAGGTGGAATGCGAGCTAGTTTATACAATGCTTTTCCAATAGAAGGAGTAAATGAATTGGTAGCTCTTATGAAAGAATTTGAAACGAAAGTAGAAGGGAAGTAACAGCATGTACGCCATTAAAACATATAATGCAATAGCTGAAGAAGGTTTGAAAAAATTTGAAGTAGAAAATTATCAATTAAATGAAACGGATAATCCAGATGGGATAGTATTAAGAAGCCACAATTTGCATGGCATGACTTTCCCTAGTCAGTTAAAAGCAATTGCCCGTGCCGGAGCAGGAACCAATAATATTCCAGTAGAAGAATGTTCTGAAAAAGGAATTGTTGTTTTCAATACTCCCGGGGCCAATGCAAATGCGGTAAAAGAATTGATCATAGCTAGTTTACTCTTAGCGGTCCGTCCGATCATTGAAGGTGTGGAATGGGTCAAAACACTCAAAGGTCCAGATGTAGAAAAAAAAGTTGAAGCAGAAAAGAAACGGTTTGTTGGAAGTGAACTAGCTGGAAAACAGTTAGGCGTTATAGGTTTGGGATCAATTGGAGCAATGGTAGCAAACGATGCTTACCGTCTTGGGATGGACGTAGTGGGTTATGATCCATATGTTTCAGTTGATACAGCTTGGAGCATTTCCAGTCGGGTCAAAAGAGTGTTAACTATTGAGGAAGTACTGACAACTTCTGATTATATCACTGTTCATGTACCATTAATGTCTTCAACTAGAGCTATGATCAGTGCTGAGAAATTACTATTAGTAAAAAAAGATGCTGTTTTATTGAATTTTGCACGTGGAGAATTGGTTGATGTGGAAGCTGTTATTGCTGCTCTTGAAAAAGGAAAATTGAAAAGCTACTTAACGGACTTTGCTGATGAACGTTTAATTGAGATGGATAATGCAATTGTTTTACCGCATTTAGGTGCTTCAACAGAAGAGGCAGAAATCAATTGTGCCAAAATGGCATCAAAAACATTAAAGTATTTTTTAGAAACAGGCAATATTGTTCACTCTGTTAATTTTCCAAGTGTAGAAATGGTTCTCAATTCACCAATCCGGTTAGCTGTTATCAATCTCAATGTGACCAATATGGTAGCACAAATGTCGATTGGATTAGCAGAATACGACGTAAATATTGTAAACATAATGAATAAAAGCCGAGGAGACTATGCCTATACATTGATTGATGTGGAGTCGGTTTCTGAGGATAAATTGACGGAGATCGTTAAAAAAATTAGTAGTGTCGAAGGCATATTAAGCGTTCGCGTAATCAAAAATACAAATGGGAAGTAGGAGGAAATATGGTTAAAATTAAACCGTTTAAGGCTATTCGCCCAACTGGAAAATATGCAAGTGAAATAGCATCTCTTCCTTATGATGTCTTGAATTCAAAAGAAGCACGATTGATAGGAGATCAAAAAGAGAAGTCTTTTTTACACATTGATAAAGCTGAAATTGATTTAGCGGAAGAAAGTTCTCCATATGCGCAACAAGTGTATCAAAAAGCCGCAGAGAATTTGAAGACTTTTTTACAAAAGGGTTGGTTGATCCAAGAGGATACCGAGCAGTTTTATCTTTATCAGTTAACAATGAATGGACGCTCACAAATGGGATTAGTCGTCTGCGCATCAATTGAGGACTATCTGGAAAAGAACATAAAAAAACATGAATTTACACGTGAAGAAAAAGAAGTGGATCGTATTCGACACGTGGATGCGACGGATGCAAATACTAGTCCGATTTTTTTAACGTATCGAGATCAAGAATCAATTGATGCACTGATTAAAAAATGGGCAGCAGAAAATGAACCAATTTATCACTTCACAAGTTTTCATGCGGTAGAACATACAGTATGGGTCATTGATCAAGAAGCTGCTAGGGATAAATTAACACAATTATTTGATCAAAACGTAGCGGAATTGTATATTGCAGATGGTCACCATCGGACTGAATCTGCTGTGAAAGTTGCATTAAAAAGGAAAGAGACGTACCCAAATGCACCAGATGAAGCAGAATTCAATTATTTCTTGGCTGTACTGTTTCCTAAATCACAATTGGCAATTTGGGATTACAACCGAGTAGTAAAAGGACTGATTCAAGAGGATTTTTTAGAAAAAGTAGCTGAAAAATTTGATGTTGAAAAAGTGCTGTCTCCTTACAAACCTGAACAACCAAAGACGATTGGGATGTATGTGAATGACGAATGGTATAAGTTAACGGTAAGGTCTGAATTTATTTCAACTCATCCAGTACAAGGGTTAGATGTCTCTCTTTTACAAGAGTATCTATTGACGCCTTTGTTTGGTATAGAAGACATTCGCACAGATAAAAGAATTGATTTCATTGGTGGAATCCGAGGGATGCAAGCGTTGAGTGATGCTGTAGATGAAGGATCGTTTTCAGCAGCGTTTTCTATGTACCCTACGACGATTGATGAACTGATACGTGTTGCAGATAGCGGAGAGGTATTGCCTCCAAAATCGACTTGGTTCGAGCCGAAGTTATTAAGTGGATTATTTGTTCATGATCTTGAAAGTAAGTAAACATGAGGAAATAGTAAGCTGAGAAGTTCATTTATTTTCTAGTAATTTACTATCTTTTATGTTAGAGTTAGGGGTAGAAGAAACGGTAGACAGGAGGGCAATGAAATTGTACGATACACTTTTAATTGCTGAACTAATTGTATCAGTTTTACTTATCATTGTAGTTGCTATGCAACCTACAAAGACCAGCAATGCTGCTAGTGCATTCACCGGCGGAGCTGAACAATTATTTGGGAAACAAAAAGCACGCGGATTTGAGGCTGTATTGCAACGTGCTACAGTAGTACTTGGAACATTATTCTTTGCGTTGGCACTTGCTCTTGCTTATATAGCAATTAATTAAGGAACTTAGTTAAGCTACCTGAAATCTTCAGGTGGCTTTTTTTTCTAAAAAAATCTACAAGTTCTTTAGAAGAACGAGATACTTTTCATAACCTTTCATAGTGTTTGAGTATGAAAAAAGGCAATTATACAGTAAAATAGTAGAATGAAGACTTACAGGAAAGAGAAGAAGGAGAATACCAATGGCTATAAAATCATTTTTTTTTGAAAAGGGGCCTCAAGCTGTTATTTTGATGCATGCCTACTCTAGTACACCGAATGACGTACGAATGTTGGGAAGAGCACTGGAGAAAGAAAATTATACCGTTTATGCACCGTTATTCAAAGGGCATGGCACAATGGAACCAGAGGATATTTTAGACGCATCACCAAAAGATTGGATAGAAGATGCAAAGGAAGCTATCCATTTTTTACAAGAAAATGGCTACGAAGAAATTGCGGTATTTGGCTTGTCTTTAGGCGGAATCATAGCGACAAAAATGGTGGTTGACAAAGAACCAGTACTAGCTGGTGGCACGTTTTGCTCACCAGTGATTGATTTTCATAAAGCGAATAACGTGAGAGAAGAATTTTTAACGTTTGTGCGTATATTGAAAAAGAAGGCAGGTTATTCTGAGACAGATATAGCTAACCGTATGCCAGAAGTAGAGCGAAAATTAGATAACCAATTAAACGAAATAAGTGAACTAACACAATCAATGAAGGCTCATTATAATGAGGTCACACAGCCCATTTTTATTGCACAAGCTGGTCAAGATGAAATGATTGATCCACAAGTTGCAGTCGCATTTAAAGAAGCATTAACACAAGCTTCCGTAGTCGATTTTCATTGGTATGAAAAGAGCAAACATGCGGTAACGGTAGGTGTAGATAGAAAAGCCTTGCAAGAAGATGTTAGCAACTTTTTAAAACAGTTAGATTGGAATGGAGGATAAAAAATGAACGACAAAAAAGCATTACAAGAAGCGATTTTAGTTTTTATGAAAGAACATAAGAAAGTTTCGTTTCAAGTTAGTGATATCAGTGAGGGAATGGGTTTGACTAGTGCAGCCGATTTTAAAGTCCTTGTCAGTTCATTGGCTGAAATGGAACGAGAAGGTAAACTCTTTTTAAATAAAAAAGGGCATTTTAAATTGCCAAGTAATGATCCTGTTTTAACTGGTACTTTCAGAGCAAGCGATCGAGGTTTTGGCTTTGTTTCAATCGAAGATGAAGAAAAAGATATTTATATCCCACCTAATATGACAAATTATGCATTAGATGGAGATAAAGTAACAGTAGACATTATTAAACCTGCGGAACCTTGGTCAGATAAAGGTGCTGAAGGAAAGATAAATGCTATTATTGAACGTAAATTTACTCAATTAGTTGGGGAATTTTATGCGTACAGTGAAGAAGGAATCGAAGAAACGGGTCTATATGGCTACCTTGATCCTCAAGATAAAAAAATTACAGACATTCGTGTCTTTATTGAATCTGAAGGAATCAAACCGGTTGACGGCTCTATTGTTGTCGTAGAAATAACCTTGTATCCAGATGATGAATTTCCAAGAAGTATGCAGGGAATCGTTAAAAAAGTTGTAGGACATATAAATGATCCAGGGATCGACATTTTAACCATCGTTTACAAACACGGCATTCCAACTGAATTTTCGCCAGAGGCTATACAACAAGCAGACGAAGTACCGGATAGTATTAAAGAATCTGATCTTGAAGGACGTCGTGACTTAAGAGATGAAGTTCTTGTGACGATCGATGGAGAAGACGCAAAAGACTTAGATGATGCTGTAGGCTTGAAATTATTAGATAACGGGAATTATCAACTTGGTGTTCATATAGCAGATGTTTCCTATTATGTAACAGAAGACAGTCCTTTAGACAAAGATGCATTTGAAAGAGGAACAAGCGTATACTTAACCGATCGAGTTATTCCAATGATTCCTCAACGTTTATCTAATGGAATCTGTTCGTTAAACCCTCATGTAGACCGTCTAACGATGAGCTGTGTGATGGAAATGACACCAGATGGAGAAATTGTCGGACAAGATATTTTCCAAAGTGTGATACGAACAACTGAACGGATGACTTATACTGAAGTAAACGAAATAGTAACGGATAAAAATCCAGAAACACGTGAAAAATATAGTGATTTAGTGGATATGTTTGAATTAATGGAAAATCTGCATCATACACTTGAGAAAAAACGTAAATCTCGTGGAGCGATTGACTTTGATACAAAAGAAGCCAAAATTATCGTTGATCCTGAAGGCAAGCCATTAGATATTGTATTAAGAGAACGTGGTGTTGGTGAACGTTTGATTGAATCCTTTATGTTGGCAGCGAATGAAACGGTATCTGAACATTTCTCTAAAATGGAAGTTCCGTTAATTTACCGTATTCATGAACAACCGGATAGTGACCGTATGCAAAAATTCATGGAATTTGTTACAGCATTTGGCATTACTGTTAAAGGTACCAGCCAAGATGTTTCTCCTAAGACATTACAAACAGTTGTTAATAGTGTTAAAGGTAAGCCTGAAGAACAAGTTGTTTCAACAATGATGTTACGAAGCATGAAACAAGCTAAATATGATGTGGAACCATTAGGTCACTTTGGACTTGGAGCAGAATATTATTCGCACTTTACGTCTCCAATTCGTCGTTATCCAGACTTAATTCTACACCGTTTGATTCGTTCGTATGGTGAAAAAGGAACAGGTTCTGCTCAAAAAGCGAAATGGGAAAATCGTTTACCAGATATTGCTGAGCAAACATCAAAAGCGGAACGTCGTGCAGTTGATGCTGAAAGAGAAACGGATGCATTAAAGAAAACTGAATTTATGGCTGATAAAGTTGGCGAAATCTATGAAGGAATCATTGGTTCGGTGTTGAAATTTGGTTTGTTCGTTGAATTGCCGAATACAGTTGAAGGTCTGGTCCATATTTCAAATATGAAAGACGACTACTTTAATTATATCGAAGAACAAATGATGCTCGTTGGAGAACGTACTGGGGTCGTTTACCGTATTGGACAAAAAGTAAAAGTGAAAATAACAAAAGCAGATCCTGAAACACGTGAAATCGATTTTGAACTGGTTCCAGATCCGGATGCACCTAAATATGATGGGCCGAAACGTTCAACAAAAGGCAGAGGTAGAGGGAATAGTCAAACTCGTGGAAAAGATAGTGGTTCAAAAGAGAAATTTTCATCTTATAAACCTAAAGAAAAAGAAACAAGCAAAAAGAAAGGCAAACCTTTTTATAAAGAGGTAGCTAAAAAGAAAAAACCTAAGAAAAAATAAAAGGTTTTTAATGAGTTAGGAGGCAATCATAGATGCCAAAAGGTTCAGGTAAAGTACTTGCACAAAATAGAAAAGCGAGCTATGATTTTTCAATATTAGATACAGTAGAAGCTGGAATAGTATTGCAAGGAACAGAAATCAAATCTATTAGAGCAGGTCGAATCAATCTAAAAGACGGATACGCTAAAATACAAAATGGTGAAATTTATTTACACAATGTTCATATCAGTCCTTATGAACAAGGAAATCAATTTAATCATGATCCGTTAAGAACAAGAAAATTGTTGATGCACAAAAAACAAATCACGAATTTATTGGGGGAAACAAAATCCAGCGGAAATACGTTGATTCCTTTAAAGGTCTACTTAAAAGACGGCTACGCAAAAGTATTGATCGGCTTAGCAAAAGGGAAGAAAAAATACGATAAACGTGAAGATTTGAAACGAAAAGACCAAAAACGTGAACTGGATCGTGCATTAAGATCAAGATAAGCATGGTCAAAGTTGCCAAATCGTTACTGTTGACTTTGATAAAGTAAGTGATGTAAAGTAAGCATAATAAATGTAAGCTTTAAAAATTGGATGTGAAAGAAGGACTAACAATGTCTGTTTACGATTATACGGTTACTGAAGTTGGTGGAGAAGAAGTTTCGCTATCAAAATACAAAGGAAAAGTTTTACTAATTGTGAACACAGCTACAGAATGTGGTTTGGCTCCTCAATTAGAAGGTTTAGAAAAATTGTATCAAACGTATAAAGAGCAAGGCCTAGTTGTACTAGGTTTCCCTTCTAATCAATTTATGAATCAAGAACCTCGTGAAGGTGAAGAAATCGCAAGTTTTTGTCAAAAAAATTATGGTGTTTCTTTTCAGTTTCATGAAAAAATTCTGGTGAATGGGAAAAATGCCGATCCACTTTACCACTACCTTACATCAGAGACAGGAAACAAAAAAATTAAATGGAATTTCACAAAATTTTTAATTGGTCGAGATGGTGAAATCATTGAACGATTTGGTTCAACAAAGGTACCTGAAAAAATGGAAACGACTGTAGCAAAAGTAGTAACGAACAGTTAATGGTGTTGAAAAGGTTCTTAGACAAGCTGTCTTGGGACCTTTTTTTTATTATAGAAGTTTTGAAGACTAAATACCCTCTTGTAAGACGGAGGGGTTTTTTAGTACATTAAGAAGGAAAGAATAAATCAGAAACATGGTATACTGATTTGGTATAGATTATAAAGGGGTGAGAAAACATGGACTCAACTAAAAAGTATTTGAATTTATTAGCTAAAGAATACCCAACCATTGGGGATACGACAACTGAAATTATTAACTTGGAAGCTATTATGAATTTACCTAAAGGTACGGAACATTTTGTTAGTGATGTTCATGGAGAATACGAGTCTTTTCAACATGTTCTTAGAAATGGATCAGGCAATGTAAAAGAGAAGATAAAAGAAATTTTTCATAATCGTTTAAGTCAAAGAGAAATGAACAGCTTAGCAACATTAATTTATTATCCTGAAAATAAAATTCAATTGGTCTGTAATGAATTTGAGGATCAAGAAGAAATAAATGAATGGTATAGCATTACACTGTCTAGATTAATAGAATTGTGTGTATTTGTAGCTTCAAAGTACACCCGGTCAAAAGTCCGGAAGGCTTTGCCAAATGAATTTGCCTATATTATTGAAGAGCTGTTATCAAAAGATGGAGATGGCTATACAAATAAAGAAGATTATTATAGTGAGATTATTGGCAGCATTATTTCATTGGATAGAGGAACTGAATTTATTACGGCTATATCCTATCTGATCCAACGGCTTGTAGTAGATCAATTGCATGTTGTAGGGGATATTTATGATAGGGGTCCTTATCCTGATAAAATTATTGATACGTTAATGGAACATCATTCAGTTGATGTACAATGGGGAAACCACGATATCTTGTGGATGGGAGCGGCAAGTGGTTCAGCGGTTTGTATTGCAAATGTTTTACGTATTAGTGCTCGCTATGATAATTTAGAAATTATTGAAGATGCTTATGGTATCTCGTTACGTCAGTTGCTTACATTTGCGGAAATGACATATCCAGAAGATTTGAAAAGTTGTTTTTATCCTAAAGTAGATCCAAATAAAGAAGATTATTTTGAAGATGAAATCCGCCAAATCACCAAAATGCATCAAGCTATTTCAGTGATTCAGTTCAAACTTGAGGGTGAAATCATTAACAGACATCCCGAATTTCAATTAGACCACCGATTAGTGTTAAATGGAATTGATTACGAAAATGGGACAATTATAATCAAAGGAAAAGAGTATCCGTTACTAAATACTAATTTTCCGACGATTGATCCAGCTGATCCTTATAAATTAACTCCAGAAGAAGAGTTTGTTGTCGAAAAATTGATCACAGCGTTTAAAAATTGTGGACGTCTGCAACACCATATTTCTTATTTGTACAGCAAAGGCAATATGTACCTTAAGTATAACGATAATTTATTGTTCCATGGTTGTATGCCTTTAACGGAAACTGGTGAGTTTATGGGAATGGAGATTCAAGGAGAACAATACGCTGGCAAAAAATTATTGGACAAGTTTGAGGAAGTACTACGAAAAGGGTATTTAAATAAAGGCCATAAAGACAATGACAAGTATTTAGATTATGTATGGTATTTATGGACAGGTCCAGTATCTTCGCTTTTTGGAAAAGATCAAATGACGACTTTCGAACGGTATTACGTTGCAGATAAAGCTACACATGAAGAAAAGAAAAATGCTTATTACGCTATGCGCAATGATGAAAAAACATGTGAAAAGATTTTGAGTGAGTTTGGATTAGATCCTCTTAAAGGGCATATCATTAACGGACACACACCTGTGAAAGAAAAGCGCGGAGAAGATCCTATAAAAGCGAATGGACGGATCATTGTCATCGATGGCGGATTTTCTAAAGCGTATCAAGGAACAACTGGGTTAGCGGGGTATACGTTGTTGTACAACTCTTATGGAATGGTTTTAGTTTCTCATCAACCGTTCACTTCTGTAAATGACGCGATTGAAAATGAAATAGACATCATGTCTACCAGAAGAGTTATTGACCGAGAATTAGACCGCAAAAAAGTTCGAGAAACCGATGTGGGTAAAGGACTAACTAAGCAAGTCAGTGATTTGAAAGAATTGTTAGAAGCTTATCGTAATGGAGATATTATTGAAAAGCAAAAACAAAATTACTTCATTCTTAAGTAATAAGCCTTTTTAACACAATGTTTACTTAAAACTAAACGGATATTTATATTATGGCTCGTTTTTTTGGTACAATAAGGTAGACACTAAAAGAATAAACACAACTACTGTACTGGAGGAGATTTTTTATGGAAGAAGGCTGCACTTTTTATTTTGTACGTCATGGCCAAACTTACTTTAATCATTACAAAAAAATGCAAGGGTGGTCTAACACTCCGTTAACGCCAAATGGACGCGAAGATGTTCGCAGCAGTGGAAGAGGTTTAGCGGATGTTGAGTTTGATGCCGCTTATACAAGTGACTTAAGTCGTACGATTGAAACAGCGACGATCATATTAGAAGAAAATAAAAAAGGCAAAGAGATGACACTGAAATCAATGCCAGAATTTCGTGAAGTTTTCTTCGGATCATTTGAAGGTAGTGATGTAGAGGAAACTTGGGGAAAAGTGAATGAAGAAATGGGTTATTCAAGTGTTGCAGAGATGTGGGCTGAAACGTCTATTCCTGAACAAATGAATGCCTTTAAAAAAGCAGATCCTTACCACGATGCTGAAGACTTTTTAACATTTTGGCTTAGAGTAGAACAAGGACTGATCAAACTAGTGGATAAACATCGTGACACCGGAGATAAAGTCATGATTGTTGCTCACGGAAATACCATTCGGTACTTGCTGAATAATTTGGTTCCAGAACTTGAAAATCCACAACCGTTATTGAATGCAAGTGTCTCAGTTGTAAAATATTACAATGGGAGATACCACTTGGAAGCCTACAATGAAGTTGGGCATTTTATAGAGTTGTAACATAGGCTAAAAAGTTTTTTACAAAAAGGAGATTAATATGGTACTGCCAAAAGCATTAGTTTTTTTCGATTTAGATGGAACACTTTTAAATAATAAATCTGAAATAGACCAAGAAGTCACTCTTGCTCTAGAAAAACTGAAAGAAAATGGAGGAGTTCCATTTATCGCCACTGGAAGAAGTCCTCTTGAAATTCAACATGTACTAGACACGACGCCTATAGAATCGTTTATCACGCTAAACGGTCAATACATTATGTATGAAGGCAAAGAAATTTATCGCAGTCAAATGCCAAAAGAGTTATTGATTCGTTTAAAAGAAGCGGCTGACGACCTAGATCTAGCCGTTTCTTTCTATACAAGTGATAAAATTCGGGTTACGTATACTTCCCAAGAAGTAGAGCGTGCCTATAACTTTCTTCATGCAAAAGCACCAGCTGTTGATGCTGCTATTCATTTAAATGAAGAAGTCTTGATGGCCTTGATTCTAACGACTGATACGTCTATTGATGATCAATTTAGGGAAAAATTTCCTGAGCTGTCTTTCTACAGAAATACACCATTCAGTATCGATGTGATCACAAAAGGCAATTCAAAAGCTACTGGTATTCAAGAATTGGTCAAATTAATGCAATTTGATAACATTCCGACTTATGCATTTGGAGACGGTCCAAATGATCTAGAGATGGTGAGTCATGCTGATTACGGTGTAGCGATGGCAAATGGCATTGATGTGTTAAAAAATACTGCGGATTATATAACGTCTAGTCATGTTGAAGGCGGAATTATTGAAGGATTAGAGTTTTACGACTTAATTAAATAAGCGGATAAAGCTAAAAAGAGACATTAGGATTTTTCCTAATGTCTCTTTTTTTTGTATGGAAAAACTAAAATATACATTTTGTATACATAAAAAGATTAATAATTGTATAAAATAATTAATTTACTCTTTTTAGTTGCATAAATAGTTCGTTTTGTTATAATAAGAATAATTAAAATTACATGAAAGAAGGTTAAGAATTGATGAAAGCAGCTATTGTTGGTGCAACGGGATATAGCGCATTAGAACTTATCCGTTTATTAAACCGACACCCACATGTAACCGTTACGGAGATGATTTCTCATTCTCATGATGAAGAATTGCTAAGTGATATATACCCTCATATGAAAGCCATTATTGAAAAACCTATGATTGAATATGATCTTTCTTATCTTGAAAAAGAAGTAGATGTAGTGTTTTTTGCAACGCCAGCTGGTATCAGTAAGTCGTTGGTTCCAGAAGTTTTAAAAACGTCTCTGCAATGCATTGATTTAAGTGGAGATTTTAGGTTACTAAAGAAGGATTATGAAGAATGGTATGGAGGAGAGGCTGCAGCAAGTGAAGTGCAAAAAAAAGCTAAATTTGGATTAGCTGAAATTTACAAAGAAGAAATAAAAAATGCTGCTTTCATTTCTAATCCGGGATGTTACTCAACCGCTGCTCTATTAGGATTGATTCCTATTGTCCAAACGGAATGGATTACCAAAAAGGGTATCGTTATTGATGCCAAAAGTGGTACTTCAGGCGCAGGACGTAAACTTTCAAGAATGACTCATTTTTCAGAAATGAATGAAGCGCTCATTCCTTATAAGTTTGGAAAGCATCAGCATACACCTGAGATTGAGCATTACTTATCTAAAGAAGCAGGTGAAGAAATAAAAGTGACTTTAGCGACCCACTTAGTACCTATGACCAGAGGGCTCTTGTGTACTATGTATCTTCCATTGAACCAATCCGTAACATCAAAAGACATTTGGGAATTATACCAATCCTTTTATGAACATGATCCTTTTATTCGCCTTCAACCACTTGGAACATTGCCTCAAACCAAACAAGTTACTGGGAGCAATTACGTTGATATAGGCATTCATGTCGATGAACGAACAGAACAATTGATCATTGTTGTAGCGATAGATAATTTAGTCAAAGGAGCAGCAGGTCAAGCAATTCAAAATTTGAACTTGATGAACGACTGGCCGATTGACGAAGGGTTAGAATATAGCCCCATATACCCTTGAAAAAGTGAGGAGAAAAATGATGATGGCAATAGATATTACGCAGCCTACACAAAAAATCCATATAGTAGAGGACGGACATGTTACATCTCCAAAAGGTTTTACAGCTGGAGGTGTACATACTGGTTTACGAAAAGCAGCTCTTGATTTTGGGTGGATCCATTCAGAAATACCTGCTACTACGGCAGGAGTTTACACATTAAATAGTTTTCAAGCAGCTCCACTGAAACTGACCAAAAAGCATGTAGATACAGCAAAAAAAATCCAGACAATCGTAGTGAATTCTGGAAATGCTAATTCTTGTACGGGTGAAGACGGTATGAAAAAAGCTCAAGCAACAGCGGAATTGGTTGCAAAAGAAAAAGGTATTGAAGAGCATCTAGTAGCCATTGCTTCTACTGGAATCATCGGCGTTCCTCTACCATTTGAACCGATAAAAAGAGGTGTTCAGTACCTAAACGATCCGCTTTGTCAAAATGTATCCGATTTTGAACGGGCTATTTTAACAACGGATATTGAAACGAAACATATTGCTGTGGAATTTGAGATTGATGGAAAACACATTACTGTTGGGGGAGCTGCAAAAGGCTCGGGTATGATCCACCCTAATATGGCAACGATGCTTGGTTTTATTACCACAGATGCTGTTGTAGATAGCAAAAGCTTAGAAGAAGCATTGAAAGCAACGACGGATAAGACTTTTAACATGATTACAGTTGATGGAGACTCGAGTACAAATGATATGGTACTTGCGTTAGCCAATGGAACACAAGGCAATACTCTTTTAAATCAAGATCACCCACAATGGACAGTGTTTTTGGAAGGCTTTCAATATGTTTGCAAAACGCTTGCTAAGTCGATTGCACGTGATGGAGAGGGTGCTACCAAATTAATCGAAGTAGAAGTAATCGGAGCAAAAACAGCTGAAGTGGCTCAAGCTGTGGCCAAATCAGTTATTTCATCGAATTTAGTAAAAACAGCCATGTACGGTTCAGATGCCAATTGGGGAAGAATTATCACAGCAATAGGATACAGCAATCAAAAAATTGAACCAGAACTGGTAAAAATTTTAATTGGCGATACAGTAGTGGTTGAAAAAGGGATTGGTGTTCCTTTCGATGAAGAAGCCGTTATGCTTACGCTAGTGAAGGATGATGTCAAGCTGATCATTGTTTTACAACAAGGTCAACATTCAGCAACAGCATGGGGCTGTGATCTAACCTATGATTACATTCGAATCAATTCATCCTATCGGACATGAGGTGAGAAAATGGATATACTGATTATGAAAATCGGCGGAAGCATACAAAATAAATTACCAGAGTCATTCTATCAAATGATCGCCCAACTGCAACAAACAAAAAAATGTTATCCGGTGATTGTTCATGGCGGAGGTCCAATGATCAATGAGTTATTGGAAAAATTAGCGATTCCTACAAAGTTTGTCAATGGATTGCGTGTGACCACAAAAGAAGTTTTAACAGTAGTAGAAATGGTTTTAAGCGGATCCATCAACAATGAAATCGTGACTCACTGTCAAATTCAACAACTGCAAGCTATTGGGATGAGTGGCATTGATCATGGCTTGCTAAAGGTCAAACCTATCAAAACTATTAAAGAAATTGGTTTTGTTGGAGAAGTGACTGAGGTCAATACAGCTTTTCTAATGAACTTACTGGAAAATAATATCATTCCAGTGATTTCACCTATTGGAATGGATGAGACAGGGCAACACTATAATATCAATGGAGATATGGCAGCAGCAGCTATCGCAAAAGCGTTAGGTGGAAAGCTAGCGTTTATCAGCAATGTTCCTGGAGTCATGGAACAAAAAAAAGATTATTTGAAAATTCACTCTTCACTAACAAAAGGAGAAGCAGAACAACTAATTAAAGAGGAAATCATTACTGATGGAATGATTCCTAAAGTGCGTTCGGCTATTGGAAGTCTTTCTATTCATATGAAACAAGCTGTTATTTTGAATGGACTGAAACCAGAAGATATTGCAAGTTATCTAAAGGGAAATGAAGTGGGTACACGATTTGTCTATAAGGAGGAAGTAATCTATGGCTAAAATAGAAAACCAAGCAGCTCTTATGTCAACTTATGCGCGTTTTCCAATCACCATTACTAAAGGAAAAGGAACGTATGTATGGGATGACAAAAATGAGATGTACTTAGACTTTACATCGGGTATTGCGACATGCAACTTAGGGCATGTTCCTGATCCAGTAGCACAAAAGTTGCACAAACAATTAGATACGTTATGGCACTGTTCCAATTTATATGAAATTCCATTACAAACCAAATTAGCAGAAGAGCTTGTCCTTTATTCGCAATTTGATCAAGTCTTTTTTTGCAATAGCGGAGCAGAAGCTAATGAAGCAGCGTTAAAAATTGCGCGTAAATACGCAAAAGATCATGGTCATTCAGAGCGCACATCGGTAGTTTCCTTTAAAGATTCCTTTCATGGAAGAACCTTTGCTACATTGTCTGTAACCGGACAAGAAAAAGTTCAAAAGGGGTATGAACCTTTAATGCCAGGTGTACGTTCTTTAAATTTTAACGAAGAATCTGATCTTGGGAAAATTCATAACGGAAAAACAACTGCAGTCTTGTTGGAACTTGTCCAAGGAGAGGGTGGAGTCAATCCGGCACATAAGGAGTGGCTTCATTCCTTGCAGGATATCTGTCAAGCGTACGATATTCTTTTAATGGTAGATGAAGTTCAAACGGGTATGGGAAGAACAGGAACGTTGTTTGCTTATGAACAATACGGTATTGAGCCGGATGTTCTGACCCTAGCAAAAGGTTTAGGATCAGGCTTTCCAATCGGAGCAATGCTAGCTAAAACACATGTTGCAAAATCCTTTACTCCAGGAACCCACGGCACAACTTTTGGAGGGAATCCATTAGCAGCAGCAGCCGGAGTAGCTACCTTAAGCGAAATGACCAAACCAGGATTTATGAAAGACGTACAGAAAAAAGCAACTTCTTTTAAAGAACAATTGGAACACTTAGCCAATCGGTTTAATGTGATAAAAAATGTAAAAGGAATGGGTTTTCTAATCGGAATTGAAGTAAATATGGAAGCCAAAGAACTCGTGACTTTATTGCAAGAAAAGCATGTTTTGACGTTAACAGCAGGTCCAAAAGTCTTGCGTGTTTTGCCACCTTTGACCGTTACAACTGAAGAAATAAATGAGTTTCTTCAAAAATTTGAAGAAGTGCTCATTTCAATACAAAAGAGTAAGTGAAGAGAAAGTGAGTGAGAGATTGAGAATGGCAGAACAAAATTGGGAACTAAGCAAAAAGGATATTTTACAAGTAGCGGATTTAACAAGAAAAGAGTTAACTGCACTTATTCAAGACGCGATCATCATGAAACAACAAACCAAATCAGGGATTCCACATCCACACTTGCAAGGAAAAACATTGGGTATGATTTTTGAAAAATCGTCTACACGAACGCGGGTGTCTTTTGAAGTGGGGATGACACAATTAGGTGGCCACGCCTTATTTTTAAGTTCGAAGGATATTCAGTTAGGTAGAGGTGAGAGTATCGCGGATACTGCAAAAGTGCTTTCTCGTTATGTGGATGGACTGATGATTCGTACGTTTGGACACGAAATGATTGAGGAATTCGCAGAAAATGCGTCGGTACCTATTATAAATGGGTTAACCAATGAACACCATCCGATGCAGGTTCTAGCAGACTTAATGACGATTTATGAAAAAAAAGGAAAATTACAAGGTTTAACAGTGGCTTATGTAGGAGATGGGAACAATAATATGCCTCACTCATTAATGGAGGGAGCTGCCATCATGGGGATGAATATGCGTATAGCTAGTCCCAAAGGGTATGAACCTCTAGAAGCTGTTTTTCAAGATGCAAAAAGTAAAGCTGAAAAGCTAGGAGCCACTGTCCACTTTACATATGATCCAATAGAAGCAGTAAAAGAAGCTGATATTGTTGTAACGGATGTATGGACAAGTATGGGAATGGAAGCTGAAGAAGCAGAACGCTTAACGGCATTTTTACCTTATCAAGTGAATACAGCACTGACTCATTGTGCAAAGGAAGATTTTATATTCCTACATTGCCTTCCTGCACACCGTGGTGAAGAAGTAACCGCTGAAATTATTGATGGCAACCACTCTGTTGTATTTGATGAAGCAGAGAATCGCTTGCATGCTCAAAAAGCTGTATTGAAAAAATTAATGGGAAATCATTAAATCTAAAAAAGCCATCAGGAATCAATCCTGATGGCTTTTTTTAGATTTTAAGATGAAATGAAATCCTACATTAGATACTGAGTTGGATAAATGTTGTTCCAACGACGCTTTAATGAAAAACTACAAAAAAAGAGCTTATAAATGTTATTGAAACAACATTTACAAGCCCTTTTATAAATCATGTAAGTCACGATTTTTCCTATGGAAGCGAGGGGAGTCGAACCCCTGTCCAAATATATCGGCACCTAGACGTCTACGTTCATAGTTGTACTATTAAGGTTTCGCTCAGTATTAGCCGCACAACAGGCATCATACGTCGCTAGTCTGATGATCTCTTCTAAAACTTGCAGACGGAAAGTTTTAGCGTATCCCACTAATTATAGGACCCTTGCTCGAGCACATGGGCGATGCCGAGAGGATCTACACTAAGCTGTTATTACGCAGCTAAAGCGTAAGAGTTATTATTGTTTTTATCAGTTATATTTAACTGTAACGTTTTAGCGTAGCCGTAACCTACGAAACGCGATCCAAGCTCGACCTATACCTGTCGATTCCGTAACGCTCCCTAAATGGGATGTATACAGAGAATGTTCTGTTTTGAATCATCACTAATCTGTTTAACTCTCTCCAAATAGTATAACATATTTTAGAAAAAAAGAAAATATGTTCGTTTCATAAGTCTTTATTCCATTTTTTCAAAAGAATGAATTAAGAGCAACAAGCTATTCTTTATTGAATCTAGCGTGTAATATTGGTATATTTAACAAGAAACATTATAATGTTTTGAAATACACTAATGGAATGATTAGATTTTGGAAAAGAGGAAGGTTATGAAGAGGAAAAAACTTCTTTATGCAGATATTGCTGATGATATCCGAAAGAATATTTTAAACGGTATATATGCAGTAGGAGAACAAATACCTACTGAAAATGAACTTGAAGAAAAATACAATGTTAGCAAAATAACGATTCGTAAGGCGATTGAAATATTAGCTGTTGATGGATATGTTGAGAAAAAAAGCGGTAAAGGTACAACAGTAATCAGTGATCGTTTATTTAATAAGCTTTCTAAAGCAGCTTCTTTTTCAAGTATTATTGAAATGAATGGCCATAAATTAAGAAAAGAAATAATAGCAATAGAAGAGGTACAAACAATAAATGAGGATGACGATATTCAAAAGACATTTAAAGATAAAGCCTATAAATTAACTCGAATTTATTATTTAGATGAAGAACCGTATATTTATTTTGAGCATTTCCTTCCAGTTCTTGGAACTATTGAAACATTGAAGCAAATAGAAAGCGTCTCTCTCTATAAATGGTTAGCGGAATTCGATAAAAATGTTGGCAGGTTCCAAGATAGCTTTGAAGTGGTAAGAATCGAAGAGTCTGTAAAAGAGAAACTGAATATAACACACACACATCTTTTAAAAAGAGTAAGAAAAACATTTAGTACAACAAATGAGATTATTGAAATTTCTCACGCAATATATGATACAAGCAAGTATCCCTACATTATTGATTATGAAGTTTAAGTTTGAAAGGTAGGAAAAACGATTTTTTTAAGGAAATCGTTTACAACTAAACATTATAATGTTATATTCTTTTTGTAAGAAATAAAAGCAATTAGGAGGCTATTATGAATAATTTTGTTGATTTTTTAGATTCAAAAGTTTTACCTGTAGCTACAAAGATCAGTTCACAGCGGCATATGGCAGCTATTCGTAAAGGAATCATTGCAACTTTGCCCTTAACCATTATCGGATCCTTTTTTACTATTCTTTTGAATATCCCTATCGAATCAATTGCTGCAATTATAGAACCGTATAAAGCTATACTTGATATTCCGTTTCGTTTTACTGTAGGGATATTATCATTGTATGCTACTTTTGGTATCGCTTCGTCACTCGCTGATAGTTATGATTTAGATGGTATGACATCTGGAATGCTTGCAATACTAGGGTTCTTGATTTCTACAATTGTACCGACACAAGTTATTGAGCCCGTCGAAGGAGTTATTGAATCAGGCAGATACATCAATATTGCAGCACTTAGTTCCTCTTCTCTTTTTGGAGCTATCATCGCAGCTATTTTATCTGTTGAGATCTACCGCTTTATGAAAGAGAAAAACTTTACGATTAAAATGCCCGAGGGTGTTCCTCCTGAAGTGGCTAATTCTTTTATTGCGTTGATACCAACAGCCGTTATTATTTTATTTTTTTGGATTACTAGACACGTGTTGGGTTTTGATATCAACAGTGTATTGAGTTCGTTGTTATTGCCGTTTAAAGATATCTTAGCAGGAAATAGTTTATTTGGAGGACTCCTTACAGTGTTCTTGATTACATTCTTCTGGGTTTTAGGAGTACATGGTCCAGCTATTATGGGTCCTGTCATTCGTCCTTTTTGGGATATTTCAATTGCTGAAAACATGACTGCTTTTCAAGAAGGTACAGCTGCTACGGACCTACCAAATATTTTCACAGAACAATTTTTACAATGGTTCGTTTGGATCGGTGGAGCCGGTGGAACCTTGACATTAGTTGTATTGTTCCTTTTTTCAAAATCTAAATACCTTAAAAGTTTAGGAAAATTATCTATTTTACCAGGGCTGTTTAACATCAATGAACCGATGATTTTTGGAGCTCCAATAGTAATGAATCCTATTCTAGGCATACCGTTTATTGTAGCACCACTTGTTACGACAACCTTATCTTATTTCTTGACCATAACAGATGTCGTACCAATGATGATGGCCCGTTTACCATTCACCGTCATTTCACCAATTGCAGCGTGGATCAGTACGGACTGGAGTATCATGGCAGGGTTATTGGTGGTTATCAACTTTTGTATCACTATAGCAATCTACTACCCGTTCTTTAAAGTGTTTGAAAGACAACAAATTGAAAAAGAATTGGAAGCAGAACAAGAGAGTGTAGCACAAGCAGCAACAATGACTGAAGAGTCTGTTTAAATAATATATATAAAAATTAAGAGATAAGTCCGATGAATTATCTCTTTGGAGGTCTATATGACAATACTAGTATTTTTGGTCTTTACCGTTTATTTTATACTTTGTCAGTACGTAATAGAAAAAAAGGTGCTTCCAGAAAAAATCATTGCAATGAATATGTTCTATTTGATTGTATTGGCAATTTTAATGATTGCTTTAAGTATAGTGATAGGACTGATTTTCCATATTGAATGGTTCCTAGTACCCGCAGTCACACTATTTTGTGCGAGTGTCCTTGGAGCAAAATTTCGCAAATCTTTTATCTAAACAGAAAAGAGGAATAAATGATGAAACGCAGATTAGGTATCTCAGTTTATCCGGATCATAGTGATTCAGAACAAGATCAAGCATATATTACTTTGGCATCACATTATAAATTTTCGAGGATCTTCATGAGCATGTTGGAAGTGACTGAAGGCAAAGAAAAAATTAGTGAAAAATACAGCAGCATCATAACCTTTGCTAAAAAATTAGGTTTTGAAGTCATATTGGATATTGCACCAAATATATTTGAAGAGTTGGAAATTTCGTATGATGACCTTTCTTTTTTTCATGCTTTAGGAGCAGATGGCATTCGTTTAGATGTAGGTTTCGATGGCAACAAAGAAGCTATGATCTCTTTTAATCCTTACCATCTAATTGTTGAATTGAATATGAGCAATGACGTAGCGTATTTAGATAATATCTTATCCTACCAAGCTAATCGACCTTATTTATATGGTTGCCATAATTTTTACCCACAAAAAGGGACTGCCTTGCCATTTGATTTTTTTGTGAAATGTAGCGAGCGTTTTAAAAAGCAAGGTTTAAGAACAGCGGCATTTGTCAGTTCTCAAAGTGGAACAATTGGACCGTGGGATGTCAATGACGGATTGCCTACGTTGGAAATGCATAGGGATCTTCCAATTGAGATACAAGCAAAACATCTTTTTAGTACCAATCTAATTGATGACGTCATCATCGGTAATGCTTATGCATCAGAACAAGAATTGAAGGCTTTATCTCTGATAGATCCTTATCAAGTCATGTTTTCGATTGATTATGTATCTAATGCAAATGAAGTAGAAAAAGAAATCGTTACTCGGCCTCAACATTTTAGACGGGGAGATATAACCAGTCAAGTGATTCGGTCAACAGAAGTTCGCAAAAAATATTCGAAAGAAACAAATGTCCCACATGATAATCAATTAATTTTTGAACGTGGCGATATAGTCATTGGGAATAATGAATTTGGCAAATACAAAAATGAGCTTCAAGTCGTTTTGGAGCCCCACACGGATGAGCGAAAAAATTTGGTAGGGAAAATAAAAAAAGAAGAACATGTCTTGTTAGATTTCATCTACCCATGGAGCAAATTCAGATTTGAAGATAAGTAAGGGTGGGAGAATATGTTTGATCTGTATATTAAAAATGCAAAAACAGCAACCGAAGAACCAATCGAAATCGGTATCACAAATGGAAAAATCGTTGCTATAGAAAAGAAATTACAAGTGAAAGACGCTAAAAAAACAATTGATTTAAATCATCAATCCTATCTTTCTGCTGGGTGGATCGATGGGCACACCCATTGTTACGAAGAAATGAATCTTTATTATGATTCGCCTGACACGATTGGCTATACAAAAGGAGTCACAAGTGTGATTGATGCCGGTTCAACGGGCGCGGATAATATTGCTGAATTTTATTCTTTAGCAAGTCAAGCTAAGACTAATGTGTTCGCATTAGTGAATATTTCTAAAACAGGGATTGTTCATCAAAATGAATTAGCCGACTTAACGAATATTCAAGAGAAAAAAGTTTCTGAAGTGATAAAAAACTACCCAGATTTTATAGTAGGAATCAAAGCCAGAATGAGCAAAACCGTTATCGGAGACAATGGCATACGGCCATTAGAATTGGCAAAATTGATTCAAGAAAAGAATCAAGCGATTCCATTAATGGTTCATGTTGGATCAGCTCCTCCAGATTTAAAAACCATCTTATCTATTATGGATAAGGGCGATGTGTTAACACACTGTTACAATGGAAAATTAAATGGTATTTTAAATGAAACTGGTCAGATTCATGATTTTGTATGGGATGCGTATCAAAAAGGTATTCGATTCGATATTGGACATGGAACAGATAGTTTTAATTTTGCTGTTGCAGAGCAAGCTAAAAGAGAAAAGTTGATTTGTCATATCGTTAGTACAGATATCTACCACCGAAATAGAGAAGATGGTCCAGTGTATAATTTTTCCACAGTGATAGAGAAGATGCTCTTTTTAGGTTATGCTTTAAGCGATATTATCCCAATGGTAACGACAAATCCAGCAAAAGCGTTTCAGTTAAAGTCAAAAGGTACATTAGAGATTGGTTATGATGCTGATATTACGATTTTTGATGTGGAAAATAAAGAGAAAACATTGGTTGATTCCAATGGAAATACCAGAAAAACAACACAAGTGATTACGCCTATCTATACAATAATCGGGGGTAATGATTATAGAGTAGGAGTTGAGGAAGATGGATTATTACAAGAAATATAATTTAAAAGAAGTCATTAATGCAAGCGGTAAAATGAGTATATTAGGTGTATCAAAGTATAGTGAAAACGTGATTAAAGCTCAGAAATTTGGCGGACAGCACTTTTTTGAAATGGAAGACCTAGTTCAAAAAACAGGACAGTATATTGCGAAATTGGTCAATGCAGAAGACTGTACGATTGTGTCTTCTGCATCCGCGGGTATTGCTCAATCAGTTGCAGCGATTATTGGCAAAGGGAGCCACTATCATTTGTACCATCCTTATACAGATAAAGTAACCAAGCGTGAAATCATTCTTCCAAAAGGACACAATGTGGATTATGGAACACCTATAGAAACAATGATTGAATTGGGAGGCGGAAAAGTTGTCGAGGCTGGATACGCCAATATGTGCAGCAGTCAGCATATCGCATCTATGATCACTCCGGAAACTGCGGCGATTCTTTACGTGAAGAGCCATCATACCGTTCAAAAGAGTATGCTTTCAATCAAAGAGGCACTACAAGTTGCTCATGAGCATCAGTTGCCATTGATTTTGGATGCAGCAGCAGAAGAAGATTTAGTTGCTTATGTTTCTATGGGAATCGATTTAGTCATTTATAGCGGAGCAAAAGCCTTTGAAGGAACGAGTTCGGGCATTGTTTTTGGAAAGACTGAGTTGATAGAATGGGTTCGTTTGCAAAGTAAAGGAATAGGTCGAGCAATGAAAATAGGCAAAGAAAATATTCTTGGCTTAGCTACTGCAATTGAAGATTATATTGAACAAGACAATGAGTCAGCAGAGCAGATGAAAAAAAGACTTGCGCCACTAGTTGAGGAACTGAACAGTATCAAAGGAATAACGTGTTCAGTTGCACAAGATAAAGCTGGCAGAACTATTTTTAGAGCTAAACTTATGGTTAATGATGAAGCACCATTAAATGCTAGTCAACTGGTTGAAGAGCTTAAAACTGGAAATCCAGCCATTTATACGCGAGAGTATGAAATGAATAATGGCATCATTGAATTCGATATTCGTGCTGTAACTAAAGATGAGATGTTAAAAATAGGAACAAGAGTGAAAGAAATAGTAGCCTTATATGAGAAAGAAGGAAAAATAGATGAGTAAATCACCTAATTACTTAGAAAACCGAATTTGTCTAAACGTACTGGCTAACTCAATTGAAAATGCAAAAGATTGTTATGAAGCTGCAGAAGGAAATATTCTTTTAGGTGTTCTTTCAAAAAACTACGAAACGGATCAAACAGCGATTGAAGATATGAAAAAATACCAAGATGCGATCCATAATGCTTTATCCGTTGGTCTTGGAGCTGGGGATCCAAATCAAAGTAAAATGGTTAGCCGAATTTCTGGAAAACTTCAACCTCAACATGTGAACCAAGTATTTACAGGTGTAGGAGCGTCTAGAGCTTTGTTAAAGCAAGAACAAACAATTGTTAACGGTTTGATTTCTCCTACAAACAAAGTAGGCTATGTAACGATTTCTACAGGTCCATTAAGCAGCCAGATGCCTAAAGCAGAAGTACCTATTGAAACAGCTATAGCGATGTTGAAAGATATGGGCGGAAGCTCAGTGAAGTTTTTCCCGATGAAAGGGTTGACGCACAAGGATGAATATATTGCTGTAGCACAAGCCTGCGCTAAACATAATTTCATTCTTGAACCAACTGGTGGAATCGATTTAGAAAATTTTGAAGAAATACTCCAAATCGCGATAGATGTAGGAGTGGAAAAAGTTATTCCTCATGTGTATAGTTCAATTATCGATCAAGAAACGGGTGACACTAAACCAGAAGACATTAAAGAATTGTATCGGATAATGAAAAAAGTCTTATCATAAAAGAAGTAGGGGATTGTAATGAAAATTATCGCTTTTGGAGAAGTCATGATGCGTTTGACGCCTCCTCATTATAAGTTTATCGAGCAAACTGATTCAGTTGATTTAAGTTTTAGCGGGACAGGTTTAAATATTTTAAGCAATTTATCGCGTTTTAGTTACGATACATCACTAGTAACGAGTCTGCCAGATAATCAAGTGGGAAGAGCAGCTTCAAGCTATATCCGAAAACTAGGCGTAAACGATACAAGTGTGGCTTACAAAGGAAACCATATTGGAATATATTTTTTAGAAATGGGCTTTGGGGCTCGGCCTTCTGAAGTTACTTATCTAAATCGATCTGAAAGTTCCTTTTCTCAAAGTCACTTAGATGATTTCGACATAGATGAAGCTATTAAAGAGGCTGATATTGTGCATATATGTGGTATTTCATTGATGGTCAGTGAAACGGTAAGACAAACGACAATGTACATTGCGAAAAAAGCAAAGGAATTAAAGAAAACCGTTTGTTTTGATTTTAATTACCGCTCAAGTATCAACTTAGATAAAAGTCATGAATGGGTAAAAGAACAGTATGAAGAGATTCTCCCTTACTGTGATATTGTTTTTGGAGGAATACGTGACTTAACAGAATTATTGGATTTTCCTTTAGATGAAAATTTAAAGAATATTGCGGATCGTTTAAACGTTGTCAGTAAACCTTTTGTAGAAAAATATGGGATTTCTTTATTTGCAGGAACATTGCGTGAAAATAAAGGGGAGAAACAATTTTTAAAAGGATTTCTTAGAAACAATCAACAGTTTTCGGTTAGTACAGAGTATGAATTGACTATTTTAGACAGAATAGGAACAGGAGATGCTTTTGCTGCAGGAATCATTACGGGATACATTGAAGAATGGTCAGAGGAAAAATCGATAGCATTCGCCGTTTCCAATGCTGTATTTGCGCATACGACTTATGGCGACACTCCTTTAGTGAATAAAAAAATTGTTGAAGAATATATGAATGGAAATCGAACGAATCTTTTGCGATAAACAACTCAAGACAATAGTAAAATAAAAAAAACACATCTTTTTAAGATGTGTTTTTTTGTTTCTAGTTTAGTCATTAGAATGTATGTAAGTTATTCTAATGTTGAAGAACTTATCATTTGTTGTTTGGATGTTTGAACGTAAACATCATATAATTTAGACAATACCGTAATATCACCACTTGCAATTTTTGATAATTTCAAAAATACAGGTTTCATAATCTCAGCATCATCATTTTCGTTAACAATAGCTAAGGCTTCACGATTCAGTATAAACAAATCATCTAATACTGTATGGTATTTTTTTACGAATTCTTGGAGACCTTCTTTATCTTCTAGTAAAACATTTTTTAAACTTTGATTTTTTTCATGAAGATTTTCTAAGTATTCTCCAACAGTCATATCTAGTAAAGTTGAAACCTCTTCTAATTCATTAAAAAAATTATCATCAACATCGATTAACACCAGTTCCACCTCCAACAATCACAATCACAATAACTGATTATATAATATTCTAAACCAAATGCATATAGCATACAGAAATCGAATTAAATAATAGGCGTTTTTATAGACGAAATATGTCTAGGACACTAAAAATTAGTTAAATTAGTTTTGAAAACGAATAGAGCTGATAAAGAACAATATGAGAGAAACAAAGAGAATCCTTCAAAATAGTTGGGTTCTATTTGATTCAGCGTTACAATGATCCTATAGGATAAAAAAAGAAGATATAAAAATGGAGGGTATGAACAATGAAAATCGGGATACCAAGAGAAATAAAAAATAATGAAAGTCGAGTAGCTATTTCTCCTGCTG
The DNA here is from genome assembly GCF_040274945.1 of Carnobacterium sp. Taxonomy (GTDB): domain Bacteria; phylum Bacillota; class Bacilli; order Lactobacillales; family Carnobacteriaceae; genus Carnobacterium_B. The sequence goes on from NZ_JBEMAR010000005.1 coordinate 122,984, forward strand.
GTGTAAATAGCCTTGTGGAAAATGGACACGAAGTCATCATAGAAGTGAACGCAGGAAAGACGGCCGGATTTACGGATGAAGACTATCAACTGTCAGGAGCCACATTGCTTGAAGATGCTGAGCAAATTTGGGATGCTGAAATGATCATTAAAGTAAAAGAACCTATTCCAAGCGAATACAAGTATTTCAAAAAAGGGATGATAGTGTTCACGTACTTGCATTTAGCGCCAGCTTTAGAATTAACTAAAGAGCTGATGAAAGCTGAAGTTACAGCTATTGGCTATGAAACAATGGTCGGAACCGACGGAACATTACCTTTATTGACGCCAATGAGCCAAATTGCCGGAAGAATGGCTGCCCAAGTCGGTGCTGAATTTCTTGAGAGTGTCAATCAAGGAAAAGGGATCTTGTTAAGCGGAGTGCCTGGCGTTCAAAAAGGAAAAGTAACCATCATAGGTGGTGGTGTTTCCGGAACAAATGCAGCCAAAATCGCAATCGGTCTAGGAGCAGAAGTGACAATTTTGGACGTTAATCCTAAGCGATTAGAAGAATTGGATGATCTATTTGAAAATAGAATCAACACACTTATGTCAAATGAATACAACATTGCAAAATCAGTTAAAGAAGCAGACTTAGTAATTGGAGCTGTATTGATCCCGGGATCTAAAGCACCAACCTTAGTAACAGAAGAAATGGTTAAACAAATGGAACCAGGTTCGGTTGTTGTTGATATAGCGGTTGACCAAGGGGGTATTTTTGAAACAGCTTCAGAAGTGACCACCCATGATGATCCTGTTTACATCAAACATGGCGTTGTCCATTACGCAGTTGCCAACATGCCCGGAGCTGTTCCAAAAACATCTACTTTAGCCTTAACCAATGTAACCATTCCTTATGCAGTTGAAATTGCAAATAAAGGGCTGATTAAAGCAGCTAAAGAAAATGCAACGATTTATACGGGCATCAATGTTATGGCTGGAAAATTGACTAAAAAAGAAGTTGGAGAGTCATTAAATCTTCCGTATCATGAAGCCTTAAGTTCTTTTATGTAATCTAATGAGTGTGTTTTGAAACAGAAGTTGCATTAAATGCATAAATAAATGAATTTCTTTCCGAAATGCAGTATACTAATGAAGAAACTAACTGCAAAAAGGAGCATTCGCATGTCAAAAGGAAATAAAAAAATTCAAGTAGAAGTAAAAGAAACCCCTAATAATAGAGAAGGTTTTGTTGAGTTAGAGCTTTATGTGAATGACGAAAAAATTGGTCAATTGCAACAAGAAGAAGGCCAAACTGTTACCGTAAAAACCAATTCAGGAACAGAGTCTAAAGTAAGAACTGTCGATGAAGGCATAAATAAATTAATTATGGATTATAATTTACACCAAATGTAAATTTGAATGAGCAATAAACTGAATCTAAAAGATCAATCCTACTTTAGGGTTGATCTTTTTTTTTACTACATTGTTATTAAGAGCATCCTAAAAGCTTTTTGAACCCATCTATGCTATGCTTTTTCTATACATAACTTAACGTAAAGGATGTGATTGTTTTGTCAACGAATGCAAAGTCAGCTTCTTTTAAAGATAGATTTAAGCATTTTTTAGAAGTACTAAAACCCAATTGGGCAAGAGCTGAAGTTTCATCAAATGCAGCTGAACTAGCTTACTTCACTCTATTATCCTTGTTTCCGATTTTATTGGTCGTAGCGAACGTTATTCCTCTCTTTCCAATAGATGCAGCAGATATATTGCCAATGGTAGAAACAGCTGTTCCACCAGATATATACAATGTTTTAGCTCCAATTCTAGAAAGTTATTTGAATAGTTCAAGCGGAGGCGCTATCTCTATTGGTTTGATTACGTCATTGTGGTCGGCCAGTAAAGCTTTTAATGCATTGCAAAATGTTTTAAATGACGTCTATGGAGTAGAAAAAAGGAATAATTTTATTATTGTTCGATTAGTTTCTTTCTTAGTACAATTAGCCATCGTGGCGATTGTAGGAGTTCTGATCTTCGTCTTTGTATTTGGTGAATTTATCTTATTATTCATCGAAGATTTTGTAGGAATCGAACTAGATTTTATTTTACAAATATTTAGTTTAAAATGGTTGGTTTTATTTATTGTCTTGATTCTAATCATTACAATGGTTTACTTCTTAGTACCAAATCACCGTATGCACATCAAGTATGCTCTTCCAGGAGCAGTATTTGCTACGATAGGTTGGATGGTTTTATCACAAGCCTTCACACTTTATGTGCAATTCGCTGGAGGGGAAGCAGCTGCTAGTGCGACGTTTGGAGTCTTCATTGTTTTGATGCTGTGGCTCTATTTATCGGCCATCATTTTACTGTTAGGTGCTCTGATCAATGCCGTTTACTTTGAAATTAAAACAGGTAAATCGGTTCAAGAAGTTAAGATTGAAAAAGATAATGAAGAGAAAGATGATAAGGAAAAAGAATATCCAGATGATTCAGAATCAATTCAACATAAAAAATTAGTGAAATTAAAAACAGTAGAAAAACATAAAGAAGACTGAGTGAAGACTCAGTTTTCTTTTTCTTTAGTCGTAGTTAATATAGAAGAGCTCTGTAAGATTTTTCTAAGAAAAGAGACAGCCCTTTTTTTTAGCTTGTTTTTCTTATATAATGGATGAAGTTTGAGGAAGACATTTTTTAATAGATAGGACACAAGGAGAATTTTAAAAAATGACAGAAAATAAAGAAACAAAAATAGATTATGGGATTATCTTATCCGTATTGTTGCTAGCAATCATTAGTATTGCGACTATCTATTCAACCACTCATTTAACTGCGAACGCTGGAATCGGTGCTACAGTGATGCAAATCATCTGGTACGTAGTTGGTGCAGTTGCCATCGTAGTGATCATGCAGTTTGATTCTGAGCAGTTATGGAAACTTGCCCCGATAGCGTATGGATTTGGGCTTTTTCTATTAGTGTTGGTATTATTCTTTTATGACCGGCCTACTGAGTTAAGTACCGGAGCAAAAAGCTGGTTTAAGATAGGTCCATTAACCTTTCAGCCCTCGGAGATCATGAAAATAGCTTTTATTCTAATGCTGGCTCGTGTCGTTACAAAACACAACGGCGATTATCCAACTCATTACCCTAAAGCCGATTTTTTATTGATAGGTAAAATCATATTAACCTCTATTCCACCACTTGTACTTGTTATGTTACAAAATGACTTAGGTTCAACATTAGTCTTTATTGCCATTATTATTGGTTTAATGTTGATTTCAGGAGTTACTTGGAAAATTATTCTGCCACTATTTTCAGGAGTTGCCGCTCTTGGTGGAACCTTACTGGTATTAGTTGTATACAATCGTGACTTTTTATTGCGATTGGGTTTTAAACCGTATCAATTTTCTCGGATAGATTCCTGGTTGAATCCTTACGGAGATTCAGGTGATACTTCTTATCAACTGATCCAAAGTATTAAAGCGATCGGGTCAGGTAAAATGTTTGGTAAAGGATTTGGGACATCAGAAGTGTATGTGCCGGTTCGAGAGTCTGATATGATTTTTTCAACAATCGGAGAAAATTTTGGTTTTCTTGGCAGTTGTATTTTAATTTTTATCTACTTCTTACTGATCTATCAAATGATCCGCATTTGTTTTGATACGAAAAACGAATTTTATGCGTATATTGCAACCGGCGTTATCATGATGATTCTGTTCCATGTTTTTGAAAATGTTGGGATGAGTATTGGATTGCTTCCGTTAACTGGAATACCATTGCCATTTATTTCTCAAGGTGGAACGGCATTGTTAGGGAATATGATGGGTGTCGGACTCATTATGTCTATGAGGTACCATTACCGCAGTTACATGTTCTCTGAAGAAGATGAAGATTTCAAATAAAATGAGTACTGTATTGGAGTGAGTTTCAATGCTTGAATTGTATCAACACCCGACGTGTTCAACCTGTAAGGCAGCAAGGAAATGGTTGGATGACCATTTAATCGAGTACCGTGCAATAAACATGATTGAGAATCCACCAACACAGGAAACCTTGATTAACTTGATGAGCCAAACAGATCTACCAGTGCTTCGCTTTTTTAACACAAGTGGGAATCGCTACCGAGAGTTAGGATTGAAAAATAGAGTGCCAAACATGAACATAACCGAATGCGCAGCCGTTTTGGCTTCAGATGGGATGCTGATCAAAAGACCTTTGTTGACTGATGGCAAGAGAACAACTCTTGGTTTTAAAGAAGATATCTATGAACAGACTTGGATAAAATAAAGAACCAGAATGGAGCGATCGAATTGGAAAAGCAAATGAAATATAGTGAAAACGGCTTATGGGTATTAAAAGAAGGCGACAATTACCGTATTGGATTATCTGAAAAAGGGCAAGATGATTTAGGCGAAGTTATGTTTGTTGAACTTCCAAATACGCTAGATGAAGTAAGAGAAAATGATGTCTTATTAGGAGTCGAAGGGGCAAAAGCTGTTACTGAACTGTTGTCTCCATTAACGGGTGTAGTGGTTCGATTCCATGCAGAACTAACAGACAATCCTGAAAAACTAAATAGCATGGACAAAAACGACAATTGGATTCTTGAATTAAAAGACGTAGAACCGGATGCTTTTGAAAAATTGTCGGCTGAAGTCTAGAAATTAAAGTTGACAGAAAAAATATGCTCTGTTAAAATATGTTAAATATCAATAACGCGATGATAAGAAGAGTACGTTCGTAATAACCATTTATAGAGAGCCTTGTTTGCTGGAAAAAGGTAATGGGAATTGAGCCGAAGATGGTCTTTGAGCAGAATAAGTGAATGCTTTGCATAAGCCTATTCCGGGTGCACCCGATAACGTGCCACAGTATAAAAAAGTTGAAAAATACTTGAGTACTGTATGAGGTTGATTTAGTGATGAATCAGCAAATTAAGGTGGTAACACGAAAAGTCAGAACTTTCGTCCTTATAGTAAGCAGTGCGCTTAGTATAAGGGCGAAAGTTTTTTTATTTGAATGAATTAGGAGGTGGATCAAAAGTGATTGAACTAACAAATATAAAAAAAGTATTTCAAACAAAACAAGGCAGTTTAACGGCTGTCAAAGATATCAATGTTTCCATCAAAGATGGTGAAATTTATGGAATCGTTGGGTATTCTGGAGCTGGAAAGAGTACATTGGTCCGAATGTTCAATGGACTAGAAACACCAACAGACGGTACAGTAGCTATTGAAGGAAACATTATTTCACAATTAAAAGGAAAAAAGCTCAGAAAAGAACGCCAGAAAATCGGGATGATCTTTCAACATTTCAACCTGTTATGGTCTAGGACAGTTGAAGAAAATATTCTTTTTCCGCTTGAATTGGCAAAAATTCCTAAAAAAGAACGTGAAGCTAAAGCCAAAGAACTTATTGGTTTAGTAGGGTTAGAAGGAAGAGAAAAAGCTTATCCGTCGCAACTTTCAGGTGGTCAAAAACAGCGGGTTGGAATTGCGCGAGCACTCGCTAACGATCCAACATTATTGCTTTGTGACGAGGCAACAAGTGCACTGGATCCACAGACTACAGATGAAGTACTCGATTTACTATTGGATATCAACAAGCGTTTAAACCTAACGATTGTCTTGATCACACATGAGATGCACGTGATTCGTAAAATTTGTGACAAGGTTGCAGTTATGGATGATGGGAAAATTGTTGAAGAAGGTTCTGTCATTGATGTATTCAAAAAACCACAACAAGACATTACTAAACGCTTTATTCGCCAAGATGCAAATCCAGACAGTGAAGATACCGATATGATTTTTGAAGAATTGTTGGCAGAATATCCTGAAGGAAAAATTGTTCACTTAACGTTCCATGGGCAACAAGCCAAGATGCCGATTATGTCAAAAATCGTTCGAGAAGATGGCGTCGATTTAAGTATCATTCAAGGAAGTATTCAACAAACACAAGATGGCACAATTGGATCGCTTTATGTTCAACTAACGGGTGAAAGTCAAAGAATCGAAGTGGCTATTGAAGAATTAAGAAAACTTGAGGTAGAAGTAGAGGTGGTAGAACATGTTGTCGAAACTTAATTTAGGAACGAGTGTTTTATCACAATACTTTGATTTTTCAGAAGTTGATTGGGAAAAAATGCAAGAGGCAACGATAGAGACGATCGGTATGACGATTGGTTCAGTAGTCATTATCTTTTTTGCAGGTTTGCTGCTAGGTTTACTATTGTATGAAACAAATGGGAAAGATACATTGGCAGCTAAAACACTTTACAGAGTCGTCGCTATTTTAGTCAATGTCTTCCGTTCTATTCCTTTTATTATTTTAATTGTGTTATTGCTTCCAGTTACCAAAACACTTGTAGGCTCAATTACTGGTCCAACAGCAGCATTACCAGCATTAATCATTGCTTCATCTCCATTTTTTGCACGATTGGTTGAAATTGGGTTTCGAGAAATCGATAAAGGTGTTGTTGAAGCCGCTGAAGCAATGGGGGCCAATAAATGGCAAATTATTTATAAAGTCTTGATTCCAGAAAGTTTGCCAGCTATTGTATCAGGAATTACAGTCACAACCATTTCTTTAGTGGGGTATACGGCAATGGCTGGTGTGATTGGAGCAGGCGGTTTAGGAAACCTCGCTTATCTTGATGGGTTCCAGCGAAATCAAAGTACAGTAGTTTTAGTCGCAACGTTAATCATTTTAGTCATCGTCTTTATTATACAAGCTATTGGAGATGTGATCGTTAAGAAAGTGGATAAACGTTAAACAGCTAAGTGAAAAACGAACAACCATCACTAGCTGATTAAAAAGCACTACCGCAGTTTAAATAGGGGATTTAAAAAGCATTAAAAAAATTAGAAAAAATAGGGGGATTTAAAGATGAAAAAGAAAACAATCTTATCAGCATTAGTAACAACAGGAGTAGTATTAACATTAGCTGCTTGTGGCAACGAAGAAAGCAGTACTGAATCAAGTGGTTCAGGAGCAGAAGAAACAACAATCAAAATTGGGGCTAGCAACGTGCCGCATGCTGAAATCTTAGAATTCGCTGCGCCAATTCTTGAAGAAGAAGGTATTACATTAGATATCACTACTTACAATGATTATGTTATACCAAACGTGGCATTAGATGAAGGCGAAATTGATGCCAACTACTTCCAACATATTCCATTTTTTGATGCAGCTGTAGAAGAAAACGGTTATGATTTTGTGAATGCTGGAAGCATTCATATCGAACCGTTAGCAATCTTTTCTCAACGTTATGAAAGTTTAGAAGATGTAGAAGATGGCGCAACTGTCTTAGTCAGCAACAACCAAGCAGACTGGGGCCGAGTGATCGGAATCTTCCAAGAAGCAGGTCTAGTAACCGTGAAAGATGGCGTAGACCTTACAACAGCTACGTTTGATGACATTGAAGAAAACCCTAAGAACTTGGAATTTGAATATGAAAATGATCCAGCATTGATGACAACATTGTACCAACAAGATGAAGCAGAACTAATTGCCATCAACTCAAACTTTGCTGTAGATCAAGATATCAGCCCGCTTGACGATTCAGTTGCTATTGAAAGTTCGTCTTCTCCTTATGCAAATATTATTGCTGTACGTTCAGAAGATGCTGAAGATCCAGCTATTTTGAAATTGATAGAAGTATTGAAATCTGAAGAAGTACAAGATTTCATCTTAGAAGAATGGGATGGAGCAGTTGTTCCCGTAGAAGAATAAGCTAAATAAAAGTAAGAAGCAGATAAAATAGCTTCTTACTTTTTTTGTGCTGGAAAATGTACTGAATTTCTGGAGGAATAGGGATTGTTTGTAGAAAGCCATGAGGACGTTGTTGCTGTTTTATTTTGTTGTTTTACGTACGATTAAAGTAAAGGCTAGTTCTTCGGGTGTTAACTTTTGTAAAGACAGATCATTGTTGATCATCTTAAACGCATTTTCGGCTTGCTTATGTATGGAGTAATCAATCGTTGTGATGTCTAACAAATGTGAGATTTCAATATTATCAAAACCAATCACTGAAAAATCTTCAGGCAACGAGTACCCTAAACGTTTTGCTTGCGAAACTAAACCAGCTGCAACAGCGTCAGAGCTTGTCATGAAGGCATCGGGCTTGATTTTTTGTTCGGCTAACCAATGAGCAATGTGCTCACCATCTTGGATGCTGTTGATATTATTGAACAATTCGGGTGAATGTGGGGTCAAGTCGTACTTTTTACAAAAATATTCATAAGCTTTGATTCGGCTTTTAGTATTCAATCGTCGAATATCGCTGTATAGATTAATAATAGTGCGGCACCCGTTAGCGTAAAGATGTTCAAGACCCAAAAGATAACCATCATATTGGTCAATAAAAACAGACGAAATACAAGGAGATTTGACTCTCTGCCAAGTAACGATAGGTCCATATTTTGTATACGATTCAATGGTTGACCAATCATTCGAGCGAATAATCAAAAAAATACCATCTAATTGTTTACTGCGCATCAGCTCTAAAGCATTTAATTCTTTTTTAGGATCATTTTCAGTTAAGTAGAGAATGACCGTATACCCTTTTTTTTGGGCAGCTAATGTAAAATTTTTGACTAAGACAGTAATGGTCTCAGTAATATTCGGTGCAATGATGCCAATGGTTTTGGTCGCTCCTTTTTTCAACGAAATCGCTTGACTGTTCGGAACGTAATCTAATTTTTCGACAGCGCTTTCGACTTTTTGGCGAGTAATATGGCTGACATAACCATTATTGTTAATGACCCTTGAAACGGTAGCAGAAGATACACCAGCAATTTTTGCAATATCTTTCATATTCGTCATTTCGAAAACCTCTTTCTGTAACCGGTTGTATAGTAATCAGTATACCAAATGATGGGTAGAAAAAATACGCAGAACACAGCGAAGAAAAATCCTGAATTTTTTTTGACAAATAAAAAGTTTGTGCTTGACATGTAATGCATTACATAAACTATAGTAAATGTAGGAAGTGAAAACGTTTTAATAAGGAGGAAGAATAAATGTCAAAAACAGCATTAAAAATCGTTACAATTGGTGGAGGATCAAGCTACACTCCGGAATTAATTGAGGGGTATATCAAGCGTAAGGACCAACTACCAATCAAAGAAATCGTTTTAGTAGATATTGAAGCTGGAAAAGAGAAACTTGAAATTGTAGGTGCAATGGCTAGGCGTCAAATTGAGGCTGCCGGATTAGATTGGACCGTTGAACTGACGTTAGATCGAAAAACCGCGTTGAAAGATGCTGATTTCGTTACGACGCAATTTCGTGTTGGGTTGTTGGATGCACGAATTAAGGATGAGAGAATTCCTTTATCCCATGGTGTATTAGGTCAAGAAACAAATGGAGCCGGTGGGATGTTAAAAGCTTTCAGAACCATTCCAATCATTTTAGATATTATTAAAGATATGAAAGAAGTTTGTCCGGATGCTTGGTTAGTCAACTTCACAAATCCAGCGGGTATGGTAACTGAAGCAGCCATAAAACATGGAGGATGGAAAAAGACAGTTGGCTTATGCAATGTTCCAATTGGACACTGTTCAACAGCTTCACAAAAATTAGGCATACCAGAAGATGAACTTTTCTTTAAATTTGCTGGAATCAATCATTTCCATTGGCACCGTGTTTGGGATAAAACTGGAAAAGAAAGAACTGCTGAATTGATCGATATGATTTATGGACCTCATAAAGAAGGCGAAAACACAGACTTTAAAAATATCCATGACGCTGAATTCCACTATGAACAAATCAAAGATTTGGGTATGCTGCCATGCGGATACCACCGTTACTATTACATTGAAGATGAAATGTTGAAGCATTCTATTGAAGAGTTTGAAAACGGTGAAACAAGAGCACAAGTTGTAAAAGCTACTGAAACACGATTATTCGAATTGTATAAAGACCCTGCACTAAATTATAAACCAGAAGAGTTGTCACAACGCGGTGGCACACATTACAGTGATGCAGCTTGTGAAATCATTGCTTCCATTCAAAATGACAAGCGGACAGATATGGTCGTTTCAACGGAAAATAATGGTACGATCGATGATTTGCCATATGATAGCATCGTTGAAGTATCGGGATCCGTTACTGCACATGGAGTAGAGCCTTACAACTGGGGAACGTTTACTCCAGCAGCACGCGGCATCATTCAAAACATGAAAGCGATGGAAGAAACGGTGATTCGAGCAGCTATTGATGGGAATTATGGAGCAGCTTTACAAGCCTTTACAATCAATCCTTTAGTACCAGGCGGCACGCTTGCAAAAACCATTCTTGATGAAATGTTGTATGCGCATAAAGATCACCTGCCACAATTTGCAGAGAAGATCAAAGAAATCGAAGCTGACCAACCTGAAACAACTAGCTATGTTGATCAGTTGATGGAAAGTAATTATAAAGAAATTCCAGCTCAAATGGTTTAATAAACTAATGTGACCAAATATCGATTAAATTGCTTACCTATGTCTGCTTCTCTTTTAGCAACATAGGTAAGGAATTTTAAAATATAAATGTAAACGTTTTTTAAACTGGAGGGAGAATGGATAATGGATAAATTTATGGAGTTTCTTCAAGATAAGATGGGACCTATTGCCTATAAATTGGATTCAAATCGCTATTTATCTGCTATAAAGACAGGTTTTTTTGGCGCTATGCCTATTTTGATTTTAGGTTCGATATTTCTTTTGTTCGCTAACTTACCTATAGCTGGTTATCCAGATTTTATGGCTTCGATATTAGGTGATAATTGGACTACTTACTTTATGGTACCGTATGACATGACCATGAACATCATGACGATTTTCGTTATATTTGGTATCGCAAAATCATTAGCTGACTATTATGATCTAGATGATTTAGCAGCAATTGTTATTTCAGTTGTAGCTTTCCTAGTTTTAACACCAACTATTTCTACAGAAGATGGGTTAATTGGAATTCCGATGAACAATTTAGGAGCCAGTGGATTATTTGTAGGAATGATCACAGCTATTATTGCTGTTGAAATCACTCGTTGGGTAGTTGCAAGAGGTTGGACCATCAAAATGCCTGAATCTGTTCCACCAAATGTAGCCAAATCTTTTACAGCGTTAATACCGGCATTATTCGTTATCTTATTCTTTAACTTTATCCGTATCGGATTTAGCTTTACCTCATATGAAACAGCTCAAACGTTTATTTTCCAATTTTTACAAACACCACTGACTGCTTTAGGCAGTTCATTGCCAGCGACATTGGTTATTGTAATTTTTGAAATTTTATTATGGTCATTTGGTATCCATGGTTCTAATATCGTTGGTGCAGTGATGCAGCCAATTTGGTTATCACTAACAGCAGAAAATGCTGCTGCTTTCAGTCTGGGAGAAACACTTCCGCATATTGTAAACTATCAATTTTATCAAAACTTCATAAAGGTAGGGGGCGCTGGTGGAACGATCGGATTAGCCTTACTTTGTTTAGTTATGGCTAAATCAGCACAGTTTAAAACATTGGGTAAATTAGCATTTGGTCCAGCCTTGTTTAATATCAATGAGCCGTTGATTTTTGGATTACCAATCGTGTTGAATCCAATCATGCTGATTCCATTTTTGATTACTCCGATTCTTATGGCTGTATCAACTTACTTTGTTATGTCGATCGGACTCGTTCCAATAACGAATGGTGCCAATATACCATGGACAACACCACCAGTCATTGCAGGTTTCTTGGTTAGTGGTTGGCGAGGCGCCGTTTTCCAAATCATTCAAATTGCTGCCAGTACAATTATCTACTATCCGTTCTTTAAACTGGTCGATAATAAGGCCTACAAAATCGAAACGGAAGGTCAAGATGCAATAAATACTGAAATGGAAGAAACGATTTCTACGACACAAACAAAAGCTGTTTAAAATAATCAGTGCAAAAAAAACGAGTGGGTCTCTCACTCGTTTTTTTTATATCTTTAAAACCAAGTTTAAGATAGTACTCTTTTCAAGATAATGATACACTCAAAGAAAGGATAATGGTTGGGAGTGATTAATATGTATAAAGAAATGCCAGCGAAAAAATTAGACAAACGTGCCATTCGCTATGAACGAACAAAAGATATTATTGAAAGTTTTTTTACCTTAGCTGTTTTTGTCCTTTTAATGTTTTTGACTATAAGATTTAATTGGCCAATCTGGTTGATGGCAATCTGGATTGTTTTGCCAATCACTGACTTTTTATTGAGTCTATTCTTATTGCCTTATTTAAAGCTAAAGGCTGTACGCTACGAAATGCATGCGCTTCATCTTGAAGTTATGAATGGTCTCTTTTTTAAAAAGAGAACGTTGATCCCAATTGAGCGAATCCAACACGTGGTCATCAAAGAAGGACCGCTGACTAGGAAATATGGGATCCAAATAGTCGAAGTCTTTACGGCAGGAACAGGCCATGAGATTCCACTGTTGTTGAAAAAAGATGCAGAAGAGTTAAGAATTCAATTGCTCGAACAGATAAAGGCGGTGAACTCAGATGTATAATGAAAAAAAATTGCATCCATTGACTCTTATTACTGAGGCCTATAAACGGTTGATTTCTTTTATCTTGCCGATTCTTTTCTTTGCTTTTACAGGCCCAGACATGGAAGGTTTTGGCTTTATTTTGCCACTGCTTTTCTTTACGATTTTTGGATTGTCGTACCTAGTGGACGTTTTAAGATACATACGGACATCTTTTTGGATCGTAGGAAATCGATTTGTGGTAAAAAGTGGATTATTTATTCAAAAAGAAAAAGATGTTCAAATTAGTCGGATTCAAAGTATTGATTACAGTGAAAACTTGATTCACCGTATTTTTAATGTCACAAAGTTGGAGATCAAGACTCCTGGAAAAGGGATAACGTTAGATGCATTGTCTAAAGAAGATGCATTGAAATTGGCAAACCAACTGCATTACCTTAAAGAGACATCACTTGAAGCTGACAGTGATAGCAATGCTGAACGTGAAGAGAAGCAGATTGACCGACACAGTGGATTCTCTTTGCAAAAAGCAGGAGTCACAAAAAAATTGTATTCCATGAGTTTAGTAGATATCCTCAAGATGAATTTTATGGGAGGGACTGTTTTAAAAGGGCTGATTATAATGGTGGGTGCAGTAAACATTTTTGGAGAGTTTATTCCTGATTCAATTTTTAATCAAGCAGGGACGATCTTCAGTCAAACAGCGATTGCCTCTTTTATTTTCATAGGTATCCTGCTATTTATCCTATTGTATGTTGTAGCTACAGTGCTTTCGATTATTAAGAATTTTGAATACAAAGTCGAATTAACAAAAAATCACGTGACTATTGAAAAAGGACTACTCGAAGTTAAAAGCCAGACGATTGCTTTAACCAATATTCAAAGCGTATGGGAGAAACAGAATTGGCTGCAAAAACTAACGGGCTATACAACCTTTTGGGTAGGGATCACAAGTGATGATGAAGTGGATAAGAAAGATTCTGTGAGTGAAATTACTGAAGAAGGAAAAATTTTGTTGCTGCCGTTGATAAAAAAAGATCAACTTGCAGCGTTAAGAGCTGAGATCATTCCGCAGTTTAACTTTCAGCCTGCTCAAACGATTATTCCAATTCGATCGTTTAGACGGTTTGTACAATTCCCATTGCTATTCTGGATCATTGCAGCCGCTTTAGCTTCTTACTTTTTATGGCCTTATGCATGGACGATCGGTTTAGTGGGTAGCTTGCTGTCACTTTTTTATGGCTACCGGAGTTACAAAAAATCGGGGTATGCTTTATCCACAGATGAAGTGACTTTTCAGTTGATAACATTCCTAGGTACCGAGATTATGTACTTACGTAAAGACCGTATTTTAAATTTAACAGTCAAACAAAATCCTTTTTTAAGAAGAAGTCGATTAGGAAAAGTAGAAATCTATAGTGCCTTAGGAGATACATCCCAAAGCAAAGAACTGTCTTTTATTGAAGAAGCCGACTGTGAGCGGTTATTTGACTGGTTCATGGCAAAAGAGAGGAGTGAAAAGCATGGAGCCTGAAAATGAGCTGGATCCTCTAGTTTTAAAATTATGGCGGATACGTGGGTTTATGAACAGCATTCCAATGGTTATTGTTGCACTGGTGTATAATTTTTTTTACCAAATCATGCCCCATACTCCATTGCCAGAAGAAGGTATCTATATTACCATTGCTTTGGCTCTGTTTGGAGGATTTATCTCTATTTATGTACTGCCAACGTGGCATTATCGGTCTTGGAAAGTAAATTATCGAATGGATGAGATTGATTTCATCTCAGGTATTTTTATTAAAAAACGAATCACGATTCCAATCATTCGCATCCAAAATATCGAATCCAATGTTGGACCGTTAGCAAAAAAAATAGGCGTCATGTCTTTAACCATCTCAACAGCTGCTACAAGTCATAAGTTGCCGGAGATGCCTGAAGAAGAGGCTTTGGAATTGAAAAAAAGGATTCAGCGATTGATCCGCAACAGTTTATAATATAAAAAAGCTCGTTCATGATCTGACCCACAAGAGTAGAAGGACTACTGCTGTGAAGGAAAGAAACTGAACGAGCTTTTTTTGCTCTCTGTCAATGAATGTGTTTGTTAAAAAAATTCTTCTGGAATGAACGGTTTTGCTTGTAAAAGCTATGGCATCGCCAGAAGCCTGTAGTCTTCTGGCTTTCAAGCCTCAAAAGGAGCGTTAACGCTTCCTTAATTCGCATTGAATGCTTTACATAGCTACAAGCATTCCTTATTCCTCCAGAAATTTTAAGATAGCTTATTTAGTAGTCGCTATTACTAAAATAGAAACCTGTTCTTAATTCATTTTTTTGATGGTGCGTTTGACGAAGTCTGTAAATAAACGCTGCATCATCAAATCGTACGGAATCATTAATTCTGGGTGCCATTGCACAGCTACGATACTTTGGTTGGGAGATTTTGCTTCGAAGGCTTCAATCAAGCCGTCTTTACTCCAAGCCACAGCTTTAAAGGGTTCAGCTAATTCTTTGATGGCTTGATGGTGATAGGTATTGACTACATATTGGTCGCCAAAAATCTTTCCGATTTTACTTTCAGGATCAATGTTGATCGTGTGAGCACCGGTTTCAAAGTGTGTCAGTTGAATGTGTTGAACGGTCAAGTCCGGGTAATCTGAAACATCTTGATACAGCGTTCCGCCATAAGCAACGTTCACGAGTTGCAAGCCACGGCAAACAGCAAAAATTGGTTTTGCTTGATGAATCGCTTCTTTTACAAGTGCAATCTCAAATGCATCACGTGCTGGATTGGTCGCACCTAATTTTAAGCTGGGTTCTTCGCCAAATAACAACGGCGACACATCTTGTCCACCAGCTAATAGCAGGCCGTCTACTTTTGACAGGTAATCTTTCGCTTCAGTCGGGTCGCTGATGGGGAAAACAACAGGGATAGCGCCAGCTTGGCGAACGCCGTTAACAAATCCTTGTGGTGTGTAAGTGATCGGTAAGCCGTTCAGGTCGGCATTGTTCAACAAAATATTTCCGGCTATTCCAATTAATGGTTTCATAAACGATCCGTCCTTTCATCAATAAAAGCAGTACAACTAAAACCCAGCACACTTAAGGAACAGGTCTGGTTCTGCCAGCTTCTTTTTTCATTATTAGTTTACCTGATTATAGCAGAAAAGTAACTTCAGAGCATTCGTTAATAAGATTGCGAAAGCAAGAGGGTTAGTCTAAAATATAAAGTAAGAAAGACAGTAACTCCAAAGAAGGATCATTTGTGAAAAAATTCTAAAGCATAGGAGCGAATCCAAGCTATGTCCGTATTAGAAGTGAAAAACTTACATGTATCGATTGAAGACAAAGAAATTTTAAAAGGTGTCAACTTAACAATGAAAACAGGGGAGATCCATGCCATCATGGGACCAAATGGAACGGGTAAATCAACTTTATCCGCTGCTATCATGGGCCATCCGAGCTATACCGTTACAGAAGGCGAGATTTTATTAGATGGCCAAGATGTTTTAGAAATGGCCGTTGATGAACGTGCTCGAGCAGGATTATTTTTAGCCGTGCAATACCCAAGCGAGATCGCGGGTATCACGAATGCTGAATTTATGCGTGCAGCAATCAATGCTAGAAGACCAGATGACGACAAAATATCCGTTATGAATTTTATCAAAAAGTTAGACGACAAAATGGCAGTATTGGATATGCCAGAAGAAATGGCTGAGCGTTATTTAAACGAAGGTTTTTCTGGTGGCGAAAAAAAACGCAATGAGATTTTACAATTGATAATGATCGAGCCAATATTTGCTATTCTGGATGAAATTGATTCAGGCCTAGACATTGATGCATTAAAAGTCGTTTCAAAAGGAGTCAATGCGATGCGCGGTGAAAACTTCGGGGCATTGATCATTACCCATTACCAACGTTTATTGAATTATGTCACACCAGATGTGGTCCACGTAATGATGAACGGCATTGTAGTTAAAACAGGCGGAGCCGAATTAGCTAAACGTTTGGAAGTGGAAGGCTACAAAGGTATTCGTGATGAACTAGGCTTAGATATTGTGTTAGAAGACGATTAAGGAGGATCAAGATGAAAGAGACCAATTATATAGATTATCTTGACTCTGTTCAGCAATTTTCATTGATGCATGAAGAACCGTTGTGGATGATGGAATTTAGAAAATCAGCGTTAACTAAAATCAACTCTTTAGAGCTGCCGTCTTTTGAAAGAGTCAAGTACCAATGCTGGCCATTGCTACAAGTCCCAGACCTCTTCAGCTATGAAGAAGGCATCATGCTGGCAGAAGATTTTTTAACCGGAGATAGCGATGCACCGCGAGTAATCCAAGTTGGCAACCAAACGGTTATGGAGCAGTTGCCGATGAAGTACATTGAACAAGGGGTGATTTTTACCGATATTTTTACAGCCTTGGAAGAGCATTCGGATCTAGTGAAAAAAGTCTACATGAAGTTGGCTGTTGAACACGATGAAGACAAACTGACCGCTTTTCATGCGGCCTTTATGACCAGCGGCTTGTTTTTATATGTTCCTAAAAATGTTGTGATCGATGAACCGCTTGAAGCGTTATTTGTCCAAAACAGTCAAGTCCAAAACAGCTGGATCAAGCACGTCTTGATTTTTGCGGATACTAATAGTGAATTTACGTATGTCGAAAAATACGAAACGATAGGAACTGAAAAAAATGCGGCCAATATTATTGTGGAAGTGATTGCCAACCCCGGAGCGAAAGTGAAATTCTCAGCAGTTGATCAAATCGGAGAAACAACTACTACGTACATCAATCGCCGTGGACATGCACTTAAAGATGCAACGATTGAGTGGGCGATTGGCGTTATGAACGCTGGGAATGTGATTGCTGACTTTGATACCGATCTGATTGGGGAAGGGGCGCACAGCGAAGTCAAAGTTGTGGCCATCAGTATGGGCAAACAGATTCAAGGCATTGATACCCGTGTCACCAATTATGGGCGCAATACGATTGGGCATATTCTACAACACGGTGTAATTTTAGAGAAATCGACCTTAACCTTTAACGGTATTGGGCACATCATCAATGGGGCTAAAGGGGCAGATGCTCAGCAAGAAAGCCGCATCTTGATGTTGTCTGAACACGCTAGAGGAGATGCAAACCCGATTTTGTTGATCGATGAAAATGATGTGACGGCTGGACACGCAGCTAGTGTAGGCAGAGTAGACCCAGAAAATCTGTATTACTTAATGAGTCGAGGCATTCCGAAACAAGAAGCCGAACGCTTAGTCATTCGAGGATTTTTAGGTTCTGTTATTGCAGCGATACCGTTAAAAGTCATGCGTGACGGATTAGTGGATACGATTGAAAGGAAGTTAAGCAAATGAGTTTTTCAGCCGAACAATTGAAAAACGATTTTCCAATTCTCACTCAAATTGTGAACGATGAACCGTTAGTGTATTTAGATAATGCGGCAACCACTCAAAAACCAACAGTCGTATTGGCTGCTCTTGAAACCTATTACCGTGAAGCCAATGCCAACGTCCATCGCGGCGTGCATATGTTGGCTGAACGAGCAACAACGCAATACGAAGCAGCGCGTGAAAAAGTAAAACACTTTATCAACGCCAATGAATCAGCTGAAGTGTTGTTTACTCGCGGCACCACAACTAGTTTGAACTGGGTAGCTAAAAGCTATGGTGAAGCGAACGTAAAGTCAGGAGATGAGATCCTAGTTTCAGTGATGGAACATCATTCCAACTTGATTCCGTGGCAGCAGTTAGCCAAGAAAACCGGAGCTGCATTAAAATATATCGAGCTGACGGAAGAAGGCTTATTGGACATGGAGAGTTTTCGCGCTCAATTAAGTGAGAAGACCAAAATCGTGGCGTTGGCGCATGTCTCCAATGTACTTGGAGTCATTAACCCTATTCAAGAGATTGCGCGACTAGCTCATGCAATAGGAGCCGTATTAGTGGTCGACGGAGCACAAGCTGTTCCACATATGCCTGTGGATGTCCAAGAGTTGGATGCTGATTTTTATGCCTTTAGTGGACATAAAATGGTCGGACCGACTGGCATTGGCGTATTGTATGGCAAACGGTACTTATTGAATCAAATGGACCCCGTTGAATTTGGCGGGGAAATGATCGCCATGGTGGACGAACAAGACAGCACATGGAAAGAATTGCCTTGGAAGTTTGAAGCAGGCACCCCTAATATTGCGGGAGCCATCGGACTAGGTGCAGCCATCGATTATTTATCGATGATTGGACTGTCAGCGATTCATGAACATGAAAAAGGATTGATGGCTTATTTGTGGCCGAAACTAATGGCAATCCCAGCATTAACAATCTATGGACCAAAAGATTTAGCGAAACGGACCGGTATCGTAACGTTCAACCTAGATGGGCTTCATCCACATGATGTAGCAACAGCCATGGATATGGAAGGGGTAGCGATTCGAGCCGGGCATCATTGTGCTCAACCCTTGATGCGCAGATTCTCAGCCGATTCAACCGCTCGAGCGAGTTTTTATCTGTACAATACGACAGCAGATGTGGATAAATTTATTGAAGCATTGCTGGCAACAAAGGAGTTTTTTGCTCATGGCTTTAACTAAACTGGATCAATTGTATCGCCAAGTCATCTTGGATCATTCTAGCCACCCGCATCACCATGGGAAATTGGAGCAGTCAACGACTCAAATCGAGTTGCTTAACCCGACTTGCGGGGACGTGATGCAGCTGCAATTGGTAGTCGAAGACCAATGGATCAAAGACATTCGTTTTGATGGAAGCGGTTGTACCATTAGCCAAGCCAGCGCCAGTATGATGACCGATGTCGTGATGGGGAAAACCGTTTCTGAAGCGTTAGCCTTAGCAGATCAATTCTCCTTGCTTGTACAAGGCAAAGACGTTCCAAAGCTGGAAGAGCTAGGGGACGCTGCTTTATTGAATAGTGTCGCGAAATTTCCTGCCCGTATTAAGTGCGCCACTTTATCGTGGAAAGCACTTGAAAAAGCATTGAGTGAAAAAAATCCTGATGAAGGAAAAGCAAGGAGTGAAGCATAATGGGAGAAGTACCAGAACGCGAGAATTACCAATTCGGCTTTCATGATGACGTGGAATCTGTTTATACAACAGGTAAAGGACTAACTGAGTCAACCGTTCGAGAAATTTCAAAACGCAAACAAGAACCAGACTGGATGTTGGATTACCGTTTGAGAGCCTACGATCATTTCAATAAACGACCGATGCCTGAATGGGGAGCGGATCTATCAGAAATTGACTTCGATAACATTACCTACTACAAGGCCGTCAGTAATCAACCCGAACGCGACTGGGAAGATGTGCCGGATAAAGTCAAAGAAACTTTTGAACGCATTGGGATCCCAGAAGCTGAACGCAAATATCTAGCTGGGGCTGGGGCGCAATACGAATCTGAAGTGGTTTACCACAATATGAAAGAAGAATTTGAAAAAATGGGCATCGTCTTTACCGATACCGATACAGCGCTAAAAGAATACCCAGAAATCTTTAAAGAACACTTTGGAACAGTCGTGCCCGCAACAGACAACAAACTAGCAGCACTCAATTCTGCTGTCTGGTCTGGTGGAACGTTTATTTATGTTCCCAAAGGCGTACGCTGTGACGTGCCACTACAAATGTACTTTCGCATCAACGATGAAGCAATGGGCCAATTCGAACGGACATTGATCGTTGTGGATGAAGGCGCTAGTGTGCATTATGTCGAAGGTTGTACTGCACCAACCTTTTCATCTAGTAGTCTGCATGCAGCCATCGTTGAGATCGTGGTCAAAAAAGACGCTTACTGCCGTTACACGACGATTCAAAACTGGTCTAACAATGTATACAACTTGGTAACCAAACGCGCTGTAGCCGAAGAAGGAGCCACTATGGAGTGGGTCGATGGCAACCTTGGAGCCAAAACAACGATGAAATACCCAAGTATCCAGTTAAATGGACGCGGAGCCAGAGGAACCATGCTATCGATCGCGATGGCAGGAGCTGGGCAAAACCAAGATACCGGAGCAAAAATGATTCATAACGCACCAAATACCTCCAGTTCAATCGTCTCAAAATCGATCGCTAAAGATGGTGGAGAAGTCAATTACCGCGGACAAGTCACTTTTGGAAAAAATTCAGGCGGATCGATCTCGCATATCGAATGCGACACGATTATCATGGATGACTTATCCAAGTCAGATACTATTCCATTCAATGAGATCCACAACGGCAATGTCTCGCTCGAACATGAAGCCAAAGTTTCTAAAATTTCAGAAGAACAACTCTATTACCTCATGAGCCGCGGCTTGACCGAACTACAAGCCACCGAAATGATCGTCATGGGCTTCGTCGAACCCTTCTCAAAAGAACTCCCAATGGAATACGCAGTGGAGTTGAACCGATTGATTGCTTATGAGATGGAAGGGTCTGTTGGTTAGTATAATGACAGCTTTTAAAATTTTGAATGTATTAATGGAACAAAATTATTCCGAATTCAGTTGGTTCTCTAATAGGTCATTAGCTTAAGGGATTTAACAATGATAAAGATCGAGGGTTCATGCAATGAATGCATGAACCCTCGATCTTTTATGATGGAAGAAGGTTTCTTTCCTTCTCTTTTTATTTCATCATCTTGACCAGTGAAGTAATAGTTTAGATGCAAGTGCAAGTCCACATAAGAGGTGGCAAAAAACGCCTTTGTCAATCGCTTACTTTACGTGTTTTTCGTTTGTACACGAGGTCTTTGTGCGGATTTTTGACCGCCTCTTCGACCTTGTTTACTTTTTGCGCGTGTTCCATTATTGCGCGTGGTAACAGCTTTTCTCGCCTGCTGTGTTGGTGCTTGAGTGCCTTCTTTCAACAGATAAGGATGGTCTTTTATGACTGGAACTTTCCTCTTACTAAGTTTTTCAATGTCGCGCAACAAGTCTGATTCTGTTTCATCACAGAAAGAGATAGCTTTTCCACTTAGCCCTGCGCGTCCTGTACGACCGATACGGTGAACGTAGGTTTCTGGAACTTCAGGCAAGTCAAATTGGATAACTTGCGAAAGCTCAGGCACATCGATACCACGGGCTGCGATATCTGTCGCTACGAGAACGCTAGTTTTCATGGTCTTAAAATTTTCTAAAGCTTGCTGACGCGCATTCTGGGACTTGTTGCCGTGAATCGCTTCAGCGGAGAAACCCGCTTGTAGAAGTTTTTTGACGATTTTGTTGGCGCCATGCTTGGTTCTGGAGAAGACTAGGGAGCGCTCAACCTGCTTATTCTTCAAAAGATAGATAAGTAGGTTAGTTTTGTCGGTCTTGGCTACGCGATAAACATTCTGTTGGATGACTTCAACAGTTGATGAAACCGGATTGACCACAACTTTTACCGGGTTTGATAAAATGGTTCCTGCAAGTTTTTCGATTTCACTCGGCATCGTTGCTGAGAAGAACATGCTTTGACGTTTCTTAGGCAATTCTCGGATAATATGGCGTACATCACGTAGCATCCCCATGTCCAACATCATATCTGCTTCGTCCAAGACGAAGAAATCAACCTGATTCAGTTTGACAAATCCTTGTCTGATAAGGTCCAACAATCTACCTGGCGTTGCGACTAGGATATCCGTTCCACGTTTCAACGCGGCTGTTTGAGGATTCTGGGAAACGCCACCAAAAATTACTTGGATATTCAATGGAAGGTATTTAGCGTATGTTTGGAAACTATCACCGATTTGTATGGCAAGCTCACGTGTAGGAGCAAGGATTAAGGCTTTGATGGCACCTTTTCCAATTGTTTTTTCTTCCATAATATTTTGAAGGATGGGTAAGGCAAAGGCAGCTGTCTTACCAGTACCGGTCTGGGCACAACCCAACAAGTCCTTGTGGTTCATCAGATGCGGAATGGCATCCTCTTGGATAGGTGTTGCTTTCGTATAGCCTGCTTCTTTTAGTGCGTGCAATAGGTGTTGGTTCAATTCTAATTCATTAAATAACAAATGGTTCTCCCTCAGCATGGTGTACATGCATTAAATTTTTGTAAATGTGTTTCGGAATAGGTTGGTTTAGCATACAAGAGTCTGACTATCTTTCAAAAACCGACATGATCCGAACAAGTATATAGTTTCTCTGAGAAATAGCATGACTGGCCTATTATATCAGAAATGGAAGGGAGAGTCACATTATTCCATTTTTGGGGTTTTAACGTTTATTTTTTATATAAAGAGGATTTCCAAAAACACTTGTTTTGGGAAAAGTAACTATTTATCTTATGATAGTTTCTACTTAATTGAATGAAAATTTAAAATTCGTTGTATCTCACAGTTATTGTTTAATAAAAAGTGTAAATAGTGTCTGCAAGTGAAAATAATAATAAGCTAACCGTGTTTGAATATAATTTAGAATACTAATTAATTTAGTTATTTTAAATGGTTTTTTGAATTAACCAATAAAAAAATATCGAAATAGTAAGTCTTATTATAATTACTTGTGAATGTTTTAACATTTATGTTTACTTTAACAAAATTCAATTATATAATTGGAAATGAAGATACTTCTTAATTACAAAGCTTAATTCATTTTATCTAGTTAGTTGATTTCAGCTAATTGATATATAAGAAATTAAAGTATAAAACTGAACGAATAGAAAAAAATATAAACTAATTGGGGACAAAAAAATGAACATACTAAAAAGAGTAAAATGCTTAGGACTTATTACAGTTGCAACTTTACTATTAGGTGCGTGTGGACAAAAAGATGCTGCAGAAGAACAGACAGCTGTGAATGAAAAATCAACTGAACAGACCGGAAAAAATACTTTCCCATTAACGTTGGATAATTACACCGCGTCATCAGAAGGCGCAGTATTTTCAAAAAAAGAAGTAACATATGAAGCTAGTCCGAAATCGATTGTTGCCAATAATCAGGGAACAGCGGAGTTGCTGATCCAACTTGGATTAGCTGAAGACATTGTTGGCGTAGCGGCCTTATACGGTGAAGGCGATGAAATGGTATCTGAGGTTTTCTCTAGCATTCCTGTTTTGTCAGAAGGATATGTTGGAAAAGAATTAGTTGTAGGTGCTGATCCGGATATTGTTGTGGGACGTGGGCAATTGTTTGCCAATGCCGAATGGGGAACGGGGACAGTGGAAGAATTGAATGACGTGGGCATTCAGACGTATATTCAAGCGACATCAACGACTGGTGCAACTTTTGAGGATATCTATACAGATATTGATCATTTAGGAAAATTATTTACAGTTGAAGAAAAATCTCAACAATTTTCAACGGATGTGCAAACACGGATGGATGCGATCGTCGCAGCCATTCCTGATAAACAGGAAACACTTGATTATGCTTATATATTTGGGGCAGAAGGCACTAACGTGGATATTTACAGTGGTGCAGCAGACACTTACTTAAATGATGCATTAAGCTATATGAGCTTAGAAAATACGTTTGCAGATGCAACGGGAGAAATCAGTATGGAAGCCTTATTGGAAGCTGATCCAGATGTATTATTATTGGTTAACTATATGGGAGGACGCGATCCAAAAGAAAGCTTAACTGATTTGAAAGCAAATGACGCACTTTCAAGTCTGACAGCAATCAAAGAAGACCGTATCTATACGATCGATTACAACCAGTTTTGGAGTTACGGATACCAAATTTTAAGCGGTATGGAACAACTCAGTGCTGAAATGCAGTCAAAAAATTAATTTATAGTAGGAAGGAGTAAACGGATGAACCATATCGATAAACAACGCAAATTATTTTATATGTGTTTACTCCTATTTACTGTATTGATTATTTTTTCGATTGGGATTGGTGTCGCGGTCGGACAGGTCGCGGTACCTTTAAAAGAATCTTTTCAGATACTGCTTAAAAATTTATCAGGGGGAAGGATAGATAACTTACCTGGAGTTTCTTCTGATTCTTTCGAAAATATCATCTGGCAGATTCGTTTTCCGAGGGTACTCTTAGCGATGCTCACAGGTATGGGCTTATCCTTAGCCGGTGCGGTCATGCAGACAACGGTCCAGAACCCACTAGCAGATCCTTATATTTTAGGTATTTCTTCTGGAGCCTCACTAGGTGCAACGTTTGCTATCATGATTGGCTTTGGTGGAACCAGTATATTGGCACAGTTTGGTTTGTCTTTTTGGGCATTTATAGGTGCTGTGACAGCGGCTCTGCTGGTCTTACTGTTGTCGAATGCTACTGGACAAATGAATTCGATCAAATTGATTTTATCCGGGATGGTATTAAATGCCCTTTTTACAGCCTTTTCCAATTTCATCATTTATATCGCTAATGATGCGGAAGGGATTCGTTCCGTCACTTTTTGGATGATGGGAAGTTTAGTCGGAGCAAGTTGGTCCAAGCTACCTTTAATAGCCACCGTTGTTCTGGTTTGTTTGCTCTTTTTCTTAACCCAAATACGGACGTTGAATCTTATGTTGTTAGGCGATGAATCAGCTATTACGCTTGGGGTAAATTTGAAATTTTACCGTAAATTGTATCTTGTTATTACGTCGGTTCTAACAGGGGTCATTGTGGCAAATACTGGAATGATTGGATTTGTAGGATTAATTATCCCTCACATTGTCCGTGGGATAGTCGGATCAAATCATCGGTACTTTTTACCATTATCGGTTTTCTCGGGATCTTTGTTTATGGTATGGTGCGATATCTTGTCTCGTATTATCCTACCAACGGTTGAACTGCCTATTGGTATTTTGACTTCTTTAATTGGTGCACCACTGTTCATTTATATTTTTGTGAAAAAAGGCTACGAGTTTGGAGGGTAAGCATGAATTTAACGATTGATAATGTATCGGTATCTATTGCCTCTCAGAAGATTATAGAAGGGATTTCCTTACACGTTAGTAAAAATCAGTTTGTAGGTGTGATTGGACCGAATGGATGTGGGAAATCAACCTTATTGAAAAGTGTTTCTAAACTACTTGAACCCAGTGAAGGAGTCATTACTCTGGGTGGTGAAATTGTTCAAGATCTTTCAAATAAACAGCTCGCAAAAAAATTAGGTGTCGTGGGACAATTTCACGAAGTCAATTTTGATTTTTCCATCCGTGATATGTTATTGCTCGGACGCTCACCATATAAAGGTTTGATGGAGAGAGACAATGCTTTAGATTATGAAATTGTTGAACAGGTTCTTCTCCAACTAGACTTGGGGAAAATCGCGGATAGGAGTTTCTTATCCCTGTCCGGTGGAGAAAAACAGCGTGTTATATTGGGCAGAACCCTGGTTCAACAACCTAAATTTTTAGTTTTAGATGAACCCACCAATCATTTGGATATCAAACATCAATTGAGTATTTTAAGAACAGTCGGTTCTTTACCTATTGGTGTATTAGCAGCTTTACATGATTTGAATCTAGCTGCATGCTTTACGGATTATTTGTATGCGATGAAAGATGGACGGATCATTAAAGAGGGAATACCTGAAGAAGTGTTAACAGAAGCGGTCATTAAAGAATTGTATGAAGTGGATTGTCACACCTATGTTAACCCTATTTCAGGTAAACAAACCATTGAATTTCTATGAAAATAAGAAAACGTCTTTATAAAAACACCTCTGTCGCATTCATATACATTGAATGCGACAGAGGTGTTTTGCGTCAATTTAGTAATTTAAGTGTTTTGAACAAACCTATTTACATTTCCATCCAACTGGGCTCCAAGGTATTTCCGTCTGGATCTTGTACTTCAAGTCCAAACATTTGATCTTCAGACATCCCCATGTCTACTTTGTAGAAATCACCGCCATTGGCTTTGGCTGTTTCAGCAAATTTTTTAACTGCATCAGCACTTTCCAGACTGAATGCAATTAGAGAGCTGCTAGTGGTTTGAGTGTTTGCAATTGTTTTATCTTTAATGAAACGGCTATAAAATTCGTGATTCAGCAGCATAATCCAAAAGTGATCATCCCAAACCATTGCCACAGCTTCATCGTTTGAGAATTCGTTATTTTTAGCAAAACCTAATTTTTCATAAAATGCAGCAGAGCGGTTGACATCAGATACAGGGAAATTTACAAAAACCATTGTTGACATAAAGATCCTCCATTCTCTTCATAGACTGATTTTATTACAAGTAAAGCATCTCACGAGGGAACTTTTTTGTCAAAAATAGTAGATTAAATTGCGCTAGTCATTATAAGGTTTATGCCAAGTCTACGCGAGTAAAAAATGAGGGCTAAAACCGACAAAATGTTGAGAGACTCTGAGCTTTATCCCGTTAAAAAAGTAGCACTTCTATTATACTTAAGTAGAGAAGGTAATAGGAGGCAACTAAGATGAAAAAAATGATTATGGGAACGAATCATGCGTCTATTGCAGTGGAAGATGTTGGAGATGGTCAGCCAATTGTTTTCTTACATGGGTGGCCGTTTGATCATCAGATGTTTGAATACCAGTACAATTATTTTTTGCCTAGAGGGTATCGAATGATTGGAATCGACTTTCGTGGGTTTGGTGAATCAGATTTAGTAATTGAAAATTACGGCTACGACACATTTGCGGACGATGTTAAGAGAGTTTTAGAAGAACTGCACATTGAAGAGGCTATTTTGGTCGGATTTTCGATGGGTGGAGCGGTAGCCACGCGTTACATGGCTCGTCATAAGGGATTTGGAATTAAAAAGCTGATCTTAATCAGTGCAGCAGTTCCGCAATTTGCTAAGAAACCTGCTTACTCCATCGGGATTAAAAAGTCAGAAATCACAGCCATGATTGAACAAATTCAAGTTGATCGTCCTAAACTGATCCAAGACTTTATTAAAAAGTTGTTTCATGAGAAAACCTTAGTCTCCTATAAAGGTTGGCTGACAAATTTGGCAGTAGGGTCTTCTTCTTATGGGATGATTCTTTCAGCTCTGGCTATGCGAGATGAGAATGTACGAGAAGACCTTGAAAAAATTACGGTATCGACCTTGATTTGTCATGGTAAAAAAGACACTGTTTGTTCGTATGAAGTGGTGGAAGAAATGACTCAATTGATTTCTAAAACTATTGTCGTGCCCTTTAGAAAGAGCGGACACGCGATTTTTCACGATGAAACAGAGAAATTGAATCGGACGATGTTGATGTTTATTCAAAATAAGAACTAACGAAAAAAGCTAGAAACAGAACCTGTTTCTAGCTTTTTTGTCTACTATATTTATTTTGCACATAATTCTAGTAGACTTATGCTGATTGGAATTGACTTTGATAAAGATCAGCATAGAAACCGTCTTTTTCCAATAACTCATGGTGGCTTCCAGTTTCAATAATATTCCCTTTGTCCATAACTAAAATGAGGTCTGCATTTTTAATTGTCGACAATCGATGGGCAATCACAAAGCTGGTTCTGTCCAACATGAGATGATCAATTGCTTGTTGGATTTTAATTTCCGTTTTAGTATCGATACTTGAAGTGGCCTCATCTAAGATCATGACTTTCGGATCGGATAAAATGGTCCGAGCAATGGTTAACAACTGTTGTTGTCCTTGAGAGATCATATTATTTTCACTCGAAATAATCGTATCATAACCTTCTGTTAACGTTTGGATAAAAGAGTCACACTGAGCTTTTTTAGCTGCGGCAATAACTTCTTCTCTAGTAGCGTCTTTCTTTCCGTAGCTAATATTTTCAGCAATGGTTCCTTCAAATAACCATGTATCTTGCAATACCATACCAAACTGTTTTCTTAGATCATGTCTGGTTAGGGTGTTCGTGTCGATCCCATCAAATAAAATAGAACCACTATTAATTTCGTAGAAACGCATCAATAAGTTTACAAGTGTTGTTTTCCCAGCACCCGTAGGACCTACGATGGCAATCGTCTTTTTAGGTTCTGCAATAAAATTAACATCTTTCATGATCAATTGGTTTTTGTTGTAGCCAAAGCTGACATGCGAAAATTCGATTTGGCCAAGAGGATTATCGATCACATTAGCCTTTTTGATATCAGGAACTTCATTTTCTGCATCTAAAACTTCATAAATCCGTTCAATGGCTGCTAAACAACCTTGAAGCATGTTCACGACGTAAGAGGCTTCTGTAATGGGATCTGAAATTTGATTGACATATTGTAGAAAAGCTTGAAGCAATCCGATTGTTATCGTTCCTTGGATGGCTAAAGTAGCGCCCATTAAGGCACTGCTGATATACGCCAATTGAGTAATGCTTCTCATGATAGGGTAGATTGCAAAGTTAACAAATTGGGCCTTTTTATGTGCTTTATATTGTTCGTCGATTAATTGATCGGCTTTTTGAATGACTTCTTCTTGTTTATTAAAAGCTTTAATAATCGTGTTTCCGGAATAATATTCCTCCGTAGCGCCACTTAATTTTCCTAAGGTATACATATTGTCGCCAAATAACGTTTGATTCTTTTTAGAAATGACTTTCGTGACGATAATATTGACCAGGATCATACAAATAATAATCAAGGATAAGCGGCCGCTAACATAAATCATTAGACTCAACCCAACAATGACAATGATGATTGAACTAATAAACTGATTAAAACTCATGATAATAAAGTTCGCTACTTTATCTGCATCGGCTGTCGTTCGACTTAATAGATCGCCTACTTGTGTTTGATCGTAAAAATTTAAAGGCAATTTATTTAGTTTAGCTGTTATTTTCTTTCGTAAGGTTAGACTGGCCTCTTCGCTGACAGAGGCGATTAAATATTCCTGGAAGTAATTACAAATAAATATGATTCCAGCAATGATTAATAAGATTAAAAGTGGTCCCGTGATTGCAGCTCGAATACTTTCCATCATTGAAGTACCCGGTAATTTTACAGCTTCAATTAGTCCATCAATAGCTTGAGCTGTAACTAAAGGAATCGAAACATAGGCTAATGTGCCAATGATGTTTGAAAGAATAGCTGGAATGGTTTTCTTTTTTTGAAGCATTAGCAGTTCGAAAAAATAATGAACGGCTTTTTTTAGATTTTTTGGTTTTTCTGAGTCTAGTTCTTCTAAAAGCACTTGTTCTTTTTTAGACATTTTCTTTCACCTCGCTTTTAGACAGCATATTTTGAGATTTAGCTAATTCTTGATAAACAGGATTTTTTTCAATTAATTCTGAATGGGTTCCTTTACCCACAATTTTCCCTTCGTTTAATACGATGATTTGATCAGCATCAATGATCGTGCTGATTCTTTGGGCAATGATTAACGTTACCGCGTCTTTCAATTCTGGTTTTAAAGCGGCTCTTAGTTTCGCATCTGTTTTATAATCCAGTGCTGAAAAACTATCGTCAAATACATAAATCTGAGATTTCTTTATCAGTGCACGTGCGATTGCCAAACGTTGTTTTTGTCCTCCAGAAAAATTGGTTCCCCCTTGAGCTACCAAGGCATTAAATTGCTGATCCTGTTCTTCTATAAACGGTAAGGCCTGAGCAACCTGAGCTGCATGTCTCATTTCGTCAACCGTAGCTTCTTTATTCCCATCTAAAATATTATCCTGGATGGTTCCACTAAATAAAAATGCTCTTTGTGGGACGTAGCTGATCAATGAACGAAGGTCCTTTTGAGAAAGTTTGCTGATATCTGTACCGTGTATCAAAATTCGACCCTTTTGAATGTCATTGAACCGTAAAAGAATTTTAGCAATCGTACTTTTACCGGATCCTGTTCCACCAACGATAGCCAATACTTCACCCGTTTTGATTGAAAAGTCTAGGTCTTCCAGGACTGATTTGTCAGCACCTTGGTACTGAAACGTTACGCTCTCAAAAGACAAAGCAGGCTGTACAGTAACATCTACTTTTTCGTTCAACAGACTGTCATCTTCCACTTCTGGCTGAAGTGTCAGTACTTCTTGAAGTCTATTTAATGATGCGATGGCTCTAGGTATATTGAACATGATCAAAGCGGTCATGATAAATGAAGACATTGTGATGACTGAGTACCCGATAACGGCAGTGATTGACCCTACTTGAATGCTATTTTCTGCAACTAAGGAACTACCCACCCAAATAATAGGAATCATCGTAAGGGCGTTCAGACTAAAAGCAACAGGTGTTAAAAAGGCAAAGTACTTATTGATTCGAATCATATTTGCTGCAAAATCACTAAAACTACTATCCACTTTATTTTTTTCATATTCAGTATTATCAAATGCACGAATAATTTTTACGCCTTTAAAAAATTGTCTAACAAGCATCGTCATTTTATCCATCTTTTTCTGGATGTTATTGATTAAACGAGTGGATTTAAACATTACGGCAGTAATCACACCGATAAAAATAAGAATGGATACAAGTGGAATGATCGTCATAATAGGAGAAATCCGATAAGCCAATACTATAGAAATGACTGCCATAAATGGACTTGGCAAAACCATTTGAAAAAGAGATAATGTCACTTCTTGAATATTGACAACATCACTAGACGTTCGTGTGACTAAAGAGGCCACACCAATTTTATTCGTGTCATTTAGTGACAAATCTTGTATTTTTCTAAATAACTTTTTACGAATTTCTTTTCCAAAACGGGAAGCAATTTCAGAAGTGTAGTAACTTCCAAGTACCCCGACAATGGCTCCTACAAGAATAGTAAGCAACATCTGGATTCCAATAGAAGAAACGACGTGGGTATTTTTTTCTAAGATGCCTTTATCAATGAGTTGAGCAATTAAATAAGGAATGAATAGAGTTGCTATGGATTGAAGTAAAATTAGGCTACTTGTAACGAAGACAAGCAGTTTGTTTTTCTTTAAAAATGTAAAAAATAAATGCATATTGTTCATGTCTCCTTTTAGTTATTCGTATAAACTTAGCACAAGTTTATAATAAAACCACTTCAATAGCATAGGAGCGGGCACTATGCTTTGAAATAAGCGAATAATAGCAGTATAATCTGTATAGCAACTATACAGTCAAGTTTTATTTTCAAAAACTGTGGATGGGAAGAGAGGAATCATATGGAAAAGGAATATCTAACCATTAGTCAGTTTTCAGCTTTATCTGGAATTAGTCGAAAGACCCTTATTTATTATGACAAAATCAAGTTATTCTCACCCAAAATGGTTACAGATAAAAGGTATCGAATGTATGAAGAAAAACAATTAGATACCATTAGTGTGATCTATATTTTAAGAGAATTAGGGAAATCAATTAAAGAAATAAAAATCTATTTACAAGAACGAACTCCAGAAAAAATGCTGTCGTTGTTCCAAGAAGAAAAAAAACAGATTGATAAAAAGATTAGTACGTTACAGCAATACAAAGATATGTTGGAAAAAAGAATAGAGTTAACAAAATTGGCAGACGTAATAACTGTAGGAAAACTTACATTTATCCAGCAAGAAAAAAAGCCAATACTAATGGGGAAAAAAATAAATCAACAATACCATGAAGCCCTCATTGATTTTTATTCACTTATTGACCAACAACAAATTGTCCAAGGTTTTCCAATAGGAGCGATTATTGGAAAAAATGAATTGACTAAGGGCGAGTTTTCAAATTTTAGTTATTTCTATATCAATAAATCAACTGAAGACAAAAATCAGGTAAGTATAAAACCTGAAGGATCATATGCAGTTATGTATGATTATTGTGATTACAATAAAACAGAAAAAATGTATCAGACAATGTTGGATGGTCTATCAGAAAATGGTTATGAGATTGATGGGGATGCCTATGAAGAATATATTATTGATGAAGTGGCAGAAAAAAATCCGGAAAAGTATTTGGTTAAGGTCATGATTAAAGTAAGAAATAATAAATAAAAAAATGAAGTGTGATTTTATAAATTAATTTATACTAATAATTACTCGTTGTAATAAGTAATCAGGAGAATGATAAATGAATACATAAGATTTAGGGGAATTAATAAGTACATAATTGGGAGGAATAGTAAATGGGAGTAGATTTAGGGAAAAATTATTATTTTGTGGATACTTTATTTGAAGATATTGATCAATTAGATAATTTTGTTGACCATAGAATATGGAAACTTGAATTAGAAGACAAAGAAGAGGAAATGCAAAAATTCAGTGAAATGAGTGTAGGGGACTATATAGTTGCTAAAACATCCTATACACGGAAAAAGGAACTCCCATTTGAAAATCCAAATAATAATACTGTTTCGGTCATGAGAATCATGGCAGTTGGGTTAATAGAAAAAATCTTGAATGATGAACATAGTCTATCTGTAAATTGGATAAAAAATTATCAGCAAGAGAACAAAGAATGGTATTTTTATACTAGCAAGGAGCTAATTTGGCAGCCGGATGTACACAAGTCAGAATTCGCAAAAAAATTGATTGAGTTTTCTATAGAGGATATAGAGCAAGATTATTACTATTTCTTAAATGATCCCTATTGGAAAGGTCAATGGTACGGAAAACTTGATGTTACTTTGAAAAAGGGAGAACCTCTTACTTTACGCTATGAAGACTTAGAAAAAAGAAAACTACTTTCATTTAAGGTAAATGGAAAAGAATTTACAAGAGAGAATCTTAAACACTTTGCTTGGAAGCGTATTGTAGAACAAGTTGCCTTACTCTTAGAAATTCCATACAAAGAGGATACTGAAATCACTTTAGGAGATGTTTTCCCTGAAGCTACAGATGCGAAAATTAAAGACTTAACGAGCAATTTTCGAAACGCAATCGGTTTTTATTCTTCTAAAGAGAAAGTGGAAGAACAAAAAACTATCCGAATTGCTAGCAAAATGACCAATATTTTGGAAATCCAACTGGGTGGAAAAAGTGTTTGGTATGCAACCTTTGCTGGAATAGACGCTCTTATGCTGGTGCAAGGATTGCTAAATAAGTTTGGTACAGGTACAGAAGAGATTCTTATTGAATATTCATCCAATAAAAAGAATGTAGCAGTTAAAGAAAGAAAAGATAAAGATGTTAACGGTATAGAAACAGAAGCAACGGAAAAAATTGAAAGTATGGGTTTAAATACAATTTTATATGGTCCACCAGGTACAGGTAAAACGTATCAAATTAATGAATATAGGGAAAAATTAATCGGAAATCAACTGACGAAAGAGCAAGAGTTTAATTTTGATGGCTATTCATGGAAAGATATTATTTATCTTGCGTATAAAGAATACGACTACAAATCACTAACGATTAAAGAGATTGAAAAATCTAAAATAGTTCAAGAGTATGCGAAGACAAAGAAAAACAAATCAATCTATGGAACGTTAAGTACTGAAGTCAATGAGAATGCTACAAATGAGAGCACGAAATCTACTTATCGCCGAGGAACAGACTTTTTTGAAAAAATCGATAACCAATGGTCATTAACTCGGGTGGGAAGAATGGATGCTGGTGAAGTTCCTACACCAGTACAAAAGCAAACAGAGGCAAACTTCTTTTTTGAATTTGTTACATTCCATCAATCATTTGGTTATGAGGACTTTATTGAAGGGATTAGAGCTGAGTCGATTGATGGAAACATCCATTATGAAGTAAAAGATGGGGTATTTCTACGTTTCTGTCGTAAGGCAAAAAAAGATTTGGAAAATGGAAATACAAATAAGTTCTTATTTGTTATTGATGAGATAAACCGAGGGAACATCAGCAAAATATTTGGTGAGTTAATCACTTTAATAGAAGATAGCAAGCGAATGCGCTATGAAGATGGGAACTGGGATGGAATGACTGCAACGTTGCCTTATTCTGGTGAAAGTTTTGGTGTTCCAAATAATGTATATATTCTAGGAACTATGAATACAGCAGATCGTTCAATTTCGATGATGGATACGGCTTTGAGAAGACGTTTTGAATTTGTAGAGAAAATGCCAGATTCAGATGTGATTCGAGAAAATGTTGGTGATAATGGAATCATAGACACTGTTGATGTAGCAGAAATATTGGATATACTCAATAAACGTATTCGAGTTCTCTATGATAGAGAACATACTTTAGGTCATGCATTTTTTATTAATAACCAATCGATGGAAGACTTACAAAAAACTTTTGAAAATAAAATTTTACCGTTACTTCAAGAATATTTTTATGATGATTTTAGAAAAATCAAAGCTATACTCAATGATTCTCACGAAATCTATATTAGGACTGAAAAAGAGAGCCTGGCTGATGTATTTGATACGAATATATTAGATGAGTGGATGGAAGAAGATAGTGGGCATTTTGAATTGATAACGTCGGTTTCATTAAAGGAGTTCGAAAAATTTATTGCTAATATTGCAAATCAATCTTCTGGTGCAGTAAATGAATAGAACGATTACTATTGCGGAATATGACCGAATTCATATAAATGATGTACTTCAAGGTATAAAAATCACTCAAAAGGATATTCTTGAATTAAGGAACTTTATTGATGAGAGTAATGGTGAAATTTCAAGTCTTTCGGAATACTTGAAACCTATTCGTAATGGAGTTCAAGCTAATAATTATGTTGGAGTTTTGCAGACTAAATCAGGACTGACTATTGAAATTCTACCAAAAATTTCGCGCACACATCAAAATCATGTAGAAGTTAAGAAGCTATTTATACGTATGCTTCGTACAGTGAAACAAATTAATGGAAAGAGTTTCGATATGTCACACTTGAGTGAACATAAAAATAACGTCTTAGAATTATTTATTTCCATGTTTATTAGCGAAGTTGATAGGATTTTAAAAAGAGGTTTAAAATCAGACTATATTACTACTAGAAGCAATGAAACATTTTTAAAGGGAAAGTTATTGTTGCAGCAACAAATACAGCATAATTCTGTAAATAAAGCTAAGTTTTATACCGAATTTGATGAATTTGAAGTAGATGGGGCAGAAAATCAAATTATAAAAACAACTTTAACTTACTTATTAAGTTTATCTCATGAAGCTAAGAATCAGCGTTTGATTCGAGAACAATTACTGTGTTTTGAGAATGTAAATGTGACATATAATCCTCCAGTAACTTTTCAACTCATATCTAAAAAACGTCAATTTTCATATTATGAACGTGCCATAAAGTGGGCTGAAATTTTTTTGAAACGGAAATCATTCACTTCATTTAAAGGAAGTTCTTTGGCGTTTGCCTTACTTTTTCCTATGGAAGCTATCTTTGAGGCGTATATTGCGGATAAAATGAAAAGAGCTTTTCCAGATTTTAAAGTGGGTACTCAAGAACAACAGTATTTTCTATTTGATGGTCATGGTGGAAGTAAAAGCAGCTATAGGTTACGACCAGATATTATCATTCGTTCTAATCACGAGAGTGGCAACGTAGTGATAGTGGATACAAAATGGAAGTTATTAAAAGCAGATGGTCCTTCGCAAAGTGATTTATATCAAATGTATGCCTATTTTACGCGGTATCGTCATCATTCAGAAACGGTAGTAAAGGTGATTTTGCTTTATCCTAAGAGTGATCATTATGGTGAACGAGTTTTTAAGAGTTTTAATTTTTCTGATAATCAATCGGATCTTGAAGCAAAGATTGAAGTGAAATATATTGATTTGTTTAGCAATAATATTGAAAGCCAACTCCAGAATATAGTAGCTGATTTTTAAAATTACAGTAAAAATGGTAATAAACGGTTCAAGGTAGATTCTGTAAGATTTTTCACCTTTAATCTTCTTCTTTCTTATAAATAAAGGTCAAATAAAATGCTAGATATACATTTCCAGTGTATGTCTAGCACTTTTCTTTGTATTCTGCAAAAAAACACTTTATTATACTTTGGTAGAGAAGGTAATCGGACAATTAATATAAAAAATATTGACATCTCTTGTATTTCAATATATTCTTACATTATAAAAGTAAATTAGTCTTCAGGGCAGGGTGTAAGTCCCTACCGGTGGTAAAGCCCACGAGCCGCAAGGCAGATTCGGTTAGATTCCGAAGCCGACAGTATAGTCTGGATAAAGCGAAGACAAGGTAATTGCAGAGAAGTTAAGATAGCTATAGTCTTTTTTTGGATAGATAGCAGTCATGAATTTGTGAAGCAATTATTAACTAGTCTTATTTAGCTATAAGTCGAAGCCCTGGATATAAAATTCTGAGGGCTTTTTTGTGTAGAAAAGTAAAAATTAAATAGTCTTCAGGGCAGGGTGCAAGTCCCTACCGGTGGTAAAGCCCACGAGCCGCAAGGCAGATTCGGTTAGATTCCGAAGCCGACAGTATAGTCTGGATAAAGCGAAGACAAAATAATTGCAGAGAAGTTAAGATAGCTATAGTCTTTTTTAGATATAGAACAATCTTGAATTTGTGAAGCAATTATAAGAAAGTCTTATTTAACTATAAGTCGAAGCCCTGGATATAAAAAATCTGGGGCTTTTTTGTGTAGAAAAGTAAAAATTGAATAGTCTTCAGGGCAGGGTGCAAGTCCCTACCGGTGGTAAAGCCCACGAGCCGTAAGGCAGATTCGGTTAGATTCCGAAGCCGACAGTTATAGTCTGGATAAAGCGAAGACAAAGTTTACAAAAATCAACAGTAACCGAGTATAGGGTATTCGGGGTTATTTGTTGAGGCTTGTAAGCAAAAAATGATGAAAGCCCTGAGAATATATTCTTGGGGCTTTTTTAAGTTGAATGGAGTGAGAGGCTTGGATGATTTGTACATGAGGATGGCACTGGAAATGGCAAGAAAGGGGAAAGGGTGGATAACTCCTAATCCTTTAGTTGGAGCTGTCATTGTAAAAGGTGGAAGAGTTATCGGGCAAGGATATCATCAAAAATATGGACAGCCCCATGCGGAAGTAAATGCAATTGCATCAGCAAAAGAAAATGTGACTGGGGCAACGTTGTATGTCACGTTAGAACCTTGTTCTCATTTTGGGAAAACACCACCTTGTTCAGACTTATTGATAGAAAAGAAT
The DNA here is from genome assembly GCF_040274945.1 of Carnobacterium sp. Lineage (GTDB taxonomy): Bacteria > Bacillota > Bacilli > Lactobacillales > Carnobacteriaceae > Carnobacterium_B. Next base: position 160,281 of record NZ_JBEMAR010000005.1, read on the forward strand.
ATTAAACGAGTAGTAGTGGGCACACTCGATCCAAACCCACTAGTTGCTGGAAAAGGAATTGAAGAACTTCGTAGTAATGGAATTGAAGTAGTTATAGGTGTATTAGAAGAAGAGAGTCAAAAATTGAATGAGATCTTCATAAAATACATTGTTACGAAAGAACCATTTGTGATTATGAAAAATGCAATGTCTCTAGATGGAAAAATCGCTACAGTGACTGGTGAATCTCAATGGATTTCTGGTGAGTCATCTAGGAAACAAGTCCATTCTCTGCGCCATGAATTAGCTGGAATTATGGTCGGTATTGAAACGATTATTAAGGATGACCCTCAACTAACGTCTCGAACACTAAATAGTCGTAATCCTATTAGAATTGTGGTCGATAGTCAGCTTAGAATCCCAATCGCCTCAAAGGTATTAACACAACAAGATAAAGCGAAGACAATTGTGGCCACCACAAGAAGAGCCAATAAAGAAAAATTAGATATGTTAAAGCAGATGGGTATTGAAGTGATTGTGACTAAAGAAAAAGGGGGAAGAGTTGATTTACAAGAATTAATGAAGGTAGTAGGAGCTAAAGGAATCGATAGTATCTTACTGGAAGGCGGTGCTAATTTGAATTTCTCGGCTTTGGAAGAAGGGATTGTGGACAAAATACAATCCTATATTGCACCAAAAATCATCGGAGGAAAAGAGGCTAAAACAGCTGTAGAAGGGGCAGGAGTTCACTCATTAAAAAATGCGTTTCAAATTGATCGGATGACGCCTGTAATGGTCGGAGAAGATCTGTTTGTGGAAGGCTATATTATTAAATAAAGAGAAACAATTGATTGGAGGAAAAGCATGTTTACAGGAATTATTGAGGAAATGGGAACGATTCAATCAATCAAACGAGGTGAAAAGTCTTCAATACTCAAAATAAAGGGAAAAAAAGTATTGCAAGGGACTCATATCGGAGATAGCATCTCGACAAATGGCATCTGTTTGACCGTGACGAAAATAGGAAGTGATTCCTTTGATGCGGATGTCATGTCCGAATCGTTAAAAAGAACGAACATAGGGGAGTTAGCACCAGGAAGTTACGTCAACTTGGAACGAGCATTAAGTTTGAAAACGCGTCTTGGTGGCCATATGGTGAGTGGTCATATCGATGGAACAGGAAAGATAAGAGAATTGAAGCGTGAGGATAATGCCGTTTGGATCACGGTTGAAACAAGTCCTAAATTATTGCGTTACATTATCGAGAAAGGTTCTATAGCAATTGATGGTGTTAGTTTGACAGTGGTGACAGTGGATGATCAGACGTTCAAGGTTTCTGTCATTCCTCATACGGGTGAAGAGACCGTTCTATTGCGTAAGCAACTTGGAGCTGCTGTAAATCTGGAATGCGATATGATCGGAAAATATGTTGAAAAATTATTAGGATTGGATTCGAAAATGCCAGTTCAAGAGAGTCAAGTAACGACAGGATTTTTGAAAGATAACGGGTTCTTTTAGAACAGAATGGAGAGACTTATGTTTAATACAATCGAAGAATTGCTTGCTGATTTAAGAGCTGGAAAAAACATTTTATTGGTAGATGATGAAGACAGAGAAAATGAAGGAGACATTATTTGTGCGGCTGAATTTGCTACTACAGAAAATGTGAACTTTATGGCTAGTTATGCCAAAGGTCTAATTTGTATGCCTATGCCTAAAAGCTATACAAAGAAGTTCGCATTGCCACAAATGAGTTTAAACAGTACAGATAATCATGGAACAGCTTTTACCATTTCAGTGGATCATGTGGAAACGACAACGGGTATTTCAGCTGGGGAACGGTCATTGACAGCTATGAAATTGGTGAGCAATGATGCAAAAGCGGAAGACTTTAGAAGACCAGGGCATATGTTCCCATTAGAAGCTGTTGACGGGGGTGTGCTGGTTCGAAATGGACATACAGAAGCAACGGTTGACTTGATGCGTTTAGCAGGTCTGCAACCAGTGGGGCTATGTTGTGAAATCATGAATGAAGATGGATTGATGGCAAGAAGAGACGATTTATTGGCTTTAGCCAATCAACATGAATTGAAAATCGGTACAATTGCCGATTTAATTGAGTATCGTAAAACCAAAGAACAAGTTATTTTCCGCGAATCTAAAGCACTGTTACCTACCAAATATGGAGATTTTGACATCTATGCCTATGAACATGCGGTAACTGGGGAACACCATGTCGCTTTGGTTATGGGTGAAGTCAGTGATGGGGAACCAGTACTATGTCGTATCCATTCGGAATGTTTGACAGGTGATGTATTTGGTTCAAAAAAATGCGATTGTGGTCAACAATTGGATGTAGCAATGAAGCGAATTGCAGATGAAGGACGTGGGATTTTAGTTTACATGCGTCAAGAGGGGCGAGGAATTGGATTAGTCAACAAAATAAGAGCTTATGCGTTGCAAGATCAAGGACACGATACCATTGAAGCTAACTTATTGCTTGGTTTTCCAGTTGATCTACGAGAGTACTATGAATGCAAACAAATTTTTGATGATCTGGGTGTTTCGCAACTACGCCTGATGACTAATAATCCACTGAAAGTAGAGAGCATGGATAAATACGGTTTGGATATTGTAGAAAGAATTTCACTTCAAATGGAAGCTTTTGCAGAAGATAAAGACTATCTAAAGATCAAGCAAGAAAAAATGCATCATCACTTGAACTATTAAAAATGGCCAGCGCACTACAAAAAAATATCATACATGGAGGAATTAAAATGAACGTATTCGAAGGACAATTAATTGCAAAAGACTTAAAGGTTGGTATCGTGATTGCACGGTTTAATGAATTTATAGGATCAAAATTATTAAGTGGGGCTGTTGACGGTTTAAGAAGACACGGCATGCTAGAGGAAGAAATCACAGTTGCGTGGGTTCCAGGAGCTTATGAAATCCCATTAGTTGCACAAAAAATGGCAGCTTCAGGAAAGTATGATGCTATTATCACTTTAGGGGCAGTCATTAAAGGGTCTACATCGCACTACGATTACGTCTGTTCTGAAGTTTCAAAAGGCGTAGCTGCAGCTGCAATGAATACAGGTGTACCCGTAATGTTTGGGGTCTTAACGACAGATAATATCGAACAAGCCATTGAACGTGCCGGTACAAAAGCTGGAAACAAAGGGTATGAATCTGCAGTTTCAGCGATTGAAATGGCCAATTTATTGAAAGGCATGTAAGGTCGGATCATGAATGAAACAAGACTAAAGAAAATTCAAACCATTGTTTTTGATTACGATGGGACACTACATGACAGTACGGCAAACTATATTGCTGCTTTCAAAATGGCGTATAACTATTTGATTGAGAAGAAAAAAGCTGTCCCAAGAGAGTGGAAAGATGAAGAAATCACTAAATGGTTAGGGTATAGCAGTAAAGATATGTGGAAAAATTTCATGCCGAATTTAGATGTTGAACATCAAACTACAGCTTCAAAAATCATAGGAGAAACGTTGCTGGAAAAAATTCTCGCAAAAGAAGCAACCCTTTATACGGGAGCTTTGGAAACATTAGGTTACTTAAAAGATAAGGGATACCAACTTATCTTTTTAAGTAATTGTAGTGAAAAATATATGAATGCACATCGGCAAGCTTTCCAGTTAGATCAGTATTTTGAGGATATGTATTGCACAGAAACATTTGAGTATAGTGCCAAATACAAGATTTTTGAATTAATTGAAAAACAGTATAAAGAAAATTTTCTTGTTGTAGGAGATCGCATACAGGATTTTGAAATTGGTCACTACCATAATCTAATTAACATAGGGTGTAATTATGGATTTGGATCAGAAGAAGAATTGCAGCAATCAGATTTAAGAATAAATGCTATCCAAGAATTGCAAGACATGCTTTAGATAGAAAAACGGGAATAAGATAGTTGCTTTTTACGCAAGTAAGAAAAAAGATAGCCTTCAGTTTGGTTTAAACAAACTGAAGGCTATCTTTTTTAATAAGGTGAGCTTTACTAAACTTCTCCAACAAACGCCCAAGACTTGCCGTTGTCTTTAGACTGATACAAGGCTTTACTGCCGCCGTTATAATCGCCATCTTGACCTTGACCCACTTGAATAAACAGACTGTCGCTTTCTTTATAAGGCATTTCCGGAAAATCGAAAGGAGCGTACTTCTCGGTATCGGTTAAAGGGACTTCGATCGATGGCAATTCTACTTCTTCAAAAGTGGTGCCTCCATCGGTCGTCAGATAAAGATCAGCATAACTACCTCCGCTGCGGGATAATCCAACAAAGCCAAGGTTTTCATCCATAAAAGTTATCCCAGATGAAACCCCTAATTGTCCTGAAAAGGGATCAGCATTGACGACGTCCCAAGTGTTCCCACCATCTGTAGTCTTATTTAAGGTATAGAAGCGTGAGCCTAATGCAGCATCTACTACGAATAATTGATAACCAGTTTTTTCAGTCAAAAAGTACGTTTCATTGTCATTCATATTTTGATCTGTTGGAACGTCTCCAATTTGTGCAGGAGATACTGTTGGTGAATAGTCAACAAAACGTACCGGTGTGATCGTGTTGTTATTTGGGGTATAAACAGAAATCGTGTAGCCAATAATTTCATTGAAGGCTGTTTCAATTGGAAAGGTATCTCCCTTTTCATCAAAGTAAAAGACGCCTTCAGTATTGTATCCCCAACTACGGGAACCAGCATAATAGATGCCAAGGGTTTCTTCATCCCAATCTTTGACCGTTTCTTTTATTGGAAGATTTTCCATTGCATTTACTAGCGGTTGAAGTCTCATCGTTTTCTCAAAGGTTGGATTGACGTTTCCGTTCAAGGTTAAATTGAGGTCATCATTTTTTGAACTGTCATAATCAATCAAAAAACTTTCCGTCTCGCCATCTTCGTTTAAACCGTACAAAAAGCTGTATAAAGTAGTGATATCACCGTCTTTATTAAAAGTCAGTTCGACCTGATTACTGACATACAATTCTTCAGGCAAATCATATTTCGTTTCAAGGTCTTCAATCAATCCATTTAAGCCATCTTCATAGACATTATTATGAACAAAAGTAACATCACTAGATTTCAAATAGTCTTGAATCACAAAGGCTAATCGTCCTTGGGAATTTGTCCCGCTTTGATAAAGGCTTATTCCAGCCGCAACTGTGATCAAAAGGAATGAATTCATGCTGAACAGAAAAAGAAACTTACTACGTTTTATCGATCGGGGAGAAGTGGATTGCTTTTTATTGAGTTTCCATATGTACCAATAAAAGCCCCAGCCAACCCAAACAAATAGACTAAGAAAAATGATTAGGATAATGGGAGCTTTCTGAGCAACCCCGCCGTCTTGAGCAAGTGAACATAAGTAATAACATCCTATAGCGTATATGGCTACCGTTACAGGATTGAAAATAAAAGCTTTTAATTTGTAATTCTTGTTCTTCAAGTAAATTTCATCTCCAGTTGTATAATTTAATTTCTTAGGTAATGAGCTGTAGATAACCAAATAATTGCAGTAAACGATTAAAAGAACAATACCAATAGATTATTCGTCTATAGAACAGTATACAATAAAATAAATAGGACTACAGCCAGTTAGTAAATATAAGGAAAAATTTAAATGTTTTTCAACTTACATGTCTTTTTTAAAATTTAGTTGATTAAGTTTACTTCTATCTAACTTCATTAACTTAATGAGCAGATTTATTCTGATAATAAAAGTAGGAAGTTGATAACGAAATTCATTTAAGTTACAATAAGTAAGTAAATGCGAATGAAGTTAATGAATAGGAGTGTTGAAATGCAAGTAGAGTTTTTTCATGATGTCATCTGCAGTTTTTGTTTTCCAATGTCTTATCGTATGAGAGAAGTAGCTAAAAAATATCCAAAATTAGAAATTATCCATCGTTCATTTGCTTTAGGGTGGGAGAAAGAACAGTTTATCCAACAATTTGGTTCTCATGAAGCAGTAAAACCTGAAGTAATCCATCATTGGGAATCGGCTAATCAAAATGATGACGAACATCGTTTCAACATTGAAGGCATGAAAGAACAAGATTTCTTGTTTCCAACATCTAAGAATGGTTTAAAAGCCGCAAAAGCTGCGGGGATGATCGCGGGTCAAGAAGCCTATTGGGCTGTTTTTGATGGTTTACAACAAGCTTTATTTATAGAAAACAGAGATATTTCAGACATGAAGATTATCGATAGCATTGTGAAACAAACTTCTATAGATTTTGATGCTTGGAAAACTCAATTTGAAAATCCAGAAACAGAACAAGCTGTGATGGAAGATTTACAACGAGTGCAAGACTATGGTATCCAAGGAGCTCCTGCTATAGTGGTGAACCAAAAATATTTAATCAGCGGAGCACAACCGCAAGAAGTAATCGAACAAACTATTGAACAAATTGCTGAAGAAGAAGGATTTCAATTAAAAGGTTTAACCTTAATGGGGTCAGATGCTGCAGCGTGTAATATGATTGATGGCAAATGGGTCTGTGACTAAAATATTCGTTAACATCGAAAAGCGCTATATAGTATAGAAGAGAGTTTAAGTTGTTTCTAGAAATTAGTTTTATACTGATTTTAAGAATTAACGATAAAGCTCTCTTTTTTTACACAAAAACATTGTTTTAAAAGAATACATAGAGCAAATGAAAAATGATTTCTAGAAGTTATCTAGGGAAAACGTTTCCTAGTGTATCGTGATATTGTGTATACTAGAGATAGAGAGAAAACTTCGAACTTAAAACTAGTTAAAAATGAGTTGTGTAAAAAAGAAAGAGGGGATATGTGAATGAATAAATGGGTAAGAAGGTCACTGGGTATTGGGGCAGTATTTTTGTTTAGTATGACTTTTGGCGAAACAGTTTTTGCGGAAAATCAATTATCAGATATGAAAATTGAAATCGAACTGCAAGAAGACGGATCTGGGGTTGTCACAGAACATAGAAAGATGAATATGGACGATGGCACTGAATTGTATATCGTGTTAGATGATCTACAAGATTCAAAATTGCTTGATTTCTCAGTAGCCGGCTATCAAGAGTTGGAACCCTGGAATCCAGATGCTTCACTAGAGGAAAAGGCAGGTCAATACGGTACTGTAGGAACAGATGATGGGGTAGAACTTATATGGGGTATAGGTGAGTATGGAGAAAATGACTACGAAGTAACATATACCATATCAAACCTAGTTCGCGAATTGGAAGATGGACAAGGACTGCTATGGAACTTTGATACGTTTTCCGATATTCCAGCTGAAAATTTGACGGTTGAAATTACTGGATTTGAACCCTTTACAGAAGATAATATCCGTTTCTGGGGCTTTGGTTTTGAAGGGGATATGCAATTAGAGAGCAACACGATTGTTTGGGAAGCTGAGGAAGAAGTAGACGACAGCAACGATGTAACAGTGTTGCTGCAATTTCCTCAAGGAATGTTCACTACACAAGCCAGTGCAGGTATGACTTTGGAAGAACAGCGTGACATGGCCATGGATGGCTCAGCGTACAATGATGAGGCTACTTCTAACACATTACCTATCGTAATTATTTCTCTCGTAGCAGTCGCTGGTGGAGGAATCACAGCTTTTATTATCAAATATTCTAAGAAATTAAAACAAGCGAGAGAAGAAGCTGGACAAATGCGTACGGGAATACAAAGAATCAAGGAACACAAAGGAGTTGTCTTAGAAGAGATTCCTTATAAAGGAGAAGACTTTGCAGGAATTGCATATTTATTGCAAGACATGGACAAAGGTTATTTTGAAGATTATTTCTCAGCTTATTTACTGAGATGGTCATATGAAGAACGGATCCTTATTCACACCACTGAAACCAAATCATTATTTGGTGAAGGATTTGATACGGAAATAGAAATCCTACATTTTCAGGAAGAACGTGCACGTTATCCTCAGTCATTCAGTGACTTCGTTGCTCATCTAGAAACAAATGGTGAGACCTATGAAACTGGATTATGGTTGATGTTATTGGATGCTGCAAACGGTAACGGCTTTGTTAAAGACGATGATATGAAAAAATGGGCAAGAAAACATGCCAAAGAAGTAGGCAAATTTGCGGATTATTTGATTGACTACTCAAAAGAGTATTTAGAAAGAGAAGGACTTATTTCTTTTGGCAAAGTTGACGTATGGGGTGCAAAACATGAGGTATCTGTTGCCAGTCCTGAAGGCGACGAACTGTTTGATCGTTTGGTTCAATTTGATAACTATTTAGAAGAAATCGACTTAGAAGGTTTTGCGAACAACGCCAATCCATTTACATTTGAAGAATTTCTATTCTGGAATACCTTGTACTTTAGAAGTGAGGAAATCACAGATGAGTTCAAGGAAATGATTCCGAATCCGAATGATGCCTCTGGAGATAACTCCTTCATCTATTATTATTGGTATTGGAACGGCATGACTGGATTTAGACATAACTGGTCAAGTGGATTAGCAAGTGGTGGATTTAACTCAAGTGCTTCATCAGCAGCGTCCGGAACAGGTGGGTCAACTTCCTTTGGTGGAGGTGGAGGTGCCGGTGGTGGAGGCGGCGGAGGGGCTCGATAGAATAGTCTCTTAATAGTTTGTGTACGTTAATGAATTTTAGATATAAAAAGACAAAATATCGTATAAAGATATTTTGTTTTTTTATTGTGATAGATTTAGGTTAATGAATGTCTAATCAAATCCAACATAAACTCTCTCGCTTTGGATATTACAAGGTACTCCATTGCTATTAACGTATTGATAATTTGTTAATTTGATATGATCTGGGAAAAGTTGAATACCATCTATTTCTGTTAGTGGTTCGGCATATTGATAGAAATTATACCTTTTTTGCTTTCTTCCAGATTTTGTTGTGCTGTGAAGTACTTCATATCTAGGATTATCTTTAATGATTTTAAAAGCACTAACGATCATGCCGCTGCCAGGATAGACACCTAGGATATATTCTATACTGTTTGCTTTATCTAAACTCATGACCCAATCACCCAAGGTTCTTTTTTTCAAAGCTTCGGATTCAGGGTTATACATTTCTTCAGCTTTTAAATCTTTACTAGAATCAGATCTATCTTTAGTAGGCTTGATTTTCACAAACATAATTTTATGGGGACTTAACTGATTAATATTAACGGGTTTTGGACTAAGTGCATCTTGTAACAATTCGACTCTTCCAAAAGTTTGCAAGGCCTCTTTCTGTCCATCAGAACGATGTCCACTCATGATATTGGTCAATTTTTTCACGTTAAGTTTTTGGTCATCAATTAATTTACAAAAGTTAATAACCGCATTCTCTACGTGGAAGGCTTCATCTTCACTTAATCCAAAAGTCAAAATATATTTATCAACTTCCATACCATTTGAATGAATAGTCTTTATTTCATTTAATTTTTGCTTTTCCACAAGGTCATTGGAGAAGTCAGTTTTTAGATAATCTAATTCATGAGCGAATACTCTATTTTTTGTTCCTTTACCAATATAAAAAACGGTATGGTCAATAGGATTAACTAAAATATAAACGTAATAGCGAAGCTGAGTAATAACTTCTTCTGTAAATCGATTCATTGTATTCTTTCCTCCATGTCTACTGTAAGCTCTGAATAAATTACTCATTAAGAAAGAAAGGGAAGTTGAAGTGCCTCTTTCCATTCTATTCTTCGTTCTTGTGCTTTGCCATTATTTGCACCACTGGTGGATAAACATTTTATAACAGTGTGATGCTCAAAAATAGTTGATTTTAAAATTTCTTGATAAGACTTGTCTCCATTTGCAATGATAAGTTTGATAGATGCTGTTGAAAATAATGCATCAAAATCATTTAATTTTGTTTGTTTAAAGTTACTGTCTAAACTCCCAATTCTATCAAAATGACTGTAAATATCCCATAAGCCAATTTGGTTTTGTACCAATAATTCCAACCGTTTTTCATAGTCGATTGGATCAGTAGTATTTAAAGATTCAGAAATAATTTTCCAAAATTGATTGCCTTTATTTGCGTAGTATTGTTGCAATTCTAACGACTTCACACTTGGAGCACTGCCGAGTATTAAAATTTTAGTGTTTTCATTATAGATTGGTTCTAAACCACTCTTCATAAGTTAGACCCCTTAATAGTAAATTTATTTTAAACACCCACTATATATAAAAAAATGGATTAGTATCTTTCAATTGTATAGTAAAAAATTGGGAATTCCTATAGGGTTATTGCCGTTGCAATAGCTTTTGCATATTTGTTTTTTTCTAAACGCAAGTTGAGCTTATACTTAAACCTGATAAGTAAAAATATGTAGTATAATTGACACATAGGTTCAAATTGAGGTTTGAAAGGGTGAAGCTAGTGAGGGAGAATAATCCGATTCGAGTGCAAGTGAGAATCAAAGAACTGGCAATTGATTATGGTGTAATTTTGCTCTATCTTGTTTTTCTTCTTATGGCTAACTTAGTCTTTTATTTTCTAGTATTAGATGGAATACCTGAATTTACAATCGTTCAATCCCAACTGATAGCGACGTTTTAATCGGTTGTTCCGATAGTTCTAATTTTCTCGCTACTTGATTACAAGAACCCCTTTGGGACATACGGCAAGAGAAAAGCGGGGTTAAAAGTGCAGTATAAAACGCTTTCGTTTTTTAGAAATTTGGTTAGAAATAGTATTAAATTTTTACCGTGGCAACTTGCTCATATTGGTGTCATCGACGGCATATATACGGAATTCACAACTTGGAGCTCGATTATTTTTACAAATGCTGGAATTCTGTTAGCTATTATCCTATTGGTTATGGGATTTTTTAGAAAAGACAAACGTCATTTAGGTGATTTAATAGCCGGAACTCAAGTCGTTCCAATTAGGAGGGAATCATAAGTGGAACAGATTGTTGATGCTGAAGAAGCAATTAGAAGATGGGATGCTTTTGCTGATACGTATTCAAAAAATCACAACGAACAAGGAGATATTCATAAAGAAGTGTTTTTAAATCCTACTTTATTTTCTCTTATGGGCGAATTAAAAGATAAACAGGTTTTGGATGCAGGATGTGGCGAGGGATATTTAAGCAGATTGTTGTCCAAGGCTGGATCGAATGTAACAGCTGTGGATTACTCTTTGAGAATGATTGAAATTGCACAGGAGAGAACGCCAGTTGACTTACAAATTAAGTATTTAAGAGGCAATTGTGAGAAGTTGGATACGCTCGAAGACAACAGTTTTGATTTGATTGTGTCAAATATGGTGATACAAGATCTACCAAATTACGAAAATGCCTTTCGAGAAATGTTTCGTTTGTTGGTAGACGGAGGAAGTTTTATCTTTTCAATTTTGCATCCTTGTTTTGTAACTCCCGGAAGTGGGTGGGAGAAAAATAATAGTGGTGAAAAATTGCATTGGAACGTGGATCGTTATTTTTATGAAGGTGCCTACGAACAACGATTAGGAGATAAAGATAAATTACTATTTTTCCACAGGACGTTAACCAGTTATGTTGATAAGTTAACTAAAGCAGGCTTTATGATAGAAAGTATAGTCGAACCGAAGCCATCAGAAATAATGTTGGGAAAATATCCGTCATTCGAAGAAGATTTGAGATGTGCTGATTTTATGGTGTTTAAGGCCACTAAGTCAAAAAGATAAAGTGAAAAGGACTTGAATGAGTAAAATCATAGGTACTGCAAAGGCTAAAGAATCGTCTTTTAGCCATTGCAGTCTTTAATGTTATAAAGTAGAGACACGATAGTTCGCAAAATCAACGGAATGTAGACTTTTTAAATGACAAACTATTTACTTTACTTACTTTTTGTAAAGTGATAAAATTAAAAATTAAGAACGTCAACAGAAAAGGATGAGATGAATAGTGAAAAAGAAGAAATGGATGCTAGCTGGAATCGCGGCAGTAGCATTATTTGTTAGTGCATGTGGAACATCAACAAAAGAAGATGCCACTTCAATTGAAGGCGGAGATTTATTGCAGTCTGTTCAAGACGCTGGGGTATTAAAAGTTGGCGTAATGGGAACGTATCAACCGTACAACTTTATCAATGAAGATAAAGACATGGATGGGTTTGATGCAGATATTGCTAAAGAAATTGCTAAAGGATTAGATGTGGACATTGAATTTGTCTCTCAAGAATTTTCAGGAATGATAGCTGGATTGCAAACGGGTAAATTTGATATGGTTGCTAGTCAAATGACGATCACGGATGACCGTAAAAAAGAAATGCTATTCTCAGATCCATATATCACCAATCAAGTAAAAGTTATTGTAAAAGATGACAATACAGAGATTACTTCTGTTGAGGATTTTGTTGGTAAAGATATTGGAGTAGGTCTAGGAACAAATGATGAAACTTATTTGCGTAACGAATTGATGCCTGAAGTTGGTGAGTTTAATATTCGTACGTATGATGATGTGATCACTTCATTGAAAGACTTGGATTCTGGTCGAATCGACGCTACTATCAACAACATGTATGCTTTAAAACCAATCATTGAAGCAAATGGGTTGAAGATTAAAGCAGTTGGCGAACCAATCAAATCAGACCAAGCCGGAATTGCTGTTCAATTAGGTAATGAACCCTTTATTGAAGAAGTAAATACTATTTTAGCTGATATTAAAGCAGATGGTACGTATGATGAAATTTTTATGAAATGGTTCGGTGAAGCACCACCAAAAGACTAAACATGAAGCAAGAATAAGTAGAAGAGAGGTACTTCTTTTATGGAAGTTTTAATACAGAATATCCCGTTCTTGTTGCAAGGAGCGTATTATACGTTATTAATTACGTTGGTTTCGATGTTTTTTGGTTCGCTTATCGGAATCATCGTCGCAATAGCCCGTTTGAAAGGCAATAAAGCGATTCAAGCTGTTGCACGAGGGTACGTCTCGATTATCCGGGGCACACCGACATTGGTTCAAATCATCATTATTTATTATGGTTTAGTTGATTTTGGAATTAGTTTAGATCCTTTGCCAGCTGCTTTTATTGCATTGAGTGTTAATAATGGAGCGTATTTATCTGAATCGATTCGTGGAGCTTTACAGTCGATTCCAAAAGGTCAAATGGAAGCTGCTTATGCAACAGGGATGACACCTTGGCAAGCGATGCGTCGAATCATTCTTCCGCAAGCCATTCGCATTGCTATCCCGCCAGTAGGGAATACCTTTATTGGTATGTTGAAAGAAACGTCCTTAGTATCGGTCATCAGTGTAACGGAATTATTGCGTTCGGCTCAATTGTTGATCGCTCAATATTATAGTTACATGCCGTTTTACTTGGGAATCGCGGTCATTTATTGGATCATGAGCACGGTTTTTTCTTTCCTACTGAACAAGTTGGAAGCACGTATGTCAATCTATGAATAGTTGAGGGATTAACATGATTAAAATAAATGGATTAGTAAAATCGTTTGGAGCATTAGAAGTCTTAAAGGCTATTGATTTGCAAATTAGTTCAGGTGAAGTTGTGGTTATTTTGGGACCTAGTGGATCTGGAAAAAGCACCTTACTGCGTTGCATGAATGGTCTTGAAGAACTAACAGCTGGAAGCATTGAAGTAAACGGCGTTGTTATGAACGCTGAGCAGTCTAAAAAAGAGCGCACCAAAAAAGTTCGTGAAGCACGTTTGCATACAGGAATGGTTTTTCAACAATTTAACTTGTATCCCCATAAAACGGCATTGGGAAATGTAACGGAAGCGTTGATTACTGTTAAGAAAATGGATAAAACTAAAGCAAACCAACTTGGCGAAAAAATGTTGGAACAAGTAGGATTATCAGATAAAAAAGATGAATTTCCTTCTAGATTATCGGGTGGACAACAACAGCGTGTAGCCATTTCGCGTGCGTTAGCTATGGATCCAACCGTAATGTTATTCGACGAGCCAACATCTTCATTGGATCCTGAATTAGTCGATGAAGTTTTGACAGTCATCAAAGAATTAGCTAAAGAAGGTCGAACAATGGTTATCGTGACACATGAAATGCAATTTGCACGTGAAGTGGCAGATCGTGTGATTTTTATGGCAGACGGTATTATTGTTGAACAAAATGATCCAGAAGCTTTTTTTACACAACCAAAAACAGAGCGTGCTAGAAGGTTTTTAAAAATGGAAGAATTAGAACATAGAGAAGGGGTAAAACGATGATTGTAACAACAACATGGAATAAAGGTCGTAAGTTTACCGCTAAAGGCGATTCAGGTTATGAACTTAAGATGGATGCTACACCAGCTTATGGCGGAGTAGGAGAGGGCGCAACACCAACAGAAATGTTGTTGGCTTCTTTGGCAGGCTGCATCGGAATTGATGCAACCATGGTTTTGAATCCGCATTTGGATAAAATCGAGAAACTCGAAATTATTACTGATGGAACTCGCAGAGAAGAAGCTCCTAAAGACTTTACCGCTATGAGTGTTACCTTTGTAGTAGACGGCACAGTGAACAGCGACAAAATCTGGCGTGCTATTCGCTTAAGTGAAGAAAAATACTGTACGGTTTCTAATTCCTTAAAGGCTGAGATTACGTATGATGTTGTATTGAATGGCGAAAAATTAGCAAGAGAAATGTAAGAAAAAAATACTCGTTACCCTTAATGTTGCAAGGGGAGCGGGTATTTTTTTGATGACTTAGTGAATTATTTTTCTAATCTTTTTTCAGTGGTGGATAAAAAGTTTTCTAAAGATTCAGAGCTATTAATGTTCATTCTTTCAGCTAAAACAATCAACCACCACATAGTTTCACCAATTTTTAACTCTAAATCGGTTTCGTTTGTTGAGCTACTAGGCCAACGTTCTTGTTGGGCCATAGTCAAACGTCCAACTAAACCAGCATCGGTCAGAAATGCTAATGCATCTTCTTCAACAGTCCAAATGTCCTCATGGTGCTTTATCTCCAACTCATGGTAACGTGCTCGTAATTTTTTAGAGCGTTCAACTAATTCACTAAATGTTGTTTCATCCATAAAAAAACCTCCCAATTCATCTATAAGCACTTTGTGAAACTTGAAGGTTTTAGTATAGCACAATAAAAAAAGGATTTAAGGCTAGCTTCTCAAATCCTTTTTTTATTGTGTAGTTAACTGAGAACAGGATTCTATTTGTGTTGGCACAACGAGCTTTAGTTCGAGTAACTCAGAATTGTTTTTCATTTGAGTTGACGCAACGAGCTTTAGTTCGACTAACTCAAAACGGTTTTTCATTTGAGTTGACACAACAAGCTTTAGATCGAGTAACTCAAGTCGGTTTTTCGTTTGAGTTGATACAACGAGCCTTAGTTCGACCAACTCAAAACCGTTTTCCGTTTGAGTTGACACAACGAGCCTTAGTTCTATCAACTCAGAACTAGATTCTATTTGAGTGGGTGAAATGACTAGTGTTTAAACCCATCCTATCCAATTTACATAAACTTTAAAAAAAATATTCGGAATTTACGGAGCATTTACATAGAATCTACATGCCTATGCTAGAGTAGAAAAGTAAGAAACAGGAAGTTTAATAGCAACGGAGGGAATTTTGTGCAGGTTAAATTTGAAGATATTACAATGGCTTATGGAGAAAAAAATGTGCTCCAAAATATCAATTTTGTTATCCCTGAACACTCCTTGGTTTCGATACTTGGGCCAAGCGGTTGTGGAAAGTCAACGACATTGATGTTGATTTCTGGACTGACCACACCTTCAGAAGGAAAAATCTATTTTGGTGAAAAAGAAGTGACTAAAGCTGATGCTGTAAAACGAAAAGTAGGAATGGTTTTTCAGAATTATGCGTTATACCCTCATTTATCTGTATTAGAAAATATCATGTTTCCTTTAAAAATGGCAAAAATGTCTAAAAATGAACGAATAACCAGAGCGATGGATTTGGCGAAATTGGTTAAAATACAAGATCATGTGGATAAAAAACCGAAACAGCTCTCAGGAGGACAGCAGCAACGGGTAGCAATCGCACGTGCGTTAGCTAAAGAACCTTCTATACTACTGATGGATGAGCCGTTATCGAATTTGGATGCACGATTGAGAATTGAAATGCGAGAAGAGATTCGCCGCATACAACAAGAAACAAATGTGACGACTGTTTTTGTTACACATGATCAAGAAGAAGCGTTAAGTATCTCTGATCAAGTGATGGTTTTAAATGACGGAGCCATTCAGCAAATAAGTGAGCCACAGCCACTGTATGAACGTCCAGTTAATCTATTTGTAGCGAAGTTTTTGGGAACTCCAATCATCAATACCTTTTCTGTGGATGAACAACAAGTCAATTGGTCTAAATTATCTAGCTCTTTGAGTTTTAATCCAACTTTCCATTCTATTGGAGTTCGTGCAGAGAATTTTAAAGAAGCTGCAAATGAATCGCAAGGCTTTATTAGCGGTCAGATTCGACATATTGAACGAGTAGGGAAAGATACGTCTATTAAAATCAAATGTGGAGAGAAAGAAGTCATTGCTACCAATCTTTCTGGAAATTATATAGAAGGAGATATTCTTCATTTGACAGCAGATGTACAAGATATTCTGCATTTTGATAAACAAGGGAATACGATGGTGTTGGAGGAGGCTGTTATTGGATGATTGAAAAACCGACACTGAAAAGCACCTTGCGAGCGTGGGCTTACATTGCTCCAATGATAGCTATTATCGGAGTCTTTAATATCTATCCGATCCTTAAATCACTCGCTATGAGTTTTTACTCTGATTACAATTTTTATCAAGATGTGGTCTACGCTTATGGTTGGGACAATTTTATCCAGATTTTTAATGATCCAAATTTCTTTTTGGCAATCAAAAATACCTTTATTTTTGTACTGGGTGTCGTACCTTTATCGATCATGCTTTCACTGGGTATTGCATTACTCCTACATAATGTACAGTTTTTATCAGGATTTTTTAGGTCTATTTATTTCTTGCCATTTGTTACCAGTACGGTCGCTATCTCAATTGTCTGGAATTGGATTTACCATTCCAGATATGGCTTGATGAATTATTTTCTAGGACTATTCGGAGTGGACCCAATCAATTGGATAACGGATCCAAAATATTCCATGTTGGCATTGGTTATTATGGCTATCTGGAAAGGACTAGGCTTCAATATTATTCTGTTTCTCGTAGGATTGAACAATATTGACAAAGGCTATTACTCGGCAGCTAAGGTTGATGGAGCCTCTGATTTGCAACGGTTTACTAATATCACAGTTCCATTGCTAGGACCAACGACGTTTTTGGTGACAGTTATGGGAGTTATCAGTAGCTTCAAAGTATTTGACGAAGTGTATTCGCTTTTTCAAGGACGACCTGGACCAGGGAATTCAGCTTTGACAGTGGTTTATTATATTTATGAAAAGTTTTATACCGAATACCAATACGGTGTTGCCGCAGCCGCTGGAATTGTGTTGTTCCTAATTATCTTAGTGGTTACGCTCGTTCAGATGGCATACAATAAGAAATTTGTTCACTACTAAGAGAGGAGAAAAAAGATGAAGGAATTATCCAATAAAGCTATCCCAAAAGTATCGCGTTCACTTTTGGCAGATTTTTCAAAAGAACGTGAGAACACAGATGTAGGGAGTAAAGTTAAAAAAAGCATCCTTTATATTTTGTTGGTTTTAGGAGCAGCAACGATGTTGATTCCCTTTATTTGGATGGTTTCTACATCCTTGAAGACTCCAGGAGAAACGGTTGCTATGCCACCGGTTTGGATACCTGATATCTTACAGATAGGAAATTACGCAGAAGCTTTCGAGGCAGCACCATTTGGCCGTTATTTTTTGAACAGTGTGTTTGTTACCGTGCTTTCTACGGTGGGAGAACTAAGCACAACGATTTTGGCTGCTTTTGCCTTTGCTAAAATTGAATTTTATGGCAAAAATATGTTGTTCACATTACTGATTGCGACGATGATGGTCCCTGGTGAAATCTTGATCATTCCTAATTTTGTGACACTATCCAACATGGGATTGATCAATACATATGCGGCGCTGATCGTTCCCTATCTAGCAAGTGTTTTTTCGGTATTTATGCTGAAGCAAAGTTTTCAATCAGTTCCAAAAGAATTGCATTATGCAGCTAAAGTAGATGGCTGTAGTGATTTTCGCTTTTTATGGACGATAATGGTTCCGTTGGCTAAATCGTCAATTGTAGCCATTACCATTTTGAAAATTATTGGAAGTTGGAATGCATTTATGTGGCCTTTGATTGTGACCAATGATCGTGCATTACGTACATTGCCGGTTGGTCTGCAGGCTTTTACGACTGAAGCTGGAACGCAATACGAACTTTTGATGGCGGCTGCAACGATTGTGGTTATTCCAATGGTCATTGTGTATCTTTTTCTCCAAAAATACATCATTATGGGGATTTCAAAAAGTGGATTAAAAGGGTAATTTATAGAGGGTTTATGCAATTTAAAAAATAGAATTAGAGGAGAATGACAGATGAGCAAAAAAAGGAATTGGTTAACATTTGGTACAGGTTTACTGCTTTCAAGCAGTCTTTTATTGGCCGCTTGTGGAACAGGAAATGAAGAAGCAGATGCAGGGGGATCAACTAAAGCAACTGAAGGTACAGAAGAAACTGAGATTACTTTTTGGCATGCGATGAATGGCCCTCACCAAGAAGCCATTACAGCTTTGACGGAAGAATTTAATGAATCACAAGAATTGTATACCGTAGAAGAAATGAACCAAGGGGACTATGAAACGCTTGAACAGTCCATTATGGCCTCTGGTGTTTCGGGAGATCTTCCTACATTGTCTCAACTAACTCCTGGTTTAGTACCGGATTTGGCGACCAACGAATTGCTTTTACCACTGGATGATATTCTAACAGGGGAAAATGGCTTTACACAAGAAGAATTGGATGATATCTACCCAGGATTTATGAAAAGTTCTGTGTACAATGAGCAAACTTATGCTATGCCTTTTTCAAAGTCAACGCGTGTCATGTACTACAACCAAGATTTATTGGATGAATATGGGGTAGAAGTACCGACTACTTGGGAAGATGTAAAAGCCTTAGGTGAAAAAATGGTTGCTGCTGGAGATGACAGTATTGCCATGGGACTTGAAAATGCCTTTGAGATGGAATATGAAACGATGGCGCGTCAAAATGGTTCAACATTCATTGATGGTGAAACATTAGAAGTTGATATTGATTCTCCTGAAAGTGTTGAAACTCTTGAATTTTTAATGGGATTGATTGATGACGGTCATGCTCGCACAGCTGGCGAAGATGGTTTCTTCTCAGGCCCATTTGCACGTGGGGAAAGTGCTTTGTACATTGGATCTAGTGCTGGATTAGCACATGTTGGACCTGTAGCTGAAGAAAATGGAATCAACTGGAACACTGCTGAACTGCCAACATACAATGATACTCCTTTAACCATTTTTGCAGGTAATGATTTAGGTGTCTTTTCTTCTGCTACTGAAGAAGAACAAGAAGCTGCAGTTGCGTTCCTAAGCTTCTTATTAGAACCTGAAAATACAGCTTTCTGGTCTATGGAAACAGGTTATGTCCCGATTAGTAAAGCTGCTTTAGAAGTTCCAGAATACAAAACCTATTTAGAAGAAAACCCAACAGCAGAAGCAGCAACTCTTGAATTAGACTATGGAATCTCTGCACCTTCATTTGTTGGATATGGCGAATACCGTAATGAGTTATTGAACACGATGGATGATGTTTTAGTAAATGATGCAGATGAACAAGAAGCGTTAACGGAACTGAATAAGAAGACAGAAGAAATCATTTCAACTAATAAGAATTAAAGAGGAGACTTAAACATGACACAATACCGATTTTGGAGTGGTTTACACACCATTGGCGGCAATATCATGGAAGTCCAAACAGACCAAGCCAGAGTCATATGCGACTTTGGCTTGAGCGTTGGTGGAGATACTGGACAGGTAGATGAAACTTTATCTGAACTGGAATTTCTCCTTGCGACTAACCAATTGCCTTCAATACCCTACCTCTATGAGACTGAGTCGTTCAAAAAAATAAAATTGGCATCTGTCAATGAATCAACTTTTAAGACAACACTATTTATCTCTCACTTGCATTTGGACCATATGGGGGGATTGCAATATTTACCAGAAGGAACTGTAGTTTACCTTTCTGAAGAAGCATACCGCTTGTATGATGTGTTAATTAGAGTCGGTGAAGAAAATCCCAGCAAAGCAGATATACGACTGTTTGATTTTGATACAGCAGTTCAAGTTAGCGATATTACGGTTACGCCTAAATGGAGCGATCACGATTCAGTCGGTTGCAGTGCATTTTTTATTGAAACAAACGAATTGAAATTGATTCACTCTGGAGATGTTCGTTTAAATGGGGAACATCCTGAGCGAATCATTAAATGGGCAAATGAAGCAAAGGTATGGAGTCCGGATGTGCTTCTTTTGGAAGGAACCTCTTTTAGCTTTGATGGTGAAAAAAAGCAAGCATCAGAAGAACCTGTTTCTGAAAAGGAACTGCTTCAAAAGTGGGGAGAATTGTTGCAAGATGATCCTGATTCGATCATTTTATATAATCCTTATATTCGGAATGTCGAGCGCATAAAATCAATTGCTGAAGAAACAGAATTATATGGACGTAAAATGGTTTTTGAATCGGCATATGCAGAAGTACTGCATGCTTTTTATCCTGAAAAGAAATGGCGTATTCTGGAAAGTGATCAAATAGAAGTAAAAGAATATGTACAAGAAATAGTAACTTTACAAGATTTGACACAACATCCGTCACACTATGTTTTACAAAATAGCTATAAAAATAAAGAGACTGTGACTTATTTTAATAAAGGCAATTATGTCCATAGTAACGGGGAACCTCTAGGTGATTATGATAAGCGTTACGCAGAATTACTGCATTTTTTAGAAATGCATCAGTTTTCTTTTATCCAAATGGGGACGAGCGGTCATGCCACTAGAGAAGACTTGCTTACAATTGCAGAAATAGTGGGTGCGAAACAAACCATACCGTGGCATAGTTTTAAACCTGAAGTCTTTCAGCAGAGATTGATCGAAAACGGATTGGCCAGTTTTATTCCAGAAGTAAACAAGAACTACTTGGCGAAACAAAAGACTGAAATAGTTATAATAGAGTAAAGTATGTTTGAAAAGATTCGCAACGTTACCAGGTTAATCAATCTATAGAGTAGGTTGATTAACTAATTGCGTCACATTTTTTGTAGAAAAGTATATTATCATTCATAGTAAAAAAGGAGTGAGATCATGATCTCACTCCTTTTTTACTATGTTTTTTTAATACTATAACCATTGTTTATTAATGCTGATATAAATAGATTTGACTACTTGTACCATTGCAATATAGGATAGGACAATTAGTATCATCCATTTCCAGTAAGTTGCTGGCAGTGCTACAAAGTCAAAAAATGTTCCGAATGTGCTGCCTGGAATCAATACTGCGGCTGCTACAACAGCAAGTGTTGAGAGTGTTACACTCATGCTGGCTCTACTTTGGATAAATGGAACTTTTTTCGTTCTGATAACATGCACGACAACGGTTTGAGTGATCAAGCCAATCACAAACCAACCAGAATGGAATAGTGCAGCGTATTGGACGGTATTGGCTTGGAAAACAAACCACATTAAGATAAAGGTTAGAATATCAAAAATAGAACTGATTGGACCAATACTAAATGTAAATTTCAATAAATCTGACGTTCCCCATTTAGCAGGTTTCATTAGGTCTTCAGGATCCATTTTATCCCAAGGAATTGTTAATTGCGCAACATCATAAATAAGATTTTGTACTAAGAGTTGAATCGAAAGCATGGGCAAAAATGGTAGAAAGGCACTGGCTACTAAGACACTAAACACATTTCCAAAGTTTGAACTGATTGTCATCTTGATGTATTTCATCATGTTTCCAAAAACAGTCCGACCTTCTAAAACACCATCTTCTAAAACCGTCAAACTTTTTTCCAAAAGAATAATTGAACTGGCTTCTTTAGTAATATCGGCTGCAGTATCAACGGAGATGCCTACATCAGCTGTTCTCAGTGCTGGTGCATCATTGATTCCGTCGCCCATAAATCCAACAGTGTGTCCTTTTTGTTGTAACAGCTCAATGATCCGAGCTTTTTGGGTGGGGTTTAATTTAGCAAAAAGATTCACTTCTTCTGTAGCGTCCATCAATTCAGTATCTGTCATGGATTCAAGTTCCGTTCCAAGGATTGCTCGATCGACTTGGATTCCGACATCTTTGCAGATTTTTTGAGCAACGATCTCATTATCGCCAGTCAATACTTTTACATTCACACCATGTTCATGAAGCGATTTAATAGCTGTGATAGAAGATTGTTTTGGCGGATCTAAGAATCCCATAAAACCAATAAGGATCATATCAGACTCGTCTTTAATGGAATAGACAGCTGAATCATAAACGTTTTGTTTATACGCAACACCAAGGGCACGCATACCTTCTTTATTCATCTTGATGCTGATTTCTTCCATCGTTTTTTGTAGCTCAGGAGTTAATGGAATAATTTCATTGTTTAATTCTACATAGCGACAAACTTTCAACATTTCTTCTACGGCACCCTTTGTGATCATCAATTGCTGATCGCCTGCTTTAACAGCGACTGTTAGGCGTCGTCTTGAAAAATCAAAAGGGATTTCATCGATCTTCTCGATTTTTTCTAATTCATTTTCTTCACGGTTCTCATTGAAATATTCAATCACAGCATGATCCATCACATTTTTCCAACCGGTTTGGTAATTGGAATTCATATACGCTAATTCTAAAACACGATTACTTTCTTCACCAACTGGGTTAACATGTTGCACTAAAACAACTTTGTCTTCCGTTATAGTGCCTGTTTTATCAGTACATAAAACATCCATAGCACCTAAGTTTTGAATGGCATTTAATTCTTTAACAATTACTTTTTTCTTAGACATCGTAATCGCACCTTTAGCAAGGTTGCTGGTAATAATCATTGGCAACATTTCTGGTGTTAGGCCAACGGCAACGGCTATTGAGAAGAAGAAAGCTTCGCTCCAATCGCCTTTTGAGATTCCGTTGATCAAAAAGACGATAGGGACCATAACCAGCATAAATCGGATCAATAGTTTACTCACATTTTTTACTCCGCGGTCAAAACTCGTTTCGCCTCTAGACTTAGAAGATTGAGCAGCGATATCGCCAAAGAGAGTATCTTCACCAGTTTTCACAACAACAACTTTACCTTGGCCGCTTAAAACATCAGTACCCATAAATAGTAAATTGGGAAGATCTAAAGCGGTCAACTGTGAAATTTCTTTTTCTTTTTTCAGAGAAGCAAGCTTTTCGATGGGCATAGATTCACCAGTCATTGAAGATTGATTAACAAATAAATCTTTTGCCCAGATCAAACGAGAGTCTGCTGGAATCAAATCACCAGTTGAAAGAGTGACAATATCACCAGGGACCACTTCGTCGATTGGAATTTCTTTTGTTACACCATCTCTAGTCACCGCGCAAGTCGTTTCAATCAGTTCTTTCAAAGCTAAACTAGCTTTTTGAGAACGGTATTCTTGAATGAAATGAAGTCCAGCACTAAATAAAATCATCATAGCCATCACAATGCTGGCTTCAAAGTCTTTGGTGGCAGCTGAAACGACTAATAAAAGGGTCAAAACATAAATAAAAGGGTCTTTAAATGCTTGAAACACTAATTGATACCAAGAAACAGGCTTTTGGGCTGCTACTTCATTTAGCCCAAATTCTTCTAAACGTTTTTTCGCTTCTTGATTGCTTAATCCTGACGCATTTGACTTCAGCTGTTTTAAAACAGCTTCTTCTTTGAGGTAACCTAATTCCTTCAATTGGTTGTTTTTAGATTTTTTTTCTGTATAAATAGACTTATTTTTGTTTGTCATTATTATTTCCTCCTTTGTCTTACCAGAAGAAATAAGCTTTACTGCACGATTTTCCTAACCAAGAAGAGGCTCATGGCAGGCTTACTTATTCCTACTTTTATTCTCCAAAAACCATCATCTGGACTATCATTACTGGAACTTTTTTCCATACCACTCACCTCACTTTCTTAATAGATTGGTATCTTACGATGAAATGATGCACAAAAACTTCAGAACTAGAGTGTTTTTGTGGAGTATAAAACAAGAAAAAAGCATATACTCTATTCTACGATAGAGTATATGCTTGAATAGCCATTCTAAATAAACGGTACACAATTTCATATTTTAAACGAAGATTTTTCTGCATAGCAAAAAAACGTTTTCTCCATCGTTGAGTTTTAGCACTATATGGCGTAGATTGCCCATCAGCTACATTAAAAATAACCTTAATTCGATTATTCCTGTTGACCCATTGGTGTCTCTCGACGTTTTTGGGCAGCAGCGTGTGTCCATATAGGAGCCTCACCTAACAGAAGTCTTATTCATTTCATAGCCTATGCTAGCTCAAAGATTTTTATAAGTCAAGTTACTCGATTATTTTGATAAGGATATTTAGGAGAATTATTTTATTTGTTAGTATCAAAGATACTCAAAATGGACAATCAGATTAGAATCAAGGTTTTACATAGTAATAAAAAAAGTCGAAGAAATTTTCCGATTTGGAAATTTCTTCGACTTTTTCGTTTTCAACTGATTAATTTTTAACACTAGCGCGACTTAAGTCAAACTCTACACCAACTGAATTGAAGATAATGCCTTCAA
Organism: Carnobacterium sp.; assembly: GCF_040274945.1. Lineage (GTDB taxonomy): Bacteria > Bacillota > Bacilli > Lactobacillales > Carnobacteriaceae > Carnobacterium_B. Next base: position 184,957 of record NZ_JBEMAR010000005.1, read on the forward strand.
CAGAAGGATTGCGGAGTTGTGTTTCGGCTTCTTGGTACAAAGGAATGAAGGCAAAGTCGTCAGTTATGACTTTATGAGCTTGTTGGAGATTTTCCCAACGTTTTTCATCATCATTTGCATTTGTGGTTTTCGCTTGGTCGATCAAAGCATCATAATCGCTATTTGCGTATCCACCTTCGTTATAAGGAGAATCGCTGTATAGCAGGTCCATAAAGTTGATGGCATCTGCAAAGTCAGCACCCCATCCAGTAAGCAGGATATCAAAATCACGACTATCTGCTAGAGCAAGACGGTTCTTCTTAGGTACATTACGTAACTCAATAGAGATACCAGGCAAATTGTTTTGAATTTGACCTTGGATGTATTGACTGATTTGCTTGCTCTTTTCATCATCGTCTCCAACAAAAGATAAAGAGATACTGTCTACGCCTAATTCAGCTTTGGCTTCTTCCCATAGCTCTTGAGCACGCTCAGTGTCATAAGATAGGAAAGTTCCTGCTTCTTCAGTAAAATCTTCATCAGTAGCTGGATCAGCTACAAAATCAGCTGGCAAAAATCCGCCGATTTCAGTTGAACCATCCGCTAAAACAGTATTCACTAAATCATCTGTATTGATAACTAATCCTAAAGCTTCTCTCAATTTTTCGTTTTGCAAGTATTCATTATCCCAGTTGAATTCCAAATAAGAAGTTCTAGCTTTCTTTTGAACGACAACATTTTCATCTTCAGCAAATTGCTTAACGATTTCTCCAGTTAATTGAGCGTTATCTGCTTGTCCACCTTCAAATAAATTAACAGCAGTACTTGTTTCTTTTACAACTTGAACATTCACTGCGTCTAACGTTACTTCATCAGCTGCATAGTAGTCATCATTTTTTACTAAGTCCCAAGTTAGCCCTGTGCCATCCCAATTTTCTAATGTAAATGGACCATTAGCGAGCAAGGCTTCACTAGAAGTTCCATAATTATCTCCTTGTTCTTCAACAAAGGCTTCATTTTGAGGGAAGAAAGCTGTAAAAGCTAACAAGAATTCAAAGTAAGGCGTTGGTTGCGTTAGGTTAAAGGTAATTTCATGATCGCCATTAGCTGTAACGCCAAGTTCGCTGACATCTGCTTCACCAGCCATGATTTCAGGTGCATTTTCAATCGTTTCTGCTAGATAACTATAAGAAGCACCAGTATCAGGATCGACTAATTTTTGCATAGCGTACACGAAATCATTTGCTGTAACGGGATCGCCGTTAGACCAAACAGCATCGTCACGAAGCGTATACGTGTATGTAAGTCCATCTTCTGAAATCACTCCTTCGTCAGCTGCAATAGCAGGGACAGGATTTCCTTCTTCATCAATACGTAATAATCCTTCAATAACATGTCCTAAATAATTTGAACTATTGATATCGGTGATTAAAGCCGTATCCATGGTAGATAACTCTGTAGGGGCAGTATAATTAACGACTTGTTCTCCAGAGGTAGTGCCTGAAGAATCACCGCTCGTTGAATTTGAAGAATCTCCATTTCCACCGCATGCAGTTAATAAAAATGCGGTACTCATTGTAGCTGCTAATTTATATGAATTTCTCACTATAAACACTCCTTAATCTAATTTAGTTAACCTTATTTTAATAGGATAACACGTTTATACAAGAAAATGTATGATTTAACCTAAATATTTGCATAATTCTGAATAAAAAAAAAGAATATAATACGAATAAAGGGTGTCGCTCAATTTTTTTTGCAAAAAAAAGAGTCTTCTTACAAGTTATCGCAAATCAACGATAAGCTATAAAGAAGGCTCCATTTCTAAGATAGAGGTTGCTACTGACTAAGTTTTTTTGATGAATTGCTCTTTGCAGTGTGGACATTTGATACTGATTTTTCCTTTGTTTCTCGGTACGCGCAATTTTTTATGACAGTTGGGACAAGCGTAATACTTGTAAACTTTTCGTTGCAGAAATTTATTTCGCTTTTGGTTCCAACTCCTAGTAAATTGACGAGTGGATGCTAAAAATTTTTGGTTTTCCTGATACCGTTTTGTCCGATTGCGAGAAAATGTTCGATAGTAACCAAGAATAATAGCTGCCCAGCCGAGTAAGCCAATGATTGACCAATTGAATAAGTTAGCTAAGACAACAACAGCCAGTCCTCCATAAAGCAAATAAGTTGAAAGTTTATCTACGCCATATCTGCCAATCATAAATTTTTGAATGTAAGTTTTAAATTTTCTCATTTAATAGTGTCTCCTCTTTCTCTTTGTTCCATAAGATTAGCATTAAATAGTGTAACATGTTGAACAGCATTCAGCGACCGTCTTTAGTCTGAGTTGATAAAAAATAGAGTTGCCAAAGTATCAAAAAGGATGAAATATTTTAAGAAATTAGTAGTTTGTTTTTCTATTCATATATGGGTTCATCAGGCTTTACATTAAGTGTTAGAACGCTTACGATTTATATGTGGAATGGGTTTAGGTAGATTCAAAGAAAGAGGGATACCATGAAGAAAATTGGATGGTTAGTAACAGCATTAGTGGTAAGCGGATGTGCAAAGTCATCTGTTGAGAAACCAATTGAAGAAAATTCAGAACAGGTTTCATCAAGCGAGTCATCTATACAAGCGGAACATCAAGCTAGTGAAGAAAAAAGAGTCTCATTTATGGGAGTAGGAGATAACCTAATTCATAATGTGATATTTGAAGAAGCACAATTAGAAGAGGGGACGTTTGATTTTAAACCTATGTTTGAAAATGTAGCTGAGGATATTGAAGCAGCAGACTTAGCTTTTATTAATCAGGAAACTTTGATGGGCGGAGATGATTTTGGTTTCTCGGGTTATCCAGCCTTTAATACACCTAGCGATATGGCAGACAATTTAAATACTTTAGGGTTTGATTTAGTAAATGGAGCATCCAATCATTCATTGGACAAAGGTAAACAAGGTGTCATAAATACTTTAGAAATATGGGATAAGCAAGAAAATATGGTCTTTACTGGAGTGTTTGATTCACAAGAAGAACGGGATGCGATACCAGTTATTGAGCGTGATGGAGTAACGTTTTCCTTTTTAGCCTATACATACGGAACCAATGGAATTGAGCCTGATGTTTCGTATCGTTTAAATTACTTTGATGAAGCGTTAATTACTCAAGATATTGAACGAGCAAAGCAAATCAGCGATTTCGTTATTGTCTCTGCTCATTGGGGCGATGAACACATGCTTGAACCGAATGAGTTTCAAAAAAAATATGCTCAATTGTTTGCGGATTTAGAAGTAGATGCAGTGATTGGAACTCATCCTCATGTGATTCAACCAATTGAGTGGGTAGAAGGGAAAAATGGGAACCAGACATTAGTCGTTTATTCATTGGGCAATTTTCTCTCCGCGATGTCTACGGGAACTGAAAATAATATGTTAGGCGGTATGATCTCTTTTGATTTTGTAATGGCTGAAGAAGAGAAAACCCTTGAAAATGTGAAATGGGATGCGACAGTGATGCATTATACAGGCAATAAGAGCGAAGATACGGATTTAAGAAAGGATTTTAGAATTTATCAGCTGGATGATTATACCGAAAAAATTGCCAGTCAACATACCCTTAACAGCTCTCAAGTAAATCAAATTTCTAAAGAGTCTTTACAACAAACAACCGAAACGGTTATTGATGCTGAATTTCTAAAATAGGATGAACAAAAATGTACGGTCAGTACCATTAGTTAGAAGTTGTTTTAATTAGGAGGCGTAAAATAATGAGCTTAGTAGAAGTAAAAGGCTTAACTAAACGATTTGGGAAATTTACTGCTTTAAAAAACGTCGATCTCTCTGTAAATGAAGGTGAGATCTACGGCTTTATTGGTCCCAATGGTGCCGGAAAATCCACGACTATTCGTGTTTTACTAGGGATGTTGAAACCAAGTGAAGGACAAGTCACGATTTTTGGGCAAGACGCTTGGAAAGATGCTGTAGAAATTCATAAACGGGTAGCATATGTTTCAGGTGAGGCTAATCTATGGCCTAATTTAACCGGTGGGGAAGTAATTGATTTATTCTTAGCTATGCGCGGAAATGGAAATCAGAACCGACGTGATGAATTGATTCAATTGTTTAAACTAGACCCGTCAAAAAAATGCCGCACTTATTCGAAAGGGAATCGACAAAAAATAGCCTTGATTGCTGCATTTGCTTCTGAAGCGGACCTATATATTCTTGATGAACCAACTGCGGGTTTGGATCCATTGATGGAGCGTATTTTTCAAGAACTTATTTTAGAGATGAAACAACAAGGTAAGAGTGTATTGTTGTCGAGCCATATCCTGTCCGAAGTTGAAAAGCTGTGTGATCGGGTAGCCATTATTCGTGAAGGAGAAATCATTGAAACGGGAACATTAGCTGAGATGCGCCATTTGACCCGAACAAAATTAACTATTGAAACAAGTGAACCTTTGATGGATTTGTTCGAGCTAACAGGTGTGCATGATGTTGTCCAGACAACTACGGGATGGGTATTCCAGGTAGACAGCGAAGAACTCGCAGAAGTTATTCGTCATATCAGTCAATTTGGTGTTTTAAAACTTGAAAGTGCTCCCCCGACTTTAGAAGATTTATTTATACGCCACTACAAAGGGGACAGTCAGGAACAAAGCGGCTTACAAGGGGGTGTCTAGCGATGGTTGTTCAGCAGTTCAAAGGAACTGGTCAGATCATGCGACTGCTTTTCCAACAAAATGGAGTGAAAATCGGTTTATGGTTAAGCGGTTTGATCGGTGTTTCAATCGCTACAGTAACCGCCTATACAACCATTTATACCGGCCAAAAAGAGATCATAGAATTTGGTTTAACAATGCAAAATCCAGCTATGATAGCCATGTTAGGATCACTTTATGAAGTGGGGAATTTTAGTTTAGGAGCCGTTTTTGCAAGTGAAATGTTATTGTTTTCAGCTATTGCAGTTAGCGTTATGAATATCTTATTAGTCAGTTCTAGTACGAGGATGGATGAAGAAGAAGGGCGGCTGGAAATGATTCTAGGATTGCCTGTGGGGCGGTTAGCATATTTAGCTGCAACAATCAGTATGATGATTATCGTAAATAGTCTATTGTTTATGATTTTGTCTCTAGGTCTAGGGTTATTTAACCACGAAGCGTTTAGTGTGGAATCTGCTTTGCTATATGGTGGTATCCTTGCAAGCACAGGGCTATTTTTTGCAGGTGTGACCGCCGTTGCAGCACAGCTAGCTGCAACATCGAGAGGCGCTACAGGAATTTCTTTTGCTGTACTGATAACTGCCTACATCATAAGAGCTGTTGGAGATGTTAGCAATGAGGTGCTGTCACTCGTTTCTCCATTAGGTTGGACTGTTCGAACAGCGGTATTTGTCGACAATGACTGGTGGCCAGTTAGTGCATTAATTAGTGGGATGGCTATTTTATTAGTGAGTGCCTTCTATTTGAATCAGCAAAGGGACATCAATGCCGGGTTATTGCCTGAGCGTAAAGGAAAAGTTTACGCTTCGAATGCTTTAAAAAGCCGATTTGGGTTAACGTGGCGATTGGAAAAAGGAACAATTATTTCATGGGCTATTGGTATTTTTCTAATGAGTGTTGCTTTCGGTTCGATTTTAGGCGATTTAGAAGCTTATTTCTCAGACTTTGAAATGGTTCAAATCATTTTAGCCGATGACTTAAGTGATTCTATGACTGAACAGTTTATTACATTATTGGTGGGTATTATGTCTGTCTTTTCTGCTGTTCCAACGGTATCAGTTTTTTTAAAATTGAAAAAAGAAGAACGAATGGGTCGAACGGAAAACTTTTATAGTCGAGCGGTTTCTCGAAATAAAGTGATGGGAAGCTATTACGCCATAGCATTTTTAACGGCTGTACTGATGCAATTGCTGATTGGATTAGGGTTGTATGCTTCGGCAAGTCAAGTCATAAAGACAACCATTGGTGCAGGAACGGTTATCGCATCGGGACTGGTCTATATCCCAGCTATTTGGGTAGTTTTAGGTTTAACAACAGCACTTGTAGGAGCATTTCCTAAGAGAACAGGTTTGATTTGGACCTATGTGACTTTTGCCATTTTTGTCATTTATCTTGGCAATTTACTCGAATTTCCAGAATGGGTAAACAACATTTCTGCTTTTCATCATATCCCTCAACTGCCAAATGAAGAAATTGCTTGGTTCCCAATGATTAGTTTAAGTCTAGTAGGGATTGCTCTTTCTGTGATAGGTTTTCTAAGTTATAACAAAAGAGATATTTAACGAAGCGTTACAATAGTTAATAATTTGTATTTCAGTACTCATAAAATAATTTGAAAGATTAATAAAATTCATTTTAGTTATTGACATGTATGTAATCAGTCTGTTATTATTCAATTAGATTAAAAAACAATGAGTTTTAAATGATAAAAAAGACTTTGATAAGGAAAGTACGTCAGAAAATAATTTTTAGAAAGCCCGGATGATGGAAAAGGGTAATGATAGTTCTGATGGAAAATGGCCTTTGAGTTGAGCAGTCGAGTGAGAGTTTCTTTTAGACTGTTACGGTAAGCATCCGTTATCTAATGCATCAGTTTACGATCTTTCATTTGTGGGATTGTGTACTGAATAAGGTGAAAATAGCGATATTTTCATAAACTAAGGTGGTAACACGGAATTTAAATGTCCGTCCTTTCTAGTCGAAAGACTAAGATTGGACGGGCATTTTTTTGTTGTATAAATGAAATGGGGGAATAGTAATGAAGAAATGGACATTGGGAATAAGTATTGTATTGGCAACAGGATTATTGATTGGATGTGGTACACAAGCAGAAGGAAATAACGACTCAGATACCTCAGCAACCACAAAAATTGCACAAGAAACAGGTGTTGGTGTAAGTGCTGAAATCACGACACTGGATACCACTCAAGCTACTGATCGCAATACCTTCACTGTTATCGAGCAAATATTTGAAGGGCTGTACCGTTTCAATGCTGAAGATGAGCTTGAGTTAGCTCTTGCAGCAGAACCAGCCATTATTAGTGAGGATGGCTTAACCTATACATTTAAATTAAGAGAAGATGCGAAATGGTCCAATGGAACACCTGTAACTGCCAATGATTTTGTTTATGCTTGGGGGAAAATGGTGAATCCAGAATCATTGTCACCGAATGCTTACTTATTTGAGAACATCAAAAATGGTACTGAAGTTGTTAAGGGAGAAAAAGAACTGAGTGAGTTTGGCGTTTCAGCAGTGTCAGACTATGAATTAAAAGTCGAGTTAGAAGTTCCAAGACCTAATTTTTTGAGCCTATTAGCAATCGGTTGGTTCTTCCCACAAAATGAAGAGTTTGTTGAATCGCAAGGGGACAATTACGCGCAAGATACAGATTCTATCCTTTACAATGGGCCGTTTACGCTAGTTGATTGGAAAGATGGTGCTACTAGTTGGGCGTACGAAAAAAATGAATCCTATTATGATAAAGATGAAGTTGCTTTAGACAGAGTGAATGTAGCTGTGGTAAAAGAAGTTTCTACGGGATTGAATCTTTACGAGACGGGTGAGATAGACATCGTTACACTAACAGGAGACTATGCTAAACAATTCGAAAACGATGAAAATCTTATCCGTAAACAAGAATTGGCATTACAATATTTAACTTACAATGCCGCAGAAAATAGTCCTCTAAACAATGAACATTTGAGAAAAGCAATTGCTTTATCTATTGATAGAAAAGAACTAACTGAAAATGTACTTGAAGATGGATCAGAACCTCTGGGTGGGTTGATACCGCGCAAATTACTAACAAATCCTGAGACCAATGAAGATTTCCGTACAGATAATGGTTCTTTTAATGATTACGATTCTGAAAAGGCTAAAGCAGAATGGGCTCTGGCACAAGAAGAACTGGGTGATACACTAGAACTTGAATTATTGACAAATGATGATGCAACTTCTAAGAAAGTTGGTACCTATATCCAAAGTGAAGTTCAAGAACATCTTCCAGGGGTAACAGTCACCATCAGGAGTGTGCCAAGTAACATTGCAAAAACGGAGCGGACTTCTGGCAATTATGACTTTTCAATAGCCGGATGGATAGCCGGAGATTTGGATCCAACAGGTTTCTTTGTTTTATTGGAGACAGATAGTCCCTATAACTATGGTTCTTATCAAAATGATGAATACCAAGCTTTAATAAATGAAAGCAAAACAACATATGCTAATGATTCTACAGTAAGATACGCCAATTTTTTGGAAGCAGAAAAAATTCTGATGGATACAGCTGCTTTCCAACCTTTGTATCAACGTACAACGAATTACTTGCAACGCCCTATAGTCGAAGGACTAGAAAGTCATCTGTTGGGATCTGACTTTACCTTCAGAAATGCCACGATTACAGAGTAATTAACAGCAAACTAATCGGCTATTGCCAAAGATAGGAAGGATGAAAAAAATTGTACTTCAAACAGATTTTGGATTAGAAGATGGTGCTTTAATTCAAAACCTGCTGTTTTTTAGAAAATAAGAAGGGGAGAGCTATAGAAACATAGCTATTGAGTTAATTGGGACATGATTCTCTTTCTAACAACTAAACCCGCAGAATTGCATAGAAAATGCAATTCTGCGGGTTTAGTTGTTGGTTGTCCAAAAAAGTATATTCTTTAGGATAATGTAAAAAACAGCAAATACACTAGTAAGAGGTGCTCTTAATAGTGTATCAACTATACATAAACAAATTTGCTTGTCACTTGAATTGACTGCAATTATTTGAAGGTACTTTCTTTAGATTGTTTCTGAATCTTTCAATCTGTAGGCACCATGGAAAACTGGTCCAACAAATTCATTAAAACGAAAGCCATGCTCAATAGCAGCGGTAACAAAGTCCTTAGCCTTGAAGATAGCTTCTTTTTCGGATAGCCCAGTTGCTAGTCCAGCTGTGATTGCAGCAGCAAAAGTGCACCCAGCTCCATGGTTGTAAGCAGGCTGAATTTTTTCTGTTTCAAGGGTGTAATGTTTTTCTCCATCATAATAAATATCTATTGCTTTATCTCCTTCAAAGCTTTTTCCACCTTTAACTACTACATGTTTTGTGCCAAGATTAAAAATTTTTTCAGCAGCTTTTTTCATATCTTCAAGGGTTGTTAGTTTTCCTAGTCCTGAAAAGATACCAGCTTCAAGAAGATTTGGAGTTGCCACATCTGCAAGAGGCAATAGATATTTTTGAATGGCTGCTGCCGTTTCGGGATTTAATAGTTCGTCTTCTCCTTTACATGCTAAAACAGGGTCAATAACAACTTTAGGGAATTGATAAGCAGAGATTGTTGTGGCTACAAGTTCAACAATTTCCACTGAACCAAGCATACCTGTTTTCATAGCGGCAATTTTAGTATCTCCTGCCAGAATAGTTTTTAATTGTTCTTCCACAACGGAAATTGGCAGAGTAGTGACATTATGCTTCCAATTATTATCCGGATTCATCGTAGCAATAGTAGTCAAAGCTACCATGCCATAAGTGCTATATTCTGAGAAGGTTTTTAGGTCTGCCGCTAGTCCAGCACCGCCACTAGCATCGCTGCCTGCAAATGTTAGAACTTTTTTTATATTAGTCATTATTTTCAACTCCATAAATTTATTTTGGAACTTATAATTAAAACGGATTTGGGATATCCTTTTTAATTATAGGTATAAAAAAAGACCCTTGTCCCCTACGTAAAGGGACAAGAGTCTACACTCCTACGATTAAACCTAAATTGACATTCAAAAAACATCCACTCGATTCACATACTATCATTTGTGCCCTGTTGATAATGGATAGGGTTTCTCGTCAACTTCTACTATGATTTTTCATTTCAGACTGCCCTCACGAGTCCATTTAAGAAATTTCTGGTGTCGTAATCCCAACACCTATGATTCTCTTTCAAACAGAAGTACGTTCTCTACTACTCTTGATTATCGGTTTTTGTTATTTTTTTAATTGAATTATAATGTAATTCACAGTATAAACCTTGTCTTTTTTTATGTCAACCAATTTTTTATGTCCATGCTGGAAGTGCTTTTTAAGAGTACACAGAAACAGATTTAGAAAGATTCTCTACAGCCTTCATTGCTTCTAGAACAGTTTCTTTGGTTGCACCAGGTACAGCTAAGGTGAATGTCTCCTTATCAGAGGCAGCAAATTCAGCAACCTGTTTTACTTTTTTTGAGAAATCAGTCTTCACGTCAAAGTCAGAAAAACGATGCGGGAAATGATTTGACACGAAAAACGGTAGTAATTTCTTTACCTCTTTTTCATCTCCAGAAGCCCATAGTTGAACTAAAACACCATAAGCAACTTTTACACCATGCTCAAAAGTATGTGTTTCTTGAATAAGCGACATTCCATTATGGATAGCATGGGCACCAGCCATCCGGCCATACTCTCCTGCAAATCCGCCAACTGTACCCGCGATAGCTACAACAGCCTCGGCAACTCTTTTGAAGGCACTTGTTACTTCATGATTTTCTATATTTGTCAAAGCTTCTGTACTGTCTTTTAACAATAGCTCTTTAGTTACTTTCGCAGTTTTTAAACCTACTTGAACCATAGCAGGTAAGTCGCCCACAATATGGCGAGTAATGCCTTCTGCTTCATACCATTTTGCCAATGTATCTCCAATTCCACCCATAAAATATTTCTTAGGTGATTCCACTAATAAATCTAGATCCATCAAACAAAGTAAGGCTGCTTTTTCATAGTAATCGACTACTTTGAAAGTATGATCGGGATGATACACGGCTGAAAGGGGAGTATAAGCCGAACAAGTTCCTAATACCGTTGGAATAGTTACATATTCTACTTTTAATAGTTCAGCGATTCCTTTAGCAGTATCTAAAGCACGTCCACCACCGATGCCTACCACGCAGTCCGTTCCCTTTATTAATGAAGAAAGACGTTCCATGTCTTCATGTGAAGCTGATCCATCATAACGAAATACTGGTAAATCCAAAGAACCAGAGTAATGCTTTTTAAAAGCATTATAAGATAGTTCACCTGTAATAATAACAGGTTTAGTAAATGAGGTTAATTTTTGATCTAAATAGTTTAAAGCACCGGACTCGCATAAAAATTGACCGGGTCCTGGACGAACAACTTGACTTAAACGCATAATAATTCCTTCTTTCTTTAGTATAATAACTAAACTTTTGTTGGCACTGTAGAGGAGTGATAATTTTCTTATAAAGAGTTTTCTTTTATTGCAGCACACCCTTTAAAAAGATAAAAAAGGCCACCCATTCAATTAACGAATGGGTGGCCTAAGTCCCATTTAGCCAAACAAGCTTAAATAGGACTTAAACGACTGCAAAAAAAGTACAGTGTCTAAATCCTGGTTCTAATAATAAAGGTTGTTTGATTGAATGAATGTGTCATGGAATGACATCCTCTCGTGGGTTAGTGAAGCTAGGATAACATCGTTAAATTAGAAAGTCAACACTGTTTTATAATCTTATTATAATTTAATTCATTTTAATAGAATAAGTGTATTAGCAATAGATTTAGCTAATACACTAAAATAAAAAAAGATTAGAGTGCAAAACAAATAGTTGATACACTAAGAAGTGTATCAACTATTTGTATGTGTATCATTTTGAAGCACTGGTTTACTGGTGTTTTAAACGATACACTAAAGTTGGCACAGTAATTGCATATAATAAGTGATGGACAAATCAATAAACTTGTTGGAAAATCTAAACGCTACCATGTTTAGATAAAGTATATTGAAAGGTGGCGGTGTTGTAACTTTAAAAGTTGTGTTTTAAGTGAAATAAAACTAAAAAACATGATGAAGAAGTGATTCTGTTAGTTTCGTCTCATCAGAAAATAGAAATAAAATATTTAGGAGGTAGAAATATGGTAGGAATTATACTAGCAAGCCATGGCGAATTTGCTGAAGGCATCTTGCAATCTGGCGCAATGATTTTTGGAGAACAAGAAAATGTTAAAGCTATTACCTTAATGCCAAGCGAAGGACCAGAAGACGTTAAAGCAAAAATGAAAACTGCAATCGCTTCGTTTGACGATCAAGATGAAGTATTGTTCTTAGTTGATTTATGGGGTGGAACTCCATTTAATCAAGCAAACACTTTGTTTGAAGAACATAAAGAGAAGTGGGCAATCGTTGCTGGGTTAAATTTACCAATGGTAATTGAGGCTTACGCATCTCGTCTTTCAATGAATTCAGCTCAAGAAATTGCAGCACATATCATTGAAACAGCAAAAGAGGGTGTGAGAATCAGACCTGAAGAGTTGGAACCTGTATCAACAGCTGCAGTCGCAACTGCTGAACCAATACAAGGTTCGATCCCACCAGGAACAGTAGTTGGCGATGGTAAGATCAAACTAGTTCTAACACGTGTAGACTCTCGTTTACTACATGGTCAAGTAGCTACAGCATGGACAAAATCTGTATTACCAAACCGTATTATTATCGTTTCAGATGCTGTTGCTAAAGATGATCTTCGTAAGAGATTAATTGAACAAGCAGCACCACCAGGAGTTAAAGCTAACGTTGTTCCAATCAGTAAAATGATTGAAATTGCTAAAGATCCTCGTTTTGGAGGCACAAAAGCATTATTATTATTTGAAAACCCTAGAGATGTTGTTAGAGTTATGGATGGCGGCGTAGACATTAAAGAAGTTAACGTTGGTTCTATGGCACACTCAGTTGGTAAAGTGGTTGTAAGTAAAGTTCTTTCAATGGGACAAGATGATGTAGAAGCTTTTGAAGAAATGAAAGAAAAAGGCGTTAAATTTGATGTACGTAAAGTACCAAATGATTCAAGTGGCAATATGAACGAGATTCTTAAAAAAGCAAAAAATGAATTAGCACGCGCATAATGAACTAATAAAATAATATTAAATTAAATAGGAGGCCTATTATGTCTATAATATCAATTATTCTAGTAATTCTTGTTGCATTTCTAGCCGGTATCGAAGGAATCTTAGACGAATTCCAATTCCATCAACCATTAGTGGCATGTACATTAATCGGTTTAGTAACAGGTAATTTAACAGCTTGCATCATTCTTGGCGGAACACTTCAAATGATCGCTCTTGGTTGGGCAAACATTGGAGCAGCCGTAGCACCAGATGCTGCATTAGCATCAGTTGCATCAGCAATTATTTTAGTATTAGGTGGACAAGGAGCAGCTGGAGTTCCAGCAGCAATCGCAGTTGCGGTTCCACTTGCAGTAGCAGGACTTTTCTTAACAATGGTTGTTCGTACATTAGCTGTACCTATCGTACATTTAATGGACAGCGCAGCTGAAGATGGTAATTTCAAAAGAATCGAAATGTTGCATATGGCTGCCGTAGCTATGCAAGGGATTCGTATTGCGATTCCAGCAGCAGCTCTTTTATTCATCCCAGCACAAACAGTTCAATCATTCTTAGAATCTATGCCAGCTTGGTTAACTGACGGTATGGCAATCGGTGGTGGAATGGTCGTTGCGGTTGGTTATGCATTAGTTATCAACATGATGGCAACAAAAGAAGTATGGCCGTTCTTCATTATCGGTTTCGTAGTAGCAGCAATTTCTCAATTAACTCTTATTGCTCTTGGAGCATTAGGCGTAGCTTTAGCTCTTATTTACTTGAACCTTTCTAAAATGGGTGGTTCTTCAAATGGTGGCGGAAGTAACTCTGGTGACCCGCTTGGCGATATCTTAAACGATTATTAATCCTGAAGGAGGAGAAGAGACATGGCAGAAAAAATTCAGTTAACTAAAAAAGATCGCTTAGCCGTAGCATGGCGCTCTACGTTCATTCAAGGTTCTTGGAACTACGAACGTATGCAAAATGGTGGTTGGGCTTATGCAATGATTCCAGCAATTAAAAAATTATACACTACTAAAGAGGAACGCTCATTAGCGTTAAAACGTCACTTAGAATTCTTTAATACTCACCCATACATTGCTTCACCAATTCTTGGAGTTACTTTAGCTCTTGAAGAAGAACGTGCAAACGGAGCTCCAGTTGATGATGTAGCAATTCAAGGAGTAAAAGTTGGTATGATGGGTCCTTTGGCCGGTGTTGGTGATCCTGTGTTCTGGTTTACTGTACGTCCGATGTTAGGTGCTCTAGGAGCATCATTAGCAATGGGTGGAAGTATCCTTGGACCAATTATTTTCTTCGTAGCTTGGAACTTAATTCGTTGGGGATTCATGTGGTATACACAAGAATTCGGTTATAAAGCCGGTTCTAAAATCACAGAAGATCTTTCAGGTGGATTATTACAAGATATTACAAAAGGTGCATCAATTCTAGGTATGTTCGTATTAGCTGCTTTAGTGCAGCGGTGGGTTTCAATCAGTTTCCAACCGGTTGTTTCCAGAGTTCAACTAGATGAAGGAGCATACATCAAATGGGATGAACTTCCAATGGGTGGCGAAGGAATTCGTCAAGCCTTTGAACAAGTCAACTCAGGATTGGCGCTTTCACCTACAAAAGTAACAACTTTACAAAACAACTTGGATCAATTGATTCCAGGATTAGCTGCATTGGCTTTAACAATGTTCTGTATGTGGTTGCTTAAGAAAAAAGTTAGTCCAATCGTTATTATTCTTGGCTTATTCGTAGTCGGAATCGGTGGACATTTAATCGGACTTTTATAAGATCAACTAAAAAGTCGTTTAAAATCTCTGAATCACTACTAATTCGCAATAAAAAGTGGCTGGGATCTTCTCAGTCACTTTTTTTATTGCTCTAAGCACTTAAAACAACGTATAATGATGAAAAGATGATAAATGAAATGGAGCAGATAGAATGGTTGAATCAATTAATACAAAAGTAGATTTAGTAATAGATGCCACTGCTTTTACAGGATTAACGGATTATGGGAAAATTATGATTGGTGATAAGGGATTTGAGTTCTTTAACTCTCGAGACAAACGTAAATTTGTTCAAATTCCATGGGAAGAAGTAGAAAATGTTATTGCTTCTGTAATGTTTAAAGGGAAATGGATACCACGTTATGCTATCGAAACCAAAAGATCTGGTACATTTACCTTTTCATCTAAGGATCCTAAGAAAGTTCTTCGAGCTATCCAAGTATATGTAGATCCAAGTCATATGGTCCATTCCTTAAGCTTCTTTGAGGTTATAAAACGTGCATTTAAATCGATTGGGAAAAAGAAAACGAGGATTAAAAAAACGAAGAAAAAGAAATAATAAAATTTTAGTGTGTTTTTTTTCTTGTTCATTAATAATTCTTACCTAGAACAGATTTGTTCTAGGTTTTTTTGTGCATATGTTATACTAAGCAAAAAAATATGGAGAAATAATAAAGAAGGTAGGAATTCGGATGGTAGAAAAAGATGTATTGCTTTTATTGACCGATAAGTGGGCGGATTGGGAAGCTTCATATGCTATTGCTGAAGTGAATTCTGTTCCACACTATTCAGTAAAGACGATTGCTTTAGATAAAGAATCAAAAGCTTCTATAGGTGGTTTACGCACTGAAATCGATTTTTCGATTGAAGAGTATACTGATTTAAACAATTTGGCCTTGGTCATCTTACCAGGTGGATTTTCATGGCAAGATAATCGATATGAAGAAATTGCTCGTTTTATTGAACACGTTCTTGAACAAAACATTCCAATAGCAGCAATTTGTGGAGCGACTGTTTTTCTTGGCAGTCATGGATTATTGGATAAAGTTAAACATACTGGGGATAGTTTTGAATTTTTTGAAGCGCAAGACGAATATAATGGGGCAACAAATTTTCTGGAGGCACAGGTAATTCGAGATAAAAATATCATCACCGCTAATGAAACAGCAGCAGTCGAGTTTGCTTATGAAATATATAAATTGTTGGAAATTGATGAACCAAAAGAATTAGAAGCTTGGTACGATAATTTTAAAAATGGATTTGTAAGATAGAAAGGGTTTCGAAGAAATAGGTTTTGTTTGAAATAGTAAAAACGGATGGCAGCTTAAACGCGACCATCCGCTTTTTAAAATGTTTATTACTTCTATTGTATCATTCTAAGCTAGTCACTCAAACGAGACCAGAAGCGTTCGTTGTACCATTTTACAGTACCAACACATGCCATAATTGGGATAGCAGCTGTTAACACAGAGACAATTGTTTGCCAGATAGGAGTTAAGTTATTTAATAAGAAGCCAATAAGGAGAATAGATAATAGTCCAATAATGAGTGAACTAAAAAGACTAACAAATTGAATGAATGCTCCACCTCTGTTGAATAATTCTGTAAGATTCTGCCATTCCAAATATAATAGACGGAAATCACGGGCAAAGTAATAGTGACAGAGTACGAAAATCCCGATGATGATTCCAGCTAAAAACAGAACACCCAACAATAAAGGTAGTTTTGCAATGAAAATAAAGACTATCCCTAAAGTAAGAGGGAGAAGTGATTCTGCTATAAAAGCGAATAAAAATTTCTGCTTTAAGTAGTTTTTCATCGAAAAAGGTAAGGATTTTAGGTACATAAAGTTTTCTCTATCTAGTGAGATAATAACACCAACAATGGAAGTCGCACTCAATGTAAGAAAAGCATAGGCGAATCCAGCAAAGAGAAACAAAGCCCAATAGTGCAAAGTCATATCTCCTAAATAAATCCCATTTGTAAAAATTGGACCTAATAGTATAATGATAGGAAAAACAATACTTGAACTCAAATGTTGCATGATAAGTGTACCATCTTGAATAAGTCCAAAATTATATTTCCATAAGGTTCGATTAACAGAAACGGAAGGTTTTTCTAAACCAGTTGAGTTGTCTTTTTTTTTGTTTTTTGACTTTTTTTGTCTATCTCTTACATCCAATTCTTCTTCCCTATAAAATTCGGGCACTGCCCATTTAAATACGATCAACGCCAAAAGAGCTAGTAGCGCAATCCATAAAGAGATACCAAACCAAGCATTCAAGTTGAGTGGATTCAATAAGACCTGATGGAAGGATTGAACAAAAGGAATCACTCGATAGTCAGGTAAGACTTGGCCATAAGGAATGTCAGCTTCTTGATCCATGGAAGAGATAAAAAGGATGACAGCCGTCATTCCTAAACTAGACAAAGTATAAAGAGTCGTTGTGACAGCTTGTTTATTTTTTCTGAACACTGCTAGTTTGGTAATCAGATGAACTAAAACCACTGAAAAGAAAAAAATCACCACTATTAGTAGTAGAAACAAAAACAATGAAACGACAATCGTAATGAGGATAGACTGACCAGCATCCTGTCCTAACAGAATAAATAAAGATAAGCTTGGAATCAAGTACGGCAATATCATTAGTGCAAGGACAGCCAATTTAGCAGTGAAAACTTCACTCCCTTTGAAAGGCAGTGGAAGATAATGAATGAGATCTTTTGACTCATAAAATAAATTATAAACTAAATAGAACCCTTGTAAGACAGCCATGACTATGAACATCACAATATAAGTAGAAAACATACCAGGATACTGAGTAAAGTCTATGAAAAAAAACATAAAACTATATAGTAAAAAAAATATAAACAACATAAGACCACTTTGCAAAAGAACAGCGATATATGGTGGAGATGAAGATGCCGTCCTTTTTTTCTCGACCAGATGAGGATTAGCAGAAACCAAATTTACTTTAGCCAGCTGTTTGATATGTTGCAGCCGCATGCTCATCCTCTCCTTTCTGGAGAAGCCAAATCAATCTCGCTGTTAGGTTGTTCTTCTTCCGCTGGAGTTCTCCCTGCCATTTTCAAATAAATCGTCTCCAGTGATTGGTCTTCATTTTCTGCTTGCAGTTCCTCGACCGTTCCATCATACAAAATCTCACCATTCTTGAGTATCGCAATATGGTCGCAAAGTTGCTGTGCTACTTCTAATACATGAGTGGAGAACAACACAATATTCCCTTTTGCTGCATGTTGCCTCATTAATTCTTTTAAATCATAGGCTGCTTGCGGATCTAATCCAGTCATTGGTTCATCCAACACCCATATTTCTGGATCGGATAGTAAGGCACCTATAACAAAGGTTTTTTGACGCATCCCATGTGAAAAAGAACTAATCATACTAGCCTGATTTTCCACCATATCGAATAAATTCATTAACTTTAATAGTTGCTTGTCTTTTTCTTCTTCGGGAATTTCGTAAGCAACAGCAATCAAATCCCAATATTCCATAGCTGATAAACGTAAGAACATATCCGGAGAGTCGGGAACATAACCGATTTTCTTTTTTATAGCAAGACGGTTAGTTGCAATATTTTCTCCATCCACTAAAATAGTGCCTTTGCTTGGTTCAATGATACTAACTAACGATTTGATGGCGGTCGATTTTCCAGCACCGTTATGTCCGATTAAACCAAAAATTTCTCCTGAACGGATAGTAAAAGAGACTTCTTTTAATGCTTGTTTACTGTTATAAGATTTTGAAACAGTTTTGAATTCTATCATTTAGGCATTCTCCTTATGTTTATCATTCGTTCTGTTAATTATATAACACGTTTTTTTTATTATAACAAAAGCCTATAGTAAAATGAACTATACAAAAAAAGAAATTATTTTCTTGGAAATAAAAAGTGGTTTTTGCTTTATACTTAACAATATGGTTTATTAAAGTTAGAAACAGTTGGGAGTGGTAATGTATGCAAAAGAAGGTTTATTTTCTTTTCTTAGTCATCTTGTTAAGCATTGTAGTCATGGGTTGTGAAAACCGTGAAAACACTAAATCAATTAGTGAAAACCAAACAACTAATGAGGAACAGTCAACCAATACAAATGAAAAAATAAGTTCCAACATTGATTCTTCAGATCCATTAACGACCAATCAAACGGCAGTCCCGACGCTTTTTATCCATGGCTATGGAGGAACAGCACGCAGTTTTAAAGGAATGCTGTCTCGATTTGAAGAGAATAGTTGGGGAAAAAATGAATTAACATTAACCGTTCAGCCAGATGGTATTATTTCTGAAATCGGTGAATGGAAAAATGAATCAAATAATCCAATGATCCAAGTGTTGTTTGCAGATAATAAGAATAATGAATGGAATCAAGCAGAGTGGATCAAAGATGTTTTAACTTATTTAAAGACTGTCTATCAAATAAATGAAGTTAACTTAGTTGGGCACTCTATGGGAGGAGTAAGTAGTTTTCGCTATCTAGTCACATATGGAAATGAAAAAACGTTGCCGATAGTAACTAACTTTGTAGCGATAGGCGCTCCATTCAATGACTTTTTATCAGGTAATGAAGAGCAATCCTTGAATGATTTAACTCAAAATGGTCCTTTAGTAAGCAGCGAACGGTATAAAGATTTTACTACAAGAATCAAACAATACCCTAAAATGACTAAAATGTTAAATATTGTTGGAAATCTGCAAGATGGGTCAGAAGGAGATGGAACAGTTTCGATTAGAAGCGGATTGTCGATTGGTTATTTAATGCAAACAACTGAAATGAATTATCGTGAGGAAATCGTTACTGGATCACAGGCTTCTCATAGTCAACTACATGAAAATACGCAAGTAGATGAGTTGGTTGCTGACTTTATATGGAGTACTCCTTAAATAGTGAATCTATTTAGGGATATCAACTAAACAGATAAAGGGGTGTGGTCGTATGCAATTTATTATCTTATTACGAGGAGTCAATGTTGGAGGGAAAAATCGAGTTCCAATGAGCGATTTAAAACAGTATTTAACCAAAGCTGGATTTGCAAATGCTAGATCTCATATTAATAGTGGCAATTTAATTGTTGAAAGTGAAAAAGACAGTGAAAAGGATGTTTTAGAAAAATGCCGAAAAATTTTATCGGATAACTTTGTTTTTCCAATTGATGTTGTAATTATTTCTGATGAGAAGTACCAAACGGAATTAGCAAGTATTCCATTTTGGTGGGGAGAAGATGAAGACTACAGGCACAATGCTTTATTTTTATTGCCTTCAGTGAATAAAAAAGAAATTGCTGAACTTCTCTCGATTATAAATACTGATTATGAAAAAGTCTATATAGGAGAGCAAGTTATCTTTTGGTCATCCTCTTTTAAACAGAATTACAGTAAGACCTATTATTCAAAATTAGCCAGTCAACCTTTCTACAAAAAGGTAACGATCAGGAATCGAAATACGACCCTTAAATTGCTTAAATTTTTAGAGAATTAGTAGGTAACTGTGTGTAAGGCGAAATCTTTCTAACCGTAGTATAAATCACATGTATGAATACAGAGCTGAGTTTTTTTCTCAGCTCTGTATTCGTGAGTGGTTCACTTTTTCATAAGAAAAGGGTAGAATAAGCTAAATGGTTTAGATGGTTCGATCAACAAACTAGTGGAGTGTGAGTAAATGAAAAGAAAAATAGGGATTGGTTTAGCTGTTTTGGTGGCTGTGGTTATTATTGGATTAGGATTTGCAGGGAATTATTTTTATGATGTAGCGGTAGCCATAAATCCAAAAGATTTCATAGAAGCAGCAGATGTTGATGGAGATTACGACCTTGAAGATCCATGGTTGGAAGAAAAGAAATGGTACGATAAGGTAGAACGTGAAGAAGTGTCTATTGAGTCAGCAGATGGATTAAATCTTTCTGGGGTTTATATTGAAAGCGAATTTGCTTCTAAAAAAGTAGCTATATTGGCCCATGGGTACGCAGGCAACCTAGAACAAATGGCACCGTATGTTAAATTGTACCATGACATGGGGTTTAACGTACTTGTGCCAGATGCTCGTGGACATGGAACGAGCGAAGGAGACTATATCGGTTTTGGCTGGCATGAACGAAAAGACTACTTGCAGTGGATCCAATTGATGATTGATAAAGTAGGCATGGATGCTGAATTAGCTTTGTTTGGGATCAGTATGGGCGGAGCAACGGTTATGAACGTCAGCGGAGAAGACTTGCCGGATAATGTTAAGGTAATTGTAGAAGATTGTGGGTATAGTTCTTTAAATGGCGAACTGGCGTATCAATTGAAAGATATGTATGATCTACCAGAATTTCCATTGATTCCAGTTACCAGTTTAGTAACAAAAGTACGTTCTGATTATTGGTTTGGAGAAGCTGATACAGTAGAACAGATTAAAAAGAATAAAGTTCCAATGCTCTTTATCCATGGTGCAGAAGATAAATTTGTGCCGACAGATATGGTGTATGATGTGTATGAAGCTAACTCATCTCCTAAAGAGTTATATATTGCACCAAATGCCGATCATGCGGAATCTTACGAGCAAAATAAAGAAGGCTATAAACAAAAAGTTCAAGAGTTTGTGCTTGAGCATGTGGGTAGTTAATTTGACATAGTAAATAATATGGGACCTCAAAAGTTAAATTTAATTTTTGGGGTCTTATTTTTAATGAGTTTTTACGGATAGTTCATTATTGGGGAAATTTTGGATTTGAGTTAGACTATATGAAAAAGCTTTAAGAGGAGTGAACCTTGTATTGACTAATCGGAAAGATTGAAATTTATTCACAAGGAGGGACGCTGTGCAAGAATATTATAAAAATAAACAAATCAAGCAAGTGACTAAAGATGGAATACGGACACATTATTTTGAAAATGGAAAAATAAAAGCAAGCGGTCCTTTTGATGGAAAGATGCAAGGAGACTGGAAATTTTACCGTAAAAGTGGAGAACTGTGGCAAATTGGATGCTTAGAGAATGATCTAAAAAATGGTAAATGGATTCGTTATTATCAAAATGGACAGGTTGAAAAAGAAGCTCAATTTGATAGGGGTAAAGAAAAGAAACAATGATTTATCTCCTTAAAATACTATTTTTGTCACAAAATAAAAAAAAACTAGTTAAACAACAAATACAAGTTGAATAATTCACAAAGATGTTGTACACTATATTTGTAGTTGTTAAGGCGGGTCAATTCTTCTCAATAAGTTGGTATTGATAGCTTTGAAAACGCATAAAAAAATTGGAGGTAAGGATACATTATGGTTAAAACAAACAAAAAAAGAGCATTATTTTTAGGGGCTTGTGCATCAATTATTATTTTTGCAGCAGGTTGTGGAAATAACGAAGATACAGCAGAAAAAGAATCATCAGCTTCTTCAGCTGTTGAAAGTACAGAAGTTGTTACAACGGCTTCAATCAGCAATGATCCAGCAGACGTTTTAGCTGGACTTAGCGAAGACGGAACTTGGATTTACGCAATAACAGAAGATGTAACAGTAACTGACGACATCGTTGTAGCTGGAACTTTCTATGATAAAGGGGAAGAAAGTGGGGATGTTTACCGTAAATTAGCTTTGTATTCACAAGATGAAGATCACAAAGTTACAGATGAATTTACTTTAACAGCACCAACAATGACTGTTGAATCTCCAAACTTTAAAATTCAAAACGGAACATTTGTTGGAGATGTTGTAGTAGAAGCTGAAGGATTCGAACTTGCTGATTCAACTATTGAAGGAAATCTTACATTCGCTACTCAAGAATTAATGGATTCTGCAGTATTAGATGCAGGCACTGTAACTGGAGAAACAACTGTAGCTGAATAATAAACTGAATCTTAAAAACAAACATCTTGCCTTTAGCTACTTAAAAGGCGAGATGTTTTTTATTTGAGTCCTGAAGTCACTAAGAAAAAAGGGTCTAAACTTGACTAAATATCAATAGAATCATTATTATTGAAATTGAAGATATTCTTTTTAAGGGAGTGATTCAATGCAAATGATCACGTTAGCAAATGGAGTAGATATACCAGTAGTTGGAACAGGAACGAATACTTATGGCAAAGAAGGTAACCAATACAATGGAGCTTTGACTAACGATTTTAGCTCATTAAAGTCTGCAATTCAAGCTGGTTATCGGTTGATCGATACAGCAATTTCTTATCGAAATGAAGAAGGGGTTGGAGCCACTATTTTTGAAAGCGGCATTCCTCGTGGAGAATTTTTTATCACCACAAAAATTCCTTCAGATGAAGCGTATATTGGTTCAAAAAAATTGATTAACCAAACTATACAAAACAGTTTGAAAAATTTACAAACGGATTATATTGATTTGTACTTAATCCATCATCCGATTGAAGATGATGAAAAATTGCAGCAAACGTGGGAAGTTCTTGAATCATTTGTGGATAACGGGAAAATCAAATCAATTGGAGTATCCAATTTCACCATTGATATGTTGGAAACGGTGCGTAACTTTGCTCGGATTCAACCAGTAGTGAATCAAATTGAATCTAATCCACATACATGGAATCATGAATTGATTGACTATTTAACGAGTAATAATATTGTACCAGAAGCTTGGGGACCATTAAGCAAAGTTACTCAAGAACAAATAGAAACATTAAATAAAATTGCTGAAAATTATGGGAAAAATTGGGGACAAGTTTTATTGCGTTACCAAATCCAAAGAGGGGTTGTGGTTATCCCTAAATCCCACAACAAAGAGCATCAAGTAGCTAATTTAGAGTTATTTAATTTTGAATTAACCAAAGAAGATCAATTTTTAATTGAAACGCTGTAACTTATTAGCTTATTTAAGTTAGAAGACTTAAGTAGGATTTTTTCACTCTCAATAAAAAATTTTTAAATAAGCTAATAGGAGGGGTTAAAATGAATCGCATTAATTTAATTTGCCTAGGGGTAAGAGATATGAAAGCTGCTTTAAACTTTTATAAACGCATAGGTTTTAAAACCTATGAAAAAGTAGAAGAACCGGCTATCGTATTTTTCAATAATCAAGGTAGCAAATTAGAGTTATTTCCAATTGAAGATTTAGCAAAAGACATTAATAAAACAGTTCCACCAGTAATTCCAGAAAGGGGATTTAATGGGATCACGCTTGCCTGCAACCTAAAGTCAGAAATGGAAGTAGACGAGATGGTTACTCTTGTAAAACAAAATGGTGGAACGATCGTTAAAGAACCTGAGAAAGTTATTTGGGGCGGATATAGTGGGTATTTTCAAGATTTAGATGGCTATCATTGGGAAGTAGCCTATAGTGCGAGTTGGAAATTTGATGAGAGTGATATGCTGATAATGGAAGAAGGTTAGGTTTTTTTGAAAGAGAAAAATGGGAAAATTCGAGAATTGACTGAGTTTGATTTAGATTTGTGTGCAGAACTGTTGATAACTGTGTATAACAGCAAACCATGGGATGAAAAGTGGACAAAAAATACTGCTAAAAGCCATCTACAAGAGTTTGTACACCGAAAACGTTCATTTGGCTTTGTTTATGTGGATAAGTCTACCATTGTTGGTGCATTATTCGGAGTTGAACGAACATTATGGTCTGGAGATGAAGTTTATGTGGATGAATTCTACGTTCATCCACAGTGTCAACAAAAAGGTGTGGGAAAAGAAATGATGATGCATCTAGAACAATACTGTCAGAAAAAAGAATTAGAGGCAATCACGTTAGTAACGGATAAAAATGTACCAGCTTATCATTTTTACCAAAAAATGGATTTTAATATCTCGGAAGCTAACGTGTTTTTGTATAAAAATATTCCGCAGTAACTTTTATTGATCCTCAACTATTAATTCAATAGTGGGATGGTAACGATAAACCACTAAATCCACTTTTCCGGAATGTGTCAAGGTAATGCCTTCTGAAAGTAAACGATCTTTTTGAGTAAAAGCTCCTTCAGCATCTTTGATAGCTACTTCACCTTTAGCATTAATGATACGGTGCCAAGGTAGATCATACTTTTGGCTCATAGAATGGAGAATACGGACAACTTGTCTTGCACCTCGAGCGTTTCCAGCAAGTGCTGCAATTTGCCCGTAAGTCATAACTTTTCCGCTTGGAATAGACTGGATAATAAGGATTACACGTTCAGTAAAGGGAGTCATAGTAAGATCCTTTCTCATTTCTTTAATATCTTTTTCTATCGTAACCGAAATAAAAGGAAAAAAAAAGCTGTTCACTAAAATTAGTTTTAGTGAACAGCTTTTTTGATTAAGATAATTTTGTTTCAAAGCGTTTAGCAACTTTTGATAATGCGTAACAAATAATAAAGTAGAAGAATGCTAAGGCAATAAACATTGGAATGACATAAGTCGTATTTTGACCATAAATGATTCGAGCATTATGAGTTAATTCTGGTAAGGAAATGATGGTAGCTAATGAAGTATCTTTGATCAAAGATACAAGTTGGCTGACGATTGGAGGAACCATAGCTTTAAAAGCTTGTGGAATAATGATTATCCATAGCGTTTGAAGATACGTTAAACCGGTAGAACGTCCAGCTTCCATTTGTCCAGAAGGAACAGAGTTTAAACCTGCTCGCATAATTTCTGACAGCATAGCAGATTCAAAAATCGTCATCGCAGCTACTGCTGACCAAAAGATGTCTAAACGTATGCCGATTTGCGGTAATGCAAAATAAGTAAAAAAGATGATTAGTAATAAAGGCAAGTTACGAATTAAATCAACAATGCCCCCGACAATTTTTGAAAAAATGGGTATCTTCATGTATCGAAGCAATCCTAAGATGGCTCCAATAATAAAACTAAAGATAATTGAAAGTACGGCCACTTCTACTGTAACGAGAAGTCCATCCAGTAAGAAGCGGATGTTCATCCATGAAAAAGCTTCTATAATAGTCAAATGATTTCTCCTCCTTTTAAGATGTTACATTTAAGCGACGCTCAATGTAACTCATCAAGTATGTTAAAGGTAAGGTAATGATGAGATAGATTAAGCCGATTAAAATATACGTATCAAACGTATTAAAAGTCTCACTGGCAATTAAATCGCCTTGATACATTAAATCAAGACCAGTAACCATCGCAAGAACAGATGAGTTTTTCACTAAATTAATGAATTGATTGCCAAGAGGCGGGATGACAATTTTGAAAGCTTGCGGCAAAATAATGTACCGCATCGTTTCATTTTGAGTCAATCCAGTTGAAAGTCCAGCTTCGGTTTGACCTTTAGGTACGCCCATAATACCAGCACGGACCGTTTCTGCAATAAAAGCAGAAGTGTAAATAGTTAATCCAATTGTACCAGCTGTAAAGCCATCAATAGAGAACCAATATAAAGGTACCACTACATAAAAGAACATCACAATGATCAAAAGGGGAATATTCTTAAAGAACTCTACATAAGCATTCGCCAATCCTTTTAACCATTTCTTTTTAGATAACTGAAAGATAGCCATTAATGTACCGATGATCAAACTGAAAAATAAGGCAATAATACTGGAATACAATGTATTTAGAAACCCATCAATTAAAACATCTTGGTAGGTTGTTAAGATCGTTAGCATAGGTGCACCTCGCTTTTTTATTTCTTAGCAGTACAGATACTGCTTTTTATGAAGTTTTAAACTGATTAATCTAATTCAGGAATCCATTTAGCATAGATGGCATCGTATACGCCATTTTCTTTGATCGTTTCCAAGGCTTTGTTGACTTCTTTCAAAAAGGCATCTTGGCCTTTGTTGATTGCAATCCCATAAGGCTCTTGAGTAAAGTTTCCACCAGCTAATCGATAGCCAGGATTATCAGCGATAATGCCTAATAAAATAGCATTATCAGTTGTAACAGCATCTCCTTGGCCAGATTGCAAAGCAGTAAAGGCTTCAGAATAATTTTCTAATTCTAATACATTTGCCTCAGGAGATAACTCACGAATATTTTGTGCAGAAGTAGAGCCTTTAACAGCCAAGACGGTTGTATCAGCAGTTAGGTCGTCTAAACTTTGAATAGGGCTGTCATTTGGAACCAATAAAGCTTGGCCAGCATCGAAGTAAATATCCGTAAAGTTGACTTGCTCTTTTCGTTCTTCAGTAATGGTCATTGTCGCAATAATAGCATCAATATTTCCATTTTTTAATAAAGGAATACGTGTTTTAGAGGTAACTTCAACGAATTCTGCGTTGTCTGCATCTCCAGTCAATTCTTCTGTAATAGCTTTGGCTATGTCGATATCGAAACCTTTGATTTCGCTTGATTGAATATCATAAAGACCAAAAAGATTGGTATCTACTTTTACGCCCCATGTAATGGTAGGATTTTCTTCTATCCGTTCTGTTATATCTACATTTGCTGCACTTTCAGAACCACAAGCAGCAAGAAAAAAGACAGGTAGGAGTAAAAGAAGAAAAAGAGCTTGCTTGTTTAATTTTTTCATCTGAAAAGTCCTCCTATAAAATTAATGATTAATAATTTTGCTTAAAAACTGTTTAGCGCGTTCGTCTTTAGGATTTTCAAAGAACGAAACTGTTTCGCGGTCTTCAAGGACCTCTCCATCAGCCATAAAAATAACACGGTCAGCAACTTCACGTGCAAATCCCATTTCATGAGTCACAACGATCATTGTCATACCTTCTTTTGCTAACTTTTTCATAACATCTAATACATCTTCAATCGTTTCTGGATCTAATGCACTGGTTGGTTCGTCAAACAATAAAACTCCTGGTCCCATAGCTAATCCTCGTGCAATAGCCACACGTTGTTGCTGACCACCAGATAAATTAGATGGGTAAGCATCTTTTTTGTCTAGCATATTTACTTTTTCTAAAAATTTCTCAGCATTTTTTTGGGCTTCTTCTTTAGACTGTTTCAAAACCTTCATAGGTGCTAACATAATGTTTTCTAAAACAGTTTTATGTGGATAAAGATTGAAGTGCTGGAAAACCATTCCAACATTTTTACGAATTTCATTGATATTCGTATCCTTAGCATGAAGGTTGGTACCTTTAATCAATAATTCTCCTTCAGTAATATCTTCTAAACCGTTAATGCAACGCAACATGGTACTTTTACCAGAACCAGAAGGTCCGATAACAACTACCACTTCACCTTGATTAAAGGTAAGATTAATATTTTTCAAGGCATGGAAATCACCGTAATATTTTTCGATATTTTTAAATTCAATCATTTAGACACACTCCTTATTTTCTATTGTTAAGTAATTAAATTAAGAAGTATGTAAGGGGGATAAACCTCCTGCATACTCCTTACGGGAATAATAAAATTGGTTTTTGAACACTAAAAAAAAAGCTTAGATCAAATAAGAATTTTCTAATGCTTACAGTTAGATAGAGTATTCTATTTTTTGTAAAGCAACTATTCCTATTCGAATGAATTCAACAGTACGACTTCATATTGGGTTATATAAATCGTATTGAAAAATGGTAGAAGTCTTCATAAGTATGAAGAAGAGTTTTGTAAAAGTAAAGATAGATGACTTTGGTTTCCTAATAACGTCTACCTAATAGGAAGACAGCCAAGCTATTACATGCTAGTTTTGAAATGTTGCAGCATTGAAAATTTTATCATTAAAGGTTGATGTTTGCAAATTATTTCGCTTTTTTATATCAAATAAAAAAGTGACTTAAATGGATGTGTCTTTATTTGAATTAATCAGTATTTCTTCTATATAATAGATAAGATAAATAGATAAGATATTTTTTTTGAAGATTGGTATAATAAGAGCAGTATAAATTTCTGAAATAAAGGATGAAAAAAATGGAACGTGTCCACATTTATCATACAAACGATATTCATTCTCACTTTGAAAATTGGCCAAGAATTTCTGCTTATTTACGAGAAGAGTCTAAACGATTGGAACAAGAAAATGAAACGGTATTTTCATTTGATATTGGAGACGCCTGTGATCGAGTCCATCCTTTGACGGAAGCAACAGATGGAACAGCAAATATCTTGTTACTGAATGAAATTGGATATGATGCAGTTACGATTGGAAACAATGAAGGTATTGGAAGCTCAAAAAAACAATTGAGTCACTTATACGATGAAGCTAATTTTCCTGTTGTGATCTCAAACTTATTCGATGCAAAAACAGGGTATCCGCCAGAATGGGCAAAAATTTTCCATGTCATTCAAACAAAATCTGGTCATAAAATCGGTTTGTTTGGTTTAACGGCACCTTTTCCAACAAGTTATAAACCGATTGGCTGGGATGTGAAAAATCCGGACGAAGTGATAGGAGACATTCTAGAAATGATTACTCCTTTAGTGGATTCCATTGTTTTACTGTCTCATCTTGGCATTGGTGAAGATCAACGCATTGCTGAACTGTATCCAATGATCTCCGTTATTATCGGTTCCCACACACATCACTTGTTGCCACATGGGAAAGTTGTTAGAAATACATTGCTTGCAGCCGCCGGTAAATACGGCCAGTACGTTGGACATATTGAATTAGAGATCGAAAGAAATAAAATCATAGCGGCTAAGGCAACCGTTAAGGAAACAGCTACAATAAAAGCACCTGAAAATGAAACTGAGATGATCGAATCTTATGAACTAATGGGACATCAATTGCTAAATGAACAGGTAATGGCAGCTATACCGGCAACTTTCCCTGTAAATTGGCAAGGCAAATCTGAACTTGTTGAAATTGGATTAGAAGCTCTTAAAGAATATGCACACACAGATGCGGCTATTTTAAATGCGGGGCTATTTATGCAGCCATTGGTTGAGGGAACGGTCACGAAAGATGACTTGCACAAAATCTTACCTCATCCTATGCGTATTTTAAGGTGCACACTAGATGGAGAAAATCTTATTCGTATGATTTATGAAATGGAAAAAAATCGCTTGTTCTTGAGAAATTTCCCAATTAAAGGTATTGGATTTAGAGGAAAAGTTTTTGGCGAAATCTGTTACAATGGAGTAGCATATGATAAAATAACCGGTGAAGTCTCTTGGTTAGGAAAACCGATAGAGCGAACCAAACAATACACATTCGCTACAGTAGATCATTTCATGTTTATTCCTTTTTTTCCGACGATTGAAATCAAAGGGGAGAACGAAGTGCTGTTTCCTTATTTTATACGCAATGTTGTAGGTCAATATTTAAAAAAGCATTACCCAACAGAGAAATGAATAAGATGGATGGATTATGAAAGCAGGTGAACGCAATGACAAGTGAAAACGAAACAACTAAAGAACGAGCTCAGGAGACAAAATCACATAAAAAAGCCGTTCCAGCAAAAAAAAGACCGATTAAACCAAGACCCAAAAAGCGAGTGAAAGAATCGCAACCGGCTCCAACTGCAATAGAAGAAAATCGCAGTACTGAAGACTCAGGTGAACATACAGTTGATAAAGACGTACAAGAACTAATTAAACCAGTTGAGGAACCAGTCGTTCAAAGAATTGATGCTACTACTATTATGATAGAAGGCAAAAAGTTCGAAATCGTACAAAATTATCGAGATGCTTTTGATGCAGAGCGATTAGGTGAGCGTTACAGCGAGATTTTAAATAAATACGATTATGTTGTAGCGGACTGGGGTTTTGAACAAATGCGATTGAAAGGTTTTTACGATAACCGTAACCGGAAAGTTCCTCAAGATCAACGCATTGCTAATCTTCAGGATTATTTGTACGAGTACTGCAATTTTGGCTGTCCTTATTTTGTCTTGCAACGTGTAGATGACAAAAAAGAACGAATTAAAACGAGCAAACCTAAAAGACGCAGAACACAAAAAAGTAAAAGTCCAACAAACGAAAAAGTGATTAAACAAGCTCAACCAAAAAATACAGACTCAAAACAAAGCACAACAGTAAATCCTAAAAAGTCATCCGATAGAGTGAAAGCTAAAAAAGATTTTGTCAAAAAGGAAATTTCACCAGTTGAGAAATCAGTTGAAAAAAATAGTCCAAAAGAAACAGTTGAAACAGTAAAGGATGCTAAAGGTAAACGCCAATACAGTATCCGTCGTAAAGTTGTTCCAAAATAAATGAATAAAGATAAAGGTTGGGTTAAGTAAATGAAGTACAAAGGATATTTAATTGATTTAGATGGAACCATGTATCGTGGAAAAGAGCCAATTCCAGCGGCTGCGCGATTCATTAAAAGACTACAAGAAAGAAAGATTCCTTATTTATTTGTTACCAATAATTCTTCTAAAACACAAAAAGAAGTTGCTGATAATTTAATTCAAAACTTTGGTGTTCAAACGTCTGAAAAAGAGGTATACACTAGCTCGTTAGCGACTGCAGACTACCTCACTTCACTTGGTGGAGGAAAAAAAGTCTACATTATAGGAGAAACAGGACTTAGAAGCGCGTTGAAAGATGCGGGCTTTATTGAAGATGAAGAAAACCCGGACTACGTGGTTGTGGGAATCGATCGCCAAGTTACGTATCATGATTTTGAAGTTGCAACTTTAGCGATTCATAGAGGAGCTCGCTTTATCGCGACAAATAAAGATACCAATTTACCGAGTGATAAAGGAATGGTACCGGGTGCTGGTTCATTAGTAGCCTTACTGATAGCCTCAACAAGAGTTCAGCCTACTTTTATCGGGAAACCAGAAGCAATTATTATGGAAGAAGCCATCAAAACGATTGGGTTAACAAAGGAAGAGGTTATCATGGTTGGGGACAACTACGAAACTGATATTTTAGCCGGTATTCACAATGATGTTGACACCTTACTAGTGCTGACAGGTTTTACCTCTCTAACAGATTTAGAACTTGTGGAAGAACAACCCACCTATTTACTAAATTCATTGGATGAGTGGGTGTTCTAGTGAAAGAAAAAGCCCTTCATGTAGTAGGAATAATTAGTTTGTTTTTATTTATCGTATCATTTTCCATAGTACTAACGATTAATTTGACGCCCCTATATGCTTTTGATATTGATTACTTAAAAATCTCTCAAAATGTTGGGTTGTCAAAAGAAACATTAATGGAAAACTATCGAGTATTATTAAATTATTTAAACTTGCCTTGGATAACCGAATTGAACTTTCCGAATTTTCCAAGTTCAGAAAGCGGGTTGTTTCATTTTTATGAAGTCAAACGATTGTTTATTTTGGACTACGTTATCGCAATGATTACAGCGGTAGGATCATTCTTTTATCTTCGCTACATCAAAAAAAATCAATTGTTTTGGAAATTGGTTCGCCCATTTCAAGTTGCGATAGCTGTTCCGTTTGTCGTGCTCTTTATGATAGCTGTCAGCTTTGATCAGCTATTTGTAGCTTTTCATAAAGTTTTTTTTAATAACGATGCTTGGCTGTTCAATCCTTCTACGGATCCGATTATTTTAGCATTGCCAGAAACCTTCTTCATGCATTGCTTTATTTTAGCTTTCGCATTAATTGAACTGCAAATTATTTTTGGGTATTTTTACACTAAACGAAAAGCGTTTCATTAAAAAATAAGACCCCACTACTCAAATTTGAGTAGTGGGGTCTTATTTTTAGTTCATGATTATTGTGTAATATCACTTTTGGTGGGCTGAGCATGTGCTAGACGACTAGCAGCGGCGGCCGCAATAGCTCCAACGATATCATCTAAGAATGTATGGACTTCGTTGTCATCATGACTGTTTAATTTTTTTAGAATGCCAGGTTTGATTTTATCAATATAGCCATAGTTGGTAAAACCAATTGAACCGTAGACATTTACGATTGAAAGAGCCATGATCTCGTCAATACCATATAGTCCTTCATCATCCACAATGATATCCAGTAAAGGATTCATCAATTGTTTTTTCTCTGCTAAAATATCTAATTGAATTCCAGTTAGGACCGTATTTTGGACTTCTCTTTTTTTGAGAACGGCTTCTACGTGTTCTAAACAGACTTCATAAGATAAATCGTTGATATAAGACTGTTGTAAAAACATAACTAATTCGGCAATATCTTTTAATTTAACGCCACGTTGGTCTAATAATTCTAAAGCTTTTTTGTGTAACTCATTTGTATCTTTTACCATTCATATCCCTCCGTTTTAAGTATAAATTAATTATACTAGAAAGCTGAACAAATGACTTGCAATAACCATTTAACAAATTGTTCAAACTAGTAGACCAATACCTAATTTCCGAATCTTATTCGGTGGTTTGTAACAGAAATAAGAAAAACTGTGACTTAGGTAAACGATGAACTAACAGCTTTTTATACCGCTTCTTAAAATAGACTTGTGCTGTGCATGGGTTGTACTCGTTCGTCTGGATTGATGTAACTCATGGCATTGTTAATGGCAGTCGGAGCCTCTCCAAATCCGGTCGCAATTAATTTGATTTTACCTTCATAAGTACAGATATCACCCGCTGCATAAATACCAGGAACTGTGGTTTCCATCTTTGTATTCACGGGGATTTCATTACGTTTCACGTCAAATCCCCATTTTTTCATTGGTCCAATGGAAGAGGTAAACCCGTAATTAATCAAAAAATCATCGATTTCAAGTTCTTTTTCACTTTCGCCTCTGACTTCTTTTAATTGAACAGATTCAATCTGTGGATGATGCCCTTTAATTGCCACTGGGATATAAGGAGTGATCATCTCAACAGTTGATTGTTCGAGTAAGGACACGCTGTGTTCCAAAGCTCTAAATTTATTTCTTCTATGGATGAGATACACTTTTTTTGCAAATGGTTCAAGAGCCAGTGCCCAGTCGACCGCAGAATCGCCACCACCACAAATCGCTACCGTACGATCTTTAAACTGCTCAATATTATTCACATAATAATGAAGGGTATTGCCTTCGTACTCATCGGCTTGATCTAATTCCAATCTACGAGGTTGGAACGCTCCGTTTCCAGCAGTGATAATGATCGCCTTTGAATAGTGGACATCTTTGGCAGTTGTTAATTCGAACAGTCCGTCATCATTCTTAATGACATCAATCACTTCTTCTTCCAAACAAATCTTTGGGTCAAAACGAGAGATTTGCTCAGAAAGGTTATCAATTAATTTTTGTCCCGTCACTACGGGCAGTGCTGCGATATCATAGATATTTTTTTCAGGATATAGCATACTTAACTGTCCACCTAACTGAGGCAAACTTTCAATTATTTTAACTTTTGCATTGCGCATCCCGCCGTAAAAAGCAGCAAACATGCCAACAGGTCCACCACCAATAATCGTAATATCAAAGACTTCTTTAGTAGTATTCAAAACTAAATTCCTCCAATGGTGCAATTTTTTTCTTTCAAATTGTCTTAAAGTATAGCATATAAGACATATGTAGCTATAGTTGGAAATAAAAATGGTCCTTTAACTGCGTGTATCTTTCAAGGCAGCTAAAAGGACCAATAAAAAGGTGAAGAAAGATTATAAAATAGAAAAGTAAGTTAATATAGCTTGTGTAGCAAAAGCGACTAAAATACCGGTAAGAATCCCAAAGAAAACTTCAATCGGCTTATGGCCTAAATATTCTTTTAAGTGGCGCTCAGTTTGTTCATCAACGAGGGCTGCCGAATCGTGAGAAAGTTTAACCACTTTTTTACTCAACATATGAAAATCGACCACTAATTGATTTAATAAGATTCCTTGTTCGCCACTTTGTCGGCGCACACCCATAGAATCAAACATAACAATGACTCCAAAGGTACTTGCGATGGCTACAAAAGGTGAAGCAACACCATACTGTAAAGCTAGAGCAGTGATAAGGGCAGATACCGCTGCTGAATGTGAACTAGGCATTCCGCCAGTAGAAGTAGCTAATGCCCAAGTAGTTTTTCTTTGTAGTAGAAAAGCTACTGGAACTTTAATAATTTGTGCAAATGTAATAGCTGTAAAAGCCGCAACAAGCGGAAAGTTCGTTAAAATAAGCATAGTGTACCATCCTTTAAAAAATTCAATATTCTATTTCATATCATAACATGAAACAATCTTTTCTTTGACAAAAAAGTGTTAAAGATAGAAAAAAAGAAACAGAAGTAATCTATTTTTTGTTCGATAGCTAAAAAAAATGGCAATACAAGCAAGATTTCGGTATGATAGAGAAGTAAATATAAAAAATAGGAGGACGATAAAATGTCTGAATTTCCACAATTATCAAATGAAGTAGCAAATAATGAACAAGTTGCTACCATTAAAACAACAATGGGTGATCTTAAAATTAAATTATTTCCTGAAATTGCCCCTAAAGCGGTAGAGAATTTTGTTAAACTAGCAGAAAGTGGTTACTACAATGGAATTATTTTCCACCGTGTTATCCCTGATTTTATGATTCAAGGTGGAGACCCAACTGGAACAGGTATGGGAGGAGAAAGCGTCTGGGGAAGTTCTTTTGAAGATGAATTTTCAGATAAAGCATTTAACCTTAAAGGTGCTCTTTCAATGGCTAATGCAGGTCCTCATACAAACGGAAGCCAATTCTTTATCGTGTCAGCTTCTCAAACACCAGCAAATATGATTGGTCAACTTGAAGCAGCGGGTTACCCTGTAGAGATTGTTGAAGCATATAAAGAAAATGGTGGAACACCTTGGTTAGATAATCGTCACACTGTTTTTGGCCATGTGATTGAAGGAATGGACGTTGTGGATTCAATCCAAAATGTAAAACGCGGAGCTCAAGACAAACCAGTAAACGATATTGTTATTGAAAGCATCGAATTAAACTAAAAAAGAAAACGATCAACAGACGTCATGTCTGCTGATCGTTTATTTTTTTACTTAACCTTTTGGGTGTTCAAATGCATATTTTATACGCTTCAAACCTTCAACAACAGTTTCACGAGGAGCAGCAAAGTTTAGTCGCATGTAGTTTGTTCCCGAAGGTCCATAATCCGAACCAGCATTTAAACCGATTTTCCCGACTTGTGCAAAATGATTGGTCAATTGTTTATCAGGAATGTTTAAAGTAGAACAGTCAAACCACAGTAAGTATGTTCCTTGAGGTCTCATATAAAAAACTTCAGGTAGTTCAGTATCAAAAAACGTACAAATTGTTTCTAAGTTGTTTTTTAAATAAGCCATTAACTCTTCTAGCCAGGGTTCGCTTGCTGCAAAAGCGGCTTCAGTTGCTGCGTAACCAAATGTATTGATGCTATTCTGTTCTGTTTTGGCTTGAGCTACAATCAATTCGTTACGCAGATTCTCGTTTTGAACAAAAATCATTGAATTTTTTATCCCAGCTAAGTTAAATGTTTTAGTAGCTGCCGTTAGAGTAATGACAAAATCTTTGTATTGTTCCTTAATGGCTGCAACTGAAATGAAATCATTTGGTTGATAAATAAGATCGCCATGTATTTCATCACTGCATAAGATAACGTGGTATTTTTGACAGAGGTCTGCTAATTGAGCCAATTCTTGTTTGGTCCACACACGACCTCCAGGGTTATGTGGGTTGCTTAAAACAAATAGTTTTACATTTCTTTTTATAAACTGTTGTTCTATATCGATGAAATCCATCTTAAACAAACCATCTTCAATGATCAACGAATTTCGAATGACTTTTCGGTTATTCAATGTAATCATATTTTCAAAAGGGGTGTAAACGGGGTCATGAATCATCACAGTCTCTTGTTCGTTTGTAAAAGTTTGGATCACCAATGCAATACTTGGAACCACTCCAGGAGAGAATAAAATATCTTTGGGTTTCAACTGTAAGTTATGACGTTTTTTTTGCCAATCTATGATAGCTTGGTAGAGAGAATCGGGAGGAAACGCATAGCCTAGAATACGGTGATCCACTATTTTTTTCAAAGCATCCAAAATAAAAGGTGAGTTAGCAAAGTCCATATCTGCTACCCACATTGGTAAAACAGCTTCGTCTCCAAATAATTGTTTTGAATACCCCCATTTAACACTACTTTGCTCACTGCGATCAATTTGTTCATCAAAGTTCCAAGTCATACAACTATACCTCCAATCTAAAGTTAGTTTCTATTATATAAGTTAAGTATACTAGTAAAAAGCAAAGAGAGATATTTTTTTCTATGATGCCTCTTTTAAAACCGATACCATAAATAAAGTTTAATTTTTAAAAATATGAAAACGTATTCTAAATACGCTATGTGTTTATTTATGCTAAAATAAAAATAGAACAAAAATACTCTAGAAATGGATAAGCGAGGTGATAGGATGAAGTATAAAATTGGCATGGTTATTAAAGGCAAAATTACTGGAATTCAACCTTATGGAGCGTTTGTTTCGCTTGATGAAGAAACACAAGGGCTTATCCATATCTCAGAATGCAAACATGGTTTTGTTAAAGACTTAAATGAAGTTTTAACAGTGGGGAATGAAATTGAAGTGATGGTATTAGACATTGATGAATACACAAAAAAAATCAGTTTATCTCTAAGAACGTTAGAGGAAAATACAACATTTCAATATCATCCTAAGAAAAGAAGGCAACATCATGAAAAGATCGGTAAGTTAGGTTTTACTACAATAAAAGAGTCAATGCCAAAATGGATTGAAGAAGCTAAAGAAGATGAAAAAAACAGGGTAATGTAGTAAAAAAAATTATTGACCTATTGTAAACCAAACAAACGAGCTTAAAACTATAGGTAGAGGTGTAAACTAATGACAGAGAAAAGATGGGTAGCTGGAACTATAATGGCAAAAGGACCAGAAGGAAAGTATGTTTTTTTAGTGAAAGCAGAAGCTGAAGTACATTCATTCCCTACCACCGAGATTAGTGATGTTAAAACAGGGTTAGCTACTATATTAGAGGCGTTAAAAATTATTTTACCTATTAAAGCAACTGATTTGAATTTATATGAACTAACAAATGCAGTAGTTAATGATAACCGTATCCCTTTATTTGTTTTTGAACTTTATGATGAAGAAGCCGATTATA
Source organism: Carnobacterium sp. (assembly GCF_040274945.1). Classification (GTDB taxonomy): domain Bacteria; phylum Bacillota; class Bacilli; order Lactobacillales; family Carnobacteriaceae; genus Carnobacterium_B. Next base: position 222,413 of record NZ_JBEMAR010000005.1, read on the forward strand.
GACTTCTAACTGAAAGCGGCGATAACTCGCTAACCTGGTTACATTCTGATGAGCTAACAAAAACATTAGAAAATTGGGAAATTTCAGGAGTCCCGCAATTTAAATAAGATTATCTTTAACGGTACTTCTCATTCGAGAAATGCCGTTTTTTCTTGCTTTTTTTAACTAAAACAACTAAAGTTAAGTGGTATGAGAATAGAGTTTATATTCTTTAAAACAATTAATTGGAGGGGTTTACGTGGGTCATATTAAATTTGATTATTCAAATATTGAAAAATTTGTACAACCACATGAAATTACGAACTTACAACAACAGGTTACAACTGCTGATGAAATGTTGCGTAAAGGAACTGGAGCAGGTAGCGACTACCTAGGTTGGATTGATTTGCCAAAAAATTATGATAAAGAAGAATTTGCTCGTATCAAAACAGCAGCTAAAAAAATCCAAGGCGATTCAGAAATTTTGGTTGTTATTGGAATTGGAGGATCTTATTTAGGCTCAAAAGCTGCGATTGATTTCTTGAACCATTCTTTCGTTAACTTGCTTGATAAAGAAACTCGCAAGGCACCACAAGTTCTCTTTGCTGGAAACAGCATTAGTTCAAGTTATTTACATGACTTGATCCAAGTGATCGGAGACCGTGATTTCTCAGTAAACATTATCTCTAAATCAGGTACAACTACTGAACCAGCTATTGCTTTTAGAGTATTTAAAGGATTATTAGAAAAAAAATATGGCTCTGAAGAAGCTAAATCTCGTATTTACGCTACTACAGATAAAGAACGTGGTGCTTTGAAACAAGAAGCAAATGCACAAGGCTATGAATCATTTATTATTCCTGATGATGTTGGCGGACGTTTCTCTGTATTAACAGCAGTAGGTTTATTGCCAATTGCAGCTAGTGGAGCAGACATTGATCAATTGATGAAAGGTGCTGCAGATGCGTCAGTGGAATTTTCTAGTGATAAAATTGAAGAAAATGAAGCATATCAATACGCTGTATTGCGTAATGTCTTCTACCGTAAAGGAAAAGATACTGAAATTTTAGTTAACTATGAACCATCATTGCAATACTTCTCAGAATGGTGGAAACAATTGGCTGGAGAATCAGAAGGTAAAGACCAAAAAGGAATCTATCCTTCAAGCGTAAACTTCTCTACTGATCTACATTCAATGGGACAATACATCCAAGAAGGACAACGCAATATTTTTGAAACAGTTATTAAAGTAGATAAACCAAAGTTCGATATTGCTATCCCATCTACTGAAGAAGATTTAGACGGATTAGGTTACCTAGAAGGAAAAGGTATTGATTTCGTAAATACCAAAGCTTTCCAAGGAACTCTTTTAGCACATACTGACGGAGATGTGCCTAACATGATCTTAACGATTCCTCAACAAGATGCGTATACATTGGGTTACATGATGTACTTCTTTGAAATCGCAATCGGTCTATCTGGATACTTAAATGGTGTAAATCCATTTGATCAACCAGGTGTAGAAGCATACAAGAAAAATATGTTTGCTTTGTTAGGAAAACCAGGATTTGAAGAATTAGGTAAAGAATTAAATGCACGTCTGTAATTTAGATGTATCGAAATAACAACACACTTCAAAAGTCTATGCATCCTTTTTCTTATCGTAGTGATAGAAAAAAGGTGTATAGGCTTTTTTTTAAATAGTAGTTTAAAAAGTCATTGTTAGTCGACAACATTTGTAGTACTGTATTTAATAACAAAAAACAGTTAAAAACTTCTCTCTATATAGAAGAAAGGGGAATAAAATGAGCGGAACTTTTATGTTGCACCAAGCAAAAACAGAACACCTTGAAATGATTGAGGCATTACTTAAAGAAACGGCACTATGGTTAAAAGCTAAAGGATCGTTACAATGGAATGGTATATTAGAAGGCAAAGATAATCATGGTACAGCAAGTGCCATTGATAGAGGAGAAGTATTCTACGGAACTTTAGATAATGAATTAGTTGGAATGTTCATATTGTGGGATCAACAAAGTGAGTGGGATGCTGCTTTATGGGGGAAGGATCGAGGAAATGATTTTTATTACCTTCATCGTTTGAACATAAAGAGAGACAAAGCTGGAATGGGAATTCCAAAGATGATGATTAATGCAGCTAAAGACTATGCTGAAAAAAAACAAAAAAGAGCTCTCAGATTAGATTGTATTGCTGAAAATGAATTTTTAAACCAGATGTACTGTAGTGAAAGCTTTGATTTAATCGATTGTAAAGAAGATTTCAATGCTGGAGAACAAATAAATGACTTTAATTTATACCAGTATCAACTAAAGTGATTTTAGAAAAGCGAACGATGATATAAAGGACTTTTTTTAAAACAGTCCTTTTATTCGTTTCGTTCGTATGTAATACAAATCTAAATGCAAAAAAATGGTAAAATATACGCTTTTTTAAAAAAAGTAAAAAAAACGAAATCTTTTTATTGACCAGTATCAAAAAACTTGTTATAGTAATTGATGTCGCTAAGAGAGATAAGTGATAGACTGAATAGATGGAAATGTTATTGTAAAAATAATGTTGACAAAACGTAAATAAATATGTTAATCTATTTAAGTCCTCATGGAAACACTGAGCTGGCAAATGGATAAATATTCAATTTAAAAAATATTTATTAAAAAACTTGTTGACATGTTGAGAAACAACTGCTATAATTTAGAAGTTGTCAGAAACAAGGCAACACGCTTTAGACCTTTGAAAACTAAACAAAGTAAGACGAACCAAATGTGAGGGTGACT
>NZ_JBEMAR010000006.1:0-207415 GCF_040274945.1 Carnobacterium sp.
TAGTTTTCAAAGGTCTAAAGTGTGTTGTTTTGTTCGTGACAACTTATACATAATACCATGTACAGCGCCGTCTGTCAACAACTTTTTTTAATTTATATTTCTTCACCTTAGCGGTTTGTTTCAACCTGCCTCAGCGACGTATATAAATATAACAAGTTTTTAGCGTTTCGTCAATCTTTTTTGGGAAATAAAATAAATAAATTTCCATAACTGAACATTGTTTTGAAAACTTATTCAAAAACCCGTTTTGGTTGCAAAAACACGAACCATCTCCTCTTTTTCCTACATTTAGTTAGACCTTTTTATACAGTATATTGTTTTTTTATAAATAAAAGTTTCGGCAGTTTTTATTCATTGATCAAAAAAGGGTCGTTTTCCATTGAATTCAATGAAAAACGACCCTTTAAATATTTTGTGTTTAACTGTTAATCCAATTTGATTCTATGAAGCCTGCTCTTCCTGACCCTTGTCTATACCTTGAATAATGAGCTGCATTCTTTTTATAGAACCCTTGATGGTATTCTTCTGCTGGATAAAAGGGTTCAGCAGGTTGAATTTCGGTTACAATGGGCTGCTTAAAGCGACCGCTATTTTGCAACGCTTCTTTAGAAGCTTCTGCTAATTGTCTTTGCTCTTCATTATGATAGAAAATAACAGGACGATAAGATGATCCTCTATCGGCAAATTGTCCACCTGCATCAGTTGGATCTGTTTGCTGCCAATAGATTTCTACTAGATCTTGGTAGCTAAATTTTTCAGGATCAAATGTGATCTGAACCGCTTCTGTATGACCAGTAGTTTCACTACATACTTCTTCATAAGTTGGGTTAACCGTGTGACCACCTGTATAACCTGAAACAACTGATTCGATACCTGGTTGGGTTTCAAACGGTTTTACCATGCACCAAAAACATCCGCCTGCAAATGTTGCTTTTTCAAATTTTTGTTCACTCACTATCGATTCCCCCTTTTGTTCTTAATGATTAGAGTATAGCACTCAACCTTATTGGTTTACATTATTTTGAATTGCTCTCTTTTTAATCTGCTTTACGAATCTCAGTTACGCCACCCATATACGGAACCAATACATCAGGAATCTTAACTGATCCGTCTGCTTGTTGGTAGTTTTCTAAAATAGCCGCTATTGTTCGGCCAACTGCTAATCCTGAACCATTTAATGTGTGGACGTATTCTAATTTACCTGTTTCTTCATTACGGTAACGTATTTTTGCTCGTCTAGCTTGAAACGCTTCTGTATTTGAGCAAGAGCTGATCTCACGGTACGTTTCTTGTGCAGGAATCCATACTTCTAGGTCGTAGGTTTTTGCAGCAGAGAATCCCATGTCTCCAGTACATAAAGCTAATACACGATAAGGAAGATTTAATTTTTGCAATACCGCTTCAGCATTATTTGTCATCTTTTCTAATTCATCATAAGAAGTTTCCGGTTTGCTAAATTTCACCATTTCAACTTTATTAAATTGGTGTAGACGTATCAATCCCCGAGTATCTCTTCCTGCACTACCTGCTTCTGACCTAAATGAGGGACTTAATGCAGTAAAGTATACTGGGAGTTGCTCTTCTTTTAAAATCTCATTACGGTAGTAGTTCGTCAATGGAACTTCTGCTGTTGGTATCAGTGTTAGATCTGTTCCTTCAATTTGGAATACGTCTTCTTTAAATTTTGGAAACTGGCCTGTACCAAACATTGAATCGCTATTCACTAAATAAGGTGTCATCATTTCTGTATAACCATGTTCACCGGTATGCAAGTCTAACATAAAATTGTATACTGCTCGTTCTAATCTGGCACCTAATCCTTTATAGTAGACAAAACGACTTCCAGAAACTTTTGCTCCTCGTTCAAAGTCCAAAATATTTAACTCTTCAGCAACTTCCCAATGTGCTTTTGCTTCAAATGTTACTTCTACAGGCGTCCCCCATTTGCGGACTTCAACGTTGTCTGCTTCATCTGCCCCTACTGGCACAGAATCATGCGGTAAATTTGGCAATCCAGTAGCAATTGTTTCTATTTTTTCATCAATTGCTGCTAATTGTTCATCTAGATCTTTTATTTTTTCTCCAACTTCACGCATTTCTTTTATTTTTTCATCTGCATTCTCTTTGTTGCGTTTTAGTGTTGCAATTGCACCAGATACTTCATTACGGTAACTTTTTAATTCTTCTGTTGTCACAATCAAAGAACGTCTTTCACTATCTAAAGTAATGAATTCTTCTAATAGCTCGTGTTTAACCCCACGTTCTTCTAACTTTTTAGCCGTTGCATCAAAATCTAATCTTAATTGTTTAATATCTAACATCTTAATCTTCCTTTCTTCTTGTAATTCCTAATCGATTGTACAAAAAAAGCCATTCCGATCCATTATTCATGGGACGAAATGGCCTCAACGTTCGCGGTACCACCCAAATTTAGAAGATTGCCTATGAATCCTCTACTCTTTTCAATCAGATAACGGTCTGGATCCGAAACAATTTTATCAAAAAAAGCTGAGTTCATTGTTTACTTCATGCGATGGATTCAAAAGATTAAACCATCAGTTTTCACCAACCACTGACTCTCTTTGTGTATTCAATCTATTTTACTAATTCGCATTACTAACGTTCGTGTTCATTCAGTTGCTTACATTCTACCCAATCCCTTTACTTAAGTCAATAAAAAAAAGACTGGAAAATTCCCCCAGCCTTTTGCTATAAAAGTAATTAAATTTTTAATTAACGTACTTTAGAATAAGTCACTAATAAAAGCTTTCACCCAGCGACCCGTTAAAACAAATACATTAGATTTTTCAACAGTTGAAGCAGCTACAACGGTAACTTCTTCTCCTTTATCTCCATTAACGTATCCTAACTCATCGCCTTCACTGATGACTTGCGCAGTTCCTACTTCTGTTCCCTTTTTGATTGGTGCAGTTAAGTTACCCGCTTCATTTAATAAATCTTTTTTGACTTGGACAGTTGCGTTTGTCTTTTCGCTATCCGCACTTGTTGGAATCAATAAAGACACATCCGATTGAACGGCTACATTCAAAGTATCCTTTTTACCTTTATCAACGGCTAAAGGCTCTACATCTTCTAATGTTTGGCCTTCTTTAAAGACAGGAACCATATCCCAATTTTCAAATGCCCAATCCATTATTTTGTCTGTTTCAGCAAATCGTTTGCTCAAATCTTCTTGTCCATTCGTTGCGTTCATTACGATTGTAACAACACGCATACCTTCTTCTTCAGCTGTACCTGTCATTGAAGCTCCAGCGAAGTCAGTTGTCCCCGTTTTTAATCCATCAACATTTTCACGCTCATAAATTAATCCTGGCAACATCCAGTTAAAGTTTTGCATTGAAATTTCATCTGATGTACCTTCTCTGAATTTCTTTTCACTAATACTAGAAGTTTTCAATACTTCTGGAAAATCTAACAGTAGACGTTGAGCTACAATCGACATTTCTCTTGCAGTCATTGAATTTTCACTGTCGTCAGTGCTACCTGGATAAATGTTACCCTTCAAATCAGAGTTAGATAAACCAGTTGTATTGTACAATTCATAATTCGTAATACCCCATGATTCAACTTTTTCATGCATCATATCAACAAATGACTTTTCATCTCCAGCAATATGTTCAGCCAATGCAATCGTTGCTCCATTTGCTGAATAAATTGCCATTGCTTGGTAAAGTTCTTCTACTGAGTATGTATCGTCTATTCGTAAAGGAACATTTGATAATTCATAATTTTGGCTAATGTTATGAGCGTACTCACTAATGTTAACTTGATCATCCCATGCCAAGTCGCCATTTTTAATGGTCTCCAACAAAATATATTCTGTAATCATCTTAGTCATTGAAGCAATGCCTAGTTTTTCATCGCCGTTTTGATTTAACAACACTTTTCCAGTTGTTGGTTCAATAGCAAACGCTGCTGCTGCCTCTATAGCAGGTTGTTCTATTGTTGCTGCCGATACAGTTGTGCTAGCAATTAATGGAGAAAAAGTTCCCAACAATAGCATTGTGACAAATAAGGTACTAATTTTAGTTAATTTCTTCATGATTTTTATTGTCTCCTCAGTCCGTTTGATTTTCTATTTAAGTATGTGTTAAATGATATTCTGTCTTAAATGACTACATGCGTTTTCTATGTTAGCGAAATAAACAAAAAAAAACAACCCTCTTTTGTCTAAAACTAATATAAGACGGTTGTTTTTAAAAGGTTTTAGCTAAAATCCCTTTAAATTTAGTCGTTATTTTTTTCAGCTAATTGTTTTAGTGGCAAGTGCATAACAAAGCGGGTTAATGTTCTATCAGAAGAGGCATAAATATATCCTCCATGAAGGGCTACAATACTTTGTGCAATTGCCAACCCTAAACCGGTGCCTCCTGTTTCTTGTGACCGAGACTCTTCCACACGGTAAAAACGATCAAATAATTGATCCAATGATTTTTGCGGAATAGGCTGTCCATCATTATTTACTGAAATGATCGCTTCTTTTCCAGTTTTTTGGACTTCTATAAATACTTTTTTACCACCTTTTCCGTACTTCAACGCATTTGAAATTAAATTATTGAACACACGAACTAACTTTTCAGTATCAGCTTCCATTTGAACACTCTCATATGAAGTAACCACTTCGATTACCATATTCTTTTTTTCTGCTTCCAATTCAAAATCTGCTACCAACTGCTCTAATAGTTGAACCATATCAAATTCAGATAGATTTAAAGGCGTAGTGGTTTGACGCACTTTTGTATATTCAAATAAGTCTTCTACAAGAACTTTCATTTGTTTTGCTTTCGTGTAGGCAGTATGAGTATATTTCAATAATTCTTCTTCATTTTGATAACGTCTTTCTTCAATCAAACCTAAATAGCCTATAATAGAAGTTAAGGGTGTCCGAATGTCGTGACTGACATTTGTGATCAGTTCATCTTTAGACTGTTCTATCTGGCGTTCATCTTCCATTGCTTGTACTGTGCTGTCTACCAAAACATGTATGCTGTCTACTACTTTTTCCATATCTCCACCAAAATCTGTTGTGATGCGGTGCTCGTAATGGCCTTCTGCAATATAATGCAGCTCACTAATAATATGGTTCAACTGCATTTGTTTATAGCGCCTTTTTAAACGCCAATAAATCGTTCCTATTGCTATCGTTGTTAAAAAAATGATAAAAAAAGGCGTGAGAGAAATAATTTGATTTCCGCGAACGCTAATAATCGCATCACCAAAGAACCAAAACCCTCTAATAATTTCAGGAGAATCCACAAGCATGCGATTAAAAATAAGAAAAGCAGCATAATACAAAATCAAGATCAATCCAATAGTAATAAACCCTTCAACAATCAACTTACTTTTTTCTTTCCTTGTTAGTTTCAAGTAACTAGTCAACTCCCGTGTTTCAATCTTCTCAAAAGGTATTATTGCTAACCAATTTTATACCCTACTCCCCAGACTGTTTGAATCACTTTTTCTCCGCCAGTAGCTTCTTCGATCTTATCTCTTAAATGACTGACATGAACCATGACCGTTTTAGCTGAAACGAGACTTTCTTGCTGCCATACACGTTCAAATATTTCATCTGCACTAAAGACGCGATTTGGATGGCTGGCTAATAAGTATAAAATCCCAAATTCTAAAGCTGTTAACTGAATGAACTCTCCATTAATTGTTCGAACTTCATGTGATTCTTTTTCAATTAACAATGGACCAACCTCAAGTTTATTTTGCTCTTGTGAGTTAGTCATATAATGACTTCTACGCAATAAAGATTTGATTCTAGCCATCACTTCTAAAGGATTAAAAGGTTTAGCTACATAATCATCCGCTCCAGTTACTAAGCCTTTGATCTTATCAATATCAGTTGTTTTAGCACTAAGCATAAGAATTGGCAATTGCATCTCTTTTCGGACTTCTTTTACGACTTGATTTCCATCCATATTAGGCATCATTACATCTAGTACCATTAAATCTATATTTTTAATTGTTTTGATTTTTGTTAAGGCTTCTTTTCCGTTATAAGCTTTTTCTACTTCGTATCCTTCATTTTGGATATAAATACTTAACAGTTCTACAATTTCTTTATCGTCATCGACTACTAAAATTTTCATATAATATCCCTCATTTAGACATATTTTTCCGATTTTACCTATCATATCAGAAAATACTAAAGAATTTATTAAAAGAAGATCAATAAAGTTCTGAATCGAACTTTATTGATCTTCTTTAGTTAACAGTCTATTTATTGAACAGAGTAATTTGGAGCTTCGTTTGTAATTTGTACATCATGAGGGTGAGATTCGCGTAAACCGGCTCCACTCATTTGAATAAATTGTGTTTCTTCGCGTAATTGCTCTAAGTTTCCTGCTCCAACATATCCCATACCTGAACGTAATCCACCAAGCATTTGGAAAACAATATCAGAAACAGCTCCTTTATAAGCAACACGTCCCTCAATACCTTCTGGAACTAATTTGTTTGCTTCATTTACGCCACCTTGGAAATAACGATCGCTTGAACCTTTTTCCATAGCAGCTAAACTTCCCATACCACGATATGTTTTGAAGCGACGACCTTGGAAAATTTCAAATTCACCAGGAGATTCGTCTGTACCAGCAAGCATACTGCCTAGCATAACAACATGTCCTCCAGCGGCTAATGCTTTTACAATATCTCCAGAATATTTAATTCCGCCATCTGCAATAATCGCACGTCCATATTCACGAGCCACTGCTGCTGAATCATAGATAGCTGTAATTTGCGGAACACCAACTCCAGCAACCACACGTGTTGTACAAATTGATCCAGGACCAATTCCTACTTTAACGACATCCACACCTGCTTCATATAGCGCACGGGTCGCTTCACCTGTTGCTACATTCCCTGCGATTAAGGTAGCTTCTGGGAACTCTTCACGAATTTCTTCAATTTTACGAATAACTCCTGCACTATGACCATGAGCCGTATCAATAACAATTGCATCAGCACCAGAATCAATTAACGCGTGTGCACGTTCAAACGTGTCACTTGTTACGCCAACTGCTGCTGCAACAAGTAAACGACCATGAGAATCTTTTGCAGCATTTGGAAATTCAAGAATTTTTTCGATGTCTTTAATGGTTATCAAACCACTAAGACGACCATTTTGATCGACAATTGGTAATTTTTCAATTTTATGCTGTTGCAAAATTTGCTCTGCTTCTTTCAAAGATGTTCCTGTTGGTGCAGTAACTAAGTTTTCTTTTGTCATTACTTCATCAATTTGAATAGAGTAATCTGCTACAAAACGCAAGTCACGGTTTGTTAAAATCCCTACTAGAATACGTTCATCCATAGTATTTACAATTGGCACACCACTAATGCGGTAGCGACTCATTAATTGTTCTGCTTCTGAAACGGAATGGGTGGGAGTTAAAAAGAAAGGATCTAAGATAACGCCACTCTCAGAACGTTTTACTTTTCTAACTTCATCTGCTTGCTGTTGGATAGTCATATTTTTATGGATGACACCTAAGCCGCCTTGACGAGCCATAGCAATCGCCATTCTTGAGTCTGTTACAGTATCCATACTCGCACTCATGATAGGCACATTTAATTTAATATTTTTAGCTAGTTGAACACTTAAATCTACATCATTTGGTAAAACATGGCTTTCAGCAGGTACTAGCAATACATCATCAAAAGTGAACCCTTTTTTTGCAAATTTTGTTTCCCAATTAGACATTACAACCATCCGCTCCTTTTTCTCCACTTAATTTGTTCGATAATTTTATCTACAAAAATAACAGAGATAGCGGGCTTAGTCAAGGGCTGAATTGGAAATTGATCATTACTTCAGTTTTTCCTTCAAGCATATTAGCATATAAAGTGTTCTCGATGAAAAAAGCATGAGAAAAAGCTCAAACCGCCTAACACTACTTTAGTCGATTTGAGCTTTTAGATTCTTTCCAATTTATACGTTAATTTTAAAATAATCCGCCGCGAATATTTAATTTGCGTTTTGCAAAATATTTGGCCACAAAAGCAAGTGCACCAATAACAATGTTACTTATTGCATTTAATGGGATATTCACAACTGATGGAACGACCATCATTGATCCTGTCATGACGATCATTAGAGATAGCATTCCAACAGTTGAGACTAGGATATAACGGAACATACCACCCTTTTTCGGGTTTTTTCTATCCGGCATATTTTTTGAAATCCAAAGAATAACTAATCCACCGACGATAAAGTTCAGTAACGTCGTGATCAATCCCAATGATGAACCTTCTACATTATTAAACAAGCCAGAAAGACCTGTGATAAGAGAAAATAATCCACCAATCATTAATCCACCATCTAAGGCAATCTTCCAATTTTCAGAAGGCCCTTCTTGAGCTTTAGTCGGTTTTGCAACTATTTTGTCTGCACATTCCGTCACGGTTCCATATAATTGGCGAGCTGTTTCTCCTGATTTTTGGCGTTCGACTAAATTATGAAGCATCTCATTAACTAGTTCTTCTTTTTTAGTTTCAGGAACGTTTCTTTCCACTAGAGCTTTATTCAAACTCATCATATACTGTTCATTCTTTTTGGTTAATTTTTTAATTAATACGCTGTTTTCTTCTTTTTTTGTCTGAGTAGAACTTGGTTGTACTTCTTCCATGAATCAATTGCCCCTTTCTAGGCCTTGCTCTTTGAAGCTAATAGTTACTTTTATACATTAAACCTAAATAATAGGATATCTCCATCTTTAACAACATACTCTTTTCCTTCAGAACGCATACGACCCGCTTCTTTTGCTGCTTGTTCACTTTCGTATTTATCGAAGTCTTCATAAGAGATTGTTTCTGCACGAATAAATCCGCGTTCAAAATCGCTATGAATAATTCCAGCCGTTTGAGGAGCTTTCATTCCTTTTTTAAAGGTCCATGCACGAACTTCTTGAACACCTGCTGTAAAGTACGTTCCCAAACCTAAAAGGTTATATGTTGAACGGATTAATTTATCTAGTCCCGATTCTTCAATTCCTAACTCTTCCAAGAATAATTCTTTTTCTTCGTCTTCAAGTTCTGCAATTTCTTCTTCAATTCTCGCACAAACTACAATAACTTCTGCGTTTTCTTCTTCAGCAAATTTGCGTACTTGATTAACAAGTTCATCATTTTCAGTGTCCGCTACTTGATCCTCAGAAACATTTGCTACGTACAATACAGGTTTTGTTGTTAATAAAAATAAACTTTTAACGATTTTTTCTTCATCTTCATTAAATTCGATTGAACGAGCTGACTTACCTTCTTCTAAAACAGGTTTGATTTTATCCAAAACAGCTAACTCAGCTACAGCTTCTTTATCCTTCGTACGCGCAACTTTTGATACACGAGTATAGCGTTTTTCAACTGACTCTAAATCAGCTAGAACCAACTCTAAATTGATGGTCTCAATATCTGAGATTGGATCAACTTTTCCTTCAACGTGAATAATATTGTCATCTTCAAAACAACGAACAACATGACAAATAGCATCTACTTGGCGAATGTTAGCTAAGAATTTGTTTCCTAGTCCTTCCCCTTTGCTTGCTCCTTTTACGATTCCAGCAATATCTGTAAATTCAAAAGTAGTGGGAACAGTTTTCTTTGGTGAAACCAATTCTGTCAAACGTGTTAAACGGTAATCAGGAACTTCTACAACTCCCACGTTCGGGTCAATAGTTGCAAATGGATAGTTTGCAGCTTCTGCTCCTGCTTTTGTAATGGCGTTAAATAAGGTTGATTTACCTACGTTTGGTAAACCTACGATTCCAGCTGTTAATGGCATGTTTAAATTCACTCTTTCTTTTTTAATAGTTTTTTTATTAGTTTTCTTCTGCTTTTTCTAAAACTTTTTTCATTTTCTTTTCAAAATCTCTTCTTGGCATCATGACCATATGGCCGCATTGTGTGCACTTAATGCGAATATCCATACCCATTCTAATGATTTGCCAACGGTTTGCCCCGCAAGGATGAGGTTTCTTCATTTCAACAATATCATTCAAATCGTAATTTTTTTCCATCGTTAATCTCCTATGCGTTTATTCATCATCAAATTGAATTTCTAGAATATCTAAAATACGCGTCAAATCATCAGTAGAAAGGTACTCTATTTCAATTTTCCCTTTTTGATTTTTTTCATTTATAGAGACACTGGTGCCAAATTTATCCATTAACCGTTCTTCACTCTCACGAATATAGTAAGGTTTTTTGGTTTCTTTTTTTGGCTGTTCTATTTCTTCTTTAGACTGGTTCATCTTGTTCACTAATTGTTCTAATTGACGAACCGTTAAATGTTCTTTGAGCACTCGTTTAGCTAATTTCGAGATTTGTTTTTTGTCTTTTAAACCTAACAATGTCCTTGCTTGACCCATTGAGATTTCTTCTTTTTGAAGCATCTCTTTAACAGCATCTGGCAGCCCTAATAAACGCAAATAATTGGCGATATATGGTCGGCTTTTACCTAACCGTGTTGCTACTTCTTCTTGAGTTAATTTTAATTTTTTCATCATCATTTCATACGCTTCTGCTTCTTCTAAAGAGGTTAGATCTTCCCTTTGTAGATTTTCTAGAACCGCGACTTCCATCATCTTTTCTTCATCAAATTCACGAATAATGGCTGGTATCGTTTCTTTTCCAGCTAGTTTAGAAGCTCTAAAACGGCGTTCTCCAGCTATGATTTCATAGCCTTTGATTTTAGATTCGCGAAGAATAATCGGTTGAAAGACACCCGATACTTTAATGGATTCCGCCAATTCATTTAAAGCTGTTTCATCAAATGTTTTTCTAGGTTGGTAAGGATTTGGTCTGATATCGGTTAAGGGTATTTTCTGAACTTGTTCATTAGCTGCATTGATAGTTGAAAGCTCTGCATAGTCTCCAAAAAGAGCGTCGATTCCTCTTCCCAATCCTTTGCTATTCTTATTAGCCATTTGCTAGCACTTCCTTTGCTAATTCAAGATAGACTTCTGCTCCTCTAGAACGCGCATCGTAATCAATGATCGACAACCCGTGACTTGGAGCCTCAGATAAACGAATATTGCGTGGGATAATCGTTTTATAAACTCTTTCTCGGAAGTATTTTTTCACTTCATCGACTACTTCATATCCTAAATTCGTACGTGCATCCAACATAGTCAACAAGACACCCTCAATTTTCAATTCAGGATTAAAATGTTTTTGAACTAGGCGAACGGTGTTTAACAACTGACTTAATCCTTCTAAAGCATAATATTCACATTGAACAGGAATCAGAATAGAGTCACTTGCAGTGAAGGCGTTGATTGTCAAATGTCCCAGTGATGGGGGGCAGTCAATTAAAATATAATCGTAATCGTCTTTTACCTTTTCTAATGCTTGCTTCAGCCTAGATTCTCTAGCCATTTGTGAGGTTAATTCAATTTCTGCACCTGCTAATTGAATTGTAGCCGGTACGACCCATAAATTCTCTCTTGAAGAAGGCAGGACGACATCTTTAACAAGTGTTTCGTTTACTAAAATATCATAAATATCTTTTTCAACATCCGACTTGCGTACGCCTAAACCACTTGTTGCATTTCCTTGAGCATCAATATCAACTAATAATATTTTTTTACCAAAATACGCTAAACAAGCACCTAAGTTGACTGTCGTCGTTGTCTTACCAACTCCGCCTTTTTGATTTGCGACTGATATAATTCGTGCCATCCTATTTCCTCCATCTGTGTTTAATATCCTCTAGTAACTTTATCAACGCTGATTCAAGTGCAACAAACAAAAATAGGAGAAAAATTACATCCTGCGTATTTTTCTCCTACGCATTTGTTCAAAATGAATTTTTTTCATTTATCGCTCTCTATTCACTTATCTTTTTTTATTTCAATTGTAATGCGGTAAACATCTTCCAGATCTTCTTCTATTGCTTCTAAAGGCATACCGGTTTCTTTTATCAGTTCAACTGACTTATTGATCGTATTTAAAGCTAATCGAAGATCCTTGGAGATTTTTCTAACTCTTTTTTTCGGCTGTTCTTGAGTATTGTTTTTTTCTGCTACTTTTTGCTTTACTAAACGCTCTGTTTCTTTAACGGTTAGTTTTTTTTCAATAATGACACTTAATAATTCATTCTGTTCCTCATGCGATAAGGCTAATACACTACGACCATGTCGTTCTGTGATCGTTCTGTTAAGCAAAGCTTCTTTTAAAGGCTCTGCTAACTTTAGCAGCCGCAGTTTATTGGCTATGAAAGATTGGCTTTTCCCAATGCGTTGCGCTAATGCTTCTTGCGTCAACTCATTTAACGCCATCAAGCCTTGATAAGCTTCAGCTTCTTCAATAGCCGTCAATTCTTCTCTTTGTAGATTTTCAATCAACGCAACCGAAGCTGTTTCGTTATCTGACATCTCTTGAACAATGGCTGGTACTTCTTTCCACTCCAAAAGTTGCATCGCACGAAAACGGCGTTCCCCTGCAACAATTTCATACTTGTTTTCTTCATATTTTCTAAGAATAATGGGTTGGATCAATCCATGAATATGAATTGTACGAGCTAATTCATCCAACTTTTCTTCATTAAAAACTTTTCTAGGCTGAAAACGATTAGGAACAATCTGTTGTACCGCAATTTCTTGAACATGTTTTTGTTTTTTTAATACTTCTAACAAAACATCTTCTTCGTTTTCAGTTTTCTTTTTAGATTTTCCTGAACCAAATAAATCAGACAACGCCATTCTTTTTCTCTCCCTCAGTCCTATATGTCCTTTGATTCTATTGTATCAAAAAACGTTCTTATTGAGTAGTTGAATCCGAATAGAAACTGTCTGATAAGTAGCGGTTTCTACTATAATGGATTCTTATTTGGTGTTCCCGGTTTTCTTGGATATTTTTTTGGTGATTCTTTTTTCTTATCGATTAAAACGATGTGTCGTTCCCCAGCTTCACGTGGCAGTTCAAAAACAAACTCTTCGCGAAACTTTCCGCCCAATGTAGCAATCGCTTTTTGCCCTTCAGCCATTTCTTCTTGGGTATTGCTTGCTTTTAGAGCAATAAAAAGTCCATCTTTTTTAACTAACGGCAAACACAATTCAGATAAAACACTCATACGTGCAACGGCTCTGGCAGTTACAAAATCAAATGATTCACGAAATTGTTTGTTTTGGCCAAACGTTTCAGCACGATCGTGATAAAAATGAACACCATCTAATCCTAGCGTTTGAGCTAACAATGTTAGAAATTGAATTCTTTTATTTAATGAATCAACTATAGTGACTTCTAATTGTGGGAAAATGATTTTTAGGGGGATGCTTGGAAACCCGGCACCTGCACCTACATCACATAGGCTTTGGACCCCTTTAGTAAAATCCACATATAGTCCAGCTGTAATCGAATCATAGAAATGTTTTAAATACACTTCTTCTTTTTGGGTAATTGCAGTTAAATTAATTTTTTCGTTCCATTCTTGCAACAGTTTAAGGTATTGATCAAATTGTTCCATTTGCTTCTCAGTAACCACTAATCCCTTATCTTCAAGGGCTTTTTTAAACTCTTCTGGATTCATTAACTCAACTCCTTTTTACTAACGTGAAACACTATTTGTTTCACAAATCCATCGTTTTAACTGTATAACAAATTGACTAGAAGTGCAATGCTTTAAAGCATTTTTTCCGCTATATAAATGGATTAAATTTTATAACATCTGGCACTAAATGAGAATTAGATAAAATAAATTAAAATTAAATGATAGAATTTGTTGACATTGTCTTGTAAGCTTGTTAGAATATTGGAAATAGTCAGAAAACAATTAATGAAAAGGAGATGTTCAATATGAAAACTACAGTCGAATCGGTTAGCTCGCGTTCTCAATTGAACGTATCTTTAGTCATTATTAACTTATTAATTTAGCCCAGGATTCGAACTATTCATTTAGTTGAGTCCTAGTTTGCGTATCTAGGGCTCAATCATCGAACAGATGAGGCAAGCCTTTATACAAAGGCTTGCCTCTTTTTATTTGGAAAATTCGAAGGCTCGTAAGTGTTGGATGTCTGTTAAACAAAAAATACGGAGGCGATTGAATATGAAGAACTATCTAACTGAAAGAATGTATAAGGCATCATCAGGGATCGCGAATGCTATTTTTGTAACGATCGGGATTGGCTTACTATTAGAAACAATTGGAAATATGACCGGCTTAACGATTTTAGTTATTATTGGAACGGCTGTTAAAATGTTAATGGCTCCTGCTATTGGTGCTGGTATCGCCGTTATGTTAGGTGGAAATACTCTTACGATTTTTAGTGCTATGGCTGCTGGAGCAATTGGAGCCGGCGCTATTCAAACGACAGCAGATGGAATGATCACTATTGCCACAGGTGAACCAATTGGTTGTCTCATTGCAGCTACCATCGCTACATTTGTTGGTAAACGCATTTCAGGTAAAACACCTTTAGATATGATGGCTATACCGATCACAGCGGTCTTAGCTGGTGGTGTAGCTGGCTATTACTTAAATCTTGTTATTGCTCCATTCTTAAATATGGTTAGTGCTTTTATTTCTGCTTCCGTTGCTGGTTCACCCGTTATTGGCGCAGCTGTGATTTCAGTCGTTGGTGGGCTCGTATTGATGTCTCCTGCTTCTTCGGCCGCTATTGCAATTGCACTAAACCTTGATCCTGTCTCAAGTGCTGCTATGTTGGTTGGAACAACTAGTATGTACATTGGTTTTTCTTTTGTCTCTATGCGTCAAAATAATCTTGGTGGATTCTTAGCACAATTTGTTTGTACACCAAAAGTACAATTGCCGAATATCGTTAAAAACCCACGGATTTTAATTGGTCCAACTTTGGCTGCAGCAGTGGCCGCTCCCATTTCAACTGTTGCTCTTGGTTTTACCGCACCTAGCGCTTTAGGTGGATTAGGTTTTTGTTCACTGATTGCTCCACTAAATATTTTTGTCTCTCAAGGAAGTGGCTCATTTGCTGTATACATCCTGACTGCTTGCTTGGTTCCAATCGCTATTACAGTAGTAGTAAATAAAGTATTAGAAAAAGCTAGTTGGTTGCGTAAAGGAGATATGGCTTTAGTAGTAGAATAAACTGATGGTTACTAACAGCCTTCAATTGATTTGAATCCTTATGCAAACGAAAAAGAGACATAGATCCTTTTACGGATTTATGTCTCTTATTTTGATGGTCCCTACTGGGCTCGAACCAGCGACCCCTACCTTGTCGAGGTAGTGCTCTCCCAACTGAGCTAAGGAACCTTTTATTGTTCACGTTTGCAACATCATTAAGTATACCTTAAACGGTTGATTCCGTAAATATAGAGTTCTACTTATTTTTAACAATTATTATTATTTCCCAGGAAATAATAACAAAAAAACACTCTAATTATTATAATCGAAAAGAGCCTTACAATTAAGCAGCTGCTCAATTGTAAGGCTCTCTTTGTAGTAACCATCTATACCTGTACTTTTGCAATTTTTCCTTGTTCTACATAAACCATTAAAATCGAAATATCTGCTGGATTCACACCGCTAATACGGCTGGCTTGGGCAATTGTTTCAGGCTGAATTTTAATCAGCTTTTCCTTTGCCTCTGTAGCGATACCATTGATAGCAGCATAATCAATGTTTTCCGGTATACGTTTGTTTTCCATACGTTTTAACTTATCCACTTTTTGAGAAGCTTTAGCGATATATCCTTCGTATTTCACTTGAATTTCTACCTGTTCTTCTACGGCTAATGGAAGTTCATAGTCTCGAGGAACAAATGCTAAAAGATCTTGATATGAAACTTCTGGACGACGCAAGAAGTCCTTAGCTAAAATACCGTCTTTTAATGGTGCTTGGTTGTTTTCAGTTAAATACGATTGGATTTCAACAGTTGGTTTCAAACGAATAGAACCTAGACGTTCTATTTCTTCTTCAAATTGAGCTTTTTTTGCTACAAAAGTATCGTAACGTTCTTTTGTTACTAGTCCTACTTCATGACCGATTTCAGTTAATCTAAAATCTGCATTATCATGACGTAACAATAACCGGTATTCTGCACGAGATGTCAATAAACGATAAGGTTCATTCGTACCCTTTGTCACTAAATCATCAATCATAACTCCGATATATCCTTCACTACGTTTCATTACAAAAGGTTCTTTCCCTTGCACTTTAAGTGCTGCATTGATACCCGCCATAATTCCTTGGCCTGCTGCTTCTTCATAACCGGAAGTTCCGTTCATTTGACCAGCGGTAAACAAGTTTTCAACTACTTTTGTTTCTAAAGAAGGACGTAATTGATGAGGCGTGACCACATCGTATTCAATTGCATAGCCAGTACGCATCATTTCTGCGTTTTCCAACCCTTCGATTGAATGTATAATATCTTGTTGAACATCTTCTGGAAGGGAAGTTGATAAGCCTTGGACATAAACTTCTTCTGTATCGCGTCCTTCAGGTTCTAAAAACAATTGATGTCTTGGTTTGTCACTAAAACGGACAACTTTATCTTCAATTGATGGGCAGTAACGAGCGCCTACTCCTTCAACAATTCCTGTAAACATTGGTGCACGGTGAAGGTTATCTTGAATTTTTTGATGAGTTGATTCATTTGTATATGTTAACCAACATGATAATTGATCTTTTAAATAAGAACTGTTTGGTGTTTCATAACTAAAGTGATTCGCTTTTTTATCACCTGGTTGTTCTTCCGTCACACTGTAATCAATTGTTGAAGATTTGACTCTAGGAGGTGTTCCGGTTTTAAAACGATTTAATTCAAAGCCATTTTCGAGTAAACTTTCAGAAAGTTTAACAGATGGTTGCGAGTTATTTGGACCAGAAGAATATTTCAGTTCGCCAATGATAATTTGACCACGAGAAGACGTACCTGCTGTTAAAATAACTGCTTTAGATCGATAGATTGCACCAGTATTTGTGATGATTCCTTTGCATATACCGTCTTCAATAATTAGTTCATCAGCAATTCCTTGTCTTAAAACAAGATTTTCTGTTTCTTCAATGGTTTTTTTCATTTCATTTGCATACATAAATTTATCTGCTTGGGCGCGTAAAGCTCTAACAGCAGGTCCTTTACCGGTATTCAGCATTCTCATTTGAATATATGTTTTATCAATATTGCGGCCCATTTCACCACCAAGAGCATCAATTTCTCGAACGACAACACCTTTAGCCGGTCCTCCAATTGACGGATTACAAGGCATAAAAGCAACCATATCTAGATTAATGGTAATTAAAAGCGTATGACTTCCCATTCTTGCTGCAGCTAGTGCAGCTTCTGATCCAGCATGACCTGCACCAACAACAATTACATCAAAATTTCCAGCTTCATAATGATTCATTTAAACAATCCCTTCTTTCCAATCTTTCTCTTTGTTTATTTATGTCGAATTTATTTTTTGTTTTATTCATTGAGTTGAGTGACTTTTAGTTGAGCTTCACTTCCCAGACACTGGGCTATTTTCAAGATTTGACGCAATGCGCGGGATGCTCTTGCTTTCAATTCTTTAAAATTGCTGTGTGTCTAAATGGGAAGTTCAGCATCCTTTTAGTTGAGCTGCGTGTCTCATCCTCTCGAGAAAAAGATAAAACTTCTTCGGGGGAAAAACCCCCTACGAATTTTTCCAGTTTTCTTGTCGAGGATAAACGAGACACTCCGCATCCTTATTTTCCTAGACAGAATTGGCTGAATAATTGAGTCAGCAGTTCGTCTTGAACGCTGTCTCCAGTAATTTCGCCTAACAGATCCCAACAACGTGTCATATCTATTTGGATAAGATCAACTGGCATACCAGCTTCTACTCCATTAATGACTTCATCTAACGCCTCTTCTGCATCATTTAATAGCGCAATATGGCGTACATTAGATACATAAGTAGCATCACGTTCACCAGTTTGTCCAGTGAAAAAGAGAGCAGCTATTTTCTTTTCTAAAACATCTACACCAGATTTAGATAAAATAGAAGTCTTCACAATACTTTCTGGATCTACTAGCGTTTCTAGTTCAGTTAAATCCAATTTATTTGGTAAATCCATTTTATTTAAAATAATAATACGGTGGTGTTGGCTTGTTGCTTCAATTAATGCTTTATCTTCTATTGTTAAGGATTCGCTTTGGTTAAAGACCAACAATACTAAATCTGCATCGCTTAGGGCTTGACGGCTGCGTTCTACGCCAATGCGTTCAATAATATCTTCTGTTTCGCGGATACCTGCTGTGTCAATCAATTTTAATGGAACACCTTTAACACTGATGTATTCTTCAATGACATCTCGTGTGGTACCAGCGATATCTGTAACAATGGCTTTCTCTTCATCCAATAGGTAATTTAATAAGCTTGATTTCCCAACATTTGGTCGTCCAATAATAGCTGTTGCAAGACCTTCTCTTAAAATTTTCCCTTGACTAGCCGTTTCTAGCAACTGTTGAATGGAAGCTTTAACTATTTTAGCTTTTTCAATCAATAATTTTGAAGTCATTTCTTCAACATCATCGTACTCAGGATAATCGATATTCACTTCTACTTGAGCTAATGTATCTAATATGTCTAGACGCAAATTGCGAATTAAATTAGATAAATTTCCATCTAATTGTTTTAATGCAACATGCATAGCTCTGTCTGTTTTAGCCCGTATCAAATCCATTACTGCTTCTGCTTGAGACAAGTCGATTCGTCCATTCAAGAAAGCCCGTTTTGTAAATTCACCAGGTTCAGCTAAGCGAGCGCCATTTTGTAAAACACATTGCAAAACTTGATTGACAGAAGTAATCCCCCCATGGCAATTGATTTCAACGACATCTTCTCTAGTAAAGGTTCTGGGTTCACGCATAACAGATACCATTACTTCATCGATCGTTTCATTCGTTTTTGGATTTTCAATGTGACCATAGTGAATAGTATGACTCTTTTGTTCAGCAAGTGCTTTTGAACCAGATTTATATACGCGATCTGCAATTTCAATAGCTTGTTCCCCACTCAACCTTACTATCCCTATTGCCCCTTCGCCAGGAGGCGTCGAAATAGCTGCAATTGTTTCAAATTCTAATGTCACGCTCTCTCACTCCTTCTATTTTTTTGCACGAAAAAAGTGCCCACTCCACCCTTTTGTTTTTTACAAAAGGAATGGAAAGCACTTTGACTACTTTTATCATTCAGATAAGTTATTTAATTTTCAGTATATTTAGTGTTAATTTGTTGCTCCGTTAAGACTATACAAGTTCTCTAACTATTTGTCAATAACTTCAGTTGACTTTATTTATGATTTACTTTGCTGATTTAACACTGATCTGTACTTCTTCGTACTCTGCTTCATTGTAGCTATCTAATAGACCCTTTTCCATAATCGCTGCTTTAGAAACTACTTTTTGAATCAATCTACTATTAATAGAACCTTCAAAAGGGAAAACTTTTAATGCAATCGTCTGTTCATCGATCCAGCTCGGCTGCATATTCGTTTCATTTAACCCTAGTTCTTCAGATAACGAAAGTCCTTTTTTAAAAAATGGATGAATCGATTCTTCAGTGGCTCCAGGTTCGTTGACACATGCATAAACAGATAGCGTATCTCCTAATGCCAGTAAAGCGTAATGGAAATCAAAAATACGTTTATCAAAATGATCCAACGCAGCAATGATTCGATTTTTCCGTTCTTCTTCTTGTTTAAGAAATGCCTGTGATTCTTTGGATGAATCTTTTAGAAAGAATTGAGTATAATGTCTGCTGCAAAGTAATGCTGCATAAGCATCAACTTTTTCAACTTCATCGATGCCGTAAGTATAAAAAATAATCTTTGGTGCTTTTGGAAAATCAAAGAGTGAATAAGGAGCTTGCTTTTTATCATTCCAAAAGGGACTTTTATCAAGAAATTCCCATCCATAGTCATGCATACGAATAGCATAATCTACTGAATTTCTTAGCTCTTCCCCTTGAAACAACGTTTTTTTCCATTGAGCCATAACATCTCCCGCGAATTGAGCATGGTTCTTTTGTTCAATCATAACAAAATCATTTTCCCGTTCTCTAATAATCATAATGACGCACCCTTTCTACTTGTTTCAATTAGCCGTCCTCTAAAATCTTCATTCCTTCTGACGACTGTTTCGCTTTTCATTATACCATTATTTTTAACTTCCACTTATTTATATATCACTTCAAATTCTTCACACACGACAAGAATATTGTCATGAAAGACTAATCCGCTTTGCTTATAAGATTTTGCAAAAAAGTCTTCGTGGACTTCTCTCCAATACCTCAGCGAGCGATCTCCTTCACCTTCTTTAAATGCATGTTCTTCGGGTACTTCTAAAAACGGGACCACGGACACTTTTATCGTCTTTGTGATGCAGACAGCCTCTTCATTAGCATCCAGTATGATGTTTAACTCTCCTACTTCGGGTAAAGCTTCGTTTTCGATCGCGTATTCTTCATAGGCAGAAGCTGTAGCTGTTTTTACCTGTTCAATGGTTAAACGTGCTAATTCATCTGGTACTACGCCGTAGCTCCAAGCTTGATACGATTGATTTTGATACTCTGGACATACTGAAATAAATTTCTGCCACATTTGCTGTGCTTTCATAATATGTACTCCTTTCTTATAAACTAAATTTAATAGCCAATAAAATTAATTGATGCAACGGGTAGTAGAGGTAACCAAAAACTTTCGGCATTTTTTTAGTCTCCATATAAGTGTCTATTATTAGTAGAAAAATGGCTAAACAGGCAAATATTTGGATAGACGGCCAGACAAAAACGTGCAACACCAGAAAGAGTATTACTCCAAGTGGCTTATGAATGAATACCATACAATAAATCGCCCATCCTAATAAAAAACCATATATTCCATACTCACAAAAATAACTTAGTGCTAATGCTAGAACAAAAAAACGCTTATCTTTAATCGAAAGTGCTACCAGAGCCAATGTAAATAATATATTAAACACTGTTCCAGAATAAAAACTGATTGGAATCGTTAAAATACCTGTGCCAATCAATTTCAAAAAGTACTTTTTGAAATTACTGGTATTTTTAGTTCCTTGAATCGTTGTGTATAGAAAACAGGGAAAAGCTATTCTTCCTATGATACGAAGCCAAATGAGTTCAGGATACAAGTAATAACCGATATGATCGATTGTCATTGTAATAATTCCAATCCATTTGATTGCATTGATCTTGTTGTAACTTTCCACATGTGTCATTTCAGCCCTCCATCGCAGTTCGTCCTTTATTTATAAGTATTTACTACTATTAACATACACCTTAACACGGCTTCTTTCATGTAAATTTTACAAAATAAAATTACAGATTAAGTCATATTTTACATGAATTTACTTCTTTTGTATTGTTCCGGTAATGAAACTCTTGAAATAATACAGAATGAATAAGAAACGATGACGAATGCCCTAAAGGCCTTTTAATTTTTTTTTACCGTGGTAGGATAGCATTTGTTGAAGGAACAACCCTTCATTTTTAATAGCATTTAGAGATTGTATGGAACATTGTCGCTCAGAATCCACAGTCAACTTCTCTTACAGTAGGTAGGAAACAAACTATATTTAACCAATAAAGGAGATCAACAAAAAATGAAAAATTTTAAATCGAAATTATTTGTAGCAAGCGCAACTTTAGCTTTAACAGGTGTCATGGCCGTTTCAAATCCAACAGAAGCTTCTGCTGCTGAGTTTACTTCTAGCACTTGGGAAGCTCGTTCAGTAGATGAGATCAAACAAGATCTTAAAAGCACTGAAGACGGAAGCACTGAATACACTATCCAATGGGGCGATACATTATCGTCTGTAGCCTTGGCAACTGATTTATCTATTAATGATTTAGTAAACGTAAATGATATAAATAATGCAAACACTATTTATAGTGGCAACACTATTTCTTTATCTGCTGACCAATCAACTGTTACTATTGAAACACCTGAAGAAACTAAAAGCTATGATGTTAGTGCTCCAGAAGTTGTAGAAGTAGAGCCTGTTGAAGAAGCTCCAGTTGTCGAAGAACAAGCTCCTGCTGCTGAAGAAGCACCAGTTGTTGAAGAACAAGCTCCCGTTGCTGAAGAAGCACCGGTTGTTGAAGAACAACAAGCTCCTGCTGCTGAAACTGCACCAGTCGTTGAAGAACAAGCCCCTGCTGCTGAAACTGCACAATCTGGTAAAACAGTTACTGTTGAAGCAACAGCTTATTCAACAAATCAACCTGAATTGAGTGATACTACTGCAACTGGAATCAACTTGAATGAAAATCCAAAAGTGATCGCTGTTGACCCAAGTGTTATTCCATTAGGTTCAACTGTCTACATTCCAGGCCAAGGTACGTTTATTGCTGGTGACACTGGTAGTGCCATCAAAGGAAACCGTATTGATGTTCACATGACTGATTTAAACCAAGCATTAGCTTTTGGTAGACAAACAATGGAAGTTCAAATTTTAAACTAATACCTCTAAATTAAATTTATTCATATCCCCCAGATGTTGAATAATTAAAAAGATCCACCTAAAAGAGTTTAATCTTTTAGGTGGATTTTTTGTTACTTATTTATGGCTTGAATAGCTATGTGAGCAGACTGCTCAAAATCAAATAATCCTAAATCGGTTAATTTTAATTTTGGAATAACCGGAAGGGTTAAAAAGGATAATGTCAAAAACGGATTAAAATTTAATTCTTCTCCAATAGTGGCGACTGCCTGATTCAGTTCTTTTAAATTTTGGTTAACAACTAAATAATCTGATTCCGTCATTAATCCCGCTACAGGTAACGCTAATGAAGCGAGTACTTCTTTTCCTGCTACTACAGCTAAACCACCATTGGTTCTGATGACTTGTTCAACCGCCTTTAGTATTTCCTGATCGGAAGTTCCCACTGCTACGATATTGTGTGAATCATGTGCCACAGTTGTAGCAATTGCTCCTTTAGTTAAACGGAACCCTTTTACAATACCTAACCCGACATGATTGGTTCCGTTATGTCGTTCAATAACAACGATTTTCAACTGATCATTCTGGGTTGAAGGGATAAAACAGTCGTTTTTAACTGTGACATTTTCTTTTAAATGATTCGTCACTAGACTATTGGGAATGATTCCGATCACGTTACACAAAGAATCAGTTAAGGGTATCGCCAATGCTGCTGTTGTTAATTCTTGGGTGTTTATTTTTGCTAAATCCGCGCCAATAAGCTTTTTTTCCACATTAGTCTCAAATAAACTATTAGTCAAATTCCCACTATCTGAAATCATAACCCCTTTTTTATACACTTGATTAATAGCAACAGTTTCTAAATCGTCCAAAATCAAAAAATCAGCTTGGTAACCTGGAGCAATAGCTCCTAAATGTTTCAAATTAAAACATTCTGCTGTATTTAGCGTTCCCATTTGAATAGCCGTTATAGGGTCTAGTCCTTTTTGAATAGCTAAACGTACGATATGGTCGATGCTCCCCTCTGCTAATAAATCATCAATCAATTTATCATCTGTAACAAACAAGCACCTTCTAGCATTTTTTGCTGTTACGGCAGGTAATAAAGCCATTAAGTCTTTAGCTACTGTTCCTTCTCGAATCATTAAGTACATACCCAAGTCTAAACGGTCTTTTGCTTCTTGTGCATCAATACTCTCATGATCTGTCCGAATTCCAGCTGCTAAATAGATGTTTAATTCTTCTCTAGTCAAACCGGCAGCATGCCCATCTATGAAACCATCTGCTTCTTGCACCATAGCAATTTTATCCATCATAACGCTGTCGCCATTTTTTACAGAGAAAAAATCCATAACTTCCGCTAATCCTAGTACTTCTGGCTCTGATAAGAAAGGTTCAAGTTGTTCGGCGTTCAATAGTGCACCGTTATTTTCAAATGCTGTTGCTGGGACGCAAGAAGATAACATAACATAAATATCCATTGGCAAGTTTTTTGCTTCTTCTAGCATAAACTGAATGCCATCCACTCCAGCTACATTAGCAATTTCATGCGGATCCGTAATAACACTGGTTACGCCATGTTGCAGTACGACTTTCGAGAATTCTTTTGGTGTTAACAATGAACTTTCAATATGGACATGTCCGTCAATAAACCCTGGTACAATAATTTTATTTTGAGCATCAATTGTTTCAACTCCGTCATATGAGCCTATTCCAACAATCATCCCTTCTGTTATCGCAATATCTCCACTCATGAATTCACCCGTAAATACGTTTACGATTGTTCCATTTTTGATAACTAAATCAGCTGGTACTTTTTTTGCTGCTACTTTGATTCTTTTTTCCAATGTTCCAGTTTCTACATTTCTCAAATCAATTGCCCCCTCGTAATGTATACACTATTGCGCTTTTATATTCTTACAATAATACACTAGCAAGGTTTAAACACAACTTTTTTCCTAATTTCCCTGACTATTTTTTCCTTGTTCTACTTAAATAAGTGTTAGCATTTACAAGTTTTTCTTAAGGGATTATGCTAAAATGTAAGCTAAGGATAGGAAATGTGAGGAATCCATATGAGCAAGTTTAATGAAATTTTTTTAGATCTTGAAGCAGCGATTTTAAATCAGCGATTTATTTCTGGCGATCTTTTACCTAGTGAAAATGAATTAGTCAAAACCTACAATGTTTCCCGTGAAACAATTCGAAAAGCTTTAAATTTACTTTTAGAAAAAGGGTATATACAAAAAGTACAAGGCAAAGGTTCTATTGTTTTAGATATTAAGCGCTTTGATTTTCCTGTATCTGGGTTGACCAGTTACAAAGAACTCCAAGACGCACAAAATATGAATAGTCAAACAATGGTGGTATCCAACAGCTTGCTGCCTGTTTCAGAAGAGTTAGCGAATCATTTAAATCTTTCTGTAGGTACTCCTGTTTTGTATCTTGAACGATTAAGAAAAGTACATGGAGAAGTGGTTATCATTGATAAGGATTATTTAATTACTTCTATTGTTCCAAGTATCCCGGATGAAGCCGCTGAAGATTCGTTGTATCACTATATTGAACAAACATTGGGTTTATCTATTGGGTATGCTCAAAAAGAAATAACGGTAGATCTTATTACTGAAGAAGATAAACGATTGATGGATCTACAAGAAGATACCCACGTTGTGGTCGTGCGAAGCGATGTCTACTTAGAAGATACAACCCTATTTCAGCATACCGAATCTCGTCATCGTTTGGATCGCTTTCGATTTGTCGATTTTGCCAGACGCCGAAATTCTTTATAAGCACAAAAAAGGAAACTGATAATTATCAGTTTCCTTTTTTGTTTAATCAGCTTCAAAATAAAAAGCAATGGTTTCGTAAGGACCTAATTCTAGGTTAGTACTAATTGCTCTTTCTTTTCCATTTCCAATAAGGTAGCGACTAGGTTTCGTTAAAAATTCTTCTGGAATTTCCAATGTTACTGCATCTGAATAAAAATGGTTGAGTACAAGCAACTGTTCACCTTCATATTCTCTAACATACCCATAAACACTCGGATGGTCCATCATGATTCCACGATAACTTCCTTCAGAAATAACTGGCATTTCTTTTCTTAATTGAATCAATTTTTTATAAAAATTAAAGATGGATCCTTCTGCTTGTTCTTTTTCCACATTAATTTGATGGTAGTTGTCAGCTAATTTTATCCATGGTTCTCCTGAAGTGAAGCCTGCATTTTCCTCATTTGTCCATTGCATCGGAGTCCGGCTATTATCTCGAGATTTACTTTTGATGATTTCCATAATTTCTTCATGTGGTAAATCTTTTGTTTTTAATTCTTTATATGCATTATGCGTTTCAATGTCTACATAATCTGTAATTTCTTGAAATTCCGGATCTGTCATCCCAATTTCTTCCCCTTGATAAATATAAGGAGTCCCACGCAGCAAATGAATTGACTGAGCGAAGAGTTTAGCAGAAGCTTCAAAATGATTCACTGGATCTCCAAACCGGCTTATCACACGTGGTTGGTCATGGTTGTTCCAGAATAATGCATTCCATCCATTTCCACGAGACATGCCTTCCTGCCAATCGTTGAGTAACTCTTTTAATTTTATAAAGTCAAATGGTGTTTTGCTCCATTTTTCGCCATCTAAATAATCAACTTTTAAATGATGGAAACTAAAGACCATTGATAGTTCATGTTTAGCAGGATTAGAATAAGCAATTCCATTTTCAATCGTTGTTGAAGACATTTCTCCCACTGTCATGATGATATCCGAATATTTTCCAAACGTTTTTTGATTCATTTCATGGATAAATTCATGCGCGATTGGGCGATCTGTATACAGTGATTTCCCTATATTATCTTCTGCATCTAAAAGTTCTTCATCTTTGCCGATTACATTAATCACATCAAATCGGAATCCTTTTACGCCTTTTTCCAACCAAAAATTGACTACATTAAATACTTCTTCTCTTACTTCAGGATTACGCCAATCTAAGTCAGCTTGCGATACATCATACAAATGCAAATACTCTTTTCCAGTATCAGCAAAAGGAGCCCAAGCTGGGCCGCCAAATTTTGAGACCCAGTTCGTTGGGTGACTTCCATCTGCTTTTGGTTCACGCAAGATGTAATAATCTTGATATTTTTTTTCACCTTTAAGAGCTTTTTGGAACCATTCATGTTCGATAGAGGTATGATTTAACACCATATCTAACATGACTTCCAATTGATGGTCCTTCGCTACAGCAATGAGTTCCTCAAAATCTTCCATTGTTCCAAATAAAGGATCGATTTCTACATAATTAGCGATATCATAGCCATTGTCTTTTTGTGGAGAAATGAAGAATGGATTGATCCATAATACATCAACGCCTAACTCAGCTAAATAGGGTATTTTCTCAATAATTCCTTTTAAATCTCCTACTCCATCTCCATTTGAATCCTTAAAAGATTTTGGGTAAATCTGATACACGACTTTCTCATGAAAGGTACTCATTTTATTCCTACTTTCTAAAAATTATTTTCCTAATTCTGGTTCTGTAACAACAACTTGATCTGATTTATTTAAAATATTGTATTTACGGAAAACGACTGTTAAAACAAACGGCACTACTATTGCGATTACCATACAAATAGCGAAGATAACCCAATATTGATTTTGAATCGATAGAATCCCTGGAAGTCCACCAACACCAATTGAATTGGCTGTTACATTAAAGATAGTTGCTACTAATCCGGCAATACCTGATCCGATCATAGCCGCCACAAATGGGTAAATGTATTTGATATTGATCCCAAACATAGCGGGTTCAGTTACGCCTAGGTAACAAGAAATCATTGCTGGAATAGACACTTGTTCTTCTTTTTCATTTCCACGGTGTAAGAAGATAATAGCCAGCACTGCTGAACCTTGAGCAATATTTGATAAAGCGATCATTGGCCATAAATTCGTTCCATCAAAGTCAGCAATCAATTGTAGATCGATTGCATTCGTCATATGGTGCAATCCGGTAATAACTAATGGTGCATATAAGAAACCGAACAGGGCCCCAAATAACCAGTTAAATGAGCTTCCTAATCCTGCATAAACGACACTTGAAACCCAGTTTCCTATAACCCAACCAATTGGTCCTAAAACCGTATGAGCAACCAAAACCGTTGGAACTAAAGCAAAGAATGGTACGAAAATCATTGAAATGGCTTGTGGGATAACTTTACGCAATCCTAATTCTAAATAGGCAAGTAAAAATCCAGCCAACATAGCAGGAATAACTTGTGCTTGGTACCCAATCATATCAATAGTGAAATAACCAAAGTCCCAAACTGGTATTTCTGCTGCTGCTGTTCCGGCAACTGCATATGCATTCAGTAATTGAGGTGACACTAATGTGATCCCTAATACGATACCTAAAATTTGAGTCGTTCCCATTTTCTTAGCAACACTCCATGTGATACCGACTGGTAAGAAGTGGAAAATGGCCTCACCAATCAACCATAAGAAAGAGTTCACACCACTCCAGAATTGAGAAACCTCAACAATTGTTTGACCATCAAGCCATCCCATTGGAACAGCTTCTAAGATGTTACGGAACCCTAAAATAAGACCCCCAACTACGATTGCTGGAATAATGGGTGTAAAGATTTCTGCTAAAACAGACATCGCACGTTGTACTGGATTTTGATTCTGTTTACTTGCTGCTTTCACTTCGTCCTTAGATACGCCTTCTTTTCCGGAAATTTTTGAAAAGACATTATAAAATGTGGCAACATCATTGCCAATAATAACTTGATACTGACCGGCTTGAGTAAATGTACCTTTGACTGCGGGGATATCTTCGATTTTTTTGCTGTCTGCTTTTGCTGGATCATTTAATACGAAACGCATGCGAGTGGCACAGTGACTGACTGCAGAAATATTATCGGGACCTCCGATGTCTTCTAAAAGCTGTTTTGCATCTTGCGTGTAATCTGCCATTTTTTTTCCTCCTCAGAAAAAGTTATAATTGCAACTTGTATATACAAGTACAATGTAACCTTTTTCTTTTAGAAATGCAAGCGTTTTATCTTTGCTTTTTGATAAATAAAAAGAGTGATTTAAGAACTAGTCTTAAATCACTCTTTTTCCGGTTAACAAATTATTTAACGATGCTGTAATAAACCTTTGAGGTTACTTGATAAATGATGCCATAGATTACACTATAGCCAACAATTACACCTGCAAAACACCAAAAAATTAATGTTGTATCTACTACATTAAAAAGTAATAGCAGTTTTTGGATAATTGGAAAGGCAAATGCAACATGGATCACCGCAATGACTAGAGGCAATAAGAACATCCAAATAATTTGTAAACGAGTCGTTTTGCGAATCGTTTGTTTGTCTAATCCTACTTTTTGCATGATTTGGAATTTTTCTCGATCATCATAGCCTTCTGAAACTTGTTTAAAGTATGTGATTAAAGCTGCTCCAAAGGTAAACAGTAATCCAAGGAAAATACCTAAGAATAAGAAGCCGCCATTCACATCATACAATTCAACACTTAAGAGCTCTTTTGAATCAAAGTATGAACCTTCTCTACTGTTCAATTTATCTGCCAATTTCTCAGAATAGCTTTTTTTCTGTTCTTGTGTTCCAGTCGTATTCCATGAAATCATCGCTTCCATAGGAACATCATACTCGATTTCTGATGCCTGAATATTATAGTCTATAATAGACTGAAGAACTTCTTTTGATTCAACTACAAGAATCATATTAGGGCTTAGCAATTTGTCCATTTTGATAGGATTTTCTATCTTTGACTTGATTTGATAAGTTGCATCCCCTATAAGCAATGTTGAAAAGTCATAGTCATCTTTTAAGTCATAAACCAATATTTCATCAGATTCTAGATCAATTGTTTGATTTGTCATTTTTTCATAGTCTTCTTGTACGATTATTTTAGCTTGAAAAAGTTCATTTGCAGAATAATCCGTTTCGCCAAGAATCAGTTCATTATCTGCTACTATTGGATTCAAGTTATAGTAGGTATAGATTTCTGTACCTGTTACTTCTAACCCTGTTGCTTCCGTTTCTTTTTGAATTTCTTTAAATTCTTCTTCTAGATTAGCCTCTGTATAATACGTTATTTTATTTTCATAAGGAAAGCGGATATCTAACGTTCCTTGTATACCTATAAAAACAGCTATCGTAGTCGCTACTGCAACGATGACCATCGTTGCTAAAATAGTAATATTAGCTAATCCTGCGGCGTTTTGTTTCATTCGATAAAGCATACCAGAAATTGAAATAAATGGGCTTGGACGGTAATACAATTTCTTGTTTTTCTTCAATGCTTTTAGGATAAATATTGATCCGGAAATGAATAAGAAATACGTACCTACAATAACCAAAAGTACTGCAAGTAAAAAGTAAATAATTGCATCCATTGGGTTATCAATCGTTACAGACAGATAGTAACCTGATCCAATCAATAATAATGATAGAATAAAAAGGAAAATAGAACTTTTTGGCTCCCGTTCTCCTGTTTGTTTCCCTTTAATCAATTGAATAGGATTAGAAAACGTTACTTGAGTGATGTTATAGATC
The DNA here is from genome assembly GCF_040274945.1 of Carnobacterium sp. GTDB lineage: Bacteria > Bacillota > Bacilli > Lactobacillales > Carnobacteriaceae > Carnobacterium_B. The sequence continues at coordinate 30,013 of NZ_JBEMAR010000006.1, forward strand.
AATGTCACCAAAAAGATGAGAACAAATAATCCAATCGTAATCAGTACAGCATTCAATGTAAAAGGAAAAGACATTTTTACGCCAAATTTTAAAACATAATTTAAAACAAGAAAAGCAAGTTCTCCCAGTAGATGTCCGAGAATCAAACCTACAATAATGCTAAAAGAGCTTGTTACTAATGATTCAATCGTTAAGATTCTCGAAACATGCTTCTTCTTCATTCCTAGTATCGCGTACAATCCAATTTCTTTTTTCCGTCGTTTAATCAGGAAACTGTTGGTATATAAAATAAACAGAAAGGAAAATACCCCAATCACTACTGCTCCAACAGTAAAAAACATAGGTAAAGACGCATTTCTCGTCTGAACGAATTTGTTTCCCATTAAGGCAACCATCATATAAAACATCGCTACTGTAGCAATAGAAGCAAAAATATAAGGTAAATAAATTTGCTTATTGGATTTAAGGTTACGTAGAGCTAACTTTGAAAAAAACCCTCTATTCATGCTGCTCACCTCTATTAGCTAGTACGACCAACGCTTGAGAAATTTTGTCCATGAACTGATCTGGCGTTTGTTCTCCACGGTAAATTTCGTGGTACACTTCACCATCTTGAATGAACAAGACCCGATTCGAGTAAGCAGCAGCTCTTGTACTATGAGTGACCATGATAATGGTTTGGCCAGCGTTATTGATGGTTTCAAAAGTTTCTAATAGGCTTTGGCTGGATTTTGAATCTAATGCTCCAGTTGGTTCATCAGCAAGAAGTAATTTAGGATTAGTGATCAAAGCACGAGCTACAGCTGCACGTTGTTTTTGTCCTCCAGATACTTCGTAAGGATAATGATTGATCAACCCATCAATTTTCATCTTTTTAACAATTGGCATCAGACGATGTTCCATTTCAGTTATTGGCGTATTAGAAAGTACTAGTGGCAATAAAATATTGTCTTTAATTGAGAAGTTGTCTAGTAAGTTAAAGTCTTGAAACACAAACCCAAGATAGTCTCTACGGAAATTAGAAATATCACTGTCTTTAATTCCTGTTAAATCATTTCCATCTAGCAAGACCTCTCCACCTGTACCAGTATCCAGTGTTGCTAAAATATTTAATAAGCTGGTCTTACCAGAACCTGATTCTCCCATAATGGAGACAAATTCTCCTTTTTCTACTGAAAAATTCACGTCTTTTAAAGCCTGCACTTCCTGTGTTGAGAACCTTCCTGTATATGTCTTTTTTAAATGACTCACTTTTAATAATGTCATAATTGTTTCCTCCTGTTCATTTCTTTATTTCTATTACTAGTTTAATAAAAATGAACAATGGTTGCTTTTATCTCTTCTTACAGATAGCGATTAAACCTTACACTTTCGTAAGATTCAGTATTAATAATCTTTTATTAGTGAAGTTCGGGCTAAATCGATCATTACTTTCGTGCCTTTTCCTACAGTTGACTCGATTGACATCTCATGACCAAGGCGTTTTGTAATTTCCTGACTAAGAAATAAACCAAGCCCTGTTGATTTTTCATGTATTCTTCCATTAAAACCGGAATAGCCACGTTCAAAAATACGCGGCAAATCTTCAGAGCGAATGCCAATACCTGTATCTTCAATAATAAGTTGGTCTTCTTTAGTTGGGCTCATATAAATTTTTATTCTACCGCCTTCTGGAGTATATTTTAAGCTATTAGAAAGAATTTGTTCTACTAATACCTTTAACCACTTCTCATCTGATAAAACAGATTTATCGGTTTCTTGGTAATTTAATTGGATATGTTTATAAATAAATAGAATTGAAGACTTTTTAACCGTTTCTTTGATGACTCGATCAAGCGAAACTTGTGCAAAGTCCAAATCAGAACCACTTTGCTCAATTTTCAAATAATTCAACGCCATATGTGTATAGTTTTCAATCTGCAATAACTCTTGTTCCATTTGATGGCTAAATAGTGATTTAGTATCCCGTTGCATCAATAAGCTGATAGCTGAAATGGGTGTTTTGATCTGATGCAGCCACAAGGTAAAATAGTCCATTTGAGACGCATTGCGTTGTAGACTCTTTTGGTTGATTTGTTGTATCTCTCCCATTAAGTTTTCAATTTTAAGATGAAAAAAATCTTCACTCAAATCACGATTCGATGACAGTTGCTTCAATGTATCGATCGGGTCTTTATCTAATCGTTCCAACAATCGAAATTTTTTGTAATACCTTGAAAATTTAAATAAGAAGAAGCACCCGCCTATAAATAGAGAAAGTTCAATACTAAATACTAAAAAGTACAATGGCAATTGTCCTAATACATAAATAAAGCTAAACACACCTAAGTTAAGTGCGTACGCTAAAAAGAACGAGTAGTTAGCCTTTAGAAACGCCTTGAAGATATCGATTACTTTATTAGTTGATTTCAATAGAGTCATCATCCTTTTGTAGGCCATACCCATAGCCTTTTTTTGTGACAATAAATGAAGTCAAACCCAATTCTGTCAGTTTTTTTCGTAGACGATTGATGTTAACTGCTAATGTATTGTCATCAATAAATGAATCATTTTCCCATAATTTCATCATAATCGCTTCTCGGGATACAAATGCCCCTTTTTGTAAAAATAAGACTTCTAAAATTTTCATTTCATTTTTTGTCAGCTCAACTTCTAGATCTTGATAGTGAATCTTTAATTCACTCGTTTTTAGATAGACTTGCTGATAACTTAAATAAGTATCATTTCCCGTAAAATCATACGTTCTGCGCAATAGCGCTTGTATCTTCGCTAGAGCAACAGTTAAATCAAATGGTTTACTAATAAAGTCATCTGCTCCCATTTGAATAGCCATCACAATATCCATTCGCTCATTTTGAGAAGAAATAAAAATAATCGGTACTTGTGAAATTTTGCGAATTTCTGTACACCAGTAATAGCCATTAAAATAGGGCAGTTTAATATCGATTAAGACTAATTGAGGTGCTTCATGTGTGAATGTATCCATAACCCCATTAAAGTCTGTCACATGGAACGCATCGTATTGCCATTTCGTTAACTCTTCTTGTAAACTTGAAGCAATTACTAAGTCATCTTCAATAATCATAATTTTAACCATTTTACGCACCTACTTATCTTTAATTATTTACTACATACTATACAGGATTTTTTTCAATCATCCTATGAGACTTTTGCATTAGAAAGCAACTATACTACAAAAAAAGAAAGAATTCGGCTGATTGTGCTGCCCGAATTCTTTCTTTTACTATTTTCTCTATAAAAATATTTAGTTACTTTGATTCAACGACTAAATAACGGTGAGGTTCATTGCCTTCAGAATGAGTAATAACAGAATCATCTTTACTTAAATAAAAATGAATTTGTTTTCTTTCAGAAGCAGGCATAGGTTCTAGGAATACAGGTTGCTTTGTACGTCGAACTTTCAAAGCAGTTCGTTCAGCTAGCTCTCTCAAAGCATTTTCACGGCGTTCTCGGTAATCTCCAACATTCACAATAGCAACAAATTTTGTTTTAGCATGACGATGAAGTAACACTTGAGCTAACGATTGTAAAGCATTTAATACTTTACCATGTTTCCCAATAATCAAACCCGCTTTTTCTGTTTTAAATTGAAATACGATTTGGTCTTTTGTTTCTTCTACCGTGACTGTACTAGAAATACCCATTTTTTGCGTGATGTCTTGAAGGTAATCTGCTACCATTTTGATCGCTTGCTCATCATTTCGTTCCGTGTTAGTTACGGTAGAAAGATGATCCGTTTCTAAATGATTCGCTTCTGACAAGATTGGTGCTTTTTCTTGTACAGTTTCAACTTGGATTGTATCAGATGCTGGACTAAAAGTTTCCTCTTTAATAGAAGTTTCTTGAAAGATTTCTTTCGCGTTGTTATCTATTGCCATTTTAGTGACCGTTACAACTGCATCTTTCTTACCTATTTTAAAAATTCCTTTTCTGCCTGGATCTATTATTTCAATAGAAGCTTCTTTTTTAGTAATCCCTAGTTTCTTCAATGCTTTTTGAGTAGCTTCCTCTATTGTTTCAGCTTGAGCTGTGTACTTATCCATCTGCCTGCCTCCATTCTCCCCATTTTTAACGCTTTATCTTTTTTTCTTTTTCTTCGGTTTTAGTGCTTTTTCAAGAGCGCGTTGACGATCTCGTTCAGTTTTTATTTTTTCATCACGCTCTTTTTTAATTTTAAAAGGATTATTTAATAATAATGTTTGTGCCACAGAGAACGCATTTCCAACTACCCAGTATAATGATAACGCACTAGGTAACGTGATACCCATGAATAAGATTAAAGCGGGCATTACGTAAAGCATAGTGGTCGTTGTCGGGTTAGCCTCTGCTTGACTCATAGTAGATAGCTTAGTCGTTGCAAATGTTAATATTGCAGCTAGTATAGGCAAGATGAAGAATGGATCTGGTGCCCCTAGATTCATCCATAAAAAGTTTCCTGTTTTTAAAACTTCTGTACGGCTTATTGCTTGATACATGGCAATCAGTACTGGCATCTGAATGAGTAGTGGCAAACAACCGGCTACAGGGTTGACGCCTGCTTCTGAATACAATTTAGAAGTTTCTTCTTTTAACTTATTTTGAGTATCTGTATCTTTAGAAGCATATTTTGTTTGCAATTCTTTTAATTGTGGTTGCAACTCTGACATTTTCCGAGTGCTCTTGGTTTGACCATGCATAACAGGTAAAAGAATTAATCGAATAATTAAGGTAAAAACAATTATCCCTACACCATAACTTCCACCAAATAAATTAGATAACCAAATAATAACACGAGAGAAATTAAAAATAACATATTTATCCCAAATTCCTGTGCTTTGTTCTGTAATAGGTGAAGTACCACAACCTACCAAAACGACAGCTAACAGCACTGTTCCTAACAAAAGAAGTAATCGCTTACGTTTATTCACGTTTTGTCCCCCACTCTAATAAATCAATCAATCTATCTATCTTAATAATTTAGCAAGCTTTAACACATGCATCAAGCTTTTTTTTGTTTCTTGCACAGTCATCTCTGCTGCTGGTTTTCGAGCAATTACGATAAAATCTTTTTCTGCTTTTAATTGCGGCTTCAACTCTGTTAAACTTTGTCGAATGCTTCTTTTAACTTTGTTCCGCACAACAGCATTTCCAATTTTTTTACCAACGGATATTCCAACGCGAAAATGTGGTTGGTCCTTCTTATCTAATATATAAATGACAAATTGACGATTTGCTGTTGATTTGCCATGATGAAAAACTTTTTGAAATTCAGCTTCTCTTTTGACACGATAGGTTTTTCTCATTAAAATAACCTCTCATCTCTATAATAAATTAATATAAACCCGTTCCCATTTAATGGAATAAGTATCAAAAATACTCCGTAGTTGTTTACATTTAAACAACCACTGAGTACTTTTTTATTCAAATCCTAAAAAAAAAGACCACTGAAACGTTCAGTGATCTATGCAGACAATACTTTTCTACCTTTACGGCGTCTACTTTGTAATACATTACGTCCATTTTTAGTACTCATGCGTTTACGGAAACCATGTACTTTTTGACGTTTACGTTTTTTAGGTTGGTAAGTTCTTTTCATACGTGATACACCTCCTGTAAAAACTATCTCTCATTATTCTATTTTAAATTATCCCAAGACAGTCTAGATTATTATAACGAAGAAAAAATAGTCTTGTCAAGCACAATTCCCCTATTTTTATTCATTCACTCAAGTATGATAGCATATTTTTACTTAATAGGAAACTATCTTTTGCAAATTCTTTTTCTAAACCCAAAATTTCTTCTACTTTATTAAGACTTAATAAGATTTAATCCCCTTTTTTCATTCAAAACAAAGATATCCACAGGTGCATAATGTTATCCACAAGGCTATGTATGACTTTTTTCTAATTTTTGTTATCCCTTAGTTATCACCTGGTTATCCACATACAAACACGCTGTGTAAAAACCTTATCCACCTCCATTATATTTTTGTGGATAACCTATATAAACATTAGCAGAACAATCTTTATATAGTAATAGTTATCCACAAATCTAACCATTATCCTGTTGTAAAAAAAAGTTATACACTGTCTATTATCTCTTGTGGATAACTTTATTTACAGGCCGTGGACAAATTTTCTACTAAAAAAACTACTTGTGGAAAACTATTTATAAAAGTGCTAAAATGACTTAGACACATTTTATAAGGAGGTTCTATTTTGGACGATTTACAAACACTCTGGATTTTTCTAAAAGAAAAATTCAAAGAATCGCTCTCCAAAGTTAGCTATGATACATGGATTGAAAGTGCAAGTCCCATACGTATCACTGATAACAACATTATTATCGAAGTCCCTTCTTCTTTACATAAAGAATATTGGGAAAATAACTTAGCTACTCGAATTGTTGAAAATATTTATGAATACTCCAGTCGTGAAATTTCTCCATTGTTTATTATCAAAAATGAACAAGAAGCCAGCAATCTAGTAAATAAAAATTTGCGTAATGAGGTGCCTAAAAAAACCCTCTTTAAAAAAGATATTCAATTAAATACTAAATATACTTTTGATACGTTTGTTATAGGTAAAGGAAATCAAATGGCTCACGCTGCGGCTTTAGTCGTTGCAGAAGAACCTGGAACAATTTATAATCCTTTATTTTTCTATGGTGGAGTTGGTCTTGGAAAAACCCATTTGATGCATGCTATAGGTCACCAAATGTTGCTGCTAAACCCAGATGCACGAGTGAAATATGTTAGTAGTGAAACATTTGCAAATGATTTTATAAATTCCATTCAAAACAAAACACAAGAAAAATTTAGAAATGAATACCGTAGTGTTGATTTGCTTCTAGTAGATGATATTCAGTTTTTTGCAGATAAAGAAGGAACTCAAGAAGAGTTTTTCCATACCTTTAATGCTTTATATGATGATCGAAAACAAATCGTATTAACTAGTGATCGTTTGCCTAATGAAATTCCTAAATTACAAGAACGATTGGTATCAAGATTCGCATGGGGATTATCCGTCGACATTACGCCACCAGATTTGGAAACACGTATTGCGATTCTAAGAAAGAAAGCCAATGCTGAACGATTAGAAATTCCTGGTGACACGTTAAGTTATATCGCTGGTCAAATTGATTCAAATATTAGAGAATTAGAAGGTGCTTTAGTCCGTGTACAAGCTTATGCAGCTATTGAAAGTCGTGACATTACAACTAGTCTCGCTGCTGATGCCTTAAAAAGTATGCTACCTTCAGCAAAACCGACCACATTGACCATCTTGGATATTCAAAATGCTGTCAGTAAATATTATCAGTTATCTGTTGCTGATCTTAAGGGTAAGAAACGCATTAAATCGATTGTCTTACCAAGACAAATCGCTATGTATTTATCTAGAGAACTTACATCAAATTCATTACCTAAAATAGGAGCTGAATTTGGTGGTAAAGATCACACAACTGTTATTCATGCTTATGAAAAAATCGTTCATGCTTTGTCGACCGATGACCAATTAAAACAAGAAATTAACGATATAAAGAAAAAATTAACGTAATCTTTTTCTTTTACACATGTGCATAACTAATAGAGTTATCCTTTTTTTACCAACAAGTTATCCACATGTGTAAAACCTTGTGCTGAAAAAGGTTCCATTAGTTTTCCACAGTATCAACATGCCCTACTACTATTACTAAAGAACTTATTAAAATAAATTAAACTATATTTGGAGGTAAATTTAATGAAATTTACAATTAAAAGAAGTGCCTTTTTAAAAAGCTTATCCGATGTACAACGTGCAATTTCTTCGAGAACAACTATTCCAATATTGACTGGTTTGAAAATCATCGCTAATGATGAAGGATTGACATTAACAGGGAGTGATTCAGATATTTCTATTGAAGCATTCATTCCTGTATCTGAAGAAGACAATTTATTAGTTATTGAAAAAACTGGAGGAATTGTTTTACAAGCACGCTTTTTTAGTGAAATCGTAAAAAAACTTCCTGAAGAAACAATGACTATTGAAATACTTGACCATTTCCAAGCATTGATTACTTCTGCAACAGCTTCATTTACTATTAATGGTCTAGATCCTAATAATTACCCTCACTTACCGATTATTGATACGAAAGAATCATTTACTTTACCTGTAAACTTATTTAAGCAAGTAATCGGACAAACCGTTATTGCTATTTCAACTCATGAAAGTCGTCCAATACTTACAGGAGTAAATATAGTTATTGAAAATGGTAAGTTTTTAGCAGTTGCTACCGATAGCCACCGCTTAAGCCAACGTGTGATTCCTTTAGAAATGAATGATGAGCAAGCTTCAAAAAAATACAATATTATTATTCCTGGTAAGAGTTTAATTGAGTTGTCTCGTACACTAGATGAAAATTCTGATACCATTGAAATGATGATCACTGAAAACCAAGTACTGTTTAAATCAGAAAATATGTATTTTTATTCTCGCTTACTAGAAGGGTACTATCCTGATACAAAACGTTTGATTCCTGATAATTCTTCAACGGAAATCAGCTTTAATGCTAGTTCTTTATTAGGTTCAATCGAACGTGCTTCATTGCTTTCACATGAAGGAAAAAATAATGTTGTAAAAATTACGATCAATCCGAATTTGGTCGAGATTTCTGGAAATTCACCTGATGTTGGAAATGTTAATGAGGAATTAGATTATCAATCTGTTGAAGGAGAACCAATCGAACTTTCCTTTAACCCAGATTATATGAAGGATGCATTGAGAACTTTTGGCCAAACTGACATTAAAATAAAGTTCACTTCACCAGTTCGTCCATTTATTTTAGTTCCTAGTGAAAACGATCAAGATTTTATTCAATTGATTACTCCAGTTCGAACTTTTTAAGGACATTCAGAAAAAACTACTTTTTCAGGCAACTGAAAAAGTAGTTTTTTTTTAATATATGCCGAATAACCACGTTTTTTTCGATTTAAGCAATTATGGAGGATTTAAGGTCTTTTTTTATCTTTTGCTTAAAATCGATAATAGTAGGGTTATTTTTAGATTCATTTGTACTATTGCTAAAAAAAGAGTATAATAGTATTAATAAGCGGCAGCGTAATGCGTGGATTATCTCCACGCTTATTTTATTGAAAAGTAGGTGAAAAAAAATGAAAAAAACCATAAAAATCGATCGTGAATTTATTACACTGGGACAATTTTTAAAACATGAAAACATTATTAGCAGTGGTGGAATGGCAAAGTGGTATTTATCTGAACATACAGTCCTTCTTGATAACGAAGTTGAAAATCGCAGAGGTAAAAAACTTTATCCTGGTTCTGTAGTTGAAATACCTGGTGAAGGAACATTCTTTATCCAGTCAGAAAATGAAACTGCTAAAACAAATGAGGAAGAAAAATAATGTTATTGAAAGAGATCCATCTTTCCAATTATCGAAATTACGAACATGCTGAAGTTATCTTTTCTAAAGGAATCAATGTTTTCTTAGGAGAAAACGCCCAAGGAAAAACAAGTTTGATGGAAGCTATTTACGTATTAGCAATGGCAAGAAGCCATAGAACTGCAAATGATAAAGAAACCATTCGATGGGAACAAGAATTTGCACGAGTGAGTGGAAGAATTCAAAAGAAAAACACAAGTTTTCCACTTGAAATCTCTATTTCTAAAAAAGGAAAAAAGGCAAAGTTTAATCATTTGGAGCAAAAAAAATTAAGTGAATACATTGGAAATCTAAATGTTATCTTATTTGCTCCAGAGGATTTGTCTTTGGTAAAAGGTTCGCCTTCTGTCAGAAGAAAATTTTTAGATATGGAAATGGGGCAGATGAGCCCTATTTATTTACATCATCTCGTGCAGTATCAGCATCTTTTAAAACAAAGAAACAGCTATCTAAAACAATTAAGTCTAAAAAAAGTAAAAGATTTAACTTTTTTGGATATTTTAACGGAACAATTAGCTGAGTTTGGAGCGGCTATTTTAGTAGAGCGTTTTTCATTTATAAAAAAATTAGAGAATTGGGCCAAGCCTGTTCATGCTGAAATTTCTAAGCAGAAAGAAATTCTTGAAATTGGGTATTCTTGTAGCTTGAAAATCACAAACGAAACAGATAAAAAACAGATTTATTCAGATTTAATGGACGCTTATACGCAAGGTAGACAAAGAGAATTAGAGCAGCGAACAACCGTTTTCGGTCCACATAGAGATGATCTTAAGTTTAGTGTGAATGGGAGAAATGTTCAAACCTATGGCTCTCAAGGTCAACAACGAACGACAGCCTTAAGCGTGAAGTTAGCTGAAATCGATTTGATGAAAGAAATGACTGGTGAATACCCTGTCTTATTACTAGATGATGTCCTATCCGAGCTGGATGATGAGCGCCAAACGCATTTATTGAAAGCAATTCAAAATAAAGTTCAAACGTTCTTAACGACAACTAGTTTAGATGGAATAAAGGAAAATATGCTGGAAACTCCCAAAATTTTTCTGATTGATAATGGACAAGTAGAAACGGAGAGTGAATGAGTGTGTCTGAAGAAATAAAGAGCAAACAAGATCGAGCAAAAGAATATGATGCGAGTCAAATACAAGTTTTAGAAGGTCTAGAAGCCGTTCGTAAACGTCCAGGTATGTACATTGGTTCTACAAGTAGTGAAGGGTTGCATCACCTTGTATGGGAAATTGTCGACAATTCAATTGATGAAGCTTTAGCAGGTTTTGCTGATGAAATTAATTTAATCATTGAAAAAGATGAAAGTATTACCGTTATTGATAATGGTCGTGGGATTCCTGTTGATATTCAAGCAAAAACAGGTCGTCCAGCATTAGAAACCGTGTTTACGATTCTTCATGCTGGTGGTAAATTCGGCGGTGGAGGTTATAAAGTTTCAGGTGGTTTACATGGAGTTGGTTCCTCAGTAGTTAATGCACTTTCGACAACTTTAGATGTTTACGTACACAAAGACGGAAAAATCTATCACCAACAATATGCTCAAGGAAAAGTTGTTCATGATGTAGAAGTCATTGGTGAAACAGATAAACATGGAACAACTGTTAAATTCGTTCCAGATCCTGAAATCTTTAAAGAAACGGTAGAATTTCATTTTGATAAATTAGCTACACGTGTCCGGGAATTAGCGTTCTTAAACAAAGGATTAAAAATTACGGTTGAAGACAAACGTGAAGGCAAAGAAAAATTTCTAGAATACCACTACGAAGGCGGTATTAAGAGCTATGTAGAGTTCTTGAATGAAAATAAGGCTGTTTTATACGATGAGCCTATTTTTCTAGAAGGTGAACAACAAGGCATCACTCTTGAAGTAGCTCTGCAACATACAGACGGATATCACAATAACTTATTAAGTTTTGCTAACAACATTCACACTTATGAAGGTGGGACGCATGAATTTGGGTTCAAGACAGCCTTAACACGTGTGATAAATGATTACGCAAAAAAGAACAAAATAATTAAAGAAAATGAAGAGAATCTAACAGGTGAAGATGTACGTGAAGGACTAACGATCGTCTTATCCATTAAACACCCTGATCCTCAGTTTGAAGGACAAACGAAAACCAAATTAGGAAACTCTGAAGCACGTACCATTACAGACCGTTTATTTTCTGCGCATTTTGATAAATTCTTGATGGAAAACCCACAAGTAGCTCGTCAAATCGTTGAAAAAGGTTTATTAGCAGCTAGAGCTCGTTTAGCTGCCAAAAGAGCTCGTGAAGTAACGCGTAAAAAGAGTGGATTAGAAATCAGTAATCTTCCTGGTAAACTAGCAGATTGTTCGAGTAAAGACCCGACTATTAGCGAAATATTTATTGTTGAGGGAGATTCCGCCGGTGGTTCTGCTAAACAAGGACGTTCAAGACTCTTTCAAGCAATCTTGCCGATTCGTGGGAAAATTTTAAATGTTGAAAAAGCAACATTGGATAAAATTTTAGCGAATGAAGAAATTCGCTCATTGTTTACCGCTATGGGTACCGGATTTGGAAATGATTTTGATGTTTCTAAAGCGCGTTACCATAAATTAGTTATCATGACCGATGCCGATGTCGATGGAGCACATATTCGTACGTTATTATTGACATTATTCTATCGTTACATGCGTCCAGTAGTTGAAGCGGGGTATGTTTACATCGCTCAGCCGCCTTTATACCAAGTACGCCAAGGTAAAAAAATGGTCTACTTGGATTCAGAAGAAGAACTGGATAATTATTTGAAAGAAATACCTCTTTCACCAAAACCAGTCATTCAACGATACAAAGGTCTGGGAGAAATGGATGCTGAACAATTATGGGAAACAACCATGAATCCAGAAAACAGACGGATGTTACAAGTCACAGTTGATGATGCTATTGAAGCAGATAAAAGTTGTGATATGTTAATGGGTGATCGTGTTGAACCAAGACGTCTATTCATTGAAGAAAATGCACGTTACGTACAAAATTTAGATATTTAATCCAAATAGGAGGACAATAAAGAATGGCTGAAGAATTTAAAGAGAATATAAAAAGTATTGAACTAAGCCATGAAATGCGCACATCTTTCCTTGATTATGCAATGAGTGTTATTGTAGCTCGTGCATTGCCGGATGTACGAGATGGATTGAAACCAGTCCATCGTCGTATTTTATATGGGATGAGTGAATTAGGCGTGACGCCGGATAAAGCGCATAAAAAGTCAGCACGTATTGTTGGGGATGTTATGGGTAAATACCATCCTCATGGAGATAGTGCGATTTATGAATCAATGGTTCGTATGGCACAAGACTGGAGTTACCGCTATCCGTTAGTGGATGGTCATGGAAACTTCGGATCAGTGGATGGTGATGGAGCTGCAGCAATGCGGTATACCGAGGCTCGTATGACAAAAATGGCGTTAGAAATGTTACGTGATATCAATAAAGATACCATTGATTACCATGACAACTATGATGGATCAGAACGTGAACCAGATGTATTACCGGCTCGCTTTCCTAATCTACTTGTAAATGGTGTCACTGGGATTGCTGTTGGTATGGCCACTAATATTCCTCCGCACAATTTAACTGAGGTTATTTCTGCATTACACATTTTGATGAATAACCCCGATGCAACCACGGCTGATTTGATGGAAGCTATACCAGGCCCTGATTTCCCAACCGGTGGATTAGTAATGGGTAAATCTGGAATCAGAAAAGCCTATGAAACAGGTAAAGGTTCTATTATGGTTCGAGCTAAAGTTGAAATTGAAATACTAAAAAATGGCAAAGAACGCATTATTGTCCATGAATTACCATATATGGTAAATAAAGCACGGTTAGTAGAGCGTATAGCTGATTTAGCTAGAGACAAACGAATCGAAGGTATCACTGATTTAGCAGATGAATCCGACCGTGATGGTATGCGCGTTGTGATTGATGTTAGACGCGATGTTAGTGCGAGTGTAGTCTTAAATAATCTATATAAATTAACGTCTTTACAAACGTCTTTTGGTTTTAATATGTTAGCTATTGTGAACGGTGTTCCAAAAGTATTGAGTTTGAAATCAATTCTTGAAGAATACTTGAAGCACCAAGAAATAGTGATTCGCAGAAGAACAGCTTACGATAAACGTAAAGCTGAGGCACGAGCACACATCTTAGAAGGTTTAAGAATAGCGTTAGACCATATTGATGAAATCATTCGAATTATACGTGGTTCAAAAACTGGTGATATCGCTAAAACGACTTTAATTGAGACGTACGGTTTATCAGAGAAACAAGCACAAGCTATTTTAGATATGCGAATGGTTCGATTAACTGGTTTGGAAAGAGACAAAATCGAAGCAGAGTATACTGAATTGATGGCTTTGATCGCGGATATGGCTGATATTTTGGCTAATCCAGCACGTGTACACACGATTATTGAAACGGAACTTCTTGAAGTTCAAGAAAGATTTGGAGATGCTCGTCGTACTGAATTGTTAGTAGGAGAAGTATTAAGTCTGGAAGATGAAGATCTGATTGAAGAAGAAGATATTGTGATTACGTTGACTAGCAAAGGTTATATCAAACGTCTTCCAAGTTCTGAATTCAAATCACAAAGACGTGGTGGACGCGGAGTACAAGGGATGGGCGTGCATGATGATGATTTCATCGAAACCTTAGTTTCTTGTTCTACTCACGATACCTTATTATTCTTTACGAATAATGGGAAAGTTTACCGTTCGAAAGGATACGAAATCCCAGAATATGGCCGTACAGCTAAAGGAATCCCGGTTATTAACTTACTAGGAGTCGACTCTGGTGAAACGGTTCAAGCGGTTATAAACGTTAGAGGAGAAGCTGAAGAAGGACTGTACTTGTTCTTTACGACTCGTCTTGGAACAGTTAAACGTACGGATGTAAAAGCTTTTTCTAATATCCGAAGCAATGGTCTAAAAGCTATTGTGCTAAAAGAAAATGATGAATTGATGTCTGTTTCTGTAACAAATGGAGATCAAAATATTATCATTGGAACACATATGGGTTATGCTGTGAGTTTCCATGAAAATGATGTTCGAAATATGGGTAGAACTGCTGGCGGTGTTCGTGGTATTCGCTTAAGAGAAAATGATTACGTCATTGGAGTAGATCTATTAACTGAGGACTCGGAAGTTTTAATTATTACAGAAAAAGGGTATGGAAAACGTACCAAAGCGAGTGAATATGCTATTAAAGGCCGTGGCGGAAAAGGAATTAAAACAGCTAATATCACAAGTAAAAATGGGAATCTAGCTGGATTAACGACTGTCAAAGGCGACGAAGATATCATGTTGATAACAAATACAGGTGTTATTATTCGCTTTAATGTTTCTGCAGTATCTCAAACGGGCCGTGCAACATTAGGCGTACGCGTTATTCGAGTAGCTGAAGATGTCAAAGTGTCAACTATGGCAAAAGTAGATGCAGAAGTTATCAAAGAAGAAATGGATGAAGCAGGAATCCTTTCAGAATCGCCGTCTATAGAAGACAGTGAACTAAACGAATCGATTAAAGAAAATGATACTTCAAACAATTCTGATAATGATGCTGAAGGCAACAATGATTTAACTGAAGACTAAAAGAGTAGAGAGAATGAGATCAATAGATCATTCTCTCTATTTTTTTTATGATTTAACAAATGATATTAGTGGCTAAAAGAAAATTTCTATTAGAATAAATGGTTTTGCATGTAGTCATAGTCATTAGAAAAGGATTATATATAAGTGCAATTCAAGTATTGATGTTTAGAATGAAATGTGCTATACTAAACGGACGTGAGTAATCTAAAGGAACATTAATTAGAATACTCTCCTTGCTCTGTAAAAAGAGCCAAAGTCCATAAGGAGGTGACAGTCAAGATGAGTAAAACAGCAAAATACGAAATTTTATACATTATCCGTCCAAACATCGAAGAAGCTGAAAAAGCAGCTTTAGTTGAACGCTTTGACACTATTTTAAAAGATAATGGTGCTGAAATCACTGAATCTAAAGACTGGTCGAAACGTCGTTTTGCTTACGAAATCAAAGATTTCCACGAAGGAATCTACCATATCGTAAAACTTACTGCTAATGATGCAGCTGCAATTAACGAATTCGATCGTTTGTCTAAAATCAGTTCTGATATTCTGCGTCATATGACAATTAGAGAAGAAGACTAAGCAAAAATGTTTCACATGAAACATTTTTATCGGAAGGAGTGGACAATGTGATTAACAATGTTGTTTTAGTTGGAAGATTAACAAAAGATGCTGATTTAAGATACACTTCAAATGGCACAGCGGTAGCAACTTTTTCATTGGCTGTAAACAGACAGTTTACAAACCAAAAAGGTGAAAGAGATGCAGATTTTATCAACTGTGTGATTTGGAGAAAGAGTGCTGAATCATTTGCAAACTTCACCAGAAAAGGTGCATTAGTAGGTGTAGAAGGCCGTATCCAAACACGTTCTTACGATAATCAACAAGGGCAACGTGTATATGTTACAGAAGTAGTTGTTGAAACGTTCTCATTATTAGAATCAAAATCTAAAAATGATCAGCGTAAAGATCAAAATGATTCTCAAGCTCAATCGGGATCATATGGTTCTCAACAAAAACCTTATAACAATAACACACAAAGTAATTCACAAGAAGCTCCCCGTAACCAACAATATCAAAACTTTGGCAACTCTGATCCTTTTGAAAAGAGCGGACAACCGATTGATATTTCAGATGACGATTTACCATTCTAAAAAGAATGGGACGTAAAGGAGGAATATGAAATGGCTCAACAACGTAGAGGCGGAAAGAAACGCCGTAAAGTTGATTTCTTTGCAGCAAACCACATCGAACACGTGGACTACAAAGATATTGACCTATTGAAACGTTTTATCTCTGAAAGAGGTAGAATTTTACCGCGCCGTGTTACTGGAACATACGCGAAAAACCAACGTAAATTAACTAAAGCAATCAAACGTGCTCGTATTATGGGATTATTACCTTTCGTAACTGACGAACAATAAAAAGATAAAAAGATGAAGAGTTGAGGCAAATGTCTCGACTCTTTTTATTTTTTAAATTCAACTATCGGTTTGAGTTTGAAAATACTTATTGGAGAATATGTTTCACGTGAAACAAGTTGTCTACTTAGAGAACAAGTGGTAAAATAGAGGTTGAACTTTAATTAGGAGAGAGATGGAAAAAGGGGCCTGTTATGAATAAGAAACTATCTCAAGAAAAACTTCCAGAATTCTTAAATGATAAAAAAATCCAAACTATTATAGCCATTATAATGGTGTTTCAGTTAGTTACAATTGTTTTAGGATTTATCGCTAATGTTGGTATCGGTTTAGCGTTATTAGTTATTTTTATAGTAGTATTATTTTTATTGTATGATTTGGCAAAGAAATTATCCATTGAAAATAAAAAATATATTTCAGATTTAGCTTTTCGAATTAAGCGCGGAGAGCAAGAAGCTCTCATAAAGATGCCCATTGGTATTCTTTTATTTAATGAGAATTTACAATTGCAATGGATTAACCCTTACCTTCAATCGCATTTAGGTTACCAAGAAGTGCTAGGTAAACAGTTAGAAGACGTTGATAGTGAATTAGCATTACTTGTCAAAGAAAGCCGAGACTCTGGGTTGAAAAAGGCGAAATGGGGCGACAAAGTTTTCCAAATCATTGTTCAAAAAGATATTAGAGTTGTTTATCTAATGGACATTACAGAATACGCTATCATTCAATCTAAGTATGAGGAAGAACAAATAGTTATTGGAAATATATTTGTTGATAATCATGATGAGATCACCCAGGGAATGACCGATAGAAATGTATCTAACTTAGATAACTTTATAACAACTCAATTATCTAATTGGGCTAAATCACATCATGTGTACTTAAAACGCATAACAGAAGATCGCTTTATCGTGATGATGCATAAAAAATCGTTAGCTAAGATGGAAGAGGAAAAATTCAGTATTGTTGATCAAATTAGAGAGAGAACATCAAAACAAAATTTCCCTCTAACGTTGAGTATAGGTATTGCGTATGGTTCTGAAGATTTAAGTGAATTATCTATATTAGCCCAAAGTAATCTAGATTTAGCTCTAGGCAGGGGTGGAGACCAAGTTGTTGTAAAAGGATATGATGCTGAACCACGTTATTATGGTGGGAAAACAAACCCTATGGAGAAGAGAACACGTGTTCGTTCTCGGATGATTAGTCAAGCACTTCAAGAATTAATGAAACAATCGGATCAAATTTTTATTATGGGACATAAGTATCCTGATTTAGATGCTATTGGTGCTTCATTAGGCATTAGAAGAATTGCCGAAATGAACAACAAAGAAGCTTGGGTTATTGTAAATCCAGATGAATTTAGCAAGGATATCTCCAAGTTAATGAAAGAAGTAGAAAAGGACAATGAAATTAGTCGTTATATTATATCACCTGCTGTTGCTGAGAAAATGATTACAAATAATAGTTTAGTTGTGTTAGTCGATTTCCACCGTCCATCTATGGGTATAGCTCCAGATTTAATTTCTCGAACAAATAAGGTAGTTGTTATTGATCATCATCGTCGTGGAGAAGCTTTTCCAGAAAATCCAGCTTTAGTTTACATTGAACCTTATGCTTCATCGTCAGCTGAATTGATTACAGAACTGTTCGAATACCAATCAGAAGAAGCTGACCCTATAAATAAGATCGAAGCTACTGCGTTATTAGGTGGAATTATTGTAGATACCAATAGTTTTTCTCTCAGAACAGGATCTCGTACTTTTGACGCTGCAAGTTATTTAAGGTCTTGTGGTGCAGATGCAGTTATGATCCAACGATTATTAAAAGAAGATAAAGAAACTTACTTGCTTCGTAGTCATTTAATTGAAACCATCGAATTTGTGACTAAAAATATAGCCATTGCTGTTGGTGAAGAGAATACTATTTATGATACAGTGGTAGCAGCACAAACAGCTGATACAATGCTTTCTATGTCTAATGTAGATGCAGCTTTTGTCATTACTAAGCGTACAGATAATAAAATTGGCATTAGTGCCCGCAGTTTAGGTGAAATAAATGTTCAAGTTATTATGGAACAGCTAGGTGGTGGCGGACATTTATCTAATGCAGCTACGCAATTAGAAAACATTACGATAAAAGAAGCAAAAGAACAATTGCGTGAGGTTATTTTAAACAAAACTAAGGAGGAATAAACGTATGAAAGTTATATTTTTAGCAGATGTAAAAGGTAAAGGAAAAAAAGGCGAGGTAAAAAACGTTGCTGATGGGTACGCACATAACTTTTTATTGAAAAATAACTTAGCGAAAGAAGCTACTTCAGCTAGTATTAGTGAATTAAACGGTAAAATAAAAGCCGACGAGAAAAAAGAAGAAGAGATTCTACAAGAAGCTAAACAGGTAAAAGAATTTCTCGAAAAAGATGAAAATGCCATTGAGATCAAAACAAAAGCTGCTGAAGATGGTCGTTTATTTGGTTCTGTTACAACAAAACAAATCGCTGCTGCAGCTCAAAAACAGTTAAACATAAAACTTGATAAACGTAAAATTGAGTTGCCTGTCCCTATTAGAAGTTTAACGTCAATGAAAATTGATGTGAAAATTCACCCAGAAGTAGTTGCAACTATAACAGTAAGAGTTTTACCAGAAAATTAAATTAGTAAAAAAGTATTTGGCTCAGTAGCATGATAAGAGTCAAATACTTTTTTTTTTAAAACTAACGATTACGGAACGAATGTTCTGTTTTCTAGATTGTATTTCAAGTCTTTTTAAGGTAAAATAATAGAATTGAATACAACTATTTATGGAAAATAATCGTACTGTTGATAGTGAAAGGGAGAGAATTTATTGGCACAAGAAGCTTTTCAAGATCGCTTACCACCACAGAGTATAGAAGCAGAACAAGCAGTTTTAGGTTCAATATTTTTAGATCCTGAAACGGTTGTCGGTGCTTTAGAATTTATTGAGTCCAAAGACTTTTATCGCCGAGGACATCAATTAATTTTTCAAGCAATGCTAGAATTAAATAATCATAATGAAGCTATTGATATCGTTACGGTAACCAATGCACTAGAATCTAAAAATCAGTTAGAAGACGTTGGCGGAATGGCTTATCTAGCCGAGTTAGCGGTGTCTGTCCCAACAGCTGCTAATATGGAATATTACGCAAAAATAGTCGAACAAAAAGCGATTTTAAGAAATTTGATCCACACAGCAACAGATATTGTGACTAAAGGGTATGAAGAAGGAGACGAGCTAGCTTCCATTTTAGACGAGGCAGAGCGCAGTATTCTTGAAGTATCTGAAAGACGTAACAGGAGCGGTTTTTTAGCCATCTCAGACGTGTTGAATAGTTCTATTGCTCAGATAGATCAACTTTATCAAAACAATGAAGAAATTACAGGTTTGCCAACTGGTTATCAAGCTTTAGATAAAATGACAGCTGGACTACAAAAAGAAGAATTAATTATTTTAGCTGCGCGTCCCGCTGTAGGGAAAACGGCATTTGCTTTAAATATTGCTCAAAATATTGGAACAAAGACGGATGAAACAGTTGCTATTTTTAGTTTAGAAATGGGAGCAGAATCATTGGTCAATCGGATGCTTTGTGCAGAAGGAAGTATAGATGCTGGCCATTTGAGAACTGGAACGTTATCAGAAGAAGAATGGCAAAGCCTGATTGTAGCTATGGGTAGTTTATCAAAAGCCAATATTTACATCGATGATACACCAGGAATTAGAATAGCTGAAATTCGTGCTAAATGTCGTCGATTAAAACAAGAAAAAGGCAATCTTGGATTGGTATTGATTGATTATCTGCAATTAATTGAAGGTACTGGACGTGAAAGCAGACAACAAGAAGTCTCTGAAATTTCTCGTCAGTTAAAAAAATTAGCAAAAGAATTAAAAGTTCCTGTTATAGCATTGTCCCAATTATCACGTGGTGTGGAACAACGGCAAGACAAACGTCCAGTACTAAGTGATATTCGTGAATCTGGATCAATTGAACAAGATGCTGATATTGTAGCCTTCCTATACCGTGACGATTATTATGATCGTGAAGAGGGAGAAGATGATGATGACGATCATGGATCTGCCGGTGAAGACAATGTGATAGAAGTTATTATTGAAAAAAATAGAAGTGGTGCAAGGGGTACAGTTAAACTTTTATTTATAAAAGAATACAATAAATTTTCTTCATTAAGCTATTATCCTGATGATATGGCTCAACGTTAAAAAAGACTCATGCGAAATATTGTTCGCATTTTGTCTTTTTTTTTTAGCAATTAAAAAATAATGTTCGTTTATTTCGGTTATTTTAGTTAAAATAAAATTAAATATTCGCTTTTTTATTGAAACAATCATCATTTACTGCTAAAATTAATAAGTATTTGGGTAAAAAAAAATTTAATGAGGTGTTCATATGTCTTCAGTAGTAGTCGTTGGTACACAATGGGGCGATGAAGGAAAAGGTAAAATTACAGACTTTCTAAGTGAAAATGCGGAAGTCATTGCACGTTATCAAGGCGGCGACAATGCCGGACATACTATTCAATTTGATGGTGAAACGTACAAATTGCATTTAATCCCATCAGGAATTTTCTCTAAAGATAAAATCAGTGTTATTGGAAATGGTGTTGTTGTAAACCCCAAAGCACTTATTAAAGAGTTAGCTTATTTACATGACAAAGGAATAACAACAGAGAACCTACGTATTTCTGATCGTGCTCATGTTATCCTGCCTTATCATATTCAATTAGATCAATTACAAGAAGATTCTAAAGGTGATCAAAAACTTGGAACAACGATTAAAGGAATTGGACCAGCATATATGGATAAAGCGGCTCGTATCGGTATCCGAATTGCTGATTTACTAGATAAAGAAATTTTTGAAGAACGCTTGCGCATTAATTTAGAAGAAAAAAATCGTAGTTTTGTAAAAATGTATGATTCTACTGCAATTGACTTTGAAGATGTTTTCGAAGAGTACTATCAATATGGACAAGAACTTAAACAGTATGTTTGTGATACATCAGTAGTATTAAATGATGCTTTAGATGATGGTAAACGTGTCTTATTTGAGGGAGCTCAAGGGGTTATGTTGGATATTGATCAAGGTACATATCCTTTCGTTACTTCTTCTAATCCAGTAGCTGGTGGAGTAACTATCGGTAGTGGTGTTGGTCCTTCAAAAATCGATAAAGTAGTCGGCGTATGTAAAGCATATACTTCACGTGTGGGAGATGGTCCGTTCCCTACTGAATTATTTGACGAAGTAGGACAACGCATCCGTGATGTTGGCCGTGAATATGGTACAACTACTGGACGCCCACGTCGTATTGGTTGGTTTGATACTGTAGTGATGCGTCATTCAAAACGAGTATCTGGAATCACTAATCTTTCTTTAAATTCAATTGATGTTTTAAGTGGTTTAGAGACGGTTAAGATTTGTACAGCTTATGAACGCAATGGAGAAGAAATTCTACATTATCCAGCAAGTTTAAAAGAGCTAGCTGAATGTACACCAATCTACGAAGAATTACCAGGTTGGAGTGAAGATATTACAGGATGTCGTACTCTATCAGAGCTTCCTGAAAACGCAAGAAATTATGTACACCGCATTTCTGAATTAGTGGGTGTTCGTATTTCAACGTTCTCAGTTGGACCTGATCGCGACCAAACAAACATCTTAGAAAGTGTTTGGGCACAAGTCTAATAAATTAACGGTTAACCAAGCAAAAAGCTTTTTTGTTTGGTTAATTTTTTTTAGTTGATAAAAGTTAGAAAAAGGATCTTTTTTGGCTATTTTTTTTACATAAAAGCAATAAAATGTGTTAAACTATATTTTGTAAGTGAAAAGGTAAAAAAATGGGTTGTTAGCTCAGTTGGTAGAGCAGCTGACTCTTAATCAGCGGGTCGAGGGTTCGAACCCCCCACAGCCCATTGGGTGCCAAACCCACGAGACGAATAAACGTTGGTGCGAAAGCATTTTGAAAACGTTTATTGCGTCTCTTTTTTATTTGTTCATTGCTTCTACATTCAACTGTTTGTGAAAAAAATAAAAGAGCATTATACTGAATAGGAAGAATAAAATAGTTGGCTATTATTAAAAGGAGTGAAATAATTGATTGAATTTATGAGTTCATTAAGTCCACTAGTACAAACGATAATTGCTACGCTCTTTACATGGGGAATGACAGCTTTAGGAGCTTCTTTAGTATTCTCTACTAAGAATGTTAACCAAAAATTAATGGATGGTATGCTTGGTTTTGCTGGAGGAGTAATGATTGCGGCAAGTTTTTGGTCACTTTTAGCACCGGCTCTTTCAATGGCTGAAAGCGGTCCGCTACCAGCATGGATGCCTTCTGCTATTGGTTTCATGTTAGGTGGTATCTTTTTATGGAGTGCAGATAATGTTTTACCTCATTTAAATCCTAATATGCCTCCAACAGAAGCAGAAGGGGTCAATCCTCAAAAGAGAAAACGTAGTACATTATTAGTTTTAGCGATCACGATGCATAATATACCTGAGGGTTTAGCAGTAGGGGTTGCCTTTGGATCAGTTGCAACAGGTAATCCAGAAGCTTCTATCGCTGGAGCGGTTGCTTTAGCAATCGGTATGGGAATTCAAAATTTCCCAGAAGGAACGGCTGTGTCCATGCCTCTAAGACGTGATGGCATGTCTAGAGCAAAAAGTTTTTACTATGGTCAACTTTCGGGTGCTGTTGAACCAATCGCCGCTATAGTAGGGGTACTAGCCGTTACAGTAATGGAGCCATTACTTCCATATGCTTTAAGTTTCGCTGCTGGAGCTATGATTTTTGTTGTTGCAGAGGAAGTTATACCTGGTTCTCAAGAAAATGGTAATAAAGATTTAGCATCTATGTGGTTGATGATTGGTTTTACAATCATGATGATTTTAGATGTAGCTCTTGGGTAGAAGAATCAAGTGGATATGCAAAAAAGGGACTCAACAGTTTACTGTTGAGTCCCTTTTTCAAAATTTATTAGTGTCTATCTTTGCGATCTGAATTTAATAAAGGGAAGAATTTTAAGGAATACAATGCACATAAACCAACGATGATATAAACGATTTTAGATAACAACGATGTTTGTCCGCCAAAAATTGTAGCAACGAGATCAAATTCAAATAGTCCGACCAAGAGCCAGTTTAAACCGCCAACAATTAGTAGTGCTAATGCAATACTATCCAATGCTTTCATCTAGATAACCTCCTTTATTTGATAAAGTAACTATACTTGGTTTTGAATTGGTTGTCGATTAATGTGACTTGTAAAAGAAATTCTTGTTATTATTCTTTTTGATAGAAAAATGGTAAAATTGCTGAAATCACTAAAGTTTAATTTTTGAGCAAGCAAGAGATTAGGTAATGAGCTAAATAATGGATTAGTTATCGAAAGGATGAAGATCATGCATAAAAATGGACTGATGATGCAGTATTTCGAATGGTATGTAGAAAATGATGGAAAGCATTGGGAACGGTTAAAAGAAGATGCAAAACATTTACATGAAATAGGTGTAACAAGTGTATGGATTCCCCCTTGCTTTAAAGGTATGGATAAGAATGATAACGGATATGGTATTTATGATTTATATGATTTAGGGGAATTTGATCAAAAAGGTACTACACGCACTAAATATGGCACTAAGGAAGAACTAATTGCAGCTATTGAAGAGCTACATAAATATGAGATACAAGTTTATGCAGATGTCGTTTTGAACCATAAAGCAGGTGCAGATGGAACTGAACGATTTAAAGCGGTTGAAGTGAATCCGGATGATCGTAATCAAAAGATTAGTGATGTTTATGAAATTGAAGGATGGACAGAATTTACGTTTCCAGGCAGAAAAGGAAAGTATTCTGATTTTCAATGGCATTGGTATCATTTTTCTGGAACAGACTACAATCAAGAGACTGAAAAAAAAGCCATTTATCGTATTGAAGGTCAACATAAGGGTTGGGCAGACGATGAGACGGTAGATAATGAATACGGCAACTACGATTACTTGATGTTTGCGGATATTGATTATAGTCATCCTGAGGTCATTGAAGAAACTAAAAAATGGGCCAACTGGTTTATTGAAGAAACTGGAGTTGATGGATTTAGGTTAGATGCTGTTAAACACATAAATGAGAATTTTATTTCTGAGCTACGTGAAAGCATAGAAGCTAAATTTGGCAAACAATTCTTTATTGTAGGAGAGTACTGGGACCAAAACTATACAAATCTGAAGAGTTATTTAGATAGCCAAGATTACAAGTTGGATTTATTTGATGTAGGATTACACCATCAATTAGAAAAAGCTTCTAAAATGGGTCAAGAATTTGATTTAACACATTTATTTGATCAAACATTAATTAAAAACAATCCAATGCAAGCTGTAACATTTGTAGACAATCATGATTCACAGCCAAACCAATCACTTGAATCATTTGTTGAACCTTGGTTTAAGCCTATAGCGTATGGAGTCATCTTGCTAAGGAAAGAAGGATATCCTGTGCTCTTTTATGGTGATTATTATGGTATAAAAGGAGAAAATCCTATTGAACCACATCGTGAAATGATTGATAAATTACTTTATGCAAAAAAACAGTATGCATATGGAGATCAAACAGATTATTTTGACCATGGTAATTGTATTGGCTGGACACGTTCAGGAAATGAAGAGCACCCCACAGGATGTGCTATAGTCATTTCAAATAGTGAAGCTGGATATAAAGATATGTTTGTAGGGAAAGAAAAAAAGGGATTCGTTTATGAAGATTATTTAGGGCATTGCAAGGAGACAGTAACTATTGATGAAGAAGGAAATGGTCATTTTCTTGTAGAAGGTGGATCCATATCTGTATGGGTTAATAAAGTAGCATAAATAAACTAACAGAAAAAGATCGAAATATTGCTAATTAATGAATAGATTTTTTCAGTCTATTCATTAATTAAGCATTTTGTACTCTTAATTTCTGCTTACTTAAGAGAATTGATTAAATAGTTTGTCTGTAGTAAGATTATAAGTAATTAAATGTTTTGCAGGGGGACACATGTGTGTTGAGAAGGTTAAAACCTGACCCTTTGAACCTGTTAGTTAACACTAACGTAGGGAGCACGATGTACATATGTCTTACATTATACGTACTGAGCTCTCCTTTTTTATGGGGAGCTCTTTTCTTTTGTAAAACTTTTAATTGCGGGGGGACACACTTGTGTTGAGAAGGTTAAAACCTGACCCTTTGAACCTGTTAGTTAATACTGACGTAGGGAGCGATTAGTGGTTTTCTTATACACTTTTTTAGCCTCTACGATTTTTGTAGAGGCTTTTTGCTTACGTCCAAAATAAAGGAGGAGTGAGCGTCGTAATTTTTGAAAAGAAATGACAGATAGATCGATAGAACTAATAAGGTTAAGAAAGCAGTTATTCAAGATGGTAGACAAAAAATTGTGGGAAAGAGGAATGAAAAATGTTATCCCAAATAAAAAAGACAGCTCCTTTAGTGCATTGCATGACCAACTATGTGGTCGCTAATTTTACTGCGAATGGTTTACTTGCAGTCGGTGCTTCACCTATTATGGCTGATGAAGTGAACGAGGTAACTGAAATAGTGTCGATTGCTCAAGCATTGCTTATTAATATTGGTACTGTGAACGACCGTACAGCAGAAGCTATGATGCTGGCTGGGGAAAAAGCCAATGAATTAACCATTCCTATTGTGTTGGATCCTGTAGGCGTTGGTTCCACAAGTTACCGGAAACAATTGGTTCAGCTACTTTTAAAAAATGTTCAGTTTAATTTGATTCGGTGTAATGCAGGAGAATTAGCAGCCATTGCAGGTGAGGTTTGGCAATCAAAAGGTGTAGACAGTGGCACAGGTGAAATAGATATTGCTCTAGTAGCAAAGCGGATGTCTTTGCAGTATAAGTGCTTTGTTATTGTAACTGGTGAATCAGATTTTATAACAAATGGATATGAAGAACTGTATATTTCAGGAGGAAAAGAGCTAACAACACATATTACAGGTACAGGTTGTTTACTAAGTGCTATTTGTGCAGCATCTCTTGCTACTGGAGGTACAAATCAAATGCAAGATTTAGCAACAACGCTAAAAGATTATAAAAAAGCTGCTGAGCATAGTACAAATGAGGTAGGGACGCTTGCCTTACACTTTATGAACACATTACAAGAGTTAGCGGAGGTTGAGAAATGATTGCATTAACAGTTGCCGGATCAGATTCCGGTGGTGGTGCTGGAATTCAAGCAGACATAAAAACATTTCAAGAACTTGGTGTATTTGGAACAACAGCCATTACAGCATTAACTGACCAAAATACACTAGGAGTCCACGGCATTTTTGAAGTATCTCCAAGTTTTGTACAGCAACAATTACAAACTGTGTTGGATGATTTTCCTATAAAAGCTATTAAAACAGGCATGTTATTCTCAACTGAAATTATTGAAGTTGTAGCTAAAATTATACAACAACAAAACATCCCATTGATCGTTGATCCCGTGATGATCGCTAAGGGCGGAGCAAGTCTTTTACAGGATGAAGCAGTAACAACGTTAATAAAAAAACTTTTTCCTTATACAACAATTTGTACGCCTAATATTCCTGAGGCAGAACTGCTAACAGGTAGACGAATTAAAGAGGTTAGAGATATTGAAAAAGCTGCACAAGAAATTCTTCAAATGGGAGTTGAATGTGTCGTTATCAAAGGAGGTCATTTAGATGGAGAACATGCAACAGACAGAGTGTATTCTCGTCTGGACTCTTTTTCAATAACTACCCCTCGTATCCAAACAAAAGATACACATGGAACAGGTTGTACATTTTCAGCAGCACTTACAGCAAATATAGCAAAAGGACTATCGATAAAGGAATCGATCATTGAAGCGAAAAAATTTATTCATTTAGCCATTTCTACTCCTCTTCATATTGGAAATGGACATGGACCAACAAATCACTTTGCTTATAATCGTCAACAAGGAATCTGTGAGGTAGAAGTAAGTGGATTGTAATATATTGAGCGTCTATTTTATAATGGGAACAATGAACTGTACAAAAGACCCTTTGAAAACACTTGAAGAAGCATTGGAAGCAGGAATTACATGTTTCCAATTACGTGAAAAAGGTGAAGGGGCATTAACAGGTATCGTTTATGAAGAGTTTGCCCGTACTTGCCAAAAAATGTGTCAAGCATATCAAGTGCCGTTTATCGTCAACGATGATGTTGAACTTGCACTAAAACTAGATGCTGATGGTATTCATATTGGACAAGAAGATCTAGCTCTTGCTACATTTCGTAAAAAAGCGAAAGGAAAAATAGTAGGTGTTTCTGTACACAGTTCTAAAGAAATGGAACATGCCCTACTTAATGGAGCAGATTATATAGGAATTGGACCAATCTATAAAACGCAATCTAAAAAAGATGCGAAACCTCCTGCGGGCTTGCATTTTTTAAAGGCTATGCGAAAACAGATTGGTAACTTCCCAATCGTGGGTATAGGCGGAATTACAGAAGAAAATGCTAATGACGTTCGTTTTTCAGGAGCAGACGGAGTGGCTGTTATTTCAGATATCTGTCATAGTAAAGATATTGGACAAACGGTCAAGAATCTCCTTCTAACGAAAAAATAAATTAATGATTTAAAGGGTCTAGTACCAGTTCTCTATTAGTTAAATGGTTGTACGACAAATGGTTGGATGCTTCAAAATAAAATTTCTTCTGGAATGGACGCGTTTGCTTGTGGAGCCATGGGACCGCCTGTAAACCTGTAGACTTACAGACTTTCAAGCTTCAAATAAACCGTGATCGCTGAAGCGCTAACGGTTTATAATTCTCATTGAATCCTATACAGGGCTACAAGCAACCCTATTCCCCCAGAAATCTTTAGTGAGTATTTTGAATAATCTATCAACACTAAAAATTATAGACCCAGCTAAATAGCTATAAAAAGGAAAAACACTCCTGCTAATGATATGCTCATTAGCGGGAGTGTTTTTTAGGTTTATAATTGTCCACGTCTATCTTCAACAGATAAGTCAGGAGCATTAGATAAGTCTTCAACTACAGATGTTGGTGGAACTTCCACAGCACCTGAAAATTCTGAATTATCAAGTGGTTCAGAGTGTAAATTTAAGTCTGTTTCAATATCTTCAATAGTAGCAGCTAATTCAGGATCAGTATAACTGATTTCTTCTTCAACTTCTTTGTAACTTTGTTTTACTTCATCAGCAAAACTGTTTACTTGATCCATTGCTTGGTCTTTCAAATCGTTTGCTTGCGTTTTGATATCTTGTCGTAATTCTTTTCCTGATTTAGGAGCGAGTAATAAAGCAGTAACTGCAGCAGCAGCTCCTACAAATAAAGTTCTAGTAAAACTATTAGCCATAACAAAGTTCCCCTTTTCTAAATTGATTTAGTTTAGTTAAATGAAAAACGTTTTTTTGTTCTGTTTTTTCTACTCTGGTACATCTTTAAAGCAGTTTTTCCAACTTTGGTTATTCGAGGAGGAGTAACTGTTACTTTTCTCCTTGAACTAGAAAGAAAGTATGAAGCGACTTTAGTGCTATTTTGTTTTAAATCGTTGATAGAATCTCCAAAATCAGCTGTTGTCTGAGTAAAATCAGAAATATAAGCTTGTTTAACAGCTACATCTTTTGTCATACTATCTACTCGAGTGGTCATATGGTCTATTTTACTTGTTATAGCATCTGTTTCTTTTGTAAAATGAGTTATTTGATCTTGAACAGTAGTCTGAGTTGAATTAATTTCTTTCATCAAACTCCCTACCTTTTTACCAATGAGTATTCCGACAATAACTAAAGCAACCAAGGCTAAAACCACGATACCAATAGCTATGATAAATTCGATTGACATTTAGCTTTTACGCTCCTTTCATTAAAGATAGAGTTGAAATTGGTTTAACTTAATAAGAAATAGGTAAAGTAGCCACTCATTTTATCAACGAGTATCAGTTTACCTTTATTTTCTATAAGAATACCATTAAATATGGGAATAGCCAAATAAAATGAAATCGCATTATTGTAAAGTTTGACTAACGTATAAAAGAGAAGACAAACTTAAAGTTCTTAATTACCGTTGGATTAAATAACGAATGAATTCAAATAGATTTTTTTAAAGATGGTCAAAGCATTTAGAATCCGGTACAATTAAAGATAAAATAAATAATGAGGAAAGATCAAAAAATGAATAAAAAAGAGATAGATATTGGAGGATTTATTGGAATGGACTTATCTTCAAAAAAAGAAGCACAAAGCGAATTGCTAGGGAAGAAAAAGGCATCATTAGTAGCTGTAACAGATGGTAGTGTGATACCTGTAGAAGAAGTGCCAGATCTTGTGTTTTCTGAAAAAATGATGGGAGAAGGTTTTGCTATGATTCCGACTTCTAATGTAGTCTGCGCACCTATTGGTGGAAAGTTGTTTCAAGTAGCAGATGCATCTCATGCGTTTGAAATCCGCACAGATGATGGATTAGAAGTTCTCATACATGTTGGTTTAGATACAGTAACCTTAAATGGAGAAGGTTTTGAAACGCATTTAAAAAAAGGTATGACTGTTAAACAAGGAGACCCGCTGGTAAAGTTCGATAAGGAATACCTACTTAGTCGCGGTTGCCGATTGTTTATACCAGTCATTGTGATAAATGGAGAAAATGAAAATTACCGTTACGTATTCAAACCAAATAATGAAGTCGAAGCTCAATATGGAAAAACAATTGCATTAACTATTGAAGGTTATTAAAAAATTAGCCAATCAATGATACAAAATCAAGAGCCTATATACAGCTCTTGATTTTGTTTTTGCACTCTTACCGTATGTTCGGTATAATGAAAGGTAGAATAGTTTGTCATTCTTATAGCAAATTAATTGAAAAGTAATAAACCATTAATATAAAAAAACAATCATAAAAAAGTAGAAATTCCAAGGAGGTTTCATTTTGAAAAAAATATTAGTAGTTGATGATGAGAAACCAATTTCAGATATCGTTAAATTTAATTTAACAAAAGAAGGATATGAAGTATTTACTGCATATGATGGAGAAGAAGCTTTAGAAAAAGTAGAAGAAGTCTTGCCAGATCTTATCATTTTAGACTTAATGCTGCCTAAAAAAGACGGACTAGAAGTTTGTCGTGAAGTACGCAAAAATCATGATATGCCTATTATTATGGTTACAGCAAAAGACTCGGAAATCGATAAAGTACTTGGATTAGAACTTGGTGCGGATGATTATGTCACAAAACCTTTTTCTAACAGAGAATTGACAGCACGTGTAAAAGCAAACTTAAGAAGACATGATAACGCTAAGACACCTGTTGTTGAAGAAATTGAAACAAATGATATTGAAGTAGGTGCTCTAACGATTCATCCAGATGCATACATTGTTTCTAAAAGAGGGGCTACAATTGAATTAACACACCGTGAATTTGAATTGTTGCACTATTTAGCTAAACATTTAGGTCAAGTAATGACTAGAGAACATTTGTTACAAACGGTTTGGGGCTACGATTATTTTGGTGACGTAAGAACAGTCGATGTAACGGTTAGAAGATTAAGAGAAAAAATAGAAGACAACCCTAGTCACCCAACTTGGCTTGTAACAAGACGTGGAGTTGGCTATTATTTAAGAAATCCTGAACAGGAGTAATGTTTCATGAAGAAAAAAATCACTTTTTTTCAATCTATTGATTTCAAAATAATTTTCGTGTTCATAATTCTATTACTGGTGGCATTAGAATTAATTGGAACGTATTTTGTTAGACAATTAGAAACACAGCTAGTCACTAATTTCCAAGAAGAAAAAAGACTTCAAGTAGGTTTTTTAGATAACACTATTCAGCCTATTTTATTTGATGATGAAACAGCAGAAGATAGTACCGAGATTGAACGGTTGATTGAAGACTTCTCAGGAAATGGGATTTTAGAAGTTCAGATCATTGATGCCCAACACTATTTATTAGGAACTAGTGATAGTACACAGCAAAATAGTGTTGGTAGTAAAACAAATGATAAGGATGTTCAACAAGCATTACTGCTGGGAAATACAGTCACTAGCCAATACAGAGATCAAACGACCAACGACCGAATCTGGAAGTTGGTTTCTCCTATTATTGCAAGTGATGGCTCAAATGAAATATTGGGTGTAATAGCGCTAACGACAAATATTGAAAGTGTCTATGAACAAATCAGCGAAATAACGCTCATTTTTCTTAATTCTTCTTTAATAGCAATCGCATTAACCGTTATTTTGGCACTCTTTATTTCCCGGGCAATAACAAAACCAATCACTGAAATGACACAACAAACCATTCAAATGGCAGATGGAGATTATTCCGGACACGTTAAAGTCTATAGTAAAGATGAACTGGGGATTTTATCTATGGCTATCAACGATTTGTCAACTAAGGTTGAGGAAGCCCAAGAAACAACAGAATCTGAACGGAGACGTTTAAATAGTGTGTTGACACACATGACAGATGGAGTTATCGCTACAGACCGAAGAGGAGTTATTGTTATTATCAATGACAAAGCTATGGAAATGTTGAATATTTCCCAGGAAATGGCGCTAGGTGTTTCAATCTTAAAAGTATTGAAAATAGATAAGGAATATACGTTGCGTAAATTATTGGAAAATGAAGATGATATGTATTTTGATTTTTCAAATGATGATGTACCCGTAACTTTAAGAGGTGAATTTACTCTTATTCAAAGAGAAACTGGTTTTATTAGTGGAATCGTTTGTGTACTTCATGATGTAACAAAGCAAGAAAAAATAGAAAATGAGCGAAAAGAGTTTGTTTCAAATGTTTCCCATGAACTTAGAACACCTTTAACAAGTATGAGAAGTTATTTAGAAGCGTTACTTGATGGTGCATGGAAAGATCCGGAAATCGCTCCGCAATTTTTACAAGTGACACAAGAAGAAACAGATCGTATGATTCGAATGATCAAAGATCTGCTGGATTTATCCCGTATGGATTCTGGCAAAGGCACGTTAGATTTAGAATATCTAAATGTAAATGAATTGTTTGATCATGTCATCAAACGTTTTGAAATGATGATACAATCTTCTGACAAATCAACAAAAGATTTTTTAATCAAACGAAACTTTACGGATAGACAATTATGGGTTGAAGTGGACGCTGATAAAATGATTCAAGTTTTAGATAATATCATGAATAATGCTATTAAGTATTCTCCAGATGGAGGAACGATTACTTGTGGACTTTTCGAAACAAATGATAGCGTCGTTTTCAGCATTAGTGATGAAGGTCTTGGTATTCCAAAACGAGATCTAGCAAATGTATTTGATCGTTTCTTTAGAGTCGACAAAGCTAGAGCACGCTCAATGGGTGGAACTGGATTAGGTTTAGCCATTTCTAAGGAAGTTGTTCATCAACATAAAGGTAAAATATGGGCAGAAAGTACGGAGGGAAAAGGAACGACTTTTTATATTTCACTGCCGTATCTTCCATATGAGGAGGATGATTGGGAATGAAGAAAGATTTAATAATAAAAGTTGTTCTAGTAGCTCTTATCGTATTGAGTCTGTTTCTAACCTTTATGATATGGACTATGCCTAGCCAATTTAATGAAGAAACAAATGCGAATCAAGGAACAACCTCATCTGTGTCTATCGCACGCGATATGTCACAAGTATTTGGACCAACTCAAATTGTCCTTCATAAAAATGGAGAAATAAATGCATTTACTCAAACAAAAATCGTAACGGCTATAACTAGAGAATTTACTAAATGGAAAGTAGATACGATTGAAGAACCGATTGAATTAACGAATGAAGAATACGAAGAAAAGTTAAGTCAGACCAATGCGTTAGAAATGGTTTTTGTTGAAAATATTTCATTTGGTGTTTTCCCAGATTTATTTAATGATCTTGCAGGCGAATACCAAGATCGGTCGTTTAATCGTATCTATTTTTCAAAAGATAATTTAAATCAGATCTATTTTTATAACACACATTCGAAGTTGTTTTACAGTGAAGCAATAGAAGGAATAGATCAAAGTAAAATAGATAAACTGATAGAAGAAGAAAATGCTATATCATATTTGGCAAATGCTGTTCTAGATGAAGGCAAACAAGTTTATACTTCAGCAGAGGAAATAGAATTGCCTTATTTAAGTTATTTAGTTGAAAGACAAACGAATCAATTATTTATTGAACGGTTATTTGACGATACTTCAGAAGTAAGAGAAAACAGTGCTAACGATGAAAATATTGTTAGCTACAATGACTACGTGAGTGAGTTGCAAATAAATGAGAACACCGATATATTAACGTATTATCGTAATCGAAATGCTGAAAATAAGTTATCCATTACAGAAACGCTTAGAGTAAGTTACAACGAATTGATCCAGTATGAAAACTGGGCTTCGGATGTTCATTATTTTGACTATAATGATTCTACGAGAGAAGTCACTTATCGTCGTTATATTGCAGGATTTCCAGTGTTTAGTGAATTTTCTGACTATGGAACGACTCATGTAACCGTTTTTGAAGATGGATTGTCACGGTTACAAGTTCCTTTAGTTATTGCTCAAACGCCTATTTCCGATGTTGAAGAACAAAAAACACTTCAAAGCGGTGTGAGTATTTTGGAATCTCTATCGGCAAGTGGCTATCCTAGTGAAGAAATCGATGATTTAAAAATCGGTTATACTTGGATAAATAGTACGGAATCGGATCGTGTGATCAACTTAGAGCCTAATTGGTATGTTAAAATCAATGGTAAATGGCAACTTGCTCAAAGCCTTCTTTTCAATGAAGGAGGTCAGTAAAATGGATTTTAAACGAATTCAAATTATTTTTATTATTACATTTCTCTTTCTAAATACTTTTTTGATATTCACGTATTTAGATAAAAATAAAAATTATTATACGAGCAGTTCTAATCAACTAATTGATTTTATGGAAGAAATGGAAAATGAGAATATTAAATTGCCAAATTTTTCAGAAACTGAGAACAAAGTACCGTATGTTCAAGCTGAAACCAATAGTTTATTAGAAGATAATGTAGATAAGTTAAAAAATCGTTCTGGAACAGTTGAAAAAGACGGTTCACTTTACATGAGTCTCCTTTCTAATCCACTTGCTTTGTCAGAAGAGCAAGAATTAACTAAGGAAGATATTGAGTTGCTAGATGAATATGTGTTAAGTGATCAAGTTTTCTTTGGTGAAGAGTATCGGTATTTTAGCTATAGCCCAACAGAGCAAAAAATAGTGTATGCTCAAATAGCGAACAATATTCCGATTGCAGATGGAACATCAGAAATTGTATTTCATTTGAATAATAAGAAAGAAGTTATCTCCTATGATCAAACGTATGCAGGCCCAGTTACCGTTCAAGGAGAAAGTCGAAAGTTGATAACAGATAAAAATGCCGTCGAAATTTTATATCAAAATGACGAAATACAAGCAAATGCTACCGTAAGAAAACCCAAATTAACATACTCGAAAACACTTTCGCTACAGAAATTAAGCATGTACGCGCCAATATGGTACATTGAAATTGTTAACAGTGGAAGTACTGAAATCGAGCGAGTAGATGCGCTAAGCGGCAGTATAATACGAACGCCAACGAGTGAGACACCAGCTACTAAAGAATCTGAAGCACAATAACTTCAAAAATTGAAATGGAAAATAAAAAATCGATTTTCTTAATTTAAAGTTGGACCCAAAGTAAGAGGTGTACAAGAAATGTCTTGTCACACTGCCTTTCTCTGGGTCTTTTTTTGCGTTGTGAAAACTTGAAATTATATAAGTTTGATGTAAAATGATAGAGGTAATAGAGGAGGATTTTTTAGATGGTATCCAATGAAAGTAATGGTTTAAAGGTTAGTATTCTTGCCAGCGGAAGTTCAGGAAATGTAACGTATATAGAATCTGAAAAAAAGAAGATTTTAGTTGATAGTGGATTAAGTGGAAAAAAAATAACGGAATTGCTAAAAAAAATAGACCGAAATGTAGCAGATTTAGATGGGATATTAGTCACACACGAACACCGTGATCATGTACACGGTGTAGGTGTTTTAGCTAGAAAATACCATCTAGACGTTTATGCTAATGAGCAAACGTGGGAAGCTATGACCCCTATAATTGGTACAATTAAAACGGAACAGAAATACTTGTTTGAAATGGGAAAAACAATGACCATTGGCGATATAGATGTGGAAAGTTTTGGAGTTTCACATGACGCGATCGCACCTCAGTTTTATAGTTTTCATAAAGACAATAAATGTTTTGTGATGTTGACTGATACGGGTTATGTCAGTGATCGTATGAGAGGGATTGTTTCGAATGCGGATGCGTATTTATTCGAGAGCAATCATGATCTTGAAATGCTGCGAATGGGAAATTACCCGTGGCATTTAAAGCAACGTATTTTGGGAGACAAAGGGCATCTTTCAAATGAAGATGGTGCATTAGCTTTAGCTGAAATCATCGGTGATGCTACGAAAAGAGTTTACTTAGGTCATCTAAGTAAAGACAATAATTTAAAAGAGTTGGCACATTTAACAGCTGTAAATATTTTAAAAGAAAAAGAAACAGGAGTAGAAGACAAATTTTTAGTATTTGATACAGATCCAGTCGTACCTACATCTTTATTTGTTGTTTAAAGTTTGAAAAGTAAACCTCTCTCGACTTAAAGGTCAAGAGAGGTTTTCGATTTTATATAAGTTCATTCACTATCGTGTAAAGAAGATTTAATGTTAATATAATAATGAGTTAATAAAAATGTCCCAAAAGTTTCATATAAAATTCAAATGTAAAGATTATACTAGCATCATAAAAAGACTACGAGGGGTGAAGATTAATGAGTGAGGAAACAAAAAACAAAAAAAGAGGTTCTTGGAAAAATGGACTTGTCGGAGGGCTAATAGGTGGACTTGTAGTAGCGGCACTAGGCGGAGGATATTTAGCAGCAACGGATAATGGAATCAATACTGAAACCGGTACAGGCATGGTCGATAAAGACACAGGAGAAGTGATCACAACCAATGTCAGCGTAGATGTGACTTCTGATGTAACAGAAGCTGTTGCTAAAGTAGAAGATTCAGTTGTATCAGTTGTTAATATGCAATCACAAGCTGATGGAGGACTAGAAGGTGCACTTGAGACAGACAACGCGCAGGAGGAAGAAGACAACTTACAAACAGCGGGTGAAGGTAGTGGAGTGATTTATAAAAAAGACGGTGATACAGCTTATGTCGTAACCAATAATCATGTTATCGATGGTTCAGATGCAATTGAAGTTATTTTGAAAGATGGCACAAAAGTTGAAGCTGAATTAATTGGAACAGATATCTGGACAGATCTAGCCGTATTGTCTATTCCTTCTGAAAAGGTAACTACAGTTGCTACTTTTGGCGATTCAGATGCAGTGACTGTTGGCGAACCTGCAATTGCAATCGGTTCTCCACTAGGAACAAACTTTGCTTCTTCTGTTACTCAAGGAATTATATCTGCTAAAAATCGTAGTGTTGAAACGGATATTACAGGCGATGGCGTAGTAGATTGGGAAGTTACAGCTCTTCAAACCGACGCAGCTATCAATCCAGGTAATTCTGGTGGTGCTTTGATCAATATAGCTGGTCAAGTAATTGGAATCAATTCAATGAAAATCTCTAGTGATACTGTCGAAGGAATGGGATTTGCTATTCCAAGTAATGACGTTGTTAGCATCATTAATCAATTGGAAGCAAATGGTGAAGTGGTTCGTCCGGTATTGGGAATTAGTTTATTGGATTTAAGTGAAATATCTGAACAACAACAAGAAACAGTCTTGAAATTACCTGAAGATGTTACCTCTGGTGTTGTAGTAGCTGAAGTTCAACCAGACTCAGCAGCTGAAGTCGCTGGATTAGAGCAATACGATGTTATTGTGAAATTCAATGGTAAAGAAGTGACAGATTCAATATCATTGCGTAAAGAAATTTATGCTTCTGAACTTGGAAAAGAAATTGAAGTCGAGTATTATCGTAATGGTGAACTTCAAAAAACGACAGTCACAATGACTGCTTCAGAACCAACTCTATAATAAAATTTCAAAATGAAAATGGAGTCTGAGTGTTAATAACTCAGACTCTATTTTTTTGTCATTAGCTAATTACTTTTTTCCATTTACGAATTTTGGTTCTGAAATTTGTAAATGGTGCGACTGTATTTATGTGAATCCACTTCCAAATAGGCCATTTGGCTTTTGTAGTAGCCCAATTTCGTTGTTCGGGTTCAAATAATTCAGTATCAGAGAGACTTTCCACCCAATGGCAGAACTCTTCAACTAACTGAGTTAACAGTTCTTTTTGTTTTACTAAAGAGTATTTCCCATATTCTTGATAAAAAGACTGATATAATCCACCTAGATTGTTCCATTTGTATTCTTCAGTAGGGGTTTGAACAGTTTTTCCTTGTTGTTCATTTTTTTCCCATTGAAGTAAGAGATTGATCCAACCAAGCTGATAAGATAAATTTTCAGAAGGAGTTTGTTCTACTTCTATGATTCTCTTGTCTTTAAATTCTTCAGGGATAGAATCAAATTCGGTAATGTATTTTTGGTAGTGTTCTTTAATGGTGTTTATTAATTCAGTTTTATTTTGATATTCTCTCATAAAAAATTCCTCCTAGCAGTTTAGTAATAAGAAAAGAAGATTCTATATAAAAAGAATAAGGCGTAGAATATAAAAAGTCTAGGGCTTCGTAAAAAAATTGGAAACGAATTTTTTAACCTGGAAAAATGATGAAATAAACCAATTTTTAATTGGTTTTTTAAATTTTTGTGGACAAGTAAGTGTGAAAAGTTTTGAACATTGTGGATAAGTGCTGTAAAATAATAGAGGTAGGTATGTGGAGACGAAATAATTTATCCACAAAATGAGGAAGGTGTTGTGGATGGATAAAATTTTAGCTTGTAAGGAACATGTGGAAGAAGCTTTAGATGACGCAGTTTATGGAGGTTTTGAACTGCCGGTACTAGACCAATTATTGCCTGTTGATAACTCAAAACAAAAATGTGGTTATTGCGAGA
Organism: Carnobacterium sp.; assembly: GCF_040274945.1. Lineage (GTDB taxonomy): Bacteria > Bacillota > Bacilli > Lactobacillales > Carnobacteriaceae > Carnobacterium_B. The sequence continues at coordinate 68,578 of NZ_JBEMAR010000006.1, forward strand.
TGGATGCAATATATGTAGTGTCGAACAAGCATTCTACCACTATATAATGATTTAAAGTTGTGGACATGTGTATAACTTTTGTGGATAACCTGTGATTATAGGAGGATAACTTTTTTGAACATCAAAATAATAACTGTGGGTAAGTTAAAAGAAAAATATTTGAAGATGGGTATTGCAGAATATGCGAAACGATTAGGAGGCTATTGTAAATTAGAATTAATCGAAGTTTCAGATGAAAAAGCACCTGAAAAATTAAGTGAAGCTGAAATGGTGCAAGTCAAAGAAAAAGAAGGCGAGCGTATTTTAGCGAAGATTCCAGATCAAGCATTTGTTTTTGCACTAGCTATTGAAGGCAAACAACGTACTTCAGAAGAATTTGCTAAAGAAATTGAACAACTAGGCGTTCAAGGGAAAAGTACGATTGTTTTTGTGATAGGTGGGTCATTAGGTTTAAGCGATGCAGTAATGAAAAGAAGCAATACACCTATTTCTTTTGGAAAAATGACACTACCTCATCAATTGATGCGATTAGTTTTAATTGAACAGATCTATCGTGGATTCAAAATTGTTCGGAATGAACCGTACCATAAGTAAATGAGGTTTTTAGATAGTAATGAATTAATAAGAAATTTTGAGTGGTGATAAGGTGTGATTTATATACGCAAAATAAAATTAGAGATATACGCGATTGAAGTCTTGTGAAATTATTTAAACGAAATGGGAGTCTATCAAACAAAAGGATTCGGTGCTTACGAGATAATTTAAGATGCTTGTTAATCAATCAAACGCGGATAATGATAAGAAGGAATAAAAAAATGTAAGCATATTGGCAATAACCAATAAGCTTACATTTAAAAGATTCGAAAAATTATTTTGCACGCTTTACTTCAATTCGATAGCCATCAGGGTCCGTCACAAAGAAATAAGAAGGTGTGCCGCCTGAAAGTCCTCTTAAATCACCTGTTCCGTAAGGAGAAGCTTTACAAACTTCATGCATTTTTTCTAAGTCACTGACAGTTACACCTAAATGACTGAAGCCATTTCCTACATTATAGGGCTCGGCATCGTAATTATAAGTGAGTTCAATTTGTACAGAAGAACCGGGAGAATTCAGATAAATTAAATCAAATTTATCTTCAGGGAATTCTCTGCGGCTGGCAACTTCAAAATCGAACAGATTAGTATAAAAGTCTAAAGTAGCCTCAATATCTCTGACACGCAGGCAAATCTCAACGAGTTCTTGGTTCATAATCATATCATCCTCCAATAGTTTCTTATTTTTATTCTAGCATGAATAGGTCATATAGGCACGCCCTTGTTATCTTCTATAGTGCTTTCTATTACCTTAATAGGCAAAAAGCATAGAGTTTAATCTGTTAATACGAGCATTCATTGACAAAATTATATTCGACAAAGAAATAATTCGTAGACTAAATGGAGTAACAAAGGAAGCAGAGCTTACTAAGAAGTTGAGCGATCCGTATCATAAGTAGTAATAAAAAATTTAGTTAATTAGGAGGAAAAATAAGATGAGGATGAAATTTGATCCAAGTAATCCTATTATCCAGCTCTGTATGAAAGGGATGGCCCTAGAAGAAAGCGGGAATTTGGATGATGCCATCGAAGCATTTCTTAAAGCATGGAACCAAACAAGTGATGATTATGAAAGATTTATTGCAGCTTATCATTTAGGATTAAGACAAAATAATGTTAATGATAAGTTGAAATGGATGGAAAAATCCTTGGCCTTTGCTCTAAAAATTAATGATGATGATGTTAAGAGTGCTTATCCAACTTTATATTTAACTATCGCTAAATGTTATGAAGCAATGAATGATACTACAAATGCTAGAAAAAATAGTGAATTGTCTCATTCATATCAAGGTAGACCGACTGACGCTGGTCCTTTTTATCATGGGTCAAAGGCAGATTTGCAAGTTGGCGATTTGCTAACAGCGGGTAAGGAATCAAATTACGAAAAAGATCTTAAAATGAACCATATCTATTTCACAGCAAATATCAATGGTGCGGGACTTGCTGCAGCATTATCAAAAGGCGAAGGAAACGAAAGTGTTTACATCATAGAACCTATCGGTGAATTTGAAAATGACCCTAATGTAACTGACAAGAAGTTTCCCGGTAACCTAACACGTTCTTATCGCTCACAAGACCCTCTAAAAGTTTTGGGAGAAGTAACAGACTGGGAAAAACTGACTCATTCAGAACGACAGGAATGGGATGAAAGATTAGCTAAGAATAAAGGGGAAATTATTAACTAAAACTAACGACCATAGCAGTGCAACGGATGAGCAGTTATGTTGGCATTCACGATTTTTAAACTGTAATGAAAACTAATAAAGACGGAGATAAGCCATTGTTAAATGATGGCTTATCTCCGTCTTTTTCTGCTGTTATTGATATAAATCATTTAGGATTTTAGTACAATAATGCATATATACGGTATAAATATTGAGAATAATTAAAGTAAATTATACTTGTGAACAGAGTTTTGCAGATACCCTAGAAATATAATTGAGTTTAGTGATAAAATAACAGTCAATTGTAATTATTAAGTATGATATTTTTGATTTACTATTTTAGGGGGAGAAAGAGAATGGGATTTATTGTTAATAAATTGGTATTAATTGGATCGTTAGGGTTGGTGCTAGGTGCTTGTTCTGCAGCAACTGACATGGAAGAAAGCTCAAAGAATACAACAGATGAGGCTGTAGTAGAGACCGTAGAGGCAGTTGAAGAAACTGAAGAAAAAAGTATTGTAGCCGATGAAATGACAACAACTTTTTATCCAGAAGTAACTAGATTAAGACATCTTACCGAAGAAGACCTGGAGTGGTGCGATATCATTATAACTAGATTAAATGCTATAGATGATTTCTCAGGTGATCGGGAGACTGTATACGAGATAGCTGAAGAATACGGAGAAGATCCTGAAGAGTTATATTTTGATTGGTTAGAGATTTGGGATGCAAAAGTGCATGGTGATAATGGGAATTATGCTATTTTGTCAGAGGCTTATAGTAAATTAACTACTGAGATTATTGAAAAAAACATCGTGGGGGAAAAAATCGAACATTCTAGCAGTAGATCTAGTTTAGATGAGGGAAATTTAACTACCTTTGTACAGCACGAGCTAGACGTAGATGGAGAACTTTATGAAGTTGCTTACGTAATTGAACACAGAGATGATTATAAAATTGCGGAAATAATTGAGTTTAGTGTTAATGGAGAAAAGATAGATTTATAGATAGAGTATGTTTAGTTATGTTCGTTGTAGCTGTTTTAATGCATCAATAAGAATTTTAGTATAAGTAAATGAAAAGGCTAAAATTTGGGCAAAATGGTGCTTGCGTAGTATGATGAAGTTATGAATAAATATTATGAGGAGTGTTAAAATGTCAGAATATAAATTACCAAAAGTGTGGCAGTGGGAAGAAGAGAATTCAAAAAAAGGTGGCAATCGTCCAACAGCTGGTAGTCGTTTTGAACAAAAATTACCAGTCGGAGAGGCACCGTTTCAACTTTATTCATTAGGAACACCGAATGGCATTAAAGTCACGATCATGTTCGAAGAGCTAAAAGAGTTGGGTGTAGAAGGCGCAGATTATGATTTGTATACTATCAATATTGGCGAAGGCGACCAATTTGGTTCAGATTTTGTTGAAATCAATCCTAATTCTAAAATTCCAGCCCTTGTTGACCAAAGTCAAAGTCCTCGATTAAATATTTTTGAATCAGGTTCCATTCTTCTTTACTTAGCGGAGAAATTTAACCAACTGATTCCGAAAGATATTCACGGTCGGACTGAAACCCTTAATTGGTTATTCTGGCAAATGGGAGCAGGTCCTTATGCTCCAGAGCCTATGGAATACCCGATTGATCGCTTCACGATGGAAACGAAACGTCAGTTAGATTTACTTGATAAAACCTTAGCAAACCGACCTTATATAGCTGGTGATACCTATACTATCGCAGATATTGCTATATGGTCTTGGTACGGCCGTTTAGCTTTAGGAAAATTATATGAAGGATCATATGAATTTTTGAATCTAGATGAATATACCCATCTCTTAGAATGGTCTCAGCGCATTGCAGAACGACCAGGTGTTCAAAAAGGTTTGGCAGCAGAGTCTCAATCAATTAAAGAATAGTTTGTATCATATTTTATTACTTTAGGGTTTTAACAATCTATTTTGATTAAAAAGAAATAGACAATCAGCACTGTATTATAATAAACAAGACAACAATAAATTATCACCAATACTAGGATTCTCTATAAATACCTTGCAAAAATAATTTATTATAGGTAGATTTAAGTTACACTTGAGGTATGTAATAGATAAAAATGTTTATGATAGTAGGGTTTGTATTGAGAAAAAAAGCACTAAATATTCAGTTAACGAGTTGGATTTTCCTCTTAACTGCAACTGCAGGATTTATGAACGTTGTAACGATTATTTTATTTTCAGCTACTAGCTCCCATCATACGGGGAGTTTATCAAACAGTATGATTCATTTAGTAAAAGGGGATTTCGAGGGTTTTATTCGTTTGATAATCGTTATACTAGCCTTTTTCTTAGGAACGATGTTGAGTGGATTCCTATTTCCAGAACAGGTCTTTAAATTGAAACGTCGGTATGGTTATATTCAAATCTTATCCGGTTTAGCGATTTTAGCGGGAAGCATTATGCTTAAGGATCCTTGGTGGCGTTTGCTAGAGACAACCCTGATTTTAGGTCTGCAAAATGGTATGTTTGTCTATTATAAAGGGATGATTGTTCGTACGACACATATGTCTGGAAACCTAACTGATGCTGGTTTGGCTTTAGGTAGAAGTTTAGCAGGACGAAAATCCGAGTTATGGAAGGCCCGTTTCCAACTACTGAATCTCAGCTTCTTTCTATTAGGTAGCATAGTTGGTGCCGGCTTATTGCTATATACTAACGTTGATATTTGGCTTGTAGCAAGTAGCTTATACCTCTTTCTTGGTCTCTTATATTTCTCATTGTATCATCACGTCAATTACGTAAAATCAACCCATGATGAATTTGAAATAAACGGAAAAAACTTATTTGATTATTTAAAATAGACTTAGATTGGATTGTCTACACTAAACTGTACAAAATTTATATGGCCAACGATCTGAAGTCAAAAAGACTCTTGTAATCCATCCAAACAAAGAACCCCTCGCATTTTACTGTGAGGGGGTTCTTTGTTTATTTATAGAGTCACAACTGCTTAATAGTGTAGTGCTTTTAATTCTTCTATAGTAACATCTTGATCAACATAGCCATCAACCATAAAGCCACTTAAATTTGAAAATTCTTTATAAAAGATGTCGTAAGCTGTCAGATTAGAATTGAAATTATCTTCATTTAATTTTAGGATAAGTTCCTTCGTTTTAGCCTGAGTGTCGCTGTCAAGTTCCCAGTTATCAGGTCTAAGACGGCCCACTTCATCGTATTCAGGCTTGTTGCCATAAATCATTTCTCTATAAATGCGGTCTTGATGCATAATTGGTGTTTCATGGGTGCCTTTATCTGCCATCACTTTGTAAAGACCGATGCAATACACCGGGAAAAAAGGAATAACTGAACTTGCTTTAGTCGTAACTGCAGTAGCGACTACAATCTGAGCTTTGCCGTTTATGTCAGCTAGTAACTCATTAATATTGTTTGTCTTTTCATCACAATCCGCTTTAGCGAGACCAAGAGTACCCCCACCATAGTAATCATGATTCAATTCAGTTCCTAAATAAGAATAATTTGTTGTTAGAACTCCATCCGTCAAAACATCTGCTTCTTTTAGTGCTTTCATCCATAGTTCCCAGTCTTCGCCACCCATTACTTTCACTGTACTAGCGATTTCTTGATCAGTTGCGGGGTCTAGTGTTTCTGTGTAATAACTTTGATTTTGCATATTAATATTAGGTCCAACCACGGGCTCTCCAATGGCTTTAATCGAAGAAGTATATGTTTCTCCAGTAGTAGGATCTGTTCTTCGACCACTTGCCAGACTGTAAACGACTAAGTCTACTTTACCGCCAAATTCGTTCTTTATATAATCGATGACTTCTTGCTTGCTTTCGTGGCTGAAGGCGTCTTGAACAAAGTTTTTAGCAATCAGACCTTCTTTTTCAGCGGCTTCTCGAAAAGCAATATTATTGTACCAGCCAGCTGTACCTAAATTCTTTTCGTTCTTTGGACCCTTTTCAAAAGAAACGCCAATTGTATCTGCTCCAGTACCGAAAGCTAAGCTGATTCGGGTAGCTAAGCCGTAGCTTGATGATGCGCCAATGATCAATACTTTTTTTGGACCTTCATAAGTTCCTTTGCCTTTTACATAGTCAATTTGATTCAATACTTCCTGTTTGCATCCAAGTGGATTTATACCTAAAGCTACATTTCCACGAATATTTTGTTTGAATTCCATCATGATTAATTTTCCTCCATTAAATCGTTATAAGAATATAATATCAGAAAAAGCTTCTTATGAGAAATTACTTATCAAAATTTCACATCAAAGTTACGTACCTGTGTTCATCACTCAATAGGAAAAATGGAATGGTTGTATAGTATTACTAAAAATAAAAAAGATTTGGTAGTAAGGTAGTGATTATGGTAACTACTTGATAAATGTAAGTTTCTGGTATAATTAATAATATATTAAAAAGTACTTTTCAACTATGGATACTAAAATTTAAATTGAGGAGACAGAATTATGGACATTAATCTCGTAAAAGCATTTTCTGATAATTATATTTGGATTATTGAAGAAGGTACAGAGGCAGTGGTAGTCGATCCAGGAGAAGCTGAACAAGTAATGGACTACTTAGAGGAAAAGCAGCTACAGTTAAACTCCATCCTTTTAACGCATAATCACGACGACCATATCGGAGGAGTTCAGCAAATTTCAGCAAAATACCCAGATGCCTCAATTTATGGGCCGAAAGAAACAGAGGACATAGCAGACCATATCGTAGTGGACGGAGACTCCTTTAATTTGTTAGGAAAAAATGTCCAAGTATTAAAAACGGGCGGACACACCGAGGGACATATCAGCTTCTTAATGGATAATGTTCTCTTTTGCGGGGATGCTTTATTCTCAGCAGGCTGTGGCCGAGTTTTTACAAAAGATTATCAAGCTCAATATGATGCCTTACAGAAATTCAAACAATTAGACGATGAGGTACAAGTATATGCCGCACATGAATATACGCAAACCAATTTACGTTTTGCGCATTCTATGCAGCCATCGAACACAGCCATTTCTGAAGCCTTAAACCAAGTCAATGAAATGCGCGCAAAAGGAAAACCAACTTTACCTACAACAATTGGTAAAGAGAAAAAAATCAATCTGTTTCTGCAAGCAGAGAAGATGGAGGACTTTAAAGAGTTGCGTGATGCTCGTGATGAGTTTTAGGTATTCTTTCAAATCCTGACACTAATTTTTTACTAAATTAAGTAAGGAGATACAAACAATTATGAATTTTGAAACAGTTATGCAGGAGCTTGAAGACTTAAGTAAGCCAAGAATGAAGAAAATATATCTGTCCAATGGTGCACAAGAGCCGCTTTTTGGTGTAACTACGGGTGAAATGAAACCTATGTCAAAGAAGATAAAAAAAAATCAACCTTTAGCGGAAGAGCTTTATGCTACAGGTAATTATGATGCTATGTATTTTGCTGGTGTTATTTCGGACCCCAAAATTATGACGGAGTCTGATTTTGATCGCTGGATGGATGCAGCTTATTTCTATATGTTGTCTGATTTTGTGGTAGCTGTAACATTATCTGAATCAGATATTGCACAAGACGTTGCGGATAAATGGATCGCAAGTGGTCAAGAATTGAGAATGTCTGCGGGCTGGAGTTGTTATTGTTGGCTTTTAGGAAATCGTTCAGACAATGAATTTTCTGAAGGCAAGATCTCTGACATGCTTGATCATGTAAAAAAGACGATTCATGATGCGCCGGAACGCACGAAAGCGTCCATGAACAATTTCCTATCCACGGTTGGGATTTCATTTTCTCCTTTACATGAAAAGGCACTTGAGACAGCAATGGAAGTAGGTACAGTAGAAGTCAAACGTGAAAACAAAAAAAACAGTACCTTAAATGCTTATGAGAGTATTCAAAAACAAGTAGAAAAAGGAAGAATAGGCTTTAAACGTAAATATGTAAGGTGTTAAGATTAGCTTCACACAGGAGGTTCTAAGATATGGGAATACAAGAGCATAAGTATATTGAGACGAATGGAATCAAGCTGCATGTTGTTCAACAAGGACCTGAAAATGGACAGTTAGTGATTTTACTGCATGGGTTTCCTGAATTTTGGTATGGTTGGAGCAATCAGATGTCTGAACTGGCAAATAAAGGGTTTAGAGTATGGGCTCCAGATCAAAGAGGCTATAATCTTAGCGATAAACCTAAAAAAGTAAGTGATTACCGAACGGATCATTTAGCTGCAGATGTTGCTGGTTTAATTAAAGCTTCCGGTAAAGAAAAAGTAATTTTAGTAGGTCATGACTGGGGTGGAATCGTGGCTTGGAGAGTAGCAAGAGAATATCCTGAGTTATTGCATAAGTTGGTTATTCTTAACGCTCCACACGAAATGGCTATGAGTAACCAACTCTTAACACACCCGTTACAAATTCTAAAAAGTTCGTATATTGCTTTCTTTCAATTGCGAGGATTGCCGGAAAAAATATTTGGCATGTCTAATTGGAAAGTTGTGGAGAAGACATTAGTGGCCAGCAGCCGAAAAGGAACCTTCAGTGAAGAAGACTTACAAAAATATCGAACTGCGTGGTCTCAGCCAGGTGCTATGCGTTCAATGATCAATTGGTACCGTGCTTTGGTATCCAACTATACTAGTTCAGATGTTCCATCTCCAGTGATTGTCCCAACGTTCTTGATCTGGGGAGCTAAAGATCAATTTTTAGGTCCTGAATTGGCCAGTAAAAGTCTTGAATTCTGTGAAAATGGCCGAGGAGTATTGCTTGGTGAAGCTACTCACTGGGTGCACCATGAAGAACCTGAACGTGTTAATAAACTGATTGGTGAATTTATTATGGAATAAAGATGTTGTCATCCGATTTAGTGTAATTACGAATAGTTACTATCTTGATTGATGAACACAAAAAAACAGCCTATCCGATTGTAAACCGGATAGGCTGTTTTTTTAATAATAATTAGTTTATTTTTTTACTTCGCCAAGTGGCATAATTGTTTTTCCATAAAGTTCATTTAAAACTTGTGCCATTGCAGCATAAATTGCTGAGAATCCACAAATGATTCCTTCATAACCAGCAATTGTTAAAATAAGTGCAGAGCCTGTAAAATGACCTAAAGATAATAAAAGGAATAAAAGTGCTAATGATCCAAAAACAACTTGTAAAGCTTTGCTGATTCTAAGTGTTCCAATAAACATAGCAAATGTAAAGATAGCCCACATGAATAAGTAAGCTGCCATAGATAGACTAGAAGGAGCTTCGCCTAGACCCATAGTAGGTAAAATATTTATTGCAATCAATGATAGCCAAAAGAATCCATATGATGTAAATGCTGTAGCACCAAAAGTATTATCCTTTTTCCATTCCATAATTCCTGCAATAACTTGTGCAAATCCGCCATAAAAAATTCCCATTGCAAAAATCATTGAATCCATTGGGAAAAATCCAGCATTATGAAGATTTAACAATACGGTAGTCATTCCGAAACCCAGAAGTCCAAGTGGAGCAGGGTTTGAAGTTATTTCCTTAAAGGTAACTGTTTTACCTAATTTATCTTTATCCATTTTGTAAATCTCCTCTAAATATATAGTCGTGAAAATTCACGCGATTCTTATTATACAGAAGGTGGTCTATACAAGTCAAATAAAAGTCTGAATTAAATAATTTGAAGCTATTAATCGTATTTTTATACAAAGAAACCCCTAAAAATTAGATTTTTAGGGGATGACTTATTTTGAAATACGTCTTTTTTATATTAAACTTATTTTGTATAGTTGTCGAAGTAACCTTGAATAAAAACGATAGGTGTTCCTTTATCTCCGCTACCAGAGGTTAAATCAGATAACGAACCGATTAAGTCTGTTAATCTACGTGGAGTAGTACCTTGTGCTTCCATCGTACCAACTAGATCTTCCTTTTTATTCTGGATGTATTCAGAAATAGATTGTTTTAAATCTTCTCCACGAAGATGAGAGAAGTTATTGTCGGCTAGATATTTTAACTTCACTTCGTTTGGAGTGCCTTCAAGTCCTATGGTGTATGCAGGCGAAACAACTGGATCTGCAAGTTCCCAAATTTTACCAACTGGATCTTTGAATGCCCCGTCACCATATACCATGACTTCAATTGTTTTACCTGTTAGTTCTTTTAATTTGGCTTGAATACCATCAACAATTGGCTGGCAATTATTTGGAAAGAGTTTTAGGGTATCTTCTGTTGCTTTATTTGATCCAAGCAGGCCATAAGTTTCATTAAAGCCGCTGCCGTTGATTGATGTTGTTAAAATATCATCAAGGCCGTATACTGTTTCAGCACCATTAGTTGATAAGATACGTTTTGTTCTAAAACGTGAATGTATATCACTCGTTAGGACATGTTTAGTATACGTTAAAATAGTTTTGGGATTGTTTGAGAAAATGACTTCGCAAGTTGCGCCTTCAGCTTCAATCAACTCTCTATAGTAATCGATATAATCGATCCCAGTAAATCGGTGTTTTTTATAACCGAAATGCTCACGGAATTCAGCTTCAGTTAAAACATCTGTCCATGGATTCACACCTTTGACATCCAGTTCATCGATCTCAACAAGTTGATTCCCTACTTCATCAGAAGGGTAACTCAACATTAAAACGATATTTTTTGCACCTTTTGCAATACCGCGTAAGATATTTGCAAAGCGATTACGACTTAATATTGGAAAAATGACGCCGATTGTTTCATCGCCGAATTTTGCTTTGATATCTTCAGCAATATCATCAATTGATGCATAGTTTCCTTGTGCACGTGCCACAATTGACTCGGTTATAGTAACAATATCCCGATTTTCAAAAGAAAAATCTTCATTCTTAGCTGCATTTAATACAGTCTCCACTACAATTTGTTCAATATCGTCGCCTTTATTGATGATTGGACCGCGAAGGCCGCGTACTACTGTTCCTACTGTGTTTTCCAATTTGATCTCTCCTAATATATTGCTTTATAAAAATAGGCATAACAATTTACACACTATACACTTATTATACCTTTCTGAATGGTTAGAAGTAAAATAGAATAATATACTAGATGAATATAACGAGTTATTGAAAAAGTGTACTTCTTTTAATTAATCAATTTTTTGATTTAGTATAGTTGTAGTGATAGATAGTAAATGATCAAGACAAAAGGAAAGGTAGGATTAAAATGGACATTTATTCTATTGGACATTCAACGCATAGCAGCGAGGAATTTATTGATTTGCTTAAAACTTATAAGATAGAGACATTGGTTGATATTCGTTCTTATCCAGGCAGTAAACATATGCCGCAGTTTAATAAAGAAAATATTGAAAAATGGGTGCCTGATCACGGTATTCACTACCTGCATATGCCTGAATTAGGCGGCAGAAGAAAGAAAAACCGTGAAATAGAGGAATCATTGATTGATGGATGGAGAAACGCATCCTTTCGCAATTATGCTGCGTATAGTTTAACAGAAGACTATGAAAAAGGAATCAGCGACTTAATGGCAATCGAAGGTAAAGAACGGGTTTGTTATATGTGTTCTGAAAGTGTTCCTTGGAGGTGCCACCGGTTGATTGTTTCAAATACCTTGGCATTAAAAGGAGTGACTGTTCACCATATTATGACGGAGAAAAAAACAATTTTGCATGAGATCGGAATGTACGGGGCGAAAGCTGTCATTGAAGGTTCAACAATCATTTATCCTAAGCAGCAAGCAGACACAGAACAACCTGCTGAATAATGCTGGGATTTTTGTAGGAACAGGTTAAAAAGATGCCGCTTATGTTTTTATTAACATCTCAATTTTAACAGTAAAAAATACTAAGGTGCCTTTACAACAAGCAATTAAGTGTTTTTTTGAGTACTTTAAGACCTTTAAATTTCTATCGATAAAATAAATAGGTAAACTCATCTTGCGTGCCGTATGTGTGAGAAAGCATATCACATACGGCACCTAAACTCTTTTTTAAGAATTCTAAAAACGGACAAAGATACTAGTACCATGAGTTTACAGTATTATAAACAAAGAATTAAGTCGATTAACATAGGTTTCGGAGATATACATAGTTTAAATGCAATTTAGCATTTGAGGTATAATTACTAAGCGTACTTTAAACAAAAGTAGACTTAAAATGACCTATTTAATTATAGAAATTGAAATCAGTAAGTAGTTGAATGGTTCAATGTTATAAATAGAATTTAATAAAGGAGAATCTTAGATGAACTTAAGAGAACAAATCAACCATTACATACCTTATACTACTCAAGAAGCTAAAGAAAAAGAAGTTATCCTAAAGTATATGGATACTTTTGACAATTTGCTGACGCGCGAAAATGAGTTTGCGCATTTTACGGCTTCAGCTTGGATCGTTAATCCAGAACGTACAAAAGTTTTAATGGCCTATCACAACATCTATCAATCATGGTCTTGGATTGGTGGACATGCAGATGGCAATGCAAATTTGTTACAAGTGGCTTTGAAAGAAACAACAGAAGAAACCGGTTTAATGAATATCATTCCTTTAGCAAACACGATTTATTCGTTAGAAATTTTAGGTGTTCCGAGCCACATGAAAAAAGGAGTTCCTATCGCAACACATCTGCATTTAAACATAACCTACTTGATTGAAGCGAGTGAAACGGAATTAACAAGGGTAAAAGAGGACGAAAATAGTGCAATAAAATGGATGAAACTCGAGGAAGCTGTTGAAGCTTGTACTGAGCCAGAGATGAAAGTTGTTTACGAAAAATTGAATGACAAATTAAAAAACTATAAATAAAAATCTGAGTTACGATTTCTTCTATTTAGTAATAATAGAGAGAAATGTAACTCAGCTTTTTTTAGTTGTATTTAGTCTTCGTCTGATTCGTTCATTATGCCGGCTTTTTCAAATAAATAAAAGGCGATACTTAGAATAATTCCGACTACACTCGCAAGAATCATCCCTTTTAATTCGATTCCCGCAAAATTAACCGTTAATCCGCTTAAACCAGCAACAAGAACGATAGAAGTTAAAATTAAATTTTTTGATTTGCTATAATCTACTTTAGATTCCACTAATAAGCGCAATCCACTTGTTCCGATCATTCCGTAAAGCAGGAAGGTTACTCCACCAATGACATTTCCTGGAATCGTCGAGATAAACGCTGCTAAAGGTCCAATGAAAGCCATACAGATTGAAAAGATGGCTGCTCCAGCGATTACTCGAACACTGTAAACACGTGTGATCGCCATGACGCCAATATTTTCTCCATAAGTTGTTGTTGGAACCCCACCAATTAGACCAGATAAAGCAGTTCCCAAATTGTCGGCGAATAAAGAGCGATGCAACCCAGGATCTTTTATCAGATCATGGCCGACAACATTTGAAGTGACGACCTGATGTCCGATGTGTTCAGAAGTTAAGACAAGAAGAACCGGCAGCATCGTTAATATGGCATTCACATCGAATTTTGCCCATTGAAAATGGGGCAAGGTAAACAATGACGTTTCCATTAAAGGTGTAAAGTCCACCATTCCGAAAGCGGCAGCAGAGATATAACCGACAACGATTGAGATTAAAATTGGGATAGTGGATAAAAATCCTTTAAACAGTACCGAACCTAAAATCGCTACACCTAAAGTAATGAAAAAGACAATGAAGTCTTGCGATGAGGCCGTTTCGGTCATCAAGTTTGCACCGATTGCACCGCCTTGAACGGTGTTTCCAGCTAGTTCCAAACCAATCAAAGCAACGACTGCGCCCATTGCTGCTGGTGGAAGAACGATGTTGATCCATGCTGTACCTACACGTCGAATGAATAAGGCTAAGAGACAACCAATGATCCCTAAGACGACAAAACCTCCTTGAGCATAAGCAAATCCTTGATTCGCAATAATAATACTTGCAGGTCCAATGAAGGCAAAACTTGAACCAAGATAAGCAGGAGCTTTTCCTTTGGTGATAAGAATAAATAATAACGTAGAAATTCCGTTCATTAATAAAACAATACTAGGATCAATACCAAAGATAATGGGTACTAATACCGAAGCTCCGAACATAGCAAATGTATGCTGTAAACTTAAAGGGACCAGTAATTTTCCTGGGACTTTTTCATCTACTTGAATAATTTTCTTGCTTGACATATACGATTCCTCCTATTTTTGGGCACAAAAAATGCCCTTTATGAATGGTGTATTCGCAAAAGGACCTCAGGTATCGTATCATAAATTGACTTGTTACCCTTTTTAATCTCTCTGGATTAATTTAAAAGGACTTTGCTTTGATTTATTCTAGCAGTAAAGGATAGGAATTACAATAAGCTATTGTTATTTAGATAGAAGAATGAGATTTATGAGTACACCCTTTAGTAAGGTGAAGCGGGAGAATGTTTTATTGAAAAATTTAAAATACTTAACGATTGTAGTAACTGATTTAAGAAAGACTCATGTATACTATTAGTAAACAAACAAAGGTAACAAATCGTTACACCTATTGGAGGGGAATAGTGTGAATCAGCAGGGAAGAAAACTAAAGGAACATTGGCAACGAACAACTGCTCTGTTTCTGATCAGTCAGACGATTTCATTGTTTGGTTCTTTATTAGTCCAATATGCTATTACTTGGTACCTTACATTGAGAGAACAATCAGGCGTAGTTATGATGCTGGCAGTTATTTTTGGTTTTTTGCCGACTTTCTTCCTTTCTCCATTTGCCGGTGTGTGGGCGGATCGCTATAATCGAAAAAAACTTATCATCCTTTCAGATGCAGTGATTGCTCTCTCAACCTTACTCCTGATTTTCCTTTTTCTAAGCGGTTCTGGTTCTGTAGGGGCTTTACTGTTTGCTTCAGCTGTTCGAGCTCTAGGCGCGGGAATACAGACACCAGCGGTTAGCGCAGTATTGCCTCAAATTGTACCAGAAGAGAAACTCACTAAAGTGAATGGTATTAATGGAAGCATCCAGGCAGGTACAATGTTGATTTCACCAATGGCGAGTGGAGTATTATTAAATTTTGCTTCAATGGAAGTTATTTTTTCAATCGATGTTCTTACTGCAATACTGGCTATAGTCGTGTTGCTTTTTTTCTTAGATATTCCTACACATAAAAAAGCGGAACAAATTCAAGTGAATTCTTATTTTACAGATCTTAAATTAGGGTTTTCTTACATTGATAATCAAGCATATTTGAAAAAATTATTTCGTTACTTCTCACTGGCTTATTTATTAGCTGCTCCAGTTTCTTTTTTAACACCATTGCAAGTAACGCGAACCTTTGGGGAAGACGTATGGAGGTTGACTACAATTGAGGTAGCCTTTTCAATAGGAATGATACTGGGAGGCTTTTTAATAGCCTTTTGGGGAGGTTTTAAGAATCGAATGCACTCGATTACTTTTTCTATCTTAGTGATGGGTGTATGCACGGTTCTTTTGGGAATGATTCCTAATTTTTTGATATACTCACTCCTTATGGCTGTCTTTGGAATCGTTATGCCACTGTTAAATGCACCGACAATCGTGATATTGCAAGAAAAGGTACCAGAGGATTATTTAGGAAGAGTATTTGGTGTACAAACCATGATTGCCACAGCAATGATGCCGTTGGGAATGTTAATTTTTGGTCCACTTGCAGATATTATTCGAATAGAATGGCTTCTAGTGGTCTCAGGTGTATTGTTGTTTATCCTGACGCTATTTATGTTTAAAGATGAACAACTCTTGAAAGCAGGCATACCAAAAAAAGAGCATGATTAGTTCTCAAGTGAAGATTAGAATAACCTTTATCTTCTGGCAAAGGATGCAATACAGCCAAGAAAGCTTTATACTAATGGAAGATAATAATTTGAAAAAGCTTGTGGAGGGTTAATAAGATGAACAATAATGATCGATTAGTAAGATTAAGATACGCTTTAGATATTAAAGATACCGAGATGGTAGAGATTTTTAAATTAGGCGGATTAGAGATAACAAAAGAAGATGTAAAGAAAATGCTGACTAAATCAAAAAATGAAAATTCTGATACTATAAAAAAAGAGGAATTTCAAAAAAATGATTACGTAAAAGACTGTTCTAACCAAACGTTGGAATCTTTTTTAAATGGTTTAATTATTTTTAAAAGAGGTAGACAAGAGTCTGCAGTAAATGAGCCAGAAAAGCTAGTTCCAATGGTGATAAATGATAAAAACGTAAATAATATGTTGCTTAAAAAAATTAAAATTGCACTGTCTCTTACAAGTGAAGATATGTTAGGTGTTTTAGGAAATGCTGGAGTACAGATTTCAAAAAGTGAATTGAGTGCGGTCCTTAGAAAAGAAGGGCACCGAAACTACAAAGAATGTGGCGATCGATACGCCCGAAACTTTTTAAAGGGTCTAGCTATAGCTTGGCGCGAATAGTCAGTTGATTGCAAAAAGCAAATAAAAAAATCAGTCTTAATTTCTGTACTCAAAAGCAGAAGTTCAGATGGTTTTTTTTAATACTATTAATAAATTCATAGAGAAAATACATTGATTATAAATAATAAACCACTATAATTGAAAAGGATGTAAAAATAGGACGTTAGTTTCGAGCAAGATGTAATTGAACTTATTTATTCTTAATAGTAGTTAAAAAATAAAAACCGTTAGTACGACAAAAATCGTCTAACTTTTTTTTGTTTAAAAAGGCAGCTGCTAAAATCCAGCAATAATACAGGAGGAAAGCATATGAAAAAAACAGGATTTGATCCACAGAAGTACATTGAAGAACAATCAAAATATATCCTAGAACGAGTAAATGACTATGATAAATTATACCTTGAATTTGGTGGCAAACTGATTGGTGACAAACATGCTAAACGTGTATTACCAGGGTTTGATGAAGATGCAAAGATTAAGTTGCTGCAAAAATTAAAAGATCAAGCTGAAATCATTATCTGTGTCTATGCTGGAGATATCGAACGCAATAAAATTCGTGGCGATTACGGGATTACTTATGATATGGATGTATTAAGATTAATAGACGAACTAAGAGGATATGGCTTAGAAGTTAACAGTGTAGTTATTACTCGCTATAACGGTCAACCTTCTACAAAACTTTTCATTAATAAGCTAGAAAGAAGAGACATCAAAGTCTTCACACATGCTGCAATTGAAGGGTATCCATCTGATATCGAAAATATTGTAAGCGACGAAGGATTTGCAAAAAATGACTATATTCCAACAACTAAACCAATTGTAGTCGTTACCGCTCCTGGTCCAGGAAGTGGAAAGTTAGCAACCTGCTTAAATCAGCTTTATCATGAACGTCACCAAGGGAATACAGCTGGATATTCAAAATTTGAAACATTTCCAGTTTGGAATGTTCCATTAAAGCATCCGCTGAACATTGCTTATGAAGCAGCTACTGTAGACTTGAAAGATGTAAATATGATGGATAATTTTCATTTTGAAAAATACAACCAAGTGGCGGTTAATTATAATCGTGATCTTGAAACATTCCCTGTTATTAAACGAATTATTGAAAAAATTACTGGTAAAGAATCGGTATACCAATCTCCAACAGATATGGGTGTTAACCGTGTGGGATTTGGTATCATTGATGATGAAGTGGTTAAAGATGCTTCAAAACAAGAGATTATTCGTAGAAGTTTTTCAACAGAATGTGATTTTAAAAAAGGTTTGATTGATGAAGAAATTCTTAATCATATGAAATTGATTATGGAAGAAGTCGAATTGAAAAAAGAAGATAGAGTTCCTGTGGCACCTGCCCGTAAATATGCTGAAAAGATAAGAGAACATTCTGAAGTTACAGATATGCCTGCAGTTATCGCATTTGAATTGCCAGACGGCCAAATTGTGACTGGGAGAACGACTGAGTTAATGGATTCATGCTCTACAGCTATTTTAAATTCGATTAAAGTTTTGGCTAAGATCTCAGATGAAATCCATTTGTTATCTCCAAACATCTTAGAAACGATTCAAAAATTAAAAGTAAATGATCTTCATAGTAAAATGACGGCTTTGAATGCCAATGAAGTTTTGATTGCTCTTGCAATTAGTGCAGTAACGAATCCAACAGCTCAATTAGCTTACAATAAACTAGCTGAGTTGCAAGACGTTCAAGCACATTCAACTGTAATGTTGAATAAAGATGATGAACAAACACTTCGTAAATTAGGATTGGATATCACATGTGATCCATTCTATCCATCAGAAAATTTGTATTATATTTAACTAAATGTTCTTGGTGGAGCTTTACTGCTTAGAGATAAACCTGAAGATTTAGGAGCAGTAGCGTATGGTAAAGAAGAATCAACTGTCAAAGAACCGAACGCAGCAATGGTAACCAATGAATTAGAAGAAGCTGTACCTGAAGGATTAACTTTTGCTGAAGCAATCCGTTCACCTATTTTTTACTTTGCAGCAATTGCCTTTATCTCATTTGTAATGGTTAGTACATTTACCCAACAATTACAAGTATTCTTAGTTTCAACTGGAATTAATATCGTTCAAGTTGGTGCTATGATGTCTATGGCTTCAATTGCTATGATCATATCTAAGATTGCAATGGGATCTATAAGTGATAAAATTGGTTCGAAAACGACGTATATAGGCTTAGCGGTTATCTTTACTACAGCCTTCA
The DNA here is from genome assembly GCF_040274945.1 of Carnobacterium sp. Lineage (GTDB taxonomy): Bacteria > Bacillota > Bacilli > Lactobacillales > Carnobacteriaceae > Carnobacterium_B. The sequence goes on from NZ_JBEMAR010000006.1 coordinate 87,432, forward strand.
TCATTTTCTTTTCAACAAGTTCGCCAATCATTTTATTTGTAGCATTACTGATGTATTACATGTGTGCAGGTACGCCAAATGTTTTACATCAATTGATTACCTTAGATTTATTTGGGAAAAAAGACTTTACTGCAATTTGGGGAATGCTAGCCCTTGCAGCAAATATCGGTTTAGCCATTGGAAATCCAATTTTAGGTCTATTGTATGACTTAACTGGAACTTACCAATTAACCATTACTGTATGTATTGTATTGATGATCATCTGTATGGTATCGTTCTTCCTTGCAAATCATTCAAAAAAAAAAAGAAGTCAAATTCGTTAAAAAATACGCATAATAAATTATAAGTAGAAAAAGTAGCCAACACTCAATTATTTTGAGTAATGGCTATTTTTTTTATGCTCTGCATTTTTTAGAGTATTAAAAATAAAAGCAGATAATGTACCTGACATGAAAGCGTTACAATTATGTTGTGGTAAACAAAGGAATTCTATATAATTAATTTTAAGTAACAAATATATGAGTTTTTGGTGTGAGATAGTTTAGGATTTAAAAGAAATGAGGGTGAAGATGGACTGGAATAAGGAAATACAAGGCTTAGAAACTGATTTTTCTTCTTATATGGAAAGCGGAATTTACATCCATGATGGAATGAAACTGTTATTTAGCAAAAACAAAGAAGAGTTGTTTCCTTCAGCAAGCATTATTAAGCTTCCTATTTACCTCTATTATTATGAACAAGCCATTCAAGGAAAATTCAATTTAATGGATAGAGTGAACGTATCAAACAAAGGGCGTGCTAATGGATCTGGAGTAATGCACGTTTTGACCTCCATTGAAGACTGGAGTGTTGAAGAACTCTTACAATTAATGATTGCTGTTTCAGACAATGAAGCAACAAATCAGCTGATCTCTTATGCGGGGTTAGAGAACTTGCAAGCATGGATAAAAGAAAAAACATGGAATGAAGAAATGGCTTTAAGACGATACTTAATGGATTATGAGTCTGGTTTAGTCAATGAAGTGACACCACAAGGAGCTGTGTCAGTTTTAAAAGAAATCATGGAACTTGGAAGAAACTATCCATTATGGAAAAATCAGATAGAAAAACCATTTTTATTGCAGCAGTTTCGAACAGGTCTTCCAGGATATTTAGATGAGAGAGAGATTCCTATTCTAGAGATGTTAAATAAAACTGGCGAAGACAATGAGATTCGCCACGATGTTGCTTTATTTCGGTACAACGATCGAGTAGTATATATCGCTGCCTTAAATAAAAATGTAAAAGAAGAAGCCAAGGCAATTGAATGGATGCAAGAATTAGGAAAATTAGCGTTTAAATTTTTAACGAATGCTGACTAATCACCATCCTTCTAGCTGATAGAATTGAAAAATTGGCAGTAAGGAGAGAACAACTAAATGAAAAAAATGGTTAATGTGGCGACAACTTTTTTATGGTCAAAAAATAAGGATCATCCGGTTCAGGAAAAAATAAAAAAACAACAGACAAAACAACAGTTTTATACATTATCCGATGAGGAGGTTTTAAGCCTTTATAAGGATCGCTTGGTAGATTCAGAATTGCTTTATGGGGATATTGTTGAAGTCTCTGAAATTGTAGGAGAATACGCAAAGGTAACCGTTCTAAAACAAGCTTTTAAAAATGAACCTAAGGGATATCCCGGCTGGGTGATAGCTAAAAACCTCGTTCCTGTACCACAGGAATGGTCAGAAGAATTAGAACAAATTGCTGTCAATCAACCTACAGCAAAAATCCTATTTACCGAGGATAAACAAATTTTTCAATTCGTTTCGATAGGGACGATGTTATCTTTAATGGAAGAGACACCTAGTCAATACAAAGTTATGACACCAGATGGGATTGGATTTGTAGCAAAAGAAGATGCTCATTTAGTTGAAAACTCTTCAATCAATGCTGCTGAACAACTGATTGGTCTCGCAAAATCATTTTTAGATTTGAGATATGTTTGGGCGGGAACAAGTGCTGCTGGATTCGATTGCTCCGGATTTGTCTATACCTTGTTTCGAACGTTTAATATTTGGTTGAGCAGGGATGCTCAAGAACAAGTTTTTGAAGGAGAAGTTCATTCGTATGAAGAAGCAATTCCTGGAGATTTGTTGTTTTTTGCCTATCAAGAAGGCAATGGAGAAGTGCATCATGTAGGCATTTATCTAGGAGAGGATCAAATGATTCATTCACAAACTCCTGGATCAAAAGTAATCATAACAAAGCTTGAAGGGACTAAGTATCAAAAAGAATTATGTGCAGTCAGACGTTTTTTTTAAAATTATAAAAAAGAAGAGGAAAGGGTGAAAATCAATGAACTATCAAATAAAAGGTTTGGGAATACTTAGTTTAGCCGTTTTATTAACTGCATGCGGAGGTACAGAAACAAATGGGTCATCAACAGAAAGCAATTCAGCTGATGGAGAAAAAAACTTAGCAGACACTCAAGAACTGCGTTTAACTGCAGCATCAGAAATTCCATCTATGGATACAGCTTTAGCAACCGATTTAACCAGTTTTACCGTTATGAACAATGTATTTGAAGGACTATATGTTCTAGGACCAGATGCTGAGCCTGTCTTAGGTGTGGCAGCTGAAGAACCTACTATTAGTGAAGATGGAAAAACGTACACTTTTAAGCTACGAGAAGATGCAGTTTGGTCCAATGGGGAACCTGTAACTGCGGATGATTTTGTCTATGCCTGGCAAAAAGTTGTGGCACCTGAAACAGCTAGTGGGTATGCATATATGTTTGATGGGTTAATTCAAAATGCTACTGAAATTATCAATGACGAAATGGATCCAACTGAGTTAGGTATTAAAGCGCTGAGCGATACCGAATTAGAGATCACATTGATGCAGCCCACATCTTATTTTGATCAATTATTGACTTTGCCGTTTTTCTTTCCTCAAAATAGAGCATTTGCCCAAGAACAAGGGGATGAATATGGCAGTACGAATGAAACATTAGTTTATAATGGGCCTTTTGTATTAGAAGGATGGAATCAAGCAAGTAGTGTTGGATGGACGTTTGAAAAAAATGAAGATTATTGGGATGCTGACTCAGTTGTTTTAGACACGGTAACAGTTGATGTAATCAAAGAAGTAACAACTGAGTTGAATTTATTTGAAAATGGCGATACAGACATTGCCTTTTTATCTGGGAATTTTGTTTCACAATATAGTGATGACCCTAATTTTCATTCTTCACTAAATGCGACAACATTCTATATTGAAATGAATCGCTTAAATAACGAGGAAGAAACAGAATTAAGCAATGCAAATATTCGTTTAGCGATTGCATCTGCAATTGATAAAGATGGCTATGTTAATAACGTCTTACAAGACGGATCAGCTTCTATCGATGGATTTGTTCCTGCTGGTTTAGCAAGTAATCCAACATCAAAATCAGATTTCCGTGAAGATGCTGGAAATTTATTGCCCTATGACTTAGAAAAAGCTACAGAAGCTTGGGATGCTGGGTTATCTGAATTAGGAACAGATAGTATTGAATTAGAGTTAATCACCTCAGATACAGAAGATTCAAAACGTTTGGCTGAATATTTGCAGGATCAATTGCAAAAGAATTTACCAGGACTGATTGTTACATTGAGAAGTATGCCTTTCAGTATGAAATTAGAAACAGTACGTGAAGGAAACTATGATATGGCTGTCAACTCATGGATCGCTGACTTTGCAGATCCAATCAATTATGTAGAGCGCTTTGATACAGACATCAATCGTATGAATTATTCGAACCCAGATGTAGATGCTTTAGTAGATACAGCAAAGGCAACGTTTGATGATGACGAAGCACGTTGGGAAACACTAGTAGAGATTGAAAAGGTTTCTTTAGGTGAAGATGCAGCTTTGGCACCGTTATACCAATCAGCTGATTCTTACTTATTGAATTCAAAAGTTAAAGACTATTATAAACGTGTTTTCGGTCCAGATAGTTACAAATGGACATGGATAGAAGCAGAATAAGCAAAAATAATATAAAACAAGGTGCTGACCCCTAAAAGCTAGAGTTTTTATTGTATAGCTGATTGGCTGGTTTGAGTTCGGTATTCGACCGAACTTAAACCAGCCAATTTTTCTTTTGATTGAACGTGAATAGACCAATCAATATATTCTTCGATTCTTACTTCAATTCTTCATAACGAACGAGTTTTCCCCCATTGTATATTTCTTGATTGAAGATACTAACGGTTTCTCTTTTAAAAATTCCATTATATCTTTAAATTTTTAAGGTCTTTCATAGTTAATTTTACAGAGTATCCCAATCGATATCCTTGAATAGCGACCCAGTCTTTTTACTGACCATAACCGATTCACTTTCTTCATTGTTACCTGGTATGTGAATGGGTTCATTGGTTTGGTTGACGTCTTTCAATAATGGGTAAAAGACTTTTCTAGCTTGATTAGGATTAACGATCGATTAAGCTATTCCTCCTTTTAATTTCTTTTATTTTGACGTACTTATTCAAGTAGATCAAAATATTTTAAACACATGAAATTGCTTAAAAACGTGTATCATGAACCCGTTAACCAAAGGGTTCATTTTAGCCTAACAAGTAATTTATTGAGTATAGTAAGCCCAACCTTTTCCAATTGCATGTCCAGCTAAATAAAAGAAAGCTATTATGAGTAAGCCATAACAAATTATCTTTAAAATCTCTTTTATATTTTGATATTTTTTTAAATCATTTGTATCTTTTTTGATTTTTTTCATAAGATTGACATCCCCCTTTAACATATAATCTAAAGATAATTGATAAAAATCACTGATTTTAATTAATGTTGAAATATCAGGGAAACTTTTTCCAACTTCCCAACTTGACACTGTTTGTCGTGTGACATTCAAATGATCAGCAACATGCTGTTGAGTTAGATCAAGCTCTTTTCTTTTTTCTTTTAAAATCTCATTTAGCATTGTATTTATCTCCCAAATTTAGAATAATGTGTTTTGAAAAGGTCTCCTAGCAATTAAAAATTGCTAGCTCACATATTTTTAGCAAATCTCAATTGCAACGTTATTATATCAGTCTTTGCGACTTAATAAAAAAAGGTTTGTCATAATAAGACAAATCCTTTTTTTATTTTAGGACACCCTGTTTTAGGTAAAATTTTAAGGTAATAAAGCAAAAACGATAGTAGAAATTAAATCAAATATAGCTCCAATAAATTTTTTAGTAGAATAAGTTAAATTTTTGAACATAGTTTTCAAATCTCCATTCTTTTTATAGTTACGGATACATAAAATTAGATAGAATCGTGTTCTTTAAATAAAAAATAGAGCCCCTAATTATGGGTGCTCTATTTTATTATCTAATGTTCATTTTATACTTTATTACATATGTAAAAAAAATAACAATAGATACATAAAAGTACTTAAATATACAAGTACAACACAAATTTTATTAAAAATGGTTAAACTATTAAAGTTTAGTTTAACTGAAAAGATAATGATCGAACAAATATTCATGATAGATAAAATTAGTAAAATAGCTGAGTTCTTTCCTATAAATGGGTCAAGTAGGCCTAAAATAAATGGCGCTATTAATGAAAACCAAAACATAAAAAATAATAATTTATTTACGAAACCTTTCCTTTCATTACTATTGAATAAAATTAAACCACCTATGATACCTGTAAACGGTAATATTTCTAACATATTCTATCTACCTCACATTCTGATTACCTATAGTTTATAATAATTAGTAGTCTGTTGTCTAAGTATTTTGAATTATGGTCAGTATAGCGGTACTTTTAGACTCTGCTAAGAGCTAACACTATTCTTCAAAATACGATTACTTCTAAATAAAACCCTTCTGTAAATGTTAAAACGATTTAAAACCATACATTAAATTACATAGATTAATGTATCGAAGAAATAGTTAACTTTAGTTGATTACACTAAATAAATACTGAAGTATCAAACACCTTTGGGAATATTTTTGAGTTACGTACACGAACAGATTTGTCTAGCTTATATTGACAAACGAAAAAAGAGCAGAAAATTAATGGATTTTCTGCTCTTTTTTTAAGGTTCAGATGATGATATCTTTGGTCAATGATATTTTGATATATAAATTACTTACTAATGGACATAGTATTAAACTAAATAAATGCATGAATATTTCATTACAAAGATTATTTGTATCTATTTATACACAAAAATTTGATTATTTAGATCCTATTTAGATCCTATTAAGCATACTGAAATCTATATTGATAGCTATCTATATTAAAATAAGTAAGGATATAGTACTTTAATAGCTACTTTTTCTATTTATGTATTTCTTTTATAAAATATAAATCACTTCTTCTCTATAACTATATATATGACTTTTCAACAAAATATATTAAAGTACTTAATTAAAATTAACCTATTCCAATGACGTCCCAAACTAAAAGTCTCATTATAAGTACCCCCCTCTCATACATATATGTTAAAGTGGGGGTACTATAATTAAAGTTTATGTTAACTATTGTTAACTTAAAGTGCTGGAGGAAAAATTTGTGAAATCCGGGGAAGTTATTAGATACATTAGATTATCGAAAAAATTAAAGGCAAAAAGTGTATATGCAAATATTTTAAGTCGTCCTGCTATTTCAAAGTTTGAGAAGGGGATAAGTGATACCACGACGGATAAATTATTTGAGATATTAGATAACTTAAATATTACATTGGAAGAATTTTATTTTATTTATAATATCGACAAAGTAAAAGAGGAAAATATTTTTCTTCAAGAATATTTTGAATCGTTTTACTCTGCTAATATTGAAAAGTTATTAATAATTAGAAATAACAGTAAGAAAGCATTTGATAAAACTAATAAAATAAAAAATTTACATTATTCTGCCTTAGCAGACTTAACAATTAGTTATATTTCTCAAAAAGAAGTAAATAGCGAGAGCTTAGAAGTATTAAAAAAATATCTTATTGAATGTGAAGAGTGGAATTATTATGAGTTAATATTATTTACTAATGCATTAGATTTTTTTTCTGAAGACTTGATATTATTACTTTTTAAAAGAGCAAAAAAGAAGTTAGTTTCATTTAGACAAATCAGAAAATATAACAATGAAGTTTTTGTACTAGTATTAAATATTTTAATCTTTTTTATAGAAAAAAATGATATTGAAAAAAGTAGTTTTTTTTACAACGAACTTTTAAATAGCACTTCCGAAACAAATAATAAAATGTATGAAAAAACGATGATCATTTTTTTGAATTATCTATTACAGATAATGAAAACAAAAAGGGAGTCAACGAACGAAGTAGAAAAAATTATTTCTATATTCAATTTTTTAAATATGCCCTTAAAAGCAAAACAATGCTCTTTATTACATGAGACTGTGAAGAGTAATAATTTAACCAGTTCAGTCAATAATAGTTGATATCTTACTTTCAATTGTAAATGTAGATACTTAATGTAATAACGTATTGACAATATTAAATTTAATGTTGTCAATTTTTGTAGTATCAATAATTAAACTATAATTCAAAAATATTATGACATGTCTTTCAACATCATTAGCCAAAATGTTTTTGAAAGTGTATTAATGTAATAAGGTGAATAAAAAATATGAAATTGTTTTTATTCATCCCGGGGAAAAAGCTTAGTTAATTACGACATATATTAGTGAAATTAATGGGTATTTTTTTAAAATAAAAGGAGTCATAAGAAAGTTCATTATAAAAAAGTTAACTATTGTTTACTTTTTTATAATGAAAAAATAGATAATGTTATCTTTAATGAGAAGGAGGTGATAATTATGAAAAAATTATTTGTATTAGCTACAGTCTTTACTGCGGGATTCTTTTTTGTTTCGCCAGATTTAACCAGTACATTAGGACTTAGTACATACGCTGCAAAAAAAGTAATTGATATTATTTCAGCTGCTTCTAGTGTGGCTGCAGTTGTTGGAATCATTGCTGCAGTTGTTGGCGGTGGTGGTATTGGAGTTGGAATTTTAGCTACAGCAAAGGCTTTGGTTAAGAAATATGGTAAAAAGTATGCTGCTGCATGGTAAAATATAAAGTTTATAGCATTAGCGTGAGAACTTGCGCTAATGCTATATATTTGAAGATCATTAATGAGGTGTACATATGACGAGTTATATATTTACTTCCATTTTTAAAGAATTTAAGTTAATCAAAGACCCTATAATATTTTATACTTTAAGCGGATTAAGTTCATTATTTTTAATATTCCTTCTATTAATAGCAAGCTTAATTATGGAAAGTTTTATATTTTTGCTAATTATAAACTTTTTGTTATTTCAATATAATGTCCCAGTTATTATTAATACACTCCAAGCGGACACATCTTTACATTATAGTTATTCAAAATCAGTAGAATATAAATATCTTATATTTATATTCGTGAAGAATAATCCATTAATTGTAATTGCTGGGTTATTTAATTTGTTAATGGTGATATTTTCATTAAACGATATGCAATTATTATTATCAGTGGTTTTAACGGTGCTAATTCAACTAAATGTTATTTTCAGTAAGTTAATACAAAATAGTTTTATTAAAGTAGTACAAGTACTAGTGATTACTTTATCCATACTTATAAATTTATCTATAACAAATGAAATTATAAATATGTTTCTAATATTAATGCTATTATTCATTTCTTTTCTTATAATAAAATCAAAAAAAAGCATGATTTATTATTTAATCATTAATAAAAATCATACATATAAAAAAATGAAAAATAGTAGTTTTAACTATAAAAATATGTATTTTAAGTTATTCATATCATATTTAAGACACTTTTCAATTAAAAGTTACATAACAATTATTTTATTAAGTTTATTATATATAATCGGTACAAAGAAGTTTTCTATAGATATTGATATTGCAAGTATTTTAATATTTTTATATATATTCGATTTAGAATTAATTGCTGATCAACAATTCAGAGAACTTGAGAAAACATCTGCACACTTTTATATAGCGTATTTAAGCCCACTAAGTAAATTAAAAAATTTTTTTTTAACTGAACATTTTCATAAGATGGTTATTTATAGCACTCTTATTTTATGGATGACTTTTTTTTCCGTTGGTACTACTCAAATTATTGGTAATCTAATGGCTATACTTATTATGTTTTTCATAGGCTTAATATATAATATTTCAACTGAAAGTGTAGTAAACAATAGAAAAAAATTTAATAATATATTATTTCAATATATTATAATAGTTATCGTACTTTCATTTCTTACAATAAAAAACTTTGTTTTTTAATGTAGGCATATATTTAAAACGGAAGGAGAAGTTTTTATTAATAACGTTACAACAAAAAATTATGTCATATTTTTATTGAGTATACTAATGATTGCTTTCATGCTGTATATTAGTATTAATTTTGTTTTTATAGACACAAATCTTAGTAATACTACAACAATATTAAATGAGTATGGATTTAAGTATGCACTAGAAATTATTATAAATAATTTGAAAAATTTTTTTCAATATCTTACTTTTTTCTTTATTTCACCAGTATTAGTAATTGTTGATATATTCATAATAGTCTATCAAATATGGTTAGGAATTAACGTTTTTGGAGGTGAGCATACATTTATTCTGTTATTTATGCATGGAATTATTGAATTTCCGAATATGGTACTATATATGCTTCTTTCTTTGAAATGCATGGTTGTCTTTTATAAGAAGTTTAATCTAGATGATGTTTTTATCTTTATGAAAGATAACTATAAATTATATATATTAAGTATAATCAATATAATATTAGCAGGATTAATAGAAGGGATGATTCATTTTTGACACTAGTATTAATGGAAAACTGTACTAAAATGTATGGCGATAAAGAAGTATTATCTAATATATCATTCTCTTTGACTAGCGGTATGCACTTTATTAAAGGTGATAACGGAAGTGGTAAAAGTGTCTTATTAAGATCGGTAGCAACTGTAGAAGAGTTTTCATCAGGTAATTATAAAAATAAAGCTAAAAATATACTATATCTTACTGATCAAAGCTTGACACATCATTATTTAACCATAGCAGAAAATATATCTTTATTGTACAGTATTCACAAGATAGTACTAACAAGTAAAGAAGAAGAAATAATAAAATCGTTTTACACTACGGATCAATTAAACACAGTATCAGAGAATGCCTCTTTAGGAATGAAATTAAAGGTAGGATGCTCATTACTAGCAAAACAAAATCATTGGGATCTTGTAATACTGGATGAAACTTTTTCTGGTATAGACTATTCTAGCAGAGATTTATTATTAGAAATATGCGAGAATCTAGTGAAGCAAGGTACTTGTATATTAGTAGTATCTCATAACAGCTTAGAAAGAGAATATTTATATAAAAGCACAGTTATTGAATTAGCCGAAGGGAGATTAGTTCAGAATGGTAAATGAATCTAAAAAAAGCAATGGATTAATATTAGCTTTTTTCTTTACATATATAATTGCTAATGTGATATTATTTTTTGAAATAATATCAGCAAATCCATCTCTAAGTACTTTATTAAAAGAAAGTCAGCTTCTTTTAAAAATAGATTCTCTTAGATTTTCAATTTTTATGGTAACCATAGTGGTTTTACTGAATACAATGATTATAATTGTCACCTTTCTTATTTTAAAATTATGTACACAGATAATTTTAAAAAAAGAGTTTCATCACGAAAAAGACCTCTTAGTGACACTATTATTATCGAGTAGTCTTTCAGCTGTTACCTCTTTACTTTTATCAGAATTCTTTACTATAGATTATTTTATCCTGTCTTTTGTGACTTCTACACTAGAGTATGTGCTTTTTGTGTTTTTGTATAAAACAAATGTAAAAAATACACGGGAAATAATTACAGTATCAGGAGTTAAACTAGTTTTATTAATAGTAAATATCATCTTTATTTTTAAAGTGTAATTTTTTCAAAGTAATATTTATCAATATCTCATCGCGTGTGTAAAAAAAAGAAAGAGGTTGGGACAAAACTTCTTTCTTTTTTCTAATAATAAATTAAAATAGATAGTTCTAACACAGTTTCAAATTCTAAACAACATAAGTGTATAGATGAAAGCTAATCAAAATAAATTTTAAAAATATGATATTCAAATTAATTAGCTGGTATGCGAGTTATTCTTAATCCTCTCTATAAAGCAACAATAGCATTCTCTACAATGTCTTGTTGAAATGCATAAATCTGTATTTTTTATTCTAGACGACAATTATAATATTATAAACATGTTTTATAAATTGGATTTATCAAATATTGATTGTTTTTTTAGACATTGTAAAAGATAGAGCATTTAGAAACAGATTAATGAATGTGTTAGTTCCGTTACAAATGAGTATAGAAGAAATCGAACTAGTTGAGTATTTGAAGTGAGCTTAAACTATATTAACTAGAACAATAGCTAAGAGTAAGAAGCATTTAATAAAGCACATTGTTATTTTATAGGTAGTTTGTTACACTTTTGTTAGTTCATCGAAGATTTTAGCTGATTTTTAAAGAAACGCATTTTCTTCTATGAAACCAACAAAGGAAGAGGTAAATTAGATTAAACTTTACATAAAATATAAACAGGTATAGAACAAGATTACATAAATGGAGGAATATAAGATGAATCAAGAAATCGAACTGAATCAAAATAAAAAATTTCCTTGGGGAGCAGCGACGATTTTTGCGGTAGCTTCTTTAATGGTCGGGATTTATGCGTCTGTTACATTGGAAACAGAGTTAGGGTCAGATCTAATTGCTGGAGCTAATATTTTCGGAGGAATTGCAAGTCTAGTAACTGCGTTTATTGGTGCAGGCTTGCAATATATATTTTCAAAATTTCCAACACAATGGATTTCTAAAGAAAAAAACGTCTATAAGTATGATATCTGGTCGGCTATTTTTTATTCTAGTACGATTGCTTCAGTAATGAACGTATTGATACAACAATTCAACTTGCAAGAGAATTTTATTGTGAGTGTATTGATTAGTTTGGTAACAACGGGATTATTTCTATTCTTTTACTTTTCAGGTGAGGAAAAGAAAAGCAATGTAAAAAAAGCCATTACCATTGTGCAAATAGTGTGGTTAGTATTAGGTCTTATTGTCAGTATATCTATATTAATGTTTGTTAGTAATCTAGGAATTTAGTAGAAAGTAGGATAAATCACATTGAAAAAGACAACTAAAGAAAAAATAAACCGTCCGTTTTTACAGCGTGTAGGAGATAAAAAAGGACTTTTAACCATAGGCATCATCGGGATCATCATAATCATTATTTTGATTGTCCAGTTCTTTCAAAACTCTGAAACGGAGGGTAAAGCAGAGCAAGCATACTCTGTCCATATTGTGAGAGAAGAAGATCCTATTTTATTTGATGGGAAAGTTCAAGCTGCGGAAGTTCAAGAAGAATATTATGACGCTTCAAAAGGTGTGATTGCTGAATTACTTGTAGAAAATGGACAGGAAGTAGAAGTCGGTACGGACTTGTTTACCTATACAAATGAAGAAAATCAACAATTACTAGATGAACAAAACCGTCAGTATAGTCGGTTAGAAGAGCGGTATGCTGAATTGGAGACGGAACTTGCGAATGCAAACAAAGCAGTGAATAAAGCAAATGCGAATATTGAAGAAAACAAGCGTCAAATCAAGCCTTCTAGTGAAAATAGTGAAGCAGAGATAGTAATCGACCCTGAAACTGAAGACGTTCAAACTAAATTGATAGGAGCTGAAGCAGACAAGGTAGAGGCAGAAGCAGCGATTGAAAATACTGATATGTCGCTGAATGAATTAGAGGACCAAATGGAAGACATTTCATATGAAATAGAAAAATTAAGACAAGGGGTCACTACAACGATTCAAGCTGATTTTAAAGGTGTGGTGGAACTGAATAAAGCTGATCCTACAAGCTTGCAATCAAGCGAACAGCCCGTCGTACGTCTGATGTCGCATGATTTAAAAATCGAATCTTCCGTATCTGAATTTGATTACAATAAGCTTTCAGTAGATAGTCCAGTCGACATTTATTTAATGAACTCTGATCGTGAGTTAAAAGGAAAGATTACTAAGATTGATTCATTGCCGATGCAAGCGGCAGCAGAAGGGCCTACTTCTTCTCGCTATCCCTTTGCCGTTCTTCCAGAAGAAGCGATCCAATATGGCTTTTCTGTCCAAATAGGATACAGTGAAGGCGTTATGTATCTTCCTAAAAATACAGTGATTGAAGAGGAAGACGGTACAAAAGTCGTTTACGTAAATAAAGAGGGTATTGCAGAAAAACGAGAAGTAAAGGTTTCAGAAGAAAGCAACCTTTATGTCATCGAATCAGGGCTGGAAGTAGATGAAGAAGTGTTATTAGATCCAGACGCTGCCCTTACAGACGGTGAAGAAGTTATGGTGATGTATGATTAAGCTGGAGAAGATCAGAAAAGCGTACAAAGCAGATGATGAGCTGATTCCTGTGTTAAGGAATATTGATCTTGAAGTCCATAAAGGAGATTTTTTGGCTATTATGGGACCGTCTGGATCAGGAAAATCCACCTTGTTGAACTTGATTGGATTCATTGATCGAAATTACTCGGGAAATTATTATTTAGAAGATGAGATTGTTACTTCTAAAGCAGATAACGATTTATCTAAATTGAGAAATCAAAGAGTAGGATTCATATTTCAGCATTTTAATTTGATCGAAACCATGATGATTCGAGAAAATATTGAATTGCCGCTACTTTATGACGGATGGAATTACCGGCAAACAAAAGAAAGAGTAGCGGAATTGTTGGAGAAGTTGGGTATCGGAGATAAAGGAAATAAACTTCCGAGACAATTATCCGGCGGGCAGCAGCAAAGAGCGGCAATCGCCAGAGCCATAATTAACAACCCTGACTTCATTATCGCAGATGAACCGACGGGTGCGTTAGATACGCAAACGTCTGCTGATATCATGAATATATTTAAGCAGTTAAATGAAGAAGAAGGTGTAACAATCATCCTGGTTACACATGATCCGGAAACTGTACGCTTCTGCAATCGAGTAATCCATATGCATGACGGCGTATTAACCGAAGAAGTGAGGTGAGAGTATGAACCCAACAGTGTTCTTTAAAGGAGCTTGGAACGCCTTATGGAAAAATAAAAAACGAAGCTTGTTGACGATGGTCGGAATCGTTATCGGAATCGCAGCGGTCAGTACGATTATGTCTATTGGGCGTGGATTTGAAAATTATGTCATGGAATCATTGAATCCAGACGCGGGAGAACTTTTAACGGTCGATATCCAGTTCGCAGCAGATGATTTGGATTGGATGTATGAGACAAATGACCCATTCTATTCAGAAATGGATCTGCAGATGATCCGGAACATCCCCGGTGTTCAAGAGGCAGAAATTTATCAAGCGAACTCTGACTATGTTTCTGTAACTACTATGGTAGCAGGTGAAGAAACTTACTTAGATGTGGTTATGACTGAGGATAAAGGTAGACCCGTTATTGCAGGTAGATCCATTGATATGCTGGATAACGGAAATGAAAATCGTGTAGCTGTCGTTCCCTTTTCTGTTGTAGAAGATCGATTTGAGACTGAAAAAGAGGCCGTTGGAAGAGGGATCACCCTAGACGGTCAACTTTATACGATCGTAGGAATCTACGAAAGCGAGCTAGATTCATCTGGATTGTTGAGCAGCTTTATGGCGGAAGAAATCGAACTTCCTAAAAATAGTTATCAACGGTATCATGAATCAGACATAGTTGAAGATACTGTAACAGTAACTGTATCAAGAGGCTCATTGCCTACAGATATAGCAGAAGAAGCCATTGCTATCCTTGAAGAAGATGGATCTATGCGAACAATGGGAAACTATGATCAATTTGATATGTCTGCTCTAGATGACGGCATTTCAGAAGTATTAGGGGGAATTACCCTGTTTATTGCCAGTGTAGCCGGAATATCCCTGTTTATTGCAGGGATTGGTGTGATGAATATGATGTACATTTCCGTTTCAGAAAGAACGAAAGAAATCGGCATTCGTCGTGCATTAGGAGCCTCTCAGAGAAGTATCCGCGCACAGTTTGTACTAGAAGGTGTACTGATGACAAGTATCGGAGGAGTAATCGGTTACTTATTGGGCCTTTTATTTTCTTCTATTGCAGCATCGTTATTACCGTTTTCTGTTGGAGTAGATCTGGTTACCGTTCTGATTTCTCTAGGTGTTTCCTCCCTAGTTGGACTGATTTTCAGTTATGCACCTGCTAATGCTGCAAGTAAAAAAGAAATCATTGAAATCATCTAGTAGACAAGCTTCTCTTTTAATGCAAGGTGAAGATGAAGAGCGTGCTTTTTTCTTTTTTGAATGAAAAAAATAAAGCCATTAGATTTGCATAGAAAATTGCAAATCTAATGGCTTTATAAGTTGAAAGGGAAGACTTATAACTTATAAAGCCACCTACAAACTATTTAACAATATTCTTTTGTATAATGCACGTACGTAATTATAACCTTTTCTAAATCATTTATTTCCAAATATTCTTCTGTCATTTTCCACCTCCTCATTTACAATTTTTATAAAACTTAATTATGATTACAATAAAATATTATTTATATAAAGGGAAACATTAAATTGTATAGAATCGTGTATCTAGAACTTTGTATTAACAAGGTTTTTTTTATTTAATCAAAGTAGAACAACTCTTCAAATTTTTTATCTAAAGCAATACATAATATCAATGCTAATTTTGCTGTAGGAACAAACACACATCTTTCTATTGAACCAATCGTATTTCTAGAAACACCGATCATATCTGCGAGTTGTTTTTGGGAAAGCCCTAATTCTCTACGAGTGTCTTTTAAATGATTTTTCAGTTCTAAATCTGTATCTTCTGAATAATCTTTATTTTGGTTAATCATATCGTTTCAATCACATACCAAACTAAGAACGAAATTCCAATAAAACCTGTAATAATACCATATATCAAGGTGTTTTTTTCTTTAGTTTGCTTATAACGATTAAAGCTATGAAAAGATAAAAAAGTTAATGGGATTGCACCAGTATCTCCAAAGGGCAACTCCATATATATTTTATAGATAGTTATAAGCATGATTAACATGAACATAGCAAAGAAACTTTTCTCATCACTCGTATTATTGATATAATCGTTACCTTCATCGCTCTTTTCATTTCGATAACTTTTTAATATCTTTTCTTTTTGCATAATTATCCTCCTTTTATAATGACAAGTTTGTTTGTCTGAATAAAGAATAACGCAGACAAGTCTGCTTGTCAAATATATTCTTTATTTGAACAAAAATTTTATTCATGAAATGATATAAATTCGTGTATGTAAAACCTTGTTTAATTAGTAGTTATTTTACCTTTTATAACTAGCAAAACGTATGAATTCAGTGCTTAGTAATCACGCTTTTGGTAAAAATTTTAAGGTAATAGAACAATTACCTTAAAATTCAATTAACTTGGTATGGATAAACCTATAACGTCAATATCATCAAACCTATGTATAAGATTTAATTCTTTATTGGCTATATCGTACTCATAAAAGTCGCAAGGTGATTGCAAATTTACATTCAATTTTACTAAAACAAAATAACTATCACTAACTTTAAAAATCTGAAATTCCCAAATATCATGTTCTATTTGCTCTGCTGATTGAAAAATCCCTGTCATTATTTCATCATTATCTACACTATTTCCTGAAGAATCTGTAAGTACAATTTCGTTTATCTTATTATGAACTTTGCTGTTAGAAATACAAGAGGTAAAGCTAGTTGAATCTGCGGTATATAGCTCAAAATCTTCACTTTTAAAAGTATCTGTTTCCTTGATACTTCCATGAGAATAAATAGAAACATACTCTATTTCTCCAGACGTTTCATTTTTTGTTACTAGATTAACTAACAAATCCTTAGATGATATGTATAAGCTTGATACAATGATAACGATAACTACTAAAAATAAAATTAGTTTGAATTTATTTTTCATAATTTCTTATCTCTCCTTACTGAGCTATCTTTTATTATATATTGTTTCTTTAAAATATTTCAATACATGAAATTAGATAAAAACGGGTATCCGGAATCCTATTCCAATAGGGTTCTTTTTTTATAACGCCCTTCAATACATGATTATATGGTATAATAAACAAAATCATGTATCACTTTTGTGAGAGGAGAGGGCTTTTAAATGAGTTACAACGTCCAACCATTACGGACTCAACAAGAAATAAACGACTTTTTATTCTGTTTGAGGCGCAATAAAAACGCAGATCGGGATGTTTTTCTGTTTTTGATCGGCATTAATAGCGGTTTGCGCATGTCGGATATCGTAAAATTGAAGAAACAAGACCTGATTTCCTCAAAAAAGTCCCCGAATCGTCGAGAAAAAAACAGGAAAAACCCGTATTGTGTATTTAAGTAGTTTGCAGGACTTGATCCAGGAGTATACGAAAGACCTAGAACCAGAGGATTATTTGTTTCCCAGCACCAAAGGCGGACATATAGAAGTGAATACGGTCTATCAGATGTTTCAAAAGGTCGCTAAGCTGTTAGGAAGAGACGATATTGGGACGCACACGCTGCGTAAGACGTTTGGGTACCACTATTACAAGAAAACTAAAGACGTGGCCACACTAATGGAAATATTCGGTCATAGCAGCGAAAAAATTACTAAGCGCTACATTGGGATTATTGAAGATGAAATTAGCGAAACGTTATTAAATTTTAGATTAGGTTTTTAAATTAAAAAAGACTATAAAATTAATAATTTATAGTCTTTTTAGTTTTTAGATTAGTTTAAATTAACTCAATAAAATTAGATTTTTATTTATTATTTCCTCTATTTTTAATAACAAATACTTTGATTGCTGCACCTATAAGTAGTAAAGGAATAGCCCAAACAAAACTAGATAAAAATTCTGAATTAAACGCGTTTTTTATTGTTTCTTTGTTGTTAAGCATAAAAATAAATCTAGTACCTAAAAGAACTACTACAAACGGTAAATAATAATAAGCAAAGGTTTTAAGAAATTTTTTCACTTTATCTGACAACTGTTTTCCTTCTTTCTATTCATTAATCCTACTATAGTCAATTAAATAATGACTAAGTAAATGTTGATTTTAAAGGATTAGTAATCTCTTTCTATTGTTATCTCTCTATTTAGAAAGTAACTTTAATAGCAGGATCAGTTTTCGACTACATAAAATTTAGGGAGGAACTATGGAAATAAATCTCATTTTGAAACAAAAAAGAAAAGAGCTAAAGTTAACTCAAGAACAAGTAGCACAAAAAATATATGTCTCTCAAAAATCAGTTTCAAATTGGGAGACAGGGAAAACATTCCCTGATATTTACAGTTTAATTCGATTAGCTCAATTATACGACTTATCTTTAGATCATTTGTTATTGGAGGAATCCGAAATTGTTGAAGATATAGACAAAAAAATTAAATTCGCTTCAATTTTTAACAATGTATGGTTTTTTATTATAGGAGGAACGCTGGGTTATGTATTGATAGCCAATACTTTTTTTAATGAGCCTTTAACTGTTTTACATGTTATACGTGGAGTCATTATTTTTAGTGTCTATTATCTTTTCAGCAATTATTCAAAATCAAAAAAGTATAAGTATCTTTTTGATAGTTTATTTCTTATTGGTTTAAGTGCCTTACTAACTATCTTATGGAGTTTGATTCGTTGGGCTGTCGTTTCTGGTCTGTAAGTTTAATAAATAGAGTTAGTCTTAGAAAGACATTCCATAATTGAGAGTTAGGTAACTAAAAACGCATAGTGATACTGAAATAGTGTTAGTAGTTTGATCTTTCATTTACTTCGTAAACTACTGTAGTAAATGAAATTAATTATCTTTTAGAGACATCTGAAATAATTAATACTCCTCCAATTATCAAACCAATAAACAGCCATACTACTACAATAGTAAGGATAAGTACTCCAAGTACATACCTTGGTGCGTGGCTTAATTCATTGAAAAGTTGACTCGTTTCTCCATAATCAAAAATAAGTTTTTTTATTATATTGAATCCTATAAAAAGTAAGGCATATAAAAAACCTTCTTTTAATCGGCTTACTTTAGTTTTTTCCATTTTAATTGTTACTCCTTTAATTTTCAGTCCGGACTATCTATTATTAGGGCTTCTCTTTTAATAAATGGTCAGTTGAAACTTGATAATAGGTACTTAATTTAACAAGGTTATCTAAGTCAGGATAGCTGATGTCATTTTCCCATTTTGAAATGGATTGTCTTGAAATATGTAACTCTTCTGCTACATCGTTTTGAGAATACCCTTTTTTGACTCGACTACTTTTTAATTTTTCGCCTAATAACAATGTTCCTCCTCCTTATCTTTACTTATTTCTATCATACTGAAAGTAAGGATCAATGACTATAACGTGCTGGTTTACAAGGTAGCAACCATTGGTTGCTACCTTGTAAACCAGCACGTTCTTTTAGTTTTAGTAGATTAAGTAGATAATAAGATTAGGAATTAGGTAGTGAGGAGATTAACTATGGGAGATATTATAATGAAAAAAATAACTAAAAGAAGTTGTTATCAGATTGTATCAATTCTTATTTTTTGTGGGGCTATTGTCTCCTACGAAAATCAGATTCAGAAAACTAAAAAAACTAATTAATCCTGTATATCAAATAACAAATAAACTCTATAAACATATGAATTGAGTTTTTTTTGATAGTGGTTTTTGACCTATTTAAGTAGTCTTTTGTAGTTCTATTCCCGTTTATTTGACATTGAGTTTATTTGAGATACGATTAATTTATAATAAAACTATAAAGGGGTATTATCTTATGGCTAATCAATCAAAAGAACTTGTCCATAACTTGTACAATAGTATTTCGCAGTCTGATTTAACAAATGTTGAAGATTTAAAAGAAGTTCTTCTAAAAGTTTATTCTAAATTAGATGACACTAAAGAAAATGTCAGTTTAATTAATCGATTGGTAAATTATATCTATTTTACCGCTATGACAGAAAAAATTAAATTTAATGAGGAGCAGCAAAACCTCATCAGTAAACTAAATGATATTGGTGGAAAAGCTGGAGTGAATGGTACCTATCGTTCTCCGATAGGTAGTAAATATTCTTTTTAAGAATTTAATATAGAAAGTGTTAGTGAATCAGTATTATCGCTGGATCACTAACACTTTTTTATTAGGTTCCGAAATAGAGAGCAAAGTAACTATAAACGTATAAGACCATTGAAATTGACGTTAGTATGTACATAGCTTTTTCTAATGTTGTTAGTGATTGGATCTTTCGTTTTTTTCGTAAACTTCTATAATAAATGAGTGTACATAGAAGCAGCAAGATTGTTGCTGCTGTTTTGATATTTTCTAATAAAGTAATCACTAGTAATTCAGCTCTCCTTATCTTACTTTTATAGTTATCAGTTAAAAAACAGTTCTTTATAATGACAAGTGTAAAGAACTAATAGGTAAACTTAAAGGTAAAAGGATTAGGATTTTTTTAATCGAAAAAAAAGTAGAGTATTATTTTTTACGATTATAGATTGTTTGATTGAGATTTTAAGTATTTTATATATAAATAAAATTAATCCAAAGTCTAAAGCTAAGTAAGTTAATTGACTTAAAATAGTACCAATAGCAGTGTGAAGCACGTTATTCAAAAGAAACGTTAAAACAAATTGATAAGGAAGCAAAGCAAGGAAATGCTAAAGCTAAAAAATTATTACAAGATGGGAGATTAAAAAAATAAAAATACCTTCTGAATAATTAACTATCATCCAGTTATTAAAAAAAAGCAAATTTATTCTAGGACACTTAACATAAGTTCCAAACTTGAGTTATACTTTAAGGAAGAATAATCTAAATAATCACCTTTAATCTTCCTTAATTTGCTGCCTTAATTATCTCTAATTCCATACAGAAATGGTTTACACATAATCCATTTTGCTTCGGCAAAAGCCTTCACAGGGAGTTTTAAGAGTTTACAATTGAAAGTAGACAACGCTACGTAAGCCACATATTACATGAAACGAAAGTTACTAATTGGCGAAGCATCCACAAACTTAAGAGCTAAATTATCTGGCTGTACTATTTCTATAACCTATTAAGGACTACTCGCCCAAGTATTCAACAGTGGTTGTTCCTCCCCACCCTAATGTATCTGTTACAAGACTATAAATAACGAATAGATTAACGAGCAAACAACAAGCACACGCGAAGTAAACAATCTTATGCAGTGTGTTTGTTTTTTTGTTTCGTTTGATCACAATGGGCGCTACAAACAAGCCATATGGAGCAATTAGACAACCCATACAAGTAAGAATCAATAGTATGAGCCCTTCGTCTTTAATAGTATTTCCACGAATAAAATCTAATTTTTGAACATTTTTTTCAGTTTCCTCTTTATTTTCCTCTATTTCTTTTTTGGATTTCTGATTTCCTTTTAATAAGTCGTCAATCGAAACATCGTAATAGGTACTTAACTTTGCTAGATTATCTAAATCAGGGTAACTATTGCCATTTTCCCATTTTGAAATGGACTGTCTTGAAATATGTAAATGTTCCGCTACAGCTCCTTGTGAATACCCTTTAGTCATTCTGCTTTCTTTTAATCGTTCTCCTAATCCCATCGTTCTTCCTCCTTAGTTTCCTCTCTGTTCTATCATACCGAAAGTAAAGATCATTGACTATAATTGGTGGCTTTAAATAAAAATAGAGTCAATTTGGTATTTGATTAATTTATATAATAATCTACTTACTTAACATAGAAACCCATTAAAAAAAGTGCACGCCCCATCCATAAGGGCACAGCAGTCCAAATTGTGAAAATAGAGTGATCTAGGTCAAAATAAAAAGCAGAACTCCGATTTAATTAATGGCTGTAGCGACCCTTAAAAATGATCCCGAAAACGGTTTATTTTCTCTATTGAAATAAAATGAGGAAATAGTCAAATCTTAGGGAAAATTAACGAATAAAAAGAGGAATTGAATAATCTTTTCACATAAATAAGAAAGTAAAGCCTGTTCCTAGAATCCAATTGAACTTTAAAGCATAAACAAAAGGAAAATCAATTTAAAAATACAGTTATAGATAATGAATAAATAAATGAATCTCGGTTTAAGTTAAATTTCATAGTCTGATTGTGAAAAAAATACTTGAAATTGTAAAAAATCGGTTACATTCTTTATGGAAAGGCTAAGGTGAATCGCTTTACAAGTGTTTTCTTTAGCGGTACATTATGGGTGAAACGCTTGAAAGCGTATTACATTATTGGAGGGAATAAAATGACAAAAGAATATATTATGTCGATTGATCAAGGTACTACCAGTACTAGAGCAATCATATTTGATAAAGCAGGAAACCCCAAATGGAGTTCTCAAAAAGAATTTACTCAACATTTTCCTCAACCAGGTTGGGTAGAGCATGATGCGAACGAAATTTGGATTTCAGTTTTATCAGTCATTGCAGGTGTGTTGATTGAATCTGGATTAAAACCATCTGATATTGATAGTATTGGAATTACCAATCAACGTGAAACAACCGTTGTTTGGGATAAAGCAACTGGTAGACCAATTTACCGCGCCATTGTTTGGCAATCAAAACAAACAAATGATATTGCAGATCAATTAAAACAAGATGGACATACAAAATTAATTAAAGATAAAACAGGATTAGTAATTGATTCTTACTTCTCAGCAACTAAAATCAAATGGATCTTGGATCATGTTGAAGGATCAAGAGAACGTGCTAAAAAAGGTGAACTGTTATTTGGAACCATTGATTCTTGGTTGGTTTGGAGATTAACAGGCGGAAAAGCGCATGTTACTGATTATTCAAATGCTAGTCGTACGATGCTGTTTAATATTTATGACCTTAAATGGGATGAAGATATTTTAGCATTGTTAGATATTCCAAAAGAAATGCTGCCAGAAGTAAAATCCTCTTCAGAAGTTTATGGCAAAACAATTCCAGAACATTTCTATGGGGGTCAAATTCCCATTGCCGGTATGGCTGGTGACCAACAAGCTGCTTTATTCGGTCAAGTAGGATATGAAAAGGGAATGGTTAAAAACACTTATGGAACAGGTGCATTTATTATTATGAACACCGGAAAAGAACCGATTAAATCAGAAAATGGATTGCTTACATCGATTGCTTACGGTTTAAACGGTGAAATCACTTATGCCCTAGAAGGTAGTATTTTTGTTGCTGGGTCAGCACTTCAATGGTTAAGAGACGGAATGAGAATGTTTAGAACAGCTCCAGAATCAGAAGAGTATGCAAAAAAAGTAGAGTCAACAGAAAATGTGTATGTCGTACCAGCATTTACAGGATTGGGAGCCCCTTATTGGGATCAAGATGCTCGTGGAGCAGTCTTTGGTTTAACACGTGGTACAACGAAAGAACACTTCATCAGAGCAACACTTGAATCATTGGCTTACCAAACAAAAGATGTTGTAGATACCATGAATAAAGAATCAGGCATTCCAATTAAAACATTGCGCGTGGATGGTGGAGCATCGAAAAATGACTTCTTAATGCAATTCCAAGCAGATATTTTAGATACTAAAATTGAACGTTCTAAAATTAGTGAAACAACAGCTTTAGGTGCTGCTTATCTTGCTGGGTTAGCGACAGGATTCTGGAAAGACCAAGATGAGATCAAAAAATATTGGGAAAAAGATGCGACATTTGAACCAAATATGGAAGAAGAAGAACGTGAAGATTTGTATACCGGTTGGCAATCAGCTGTAGAAGCCACTCGAGTATTTAAACATAAATCTAAAAGAAAAGATAAATAAAATCTAGCGGAAATAAACCGTTATTTTTGAGAAATTTAAAATTTAGGGATAGAATGAAAAAGCACATCTTTTATTTGGGATGTTCTTTTTCATTCTATTTAAACTGTTAAAAGGGAAATAAAAAATACTATATAGTCGAAAAAATATGGTTATTATTTAGGAGGCAACATATGAGCAAAAAATATATCATGTCAATCAGTCAAGGAACAGATATGACAAAAGCCATTTTATTTGATGAAAAAGGCAATCAAAAATGGAGTTCACAAAAAGAAATCACACAAAATTTTCCTGCTCCAGGTTGGGTAGAACAAAATGCAAATGAGATATGGCTATCTGTATTGTCTGTTATTGCAGGAGTATTAATTGAATCGGGAGTAAAACCAGCAGATATCAATAGTGTGGGCATTACCAATCAACGTGAGACAACTGTTGTTTGGGACAAAGCAACGGGTAGGCCTATTTATCAAGCTATCGGATGGCAATCTAAGCAAACCAATGAAATCGCAAGACAATTAAGAGAAGATGGTCATGAAGACTCTATTCATAATAAAACAGGATTAGTAGTTGATTCTTATTTCTCAGCAACTAAAATCAAATGGATATTGGATCATGTTAAAGGATCAAGAGAACGTGCTCAAAAAGGCGAATTGTTATTTGGAACAATCGATTCTTGGTTGGTCTGGAAATTAACAGGCGGAAAAGCACATGTTACCGATTATTCAAATGCTAGCCGTACGATGATGTTTAATATCTATGACCTAAAATGGGATGAAGATATTTTAGCATTACTAGATATTCCGAAAGAAATGTTGCCAGAAGTGAAATCTTCTTCTGAAGTTTATGGAACTACCGTACCCTCACATTTTTATGGTGGAGAAGTCCCAATTGCGAGTATGGCAATTGACCAACAAGCAGCTTTGTTGGGACATGAAGGACATGAAAAAGGGATGGTTAACGCAACCTATGGTACTGGTGCTTTTATTATTATGAATACGGGTACTAAGCCAATTAAATCAGACAACGGATTATTGACTTCTATTGCCTATGGAATTAATGGTGAGATCACTTACACGTTGGAGGGGAGTATCTTTGTGGCTGGATCCGCATTGCAGTGGTTAAGAGATGGACTTAGAATGGTTAAAACAACTCCTGATACTGAATCGTATGCTGAAAAAGTAGCTTCAACGGACAATGTCTACGTAGTGCCTTCATTTACTGGTTTAGCAGCACCTTATTGGGATCAAGATGCACAAGGATCAATCTTAGGTTTAACTCGTGGAACAACGAAAGAACACTTTATTCGTGCGACATTAGAGTCTCTTGCATACCAAATAAAAACAGTTGTAGATACGATGAATGAAGAATCAGGTATTCCAATTGAAGTGTTACGCGTGAATGGCGGAGCGGCTCAAAACAACTTTTTAATGCAATTTCAAGCCGACATGTTAAATAAACGTGTTGAACGCCAAAAAGAAACCGAAACAGCAAATTTAGGAGCTGCTTATTTGGCAGGTTTGGCAACAGGTTTTTGGAAAGATGGAAATGAAGTTAAAAAAACTTGGGAAAAAGATGCCGTATATGATCCTAACATGGAAGAATCTGTGCGAGAAGATTTATATGACGGTTGGCAATCAGCTGTTGAAGCAACAAAGGCATTCAAACACAAACCTTTAAGAAAAAAATAAACTTTAATCAGATGTGTTTAAAATAGTTAGAGGAGGAAATCATATGGCATTTTCAGCAAAAACGAGACAAGAAAATATCGAAAAATTAAAATCCACTCAACTGGACCTACTTATTATAGGAGGGGGCATCACTGGAGCTGGGATCACTGTAGAAGCTGGAGCTAAAGGTTTAGCAAATGGTTTAATTGAGATGGGCGATTTTGCATCAGGAACAAGCAGTCGTTCAACAAAATTGATTCATGGTGGATTACGTTACTTGAAACAATTTGATGTGGAAAATGTTGCAGAGGTTTCTAGGGAACGTGAAATCATCTATAACAATGCTGCACATATTGTTCATCCCACACCTATGATATTGCCTATCTATGATGAACAAGGCGCTTCATTTTCTTCATTTTCTGCAGAAGTAGCTTTGAAATTATATGATGAATTATCGGATGTTCAAGAAGAATACAAAAATTACTTTTTAGATAAAGATGCTACTTTAGAACGTGAACCAGCGCTTAAAACGGAAGATCTGTTACAAGCTGGAGTTTATCTAGATTACACTTCGGATGACGCAAGAATCACGACAGAATTAATGAAAAAAGCGAATGAATTTGGTTCCATCATTGCTAATTATGTTAAAGCTGTTGATTTTATATTTGATGATCAACAAAAAGTAGCTGGTGTAAAAGCCCAAGACGTAGTGACTGGGGAACAATTTGACATCAAAGCTGACATTATTATGAATGCTACAGGCCCGTGGTCAGATGAAACAAGAGAAAAGAGTGAAGCAGACTCTGAACAAAGAATGCGCCCAACAAAAGGGGTTCATTTAGTGGTTCCTCAAGAACGTTTGCATGTGAATGGTCCTATTTATACTGATTCTAGTTTTTCCGATAATCGAATGATTTTTATTATTCCACGTAATGGAAAAACATACTTTGGAACAACGGATACGGACTATACTGGTGATATCAACCATCCAACAGTTTCCCAAGAAGATATCGACTACTTGTTAAAAGCGGTAAATTATCGATTCCCAGAAGCTAAGTTGACCGTAACAGATATTGAAGCAAGTTGGGCTGGATTGAGACCGTTGATTGCAGAAAGCGGCGGAAAAAATCCATCAGCAGTATCTAGAGGAAGCTCATTAACAGAATCTGAAAATGGGTTAATCACGATTGCGGGAGGGAAATTAACCGATTACCGTAAGATGGCTGAGGGTTCGCTAAAATTAATTTCTAAACGCTTGAAAGAAAAAACGGGCAAAGAATACCCTGAAGTAGATACCAAAGTTGTTAAATTATCAGGTGGAGATGTTCCTTTAGGAAGTAAATTTGAAGCTTATGTTGAAGAACAAGCTAAAAAAGGAATAGAAGCAGGTCTCTCAAAAGAAGAAGCAGAAAAATTAGTTAGATGGTTTGGGTCAAATGCCAGCGAAATTTTTGATCGAGCTAACTCTTTCACAAAACCTGCTAACCTAGATTTAGGGGATGCGTTATTCCTTGTCTACACTTTAGAAAATGAAATGGCTCTAACACCTACAGATTTCTTTGACCGTAGAACAGAAAGCATTTTATTTGATCATCACCATGTCCTAGATATAAAAGAAGCTGTTGTTGAATTTATGGCTGATTACTATCAATGGGATGCATCAACAAAAGAAAAAATGGTTGCAGAATTAGAAGAAACGATTGCTGAAGCCGATCTTTCAAATTTATAACAAACTAAGAGAGGGTGAGATAAAAGTCTTATCCTCTTTTTTGTATCCTACTTCTTATTTTAAGAGGTGTTTCAAAAAATTAGTGTTTCCTTCACGAATAAGTGGCACGGAAAATCGGGCTCACTTGTCCATGAAACGGCGCTACACGGAAGAGTAAGCAACAAAATCAGCACCACTTTTCCATTCAACAGCACTAGATGGAAGAGTGATGCACAAAAGAGTCATCACTCTTCCATCAAAGTAGATTCTTTGGAAAAGTGAAGAAAAGAAACTTGCCTTTCCATGAAAAAGGAAAGGTAAGTTTCTTTAAGTTCATTTTAATGATAAGAGCTTAATCAAAATCTATAGAAGAGTTGTCGTCTGCAATCGTGCTGTTTTCTTGGCGCTCATGTAATTTTTTCATAACAAATCGTGCAGGCGGTTGAGCAATCAAAAGCTCACAGAACAAAGCAATTGAAAAGTTTCTAGGCCAATGTGATAAGGATTCAAATGAAGATAAGTTGAATCCTTTTCCAATCATAGTGCCAAGTACTGTCATAATCAATGACATCCCAATAACCGTAAAAAAGATGGTGAATAATATTTTTGCATTAAATCCATCGGTATCATCGGAAAAAGAGTGCACTAATTTTTCTGCAATACGCCCAATAACGAGTACTTCTAGCAACATAGCAATGATCAAGATAATAGGGAAAGACTTGAGAATAATCATGAATACTTCTGTATCAAGCTTTCCAAATTCTAGGCCAATGTTTACTGTACTCATAATAATAACAGTTATCGTACAAATAATGAGACCGTATAACATTCCTTCTTTGGCATTGTGGGGCAATCTGTTTTCTTTAACTTCTTTAATAATGAAAAACTCCTTTTTTTTGTGTATCTATAAAAAGTGTATCAGAAAGTATAGCTCTTTCGTAAGTGATATTTTCATGAAAGTTACATGAAAATATCACTACGATTTTTAATCAAATTAAAGAACCGCTCTCCATTATAGAAAGCGGTTCTTGGTTAAATGGTATTATTTTATTTTTAAGGTGCTCAACTGTTCTTCAATAGCTTCTAGTGGAGCTTCCGCTTGCAATAAAGCAGCTGCAGTATAGGCACTTTCAATTAAAGCAGTGTCATATAAGTTAACGGTCTTATCAGAGGTTTCAATCGCTAATTCTAAATTCATTTTAGCGCTTCCTAAGTCATAAAAAGCCAGAATCTTTTCTTCTTCAAATGAAGATAGAGCTTCTTCAATTCGATCAAAGCTGGTTCCAATTCCGCCTTCGGGAGTTCCACCAGCACTTTTAACAGTGACATCTTTAGCAACTTCGCTAATTAATTTAGCTAAGCCATCAGCAATTTCGGTTACATGAGAAACTAACAATACACCGTATTCTTTACTCATCGTAAACACCTGCTTCCATCATTGTTTTAAATAAATAGCTGCTTGACATAGCACCCGGGTCAATGTGACCGATAGAGCGGTCACCTAAATAAGAGGCGCGTCCTTTAGTAGCTTTTATGTCTTTAGTTTTCTCAACAGATTCTTCAATAAAAGCATTCGTTAACGTTTTTGATTTTACAGCTTCAACAACCGGTGCCCATTCATCGACCATAGTCTTTTCTCCTGCTACGGCTTTCCCACGTTTTTGAATGCCTTCTAATCCGGCTTCTAAGACGGTTGCTAGGTCATCGCTATCTTGACTAGCTTTAGCCATGCCAATAAAAGCAGAGCCTAGTAGTGGGCCTGAAGCACCACCTACTTTACTAACTAAAGTCATTCCAGTTACTTTAAGAAGATCGGGTAACGTTTCAGGGTTTTTGGTTTGTAATGCTTCAGTTAGTGCGTTAGCTCCGCGAGCAAGATTGTTTCCGTGGTCACCATCACCAATAGCCGTATCTAATTCGCTAAGATAATCTTTATTCTCTAAAATTTGTTCAATAAAAAGATCGATCCATTTTCTTGCTGTTTCTTGAGTTAACATAAAATTTTATTCCCCTTTCTTTACCATGCAATTGTTGTTACGGGTTCATTTAAATACTCTAACCAACTCGAGTCTTCAAGTTTAACTAAGGTTAGAGAAAGACCTTCCATATCGATAGAAGTCATGTAGTCGCCAACTTTTCTGAAGTCTAACGTTAATCCTTCATCTGTTAACAATTGTTTCACATCATTCATAAAAATAAATTGTTCCATCAATGGAGTTCCACCCATACCGTTAACTAAAACGGCAAATGAATCACCTTTTTGCCATTGAAATTCTTTTTTTAATTGATTAACAAGTTCTTTAGCTAGTGCAGCAGAGGGCTGAAGTTTTTCTCTGCGGTAACCAGGTTCGCCGTGAATTCCTACGCCAAACTCAATTTCGTCAGCTTCTAATTCAAATCCTGGTTTGCCAACTTCTGGTACAGTAGCAGGATTTAAAGCAACACCTAAAGATTTTACAGTTGGGATAAGTTTGTCTGCTAATGCTTTTATTTCTGTTAAAGATAAGCCTTTTTCAGCAGCAGCACCTAAAATTTTGTGAACTAATACAGTACCCGCAATTCCACGTTTTCCAGCAGTATAAGTGCTGTCTTCAACGGCAATATCATCATCTACTACGATATAATCAACTTCAATGTCTTCCATTTCTGCTAACTCTTTAGCCATATCAAAGTTCATAACATCTCCAGAATAGTTTTTAATAATTAAGAATACGCCTTTTCCTTCATCACTAGCTTTAATACCTTCTAAAATTTGGTCAGGAGTTGGAGAAGTGAACACTTCACCGCAAACAGCAGCTGACAACATTCCTTTTCCAACAAAACCTGCGTGAGAAGGTTCATGCCCGCTTCCACCACCACTCACTAAACCAACTTTTCCAGTGTGTTCAACTTTACGATGAATGACAGATGTTTCAGGTAAGCGTTCAACTAAATCTTCATAGGCAAAGGCTAAGCCATTCAGCATTTCATCTAAAATATTCGATGGATCATTGATGATTTTTTTCATTTTTTCCAGACCCCCTGAGAATTTTTTAATTGACTTCATTATTATTGTAACCGTTATTAACGCAAAGAACAAAGCAAACGATTAGTGGAGTTGACTAAACAGCTGATGAAAAAAAAAGGGCTGGTTTCAAGCTGTTTTGGTATACTAGTAATAGATGCAAATCGTTATGTTAAAATTGCAACGTATTTAGAAATCATGTTAACGGCATTAGATATCGAATTGGTGCCAATTCAAAAACTGCCTTTATTATCCATTGTTAAAGAAGACATGTTAGAATATTTTAAAGAGTAATTTTTAATCAATCAAAAATGGAGGCCAATAATGAAAACTCTAGTGATCCTATCTCATCCTGAAATTAAGGAGTCAGGAAGTCAGCAGTATTTGCTGAGTTCGATTCCTGAAAATAAAAATATTACCGTTCATCATTTGGAATCCATTTATCCTGATTTCAACATAGACGTAGAAAAAGAACAAGAGCTATTAAAAAGACACGATCGAATCA
The DNA here is from genome assembly GCF_040274945.1 of Carnobacterium sp. Lineage (GTDB taxonomy): Bacteria > Bacillota > Bacilli > Lactobacillales > Carnobacteriaceae > Carnobacterium_B. The sequence continues at coordinate 118,155 of NZ_JBEMAR010000006.1, forward strand.
TTTTTCAGTTTCCTTTTTACTGGTATACAGCTCCTGCATTATTGAAAAAATGGCAAGATGATGTACTGGAAGATGGTTTTGCTTATGGTAAGAAAGGGAAAGCATTAATCGGAAAAGAATTTGGGTTAGTATTAAGTATTGGTGTGAAAAAAGAAGAATACCAAGCTGGAGGACGTGAAGGATTCAGTATTGATGAGTTGACAAAACCCTTTCAAGCGATGGCATTGAAGACTGGAATGACGTTTCTTAAAACATTGCCTATTTTTCAATTTAGTTATTTAACAGAAAATCAAAAAATGAGTCTATTGATTCGCTATCAACAATATTTAACTCGTGAAAAAGATGATAGTTTAGAAGCTCGAGAAAGATGGTTCATCCAAGAATTATCAGAGACGGATGTGACTAAATTAAATAATGGAGATCAATTCGTTCTAGACCAAGCAATTGAATTTATAGAAGAAAATAGAGATACAATAGATGAATTGAAGATTGTTTTAGATCAAATGAAATAGCTTGTTAAGGAGGTCGGTAAATGAAATGGAACAAAAAGAGTGGTTGATTCAAGAATTGGAACGATTAATCCAAACAAGTCGTGATTACAAGCAAAAAGCTTTATTAAAAGCTATAATTGCTTTAATTGATGAGCAAGTTGAACGAATTAGACAAATGGAAGGCGAATTGGATGGAACCTTATGGAGTCCACGCAATTGGAATGAGTAAGACAAAAAAAGGCAACCTTAAATATGGTTGCCTTTTTTTTTATAGAAAGAACTGAGTTTTACTGTTGGGCTAATTCTCAAACTTTTGTACAAATAGAATCTATAAAGAAGCGGTTATGAGAAACGATAATAAATAAAGGAACCATTCTATTCTTTTAGTTTTGTTCGGACATAAGAATAGTTTCCTAGATATTTTACAAGGTTTCCATTTTGCAAAAGATAGGTTGTATCAAAAAATTTATCTAAAAAATAGCGGTCATGTGAAACAGCAATAATCGTTCCTTTAAACTGACTTAAAGCTTCTTCAATCATTTCTTTAGAATCAATATCCAAATGGTTAGTAGGTTCATCCAATATAAGAACGTTATGATTTAAATGAACGAGCTGTGCCCATCTTAAACGCATTCTTTCCCCACCAGATAGCTGATTCATTTTTTTAAAGACATCTTGTCCATAAAATAAAAACTTTGCTAAAATATGCCTTGCTTCACCTTCTGAAACGGAAATTTTATCACGAAACTCTTCAATCACTGTAAATTGAGAAGACATTTCAAAGGCATGTTGAGAAAGATAGCCGATAGATAGAGAAGAACCTACTTCAAAGCTTCCAGTATCCGGTTGGATTTTTCCGAGTAATAGATTTAATAAAGTACTTTTCCCAGTTCCGTTTGCCCCAACAATGGCGATACGATCTTGATAGTGAACGTGAAGTTCAAGATTTTCAAATAATTTCTTCTCTCCATAGTGTTTACTAACTCCATTTAGCTGAAAAAGATTTTTACTAGAGCGCTTTTTAGTCGTTAATTGGACCTCCATTTTATGTTGTTCAAGAAGCGGTTTTTTGATTAACTCGATTCTAGCCAAAGCCTTTTCCATATTTTTTGCACGGCGGTGCATTGCATCGCTGGGTGGATTAGAACGGTTTGCCCATTCTTTTAAGCGTTTGATGGCTTCTTTCATTTTTTTTATTTTTTTCTGTTGATCTTGATACTCTTGAAATTCGTTTAGTATTCGTTTCTCTCGTTCCTTAACATAATCAGAATAATTCCCAAAATAATAATGCAGTTCTCCTTGTTCGATCTCAACGATTTCTTGTACAACATCATCTAAAAAGTAGCGATCATGTGAAACGATGATGATTGCTCCATCATAGTTCTTCACGAACTGAGTCAACCATTCAATAGCTAAAATATCTAAATGATTTGTGGGTTCATCAAGCAAAAGCAAATCAGGGTGTTCCAGTAAAATTTTTGCTAAACCAACTTTTGTTCGTTCTCCGCCACTCAAAGTTTTCCACTCTTTTTCCAGTAGAGCATCAATATGCAAACCACTTGTTACGCGACGAATGGAAGCATCTACCTCGTATCCGCCTAGTTCTTCAAAATCTTGCTGCAATTGTCCATATTGATCTAAAAGTTTTTCTAAAGGAGCGTTAGGGTCTGACATTTTCAAACTGAGTTGCTCCATTTTATTCTCCAAAAGAAAAATATCTGCGAAGCTTTTTGCTAAAATGTTATAGACTAACAGGTAATCATCTTGTTTTGGAAGTTGAGCAAGCATGCCAACGGTTAAGTTTTTTTGCCAAGAGATCATGCCATTACTAGGTTGCTCAATACCAGCAATAAGCTTGAGTAAGGTTGTTTTTCCTTCACCATTTTGTCCAATCAAACCAATTTTTTTTGAAGTAGTGATATCTAGACTTAAATCGCTAAAAATCGTGTCAGCTCCATAAGTTTGTGTTACATTTTTCATATTAAATAGACTCATTTTTAATTCCTCCGTTTACCGGAAACAGCAAAAAAAGAGAGGGAAAAAGACCTCTCTTTTTAGAAACAACGGTGTATAAAAAGACTCCTTAAAGAAGTTCCACGTGTCGTAAAAAGATGCTTTTTCTGGCTTTTCCATTTTAATTTAGTTAAAAAAGGGCATACTTCACCAATTTTTACTAAAAAGCGGAAAATTCGGCACGGATAACATACAAAAATACTATTTCTTTATTTGTTATCACGTTCCAACCAGTCATTAACATCTCTTCACCTCCTTAAATTCTAATCATTTATTCATTATAGTATACTATAGAATTGGCATTAGTAAAAGAAGTTGTGAAAAATTAACTTAATAATGATAAAACCAATAGAAAACTAGTTTTTATTTTTTTGCTACTAGGTAAATCTTTGTGAATTTTGGTATCGATTGTTTGTAAAAAACAGGTATAATAGGAAAAAAAGGAGGAGTAGAGAGAATGAAAAGAGAAAGTACAGCAGACTATGACATAAAAATGGAAAATGTCCGTTATTCTGCTCCTCAACGGTATTATGGAACAAGAATCTTATTTGTTATTAAAGGATCTGCAACCATTTCATTTGGAGGACGTAATTTTGAAATGGAAGAAAATGATATTTTAATTGTTAATCGTACCAATAACTATTCTGTAATGGGAAGTGAAGATAATTGCATTATTTCACTAAGCATTTCCAGTCATTTTTTTGTGACTCATTATAAGGAATACTTTCATTACAATTTTTTCTGTTTTTCAAAGGAATTAGATCCTGGCAGAGAAGGAATGATTGCTCAATTAAGACGATGGTTATCTGAAATCATGATTGCAGATTCTAGAAAAGATGAAAGCAATACGCTAGAAATTCGAAGCAACTTGTATCAGATTATGTTACTGATGACTCGATTTTTTAAAAAAGAAGCTCCACATTGGAAAGGTGTAGATACAAGTGATGAACGGATCGCACGAATTATTCAATTAATTGAACAGAGGTATGCAGAACCGTTGACGCTTTCTGAGTTAGCAGAACATGAAAATCTATCTTCTTCTTATCTATCTCGTTATTTTAAGCAAATGACAGGTATGGGATTTTTAAATTACCTAAATCAAGTTCGTCTAAAACATAGCCTAGACGACTTATTGTATACTTCGGATAATTTATTTCAAATAGCGATGAAAAATGGTTTCTCGACTGCAAAAAACTACACAGTTGTTTTTAAAACGATTTATAATCAAACACCTGCTCAATATAGAAAAGAACACCAACATGAACAATTAGAACAGCATGAAGCGTTGATCAATAAAGTTGAAGCTCACACAGTTCTTGATTCTCCCGCTATTTTAGATAGACTGGCTAGTTATTTAGATGAAGGAATAGATCAAAGTTATACGATAGATGAAGAACACCTTGAAGAACGTAGAATTGTTCTAAATAGTGAAGGTGAGCAAGAGTTAAAACATGAAAAGCACATCATATTTATTGGTGAATTAAAGGAACTACTAAATGAAAATGTTAAAAGACAGTTGATTTTAACAAAAAAACAAATGCGTGTAGACTTTGTAGGGATCCAAAAACTCTTTGAAGAGACGATACCTTTAACTGAAACGGATCTTTCTGAAGGTGCGGGTAGTTCAACTATATATGCGAATTCTGATATTGTCCTACAGTTTTTAAAAGAACAAGGAATCCATTTATTCTTAAAATTAGAGTATAAGCAAATTAGTCAGAACGAAGATTATTACTTTAAAAAGATTGATCAATTCATTCAGCATGCTTTGCAAGGTTTTGGGCGTGATTTTGTAGAAAAATGGCAAATTCTATTTTATAGTAAAGAAGATTCATCAATAGAATCAACGGAGTTAGAACGCATTTATTTAAAAGTTTGGCAAGTGATCAAAAATAAATCTAGCAAAATGAAAGTGGGAGCATTTTTCCCATTTGATGAACAAAAAGAAGAGCTTCCAGAAAATCAACAGTGGCAAATCGAACATGCAAGTAAAATTGAATTTATCGGCTATGAAGCAGACCAAAACGACGTTATTAATTTTCATGATATTAATGTAGAAGAGTTTTCAAAGAGTCATCGTTACATTATCGATAAAACGAAAAAAGTTAAATCGTATATGCAGCAAAAGCAAATCGATCGACCAATGTTTTTGACTAACTGGAACATGTTATCTGGAAATACTCGATATATCAATGGGAATTTTTTTAGAGGAGCGCTAATTTTAAAAAAGGTTTTAGAATTAGAAAATGATGTAGCAGGAATCGGTTTCTGGATCAATAGTGAAATTCATGAGCGATTACAAGATTGTTCTAATAATCTAATCGATAGTTTAGATTTGTTTCATTTCTTTAATGAAAAAAGACCGACCTTTTATACTATGCGTTTTAAAGAAAGATTAAGAGGAATGGTCACTGCACGGGGATCAGACTATCTAATGACTGAAAATGAAGACGGCTATCAACTGATTATTTTCAATGAGCGACAATTTAGTCCCCGTTACTCAATTGATGAACTATTTGTAAAAAATCGAAGCAAAGAATTACACATTCATCTCAAAGGGATTAAGCCAGGTAATTATCAAATCCGTACGTTTAAATTCGATCGAGATAACGGAGGTTTATACTCTAAGTGGTGGAATCTGAACAGTAAGTACGGTATTGATCATGAAATGATGGATCATATTGTTCAATCTCTTAGTCCAGCACTGGATATTAAAGATGAATATTTAAATGAAGAATGGTCTTTTTATTCTTTATTGACAACTAACGCAATCCATTTTATTGAGTTTCGTAAGGCCATTGAATAAGTGAACGAGATTACTTTACAAAGTACAACCCAATGGCTATACTGTAATTTGGTAGGAGGTAGACCATGAAAAAAGTAATTATTGCTAGCATTAAAGGCTATCAAAAAGGCATTTCTCCTTTATTTCAACCAAGTTGCCGCTATTATCCAACCTGCTCGCAGTATGCAATCGAAGCGATTGAGAAACACGGTGCAATTAAAGGTACAGTAATGGGAACAGCCCGTATTTTAAGGTGTCACCCTTTTATTAAAGGCGGATATGATCCAGTTCCAAAAAAATTTACGTTAAGAAAAAATAGAGAAATAAAAACAGTAAAAAATTAGCAATAAGCTGACAAATCTAACATTTGTCAGCTTATTTAATGCGTTCAAATCTTTTTTTAGAAAAATAGAAAAGACAAACTATTTTAAGGTTTTTCATGAAAAGGTACGAATAACTTTGACAAACCTTTTAATATAGTGTAAATTGTCTTAGGGACGAAATATGAAGAAAACAAAAAGAAATAATGTTCGTGTTTTTGACTCCCTATAAAAATGATGATGAATAGCCTAAAAATTAGAGCCATAACAGAAAGAGGTTAAGGAAAATGAAAGTTTTTGACTATGAAGATGTTCAACTTATTCCTAATAAAAGTATTGTAAGCAGCAGATCAGAATGTGATACAACAATTGAATTTGGCGGTAGAACATTTAATTTACCAGTCGTACCGGCTAATATGCAAACAGTTATTGATGAAACATTAGCTATTTGGTTAGCAGAAAATAACTTTTTCTATGTGATGCACCGTTTTGATGAGGAAGACAGAATTCCTTTTATCCAACGAATGAATGAAAAAGGGCTATATTCTTCGATTAGTGTAGGTGTAAAAGCAGCAGAATACACATTTATTGAAACTTTAGCGAAAGAAAATTTAGTACCAGAATACATTACGATTGATATTGCTCATGGGCACTCTGACTTAGTGATCAATATGATTCACCATATCAAGAAGTACTTACCCGGAACATTTTTAATCGCAGGGAATGTTGGGACTCCAGAAGCTGTTCGCGAATTAGAAAATGCTGGAGCTGATGCAACTAAAGTAGGTATTGGACCAGGAAAAGTATGTATTACAAAATTAAAAACAGGATTTGGTACTGGTGGCTGGCAATTAGCTGCATTGCGTTTATGTGCTAAAGCTGCAAGAAAGCCATTGATTGCTGATGGTGGAGTACGAGATCACGGCGATATCGCTAAGTCGATTCGTTTCGGAGCATCTATGGTCATGATGGGTTCTTTATTCTCTGGACATGATCAATCTCCAGGAGAAACGATTGAAAAAGATGGCAAAATGTACAAAGAATACTTTGGTAGTGCATCAGAATACCAAAAAGGTGAACATAAGAACGTTGAAGGCAAGAAAATTCTTGTAGAATACAAAGGCGACATCGCTGAAACATTATTGGAAATGAAACAAGATTTACAATCATCTATTTCATATGCTGGTGGAAATGACGTAGAGTCGATTCGCAAAGTTGACTATGTTATTGTTAAAAATTCAATATTTAACGGAGATCGTTAGATAAAAGAGAAAAGGTCCTGTAAAGGATCTTTTTTTTTACTGTGATGCAAATGATTTGTATCCTCTGGTTTCTTTGTTACACTTAACGAGTAAACTGAAATGAGAGGGGTTATGAGTCATGAAAGTATTAGTAGTAGGTGCAAATGGACAAATTGGTAAAATGATTGTAGATAAATTACAGAATAGCGACAAACATTCAGTACGAGCAATGGTTCGGAAACCAGAACAAGCTAATGCATTAGACATGAAAGATGTTGAAGCGTGTTTAACCGATTTAGAAGGACCAATTGAAGCGATTCAAAATGCTCTTGAAGGTATGGATGCGGTGGTTTTCTCTGCTGGTTCAGGTGGGAAAACGGGATACGACAAAACGATGTCCATTGATTTAGATGGAGCTGTGAAAGTTATGGATGCAGCAAAAGAAGTTGGTATCGATCGTTTTATTATGGTCAGTGCAATGAACTCAGATGATCGTGCAGCTTGGGATAATGAAGAAATGAAGCCTTACAATATTGCTAAGTATTATGCCGATCGCTGCTTGAAACAAAGTGGATTGACTTACACAATTTTACGTCCAGGTTTGTTAAAAAACGATCCAGCTACAGGGAAAATCGAAGTAGCGGAGAACTTGCCAGGTGGCGCCATCTCTCGTGAAGACGTGGCAGAAGTGGTAGTTGCAAGTTTAGATAATGAATCAACTTTTAATAAAGCCTTTGATCTTTTAAATGGTGATTCGACAATCGATGAAGCATTAAAAAATCTATAAGACTGTTAACTAACTAAAAAAAGCTTCAAGGTCTCTCAATAGAAGAGACCTTGAAGCTTTTTTTATAGATTCTTTTACAAATTTTAGAACATAGCGTCCAAAACAGACTCAAAAAACGTTATTTTACGAGTAGTCCTACAATGAAATGACATCTAATGGAAGAGTGAAGCAGAAAAGTAGTCCAACTCTTCCGTGAAACGACTCTTCATGGATAAGTTGTGTCCAAAAAGTTGTTCACTCATCCATGAAACAGTCCTTCATGGATGAGTTGCACCAAAAAAGTTCGTCACTCCTCCATGAACAGAATAAAATGAGCATATGCATAAACTAGAACGCTTATTTTACGTTTCTCATCTTACTTTTCTAAACCATTCCTGGTTTTAGGATGACTTTTATATTTTGATCTGCTTTTTTATCAAAAATGTCATAAGCTTGTGCAGCTTGCTCCAACGGCATCGTGTGTGTAATGATGTCTGTCGGATCAAAAACGTTTTTCTCAATCATGTCATACAATTTTGGCATAAGGTGAATAACAGGCGCTTGCCCTGTTTTTAGAATAACATTTCGGTTAAAGAAATCATTTATTGGGAAACTAGCAGAAGGAGTCATATACACTCCAGTAACTTGAACCGTACCAAACTTCTTAACACTTTCTGAAGCTGTAACAAGCGGACTAATTGTTCCACTTTGTACGCTTAAAAGAGTCTTAGCTTTTTCTCTGGTAGGAGTCACTCCGTCCATCCCTACGCAATCAATAACGACATCTGCTCCACCATTAGTAGTGTCATAAAGAAATTTCCCAACTTCAGTAACGTCTTTAAAATTAACGGTTTCAACATTATTGGTTTTTTGAGCATGGTCTAAACGGTGTTTTACATTATCAACTGCAATAACTCGTTTAGCACCTTTCATTTTAGCAAATTTTTGAGCAAAAAGCCCAACTGGACCAGAGCCAAGAATGATAACTGTATCGCCTTCTTTAACACCGCTACTTTCTACACTCCAGTAAGCAGTAGGAACAATATCGGATAAGAAAAGTACTTTTTCATCTGGTAGGTCATTTTCTGGAACAACAAAAGAGGTGAAATCAGCAAAAGGTACACGTAAGAACTCTGCTTGGCCTCCAGGATAATTTCCATGCATTTTACCAAAACCAAATAGACCACCATTGTCAAAAGCTGGATTTGGATTAGAATTGTCGCATTGGCTTTCCATCTCATGTGTACAGAAATGACATTCGCCACATCCAATATTAAATGGAATAACGACTCGATCGCCTTTTTTAACTTTTTTAACGCCAGGACCGACTTCTTCAACGATTCCCATTGGTTCATGACCCACTACATAATCTTCTTCCATTACCGGTTTTCCATTATGATACAAATGTAAATCAGATCCGCAAATAGCCGTTGCTGTAATGCGGACAATCATATCAGTAGGTTCTTGAATCGTTGGATCTGGAACATTTCGAACTTCCATTTTTTCATTTCCTTGCCATGTTACTGCACGCATAAAATCGCTCCTTTTATTTGTATTTATAAGGTGAATTTTAGCATTGCAAATAAAGATAGTAAAATAATAACGCTTACTGCAACTAGGAAAGAAGATGAAAAAAGAGTTCTGCCTGCCATTATCAGCAAACAAAACTCTTTTCTTCTAAACTAATCTAATCAAGAAGTATTTTTTCTTCCCTTTACGAATAAGGATAAAGCGTTCATCAAATGAGTTTTCAGGTGTCACAATAGCTTCAACGTCTGTAATTTTTTCGCCGTTCATAGATAGAGCACCATTTTTGATATCTTCGCGAGCTTGGCGTCTAGAAGGTTCAATACCAACTACATCCACTAACCATTCAACAATATTCCGTTCTTCTTTTGAAGATTCGAAAGTAGGCATGTTTTTAAATCCTTCTTCGATTTGATCAGCTGTCAAACTTTTTACATCACCGGAAAAAAGAGCTGCAGTAATCTTTTCAGCATCTTTTAAAGCTTGCTCGCCATGGACAAATAGAGTCATTTCGCTGGCTAACGTTTTTTGTGCTTCCCGTTTATGCGGTTCAGTTGCTATTTTTTCACCTAAAACTTCAATTTCTTCTTTTGTTAAGAAAGTAAAGTACTTCAAGTATTTCACGACATCACGGTCATCTTGATTTAACCAGAATTGGTAAAATTCATAAGGAGTTGTTTTTTCTGGATCTAACCAAATAGCACCACCAGCAGTTTTTCCAAATTTAGTTCCGTCCGCTTTTAACATTAATGGAATGGTCAACCCATAGGCTTCAGCCTCAGAACCTTCTTGTTTACGAATGTATTCTAAACCAGCAGTAATATTTCCCCATTGGTCTGCGCCACCAATTTGTAATTGAACATCTTCATGTCGGTACAAGTGTAAAAAATCGATTGATTGCAGAATTTGATAAGTAAATTCAGTAAATGAAATACCGGTTTCCAAACGACTAGCAACGATGTCTTTAGACAACATCGTATTAACGTTAAAACTTTTCCCAATATTGCGTAAGAAATCGAGTAAAGAGATTTCTTTTGTCCAATCCAAATTGTTTACCATACGAATAGATTCTTCATTTTTACCTGCATCAAATAGTTTTACCATTTGACGAGTTAATTTATCAGAATTATTTTGAACTTGCTCACTAGTTTGTAAAACACGTTCTTCTGATTTTCCACTTGGATCGCCGATTGAACCAGTCGCTCCACCAATAACGATGACTGGACGGTGACCAGCTAATTGAAATCTTTTCAAGATCATGAAAGGAATTAAATGACCAATATGCATGCTATCACCAGTTGGATCAACCCCACAGTATAATCCTATCGTTTTTTGGTCAATCAATTTTTTTAAACCTGCTTCATCAGTTTGTTGATTAATGGCATCGCGCCATTCTAGTTCATCAATAATATTCATTTTCCCAGCTCCTTAAATCTGTATTTTATGCATAAAAAAAGCCCGATAAAAAAGATCTAAATCTTTTTTATCGGGACGAAATTTTCCGTGTTACCACCCAAATTGCAGTCTGTTTTTAACGCAAAACACGCTGCCACTCATTTACTGTAACGTAGTAATACGCTTGAAGTTAATCAAGTTACTCCGGAGTGTACTTCACAAATTGGTTTGTGCCTATTTTCATCATCCATAGGCTTTCTATTAAACAGGGACCAGATGCTACTATGCTCTTTCATCGTAAGTTGTTATGAGATTGTTATCAGTATAGAGGAAGCAAAGACAATTTGTCAATCTTGTTTTTGAATTTATTTGCTTAGAAATCTTGAATGATGAAATAGTTGGTATATCTCGCAGTAATATTAAATTCTTATTTACATAAACGAAAACATAATGATATAAGGCATTAACAATAAATAGATATAAGACAAGAGTAGAAAGATTAATGAATGAACAGGGCTTCTGTGAAACTCTTTTATACAAAAAAAGACTCCAATAATAATTGCAGATAACCAAAAGAAATCAAAAATGCCTCTACCAAAGAATGAATCAAAAAGTCCTGTAAAAAAAATAATTAAACCAATCAACAAATAGCTTATACCTAAGGTCGAACCGACAAATGATTTTCTATCGTAGGTACTTTTTTCTGTCTTCCAATGTTTAAAAATTCTATACATAAAAAAAATGGAAAAAGGTAGTGCAGAGCCAAGCATTATTTTGGTAATTGTAAACATCAATTACCATCCCCATTAGTTACATTTTCTAAAGAGTGATCTTCCAAAATTTTATTTAACGGTAAGCTCAATAAATAAGAACTCAAATGAGTGAGCAATAATAAAAGAATTAAGTCATCTGTTTTTCTCTCGAACATAAGTCCTATAATGACTAAATAAATCAATACATCTAGACTTCCGCTTAAATAAATTAGAAAGTTGAATTTAACTTGTTGTTTCTTCGAGAGATGATCAATGTTATCTAAATTAGTCGGGAAAATAGTCCAATAGGTTACAAATTTTGAGGAGTATTTACCACGTGAAACGTAAATAAAAGTGATTAATTTAATCACAATAAAAAGAATCATACATGTAAGAATAAGTTGATTAGACATAATAATCCTCCTTTCAATTTTAAAGTACGATTGATAAATTTATCCAATGATCTTCCCATTTTTTTTGTTGAATACGATCAATATATATTGCATGAAATTTGCTACCTTATTGATAAAAGGGTGTGGGTTTTACCTTCAGTTCAAATAAATCGTTTAGTCCATAGGGAGCCATGATTTCAAGTTTATTATGATGAAATCTTACAGCTAGTGCAGTTGGAGTTTCTGGAAAATGAGCAACACCATCATAGGATGAAGTAAAAGGATCAAATCCACTTTTCGAATGCATACGAGCTTGATTTTTTACGGTCCATGGCTGATTTGGAAGCAAACAACCTAATTTTTTTTCTAGTTCTTTTTCTATTTCCCACGATATATCTGAAGTATCAAAATAAATGACGTCAATATCATTTACAGGAGTTATAGTATTATGTAATGTATCCCAAACTTTATTCCGCATAAGTCCTGCACATACCCAAGAATCGGTTAGATTTAGTTCCTCAACCGCTCTTAAAATGGATAAGAGGTTACTATCGTGTTCAATTATTTCTAGTACTTGTTTTTCATAAGTAGTTACATTTTTCTCCTATCTTATAACAGATTCTTGAAAATTAAATCTACGATGAAGAGTTTGGATTTATTATAATCTGATTTGTCAAATTAAGCTAGACAGAACGTCTTCACTCATGTAACTCAAAAATACTTCCAATGGTGTTTGATAATTCAATGACTTTCTGGGAATAGTATTTCTCTTATCTGCAACGGATGAAACAAACAATTGGTCGACTTGATTAAAATCCATTTCTTTTGGTAATCCATCTTTTCGGAGGAGACCGTTAGAATTTTCGTTTAAAGCGCGTTGTGAAGGTGTTCCAGGATCCGCAAAATAAATGGCGATATCGTGGTGGTTGCATAGCGATTTCCAGTTAGAAAATTCTTTTCCACAATCAAAGGTGATAGAACGGAATAAGTTTCTTGGAATACCGTGAAACCAGTAATTCATGGCTGTTTCAATGTCGCTGGCCTTTCGTCCATTGGGTTTCAAAGTAATAATGACTTTAGATAGACGTTCCACTAAAGTGATAACAGCACTCTTATGGTGGACACCTACAATGGTGTCGCCTTCGATATGGCCAAATTCTTCTTTAAACTGGGGATAATCTTTTTCTCTTTCTGTGATATTCCGCTTGAAAGATTGTTTTCCCCGACGTTCTTTATGACAATTTGGTTTTCTTTTCCCTTTCATTGGAAGTGTGGTTTCATCAAAGATTTTTTCTTTGAACTGGCGGTAAAGAGTACGAACGGAACACGCAACAGGCTCTTCCGCCCGACCAATAATGACGTCAGGAGTCCAACCTTGAGTGACTTTCTTTTTGATATAGGCCTGTTGTTTCTTTGAAAGCACGATTTTGCGACGCCCACAACGCTTCTTGTTTTCCTTGTACTGTTGGAAGTACTCAAGTGCCGTATGCCCTGCTTTCAAGAAGTTAATGACGTTGTAGATGGGTGTTCGCGTTCGTTTTAAATAAGCGGCTATTTTCGCAACTGGGATATTTTTGTGGTAATAAGACTCTATCATCACCAATTCATCCGTGGTAAGATGGGTGTAGGTCATTCGTGATCACTCCTATGTCTTCTTTAGTCGGAATTACATTTTGAGTGTACCACGAATGGCTTTTTTATTTGTCTAGCTTAATTCTACAATCGGCGTAAAGTAAATTTCGACTATGATAAAGTGCTTATGTACAAATTTTATATCCAAATATAAGTCTTCTGACACTAGAATAAAATGTGTTAGAAGACTTATTTCAATTTGTTTGAGATCAAAAAAATCCTTTATTGATCGTTTTGAGAAGTTAAAAGACGTGGGCCGTCTTTCGTAATCGCTAATGTATGTTCAAATTGACAGCTGAGGCCTCCATCTTTTGTTCGAGCAGTCCAACCGTTATCATCCATTTTTGATTTCCATGTTCCTGTGTTTACCATAGGCTCAATAGTAATGACCATGCCTTCTTTTAAGCGTAAGCCTTTACCTGCTTGTCCATAGGAAGGGACGTCCGGAGCTTCATGTAAGGTTGGCCCAACACCATGTCCTAAGAATTCTCGAACAATTGATAGGTTTTCACTTTCAACATAAGTTTGAATCGCATGACCAATATCTCCTATACGGTTACCAGCTTGTGCCTGTTCAATACCTTTATACATAGCTTTTAGAGTAACTTCCATTAAATGGTCTTTCTCAGCAGTTGATTCTCCCACTACATAACTCCAGCAAGAATCTGATAAAGCACCCTTCAAATTAATAACCGTATCAACTTTGATCAAATCTCCATTTTTAAGAACTTCTTTTCTTGGGAAACCATGACAAATTTCATCGTTTATACTGATACATGTTGCATATTCATACCCTTCAAAACCAATTTGTTCCGGGATGGCATCATTCTCTAAGATAAATTTATGAGCGAATTCTTCAATATCCCAACTCGTTATGCCAGGTTTAATAAAATCGCGTAAAGCAATATGCATATTTGCTAAGATGGTTCCAGATTCATCCATTGCATCGATTTCGCGTTGTGACTTTAATGTAATCAATTCATTCCCTCTTTTCTTTAAATCTAAATCTATACCTAATAGTATAAGTGTTTTCATTGAAAGATAAAAGAATTTATAGGCTTTATTAGTTAATAATGAATAAAACAATGTTGTCATTGATTAAAAGTAAGATAACAGTTTATAATTAGTAAGTATTTCAAAAGCTAATTTGGTATTTGGAAAAAGATAATAAAAAACAAGCAATTTAATTTTGCTCGTATAAGTATGCCAATGAGATAAGAAAAGATAGCCTCTGCAACAAAGTAGATAGGTCTGATAAAAAAGTTAAAAATAATTAGTAAAACCAACAGCAACAGCCACCAATAAAAGTTGCTGTTGGTTTTTTTAGTGGTACCTTTTGCCATCGTCTGATGGAAAAAGAAAAAAGGAGTGAATAGATTGGATTATAAAAAAACTGCACAACAAGTTTTAACCTACGTTGGTGGAAAAGAAAATGTTTCTGAGTTAACACATTGTTTCACCCGTTTGCGGTTTATATTGAAGAACTCTGAGTTGCCTCAAAAAGATAAACTACTCAAAGTAGAAGGCGTGATTTCGGTTGTGAAAAGCAACGGTCAGTATCAAGTTGTTTTGGGAAATAAGGTAGAAAAAGTTTATGAACAATTAGAACCGATGTTAAGTGATGTGCCAGAGTCAAAAAAAGAAAAACCCCATATTTCTCTAGGCAGTAGAATGTTAAATACGATTACAGCTATTTTTACACCAACGATTCCAGCGATCGCTGCATCGGGTATGTTAAAAGGGATCTTAGCTGTTGCATCAATTGTGGCAACTACGTTTTATCAACTAGATATCAAAGAATATGATACTTATGTTATTTTAAATGCTGCTTCAGATGCACTTTTCTACTTTATGCCAATTATTTTAGGCTATGCGGCAGCTAAAGTGTTCAAAACTAATGAATATATAGCTATGATTATCGGTGCTACACTTTGTTACCCTACAATTGTTACTTTAATGACAGTGGAGACAGCAGTGTCCTTGTTTGGTTTAGGTATTACGAAAGCTAACTATGTCTCATCCGTTATTCCTATTATTATTGCTGTTTTCATATTATCTTATGTGCAACGTTTCTTAGAAAAAGTCATTCCAGAAGTTTTGAAGATCATTATGGTTCCTACATTATCCTTACTAGTTATGATTCCGGCGACTTTGTTGTTATTCGGACCAATTGGAATCTACATCGGACAATTTATAAATTGGATTTATTATTATATTATGAATTTTAGCCCGATTTTATTAGGAGCTTTTATTGGAGGAATTTGGTGTATATTGGTCATCTTTGGGGCTCATCGTGCAATTATCCCAATCGGAATAAACGATGTGGCACAAACAGGCCGACAAAATTTATTGGCGTTTGCCGGTGCAGCTAACTTCTCTCAAGCTGGTGCAGCTCTAGGCGTTTTCTTGAAAACTAAGAACAAAAGCTTAAAAACAGTTGCAGCATCTGCTACTGTGACAGCTCTCTTCGGTATCACTGAACCTGCTATTTATGGAGTGAATTTACGTTTAAAAAAACCAATGATCTATGCTGTTATCAGTGGTGCTGCAGGAGGTGCCTTGATGGGGTGGGGTGGTTCTTACGGGATAGCTTTTGCTAATCAAGGTGTATTAACGATTCCAGTTTATGCTGATGCGGGTACCAAAGCTTTTTTAAGCTATCTTGTTGGTTGTAGCATAGCCTTTTTTGGTGCCTGTGCACTGACAATGATTTTAGGATTTAAAGATTTGCCAAGCGAAGATCAAGAACTTGTAAAACCTGATTCAGATGAATTGTTCGTCTCAAATGACGATATAAAAATTTTATCTCCTATAAAAGGACAGGTCATTCCGTTGACAGAAGTAGAGGACGAAGTTTTTTCTTCGGGAGCATTGGGTAAAGGGATTGCGATTTATCCAGAAATAGGAGAAGTTCGTGCACCAATGGATTGTACGGTGTCGGCTCTATACCCAACATTACATGCTATTGGGTTAGTATTAGATAATGGTATTGAGATGTTGATTCACATCGGAATCAATACGGTAGAATTAAAAGGAACGCATTTTGAAAGTTTTGTATCTGTTGGTGACCATGTTGAGAAAGGAAGCAAGATTGTTTCCTTTGATATTGATGCACTTGTAGCTGCAGGGTATGATTTAACAACTTCTTTAATTATTACGAATTCACCACAGTATCAAACAATAGATTCAAGCAACCAACCTCAAGTCACGAATGAGGATAATTTATTATTTATTAAGTTATAGGAGGAGTGTATATCAATGAAAAAATTTAACGATAATTTTTTATGGGGAGCTTCCTCATCAGCATTTCAAATTGAAGGTGCATGGGATAAAAATGGTAAAGGCATGTCTGTTGCTGACTACAATTCTTTCCAAAGGTCAGCACTTCAAGCAGACACAAAAGTAGCCAGCGACTTTTATCATCATTTTGAAGAAGATATCAAGTTAATGAAAGAATTGGGCTTGAATGTTTACCGTTTCTCCATATCATGGTCACGCATCATACCTGATGGAGATGGAGAAGTGAACCTAGCAGGACTTGATTTTTATAATCGTGTGATTGACTGTTTAGTGGAGCATGATATCAAACCGTTTATTACCTTATATCATTTTGATTTACCTTTCGCCTTGGTTGAAAAGTATAATGGATGGGAAAATAGGGAATGTGTCACTGCTTTCCAACGGTACGCGCAAGTTTGTTACCAAGCGTTTGGGGACCGCGTTAAAGACTGGCAAGTAAATAACGAGCAAAACTTAATGATCCGAGTAAACGAGCGAATGAATATGTATCATGTGAAACCAGAAGATGCAGAAAAAGTTCGCGCACAAATGGATTACCATATGTTTGTTGCCCATGCTCTAGCAACTACTGACTGCCATAAAATGGTGGAAGGTGGTAAAATTGGTCCTTCTGTGTCTTCAACGATGACATACCCAAGTTCAACTAAACCAGAAGATGTTTGGGCAGCAAGAATGAATGATAATTTTAAGACCAACTATGCTTTAGAAATGTATTGTTTTGGAGCCTATCCTGGTTATTATGAAACATACTTACAAAATCTTGAAATTTATCCTGAAACTTTACCTGAAGATCCAGAAATCTTAAAAAGTGCTAAACCAGATTTTATTGCCGTGAATTACTACCGCACATTGGTGGCAAGTTATCTACCAGCTGATGAAACGCATCCGGTTGGAACAAAAGAAAAAGATATTGATTTTGACTTATATGGATATTTCAAAATTGAACCCAACCAGCACTTGAAAGCCTCGCAATATGGAGCACAGATCGATCCGATGGGTCTACGTTTGGTTCTAAATGATTACTACCGTCAATACCGTTTACCAATGATTATTACCGAAAATGGTTTGGGAACACCAGACGTCTTAACAGAAGATCAACACGTTCATGACGACTATCGTATTGATTATATTCGTGATCACATTGCTGCTTGTCACGATGCTATTAACGACGGTGTTGAATTATTCGGTTACTGTCCTTGGTCAGCAATCGATTTGCTAAGTTCTCATCAAGGGTTTAAAAAACGGTATGGTTTTATTTACGTTAATCGTGAAGACCATGACTTAAAGGATTTACGTCGAATCAAAAAAGATAGTTTCTATTGGTATCAAGAGGTCATTCGAAATAATGGTTTAGTAGAAGAGAAGTAAATAAAAATGATTGCTTGCTTTATTTATGTTGGACTTTATTTATAAAAAATGTTTTAACGTTCAATAGTTCGACAGATAATGACTACAATAATTACAATAAATAAGCTCCGATTTATAGAATAGTTATCTATAAATCGGAGTTATTTTCTTGAAATTAACAATGTCCCAAATCCTTACTGACCTAGAAAATCATAAAACATTGGCATTGTGAAATTACCAAATGATGAATATGTTAATTGATTAAATCAATTATATGTCTAGTCGTCAAATTTTTCTATTTCTTTTTCAAATTTTTTCATTTCTTTATCATCATATTTCTCATATTTATTTACATCATGCAATATTTTTTTAATATCATGAATAGCCTTTTTTTCGTAATACCATTTTTTTAATCTATGTTGTTTAGTAGGGTCTTCACTTAAATCTTCTACGGTTGCTATATTTTCGTCTAATTCCTCAATTACAGTTACCAACTTGTTCAACACGTGGTCTTTCTTTTCCTCGTAATCAGCCATGTTTTTTCACCTCCTTTGATTTCATATTATGAGTTTACATCTTATTCCATTTTTTTAAAGTATTATGCCTTTTGGTGAGTGTACTTAAATTAAATACAATATAGTATTCAATATTTTTTATTGATATGACTGCACTCTTAGACAATTAATTGTATTAAAAAAACAGAAAATCCACTTATGATAAATTTGCTCATTTTTTTTATTAATACTTTCTAAAAGAACGGGTAGTTGAATGTTAATAAATTGATTAAAAAACGCACCCTATTAATTAACATTACTTGAAAGATAGGTTAATTTTATTGTAATCTTATTTTAATGAAGCATGTAGTATCTATACTTGATTAAATGTCTCCTAAAGCAATTGAAGTCGATTTTCTTATGTGAAAAAATAAAGAGTTTAAAAAAACTTTCCTTAGAGAGTATACTGTCGAGATGACGCAATAAAATTCCTGATTCAGACGCAAATAAATAGAAAGGAGATATTTATTATGCAAAAAAGGATTTCAAAAAAAGAAGTAAATGATAGGCTTGTTTCTGATAAATTTTTTAGTCGGGGTAATTTAATTCTTAAATTACGTCAAAGTATTTTAACATTACTAGGTTGGGGAGGGGTTATTTTTCCTTTTATATGGCTTCAATTCCCTTTTATTTACCCTGAAAAAGCAAAAAAAAATGAATTTTTTTGTTTATTCAGAAGAAATAGTAACCTTTAATTTTTTCGTGCTATTTTTATCTATTGTCTTTCTCTTTATAATTGTTTTATTTATAATTCTAACTATTTGGAACAATTACAGATATAAAAATGTATTGAAAAAAAGAAAAGTTTTTGATGAGGACGCCATTGAAAAGAATAAAGAGGCACTAGAATTATTTTATGATGAACGTTTTGGAAAAAAAAGTTTTAGAGAAAACATTCGTTTCTACTCAGTCCCAAGTGAAAAAAACATAGAAAAAAATGAAATTATTGATTTGTATATTAAAGGAGGAGAATAATATGTTTCCTTTAATTGATACAGGGATACCATGGTTAGATTTTTTATTAACACTTCTAGTGTTAGTATTGATGACATATCCGGTCATTGGGGGGTTTTCTTGGTTCATCGGTGTGCTATGCTACCAACATGGATTTAAACATAAACAAAATGAATGGATAGATATTCCAACTGAAATAGAACCTATGGTTACGATTATGATTCCTGCTCACAATGAAGAAATTAGTATTAGTGATACCGTTAACTATTTAATGACAAAAATGAATTACTCTAATTATGAAGTATTAGTAATCGATGATGGATCCACTGATAGTACACCAAAAATATTAAATCAATTAATGGAACAGTATGAGAAGTTAAGGGTAATTCGAATTGAAGAAAATAAAGGCAAAGCTCATGCTTTCAATGTAGGAATTGCTTTTACAAAAGGTAAACTTATTTTAAGTAATGATGCTGATACGGCGCCCGAGCCGGATGCCTTATGGAAATATGTCAATTACTTTATACAACCAGACTCTTTTAATATAGCTGCAGTTTCAGCTAATATGGATGTTAAGAATCGTACAACTATATTAGCTAAGTCTCAAACAGTTGAATTTTCAAGTATTGTTGGAATTATTAAAAGAACGCAAGCCGGTGTTTTAGGAAGTTTATACGCTTATAGTGGTGCAAACACAATGTATCGAAAAGATGCTTTGATTGATGCTAATTTGTTTCGTCAAGATCGGGCTACAGAAGATATTAGTATTGCTTGGGACCATCAATCTAAAGGATGGGTTTCTGTATTTGCTCCAGATATTATATTCTATATGGAAGTTCCTGAAAATTTGAAAATGCTTTATCGCCAACGTAGACGTTGGGCTAAAGGTGGTACAGAAGTTTGGTTAACAAACTTTAAAAAAGTTTTATTGCATCCTTTTCAGCATATTGGGCGGACAGTCATGTTCATTGATCAAACACTAAGTATTATTTGGGCTTTTGTGTTTTGGATTTTCTTATTCATATTTATTATCATGCTAATAAATTTTCTGATCGAAGGAAACACTGAACGAGTCTATCACATGCTTACAATGAATTTTATTTTTGTCAGCTTTGAGATGATTGCTGGTTTGATGCAATTAGGTACAAGTATGCTTATAGATAATAATGGTAAGAAATTTAAATATTTTATCTTTTCTCCTTTCTACATGTTACTCTTTTGGGTGATGAATGCAGCAGCTATCGTAATTACATTTATTCCGGCTGTAAAAACAATATTAGGATATGGAAAAGGTACTTGGACTAGTCCAGAGCGACGTGGTAATGAATAAACTCATACAATTATATTATTTATAGAAGGCAATTTAAGGTGATTTAATCTACTAGAATAAGTTGATACATCTATATTATAGTCAAGTAAAGAGTACTATCTAAAGTAATTTACTTTACAATTACTGTTTTTCTTGTTAATGTTGACAAGTCAATAGTTGATTTGTCAATTATCGGAGGAAGGAGAATAGTTATGCATTTAAGGGAAATAAGTAAGTTGTTTTATCAAATCAAAGTATCTAATCAAGAGACTACTTCACTTTTTGAAAAAGAAACCGGCTTTAGCCTAACTAGGTATGAGTTAATGATGTTTCTCAAAGAAAAAGGGAAATGTTCTCAAATTCAGATTCATATAGAATTAAAAATAGATAGTGCTGCTATTACTAGGCATTTAAAAATATTGGAAGAAAAAGATTATGTTATTAGGGAACGCAATCAAGAAAATAATAGAGAAATTTTTGTTCAGCTAACTGAGAAAGCAAAACTGGATTTAGAAAATTGTGAAAAGGAACATAACTCTCTGGACAATAATTTGGCTATTACACTTAATGATGAAGAAGCTAACCAATTATTACTCTTATTGAATAAGTTAACTAGATAGAAAGAGGCATAAATTATGACCACTAAATTAATGAATAATGATTTTTCAGATATAACCTTTGGAAGAAGATCAATTCGCATATATGATGAAACTGTTAAAATTCCCCATGAAGAAATGTTAGAAATGATTCAAGAAGCAACAACAGCACCTTCTTCAGTCAATATGCAACCTTGGCGTTTTGTCGTTGTCGAAAGCAGTGAAGAAAAGAAAAAATTGAAACCTCTAATTCGTTTTAATACTCGTCAAAACGATACATCTTCAGCAATGATAGTGATATTTGGCGATATGGAATGTCATAGATTTGGAGAAGAAATTTATAATCAAGCAGTTGAAGAAGGAAAAATGCCTCCAGAAGTCAGAGATCAACAATTAGCTGCGATTATTCCTCACTACAAAAATCTTTCTAAATCAGCCATGAATGATGTCGTGAAAATTGACTCTAGTTTAGCCGCAATGCAATTAATGCTGGTAGCACGTAGTCATGGTTATGATACAAATGCAATTGGTGGATTTGAAGCTGACCAATTAGCAGAGGCATTTGATTTAGATAAAGAGCGTTATATTCCAGTTATGATTTTATCTATTGGAAAAGCAATGGAAGAAGGATATGATTCTGTTTGTTTAGATGCAGAAAAATTAACTACGTTTAAGTAAAGAAAAAAAGTGCAAGATTTCAATGATGCTACTATTTTAGTAGTTGATAAGGTATCTTTAATTTTTTAAATGAAAAACCCCACAATCACTTGAGATTGTGGGGTTTTGTCTACTTGAGATATGTAAATACATTCAACTTATTAAGGACATTAAACAAAAGTAAATGATTAGAGAAAAAATATCATTTTTCAAACAGTGAGTAGATAAAAAAAGCTGAAATTATTACTACTATTAATAAAAGAGTACTTTTCCAACTTGTGGTATCGTTTTTGTCAGTAGGGATTCCAAATGTAAGTCTTCTTGTCCCTTCAACTAAATTAATGATAGGACTATCTTTCTTTTTTCTTCTATTCAAATGCCATCCTCCTCTAAAAAATTGTTTTATTTAAATATAGTAGAAATTTAATTATTTTGATAAATGTCAACTACTGGTTGCTAGATGTAAACCAAAGGGTGCGTTACTTTTCAATTAAGATAAGAGATAATAAGAGTTATAAATGAAGGAGGAATAGTAATGAGAAAGTATGATGAATACCAAAAGGTTGTGAGATACAAATACGGTTATTACTCCTTTAATAGTTTAATTATTTTAATTGTATTTAATTATCTTATTGGATTATTTTTTAATTTCCATTGGGCTACAACTAAAGAGCTAGAGATAATAATGTTACTAATTATAATAGCATTATTTTTTATAAATGCATGTGTCTATCAAAGTGCTTATTTTTATAAGGATGATGATAAAAAGAGTTATTCGTGGTTGTTTTTTATTATAGGATTAATTAGCTTATATACAAATTTCCAGACTTTTTTGATATCTCCTGAAAAATTAATGTTAAATGGAAAAGTAGGTAGTGGAGCTATTCCATTATTTTCAGGACTTATGTTTTTATCTATTTCAATCACTTATTTCATAAGGAATAGAATAGATAAAAAAAGAAAACAAAAAACTATTAATAAAATTCAAGCTAAGAACTAACATTTTAGGAGAATTATTAATAGAGAAGAAGGTTTCCAGTGAGATTTATACAAAAATCAATAGAATTTAAATGAAAATAGATGTTTAGCTTATGGAGGTGCTAAGATGAAAAAATATCAAAAAATTCTAATAGCCTTATTAATAATATTGGCTTTCCTTATGTTTACACCAGTAATTTTATACTTAATTTATAGTTAAGTTGATAAAACTGATAAGAAAGGATTAAAGAATAGTGAAATCTAATGTAAATAAAATTATACTTTTGTGTTTAGTCCTATTTACATTAATGATAATTATTGGTTATTTTTTATGGGCAATACTTATTCCTATTCAAGATTTTGATCTTATAGATAGCAAAGAACAATTAAGAACGCGAAAAGAACTAGTATTGAATTATACATTAGGTGAAAATTTACTACATATTGGTTTTATTTCCTCATTAATTCTTCTGATATTAAACCAAGTTATGGCAATCAAAAATAAATTTGTTAAACAGTTGTTGTACTTAAAAATAGGTTACAACTTTCGTTTTTTTAAGTTTTTTTTTCAATCAAGTTAACTAGTATATGGCCATGTATTGATGTTAGATAGGAATAAATTATTGAAAATCTTCAATAATTTCTGTAACTAAAATTTCTCCACCAATCAGTACTTCAGTGAGATGATTTTCAGCAGGAGAGCTCCAGTATTCTTTTGATTGTTCGATTTTTTCTAAAAAAGAAGAGTTTTCTAAGGATGGAAGTAAAGCAGCGTTTCCTTTGAAAATGGGTCCGGTAGTTTCTAGTTTGACAATTTGAATAATATCTCTGTTATAAGATTCAAACAATTCTTTCCATTCAAGCAGGCCCTTTAGACTATCAGATCCATATAAGCATTCGAATCTTGAAGGAAGCATAGGAAAGTATTCTAATCTGATCATTTCAGTAATGACTTCTCTAACTGCTCTGGAAGTATGAGATAGAGAATCTTTTAAAAATGATAGGTCTTCATTTTCAATTGTTGAATCTAAATGATGTATTATCTGGTCCAAAGACTCATTTGATTTACTTTTAAAATTATTGTCTAAGAAAAAGTAATATAATCTATTCTTATGTGTTTTATCGAAACTAATTTTTTGCCCAACATACATTGGTTTTCTTGTAACTAGATGGTAGTATTGAAAATTTTTATACCTCCTTATTTATACTACTATTTATTTGAAATAAGACTATTGATTAGTTTAAATAAAAGACTCATAAGTAAATATGGACTCAATAATAAAAATAAATAACTGATAACTAACACTTGTGGGCTATTACTATTAGGAGGCATAATTTGCGTATTTCTTAAGCCAGTTAATAGACCTCCTGTATTGAATTGAATTTCAATAAAAAGCATTACAGTGATCATTTCTAGATAAATAAACTTCACAATGTTTTCTAAAAAGGGTAGTAAATTTGGAATAACATAGGAAAAGAATAGTTTATATTTAGGATACCCCAATGATTTTGCGAAGACAAAATAATTGGATAGATAAACATCTTTGATATACGGAGTCATGTATTTAATCAAAAAAATAATTGGAAAAATGCTCAATATAACTAATGGAACAATTATCGCCGGTTCTCTAGGCGTACCAACTGTTTTAAATAGATAGATGGAAGTTTCTTTATAGATAACGACACTCAACCAATGGACAAAGAATACAATGCCAAGCACAGGCAAACTCTCAATGTCTTCTAAATACCGTATCAATCTCGTTACCGTTTTATTCTTCAATTTGGGGAGATAGTAACTGTACACAAGTAGTGAAAATAATGTTATGGCTAAACTAGCACTGATTAATTTTAACGTATAATCACCGTTAGTTTGTTGATAAATAACGAATAATTCAGATAAGTAACGATATGTAAAAATTTGTACAAGGGATTCTTTAACCATTTCCAATAATAAGTCTGGATTCCTCATACTTAAAGGTAATGAATGACTTAAACAAACAAGTAGAATGATACCAGCCAGTAGGGTAATAAGCGAAATGGATTGCTTTATAATTTCTTTAAATGGATTGATTTTGCATCCCTCCCATTAAAGAGCGCTTGATTCTATTGAGCAAGAGAATAAGGGCTCCATAAAAAGCTAACGGAATGAGCACTGTCCATGGAGTGCTAGCTAGTCGATTAATATTTTGCCCAATCAACCCACTCCATTCGTTAGATATGGTTACGGTATATTTGGTACTGGCATCTAACTGGGTTACTAGGGAGCCTCCTAGATATAATTGGAAGTAGGCTAAGTAAATAAAGAGAGATAAATTTTGCGTTAGGATTTTGAAAAATAAATTTAATGTAAGTTCTGTTAATTGTGGTTTAAAAGAATACCTAACCATTCTAAACTTAGAACTCCCTAATGTCTGGCTAGCAAGGGCGAAATCTTGCTTGAAAAGTACGCTTAATTCAGAATGATAAAGTTTCACTAAATTAGGCAGCCCTACAAGAAATAAAACAAACAATTGGATTATCACAAATTTCAAATTAGCCGATGGTTGAACATCATCGGTATTAAAGAGTAATGCGTTAGAATAAGGTCCAATTAATAATAGTAATAAAAAAGGCTTAGGGATTAACGTAAAAAGTTTATCAAAATAAGAAAAGATAGGCAGCAAAATTTTTGATCCTAATTTATGAAGAGTCAGAATGGTTATAACTAAACTACTTAATATTTGAGCGATACTTAATAATAAACCAATAAAAAAAGTGTATTTAAATCCTTGAATGATTTTGGCAAAGATAGTAAACCCTATGATATCTGTACCAAATGGCAGAACTTCCAGAGGAGTGAAAGGCGGATAGTTTACCTCTCCATTTATCATAGTCTGTTCTACTCGAATTGTTAAAAATTTTGATAATAAGGGCTCATATAAACAACTAAGCAGTAAAAAAAATAACACGATTGAACACAATATCCACAACGTTGTATTTTTATTTTTTAATGTTTTCATTAAAAAAAATGTCCTCCATCTTTATTTTTTTTTTTAAATGACGGTTTGCTTATTTTATTGTAAACAATAGCGAATAATAGAGTACCTCCATAATAGCCAGCATACCAAGGAAGCTCATTTATTATATATACCGCTTCTACTGTAGTAGGTAGAGATAACATGTTTAAAAATAAAGGCAAAATAGAAAGAGCCAAATAGACTATAAAGCAGAAGGTAAGTATGATATAAAAGCTCTTAGAATTTGAAAAGTTCAAGGAATATAAAGATAGGAAAATCAAAATAAGTGCAATAACTAGAGGGAAAAGTATATTTACTATGCGAATAGAACTAGTTATAGCAAGTGGATCTTCTAAAAAAAGGTTTTCAATGGACACTAAGTAAACATTGTAAAAATAAATAGACAAAGCTGGCACAATGGTAAAGGCTAAATAAAATAGGATTTTCTTCATAACATTCCTCCTAATAGTTCAATAGATAACAAGTTTTATTTTTAATCTTTTTCTCATTATATAGTGCAGAAAAAAATAGTAAAGTTTTTTATTTGATTAACTATTTTATTTATAAAGTGTCAATAGAACAAAACAAGTTATTTGTAGTATGATTTTTAAGATTATTCTTTGTTAAGTAACAAGATGAACAAAAGTATTACTAATTGTTTTACATACAAAGTGGCTATAGAAACATGACACTAGATAAAAGCATATTTCTCGAATACAAAAAACAGCAAATCATTATTTAGATTTGCTGTTTTTATGTATTCATATTTCTATTCGTTTTGAAAATAGAAAACAGTATTTTAAATTTTTTTAAATCAAACCTGTTAAAAAAGCCAATAACTCATATTGCTTTTCTTCCGGTAATTGCTTGATTTGAGAAATAAGTTTTTGTTCCACAGGGCTTATTTCTGAATTAAAAAATTCAGAAAGAGTTACGCCTAAAACGTCACAAATATGTGCGAGTGTTTTTAAGGACAGTTTTGTTGAATTGTTTTCGATTGCTGAAATAAAAGGGGGAGAAACGTTAATACGTTCTGATAATTCCTTTGCTGTCATATTATTTAATTTTCTTAGCTCCTGAATTCTGTTGCCGATTTCCATCATATCATCCTTAACTATAAAATTTCACTTCTGCTTAACTATTTTAACATATTTTATTTATCATTATAATGTTAAAATTGCTTTCAGGTTATTTAATGAATTCTGAACTATATTTTTATTGGTTTTTATTTACTCATGTGTTAATATATTTTATTGTGAGCTGTTTTGTCTAAGTTTGAGAAGGAAGGTAGTTATGCAAAAGTATAAAAATGAATGGTTTGGTAATATTAAAGGAGATATTCTAGCTGGAATTGTTGTTTGCTTAGCTTTATTTCCTGAAGTCATTGGATTTATGTTGGTTGCTGGTGTGGAACCCATCGTAGGTGTCTATGCAACATTTTTTATCACAGCAACGGCTGCATTTTTTGGAGGTCGGACTGGATTAATTTCAGCAGCTGCAGGCTCAGTTGCATTAGTACTTGCTCATTTAGTTGCGGAATATGGGGTAGAATATCTGTTTGCTGCAACAATTTTAGCCGGAATCATACAAGTTGTACTAGGTTTATTTAAAGTAGGAAAATTAATGCGTTACATACCAAAACCTGTTATGTTGGGATTTGTAAATGGATTAGGTATTATGATGTTTTTATCTCAATTGGATCATTTCAAAGGGAACTCGATATTACTTGTGCTTGGGATTATTGGAATTGCCATTATATTTTTAGCTCCTAAGTTAACAAAAAAAATTCCTGCACCGATTATTTCAATTGTAGTCGTTACCGCTCTTGTGTTGGGATTAGATTTAAATGCCCAACTGTTAGGTGATTTAGGAACTATTTCAAGTGACCTACCTAAATTTGGTATTCCAAGTGTGCCTATGAATATAGATACACTTAAAATTATTCTACCTACTGCGCTTTCTGTTGCTATCGTTGGGTTAGTAGAATCATTATTGACAGCACAATTAGTGGATGAATTAACGAATGAACCAAGTGATAAAAATCGTGAATCATTGAGTCAAGGACTCGGAAATGTGTTATCTGGTTTCTTTGGTGGGATTGCTGGTTGTGGTATGATTGGCCAAACGATTATTAATCTTAATTATGGTGGAATTGGTCGTTTAGCAACATTCTTGTCTGGTTTCTTCATGTTAATGTCGGTAGTATTATTTAATAAAGTAGTAATTCAAATTCCAATCGTTGCTCTTGCAGCAGTAATGGTCGTTGTAGCCTATGAAACCATTGACTGGAGATCGGTTAAACGATTAAATACCATGCCTAAAAATGAAAGTTTTGTTATGCTTTTAACCGTTGGAATTGTATTAGTTACACACAATCTAGCCTATGGTGTAGTTGCTGGGACTCTAGTAAGTGCTATTTTTGCAGCCTTTAACATGACCCATTTCCAAGTAGAAAAAGGAACAGATCATGATGAGTATCATTATAAGGCGCATGGGCATCTTTATTTCGCATCAGCTGAAAAGTTTTTAGACTTTTTTGTACATGATTTTGACCATGAAGGTGAATTAGTTATCGATGTTAGTGCTATGACTTTATGGGATTCTACGGCTGTTGAAGCTATTGATAAATTGATCAGTAAAAATAAAGAATCTGGTTTAACTTTTATTAATGCGAATAAACAAAGCAAAGAATTGTTTAAGAAAAACTCAATACACAAGATGAAATAATAGAGAAAGACGTAATTGTTGTCATTAAATTCTATCCCTTTAAACAAATGAGTAACTACACTATTTTAGATGGATTTATTTAAGAGTACCTTTTATGTAGTATTAGATAGAGCCACTGCTTACATGAAAATGTATGCAGTGGCTCTATCTTTTTTTAAAAGTATGTTTTAATCTTGAAATTTGTAAAATACCTTTTGTTATTCTGATGCTTTATCTTTATGTAAAATAATGCTAGTGACATTAAGAGTAATTGTTACAATAAGGAGTACCGCTGATATCCAGTTTAAAGTAGACGTTGTATCCATAAGTGCAGAAATATCTTGAATAGTGACTAAATAATTAGTGTAAGAAATTTGAAACCATAAGGCAGTTGCACAAGACCCCATACTCAAGACAATCATAGTTAATTGGCTATTTCCTCTTTTTTTACGACGTATAATATTAAAGATTGGGATAAACCAAGCAATTAAGCCAAGAACTAGACTACCTAAATTAAGCCAACCGTAATCAAATAAATTCAGCATCATAATCTCCTTTCAAAACTCGTATATTATTTATAGTATAGCCTATAAATAATATAATTCCTTATTTTTATTGGATGTAAACCATTGGTTGCTAATTGTAAACTAATGGATGCGTTACTTTTGGAGTAGAAACTGAGAGAATAAAGATAGGAACTTATTTAGAGATAAAGATGTTTAATTAATGTTAGAGGTACAAAAAATTGAAAGGAAATTATTCATGAAAAATTATAAAAAGATTCTAGGCTATAGTTTAATGTTAGCAGCTATCTTAATAGTAGTTCGTTTACCCAATATGGCTTATCCAATACCTGATGAGGATGGAATGGATATTGACCTCTATATCCTAGAAGTGGTTTTAAATATAGTAAGGTATGTTCTTCTTTCAATCTTCTCTTTTGTTTTAGGTATAAAAATTGTGTTTAAGAATTAGAAAGAAAAATTCTTCACTTATATGTGATTTTATAAATAGTACATCAACAAGGGAGAAAAATAGAATAGATAGTGTAAGAGAAATAGTTACATGATTCACAGAAAGGAGGACTTAAATTGAGTGGGAAGTATATACTTAAAGGGTTATTTTTATTAGTATTGAGTCCCTTAACAATTTATTATTTTATGAAGATGCCAGGATCAGAGGTAACTATTAATTCAATTGTTATTCTATTTTTTACGATATTTTTGATATATGATGAAATCACTTTATCTAAGGATCATTCAGTTAATAGACATCCTTATCAACTAATTATAGACAGATTGTTAGTTGCGATTTTAATTGTCATTTCAATAGATGTTCTAATCGCTTTTTTTGTTAACGGGATTACTATATAATTTAAAATATAAATAGATAGAATAATAGATTCTACTAGTGGTTCTTTTTACTATAAGTTATAAACGTGTATACTATAAATGAAAGCGGTGTAAGAGATATAAAAGAGATAGGGGAGTGAGATAAATGTCTACAGAATCAGCTATGAATTTAAATATAAATGTTTATGAGGTAATGGATTTTTACGCTGACGTGTTTGAGGTAGAAAAAAATGGACTGATAACAAATGATGAAAATACATTTGACCCCGATGTCGTTCTTTTTAATAATGAAATCAACCGTTACGATAAACTTAAAGAAAATGGTCAGGTAGAAATAGAAAAGATAACTAAAGATATTTATCAAGTTGAAATACATTAAATTAGATAGGAACATGTATTGTAGTTAAATAAGACTCCTAACACTGTTTAAACTAGTGTTAGGAGTCTTATTTCTGATTGTTTTTAAATTCCAGAATTCAAATTTAATGATTTTTCAGCTATTCTAAAAGAATCCATTCCAATGATTTTATTCTTTAATACATGATCAATTTTTTCATGATCTACTTGAGGATGAATTTCTTTTAACAATTCTAGTGTCTTTCTTGCGCCCTGATCCATCGAATGCGCTCCTGAAATCAACAGAATATCTTCAACATTCAACTGTTCAACACCAAATTGCAATGTGTCTTCGAGTTCTTTAAAAAACGTGACGTCGATTTTATTTTGGTGCATCACTTTCAAGAAAGCGGCTAATTCTTCTTCTGTGACTTCATCATTTTTGTTTACATGTGATGGCGCCGTCGTCAGAATGATTTTAGCAATTTTCATTTTATGGAACCATTTGGTTAAAGACTCCGCAATTTCTATACTATGTGCAGGACCGTTACTACCTCTGATTGCATGCACAAGGTGAAGCTCATTGTAATCTAAATGACTAATGGTCTCCATGCATGAATCAATGTTGTTTTGATTCAATAACAAGTCGTCTATCACTTTAAATTCCTTATCGTAAAGTACCTGGAATCGTCTCTCTACACCTCGGAAATTTTTAATACCTCGTTGGACATCTTCAATCGGTATATCATTGACCAGTCCCGTAACAACTGCTGTGAGTGCATTATAGATAGAATGATAGCCAAAAATCGACATTTCTAAATCGAAACTTGTTTTCTCAATTATTTTTCCACTTAGAGTGTTAAAAGGTTTTCGAATATTCACTGTAAATGATGGTTTCCCCGCCGAAAATTGTATATCCGAGACAGAAATCGTACCAGACTTATTTTCGATTCCAAAAGTAACGACTTGAGCTTTGGTCTCTTTTTCTAAAGGGATAAGCAGCGGTTCATCAAGATTCAAAATAGCGGTACTTGTTTTAGAAGCAGTTCTTATCAATGACGCTTTAGCATCAAAGTAAGCATCAAATGATTCATGCAATTTGATATGTTCTGGACTGATATTCATAAAAGCCACAACGTCAAAGTCAGTATTATAAACGCGTTTAAGTTCCAGCGCTGAGGAAGAAACTTCCATGGAGACATGTGTGATTTCACGATCTCTCATCCTTGCAAAATGCTGTTGCAAATCATAAGATTCCGGAGTAGTTAATCGACTCATTTCAATCTCTTTATCCATTTTAACTAAAATAGTTCCTATTAAACCAGATTTTAATTGATAAGCCTTGAAGATTTCATCTGTCATGTATGTAATCGTCGTCTTCCCATTAGTAGCAGTTACGCCGAATATGCTCATTGACTTAGAAGGATGATTAAAAAAATTACTCGATAAAACAGCCAAAACTTCACGACTATCTGAAACTTTAAGTTGAAGAACCTCAATATCTTCAATAAAATCTTCAACGATGATAACTGTTGCACCTTGACTTGCAGCATGTCTTGCGTAGTTATGTCCATCTGTTTGGTGGCCTTTAATACAGACAAATAAAGTATCTGCATCTACTTCTTTTGAATGATAAGCGATTTTTTTAATATCGATTTTATCTAATGCTGTTTTAAGCTGATTATGACAGCTAGAGTCGATCTTTACCGATTTCAATAAGTCAGTTAGTTTCATAATGATCGTGACTCCTCCAATGATTGTGTACATAATCTGATAAGGTATGTTTTGGGTAGATTACGTCTATTAGTATTATTTAGTTTACTATTTTATCTGTTTGATGTCATATTATTTGCTCGCTGAAAATAAATTGCTAGTTAATTAGGCTATGAAACACATTTATTTCTTATTTTTTATGGAGAATGCAAATATAGTAACGAAAGTCAATCTTCTCTATAATAGAAATAAATCGTTATTTTTTATTAGTCACAATTTATTTTATAGAGGTAATTTACTTGTCACTTTTTCTAATAGTTTCAAAAAATGAAGGGAGTATACAAATTGAATATTGAAGATTATGCATGGAACAAGCATGAACAGGAACTGAAAAAGCAGAACGAGTTTACATACAGCGAACCAAAAATTAAAATAATAGATGATGTAGGGTTAAGGAATAAAATTGAAGATAATCTCGAAAATTTACCACAAAAATTAGTTGCTAAATGGGCTTTGAAAGTAGCGACCCCAATTTTGGAGTATCTTGATAACTATTTAAAACATGATAGACGTATAGAGTTAGGAATAGAAACTTTAGAAAAGCGGATAAAAGGAAGTATAAATGCGTATGACTTACGAAAAATTGGATTCATTAGTTAGTAGGTATGCTGCACGTTCATTTGCACACGCAATTGCAACTGGACACATGAGAGGTCATGCTATGGTTAGCAGTGATTACGCAATAAAAGTAGTAAACCTTCTAACGAGTAATTCGTTAGAAGCTTCAACAAAGGAAAGAAGAAGGCAATTAAAGATCTTTATCAATTTAAATGAAAAGTCATCTTCGAATACATAAATTTAGATACTTTAAGGTATTTAGATAAAAAATCAGTTTAATAATTCAAGCATAAATATCAAATAAAAAAAGAGGCTGGGACAAAATCCCAGCCTCTTCTCTATATACAAATACCTATTCTAAAACGTACTCCAAAAAGCAGACCCGACGTCCACTTCACGAATAATGCTCGATGGTCGATGACCATACTGCGCTTATTCGTTTCAGTTACCATAGCTCTTGCGAATTTATTCGCATTAGAGATAAGGTATGCGTTAGAAGATTCGGGCCTAAACGCTTTTTGTCCCGCTTTCTTTTTTAGAATTACCAATAGGTTTCACTTTATACCATTCATTACAAGATAATCGTAACTTTCTTTTAAACATTGAAAAGGCTCTTTTTCAAAGGTTTCTTGTTCAGCGAATGCGTACTTTACACCCGTTTCAATTGTAGCTTCAAAGATGGGTTTCCATGGGATTGAACCTTGTCCAACAGGCATAAGCAACTGTTGTCCTTTTGTTTCCTCAACCCCATCCTTGAAGTGGATCACATCATTTCGTCCTTGCACCTTATAAATCCATTCAATCGGATCTAGACCGCTGTGAATGATCTGATAGATGTCTAATAAAAACTGGAATTCATTTCTCGTATTTTCGAAAATGATTTCAAGAGAATTTTTATCCCCATATTGAAACACATCCTTCTGTCTTGGATGGAAGTTTAAAATTTTTCCTTTGGTTTCAAGGTACTCTGAAAGTTTGTTCAATTCTTTTGCATATTCCAGACAGCCCTCGTAAGATTGGTAGCGCTCTGGTAGCCCGCTGACGGTAATATAAGTACCACCCCAGAGGTCGTTCATTTCAATGACCTCATCCAAATGTTCAATGACCACATCATAATAATCCTGTGTCCCTATACACTTCAAATTCGTTTCTTTTAGAGCAGCTTGAATGAAATCGGTTGGGACTTCAGGGTTGATCCATTGGATTTGAATGGTATCATAACCGATAGTGCTTACTTTTCTGAACGATTCCAAGACGTCCTCAGGGGTTTGAAGATATTTTTTAACGCTTGAAATTTGTAAGCCTAATTTTGTCATAGTATCTCTCCTTTTCAATGTATCCGTTCTCAATCGATTTTCTATTATCATAACATAGCGTACGATTTTTGTTGCTACATGATTTTACATATAAATAGCTACCGTTCTCATAAATAAATTAATTATTTTTATCTATACTGTATACTGATTTGTAAGAAGTTTATTACATAATAAAGAAGTGCTGATAATTATGAATGAACGATTTCAAGAAGCACTATCATTGAGAAATAAATTTAAATAGTATAAGAAATATACAGTATAACCGAGTAATGATAAAACTGTTAATTATTAATATAGCATCTCGTCGATACATGAATTTGTACCTTAATTAGACGCTAAGAACTAAGTTGCATAGAGATCCAATTAATTTGGTAATGATAAACCTATAACGTTAATATCTTGAAATTTATGCAAAAGCTTTAATTCTTTGTCGGCTATATCGTATTCATAAAAATTACAAGGCGATTGCCAATTTACATTTAATTTTACTAAAACAAAATAATCATCCAAAACTTTGAAAATTTGGAATTCCCAAATGTCATGTTCTATTTTTTCTGCTGACTGAAAAATCCCTGTAATTATTTCATCATTATTGACAACATTTCCTAAAGAATCTTTAAGTATAATTTTATGTACCTTATTAAGAACTTTTCCGTTAGAAATATAGGATGAAAAACTAGTTGAATCTGCGTTATATAGCTTAAAATCTTCACTTTTGAACATATCTGTTTCCTTGCTACTTCCGTTTGAATAAATAGAAACATACTCTATTTCTCCAGAAATATCATTTTTTGTTATTAGATTTACTAACAAATCCTTAGATCTTATGTATAAGCTTGATAAAATAATAATTATAACTACTACAAAAAAAATTAGGTTAAGTTTTTTTTTCATAATTTTTTATCCCCTCGTACTTAACTATCTTTTATTATAAATGTATTATTTCTTTAAAACATCTCAATACATGAAGTTGCTTAAAAATGTGTATCAAGGAGCTTAATAAAATAGTGGTATATAAGGTGGTATTCCAGCTTCAGGTAAAAGATATATAAAAACTGTAAAAAGAATTAATAAAAACGAGAATACTACTAGAAAGTAAGCCGGTACTTGTTTTCCTTTCCCAATAATGGATAAGATCGATAAAATAAATCCTCCAACGGATAGAAAAACAGATAATGAAAATTCAAACCATATGTTATATGTCCATATTTTATCTAAGCCAGTTGATAAGAATAGGATAATATAAATTGATATAAAAATGATACTTAATGTTGAAAAAAACTTTGTTTGTTTTTTAAGCAACTATAATCGCTCCATTTCACTTTTCTTATTTAGTTATAGTATTTATTCTTACTAAGAATATCGTGTATCAGATAATTATATACCTATAGGGTTCCATTTTTATAGTGGTCTTTAATACACTATTATGTAGCGTAATAAGCGAAATCATGTACCGTGTTTGTGAGAAGAGTGGGATTTTAAATGAAATACAAAGTCTAAACATTATGAAATCAACAAGAAATAAACGGTTTTTATTCTATTTGAGATGTAATAAAAAAGTAGATTGAGATGTTTTTACGTTTTTATCCAGATTTTCTCTAGCCACATATAACCCATTATCTAGTTTATAGCAGATAATGGATTCATTGGCTTCTTCTGGCAAGTAGATTTCTGTACCTAGGTTTAAAAATTAGATTCTAAGTTCTTTTCTGGGTAACTATATCGATTTACCTTTTTTTGAACAACATAGACCTTAATAAGCTGTACAGATCCTTTATATGGTTCATGTGTCAAAACATATGTAGTGCCAGAAAAATTAACTAAAGTAGGGATTTTTTTCTGTGCCGATTTATTTACAAGAAAAATCCCTAGCAAAAGGATAGGTACTACTAATAACATAGATATTCTTTTTTTCACGAAAAACCTTCCTCTATTTGTTTGAAATTTATCTATCCTGTTTTCAAGTTTACTAGTTTTTTTTATTTCTACGATTATGAATATCGGAAAATATAGAAAATACTCCATACAAAAAAATAAAAAAAACTACTAGAAATAAAATAGCATTCATCAGTTACAAAATCTCCTTCCTAAGCAAATTTACAATGACAATGTTTACTTCCTATTTAGTTCCTATAATTATTACTATGAATGATAAATAGGCGTAACTAAATGTTTTAAAAATTTTTTTTTTACTTTATCCGACAATTTCTATTCCTTCTTTCTAATAAATTTAACATTTTATGATGTACTTGAATTGAGTAAAATATACAGTCCTTTTAAATCATTTTTTCATAACATCTGAAACAATTAAACTTAATCCAATTAGCAAACCAATAACTAGCCATAGACCTAAAAGAGTGATTGCAACTACTCCAATTACTTCCTTTGGTGCGTGGCTTAATTCACGGATAAGCTGACTAGTTTCTACATAATCAAAAATGAGGTTTTTTAATCCATTAAATCCCATAAAGAGTAACGCATATAAAAAACCTTCTTTGAATCGATTTAATTTAGTTTTTTCCATTTTTACTGTAACTCCTTTTTCATTCAGTCCTAGCTATGTATTACTTATCTCTATCATACCGAAAGAGAGGATAGTTGACTATAAACCATTGGTTTACATACTAGCAACCAATGGTTGCTAGTATGTAAACTATCGATTTTTTTAGTTTTATAAGATTAAATAGTTAACGTGATTTCGAATGATCAAGAATGCAGATTATTTAATTTAAACCTAGGAAAATTCAAGATAGAAAATAAGTATGTTAAGAGTAGAATTTTTACTAGATGATATTTATAGGAAAGTAGGTTTAAGTATCAAAAAAGTGGTTCGTCTATTTAAAGATGTAGTGAACTTGAAAACAGTATCCATAATGACTTATGATAGAAGTGAGTTAAAAATAGGAGGTTTTTTTTTGTTTAAAAGGAAAAGTAAGAAATTAATGATAGGTATTTTTTTAGGAGTTATGCTTGCAATTTTAACAGGATGTAAAGGTTCAGAAGATATACAGGGTGAATGGTATGCAGAAAATTCTGAGGGAAAAGAAATAGTCATCACTTTGACGGATGACTCCATTATTTTTAGTTCTGACGGATCAGATGATTGGAATGTACCTTATAAGCAAACCGGTACCGGGTTTAAAAATAATATTAGTTATAAAAAAATAGAATTCGATGATAAAAGTTACTCCTTTGTTTTCCCAGACAAGAAAGACAAAAATAATGCTGTTATTTTGATTCCAAATGATGAAGATGAAGCAACAGAAGGAATGATTTACTGGGTTCTATCTAGAAATGATTTTCCAGACTATAACACTTATAAGTAGTTAACAAACGTAATTGAATTAGCTTTGTTAAGGTATTAGGCAAAAAAAGTTTAGTATTAAATCTAATCTTTTTAAATAATAGTAATCAAAAAGGATTCTACCGCTTAAAAAGCAGAAGAATCCTTTTTTTAAAATCTTCTTTTAAAATAAACAGAAATCTTTACTTTGACCCTTTTTGTGATGATGCAAGGGATTGTAGTGTGAAAAAAGTAGAACTATAAATGGAGATAGTTAAATCGAAGAGTTATCGCTTTCAAAATTTAAGTTTAAGTTGTAAAATGACATCATCAGACTAAAGGAGGTGACAAACAATGGCTGACTTAGAACAAAAAAAGGAACGCGTTTTGGAAAATCTGGTAACTGTAATTGAGGAATTAGACGAAAATCTAATGACAGTAGACGCTTTGGGTGATGATACTAAGAAGAAACATAGATTGAAAAAATGGTATTACGAAAAAAAGGCGATTCATGATATTAAAAAAATATTGCATGATGTAAATAAGTATGAAAAATATGATGATAAAGAAATGAAAAAATTTGAAAAAGAGTTAGACAAATACGACGAATGGACATAAACTTAACGTTTTCCATTTGGAATTAAAGTAAGTTCTAGTTGTGATATCTTGAGAGATTTTAGATTGAGTTTTTTTAATTATTCCAGAAACTTGGAAGTAATAAATAAAAATATCAACAAAAAGACTACAGATATTGTAGTCTTTTTTTAGTGAGTAAATCATTCCAAACTAAACAAAAAATAGTTAGTTACTCCTAAGATTTTTTCTGTGGTCTATAAAAAAATACATAAAAACTTAACACCAGTTAACCTTTTATATGATTAACTAATACTTATTTATCCTGGTATTTAGTTGATCTGCTTAACTTAATATAACAACAATTTTAATTAGATCCTAAAGACTGATGGAATATATCTCCCCAATCACATATAGCTGTTACAACCGGTTCTAAGCTTAATCCAAGAGCCGTTAATGTATAATCAACTTTGGGAGGGACTACTGGATAAATGGTCCGTTGAATAATGTTATCTTCTTCCAGTTCTCTTAGTTGTCGAATTAATGTTCTTTGGTTAATATCTGGAAATTGTCTTTGTAGTTCGCTCAAACGTAAAGGAGATTTTTGTAGTAAAGCCCAAATAATCGCGATTTTCCAGCGACCGCCAATAACAGAAAGAGCTAAATCTTTACTTGTGTAAAATTCTTTATCTTTATAATTGATCAGTTTAAACAACTTCTTTCTCAATAAGTAGCTTGATTTTCATAGTGACAAAAATATCAGTATTAACTTTTTATTCATTATACACTACAATAGATTTGCAAGAAAGAACAGCTTGAAAGAAAGAAGGAAAATTATGAAAAGTAGAGCAGCAGTAGCATTTGGACCAAATGAGCCACTTAGAATCGTTGAGATTGATGTAGAAGAGCCAAAAGAAAATGAAGTACTAGTGAAAATATTGTACACATCTGTTTGTCACACCGATGCATTTACGTTATCAGGAGAAGATCCAGAGGGGATTTTCCCAGCTGTTTTAGGACACGAGGGAGCTGGAGTAGTTGTATCCGTGGGTAAAGGAGTAACTTCTGTAAAATCAGGAGATCATGTCATTCCTTTATATACACCAGAGTGTGGGAAATGTGAGTTCTGTCTTTCTGGTAAAACCAATTTATGTAGTGCAGTTCGTGAGACTCAAGGAAAAGGTTTAATGCCTGACGGAACGACTAGATTCTCGTATAAGGGAGAACCTATCTATCACTATATGGGAACAAGTACATTCAGTGAATATACAGTAGTCAATGAAATCAATTTAGTAAAAGTTGATGAAGATGCTCCTTTAGACAAGGTTTGTTTGTTTGGTTGTGGTGTCACGACGGGTCTGGGAGCTGTGAAACATACGGCAAAAGTTGAAGAAGGTGCTACAACAGCAGTATTTGGTCTAGGAGCAATTGGTTTAGCAGTAATTCAAGGATTAAAGAAAGCCAATGCAAAACGCATTATTGCTGTAGATTTAAATCCTGATAAATGGGAATTAGCTAAACAAATGGGAGCGACTGATTTTGTTAATCCAGCTGATTATGATCAACCAATCCAAGAAGTTATAGTAGAGATGACTAATGGTGGTGTAGATTACAGTTTTGAATGTATCGGTAACGTAGAGGTAATGAAATCAGCACTTGAAGCCTGCCATAAAGGGTGGGGAGAAAGTATTATTATTGGTGTTGCTGGTGCTGGGAAAGAAATTCATACACGTCCGTTCCAATTAGTAACGGGTCGTGTATGGCGCGGGTCAGCATTTGGCGGAGTAAAAGGACGCACAGAATTACCAGGAATGGTTCAAGATTACATGGATGGTGAAATTGATCTGGATTCGTTTATCACGCATCACTTAGCATTCAAAGACATAAATGAAGCATTTGATTTACTGCACAAAGGTGAATCAATTCGCACTATTTTAACTTATGGGGAGTGATTAAATGGTTGTCGAACAACTTGAAATGCATCTCTCTTTTCAAGGAGAGCAGCGTAAATACCGTCATTTTTCTAACGTATTAAATTGTGAAATGGTGTTTAGCCTTTATTTGCCACCGTTGTTTGAAGAAAAGGAATTATCGCTTATTTGGTGGTTATCAGGATTAACCTGTACAGATGATAATTTTAGTCAAAAAAGTGGGTTTCAAAAAGCTGCTGCAGATCAGGCGGTAGCCGTGATTATCCCTGATACTTCTCCACGGGGAGAAAAAGTACCAGACGATGAAGGATGGGACTTAGGTAAAGGTGCAAGCTTTTATCTAAATGCAACAGAAGGTCCATGGGTCGAGAATTATCAAATGCATACGTATCTAAAAGAAGAACTTCCTCAAATAGTGCATAGTTTGATTCCACATTTTTCAGGAAAAGAAAGTATTATGGGACACTCAATGGGTGGACATGGAGCAATCATGATGGGATTAAAAGAACCGGGACGATTTGCTTCTATTTCAGCGTTTGCACCAATTTTAAATCCCGCACAAGTACCTTGGGGTAAAAAAGCTTTCACAGCTTATTTAGGTTCAGATGAATCTTCGTGGCAAGAATGGGATTCTACAAGCTTGATTGAACAAACAGATAAAGTTCCTCCTATCTTAATCACGCAAGGTACATCTGATAATTTTTATGATGTGCAATTGCAAGAAAGTGAATTTTTAAAAGCAGCAGGAGATAAACCTGTTTTTTATCAGTCAGAAAAAGGATACGATCATAGTTACTTTACAATTGCGACTTTTATAGAAGAACACATCCAATTTCATGTGAATGAATTAAAAAAATAAAAAATAGTTTAGAGATTTCTATTAAGTATGAAGCTAAAACAAGTTAATGAGACAACGAGGAACACCTTCGAAAGGATAAGACTTAATCGAAGGTGTTTTTGTGTATAAAAATCTATTTAAATAAAACTTACCAGAGCAAAACGAAAATAAAATAAACAAACGACATAAAAAAGCTCTAACCGAACTTCTGAGCTATGTGAAGGATCATTTTGATCATACTAATGCTACTTATATTGAACTATTATTCTGTCTGAATAGTTTTGAAAATGAGCCTTTAAAGCACAAAAAGATCATTAAATATAAGGAATTAACCTTGAATGATTTGTTTTATGAAGAACTGAAATTTCTAACGCTAACGACATAGGACTGAAGATAACTAATAGCATAAAGCTTTATTTAATTGAATTTTCATTAGATGTAAACAGTTGGTTGCTAAATGTAAACCAATGGGTGCGTTACTTTCCAATCAAAATTAGAGATAATAAATGGGAGAAATGTATTATTCATTATGTGAGGAGAAACTTATGGAATACTTTACTGAAGAAAAACACGATATTGAGGGTTACAGGAATAATTTTAAATTTTTAGATAAAGTACTCGATGCTAACACTTATAATTTTTTATTAAATACCTCATTTCATGATAGTTTGGTATGTGAAATAAAAGTATCAAACGACTATGTTCCCGAAGTACCTGATGACTCCCAAAAAAGTATTGTAACCGTTTCGGCTAAAATAAAGTACTGGGATGATACTTTATATGAGTTATCATGGAAAGATGTTACGGTATATTCTTTTGACTTTGATATTTCTAGAAATAAAGTAGTTGAAACCCAAAAAATATTGTTCAATCGAGGGTTAGATGAATGGTCACTTGATGAATTAACTTTAATAAATAATGATCGATTAAGACATGAAATAATTTTTTTCTCACAAGCAGTGCTGATAATCGAATGCGGCAATTTTTCTATTAAGCTTCTTGATGACTAAAGAAATTAGTTGCTTACTATAGCTTTTTTTAATATGATCATATTAAAAAAAGCCTTTTAAGTGAATTTAACGAAGGTTAATAATTAAAGGAAGTAGGAGATTTAATGGGTTTTTGGTATTTTTTAATATTATTTATAGGAATTGCTTTGTTTGTAGCGGGGTGGTTAAAGAAAGGTGTTTCACGTGAAGTTAAACTTGTCATGATACTATTTATTTTTGGTAGTTTACTTGTTTTAATGTCACTCTTTATGTTTTTACCCGGTAGTGCTGAAGTTGTTTCTCAACTTTTAAACATGAATGAATAAACTAAGGAGATAAGGTCTATGAAAAAAAAGCCTTTTTATTGGTTCCTTTTTATTTTAATAGGATTTATTTTGGCTTTTACGATGATTGATCTAATTTATATTGAAGAGACTAGTGTGACGAGCCCTTTTAATGATCAAGTTAAGGTAATAACTGTTCCGCAACATCCAATATATGAATATGTAAAAGTTAGTAAAACAGTTGAATATATTTCCGGTTATGCAGGTAATCAACCAAATCAAGGAACTAAATTCTCAACAGGAGATAGTTTCCGTTGGAGTGAAGAAAATGGAACTAAGGTCACTAAAAGAAGTGCACAACATCTATTTGGTAATATTGATCCATTGGGTGGCATTTTTGTAAACGTTCCAAATGAAATGGATCATTTTAAGCTAAAAGTAACAAAAGGTAATGAAGTAACTAAGACAGCCGTATACGTAAAGTCGGAAACTGGTGATAATAAAAAATTTCTCTACTATATCTATCCATCAAACTTATATAGTCGTGAATTCACAGTAGTAAAGGTGAACTAAATTGTTAGATAATATGAGGCGAACACTAATGAAAATAATGAAAGTTACAACACAAGATTATACAATAAAAAAAGCAAAAAGTAGCAATTGGATTCTATTTATGACATCAAGTTGCTTATTTAGCACCCTATCTGTCACATTAAAAAATCTTTTATATGGTGTAGTGGCGGTACTATTTTCAATTTGTGCGTTAGTGATAGCATTGAAAAATAATCGTAAATAAAATGAAAATCTATTAGGACTTAATATTTTACTATTAAACAATAAATTATTTGTTAAACAGTGAGATGTGGAGGTTAGAACTATGAAAATAATAACACTTGAATTAGCTAATGAAAATGACCTTGATGAAATACTAAAAATTCAAAAATCAGCATTTAAAAAATTATTTATGAAATATCATGATTTAATAATTGAATTCGCTTTGTCGACTACTTTTTTAGCTTGAATTAAGTCGATAGGATAGTATTGGGTTCTGATTTTCTTAATCGTTTGTATTTCATTCATAGTCATTAAATACTCTTTTGAATCTTCTATCATTTTATCTTGATCATATGTGAATAGAGCCTTCAATTTTTTGATTTCTGTTGTTTGAATATAGTTTAATAGTAATAAGATTAACACTACAATAATTAATAAATACATTATTTGAAATCACTCCTTTGATAGCATATATACTCAATTGTGGCTGTTCTCTAATCATACCGAAAGAACTAGTTAATAACTACTACATAATTTTTGTTAGTATTAATCGTAATGGTTTAAAAATATGGTTGTTAAATTATATTTGCAAGTAGTATTAACAATATTAAATTAAAAAAATATTTCTAGGAAGGGATAAGCGAGTTATGGGCATATGTTAGCCTTATAATTCGCTTTTTTTGTTATTAAGGGTTGTGCATTTGCACAAATAGATTTGTTAAGATGACAATAGCTTTTTCTTGTAATGAAAAATATAATGTAAGCGCACACAGATGAAGTTGGGAGATGTTTAAAGATGTTAGATATTACGATTCCATGGTTTGCAGCAATTATTGGATTGATCGTTGCAATTTTACTTATATTGAAAAAATTCAATCCAGTGTATTCTTTATTTTTTGGAGCCATCGTTGGTTGTTTAGTAGGTGGAGCTTCCTTGGTGGATACTATTGATATACTAATCAGTGGTACACAAAGCGTTATTGGAACCGCTATCCGCGTTCTTGCTGCAGGAATGCTTGCAGGTGTAATGATGGAATCTGGAGCGGCAGAATCCATTGCGAACGCGATTGTAACGAAACTTGGAGATAAAAAAGCCATTTTATCATTGGCTCTTTCAACAATGATCATAACGGC
Source organism: Carnobacterium sp. (assembly GCF_040274945.1). Classification (GTDB taxonomy): domain Bacteria; phylum Bacillota; class Bacilli; order Lactobacillales; family Carnobacteriaceae; genus Carnobacterium_B. The sequence continues at coordinate 162,007 of NZ_JBEMAR010000006.1, forward strand.
TGTAGGGGTATTTATTCCAGTGGCAGTCCTAATTGTTGCTCCAATTGCATTATCCGTTGGAAAACAAACAGGGATTAGTAAGATTGCGTTATTAACGGCTTTATCAGGTGGAGGGAAAGCAGGAAATATTATTTCTCCTAATCCAAATACGATTGCAGCAGCAGATGGTTTTGGTTTGAATTTGAGCAGTGTGATGTTGGCTGGTTTTATCCCTGCTTTATTCGGACTTGCAACCGCTGTTATTGTGGCCAATCTAATTAAAAGTAAAGGTGAAATGGTAAGAGATAGGGATATTCTTAAAAAAGAAGCAAAAGAATTAATGCCATTGGGAAAAGCGTTGATTGCGCCGATACTTTCAATTGTTCTTTTATTGATTAACCCAATTGGAACCCTACTAAAAATAGAGGTCCTCACAAATTTAAAAATTGATGCTTTATATATTCTTCCTTTTGCTTCAGTCGTAGGAACGATTGCAATGGGACATGCGAACAAAATTAGTGAATACGCTTCTTCAGGAATTAAACGGGTAACAGATACGGTACTTATTTTGATTGGAGCCGGTGCAATTGCAGGATTGATATCTGCTTCTGATTTATCTGTTCAAGTTGTAAAATTAATTGATACAATAGGTATTTCTGGAACATTCTTAGCTCCAATCTCAGGTATCTTGATGGGATTAGCTGTAGGATCAACGTCTACTGCTGTTATATTGGCTACTGGATCATTTGGACAAGCCATTCTAGATACAGGAACTTCTTCTTTAGCAGCATCTGTAATGGTTCACACAGGATCAACCGTTATTGATAGTGTTCCTCAAGGGAATTATTTCCATATTAGTGCAAATAGTATGAACATGACGATAAAAGAAAGATTGAAGGTTATTCCTTACGAGATGTGTGTAGGTGGGGCAATGACTGTAGTTGCAACTATTTTGTATGGATTTATTCTTAACTAATTAAGGGAAAAGAGGCAAATATAATGGTAAAAAGATTTGTTGTTGCACCAGATTCGTTTAAGGAAAGTATGAGCGCAAAAGAAGCCTGTGAAGCGATGGCTAGAGGAATCAAAAAAGTATTTAAGGATGCAGAAATTAGTCTTGTTCCAATGGCTGATGGAGGTGAAGGAACTGTCGATTCATTAGTAGATGCAACAAAAGGAAGGCGAATCAATGTTGAAGTATCTGGTCCGATTCCTGAGGAAAAAGTAACGGCATATTTTGGGATTTTAGGTGACAATAAAACAGCAGTGATTGAAATGGCAAAAGCAAACGGGATAGAATTATTACCAAAAGAGCGTCGAAACCCATTGATCACTTCTACGTATGGTACTGGAGAATTGATTAAAGCGGCTCTAGATCACGGTGTAGAAAAAATCATTATCGGAATTGGCGGTAGTGTAACGAATGATGGCGGGGCTGGGATGGCCGAAGCATTGGGTGTGAAGTTTTTAGACGGAAACGGACAATCGATTCCTCAAGGAGGAGGTTCTTTAAATCAATTAGTATCAATCGATACTGCTGAATTAGATCCTCGAATAAAAGAAATCGAAATTGAAGTGGCTAGCGATGTTACAAATCCATTGACTGGAGAGCATGGGGCTGCTCATATATTTGGTCCTCAAAAGGGAGCGACACCAGAAATGGTGGAACAATTAGACTCTAATTTAAAACACTACGCGCACATCATTCAAAAAGATGTTCAAAAATCTATTGAACATCTACCAGGGGCTGGAGCAGCGGGTGGGCTAGGTGCTGGTTTATTAGCCTTTACAAATGCCACACTACGACCTGGAATTGATATAGTCATTGAGATCAATCAATTAGAGGAACAGATTGCTGAAGCTGATTTTATTTTTACTGGTGAAGGTGGCATGGATTTTCAAACTAAATTCGGAAAAGCGCCATATGGGGTCGCAAAAGTTGCGAAACAGTATCAAAAACCTGTCTTTGCTTGTGCTGGTTATATTGGAAAAGATGTTGAGGTGCTATATGATGAGGGGATAACGGCTATTTTTGGGATTCTCTCAAAAGCCGAATCAATTGACGAAGCTTTGAAGAATGGCGAATCAAATCTAGAACGAACATGTGAAAATATTGCTCGAATCTTATTCTTAACCAGTGAACAGAAATAAGCCTCATCTATTTTAGGAGATAAACTTGATATTTTAAGTTTATAAGAAGATACTTTAACTTAGAAGATAAGAAAAAACAGTTTAGGATGTATCATTCTAAACTGTTTTTTGTATAGAAAAGGTGGCAGAAGTAACGTGTTAACGAGTAGTCAGGCTAGTCTAATCGTCAGTAAACTTATGGGAGATATTCCTTACAATATCAATATTATGAATGAATTAGGTATTATTATTGCAAGTGGTGACAGTAATCGTATTGGAACTTCGCATAGAGCAGCTGAACGAGCAATCAAAGAAAAGAAGATCATAGAGGTTTATCAAGATACGCATTTAGAGAAAAAAGGGACAAACGAGCCAATAATATATGAAGACACTATCATTGGAGTAGTCGGAATTACAGGTGACCCTAATGAAGTTCGTCCGTTCACAAAAATTGTTAAAACGGTTTCGCTACTCCTTATTGAAGAATTAAATATTTATAAACAAAAAGAAGAGAATAGAGTGGCAAAGAATAACCTCTTGAAACAAATTATCCAGTCAGAAGGTATATATACAGAATCGTTAAAAAAAGAAGCACATGAAAAATATGACCTAGAATTAGGGCAACCTTATTATGGCGTTTTTGCTGAAAGGAAGGAAATACTAAGAGCAATTGCGTCTAAGAAAGAATTGTTTGAATGGTCTGGAGGTTTTATTATTTTTGTAGAGAACGTTGATTCATTAGAACCAACTACTAAAGAATTTATTATTGTAAGTTCTAGTGAAAAAAATATTAGTCAAAATCTTCAAGAAATCAAACAGACATATGCAATGCTCTCTTTTTTAAACACAAAGAAAGAAGGAGTCAATAAAACAGATAGCTGCTATTTAGCCAATTTATTCTCATTTTCTCTTCCTCCTAACCAAGAACTGTTGAATAAGATAAAGGAAGTGGCACCGGAATATGTAGAAACACTCATTAGTTTCGCGCAAAATAATAAAAGCATCAATGATACTTCGCTAGAACTTCATATCCATAGAAATACATTGAATTATAGAATCCAAAAAATTGAAGAATCAACTGGAAAAAATCCTCGAGTTTGGTATGAATTATGGGAGTTGTTTTATCATTTTGCTTATTTCTCTCTAAATAATTAAAAATTATAGTTGTAGTAGTCCTTGTATAACTCTACTAATTTTTATAGATGGTATACTATAAGTGATAAAAAATAGTACTAGGAGGGTGCATAAATGATCACAGGAGTTGAAATTGATTTTGTTGTAAAAGATAGTAAAGCAGCTTTGGAACAGTACAGCTCCATTTTTGAGGTTGTAATAGTTGAGGCAACAGATTTTAAAGTAGGAAACAACGAAGCAGTTTTCACAATTTATGGTACTCGTTTCCATATGCTCGATGAAAATCCTGAATACCAATTGTTTGCACCAAAAGAAGATAGTAACCAATCATTTTGGTTTAATGTAGTGGTACCCAATATTCAAGTAGTATTTGATAAAGCAGTTGCTGCAGGAGCAACAGTTATTCAACCAATTACAAAAATGGAGGAAATGGGTATTTCAAATGCAATGTTTTTAGACAGCTTTGGTTATGTTTGGATGCTGCACGAAATCCATCAAGAAGTATCTTTTGAAGATCGTGTGAAAATATTAAGCGAAGATTTTGAATAAGAACTAATTTCTACAAAAAAACGTAGAATATCTTGTGAGATTTGGTTTTTTACCTAATCTAATAGGGTATTCTTATCTTTGTTTCGTTTTTTTTTTTAATGATTTCCACAGTAGCTAACCCGTGTGTATAGAAATAATACCCGTGTTTCTTTATAATGATGAACATGGGAACAAAAATAACTATTACTGTGGCAAACTGTGGCAAAAAAAGTTAGACAGATACGAGTTAAAAGTGATTACAAAAGTGTTCGGATAATGAAGGAGTGGAAAGTAGTGAGATTAAGTGTCTTAGATCAAGCACCTATTACAAGTGGAAATACAGCTGCAGATGCTTTAGCAAAAGCTGAAGAACTAGCTATTTTAGCGGATGAATTAGGGTACACACGTATGTGGATGGCAGAGCACCATGGAACAAATGGTTTTGCAAGTTCAGCTCCTGAAATCACTGCAGCTCATTTAGCGGCAAAAACAAAAAATATTCGAATCGGCACAGGTGGAGTCATGATGATGCATTATTCACCTTTGAAATTAGCGGAAGTTTTTAAAACGTTAAGTGCTTTTTCGCCAGGACGAATCGATTTTGGAGTAGGTCGTGCTCCGGGTGGCGATAATAATTCTATTTATGCTCTATCAGAAGGTCGTCAGCCGATGTTGGACAATATGTATGAAAAATTCGATACCGCATTAAAATTAATCAATGATGAAGTGCCTGAAGAACGAATATACACCCGAACAATTGCTACTCCTTCACATATTCAGTTGCCTGAAGCTTGGCTACTTGGTTCGAGCGGCAGCAGTGCGCGGAAGGCAGCCCAAATGGGAGTAGGTTATTCGTTTGCTCAATTCTTTATGGGTGGAATGACAAAAGATATCTTGGATGAATACAAAGTTAATTTTCAACCCTCTGCATTTATGGACAAACCATACATCAATGTAGCGTATCTTGTTACAACAGCTGAAACTAGAGAAGAAGCAGAATATGAAGCTAAACCACAAGATATTGCACGTCTATTGATGAGAAAAGGACAGATGGGTCAATTGCTGACACCTGAAGAAGCACAACATTATCCTTTAACCGAAATTGATCAATTAACAATAAAACAAGGACGCGAATTACATTTAGTAGGTACACCAAAAGAAATCGCTGCAAAATTATTAGAAGATCAAGAGAAATATGGTTTTGATGAAGCAATGATCTGTAGTATTCCCCATTCACAAGAAAAACGCTTAGATGTGTATCGTTTATTAGCCAAAGAATTACTAAACAAATAATAAATCACCTCCACTTCCAACCAAGGAATAGTCATTGGTTGGAAGTGGTTTTTTTATTTTTTAATAAAATAATGAGAAAGATGATAATTTTTTAATGGTGTTTAAACAGGGTAAATAAAGGATTTTTAGACTTTTTGTATTAAGTCCATGTGAGAAAACGTTACATGATTAAGGTATATGTTAATTGATTTCTCATAAATGTGTATTTATACTATTGATTTAAGCAGCAAGAAAGACCTCGCCTGCTTAAAAAATTACTAATTACCATCAATGTTTTTGTAAAGGAGATGATACAGAGTTGATCAAGCTACAGAATGTAAATAAATATTTCGGCGACCACCATGTACTAAAAGATGTTAATTTAGAGGTGGCTGAAGGGGAAAAAGTCGTTATCATAGGCCCTTCTGGTTCTGGAAAAAGTACCACAGTTAGATGTATGAATTTTCTTGAGGAACCTACGACAGGAGAAGTCTATATAGATGGCAATCAAATAACAGAAAAAAACAAATTAGAAATGGTGCGAAATTCTTCTGCAATGGTCTTTCAACAGTTCAACCTTTATCCGCATATGACGGTGTTAGGAAATCTGACAATTGGACCTATAAAATTACAGAATAAATCAAAAAAAGAAGCAGAAGAACTGGCTTATCGATATCTAGATATCGTAGGGTTGCGAGAAAAAGCAACAGCATACCCTTCAACACTCTCAGGAGGCCAACAACAAAGAGTCGCTATCGCTAGATCGCTCTGTTCTGAAAAGAAAATCATTCTATTTGATGAACCTACATCTGCTTTAGATCCAGAGACGGTTCAAGAAGTATTGGATGTTATGATCAAACTATCTAGCATGAACATTACAATGGTCGTTGTGACCCATGAAATGGGATTTGCTAAACAAGTAGCAGATCGGGTCATTTTTATGGATGATGGAACCATTTTAGAAGTAGGGCCACCAGAGCATTTCTTTGAAAACCCTACACATGAAAGAACAAAAGAATTTTTAAGTAAAATTTTAAGATGAAAAATAAAGATATCCTTAGGAGGAAAAACAAATGAAAAAAAGAAACTTATTAGCAACAGTCATTTTGTCTAGTGTATTATTTTTAGGTGCTTGCTCGTCAGATGACGGTTCAACAACAGAAGCAGACACACCAAAAGGGTCGGATCAAGTAACGATTGAATCAATCAAAGAAGCCGGCGTTTTAAAAGTAGGAGTAAAAGAAGATGTTCCAAACTTTGGGCTGAAGAATACAGATACAGGAGAAATAGAAGGATTTGAAATTGATATTGCTAAAAAAATTGCTGAAGACATTTTAGGCGATCCAGATGCCATTGAATTAACGCCTGTTACGGCTAAAACACGTGGTCCATTATTGGATAATGGCGAAGTTGATATGGTTATCGCCACTTTTACAGTTACTGAAGAACGCAAAGAAACATATAATTTCTCAGATGCGTATTATGAAGATGCAGTTGGTTTACTAGTGAAAAAAGACAAAAACTATGAAGGTTTAAAAGATATGGATGGAGCAAATGTTGGTGTGGCACAAAGTTCTACAACGTCAGAAGCCATCACATCAGAAGCTGAACAATATGATATCACAGTAGAATTTTCAGAATATGCTACTTATCCAGAAATTAAAGCAGCGTTAGACTCAGGTCGTGTAGATGCATTTAGTGTGGACAGATCTATTTTGGCTGGTTATTTAGATGATTCAACTGAAATTTTGCCAGACCGTTTCGCAACGCAAGATTATGGAATCGCAACAAAGAAAACAAATACGGAGTTAGCAGAGCATGTAAATGGGTTGATCACTACTTGGGGAGAAGATGATACTCTTAATGGATTGGTTACAGAGTGGGGATTGAGTGAATAATGAAAAGTACAAATCCATTCGCTCTTTGGAGATGGGAGGATCTTTTTCAAAATTTTGATAATTTTAGTTCTGGATTTTTAAGAACACTCCAAGTGGCCATCTTAGCATTAGCTTTATCATTGATAATCGGAATCGTGATTGGGATATTATCAACTGCCCACAATTTGATTCTGCGTTCGATTGCACGAGTATATGTCGAAATTTTTCAAAATATCCCTCTTGTCATTCAAATTTTCTTTATGTATAACGGATTAGCAATGGCAGGATTGGTCTTGAGCGAGTTTACGATTGGGGTAGTAGGGGTTGGGTTGTATCATGGAGCTTACATTGGTGAAGTGGTACGTGCGGGTATTTTATCTGTTCCTAAAGGCCAGCAAGAAGCTGCGTATGCTCAAGGATTTAGTTATACACAAACCATGCGCTACATCATATTGCCACAAATGGTTAAAGGTATTTTGCCTCCATTAACCAATCAAGCGGTCAATTTGATAAAAAATACTTCTGTGTTGGCTATTATCGCAGGAGCAGACTTAATGTATGCAGCGGACTCTTATGCTTCATTTAGCTTGAATTATGGACCATCCTATGTGGTTGCAGGATTGCTTTACTTCATTCTCTGTTTCCCGCTGGCTACGTTCTCAAGGAAATACGAAGAGAAATTAAAAAAGAATGATTCCTTAGTTGTGGATATTCCGGAGGTGATGGAATGATGAACTCCATAGAAACCGTTTTTACACGGCCTAACGTATTGTTCTTGTTAGATGGATTGTGGACTACATTGTTGATTTCTTTATGTGTGGTGATCCTTTCAATCGTGTTTGGAACACTCCTAGGGTTGATCAGAAACTATGAAAAGAAGTTTTTCGGAAAAATAGCTGGATTTTACATCGAGTTATTCCGTAATACGCCATTGTTACTATGGATGCTCGGTTGTGCTTTCCTGATACCAGGAAGTACGATATTAGTGAAAGCTTCCATAGCGTTGTTTCTTTATACAGCTGCAGTAGTGGCAGAAATTGTGCGTGGCGGATTAAATTCGATACCGAAAGGACAATTTGAAGCTGCTCATTCTCAAGGGTTTTCATTTTTTCAAACACTAGTGTATATTATTTTGCCACAAACCTTCAAAAAAATTATTCCTTCTTTACTGTCACAAGTGATTACAACTATTAAAGATACGTCATTTCTTGCTGGACTAGGAATCATGGAATTTACACGAAGTGGCCAAGTTATTTTAGGAAAAGTAACAAAAACTTCTGAAGTGTTTTTGATTTATGGTTTCTTAGCAGTTGTTTATTTTATTATTTGCTTCGCATTGTCGGTTTTAGTAAGGAATTGGCATGAAAAAAATTCTGAAAATGTATAGTGTATATAATTTTAAAAAAACGGACTCTTAATGGGTCCGTTTTTTTTCTATAAAATTATTAAAAATCTTCCTCAAATAAATTCAATTCGGTTTGTTGTGGAGCAAGATGATCAAATGTAAGCTGTAATTTTTTTTGCAATTGTTTTGCATTTTTCGCGGCATGTCCACCAGAATTATTGTTGAAAATAACGGCAACTTCTTTTGACTCTGTTTCTAATTGGCGAATAATGGTTACGAAATCATCCAATTCAGAAGAACTGTAATCATAAAGTGTTCGTTTTTCCCGCCAATTGGGTCCACTGGCATCTAACCAACCTTCATAGTTTTGCCCGTGCAAGCGAAACAGTGTGAGTTCGTCGTTGGTCCCTTTGACGGTTAAAGGAACGCTATTTCCGGGGGTCTGAGGTTGATCGACAACAGTGTGAATAAATTGTTCTTCCGTTAAAAAAGCCAATGTGTTTTCTTTATTCGTGTCACTGTACCAGCTAGAATGACGAAATTCGATCGCTATTGGTAGTTCACCCATGTATTGACGGACTTTCCTTAAATACTGAACGTGTTCTTTTGTACAATCAAAATAAGGTGGAAACTGAAATAGAAAAGTTTTGATTCGATGCGCGGTGATCATAGGTTCAAAAATCGCAATGTAATGCTCGAACATTTGTTGTTCAGTCGGGAAAAATTTCAGCCAATCTTTGTGTAACGTCATCGCTTGAAAAGCTTTAGGGATAAATTGAAAAGTAGCTGGTGTTTTTTCTATCCATGAGAAAATGTTTTTATCAGGAGGAATAGCATAAAAGCTGGTATCCAATTCTACAAAAGGGAAATGTGAACTATAATCTTCCAATCGTTTCGATTTTCGGACGGTTAGTAAGTCATGATCAGACCAACCCGTTAAACCAATAGAAATCATTGTGACTCCTTCTTTCTTGAGTAATAAATCATTAGCCTTATTGTACCGCAACCGTTATTATTAAGGAAAGTAAAAGCTTTTTATAAAATTTATCACTTAAATGGATAGAAAGAAACACAATTGAAGTATATTAAATAACAATACGAATGTTTCACGCGAAACATTTTGTTTCACTGCGATTGATACAAAATAAAAATGGCAGTAGTTGAATATGAAAATCAGAGGAGCACTTAAAATGTATAAGGTTATATTTTTTGATATTGATGGAACATTATTAACAGATAAAAAAAGAATTCCAGATTCTGCTAGAAAAGCTATTCAAGATTTGAAGAAAAAAGGGATTATACCAGTTATTGCCACTGGAAGAGCGCCGTTTAGAATTGATGAAATTCTAGCATCCTTAGACATTCAAACACATATCACATTGAACGGTCAGTATGTTGTGTATGAGGGAGAGGTGATTCACCAAAATCCATTGTCGGTGGATTCTGTTAAACGACTTGCACTAGCTGCAGAAACAAATAAGCAACGCATAGCGTTTTGTGGAAGCGATGAAATATTAGGGACTTCTATGGTTACTTTTGGACAAAAAGGATTATTGAAAAAAATGATTCAGCAAGTTCCAATAGCTCCACCTAAAAAAGTGATGCAATTGCTTATGCGCTATGTTGGCTCTTCTAAAAGAGTGAAGCCGATTTTGCCACATTACTATGAAGACCGAACCATTTACCAGTGCATCATCCATACAACAGAAGAATATGATGCTTTTTACCAAGAAGCTTTTCCGGATTGTCATTTCACACGATGGAATCCCTATTCAGTAGATGTGATCTCGAAAGGAATGTCTAAAGCAGTAGGCATTCAAAAGTTAATTGAACATATAGGTATCGATATAAGTGAAACAGTCGCATTTGGAGATGGATTGAATGATATTGAAATGTTGCAGGCAGTAGGTATGGGAATAGCCATGGAAAATGGACGTACAGAGTTGAAAGAAATTGCAGATGACATTACAGCATCTCCAGAAAACCATGGCATTTTAAAAGGTTTACAAAAATTGAATTTAGTACCGTAAAAAGTCTTGGAAATATCAGGGGAAACTTTAGTTAAGATATAAAGAATTCATGCGCAATTTCCTATTTTCAGTAGTTTTCTGTGGTATACTATTTCAGAAAGCTTTTGAGAAAAATCAATTTAAATAAAAAAGCACCCTACTCATTTTTTATCTAAACGTACCTTCTTTTCTAAAAGAGTGTTTGATAGATGGTTAGAATGGAGTAGTTAAACCTACTAAGGAGGCACCTAAAGTGACTGAGAAAAAAACATTTTATATTACAACACCTATTTACTATCCAAGTGGAAAATTGCATATTGGAAATGCCTATTCAACAATTGCGTGTGATGTTATGGCACGATACAAAAGGATGCAAGACTTTGATGTTTTTTATTTGACAGGTAGCGATGAGCATGGTCAAAAAATTGAAAACAAGGCCCAAGAATTAAACATTACGCCTCAAAAATATGTCGATCAAATGGCTGAAGGCATGCAAAAATTATGGAAATTATTAGAAATCAGCAATGATAAGTTTATCCGCACAACTGATCCTGCACATGAAAAAGTTGTCGCAGATATTTTTGAACGCTTTTTAGCGCAAGGAGATATTTATCTTGATGAATATGAAGGCTGGTACTCCGTTCCAGATGAAACTTTTTATACCGAAACACAATTAGTGGATATTGAACGTGATGACCAAGGCAACATCGTTGGCGGGAAATCACCAGATAGCGGACATCCCGTAGAGTTAATCAAAGAGGAGTCTTATTTCTTTAGAATGAGTAAGTATTCGGATCGTTTATTGGCGTACTACAATGAACATCCAGATTTCATTCAACCTGAATCGCGTAAAAATGAAATGATCAATAATTTTATTAAACCTGGTTTGGAAGATTTAGCTGTTTCACGTACGACATTTACTTGGGGAGTTAAAGTACCAAGCAATCCGAAACACGTTATTTACGTATGGATCGATGCATTGGCAAATTACATTACTGCACTTGGCTACGGTACAGATGATACATCATTGTTTGATAAATTCTGGCCAGCAGATGTGCATATGGTAGGAAAAGAAATTGTTCGTTTCCACACTATTTATTGGCCAATTATGTTAATGGCTCTAGATTTGCCATTGCCTAAAAAGATATTTGGCCATGGCTGGTTGTTGATGAAAGATGGCAAAATGTCTAAATCAAAAGGAAACGTTGTTTATCCAGAAATGCTAGTAGAACAGTATGGATTAGATGCTTTGCGTTATTACTTAATGCGTGAAGTGACATTTGGAAGCGACGGTGTATTCACTCCAGAAGACTTTGTTTCTCGTGTGAATTACGACTTAGCAAATGACTTAGGAAACTTGCTCAATCGTACAGTTGCGATGATCAACAAGTATTTCGATGGAGAAGTTCCTAAATATTCAGGAAACGTTACAGAATTCGATGCTATCTTAAAAGAAACAGCAGAAAAAGTTTGTGCGGATTACCAAAACGAAATGGAAAATATGCAATTTAGTAGTGCATTAAGCCATGTTTGGGTATTGATTTCACGTGCCAATAAATACATTGATGAAACTGCACCATGGAAATTAGCAAAAGAAGAAGAGAAGACAAGCGAATTGGCGAGTGTCATGGTTCATTTAGCAGAAACGCTTCGTATTTCAGCTATTTTATTGCAACCGTTCTTGACTCATGCACCTAAAGAAATTTTTGCTCAATTGGGAGTAGAAGGAGAATTTGCTGGAAATTGGTCAACCGTTCAATTTGGCTCATTCCCTGAAAATACTACAGTGATCAAAAAAGGTACACCTATATTCCCACGTTTAGATATAGATGTAGAAGTTGCTTACATTAAAGAACAAATGGCAGGTGTTCCTGATCAACAAGAGCAAGAAGCTGAAGAGGAAACGAAATGGGATCCTTCAGAAACTATTTTAACATCAACAAAAGAGAAACAAATTAAGTACGATGATTTTGATAAAGTTGAATTAAAAGTCGCTGAAGTTATCGATTGTCAAAAAGTAGAAGGAGCAGATAAGCTCTTGAAATTCCGTTTAGATGCAGGGGATGAGGGTCATCGTCAAATTCTTTCTGGTATTGCAGAGTGGTATCCGAATCCAGAAGCTTTGATTGGCAAAAAAGTTGTGATCGTTGCGAACTTGAAACCGCGTAAAATGCGTGGAGAGGTCAGTCAAGGAATGATTTTATCTGCTGAAAAAGATGGGAAATTACAAATTATTGAAGCGCCAATTGAAGCACCAAATGGATCCGAAGTTGCTTAAAATCTTATAAAACGAATGCCCTGCTGGAACTCATTTAGCAGGGTGTTTCTGTTAACGATGAACAAGAAAGGATGATACGATGTTATTTGATACGCATACGCATATTAATGCAGAAGAATTTGATCATGAAGTTCCTGAAACTGTGCAGCGTGCACTTGAAAACGATGTGAGTAAAATGGCTGTAGTAGGGTTTGATACTGAAACGATTGAAAAATCGATAGCCTTAAGTAAGGAATACAAAGAAGTGTACAGTATTATTGGTTGGCACCCTACTGAAAGCTATTTGTATACTGAACAAATTGAAGAGAAGTTGTATCAACAATTGAAATTGCCAAAAGTTGTGGCTATGGGAGAAATGGGTTTGGATTACCACTGGGATACTTCTCCAAAAGATGTTCAAAAGGATGTCTTTCATAGGCAAATGCAAATTGCCAGAGAGTTGAACATGCCTATTAGTATTCATATGAGAGATTCAATTGAAGATACTTATGAGATACTGAAAAAAGAACATGTTGAAGATATTGGCGGTATTATGCACAGTTTTAGTGGCGATACACTTTGGATGGAACGTTTCTTAGACTTAGGCATGCACATTTCTGTAAGTGGCGTTATCACGTTTAAAAATGCGCCTGAAGTAAGAGAAGTAGCTAAAGCTGCGCCGTTTGATAAATTATTGATTGAAACAGATGCACCTTACTTAGCTCCGATGCCTTATAGAGGAAAACGCAATGAACCGGCTTACGTGAGATTTGTAGCGGAAGAAGTGGCTAAGCAAAGAGGCGTTAGTTATGAAGAAGTGGCTCAACAAACAATGCAAAATGCTAATCGCTTGTTTAGGTTAGCTTAATGGAAAAAATAAAAGAAATTATAGTTGTTGAAGGCCGTGATGATACAAGACGCATTTTGGAATCGGTTGAAGCAGATACTATTGAAACAAACGGTTCAGCTATTGATGAAGAAACGTTGAAGCTAATAAAAAAAGCTCACGAAACAAGAGGTGTTATTGTTTTTACAGATCCCGATTTTCCTGGTGAAAAAATCCGGAAAATCATTTCTCAAGCTGTTCCCGGAGTGAAACACGCTTTTTTGACAAAAGATGAGGCTAAAGCAAAGGGCAAGGGCAGCTTAGGTATTGAACATGCTTCACCTGAAGCGATACGTACAGCATTATCAAAATGCTACACCGAAACCATAGCTAAAGAGTCGCTCATTTCACAAGAATTGTTAATGGATGCTGGCTTGATCATGGGGCCTTTTGCTCGAAAGAGACGAACAAAATTGGGTGAAAAACTTAATATTGGTTACACTAACGGAAAACAACTTCAAAAGAGATTGCAAATGTTTCAAATCTCACCTGAAGAAGTTGTAACAGTGATGCAACAAATTTTGGAGGAAGAAAATGACAACACATAAAGATATCGCAACCCCATCAAGAACCAAAGAGATAATGGAAAAATATGGCTTCTCAGTAAAGAAAAGTTTAGGACAAAATTTTATTGTGGATCCTAACATTTTAAGCAATATTGTAGCAGCGTCTAATATTGACAAAAACACAAACGTTATTGAAGTTGGTCCCGGTATAGGTGCTTTAACGGAACATCTTGCAAGAGCGAGTAAGGAAGTTATTGCTTTTGAAATTGATAATCGTTTATTACCAGTATTAGCGGATACGTTAAGTCCGTATGATAATGTTTCGATTGTTCATAGTGATGTATTGAAAATCAATTTACAAAAAACCTTGCCAGAAATGATTGATTTAGAGGAACCTTTAGTTGTGGTAGCTAATTTACCTTACTACATTACAACGCCTATCATTATGCATTTCTTAGAGACACCTGTTCGAATCGATGGATTAACGATTATGATGCAAAAGGAAGTAGCCGAAAGAATAACAGCTGCTCCTGGCAGCAAAGCTTATGGATCATTGTCTATCGCTATCCAGTACTACATGGAAGCTGAAGTCGCTTTTATTGTTCCTAAGACAGTCTTTGTACCACAACCAAATGTTGACTCTGCCATTATTAAGCTAACAAGAAGAGCAACACCAAGTGTAACAGTTAAGAATGAAAAGTCTTTTTTTGCACTTGTTCGTTCGGCTTTTGTGCAAAGACGTAAAACACTTTGGAATAATTTATTAATCAGATACGGCAAAGAAGATTCTACTAGAGAAAAACTAACCCAAGCATTAGAAGTCGCAGGCATTGATCCAAAGCGTCGTGGGGAAACATTAAGCCTAGAAGAATTCGGCCGATTATCAGATGCAATCGATGAGATTGTATTAAAAGAAGATTAATTTTTATTAAGTCTAAATAGATATGCTAGTGGTACCAACGACTTTTAAAGTGGGTAATATGAGAGAATTATTATTTGTACCAAAGGTTTTCTTGTGGTATACTTGTAAAATTTCATTTTATATGTTACAATGGCATCAGACGAGTGAGGTGAATCTGATGCCAAGTACATTAGCAGACATTAAAGAAAGCTTAGATGATCATTTAGGTAAGAAGATTATGTTGACCGCGCAAGCTGGTCGTAAGAAAAAAACCGAACGCAAAGGTATTTTAGCTGACACATATCATTCAGTGTTTGTTGTTGAGCTAGATCAAGAAGAAAATGCATTTGAACGTGTCTCATATAGTTATACAGATGTTTTAACTCAATCTGTAGAAATTGAATTTATTGAAGAAGAAAAACGCCAATTAGCTTAAGCATTAAAAGAGAATAGAAAACAGTTGACGAGCTATAAATGGCTCGTTTTTTTTGTACCATCGAAAGAGAACCGATAATTTTTAGTATTGGGGGATCAATAAGAATGGGGAATATTCATCATATAGAATTGAATGTTTCTGATTTAGAAATATCCATTCGTTTTTGGGGCTGGTTTTTAGAGGAATTAGGCTATCAGCCTTTTCAAGTTTGGGATAAAGGAAGAAGTTGGAAAAAAGACGAAATGTATCTGGTGTTTGTTCAAACAAAAGAACAGTTTATTTCTGAAGGTTACCATAGAGGGCATACAGGTCTGAATCACTTAGCGTTTCAGGCAAATTCCAGACAGCAAGTAGACAATCTAGCGAAAAAACTAGAAGAAAAAGGTATTGAAATTTTGTATAGAGATCAACACCCATTTGCTGGTGGAGAGCAGCATTATGCAGTTTTTTTTGAAGATCCAGATAGAGTTAAAGTGGAATTTGTTGCCCCTTGAATATAAAAAGAAGAGATCTGAGACGAAATGTTTCAGGTCTTTTTTTATTGATCTAAGTAGTTTATGTGTAATTAACCTATTAATAAGTCAATAACTTGCCATTTTTTTTAATATTTAAATTAAATTATGGCTTTCATGCTTTTCAAATCTTTTTATTTAAGCTAGTATGTTCTACAGACAATACAAATACTGAGGAAAGGAGTGAAGTGTAAATGGAGATTATAGAAAAGGCTCCTGCTAAAATCAATTTAAGTTTAGATGTTTTGCATAAAAGAGAAGATGGTTACCATGAAATGAAGATGGTAATGACTTCAGTTGATTTGGCAGATCGCATAGTGCTAAAAACAATTGAAGAAGATCGAATCGTTATTCACTCAACTAATGGCTTTTTGCCATTAGATCAACGAAATCATGCATATAAAGCTGCAAAGTTGTTAAAAGATACCTATCATATCGAAAAAGGCGTCGATATTACTATAGAAAAGAATATTCCAATCGCTGCTGGTTTAGCCGGTGGTAGCAGTGATGCGGCTGCTACTTTAAGAGGACTGAATCGTTTGTGGGATTTAAAGTTAACAAAAGATGAGCTAGCTACTCTGGGAGAAAAAATTGGCTCAGATGTTCCCTATTGTATTTATGGTGGAACCGCGTATGCTACAGGTCGTGGTGAAAAAATTCAACAAATAAAAGATGTCCCTCAGTGCTGGGTAGTGCTAGTTAAGCCTAAAAAAGGTATTTCGACTTGGACTGTTTTTGAAAATCTTTCATTTGATCAATTGGTTCATCCGGAAATACCCCAAATGTTGACTGCTATTCAAGACAATGATTATAGCCAAATGGTTGATAGCACTGGTAATGCTTTAGAAACTGTATCGGCTGTAAAGCAACCCGATATCAAACGAATCAAAAAGAAGATGATTCAATTTGGTGCAGATGCGGCTTTGATGAGTGGAAGTGGCCCTACAATCTATGCTTTATGTAAGAAGTATTCTAAAGCTCAGCGAGTTTATAATGGTTTAAAAGGTTTTTGTAATGAGGTTTACTTAGTGCGAACACTAAAATAACTAGATCAAAGATGTGAAAAGCTCTCTTGTTTTGATAAGAGAAGTTCACGTCTTTTTTTTCTTGACGTGCAATGTAGATAATGATAAGCTACATAAGGAATTTTAAATAGTAATGATTACGATTTAAAAAATATAAACTAAAAAACTTTAATTAAAGATAAGTCTGAAGGAGGATATGCGTTCGATGGATATGAACAAGAGAATCGGGTTAATGACTCTAGCATCTATAGTAATGATGCTAGTAATAGGATGTGGGAATCAAGAAAATACACAACCGGAAACAGATAAATTAAATGTGGTTACAACGTTCTACCCAATGTATGACTTTACAAAGAATGTTGCTGGAGATGAAGCTGAAGTAACCTTATTATTAGAAGCAGGGACAGATACTCATGGTTATGAACCGAGTGCCAAAGAAGTTGCTGCTATTTCAGATGCGGATGTATTTGTTTATAATAGTGAGGAAATGGAAGTCTGGGTTTCAAGTGTTTTAGAGAGTATAGATACAGAAAATACAGTGATCGTTAATGCAAGTGAAGGCATTTCTTTCTTAGAATCAGCAGAAGAAGAACATCATGACGAGAATGAAGAAGAAGGCCATCACCATGAAGTTGATCCTCATATTTGGTTAGATCCTGTGCTTGCTCAAGAGGAAGTAACGAATATCAAAGAAGGATTGGTTACTGCAGATCCAGAGAACGAAAAAATATATGAAACAAATGCAACACAATACAACGAAAAATTACAGGCATTGAATCAAGAATTTACTAACGCCTTTAATGATGCAACGAAACGTGTTTTTGTGACCCAACATGCAGCTTTTGCATACTTGGCGAATCGTTACGATTTGGAGCAAGTTTCAATTGCTGGAATTTCAACCGAAGAAGAACCGAGTCCAGCTAAATTAGCTGAATTACAAGATTATATAAATGCGAATGATATCCATTACATTTATTATGCAGAAACATCTTCTAGTAAAATTGCAGAAACACTCGCTAATGAGACAGGGACAGAGTTAGAAATTTTAAATCCAATTGAAGGCATTACAACTGAGGATCAAGAAAAAGGGACAGACTATATTCAACTAATGAAAAATAATCTAGCTGCGCTTCAAAAAAGTATTCATTAAGGAAACGGAAATGGGTGTAAGAAACCTTTCCTATAGATAAAAGAAAGAAGGGGTGTTCATGCATTACGTTGAAGTAAAGGACTTATCTTTTTATTATGATGAAGAACCAGTTTTAGAAAACATTTCCTTTACGGTTGATCCGGGCGAATTTGTTATGCTAACAGGAGAAAATGGTGCGGCAAAATCTACGTTATTGCGTAATATTTTAGGTTTGCTTCAACCAACGAAAGGAACAGCTAAGATTTCTGCTGTAAATAGAAGAAATGAACCTTTAGCAATTGGGTACATTCCGCAACAAGTGGCCTCTTTTAATGCTGGTTTTCCTAGTACAGTATTGGAGTTGGTTCGATCTGGTCGTTATCAAAGAGGAAAATGGTTCAAACGTTTAGATGCAGAAGACCATGTACATGTAGAACGTTCATTGAAATCAGTAGGTATGTGGGATTTACGCCATAAAAAAATTGGGGAACTCTCTGGGGGACAAAAGCAGCGTATTTCGCTAGCCCGTATTTTTGCTACAGATCCAGATTTATTTGTTTTAGATGAGCCAACTACTGGTATGGATCTAGACTCCAGAACAGAGTTTTACGAATTATTAAAACACAATAGTGAATTTCATGGCAAAGGCATTTTAATGGTAACGCATGATCATGAAGACATAAAAAAATATGCGGATAGACACATTCAGCTTATCCGAAAGGAGGATTCACCATGGAGATGTTTTTCTATGGATTCATGCAGCGAGCATTCCAATCTGCATTCTTGATTGCTGTTATTGCTCCTATTCTAGGATTATTTTTAGTTCTTAGAAGGCAATCATTGATGGCAGACACGTTATCACACATTTCTTTAGCTGGAATTGCGTTAGGGTTATTTTTAAATGTCAATCCAACCTTTATGACTTTAGTTGTCGTAGTGATTGCAGCTGTGATCATTGAGTATCTAAGCATGCTGTACAAATCTTATTCGGAAATTTCTATCGCTATCTTAATGTCTGCTGGAATGTCCGTAGCACTTGTTTTAATGAGTTTGAGTAGTGGTGGATCCACGACTACTATTCAACAATACTTATTTGGTTCAATTGTGACGATCAGTCAACAACAGATTTACTTGTTAGTGGCCTTATTTGTAATTGTTGTTGGTTTGTTTTTAGTCTTTCGTAGACCAATGTATGTATTAACGTTTGATGAGGATACTGCTTTTACAGCTGGTTTACCGGCACGGACGATGTCGATCCTTTTTAATGTGATCACGGGGGTTACTATCGCAGTTGTTATGCCTATTGCAGGAGCCTTACTAGTATCAGCCATTATGATTCTGCCAGCGGCTATTGCTATGCGCATCAGTAAAAGTTTTTATTGGGTCATTTTTGTAGGCATTCTTGTAGGTATCGTAGGAATGTTTTCAGGTTTAACGGTTTCTTATCAATGGGGTACTCCACCAGGTGCGACGATTACCTTAGTATTTATCGTTATTTTTATCCTTACAACAGGGACAATGAAAATCTTACAACAGATGAAATACAAAAAAAGCCGTTCTTAAAGAATAGCGAATAGGTAAAAGGGTTGAGAGTCTTCTCAACCCTTTTTTTGCATGCAAAAAGTAAAAGAAAGGGAATACGAAGGTTCGTGTTTTTTTTTATGAGAAACCATTAATAAAAACGAACATTTTTATAATAATACTTAAAAAGCTACCCTTTTATATGGAAAACGCGTATAATGATGTTTGATAGAAATAATGACCTGGCAAAACCTAAGAAAATGAGACTATAGAAAAGGTGAAAATAATGAAAATAAAAAGAAGTGAACGATTGATCGACATAACGCGTTATATGTTGGAGCGACCGCATACGTTAGTGCCACTTACCTATTTTGCGAACCGTTACGACTCTGCTAAATCTTCTATTAGTGAAGATTTAAGTATCGTGAAAAAGACATTTAGAGAACGAGGCACAGGAACTTTGGAAACAGTCCCTGGAGCAGCAGGAGGGGTACGCTACATACCCGAAATTGCAGAAGATGAAGCTGAAGAATTTGCAAAAGAAATGTGTGAACGTTTATCTGAATCAGATCGGTTACTACCAGGTGGATATGTTTATTTATCTGATTTACTTGGACAACCAAGTGTTTTACGTCAAGTTGGAAAAATTATTGCAACGAAGTATTTAGAACAACCTATTGATGCTGTAATGACAGTAGCAACAAAAGGGGTTCCAATTGCTCAAGCAGTGTCAACATACTTGAATGTACCATTTGTTATTGTACGTAGGGATTCTAAAATAACAGAAGGTTCTACTGTAAGTGTGAATTATGTTTCTGGATCATCTGATCGTGTTGAAAAGATGGAATTATCTAAACGCAGCTTGAGACGTGGATCTCGAGTATTGATTGTAGATGACTTCATGAAAGGCGGAGGTACCGTTAACGGTATGAAGAGTTTGATTGAAGAGTTTGAAGCAGAGCTAGTGGGCATCACAGTTTTTGCTGAATCTACTTTTAGTGGCAATAGAATGGTAGATGAGTATACATCACTTTTATGTGTAGATGAAGTGAACGTTCGTGAAAAAACAATTCATGTACAACCAGGAAATTATTTTACCAAATAAAAAAATAGCGAGGATAAAGGTGAATCTAGTACCTTTGTCCTCGCTATTTTTAGTCGGTGTTTTCTTTCTTATAGTTAATTTGTAACAGAAGGGTAACCTATCCAATCCACATTACTTCTTGAAAACTGATTATGTATAAGCTATCATAAATTAGGAGACTTTGTAGTAAAAAAGTCTTAGCTTAATTAAACTAAAATGAACAATAAAAAAAGAAGAACAAAATGAGATAGGAGTTTATATAATGCCACAACGTTACGCAGTGATATTAGCAGCAGGACAAGGTTCAAGAATGAAATCTAAGTTGTACAAAGTGTTGCACCCGGTTGCAGGTAAACCAATGGTTGGACATGTAGTGAGTCAAGTTGAAGCTGTAGGTGCAGATAAAATTGTAACAATCGTTGGAGTGGGCGCTGAGAAAGTAAAAGATTATCTTGGTTCGCGTTCTGAATATGCTATTCAGTCTGAACAATTGGGAACAGGACATGCTGTTATCCAAGCTGAAGAACTATTAAAAGATAAAGAAGGAACGACATTGGTTATTTGTGGAGATACACCACTTCTAACTGCTGAAACATTAGCACATTTATTTGATAATCATCAAGAACAAGGGGCAAAAGCAACTATTTTAACGGCACATGCAGAAAATCCTACTGGATATGGTCGAGTGATTCGTAATGAATTAGGAAATGTCGAAAAAATAGTGGAACAAAAAGATGCGAGCCCAGAAGAACTACAAGTACAAGAAATCAATACTGGAACCTATTGTTTTGATAATCAATTATTATTTGAAGCTCTTAAACAAGTTGGGAATGATAATGTTCAAGGTGAGTACTACTTACCAGATGTAATTGAAATATTAAAAAAACAAGAATACGTCGTTTCGGCTTATAAAATGGACAATGAAGAAGAAGCGTTAGGTGTAAATGATCGGGTTGCTTTAGCTGAAGCAACAAAATTAATGCGAAGCCGTATCAATAAAAAACATATGCAAAATGGGGTTACCTTTATTGACCCGGCAACAACGTATATTGATAGTGAAGTCGAAATTGGTTCGGATACGCTTATTGAAGCAGGTGTCAGTCTTAAAGGGACTACCGCTATTGGAGAAGATTGTTTTGTTGGTTCAAATTCTGAAATTTCAAATAGCAAAATTGGTAACAATGTTCGTATAACAAGTTCCACTATTAAAGATTCTGAGATGTCTGCTAACAGCAACATTGGACCTTACAGTCACTTGCGTCCAAATAGCAAAATTGGAGATTCAGTTCATATTGGAAACTTTGTTGAAGTCAAAAATGCGACAATTGCGGAAGATACTAAAGTAGGGCATTTAACGTATATTGGTGATGCTGATTTAGGGAAAAATATTAACATAGGTTGCGGTACTATCTTTGTTAATTATGATGGAAAAAATAAACATCGTACAACTGTTGGAGATAATGTATTTATAGGCTGTAACGCTAACTTGGTTGCACCCTTAACAATCGAAGAGAATGTTTACATTGCTGCGGGTTCAACGATAACTAAAGATGTACCTACTGAATCACTTGCGATTGCACGTGCTCGTCAAGAGAACAAACTGAACTATTTTGACCGTTTGCCACATTAAAAATTGAATAAAAACTCTTTAAATACTTGATTTTCAGGTGAGAAGTATCTACTATTAATATGATATGAAGTAAATAATTTGTAAATAAAGAAAGTGGAGGTCACTATGTCAGAACAATATTTTGATCCAAAGTTAAAGATTTTTGCATTAAACTCAAATAAACCATTAGCGGAAAAAATCGCTAAATCGGTAGGAGTAGAATTAGGAAAACTATCTGTGGATCAATTCAGCGACGGAGAAATTAGAATCAATATTGAAGAAAGCATTCGCGGAGCACATGTTTATATCATCCAATCAACATCTAGCCCCGTAAATGACAACTTAATGGAACTATTGATTATGATCGATGCTTTAAAACGTGCAAGTGCATCAACAGTTAATATTGTTATGCCTTACTATGGTTATGCAAGACAAGACCGCAAAGCTCGTTCTAGAGAACCCATTACTGCAAAACTTGTTGCTAATATGATTACAGCTGCTGGAGCAGATCGTATGCTGACATTAGACCTACATGCTGCTCAAATCCAAGGCTTTTTCAATATGCCTGTTGACCACTTGGTAGGTGCCCCTCTTTTAGCAAATTATTTCTTAACACAAGGAATCGTTACGGAGGCAGAAGACGTAGTTGTTGTTTCACCAGATCATGGTGGCGTAACACGTGCGCGTAAACTAGCTGAGTTCTTAAAAGCTCCAATTGCTATTATTGACAAACGTCGTCCTAAAGCGAATGTGGCGGAAGTTATGAACATTATTGGAAACGTAGAAGGCAAAAAATGTATCTTGATTGATGATATGATTGATACTGCTGGTACGATTACGTTAGCTGCTCAAGCTCTTTCAGAAGCAGGAGCTACTGAAGTTTATGCATGCTGTACACATCCTGTTTTATCAGGTCCAGCCATTGAACGCATTCAAAATTCAGCAATCAAACAATTGATTGTTACAGATTCAATTTATCTTCCTGAAGATAAAAAAATCGACAAGATTGTTGAAGTAAGTGTCAGCACTTTACTGGGTAATGCAATTACGCGTATCCATGAAAATAGATCTGTTAGTCCTTTATTTGAAAAAAAATATACAGGTGTAATAGACTAAGTTAACAGATTTTATGCTCAAATGAATTGAAGAAATGTGATAAGGAAAAAGAAGTTTTCTTATCACATTTTTTGTTGTAAAAGAGAGAGTCAACTAGTCTATTACCAAACTACTTCAAGTACACTATCCTTAACGCATTAGCTTCTTAGTAAAAATTCAGAGAAGTGGAGTCAAAAGATATGAAAAAATTTAAAGATCAATTAGAATTGGTTCGTCCTTTTGATGGTATAATTATTATTCTGTTATTACTAGGATCATTCATACCACTTATTATCTTTGGTCAATCTACAAAAAATCTAGATGAAAATAGTTCTATTTATGCCGTAGTGTCTATTGATGGTGAACCAGTTAAAGAAATAGAATTAACAGAAGATACCCCTCAAGAAACGTTTACTTTTTATCCAGCAGAAGGACAATACAATATTGTTGAAGTTGATGGAACGAAAATTCGTAATAAAGAAGACAACAGTCCAGACCAAATTGCTGTAAAAACAGGTTGGATCAGTAAACCTGGTGAAACGGCAATTTGTCTACCACATAAATTGATTATTGAAATCAAAGCTAAGGATTCTTTAAATGAAACGGATGATGATGTGATTGTTCCGCTTTAAAAAATAGTTCACAACGAATGAATAATAGTCGTTGTGAACTATTTTTTTATGCAATTAAATAACTTTTTATGTATATTAAGTGTTTAAAAAGAGGTGAAACTGTATTAATTTGCAAATTAATGCGTATAGAAGTATACTATACGCATTATCTAATGGATTAAAAAACTTAAAAGTGAGAAGGAGTTAGGGTATGGATTCTATGATTAAAGAAGTACATAAAAAAGAAAGTCTTTTGGCCTTGCAAAAATTAATTGCTATACCATCTGTGAATACATCAGATGGTACGACGAACCCACCTTTTGGTCAAGGAATTGCAGATAGTTTAGAAGAAATTTTAACGATTTGTACGAGTTTAGGAATGTCCACATTTAGCGATCCTAAAGGTTTTTATGGTTATGCTGATTATGGTCAAGGAGAAGAATTGGTTGGAATCCTATGTCATTTAGATGTGGTTCCTGAAGGGAATCTATCCTTATGGAAAACCGATCCTTTTGAAGGTGTAGTGAAGGATGGTATTATCTATGGTCGTGGAAGTCAAGACGATAAGGGGCCTACAATTGCTGCGCTGTATGCGTTTAAAGCAGTGGTTGATGCAGATTTGACTTTTAATAAACGGATTCGTTTTATATTTGGGACAGATGAAGAAACCCTTTGGCGTTGTATGGATCAGTACAACTTGAACGAAGAAGCACCTACAATGGGCTTTGTTCCTGATGGTGTCTTTCCTTTAACGTACGCAGAAAAAGGGTTGTTGCAGGCTAAGTTAATAGGACCTGGAAGTAAGGATCTTGTTTTACATTGTGGTGAAGCATCAAATGTTGTTCCGGGAAAAGCAAGCTATACCGGTCAAGATGCAAACGAAATTGCCGAAACCTTAAAAGAATTAGAAACAGATTATGTATTATCTAATCAAACGGTTACTGTAAATGGAAAAGCTGTTCATGCAAGTACAGCTGAAATTGGAATTAATGCTATAAATAAATTAGCTCAAGGTTTAACCGCTCATTACGCTCACCCGGCAGTAAAATTTCTAGCGGAAAAAGTTGCAAATGAAACAAATGGCTTTAGTATCTTTGGAGAAGTTAAAGACGCGTTAACTGGAGAACTAACCTTTAATGTAGGTAGTATTCACATAGATGAAGCAGGTTCTGAAATTGTTTTAGACTTACGAATTCCTGTTAAGTACACAATAGAAGATATGGCTTCACTGTTGGAGAAAACAGCCAATGAATACAAATTGATTTATGAAGAATACGACGCTGTTCCATCATTGTATATTCCGAAAGAAAGTCCGCTCGTTCAAACGTTAATGGCTATTTATCGTGATAAAACAGGTGACTTAACTGAGCCGACTACTAGTGGCGGAGCAACCTATGCTCGGAAAATGACCAATATGGTAGCTTTTGGTGCTCACTTCCCATATACAAAAAGCCTAGCTCATCAAGAGAATGAAGGAATGAAATTAGAAGAGTTTTATTTGGCGATGGACATTTATGCAGAAACAATTGCTCAATTGTGTTGTGAAGACTTCTAAA
The DNA here is from genome assembly GCF_040274945.1 of Carnobacterium sp. GTDB lineage: Bacteria > Bacillota > Bacilli > Lactobacillales > Carnobacteriaceae > Carnobacterium_B. The sequence goes on from NZ_JBEMAR010000006.1 coordinate 187,409, forward strand.
GATCGTTAATAAAAAACTTTATCATAAAAAAACAGGACTAGTTTTATGCTAGTCCTGTTTTTTAAATTAAAAATGCTTATTAATTTTCTTTTTCCAATGCTTCAAAAGCATCAGCAGTGACTTTTTTTAATGTAGATGCAGATAAATTCATTTTATCCATTTCAGAATCATTTAATGGAATCTCGATAACACGTTGGATTCCTTGTCTGTTAATGATTGCTGGAGCACCAATGTATACATCTTTTTGTCCATATTCTCCGTTTAAGTAAACTGAAAGAGGCAATACAGCATTTTCATCATTAAAGATGGCTTTTGTAATCCGAGCAAGAGATACAGCAATACCGTAGAATGTAGCACCCTTTTTCTGAATAATATTGTATGCAGAATCTCTTACGCTAAAGAAAACATCGACAAGAGCTTGTTCATCAGTATTTGGATTATCTTTGATCCACTCAGTGACGCTAAGTCCAGCAATGTTTGCATGAGACCATACAGGGAACTCTGTATCTCCGTGTTCACCTAAAATGTAACTATGAACGTTACGTGTATCAACGCCAGTTAGTTCAGCGATAGCCTGACGGAAACGAGCTGTATCAAGTGAAGTACCTGATCCAATTACGCGATTTTTAGGAAGGCCAGAAAATTTCCAAGTTGCATAAGTTAAGATGTCTACAGGATTTGTTGCTACTAAGAAGATACCATCAAAGCCACTATCCATTACTTGACCAACTAAGCTTTTGAAAATTCTTAGATTTTTTTGTACTAAGTCTAAACGAGTTTCACCTGGTTTTTGAGCTGCTCCGGCTGTAATTACAACGATATCTGCGTCATGGCAGTCGCTATAAGTTGCTGAATAGATTTTTTTAGGAGAAGTAAAAGCTAAAGCATCTGATAAATCAATAGCATCTCCTTCTGTTTTGGCTGTATTGATATCGATGATTCCTAATTCTTGAGCAATATTTTGAGTCACTAGAGCAAAAGCATAACTAGAACCAACTGCTCCATCTCCGATTAAAATTACTTTTTGGTGGTCTTTTACTTCTTGTTTAGTCATGATGCAACAAACTCCTTTATGAATAAGATTCTTAATAAAGATAGTGTAACACTTAACAAACTTTTTGTAAATCGAAATTTTGAAAATAAATACAAAGTGACAACGATTGATTTATAGACTTTTTTTGTCAAATTAACTATGTGAAAAAACAATCTATCTTTTTCCTTCAAGCAAGTTCAACTGTCCAATTGTACTAGATAACGCGTTCGGCCGAAACAAGTAGTGAAAAAGCGAAAGTCGTTTGTATACTTTCGCTTACATCATACAACTAAAGTACAGTATTTCAAAACGAAAAGTGATGAAGAGATGATAATTTGAAAATAAAAAGATTAAAACCATTAAGCAATGTTTTTTAAAACTAATGGGTAGTAAGAGAAATAGGGCAATAACAACGATTGACCGATTAGTGCGTAATAGAAAGATAGAATGAAAAAGTATGAAGGGAGAGCTGCAAGTCTTTTGAGAGGCAATTTGGGAGGGGTTAGACATAAAGATTAAAGAAAAACCCATTGAACTGTGTTATACTATATAAAATTGTTACTGGACGAATTTTTTTCGTGCGGCACTTTTTTGCGTAAAAATGCTTAATATTCGTTGAATGGATAAAAAAGAAATGTGAAATAATCAACTGGAGTGTACTAAATAATGAAAATGATTGTTGGCTTGGGAAATCCTGGCGCAAAATATAAAAATACAAAACACAATATTGGTTTTATTGCAGTGGATGAATTTGCGATTCAGCATAACATGGAGTTTAGTAAAACGAAATTTGAATCACTGTATGCAGAAGCATTTGTTGGAACTGAAAAAGTTCTTTTAGTAAAACCACAAACATTTATGAATGATTCGGGAAGAGCTGTTCGGCAGTTAATGGATTATTTTAATGTGGATGTAGAGGACTTAGTTGTAATTTACGACGATTTAGATTTGCCTGTTGGAAAATTACGTTTACGTCAAAAAGGTAGTGCAGGTGGACACAATGGGATTAAAAGTATTATTCAACACATAGATACATCAGACTTCAACCGTATTCGAATTGGAATTGATCGTCCAATAGGGAAGCAAACAGTTATACAGCATGTGTTAAGTGGTTTTCCTAAAAGTCAGCACGAAGAACTGTTGATTACCATAAAAGATTGTGTAGCAGCGGTAGAGTATTGGATAGAAGGACACCCATTTTTAGAAGTTATGAACCAATTTAATAAAAAAAAGAACGCATAAACAATTAGTAAAATGTGAAATTAAAAAAAGCAGTGAAGCCCAGAAAATTCTGAGCTTCTTTTGTTCATTTTAATGATCTGTTTGTAAAAGGAAAAAATAGATTGGAAGGAGCTCTTACAGTGGGAGATATAAAAAAAATACTAGCTGATGCGCCTGATGTTAAAGCTTTGCTAGATCAACTAGAGCAACATCAATCGCAATTGATAACAGGATTATCTGGTTCGGCAAGAACGTTTGTCCTGAGTACGTTAGTAGCAGAAAAGAAAAAACCGTTTATCATTGTGACGCATAATTTATTTCATGCCAATCAATTGATGGAAGATTTCGCGGATTGGGTACCTGAAGACCGACTCCATCTTTTTCCAGTTGATGAAATGATCTATGCAGAAATGTCTGTAGCTTCACCTGAGGCAAGAGCTGAACGCGTAGCAACGTTAGATTTTTTGTTATCTGAAAAATTTGGTGTTGTGATTGTACCTCTTGCAGGTGTGCGTAAATTATTGCCGCCAAAAGAAATATGGAAGGCCGCTCAATTTACGATCAAACAAGGAGGGGAACTGGATTTAACTCATTTATCTCAGCGATTAGTAGATATGGGCTATACGCGCCAACAATTAGTGAACAGTCCTGGTGAATTTAGTATTCGCGGTGGAATTGTCGATATTTATTCTCTAACCGAAGAATTTCCGATTCGGATTGATTTGTTTGATACTGAAGTTGATTCGTTGCGTTATTTTGATGCTGCTACACAACGTTCCATTCAAACAATTGAAAAAGCAACTATTCTTCCCGCAACAGATACCGTTTATACAAAAGAACAATTAACGGCTGCAGCGCCTATATTTAGTAAAGCTGTCGAAAGAAATCTAGGATTAATACAAGATGCTTCCGAAAAACAAACGTTTATCAAGCAAATGACACCTATTTCAGATGCTTTCCAAAAAGGTGAACCAATTGATGAATTAACGATGTTTACAGATTTTATTTACCCTGAAAAAAATAGTGTATTGGATTATATGAGTAAAAAAGGAATTGTTGTGATGGATGAGTATCCTAGAATAATGGATACTGATCGTCGGTTAAGTGAAGAAGAAGCGGAATGGGTAACCAGTAAACTGAGTGAGCGACGCATTTTGCAAAATCAAGTCTTTTCAAATAATTTTCGTGATCAATTAAAAGCATTAAACACGAGTATCTTATACTTTGCAGTTTTTCAAAAAGGAATGGGAAATACTCGGTTTAATCACATTCATGCTTTTCAATATCGGAATATGCAGCAGTTTTTTGGTCAAATGCCATTACTTAAAACAGAGATGGATCGTTGGATAAAACAAAAAAATACGATTATCATTATGGTACCAAATGCTGATCGAGCTAAAAAAGTACATCAAACGTTCAAAGATTTTGAAATTACGAGTAAAATAGTCAAGCCTGCTAGGCTTGAACTTGAAAAAGTGCAAATCGTTGAAGGGTATGTTCAGTCAGGTTTTGAGATGCCAACAGATAAACTGGTAGTCATTACCGAACGAGAGCTATTCAATAAAGTCACTAAGAAAACTGCTAGACGCCAAACATTATCAAATGCAGAACGCTTAAAAAGTTACAGCGAACTGAATCCTGGGGATTACGTTGTCCATGTTAATCACGGGATTGGGAAATATACGGGAATGGAAACTCTTGAAATTGATGGCATTCATCAAGATTATATGTCAATCATTTATAAAGATGATGCGAAATTATTTATTCCTGTAACTCAACTTAATTTATTGCAAAAATATGTTTCTTCCGAAGCGAAAACGCCAAGAGTTAATAAATTAGGCGGAACAGAATGGGCTAAAACAAAGAAAAAAGTGGCGACTAAAATTGAAGACATCGCGGATGAACTCATTGAGCTATACGCTGCCCGAGAACAAGAAGTAGGGTATGCATTTTCTCCAGATGATGCTTATCAAGAGGAATTTGAGAATGCTTTTCCGTATACAGAAACAGATGATCAATTGCGTAGTACTGCTGAGATCAAACATGATATGGAACAGAAAAAACCAATGGATCGTTTACTCGTTGGTGATGTTGGATATGGTAAAACAGAAGTAGCAATGCGGGCAATTTTTAAAGCTGTTCAAGAAGGAAAACAAGCAGCCTTTTTAGTTCCAACAACTATTTTAGCGCAACAGCACTATGAAACGATGCTGCAACGCTTTGCTGATTTTCCGATTGAGATTGGTTTATTGAGTCGTTTCCGAACAAAAAAACAGCAGAATGAAACGATAGCAGGTCTAAAAAAAGGACAAGTTGATATTGTGGTCGGAACACACCGTATTTTATCAAAAGATATTGAATTTCAAGATATCGGTTTACTGATAGTAGATGAAGAACAACGATTTGGTGTGAAGCATAAAGAGAAATTAAAACAATTAAAAGCGCAAGTGGATGTCCTAACCTTAACTGCAACACCTATTCCACGAACGCTTCATATGTCTATGCTAGGTGTAAGAGACTTATCTGTTATCGAAACTCCACCTGCAAATCGTTATCCGGTTCAGACATATGTAATGGAACAAAATCTAGGAGCAATCCGTGAAGCTGTTGAACGAGAAATGGCACGTGGCGGACAAGTCTTTTATTTATATAATCGAGTAGCCACGATTGAGAAAAAAGTAGATGAACTACAACAGTTGATTCCAGACGCGAGAATCGGCTATGCCCATGGGCAAATGACAGAAGGACAACTTGAGAACACGTTGCTGCAATTTATTGAAGGGGAATACGACATGTTAGTCACCACTACGATCATTGAGACTGGTGTCGATATGCCCAATGTAAATACGTTGTTTGTAGAGAATGCAGATCATATGGGATTATCACAATTGTATCAATTGCGTGGTCGCGTAGGTAGAAGTAACCGTGTTGCATATGCCTACTTCTTGTATCAGCCAAATAAAGTGCTAAATGAAGTCAGCGAAAAAAGATTACAAGCGATTAAAGATTTTACTGAACTAGGCTCAGGATTTAAAATCGCCATGCGTGACTTATCGATTCGTGGTGCTGGAAACCTATTGGGAGCACAGCAACATGGATTTATTGATTCGGTTGGGTTTGATTTGTATTCTGAGATGTTAAGTGAAGCAGTAGCCCGTAAACGAGGGATAGACGCGAAAGAAGAAAAAACACAAGTTGAAATTGATTTAGGAATCAATGCTTATTTACCAGGTACGTATATAGAAGATGAACGTCAAAAAATTGAAATCTACAAACGTATCCGAGAATTGAGATCACATGAACAATATGTAGAACTACAAGATGATTTAATTGATCGTTTTGGTGAGTATGCGGATGAAGTCGCAGACTTGTTAACGATTGGATTAATCAAAATGTATGGTGAACGTGCACTGATAGAAACAATCAAACGAATAGGCGATGAAGTCGAGTTAACATTTTCTGTTGTAGGCACTCAGTCGTTGCCGGCAGAAGAAGTGTTTAGATCTTTAAGTGAAGTGCCTTTAAGAGCAAATGTAGCGGTCAAGAAAGACCGTTTAATGGTTACACTACAACTGAAAAAAGAACCAACCTATCAATGGTTGGGATACATTGAAAAATTTGCTCAAAATATTGTTAACTACCGTTCAAAAGAGGCTAACTAATCTTTGGTCATAAAAAAAGAATCACAAATTGCTGACCTAGGTCATATAAGTGAGGGCAGAAAATTGGAAAATCAACAAATGAAAAAAATGATGAATGGGGCAATTATTCTATCGGTAGCGGCCTTCATTGCCAAAATTTTAAGTGCCGTTTACCGTGTTCCTTTTCAAAATATGGTTGGGAATTCAGGATTTTATGTTTATCAACAAATCTATCCGATATACGGCATTGCAATGACTATAGCTTTAAGTGGATTTCCAATCTTTTTATCCAAGTTAGTCGCTGAAACGTCTACGGTGGATGAACAGAAAAGTCTCTTGAAAAAATCGTTTATTTTATTAAGTACTCTTTCGGGACTCTTTTTCTTAGGTATTTATTTTTCGGCGGAGCTGATTGCGAACTGGATGGGCGATGCTAATTTAGAACCAATTATTCAAACTGTTTCGTGGTTGTTTTTGCTAATCCCGTTTTTAGCGGTTAGTCGGGGTTATTTCCAAGGAACCTTTCGTATGCTGCCAACAGCTGTCTCTCAAGTGGGAGAACAATTTGTACGTGTGGCTGTGATCTTGATCGCCGCTTATGTGTATACGCGCAGTCAATGGGATGAGTACCAGATGGGGACCATTGCTATGAGCAGTTCTTGGGTAGCAGGTCTAGTCGCTTGCATTATTTTAGGTGCAGCACTGTTGAAGCAACAGTCTTTTAGGTCGGAGAGAAGTGTAGAATTAGGTTCAATTTCTGAAACAGTTCATTATGCGACTATTGCAAAACGATTTGCTACAGAAGGTGTCACCATGTGTTTGTTGAGTGCTTTACTCATTCTTATGCAGTTGATCGATTCGTTTACACTTTATAATGGATTAGTAGAAAATGGATTGAGTTCTTTTGAGGCGAAAAATTTAAAAGGGATCTATGACCGTGGTCAACCACTTGTCCAATTAGGGATGGTAGTCGCTACTGCTTTTTCTGCAAGTTGGATTCCTTTACTGAGTCAATCATTTGCCCAACAGAATAGAAAAACGTTTATTCGCACAGGAAAATCATTAGTGCGGATAACAGCAACCTTTGCTATGGCAGCTACTACCGGTATTATTGTATTGATGCCGTATTTAAATTTAGTGTTATTTGGCGATACAGATGGAAGCCTGGTGTTGAGCGTATACAGCGTATCCATTTTTTTAACATCATTAATTGGAGCTTACAATGCTATTTTTCAAAGTCAAAATAAACATCAAGTAGCTTTAATCGGATTACTGATTGGATTAGGCATAAAAATAGGGTTGAATGAATGGCTCGTTGAACAATTTGGAACACTTGGCTCAAGTGGAGCAACTATAATCGGTTTATTGGCTATCTTAATCATTATGTGGTGGGATTTACCTAAAGAAATAAAAGAAAGTTTAACGGAAAAAAGTTTTGGATGGAAATTGCTGTTCAGTTGTGGTGTAATGGCTATTATAGTATGGTTCGAGATGAAATGGTTTGGAAATAGTGCCTTAATAGAAGAGAATCGGTTAGCAGCTTTTGGTTACACAATACTAGGTGGCGTCACAGGTATTGGAGTCTTTTTATGGCTAATGATAAAATGTAACGTGTTGACGATTCGTGAATGGTTATCTCTTCCGTTTGGTAAAAAAATGTTAAGAAAGTAGGCGGAACTGAATGGGGAAAATTAAAGTGGTTGGACTTGGTCCGGGAGACATTGAACAGCTTCCTTTTGGGGTGTATCAACTGCTGAAGAAAGAACAGCCGTTGTATTTACGAACTAAGTTACATCCAGTAGTGAAAGATCTAGAGCAAGAAGGGCTGATTTTTCAATCATTTGATGCAATTTATGAAGGAAATGATCAATTTGAGGATGTTTATAAGACCATTGTCAAAGAATTGCTAATAGCAGCTCAAAAAGAAGATATTATTTATGCTGTTCCAGGACATCCAATGGTAGCTGAAAAGTCTGTTCAATTGTTACTGGAAAATAAATCTGGTATTTCAATTGAAATCAAAGGCGGGAAAAGTTTCTTAGACGATCTTTTTCAAGCAGTAAAAATTGATCCAGTGGAAGGATTTCAATTGGTTGATGCGTTGAGTTTAAATCAAGATCATTTGGAAGTCAGTCAGCATATTATTGTCATGCAAGTTTTCAATGAATATATTGCAAGTGAGGTAAAATTAACTTTAATGGAGAAATACCCTGATGAACATTTAGTAGCTTTAGTTCATGAAGCAGGGGGCAAGAATGAAAAAATAGAATGGTTGCCCTTATTTGAACTGGATCGCATGGAAGGTGTTCATAATTTAACATCGTTATACGTTCCTCCATTAGCAGTAGATGAACGAACAAAATCATTTCAGACCGTCCAATATTATATGGATGCTATTACAGGAGAAAATGGCGATGCATGGATAAAAGAACAAAACCATGAGACTTTAGTCGCTTATATGGAAGAAGAAGTACTGGAATTTAAAGCAGCAGTTGAAAATGATGATATTGATAATATGGTGGAAGAGTTAGGCGATGTCTTGATGCAAGTACTCTACCACACAAACTTTGGCGAGCAGACAGGATACTTTTCATTTGAAGAAGTGATTGAAACTTTAAATAAGAAGCTTCGTCGCCGTCACCCACACGTTTTTGATGGCGTTAAAGCAGAAACACCAGAAGAAGTCGACGCAATTTGGCAAAAAATAAAAGCAGAAGAAAAGGGGAACAATAAATGAGATTAGATAAATTTTTGAAAGTATCTCGAATTATTAAACGCCGTACGATTGCAAAAGAAGTAGCAGATAAAGGCCGTATTCAAATTAATGGCATGCCAGCAAAATCTTCTTCAGATGTAAAAGTAGGAGACGAATTAACAATCGCATTTGGAAATAAAACGTTAGTCGTTAAAATTGATAAAATTGTTGAGACAACTAAAAAAGATGAATCAAAAGAAATGTTTAGCATTGTTAGCGAAACGTATAGAGAAGAACCGACTAACTAAGTCTACGAAAATGGTTTAATCGACTTCCCTTTTAGATGGTATAGCTAAAAAAATAGTTAGTGTATTTTAGCTGATAGATAGACAAAGTAACTGCTTTCTTGCTATAATCATTTCATAAAGTGAGAATAGAAGGTGAATCGTTTTTATGAAGAAAGAAAACCAAACAAATGTGGCTAAATTAACTAATGAATACACACATAACAAAACACTTCAAGCTCTTCGAGAACGCAAACACAAACGTCACATGCGCAGAAGAATCGTTGGTATTCTTGCTGTTAGCTGTTTCTTTGTTTCAGGATTTGCCATCAATATATGGACAAATACTCAAACAATCTCTCAAATGGAGCAAGAAAAAAAAGAAGCTCAAAACGAACTACAGCTAGTTGAAAAAGAACAAGAAAATTTAAATAATCAAATTAAAAAGTTAGAAAATGAAGATTATGTTGCTAAAGTAGCCCGCAGTCAGTATTATTTATCTGAAGAGAATGAAATTATTTTTAGTTTACCTGAAGACAATGCAGCTAATGAAATTGAAAAAACACCGAATCCTGAAGAATAACCAAATTAATAAATGGGAATCGTTTAGTAGAGTGATTTTAAGTTTAATAATTTAAATAATCGTTTTATGTCACAAGATAACATGGTATAATAACCGTACAAGTTTTAAGGAGGAAGCAATTTTATATGTCGATTGAAGTTGGAGAAAAAGTTACAGGTACTGTTTCAGGAATTACGAATTTTGGTGCGTTCATCGATTTAGGTGATAGAAAAACAGGGTTAGTTCACATTAGTGAAGTTTCAGATAGCTTTATTAAGGATATCAAAGACGTGTTGAAAGTAGGAGAACAAGTTACTGTCAAAGTAATGTCCATTGGAGATGACGGTAAGATTGGCCTTTCTATTAGACGTGCTGTAGATAAACCGGCTGAAACAGCTGCTCCATCTCGCGAAAGAACTAGCAGTAGCAGCAGTTACCAAGGGCGTCGCGAAAGCAGTAGCCCAAGTCGCAGTAGTACTGGTTACCAAAAAACAGACCGAGGATCAAGAAATGCTGGTCCGAAGAAAGAAGATTTTGATTCATTGATGAGTTCATTTTTAAAAGACAGTGATGATCGCTTAACTTCTCTTAAACGTAACACAGAAGGCAAACGCGGCGGACGCGGCGGGCGTCGTAACTAAAAAATAATGCTGAAGGATAAGGAAACTTATCCTTTTTTATGTTGTACTCAAGAGAGTTGAGTCTGTCTAGTAACAACGAGAATGACCAGATTGAACGTAAAGGAGCAGTTAAAATGGATATATATTTTGATTTTTTAGAGCGTTGTCAAAACAATCTCTATTGGAAGTCAACGGATCGTTTGCTGCTAGCTGTATCTGGTGGCGTCGATTCTATGGTGTTAGTAGATTTGGTTCAGAGATTACCAGATGTAATCAGACCTTGGTTTGGAGTTGTCCATGTAAACCACCAATTAAGACAAGCTTCTATAGAAGAAGAAAAATTTCTTTCTCAGTATTGTGCGACGAATAGAATTCCATTTTTTTTTAAAAGATGGCCGGAAGACAAACATCCGATTGAAGGAGTAGAAGTAGCAGCTAGAGAGTTTAGATATGCTTTTTTTCATGAGGTATTGAAAGAACAGCAAGCCACACATCTGCTTACTGGGCATCATGGGGATGATCAAATGGAAACTATTTTAATGAGGTTGGTTCGTGGTGGTCAATTAGAAAGCATTGCAGGAATAAAAAAGCACCGAACCTTTTACGGGAAACAACTGACTCGACCCTTGTTAGATTATAATAAAAAAATACTCTACCAGTATAGTCAAGAACGGCCATTATCTTTTTATGAAGATGAGTCAAATAATAGCTTGGAATATACAAGAAATCGTTACAGACATGAAATCATTCCATTGCTAAAAAAGGAAAACACACAAGTATTGACTCATTTTGCGGATTTTTCATCTGATTTGCAAGATGTGATCACACTAGCTAAAAAGGAAATTGAAAACCAAGCATCAACTGTCTGCTTTCAAAAAGGGCCCTTTTGTTGGGAACTTGATGTACCCTTATTTTTAACCTTTGAGCCTGCAATGAAACGCCAAGTGATACAAATTTTATTTAATAGAATATTTCATAAAGAGGTTAGTGAAGTTGGCAGAAAGCATCAAGTGCAGATAATTGAGTTAATCGAAAAGGATAAGCCAAATAGTCAATTGAGTTTACCTGGAAATTGGATCGGTCAAAAATCGTATCATAAGTTTTATTTTTTAAAAGAAAATGAACAAGAAGTTATTACTAAAAAAATACAAGGTACTTATCCATTGAATCTAGGAGAGTGGCTATCTCTACCCAATGGTGCAAGAATAGGGCTTTTTGAAGCTACGAAAGAATCAATAGATACAGCAGATTACAGACAAAAAGTTATCTGGTTAAATCCAGAAAGTATTCAGTTGCCGTTACAGGTTAGGAATCGAAATCCGGGAGACCGCATGACGTTAAAAGGATTAGCGACTGGGAGTAAAAAAATTAAGGATTTGTTTATTGATCAAAAAATCCCGCGAAATAAACGAGAAGAAGCCATTTTAGTAACAGATAGCAAGGAAGAAATTATTTGGTTAGTAGAATATAAGGAATCAAGATTGTCTATTGAGCCAGAAACTGATAAAATACATTACATACTCATTTATGAAAATAAATAAGAGTAGACGTGATGAAAAGGAGAACTTAAACAATGAAAAATGATATTGAACGCGTGCTTTTTTCGCAGGATGAATTAGCTGAAAAGACAAGAGAACTAGGTAAGCAATTGACAGGAGACTACCAAGATAAGAACCCATTAGTAGTCGGCATCCTAAAGGGAGCTATGCCTTTTCTATCTGATCTTGTAAAAGAAATGGATATTTATTTAGAAATGGATTTTATGGATGTTTCAAGTTACGGGAATGGGACAGTTTCATCAGGTGAAGTGAAAATCGTGAAAGACCTAAATACAACTGTTGAAGGTCGCGATCTGTTGTTAGTAGAAGACATTATTGATAGCGGACGTACGCTGAACTACCTGATAGATATGTTTAAATACCGTAAAGCTCGATCAGTAAAAATCGTCACATTATTAGATAAACCAGAAGGTCGCGTTGTAGATATTAAGGCGGATTATGTTGGATTCTTAGTTCCAAATGAGTTTGTGGTTGGTTATGGATTGGATTATGCTGAAAGATATCGGAACTTACCGTATATCGGAGTTTTAAAACCTGAAATTTATGAAGAGAAATAAATGGTCAATGTTGGTCAAATATGTTACAATTAATAAAATTAAGAATCATTTACAATAAAATACAGAATTGAACTTAAAAAGTTTGTTTGTAGAAGGAGGGCACAATGAAAAAAGGACTCTTTAAAAATGGGTTCTTCTATGCGATCGTTTTCTTAGTCATAATAGGAATTGTAACTTGGGCAACCGGTGGAAACTCAGGACAGAATAGTACAACCCTTTCAGCTAGCGAATTCGTTACGCAATTAGAAGAGAATAAAATAAAATCATTTACGATTCAGCCTAACGCTGGAGTGTACCAAGTTACTGGTGAATACCGAGAAGAACAACCTGCAGAGGAAAGTTCTAGTCAAGGTGTTGATATTTTTGGAACAACAGAAACAGCAAATAAAACATTTACAACAGCTATTTTGCAAAATGACTCCTCTGTACAAGAGATTACAGCATTAGCAGATGAACAGAATATTGAATATACACCGCAACAAGAAGAAACAACCGGTATATGGGTTACATTACTGATTTCAGTATTACCTTTAGTTATTTTTGTTTTCTTTATCTACATGATGATGGGACAAAGTGGTCAAGGTGGAGGCGGTCAAGGCGGACGTGGCGTGATGAACTTCGGTAAATCAAAAGCTAAAGAAGCAGACAGCAAAGCTAGTAAAGTTCGTTTCTCTGATGTAGCAGGAGCAGACGAAGAAAAAGAAGAACTTGTAGAAGTAGTGGAGTTCTTGAAAGATCCTAGACGTTTTGCCGCTTTAGGAGCTCGTATTCCAGCAGGTGTCTTGTTAGAAGGACCTCCAGGAACGGGTAAAACGTTACTTGCGAAAGCTGTTGCCGGAGAAGCAGGAGTACCATTCTTCTCAATTTCAGGTTCAGAATTCGTTGAAATGTTTGTTGGGGTAGGGGCAAGTCGTGTACGTGACTTGTTTGAAAATGCTAAAAAAGCAGCGCCAGCAATTATCTTTATTGATGAGATCGATGCAGTTGGTCGTCAACGTGGAGCCGGAATGGGTGGCGGACATGACGAACGTGAGCAAACATTAAATCAATTGTTAGTTGAAATGGATGGTTTTGCAGGAAATGAAGGAGTTATCGTCATTGCTGCTACAAACCGTTCCGACGTCTTAGATCCAGCGTTATTACGTCCAGGTCGTTTTGACCGTCAAATTTTAGTGGGTCGTCCTGATGTTAAGGGTCGTGAAGCTATCTTGAAAGTACATGCTAAAAACAAACCTTTAGCTCCTGATGTTGACTTAGCAGTTGTAGCAAGACAAACTCCAGGATTCTCTGGAGCCGATTTAGAAAACTTGTTAAATGAGTCAGCTCTAGTAGCAGCTCGTCGGAATAAAAAAGAAATTGATGCACTTGATCTTGATGAAGCTCAAGACCGCGTTATTGCTGGTCCAGCTAAAAAAGATCGTGTCATAAGCAAAACAGAACGTGCAATGGTTGCTTATCATGAATCTGGACATACAATTGTCGGAATGGTTCTAAATGATGCACGTGTCGTTCATAAAGTTACGATTGTACCTCGTGGGAAAGCTGGCGGATACGCAATCATGCTTCCTAAAGAAGATCGCTTCTTAATGACTAAAAAAGAAATGTTTGAACAAATCGTTGGTTTGTTAGGTGGACGTGTAGCTGAAGAGATGGTATTTAATTCTCAATCATCTGGAGCAAGCAATGACTTCCAACAAGCAACTCAATTAGCTCGTAGCATGGTTACCGAATATGGTATGAGTGAAAAATTAGGTCCTGTTCAATACGAAGGAAATCACCAAGTATTTGTAGGACGCGATTATGGACAAACTAAAGCTTATTCTGAACAAATTGCTTATGAAATTGATCAAGAAGTTCGTCGTATTATTGTTGAAGCTCATACTGAAGCTCGTAGAATCTTGGAACAATACAAAGCAGAGCACAAATTAATTGCTGAAAAACTTCTTGAGATTGAAACATTAGATGAACGTACGATTAAGAGCTTGTTTGAAACAGGCGAAATGCCTCCAGCTACTAATGGTTCGAAAGAAGAATTTCCACATGAAGCAGAAGGTGCTTCTTTCGAAGAGGTAAAAAAAGCTCGTGAAGCTAAAGAAGCTGCTCGTTTGAAAAAAGAGTTAGAAGAGGAAGAAGAAGCTAGACGTTCTGTTCAAGGCGATGACAAAGACATCGTTGAAGAAGTTAAAAAAGAACTAGGCACAGATGATGATCTTGATTTTGATAAAGATTCAGAAGACAAATCAGAAGATGATTCTTCAAAACGTTCGTAATCTAACAAACGAAAATTAAAAGAGGGATGCGACCATGTTGCGTCCCTCTTTTGTACTGGATTTTCACTTACTAAAACACAAAAGGGGATAAAAAAATGTCAGATTATTTATTGAAAAGTATCTGTTTTGATGGACAAGTACGCGTGTATACAATCGATGCAACCGAAACAGTAAGAGAAGCACAACAGAGACATGATACATGGAGCGCATCATCAGCGGCTTTAGGTCGTACAATGATCGGAGCGTTATTGCTGGGTGCTACTTTAAAAGGAAAGGAAAAAATCACGGTAAAAGTTGAAGGTGATGGTCCAGCTGGACACATCATAGTAGACAGTAACGGAAAAGGTGAAGTAAAAGGATATATTGCTAATCCGAAAGTAAGTTTGGAATTGAATGATGCTGGGAAAATTGATGTCCGTGGAGCAGTTGGTACTCAAGGTACTTTGACTGTAACGAAAGATCTCGGAATGAAAGATACTTTTGCAGGTCAAGTTCCTCTTGTTAGTGGAGAATTAGGAGAAGATTTCACTTACTACATGGCGAATTCTGAACAAACACCTTCAGCATTTGGATTAAGTGTTCTTGTAGATACGGATGAATCGATAAAAACAGCTGGCGGATTCATGATTCAAGTTATGCCTGGTGCAACTGAGGAAACCATTATTAAACTAGAAGAAAGTATTGCATCCATTCCGATGGTATCTCAATTAATGGATAGTGGAGAAAAACCTGAAGAGATTCTGGAACGTTTGGTAGGCGAAGGCAATGCTAAAATTTTAGAAAAATCTCCTGTAGCCTTTAAGTGTGACTGTTCAAAAGATCGTTTTGCTAGAGCAATCATTGCTTTAGGTGAAAAAGAGATTGATGATATGATCACTGAAGATCAAGGTGCAGAAGCTAGTTGTCATTTCTGTGGCAAACATTACCAATATACTGTTGAAGAATTAGAAGAATTAAAAGAAAGTTCAAGAAGTTAATGCAATTAAGCCTCAGACGGTAGAGAACGATCTACTGTCTAGGCTTTTTTTATGCACATTTGACAAATAAACCGTTGTGCTTGATATTGTAAGCGATAAACTTTAAACTAAAAGGATAAAGAACTTAATTTTAGGAGGTAACATCATATGGTAAAAGTAGTTCATTCTGTAACGGATTTAATTGGAGAAACGCCTATTATTCGTTTAACAAAAGTCGTCCCTGCAGATGCAGCGGAGGTTTATGTAAAACTCGAATCATTTAACGTTGGTGGAAGTGTGAAAGATCGTATCGCATTAAATATGATCGAAGTAGCGGAACAAGAAGGTAAATTAAAACCGGGCACTACAATTATAGAACCAACAAGTGGAAACACAGGAGTTGGTTTAGCAATGATTGCAGCTGCAAAAGGCTACAAAGCTATTTTTGTTATGCCTGATACAATGAGTATAGAACGTAGAAAGTTATTGAAAGCTTATGGAGCAGAACTTATTCTAACACCAGGAGCAGATGGAATAACAGCATCAATTAACAAAGCAAAAGAACTTGCAGAATCAAAAGGTTATTTTATGCCTATGCAATTTGAAAATATTGCTAATCCTGCCGTACATGCTGCTACTACTGGTCCAGAGATTCTAGAAGCTTTTGGCGGAGTTGCACCAGATGCATTTGTTTCAGCAGTCGGTACTGGGGGGACATTAACAGGTGTTGGACAAGTCTTGAAACAAGCGGATCCTGCTGTTAAAATCTATGCTTTAGAACCAACTGAATCGCCTGTTCTAAGTGGTGGAGCTAAAGGACCACATAAAATACAGGGTATCGGTACAGGGTTTGTGCCCAACGTGTTAGATACGGTTATCTATGACGAAGTTTTACAAGTTTCAAGTGATGAAGCTTTTGAAATGACACGTCGTTTAGCTGCAGAAGAAGGGTTGTTAGTTGGTATCTCTTCAGGTGCTGCAATTAAAGGAGCAATTGATGTAGCGATAAAATTAGGTCAAGGTAAAAAAGTTATTACCGTAGCACCAGATAATGGGGAACGTTACCTGTCAATGGCTGTTTTCCCATATGTCGATTAAGAAAAATAAAGTAAAAGGTTGAGTCGCTAAAGTCTCAGCCTTTTTTTGTTTCTTCTTTAACTAGTTTATGAAGTATGTTAATATACAACTTATAAAATTCTTATAGGAAGTCTAAATCATAAGATTAGAAGAACATGAACTGAAAACCACTTAAGTTGGTTGCTAAATAAGAAAGTGAAATCAAAAAAGTTCGGAAATGCATGAGAACATTTGTAATTTCCTTGCTTTTTTTTCGTTATGTTGGCATTATTAAGAGTGATGATTTGAGTACGAACGAATTTATAACAGAAATGGAGCGGAAATAATGAGCCACGAAGAACTAAACCATGAAGAATTAAATGATCAATTGATTGTCCGCCGTGAAAAGCTTGATACTTTACGTGAGCGTAATGTGGATCCTTTTGGTGGGCGTTTCGAAAGAACGCATCTATCCAATGAGCTACATGAAGCGTATGATGAATTTTCTAAAGAAGAAATAGCTGAAAAAGAAGATACAGCAACTGTTGCAGGTCGTATTATGACTAAACGCGGTAAAGGTAAAGTTGGGTTTGCTCACTTACAAGATCGTAAAGGACAAATTCAAATTTATGTTCGTAAAGATACTGTTGGTGAAGAAGACTACGAGACTTTTAAAAATGCAGATTTAGGGGACTTTATTGGTGTTACTGGAACAATTATGAAAACTGATACGGGTGAAGTGACTATCAAGCCAACTTCTATCACTCAATTATCAAAAGCGTTACGTCCTTTGCCAGATAAATATCATGGGTTGACAAATATTGAACAACGTTATCGTCAACGTTACCTTGACTTGATCAGCAATCGTGAAAGTTTTGATCGTTTTACAAAACGTAGCCAAATCATTCGCGAAGTTCGTAACTATTTGAATGAACAAGATTACTTAGAAGTGGAAACTCCGACTTTGCATAATTTAGCCGGTGGAGCTGCTGCACGTCCGTTCATTACACACCACAATGCTTTAGATATGGAACTTTACTTGCGTATAGCTCTTGAATTGCATTTGAAACGATTAATCGTTGGTGGAATGGAAAAGGTTTATGAAATTGGTCGAGTGTTCCGTAATGAAGGAGTAGATACAACTCATAACCCAGAGTTTACAATGTTGGAAGCTTATACTGCTTATACTGATTTTGAAGATGTAATGGACTTAGTTGAGGGATTGATCCGTACCGTAGCACAACGTGTATTAGGTACAGGGCAAATCACGTACAACGGACAAGCGATTGATTTAGAGTCTTCTTGGAAGAGACAACATATGGTTGATGCCATAAAAGAACATTCGGGCGTAGATTTTTGGCAACACATGTCAGACGAAGAAGCTCGTGCATTAGCTAAAGAACATGATGTTCCTGTAACTGAGCATAGCCAGTTTGGCCATGTAGTAAATGAATTTTTTGAAAAATTTGTAGAAGATAAATTGATTCAACCGACATTTATCTACGGCCATCCTCTAGAAATTTCACCATTAGCTAAGAAAAACACAGAAGATCCTCGCTTTACGGATCGTTTTGAAGCATTTATCGTAGGACATGAGTATGGAAATGCCTTTAGTGAACTAAATGATCCGATAGATCAAAGAGAACGTTTTGAAGCACAAATGAAAGAACGTGCATTAGGAAATGACGAAGCTCATATGATCGATGAAGATTTCATTGAATCTTTAGAGTATGGTATGCCTCCAACAGGTGGGTTAGGAATTGGAATCGACCGTTTAGTGATGTTATTAACCGATGCTCAATCTATTCGAGATGTCTTGTTATTTCCAACAATGCGTAATCAATAAAATAAAAAGTGAAATCAATCTCTATAAAGAGATTGATTTTTTTTACTTTAGATATAAAGTAGTTTAAAATAAAGGAGCAATAGATTACATTACATAAATGTGCAATACAGCAAATCAAAAAATAAGGAGGTATCTAATGAAAGAGAAAACAAAATTTATGAATTATCTGGGTGGCACGAATATTCTCTTCACCCTGCTGATTCTTATCATGTTAGGAATAATCATTTATATTTATAACGCTATTTCTTTTATTTTTGAACCATTAAAAGTTATCTTTTCTACTTTAGTAGCTCCATTGATCTTAGCGTTCATTTTTTATTATCTGTTAAATCCTGTTGTTGACTGGATGGAAAGACATAAAATAAAGCGAATTTGGGGAGTAATCATTTTATTTATTGCCATTATTGGTATTTTAGCTGGTTTGGTAGCATTAGCATTTCCTCCAATACAAGAACAAGTAACGAGTTTGGTTAATAATTTTCCTTCCTATGTAGATTCAATGGGAACAACTATCTTAAGTTGGGTAGCGAATACGCCATTAGAAAATGCGACAAGTGATTTTATAGAATGGCTGGATGGCTGGGTAAGCAATCTACCAAGTGTCGTTGTCAGTTATTTTGATACAGCAGTAAGTGGATTAACAAGTGTTTTCTCTACGGTTTCAAATGTAGTAGTAGTAATCGTGACATTTCCGATAATTGCCTTTTTCTTATTGAAAGATGATGAAAAGTTTTTTAACTACGTGCTTAATATTATTCCACCAAAATTTAGAAAAGATACAAAGAATATTTTTGCAACAATCAACGAGCAAGTAGGATCATATATTAAAGGGCAATTATTGATCTCGCTATCTCTTGGAATCATGATGTTCATTGGCTTTACGGTCATTGGTTTAGAGTACTCAGGGATATTGGCTATAGTTGCAACCTTTACAAGTATTGTTCCGTATATAGGAGCAGCCCTTGCGATGATACCAGCTATAATCGTAGCATTTACTATTTCATGGTTTATGGTTCTTAAATTGATCATCGTTTGGGTAGTCGTACAGTTCGTAGATGGAAACTTAATTGAGCCAAATATTATGGGTAAGAATTTAAACGTCCATCCATTGACGATAATCATTGTCTTGCTTGTTTTAGGGGATTTGCTTGGTTTTGTTGGTTTGATTTTAGGAGTACCGATTTATGCTATTTCAAGAGTGTTGGCAACATTTGTATTTCGGAAATTTAAACAACGCTACAATAAGTATTATGGCGATGAAGCAGGTAATTACAAAAATACAGAATTTACTCCAGATAAATACCAAGAAAAAAAATAAATGCAGAGTTTCTAAGAGAGCTAATAAGAACAAAGTACTCGATTTATATATCGAAAGGACCTTTTAACCCTATTACTTAATAGGGTTAAAAGGTCCTTTTTGATATTAATGGCTATATAAGGGTTTCAAAGTATCTTTTATAATAAGTCTATTTTAAGTAAAAGGGATAAATATGTAGAAAAATGGAAGTTCATTCAAATTGAACGTTATTAAAGAATGCATTATATTCATTCGTTATTTGATAAAGAATAACGCTTTCTGACAAAGACGGTGATTTTTAAAGTTCGCTTCTAAAAATTCTTTTTAAATTTTAGCCGAAAGATGTTGACGATACTCTGAATCCCTGTTATATTAATACATGTCGCTGAGACAGGTTGAAACAAACCAAC
>NZ_JBEMAR010000007.1:0-172619 GCF_040274945.1 Carnobacterium sp.
CGTTGATCAGTAAATTTTGCATTTAAATTTCGGTAACAGATGCCAATAGCAATCATAGAATTACTAGCGATCATTCCTGAAATTGGAATCACTTGTGAAGGAATAAATAACACCGAACCTGACATGACTAAAACGAGTAACGTTAAACTTGTTGCAGTAAAAATAGCAATAAACGAAATTTTAAATGCATGTGATAAACCTTTGCTCCTCTTTCCTGCATTAAAAGAAGCATTAAATATAATAACTAAAACGAGCGCTAATGTTACTACGGTATTGTTTAACTTGAAAACATAGCCTAATAAATAACCAACTGCAAATAATTGGATAACGGCTCGAAAAACGCTCAGGAGGATATCTTTCCCTAAGCCTAACTTTTCTTTATAAACAATCATGAGCGCTATTCCAACTAATGCTGTAGCAAATAATAATGACGTATTATTAATAGCTAGATTCATTTAGAGACCTCCATTTCACCATTAACAAGTTGAATAATCCGACTAGATAATTGAATTTCCACTGGATTATGTGTCACCCATAATACGGTCACCCCTTGTTCATGGTTGAGTGTATGAATCAATTTGCGAACAATTTCTTGGTTTTCTGAATCCAAGGCGCTGGTTACCTCATCTAATAAAATTACTTTAGGTAAAAACAATAGATTGCGGATCAATGCCACTCTTTGTTTTTCTCCACCTGACAAAGTATTCACTGATTTAGCTAAATATTCTTCTCCCAAACCGACTTCATTTAAAGCAGATAACGCTTTTTGCTTATCAAAGGTTTGATTTCTAATTTCATAAGGAAAAGCTAAATTATCTTCTACTGTTTTGTCAAACAGTGTGGCTGTTTGAAAACAATAGGACACTTCCTTTCGATAACTAGTCGGTTCATAATCTTCAACTCGTTTATTTTGATAAAGGATTTCTCCGGAAGTTTGAGATAACATGGAAGCAATAATCTTTAAAAGTGTACTTTTCCCACTTCCAGACGGGCCAGTAATCGTCACAAATTCTCCTTCTTCAACAGAAAAATCAATGTCTTTTAAAATAACTTTCCCTTCTGCTTCATAGCCTAATTGATTAATAGTCAAAAGTGGTGCATTCATTTATCTTCCTCCTGAATAACGTTTATGTATAACCGATTTATTAAAAAATAGGTTCATTAGATCTAGGATAACAAAAAAACTGCCGAACCCAAAAGAAAAGGTTGGCAGTTTATCTATTTTAGTCGTTATCTGTAGATAAGAATTCACCAGTTTCAGCATTTAAAAGTACATCTACTTCATTGTTTCCTTCTTCAAACTCCCCTGTAAAGACAGGTGTTTTTGTATCCTCATCAACTTCTAGGTTCCAAGAAACCATAGTAGCATTGGGGGCTTCTTCTTCAGAATTAGCAATCAATTCATCTATAGCCATTACATCATCTGTCATCAATTCTTGATCGTCAAAATCTGAGTCTTTCTTTTCAGTATTGTTTTTTGTCTCTTCGCCAGTTTCAGCGTTAACTTCCCATTCAATTTCTTGAGTATCATCAAAACCATTGATTTCAAAAGTATACTCGCCAAAATCTTTATCGAAATCTACTGAAGAGATAGCTGCATCAGGATAAGCTTCTTGGAAATCAGCAACCGCTTGTTCATAGGTTACTGAAAAGCTCTTCCCTTCAAAGTTTGTTGATGACGTAGAACTAGAATCTGCTGAATTTGACGTGGCAGAACTTTCCATCGAACTAGATGCTTCTGACTCTGGTGTCGAAGTAGGTGCTTCTTCATTAGGCGTTTCCGTTCCACAAGCTGCTAATAATACAAGAGCACTTCCACTAATCAAACCTAATTTTGCTTTAGCTAACATATAATCATCTCCTTACTGATATAATAACAATTTAATCGAAAAATTCCTATCAATCTGCTTCTTTGGAATTGAAAATAAGGCCATAGCTGTAGACTTAAGTAAGTCTTAGGTCTTTAGTTCATTCTAAGTTTTAGGTTATTATTCTACTTTTTCCAATTCTGATTTTAAGAAGTTTGCTAATGCTAACATAGCAAACTTCTCTGCTACTTTTTCAGCATCAGCATTGTAATTGGTGTTTGTATTTACATCGTATGCATGCGCTACTCCATCAGCGTCAAAAATAAATTCAATAGCTGCTACATCAATCTTTTGTTCTTTAAGAAAGTGTTCATATTGTTTAATTTGTTCACTTGGCAATGAATCAATAATTGTAAATTTATTAACTACGGGCACATCACCAATTTGGCAACTGTCTGCTGGGCATAATTCAAAGCCGTCACTTGAATCGACTTTTACAGCATAAAAGAATTTCCCACCAATAAACTCTGAACGGACAATCGTTCCATCGGCTGGCTTGATGTATTCTTGAATTAAGCTGATACCATCAATTGAATCTTCAAATTCCGGACCAGACACATATGTTTTTAGCTCTTCAATTGATTGCAATAAACGGACGCCCAAACCTTTTCCTGCACGATTGTGCTTGATGATAAATGGAAATTTATTCAATTTTTCAGCTGCTTTAAGGATGTGTTCTTTTCCAACTGCCCCGTATGTCTCAGGTGTTTGAATCCCATATTTTTGCAAAGCTAAGTGTTGCTTTAATTTACTGACTTCTAATTCAATGGCTTTTGTTCCGTTGAACACAATTGCATTACGACTTTCCAGCCAAGTCAATAGATTATCCGTTAATTCTGGCGCGTATCGATGTCCACGTGTATGAGAAGAAGCACTCATTCGATTATAGAAAATCCCTTCAGGTGGTTCTTCTTGAATATCGATCAATCCATCAGATAAGTCCCATAATTCATAAGGGGTATTGATTTCATCTAAGCGTGCGGTCAAATGTCTTGTCCAATCGTTATTTTCATGGATAATATATATTTTTTTCATTTTAATCTCTCCTCATTCATTTTTATGTTTTCCTTGTTATTTCTCAGCTTCCAAAGCTTCTTTAGTGAAATTTCTATTTTTCTCATACTCAAATGCAGTTTCTGATTGAGCAATTAGAACTGGTGCTAATGCATTTCCAACAACGTTAACTGCTGACCGGCCCATGTTGATAAAGAAGTCTACTGAAACCATCAGTGCAACTCCTTCAGCAGGTAAGCCAAGTTGTGTTGCTGCTGCTAACAATACCACTACTGCTCCCGAAGGAACGGCTGCAATGCCTTTAGTAATGATGGTTAAAAATAAAACAAGCGCGACAATCTCGCCAAATCCTAGTGTTACATCATACATGTTAACAATAAACATTGTTGCTAAGCTAATATAAACACATGCTCCATCTAAATTAAATGAATAACCAAGCGGGGTTACAAAAGAAGAAACCGCCGGCGATACGCCAAATTTCTTTAAGCGATCAATAAGAGATGGCAATACCACGCTTGAGCTGCCTGTCGTGAAAACAAGAACGATCAGATCGCTAATTTCTTTAAGTAATGCGAAGTAGGGTACATGGAAAAACCAAGCAATTATTGGAAAAACGAGTAAGACTACGACCATGAACGCAAGGTACGTAAACAAGACGAATTGCCCTAAAGAAAGCAAGTTTCCGATACCATAGGCGGCTATATCATATGCCAGAAATCCAAATACACCAATGGGAGCAAAAGAAATTGCATAATCTACCATTTTAAACATCGCCTGCGACCATGATTCAAAAAATACAATAACAGGTCTTCCTTTTTCACCTATAGATACTAAAGACAGTCCTAGAAAAATACCGAAAAAGATAATCGGCAACAGATTACCATCTGCGAACGCTTGAAATAGATTGCTTGGTACGATGCTTAGGAGAAAGCTTTGAAAATCAATCCCGCTTGCTATCCCATCAAGTGACTCGGTTGAAATGCTTCCTGTTTGGAAGTTACTGCCAATTCCAGTCCATTTCCCCGCTAAAATACTCAGTATAATTAGCCCAGTTGTTACAGAAAAGAAATAAACAAAAGACTTACCTGCCACTTTTCCAAAACTTTTAGAATCACTAATATTAACGATAGCTAAAATAATAACTGGAAAAATAAGTGGTACTATAATCATTTGAATCAAGTTCATGAATATCGTCCCGAGTATTTCTAACTGAAGCCCTGCATTTTTACTGAAGTACCCCACAATTATACCTGCTACAGCCCCAATGATAACTTGCAACATTAAGCTTGGCTTTTTCATCGTTCTAGTATTTCCTGACATGATCTATCTTCCTCCAATCGGTTAATAAAGAGTACAAAAAAAGTGCATGAGTGGTATACACTCATGCACAGTTGGATCACCTTAACAATTAACGAAAAAACGCCCTAAGCATGCCAAAAGCAACCTTAGTTGTGTCTTGTCCGTATTGATAGAGCTACCCTAGTTATTTAATTAGGAAAGAAGCTCTAGTAAAAGATGATTGCTGATAACATGAGTGGTTCATACAACATGGACAACACAACACGTTCATACAGCTCATCTTTTTCATATTCGCTTCCTCCTTCTTAGTTTAATTTTTTTAGTTTTCTTTAATGGTGAGCGCTCACACGGTTAAAGTAGACTCATTGTAACAATCTCCAATTTTATTGTCAACTGTTCATTCCTAGTCGAGTAACATTAAGATTACGTTATTGATTAGTTTATTTTTTCTACTACTACTTTTTTTTGTAAGTTCTCAGCATCTTTGACACTAAAGGATGAACTATCATTATATTGCACTTTACTAGCTGAACAAGCTGTAGCAAACGTTAAAGCATCAACAAAAGACTTTTGCTGCGTTATAGAAGCTAAAAATGAACCGACAAAACAATCGCCAGCACCTGTATCATTTTTAACGACTACTGAAGGAGGTTTGATTTGATACAATTCGTCTGCATGTCCACATAGACTACCTGATCCGCCCTGAGATACGATGACGTAATCAATTGTTTTTGTTAGTTCTTTTACTGTTTCTACAAGCGTCTGACCTTGTTTGGACAATTCTTGTATTTCAAATCGGTTTGGTTTAATAAAATTTACACCAGATTTCACAGCCGTTCTTAAAGCTTCCCCTGAAAGATCGCAAGCAATAAAACAACCTATTTTGTTCAATAACCTCATTAATTTTTCTAAATCTTTAATTTCAAAACCCGGAGGCATAGAACCCGCTATCAAAACAGTGTCTTCCGCTTCCACCTTTTCTTCGATTTTATCAAATAATAAAGATTTAGCATAACTAGAAACGTCGTACCCTTTTTCAGTAATCAGAATACTGCCGCTGATTCCTTTTTCTAAGATTACATAACTTTCTCTTGTTGGTTTGCCATAAATTTCTACAAAGTCATGGTTGATATTTTTTTGTTCCAATATTTTATCTAATTGTCCTTTATTGGTCGTGCCACAAAAGCCTAACGCTTGATTTTCCACGCCCAATTTACTCATAGCAAACGAACCATGATGCCCTTTGCCTCCTATATCATAAGCAATGCTCTCTAGGCGATTGTTCTTTTCTTTGGTCAGCTCTCCATCAAGGTGCAACAAACGATCAATCGTTGGGTTTAAAGTGATTGTATAGATCATTAGATATCCTCCTCTTTTTGAAGCCGATAGGGCTATTTACGATTTATTATACCATTTAACCAAAATGATCCATAAAAAAACCACTGTTTAAAGTGGTTTTACTCAACTATTTTTTAGGCTAAGGTAATTCGGATAAACGCAAAACACACGAATAGCGATAGCACTGTTAAAATACCAATGATTACTGTTAATAGTAACGGCAAATTAGGTACTGCGACTTCTTTATTTTCCTTTAACACTGTTCCTTGCTTTATAGACATATAGCCGAGAATAATAGCTACTACATTTCCAGTCAATAGATTACTTGCCATAAAAGCAATCATCGTTCGCTTCCAAATTTTTTTACTTGGTTGATTTTGTGCCGTAGACAATACCGCAAACCAGAAGAATGACAGCAAAGCAATCAACAACATAACTGGATTGATCGGCTGACTTGTTAAATACACAGCAAAGCTTTCACCTCTTAATCCAGCGTTTACAGCAAAATAAATAAAGAACAGAAGTGGAGCTAAAATTAAGTAAACTCGTAAAAAGAGCGCTGGCTGAACTTTATTTTGTACTGAAGATAACGGATTTTTCATTTATTCATCCTGCCTTTCAAACTCGTTTTGTTGATAAAAATCAAGATAAGTTCTAAATAATGAGTCGGTAACTTGAAAAAGTGGTAAGAAGGAAAAGATATCTTCGCCATTTAAAACAATTGGTGTAGCTTGGAAATAGAGATTGTGTGTTGCCATAGAAGCTAAATTGTTGTTTCTTAGACTAGTAATAGATAAGATAGGAATTTCTTTCAGTTTAAGCATGGTCATTTCATCTTTCACTTCTTGAATATCTCCGCTTAAAGATAAGACAATTAACAAATCGTCTTCTGTGATAGTCGATGCTGCAGCCATTTGTAGCTCTCTTTGAGCGGATAAAAGAATTAAAAACTTTTCTAACGGTACCATGTTTCGTCTAAAATCAGAAAGAACATCTCTTTGTCCCCAACCTGTTCCATAACAAAAAATGCGTTTCGCAGAATAAATTTCTTTTAAGATAGGAACTACGTCTGTTTGATTAAATAACTTTGCAGTTGCCTTACTGTCTTCACTTTGCAGCGAACTAAAATTCACTTGAGCCTCGTTCCTTTGTGTTTTGTCGGAATCATTTTTTAAACTGTATTTAAATTCACTAAATCCTGAGAAGCCTAATTTCTTTGCCAACCTTACAATGGATGATTTTGAAGTAAGGGTTTTTTGTGCCAATTCAACAATCGGCATCGTTTGGCATTTATTTTTATGTTTCATAACGTATGATATGATTTGCAAGTCATTTTCATTTAATTCATGAAAATGCTGGTTGACGAGTACTTCTAAACCCAAGTAAATCTCTCCCTGCTATTAGCAATGTATAAAAACATGAAGAATACGTTCTCTCCATGTTTTTATATACACTATTATAGCATAGCTGATTAACTTAATTCAGGCCAAAAACCTTTATTAGCTACTATTAAGTCATCTAGTATTTCGCGTGCTACACGAGCATTAGGTACAATTTTAGATACGGTCAGTGCTTGCCATAATTTTTGGTAAGAACCTTCTTCCCAAGCTTCAACGACTAATTTTTCAACAGCTACTTGTTGTTCCATCATTCCTTTTTGGAAACGTGGAATTTCTCCTTGATTGATTGTTTCTGGGCCATTTGAACCTACGATACATGGGATTTCTACCATAGCTGTCGGATCAAAGTTAGAGATGGCGCCATCATTTGGTACGATCAATAACATTCTTTCATGAGTATTATAAGCAATCGCTCTTGCTAAATCGACAATATATGAAGCATGATCATCTGTTACTAACTTTGCATCTTCCGCTGTCTTAATATTTGAAATACGGTTGCATTCAGAAAAGACTTGTTTTTCACGGTTATCCATTACTTCATTCGCACGTGTGTAATTAGGATTTGATTTTTCAGCTTCATCTTGTGGGAACAAGTAGTACTTCAAATACGTATTTGGTAAAGTATTTGGATCTAAAGCAAAGGTTTCTTTTGCTTTACCATATGTGTGCATCCAACTTGGCTCAATATCTTCACCTGGAATGCCTTCTAGTTCTCCGGGAGTAACATATCCGTGATCCGCAACATGTTTTTTGATTGCCGGCATCAAATCATTACCATCTTTATCACGAATATCTGTCCACCAACCAAAGTGATTCAAGCCGTAGTATCGAACTGTCATGTCTTTACGGCTTTTCAGTCCTAAAATCTCCGCCATACGGTGTTCGATTCCAACCGGCATATCACAAATATTGATAATTTTGCTGTTTGGTCTTAGTTTGCGAGTCGCTTCTGCCACGATTGCTGCTGGATTCGAATAGTTCAACATCCAAGCATCTGGCGAGTATTGTTCCATATAATCAATTAATTCTAATACGCCTCCAATTGAACGCATCCCATAAGAAATTCCACCTGGTCCACATGTTTCTTGTCCAATTACGCCATATTTTAAAGGGATTTTTTCATCTTGCTCACGCATAGCATATTTCCCAACTCGGATATGTGCCATCGCAAAGTCGATATCAGTAAAAGCTGTTTCTGGATCAGTAGTTGCAAGAAATTCAATTTCTGGTGCACGTTCTTTTAATACGATTTCTACAGCATCTGCAATTTGTTTTTGTCTTTCCTCATCATTGTCATAAAATTTGATTTGACGAATCGGGAATATTTCTAAATTTTCTAATAACATCATAATGATTCCTGGTGTAAAAGTACTTCCTCCACCTGCTACTAAAATTGATTGTTTTTTTAAAGTCATATTTATCTACTCCTTAAGTTTATTTTTTTTAAATCGTTGGTTCTGTTTGGCTCTGAGTATCTACTAAATTTCCAGTACTTTTCATTTCGTCTTCAAATGCATCTCTTACTTGAGGCACATCCAATCCAACGATAATTTGGAAGGCTTTTCCTTTACGAACGACTCCATGAGCACCTGCTGCTTTAAAGAAACCGTCTTCTTTGACCAGGTTTTCATCTTTAACGGACACTCTTAATCTTGTAGCACAATTATTTACATCCGCAATATTGGCTGTACCGCCAAGTCCTTCTAAATAATGAGCTGCACTACTTGCATAGGCTCCACCATTTGCTGGAACTGTTTTTCCATTTGCTTGTCTTTCACGGTAATCTTTTTTAGAATACATTTTAACTTCTTCTTCTAATTCTCTACCTGGTGTTTTGATATCAAATTTTAAAATGGCAAAACGGAATACAAAGAAGTAAATGACACTAAATGCTAACCCAGTTCCAACTAAAGTTAATACTGTTCCGAGATGATTGATTGACATGGGTATAATAAATTGTGTCAACATCGTAATCAATCCACTACCTACATCACCTACAACGCCAAATGCATAAACGGTTGCTCCTAAAGTAGCCGCTAAAGCAGCATGTATTAAGAACAATTGTGGTGCAATAAATAAGAACGTAAATTCAAACGGTTCTGTAATACCAGCAAGAACTGCTGTTAAAGCTGTCGGAATCAATAAAGCCAATGTTTTTTTCTTTTTAGCTGGATCTGCTGTTGCGTAAAATGCTGCTGCTATACCAAGAGGAGCAAAGATTTTCGAAACATTGTGTAACCCAAATCCACCAGCCGGGAATAACTCTTTAAGTGGAACCGTCGATGAAGCGAAATCGCTTAAATTATTTAGCCAATAAGCTGTAATCCCGCCTTCTACAACTGCTGGACCATAAATGAATGGTTGATAAATGAAATGATGCATTCCAGTTGGTATCAAAAGTCTTTCCAAGAATACGTATAGCCATACACCTAATGTTCCTGATGAAGCTAAGAAACCTTGCATTGAACTAATCAAACCTTGAATGATCGGCCAGCCCCAAGCTGTTAAAAATGCTAACGGAAGCATTAGGAAAAATCCTATCATAACAACTAATGAAGACCCTTGGAAAATACCTAAGAAATCTGGTAGTTTAGTTTCAAAGAAACGGTTATGTAACCAAACAACAATTGCAGCAACTAAAATAGCACCGATTAAGTTGGTATCTAATGTTTTAATTCCAGCAATCATTTTTATCCCGCTGTCTCCGCCAGCTTCTTGTGCAAAGTCTACTCCAAAAGTTGGACCCATCAGTTCAAGAATTTTTCCAACAAAATTGTTAAACGTCATATAAACAACGACTGATTCTAATGCTGCTCTTCCACTAGCTTTTTTAGCTAATCCAAGAGGTAGACCAATAACAAATAGTAATTCCATCTGATTGAATACAGTCCAACCACCTGCTTCAACAATTGACCAAAAGTTCGCCCACATTGTACCCGCAGTTGCAATGTTTCCAACAATTAATGTATTTTGAAGCATAATAGCAATGGCTAAGATAATACCTGAGAAAGCAAATAATAAAACCGGAGTAAACATTGCACCGCCAAACCGCTGTAGTTTTTGCATCATTTTCTTTTCATCTCCTTATTCTTTTTATGAAATCGCTTCCATAAACAAACTATACCATCCACATTTTTTTAGTTCAATCCTCTGACCCTCAAAAAAATCGGCATTCCTTAATAGGTACTTTTTTCATTTCCTGGGAAATTTCCCATGTGATTCAGAACCATCACTTCGTCTATATTAAACGATTTCGATAAAATAGCAGGATAGATTCCAATACAATGGCTTCTATCCTGCTACTTACTTAATTTACTTTTTATTCATTATTGTTCTGACGAAAGCTCATCTTCTGTCACCCATTTATGATTTTTAATCGTATCTCCGCCCGTTGTAGGTTCGTAATCAATCATATAGATAGTTGTGGTTTTTGAAGCTTCAATAATGGCTGGTGCATCATCCATACCCTCCATGTGATCAGCTTTTAATGTCACTTCAACACCATTTGCAATAACTTCGTCTCCTGCTTCTTCAATCTCTTCTTGTGTGACCCATTTGTGGTTTTCAACTCTTTTTGCGCCAGTCGTTGGCTGATAAGAAACTTCATAAACCGTAGTGTCAAATGCTCCTACAATTGTGGCTTCGGCTCCTTTCATGCCTTCCATATGGTCAGCTTGAATAACAGCGGTACTCCCTACTTCATATGTTGGATCTGCAGCTTCTTTAAGATCATCTGGTACTTCACCTGAATCATCATGCATCATACCTTCCATATCCATATCTGAATCAGAATTCATCATGCTTGAGTCTTCCATATTCATGCTTGTTGAACTGCTGGATTCTGAAAAAGACATATCCGTTCCTTCATCTCCTGTCCCGCATGCTACTAAGGTTAAAGATGTTGCTAAAGTCGCTATCGTTAAATATACTTTTTCACTTTTCATCATTTACCATCCTTTCAACTTTCTTAATAGTACTGTAAACATTAAATCGTCAGACTAACCCTACTAATCAATAGTAAGATTAATGGAAATTGAACACAACTATTTCAACTCTTACTTTCTAATTTTTGATGTTCATGTTCATTCTTACTTAACACTTAACTAGCAAGAAATTTACAAAAATAATACAAATAATCTATTTGAATTTAATATTCGTGTTTTATAATAAAATTAAAGCAAATGATTTTTTAAATTTAATTGATTAATACCTTTCAGAAACTATAAATAGTTGTTTTTTTGATTTAACTCCTTTCAAACAAGTATAATCATTAAAAAAAACAAGCATTTCTATTTTTTATGTTTTTCTAAAAAAAACTATCTTTTAAATAACACGAATGATACAATGTTTTATGTGTTAATTGTTTGTGAAAATAAAAATACAGGAGGATTTAATTACATGCATAAGAAATTCGGTAAGTACATAGGAGCAGCATTATTAGCGGGGTTATTAGTTGGATGTGGCAACGAAGCGGCCAACAGTGAATCTGCAGCCACAAATACTGATGGAGCAATCGAGCTTGATACACTTTCGATTGGTTTTGTCCCTTCACGAGATCCTGAAGAAATCGTTACAGCAACAGAGCCACTAAAGGATTTACTAATTGATGAAATGTCAACTTTAGGTTACGACCTCGATGAGGTTGATATCACAGTTGGAACCAACTATGAAGCTGTAGGGGAATCTCTTTCCGCTGGTACATTAGATGTCGGCTTTATCCCTGGTGGAACCTATGTATTATACGATGACGGTGCTGAAGTAATTTTAACTTCTACAAGAGCCGGATTAAGCAATGATTCGGACAATCCAGCTGACTGGAACAAAAACACACCTACTGAAGCAACCGATGAACAAGTGACTTCTTATCGTTCACTGATCATTGCAGGTCCTTCTGAAAAAGGCCAAGAGTTAGCTGCTAAAATTAATAGCGGTGAAGAATTAACATTTGAAGACATGAATAGTGCTTCGTGGAGCGTAATGTCTTCCTCTTCTTCTGCAGGCTACATCTACCCAACGTTATGGCTAGATGAGAATTTCGGAAAATCCATTACAGACTTAGAAAAAGTGGTTCAAGCTGATTCATATGGAAGTTCATTTGCTCGTCTCGCTTCTGAACAAGTTGACCTTTTGGTTACATTTGCTGATGGCAGAAGAGACTACGAAGATACTTGGACTTCAGAATACGGTAGAACAGAAAACATTTGGGATGAAACGGCTGTTGTTGGGGTTACTCCAGGAATTTACAACGACACCATCAGTGTCAGCAAAAACTCTGACAAAATGGATGACGAATTAAAAGCAGCTTTGCAAGAAGCATTTATTAACATTGCTGAAACAGACGAAGGAAAAGAAGTTATTTCTGTCTATAGTCACGAAGGGTACAAAGTAACGGAAGATGCAGAATACGATGATGAAAGAGCTGCTCAAAAAATCGTTCAAGATCTAGGAATCCAATAAAACGTTCAAACTGACTTTACTAATTAAAAATAAACCAAATGAAACTGTGAAGGGGGCTGAGACAAAAGTCTTAGTCCCTTCCTATATGATTATTTTAGAACGTGTTCAAAAAAGCAGACCCGACGTCCACTTCACGAATAATGCTCGATGGTCAATGACCATGCTGCGCTTATTCGATCCAGTGATTCGGGTCTAAACGCTTTTTGTCACACTCCTTCATAGTTTTATTTTTGGAAAGGACTAATGATTACGTGATAGAATTTATTGATGTAAACAAAACATATCCAAATGGCGTGACCGCATTGAGCAACGTAAACTTAAAAATTGAACAAGGAGAATTTGTAGCGATTATCGGGCTATCTGGTGCCGGAAAATCTACGCTTATTCGTTGTGTCAACCGCATGCATGATATTAATAGCGGAAAATTAATGGTTAATGGCATCGATGTTAGTGCCTTAAAAGGAAAAGAGATTCGACAATACCGCAGAAGAGTGGGCATGATCTTTCAATCCTTTAATTTAGTTACACGAACTACGGTTTTAAATAACGTCTTAATGTCTTCTGTTCCTGAACTGCCTTATTGGAGAAAAGTATTGGGTATTTTCCCTAAAGAAACTAAACTTACTGCTTTAACTGCTTTAGATAAAGTGGGGATTTTAGATAAAGCTTTCATGCGTGTCAATCAACTTTCTGGTGGACAACAACAGCGTGTTGCTTTAGCACGAACACTTGCTCAATCACCAGAAATTATTTTAGCAGATGAACCTGTTGCTTCATTAGACCCCGTGACCGCTAAACAAGTTATGGATGATTTCAAAAAAATCAATAAAGATACCCACATGTCGATCCTTTTAAATATTCACCATGTAGAGTTGGCTTTAGAGTATGCTGATCGCGTAATCGGCATTCGAAAAGGACAAGTCGTCTATGATGGCAAAGCAAGTGATGTTACTCAGCCTATTTTAGATCTTATTTACGGACATGCTCAAGTTCAAGACGAACTAAGTGTAAACCCAACTTTACAACCACAATCTTAGGAGTGCATGAAAATGATGATTTATGACAAGTTATTTCCACCAAAAAAAATTATGTTGGCCAACAATAAAATAGTTGAAGAAAAAAGAACCAAAACACCTTTTGTTCTGGTTTTAATCGCAATTGGTTTTGTCATTTCGGTAAATGTAACAGGGTTCAGCTTCGCTACCCTTCTAAATCGTTGGCAAGAATTTTTCATTATTTTAAATGATATGATCCCACCAAATATCGATTACTTACCGAATATTTGGAAACCTTTATTAGACACTATTAAAATGTCATTAGTCGGTTCCCTTCTTGGCTCATTAGTCGCTATTGTTTTCGCGCTATTGGCTTCTTCAAATATCATAAAAAGTAAGATCACAGCCGGTTTTTTCAAATTCATTCTCAGCGTTCTAAGAACTTTACCTACTTTAGTTACCGCATTGATTGCTACTTTTGTTTTTGGGCTAGGTACGATGGCTGGAACGATTGCGATTTTTTTGTTTACCTTGTCCTATATCGGAAAACTTCTATACGAACAAATCGAAAATATCGATATGGGCTCATTTGAAGCATTAGAATCTATGGGGTTAACCAAGCTACAATCTTTTCGATACGCGATTATTCCAGAAATCTTACCAACTTATCTATCTACGTCTTTATTTTGTTTTGAAGGAAATGTCCGCTACGCTTCTATATTAGGGTATGTCGGTGCCGGAGGTCTTGGACTGCTTTTAAACGAAAGACTGGGTTGGCGTGATTATTCCAGTGTTGGTATGATTTTAGTTGTTTTGGCTGTAACGGTCTTTATTATTGAACGAATCAGTGAACATTTTAGAAAGAAATTACAATGAGGAGTGTAACCCATGTCGGAAATGATTGAAATTCAATTTGAACAAGAACCCAAGAAAGGATTATACTTAATGAGTATAATCACCATTTTGTTCATTGCTTTTATTTGGTCTGTTTCTTCTATTGAAGTACAAAGCCTGAACGATAGTGGATTGACAATCGCATCAAATATTTTCAAAGGTCTTTTAAATCCAGATTTAAACTTATTATTCGGATTGACCACTAGTGGTGTACTATATCTTTTATTTGAAACCATCTGTATCGCCTTTTTAGGAACCATCTTTGGAGCTATTTTAGCCATACCGATTGCTTTCTTAATGGCTCCTAGCGTCGTACCTGCTCCATTAGCTTACCTGGTACGTTTAATCGTTATTGCCATCCGAACTGTTCCAGCTTTGGTATATGGCTTGATGTTTATCCGCATTACTGGTCCAGGTCCATTTGCCGGAGTATTGACGATGTCTATTACTTCAATTGGAATGGTTTCAAAATTATATGTAGATATTATTGAAGACTTAGATACCAGCATTTTGGAATCCTTGACTTCAATGGGGTGTACAACTTTTGAAAAAATTCGCTTCGGAATCATTCCCCAGCTTTTTTCAAACTTTTTATCGGTTACAATCTACCGCTTCGATATGAACTTACGTGATGCTACGATACTAGGACTTGTTGGTGCTGGTGGTGTGGGCGCTCCATTGATATTCGCAATGAATTCTTACCGTTGGAATGAAGTAGGATCTATACTGATTGGGTTGATCGTCTTGATTTTACTAGTGGAGTTCTTCTCCAACAAAATGAGAGCAAGCCTCGTTAAAGGTTAACCAATGAATTTTAAAGGAGTCTTTTTATGAAATTAACTATTCTATCCACAAGCGATATCCATGGGTATATTTACCCAACCGATTACAAACAAAGAGATCAAGATTTGCCATTCGGATTGTTGAAAATCGACTCTATCATCAAAGAAATAAAAGCCAAAGAAACGGATCCTGTATTGGTGATTGATAATGGGGATTTCTTACAAGGCTCCCCTTTAACTTACTATACAGCCAAACAAACGAAACATCCTGCACGTTATACATCGATTCTTAATGACATCGGTTTTGATGCAGGAGTATTAGGCAATCATGAATTTAATTATGGAAAAGAATACTTGACTGACGCTATAACGACACTTGATTATCCTATTTTATGTGCCAATATTTTAAACGATCAAGGTCAGCCGGCATTTGGTAAACCTTATGAATTATTCACGTTTGACAACTTAACGGTAGCTGTATTAGGACTGACAACTCAATACATTCCAAATTGGGAACAACCTGCGTCTATTGCTGGATTATCATTTCAATCAGCTGTTACATGTGCCCAAGAATACGTCCCAAAATTACAAGAATTGGCAGATGTCGTCATCGTCAGTTATCATGGTGGTTTTGAAAAAGACTTAACCACTGGTGAACCTACAGAAGCTTTAACCGGTGAAAATGAAGGGTTCGAACTTTTGAAAATAATTCCTGGGATCGATGTTTTGCTAACTGGACATCAACACCGAGAAATTGCTACTGTGAACTCTTCTGTTGCTATCGTGCAACCTGGAGACAAAGGACACAACATTGGAAAAGTTTCTTTAACAATAGAAAAAAAGGATGAAAAAACCACTATTCTTTCTAAGACAGCTGAGCTTATCTCAGCTAACGATACTAAGATCGATTCTCAAACGGCAGAAAAATACAGTGGTTTTCAAGATGAGATCGAAGATTGGTTAGATCAAAAAATCGGAGAAATAGAGGGTACTATGTGGATCATGGATCCTTTTCAAGTTCGCTTAACCGGTCATCCTTATATTGATTTTATTCATAAAGTTCAAATGAAGGCAACTGGAACAACCATTTCTGGTACAGCTCTTTTCACAAATGATAGCAAAGGTTTTGGACCAACTGTAACAATGCGTGATATCGTTACGAACTACATTTATCCAAATACGCTTGCAGTCGTAGAAGTAACCGGAAATGACTTAAAACGTGCTTTAGAAAAATCAGCCAGCTACTTTAGTCCATCGGCAAACGGACAGCTTGAGATCAGTCCAGCTTTTCTCTATCCTAAAGCCCAACAATACAACTACGATATGTACGCTGGAATCGATTATACCATTGACGTTTCACTTCCAATCGGTAGTCGTATTTGCCAGCTCCGTCACAATGGTGCCCTTATTCAAAAAGATGATCGATTAGAAATTGTCATCAATCAATATCGAGCAGTAGGTGGTGGAAATTATGATATGTTTAGCGCTGATAAAATTATTAGAGAAGTCACGATTGATATGACCGAACTAATTGCAAATTACTTTAAAAAACACGATAGGATCAAACCAGATACATTTCATAATTTCCAAGTCATACAATGAAAAACAGAACTGCAAGTTTATTAACACAAAAGGAATGGGATAATTATCCCATTCCTTTTGTGTTAATAAACTTAGATTACTATTCTGAGCTAGTCGAAATAGGACTTATTGCGTCTACTCAAACAGAAAATGGTTCTGAGTTAATCGAACTAAGACTCGTTACATCAACTCAAATAGAAAAAGGCTCTGAGTTAATCGAATTAAGGCTTGTTACATCAACTCAAATAGAAAACGGCTCTGAGTTAATCGAATTAAGGCTCGTTACATCAACTCAAATAGAAAACGGCTCTGAGTTAATCGAACTAAGGCTCGTTACATCAACTCAAATAGAAAACGGCTCTGAGTTGATCGAACTAAAGCTCGCTGTGTCTACTCAAATAAAATTCTACGTTGAACCTGA
Organism: Carnobacterium sp.; assembly: GCF_040274945.1. GTDB lineage: Bacteria > Bacillota > Bacilli > Lactobacillales > Carnobacteriaceae > Carnobacterium_B. The sequence continues at coordinate 17,050 of NZ_JBEMAR010000007.1, forward strand.
TAGTAATTTCCCTTCTCACTATCAAATAAGCAATGGAGAGACCTATTGCAATATTTTATTTAGTCTTTGTCTATTTAACAACTATTTTTCTCTTGACGAATTAGTTTTAAAACACGCTCTAGTCATCCTCTTCGCCTTCAAGAGCCTTTTTGCCAAGAAAAGCTTGCAGCATCCAAATTGTTTTATCTAAATAGCCTTTGTAGTCAATTAACAGATCTTCCAATACAGTATCATTTTCATTTTGTGCCAATATGATGGCACGTCCGGCGACATCACGGGTTGTACGATAGTCATCAACTAAGTTTTCCACCATTTCTTCTGCGGACAAGTATTTTCCTGAAGCAGCTTCTTGTACAAATGAATATTGAATGTATTGTTCTGCTGTTGAAAATGGTTTTGCTCCTGATGCAATTAAACGTTCAGCAATTTTATCATAATACTGAGTACTTTCAGTGTATAATTCTTCAAATTTTTCATGCAAGGTAAAGAAGTTCGGTCCTTTTACATACCAGTGATATTGATGTAGCTTGATTTGTAGTATACCTTGGTTAGCAATGATATGATTTGTCATTGCTGCTGCCGTTGGATTGTGGTGGCTGTGTTCTTCTGACATTGATGATTCCTCCTAAAATAAATAATGTTTTTATCGTTTTTACCTAACTTCTTTACCTCATCACTCCTTTCAAATGGAAATCCTTTAAGCAAATTAAACGTGGACAGACACTGCGCTCATTTCATTGGCTGCCTGCATATTTTTACGGTTAAAGTGAATCAAACGCATTGCATTTAAGATAACCACCAGTACACTTGCTTCATGGATAAACATTCCGGATGCTAAATGAACACTTCCCATTAAAACACCGGTTAGTAGAATAGCGACAACTCCCACAGCAATAAAAATATTTTGTTTCATATTACGAGTCGTTGCTTTAGCTAATGAATAAGCATGCGAGAATTGCATCAATTTGTCTGCCATTAAAACCACATCTGCCGTCTCCATAGAAATATCTGTTCCGCCTTCACCCATTGCTAAACCAATATCGGCAGTGGCAATTGCCGGAGCATCGTTGATTCCATCTCCTGCCATAGCAACAATATGACCAGATTCTTTCAGTCGTTTCACATATTCCACTTTGTTTTCCGGTAATAATTCAGCATGGAATTCGTCTAATCCTAATGCTGTGGCAACCGCTTCTGCAGTGTGTTTGTTGTCACCCGTTAACATAACGATTTTTTTAATGCCATTTCCCCTCATTTGAGCTAAAGCCATTTCTGCATCGTCACGAATTTGATCGGCGATGGAGACAATTCCTACTAGTTGTCCTTCTAGCGCAATAAAGACAGCTGAGTTGCCAGCTTTTTCACGCTTGACTGCGTACGTTTCAGCACTAGTCGAAATAGTAACATTTTCTGTTTTCATTAATTTACGATTCCCGGCTATAACGTGCTGGGAATTTACAACAGCTTTAATTCCATTTCCTTTAATCGCTTCACCGTCTTTAATTTCCATAGCCGCAAAGTCCAAACCGCGAGACTCGGCTTCTTTCACGATTGTTTGCCCTAAATGGTGTTCTGAAATTGTTTCGGCTTTAGCAACCAATTCTAATAATTTATTGGCATCGGTGTTATTGAACGTATGAATATCCGTTACTTGAGGTTTTCCTTTGGTTAATGTACCGGTTTTATCAAATACCAGCGTATCTACTTTAGAGAATTTATCCATAATTTCTCCGCCTTTGATCAATACACCGTTTTTTGCACCATTTCCGATACCCGCAACATTTGACACTGGAGCTCCAATAACTAAAGCACCCGGACAAGCAATCACCAAGAAAGTGATAGCCAAATGCAAATCTCTCGTAATGACATAAACAAGTATGGATAACACAACAACTGCCGGTGTGTAAATATTGGCAAATTTATCTAAAAATTTTTCTGCTTTGGATTTTGATTCTTGCGCTTCTTCCACGAGTTCAATGATTTTAGCAAATGTTGTATCATCCCCAACTCTTTCAGCAATTATTTCGAGGTAGCCAGTATCTATAATGGTTCCACTAAAAACTTTATCATTCATTGATTTTGAAGCTGGTACAGATTCTCCCGTGATTGCGGCTTCATTGATTGAAGCTTTTCCAGATACGATTTTGCCGTCAACAGGAATTTTTCCTCCTGGATGAACAATGACACGATCACCTTCTTCAACATCTTCAACGGGAATCGTTTCTATTTTGCCGTCTATACGCAGAATAGATGCTTCTTGAGGAGCCATATCCACTAGTTCTCTTAATGAAGAACGCGTTTTTTCTAAAGTTCTCATTTCCAGATAATCTCCGAACAAGAACAAGAATGTTACAACAGAAGATTCTGTATATTCTCCAATATATAACGCTCCTATAACTGCGATACTTACAAGTAGATCAATACTAAAAGCTTTCATGCGCAGTGCTTGAATGGCTTTAATGAAGATAGGAACACTGGCAATGAGGGTTGCACCAATCAAAGCATCATTTTTTAGATTTTCACTTCCAATGAAACCGAAAACAAATCCGAGAGCAATTAATATTCCTGATAAAACAACGATGTGGTTTTTATGTTTATTGATATGTGAGATCATCTTTTCTTCCTCCTATTTCTTTTATCTATCTACACTCTTACTTTACTGCTGTTTTAAGAAAGTTAAATTGACGATTATCAAGAAACTAGATTTATCTAAAAAAAACAATCCAGACCACATCAATGATCTGGATTGAATTTTTATTATTTTTTAAACTACATTTAAAATATTTTTGTAGACAATACTGGATAACCTAGTTTCACAATGATTTCTTGTATTTTATCGCCTTCAATTTTAGTTTCATCGAATTGCGTTTTTACTTTACTTGAATTAAACTTTTATTCCCCAATAAAAAAAGGTTCTAGAAATCATCAATTGATGATGATTTCTAGAACCTTTTTAGTAGGATTTAATTATTTTCGACTAGTTCTCTTTTAGGTAAATACGGTTTTTCCTTGATGAACAACGTCATAATGAAAGCTACTAATGATAATAGCCCAACTAATTTAAAGACCATTTGAAAACCTGCTAAATCAGCTATTTGTCCTGTAACATGTTCTGCTAGTTTATTTTGAGAAACAAGCATCATCACAACCACAAACAAAGCTGTTCCCATTGATCCAGCTAATTGGCGTTGAGTATTAAACATTGCTGCAGCATGTGAAGCTAATTCTAGAGGGACAGCATTGAAAGCTGCTGTTTGAATAGGCATCAACGTTAACGCAAAACCTAACGTACGAACCATTTGCAGTATTACAATAATATAGATAGGTGTATTAATATTTATTAAACCAATAACAAAAGTTCCAACTGTTACCAACATTAATCCACTCATAGCTAATTTTTTAGAACCATATTTATCAAACATTCTACCAGTGATGGGACTCATAACAGCCATAACGAGTGAACCTGGCAAAAGAATCATTCCTGATTCCATCGGTGTCATTCCGCGTATCGTTTGAAAGTAAATTGGCAATAAGATTATAGCTCCGTACATTCCAGCAGTCAATACGAATGAAATAATAATATTCAAGCGGTACCCTCCATATTTAAAAATACTAAAGTTTAATAAAGGTTCTTCTGAATGATTACAGCGGTTAACCAGTAGAATTAAAGCAATAATTCCAACAATTAAAGGCAAAGCTACATTAATACTCATGAAATCATGTGAAGAGGCATTACTAAGACCAAATAATAATCCGCCAAAACCTAATGTTGAATAGATGACACTGATCAAATCTAATTTAGGGCGACCTACTTCACCAACATTTTTCAAAACAAAGAATGCAACAATAACATCTATAATAGCAAATGGTAAAATAAAGTAGAACAACATGTTCCAGTGGTAATTTTGCACTACCCAACCTGAGAATGTTGGCCCAATTGCTGGAGCGAAGTTCATTGCTAAACCAATCAAACCCATTGCTGAACCCCTTTTTTCAATTGGAAAAAGATACAACACGACAATCATTTGTAATGGTAAAATAATTCCTGCTCCTATTGCCTGAATCATGCGTCCAGTAATCAATACTCCATAAACGCTGGAAGTAGCAGCAACCAATGTACCAATTGAAAACACGATCATTGAAAAAAGATACAACTGCCGTGTTGTAAATCGGTTTACAAGGTACGCCGTAATAGGTACCATGATTCCGTTAATCAACATGTAGGCTGTTGTTAACCATTGACCTTGAGTAGTTGTAATCGAAAATTCTTTCATAATACTGGGTAAAGCCGTACTCATAAGCGTTTGATTTAATATGGTCACGAATGACCCCATCAAAATAACACCTAAAATAGATATAATCTGTGTAAATGACATATTTTTATTTTCTTCTTGAATCATTTAATTCTCTCCTTTATTTATCTTTATAACCTATTGCTTTTCCTTTCTTAACCAATCATTCGAAGGAAAAGTGCCCTATAATAGCTTATTTTTTCAATTTAAAACATTGAGTGCTATACTAATTAATGAAAGGTTCATTGCCCATTCAATGGGTTGAGCTTTCCTATTTATTGTTCTAAAAAATAATCTAAGGAGCTGAAATTATGCAAAAAGAACAATTCGAACGTATGAAAAACGGACAAGGTTTTATTGCAGCACTGGACCAAAGCGGTGGAAGTACACCAAATGCTCTAGAACTATACGGCATTGCACCTAGCGCCTATTCAGGTGAAGATGAAATGTTTGATTTAGTTCACGAAATGCGAACTCGTCTTATGACTTCTCCTGCTTTTAATTCTGATTCAATCTTAGGGGCTATTTTATTTGAACAAACAATGGATCGCAAAGTCGAAGACCTTTATACAGCCGATTATTTATGGGAAAAGAAAGGCGTTGTCCCTTTCTTAAAAGTCGATAAAGGATTAGCAGAAGAAACTGACGGTGTTCAGTTAATGAAACCTAACCCTGACTTAGATGAATTGTTAAAAAGAGCAAATGAACGCCATATTTTTGGAACAAAAATGCGCTCATTAATTAAAGAAGCCAATCCTGAAGCTATTAAAAAAGTTGTTGACCAACAATTCGAAGTCGGCAAACAAATTATCTCAGCAGGACTTGTGCCAATTATTGAACCAGAAGTGGATATTAACAGTAAAGATAAGGAGAAGTCTGAAGCTCTTTTAAAAGATGAAATCCTGTCTCAACTAGATAACTTAAGCGAATCAGATAATGTTATGCTAAAACTCTCTATCCCGACAATTGATAATTTCTATAAAGAATTGATCGATCATCCTAGAGTGATAAGAGTAGTGGCCCTTTCTGGTGGTTATACACGTGAAAAAGCTAATGAAGCTTTAACTCATAATCAGGGACTAATTGCTAGTTTTTCAAGAGCTTTATCTGAAGGATTAAGTGCCAGTCAATCAGATGATGAATACAACGACTTACTAAAAGAATCCATCAAACAAATTTACGATGCCTCAATCGCTTAGTATTAAGTGGTATGAGATGAGACAATATAATAAACACAACGTATAATAAGGAGAAGCTCTCCCTCTTATACGTTGTGTTTTCACTTATAGCAGTATACTCTTGTTTACATAAAAAATCAAAAAAAGTTCTTTCACTACTGGTTGTTTACTTTAAAATCAAAACCTTTTAGCATCTCTGGAGCAGCTTCTACATTTTAGATGGTTTGTTATTCCAATTTTAAAAACTTATTGAATTTATTCCCTCATACTCTGTAAACATTGAAATAAAAAGATTAACTTTTTACTATAGCTTTAATTATCTTAAATTTAATCCACTCTTTCTGTGATATTGTTTCTATTCCATCCTTCTAACCGCATGTCAAATTCTTCAATTGGCTCTGGCCCTCGCATGGTATCTTTTTCAATAGTTAAGACACCTTTTTTACTTACTTTAGTTTCCCAACGTACTAATCGAACTTGCCCTTCAGTTATTTCAATTCCGGTAATAATCGTTGGATAAACGCAACAACCAGTATTGAAATAGGGAAGATCTTTATCTTTAGGGTACTTAAATCGATGTGTATGACCGCAAATGAGCATTATTTTATTCTTTCTTATCCATTTCCCAAAATTTTTCTCGATTTTATGTCTTTTAGTTACATTTTTTACTGGACTCGAAGGATTTCTAATGCCAAATCCATGAAGAAAACGCCAAAAAAACTTTAAAGATAACATAGTAAAAAAAGCAAATTGATCATTAGGCGCATCACCCTGGTGACCGTGTACAGTCAAAATTTCTTGTCCCGTTTTTTTGTACCTTAATACAAGCGCCTCAATAGGCTTAAGTCCTTTTAAGAAATCAAAAAATTCCTCTGTGTATTCATCATAATTTGTATAGTAATTCTTTTCAACAAACTTTGGATTTTTTAAAGCAATATCATGATTGCCATACAATTTAATTAATCTATCATCATCAAAAAACTTTTTGATAATGTCGTACACTTCACTATGTGCATTTTTTGTATAAATAAAGTCAGAGTATTCTAACAGTTCATCTCCATCTCCTGCTTCAACATAAGTATATCCATGTTTATAATAATACTTTAAAGCATGAAGAAAGATATTTCGATTTCGTGTGAACTCATCTGCTATATTCCCATTACCTCGATGGACATCACTAAAGAAAATATATTTTGAATCCTCATCAAATTCTTCTACTTTAGCATTTTTGTAAGCTTCTGTTAACCTTTTATCTGTGAACATCTTTTTCACCCCATAAACAGTTGATATTCTTATATAAGCAACTGAATTAGTCTTCTTGCTAACAGTATACCTTTTATCTGATCAAGTTAAAAAAATAATTACTTCCGCGTTTCTAAAATCAGCTAACAATATAACAAAGTTTAAAGAAGCTTTCACCAACTTTAACACTTTAATTTTCCACAGAGCCTTTCAAGTATTGTTTTACTTTTCTTACTATTAAGACACTCAAATATGCACAAAAAGACGGTGATACAAGTCTATTATGAGACTTGTATTACCGCCTTTTATTTATATTTATATTTTCTTTTTAGCAGCCATTAAAAGCAATGCTCCTACTCCAGTAATCGCAGCTGTTGTAATGATCGGATGTTTAGCTGCTTTTACATAATAACTGTTTGAGCGAACCCAGCCTTCTTTAGTTCCTCTCTCATGTAAACCATATCCCGCATGGTACAATCCGCTTTCTTCTGGGGGATTAGATGGTCTATCTAGATGTTGAGTAGGGTACATTACTTTTTCTACTAATTTATCTGTGAAACGCGGGAATGCTCGTCCCAACATCATAAAGATCTTGGCTTGAGAACCAACAAATAAATCCCTTTTTGGATTTTCAGCTGCATATAAAATAGCTTCTGCTACGGCTTCAGGCGGATAAATCATTCCTCTATGACCTGGTTGTTTATCCATATAGCTCATAGCGTGCTCATTATAAGGTGTATCAATTCTACCTGGGTGAACCAATGTTACAGAAACAGGCACATGTTCCTTTTCCAATTCCATGCGAATACTTTCAGTCCATCCATGTACAGCAAATTTAGCAGCAGCATAGGTTGATTGAATTGTAGTTCCTCTATCACCAAATAAGGCCCCTACATTAATCAATGCCCCAGGCACTTTACGGTTCTTGTAATGTTCTACAGCTGCCTTGCTGCCGTAAACAACACCCCAAAAATCTGTTTCAAACATACGCCTCATATCTTCTGTGCTTACGTCCATTGAATGGCCGAAAATGGAGATTCCCGCATTATTGACCCATGTATCAAAGCGACCAAATTCTCTTATAGCTGTTTCAGCAATTGCGTTAACATCTTCCTCTTTTCCAACATCTGCTTTAACATAAATAGCTGAATGGCCTTTTCCTTTCAATTCTTCTACTAATTTCTGCAAAGCATCTTCGTTCCTTGCAGCCACAACAACTTTTGCACCTTTCTCCGCAGCCATTCGTGCTGTAACTAAACCAATTCCGCTAGAAGCACCTGTAATGACAACAACTTGGTCTTTCAGCTTCTTTAAATGCAAATCTTTCATACTACTGGCCTTTTTTCGATCTGTTTGATGCATTTTTAATCTTTCCATAGCAATTCCTCCTCGTATAAGTAACTTACCAACTATTGACGAATGACAAAAACGTATGATTCATTCTGTTAGTTTACTGTTAAAAGAATTATCTCCTCAATTTATACTAATTTAATAGCGCTTACTAATTACAGTTTATTCAAAACAAGCGATTAATGCAAAAAAACTATACTTCTATTTATAGGTCTTTATCCTATAGTAGAATTGCTAAAGCTTTTAAGCCAAATTTTCAATTCTCCTTCTAACTAACTTTCTCCTCTTATATCTTATAATATCAAATGAACCCACTCGCTGTATTAAACTTTATTTCTTTTGTAACCATCAAAAAAAGGAGCTACTTTATAGCCAATGACATTGACTTTATAGCATCTCCTTTTTTTTAATTACTAAAATTTATATCTCACTCTTTTTTATTAAGCCTTATTCATTTGCAGTTTTTAATAATTCAATCACTTCTTCTGGTGTATCGGCTTTAATCAACTTTTGTACATTTTCAATTTCTGAACAAAAGATAGCAATAGAAGATAACAAGTCTAAGTGCTCGTCGCCTTTGCCTGCGATTCCAAACAAAACAAAGACTTTGTTTTCATCGCTTGTTTCGCTAAAATCAATTCCATTTGGGAAGGTCGCTACCGAAATAGCTGTTTTGTAGATATCTTTTTTTGAACTATCAGTACCATGAGGAATAGCAATAAAATTTCCCATGTAAGTAGATACAGTCTTTTCTCTCTCCAACATACTTTCAATATAATCCTTATTTACTGCATCGTTTTCAACTAATAAATTACCTACTAAACGAATAGCCTCTTCTTTAGTTTCAGCTGTTGCTCCTAATTCAATCAATTCTTTGGTTAATGTTGCCATATTCATTCACTCCTCTAGTTTTAATGAGTCTTTCTTAACACATAGGTTTTAAATTCCTTTTCAATCTTCTTTCGAATTGCTTCTTCCTCGCCCTTATCAAACAAAGCTGTAGTACTGTCATTTTCGATTAGCATACTACTGACTAAGCCTAATAAATCGCGTTCAACTACATTTAACGGATAAGGTGCGACCATTATCAATACTCTTTTCAATCGCATATCTTTCCTATCGATTCCTACAATTGGGACTTCTTGTTCTAATTCATAAATTCCAAAATAACTAGAAGCAACATGAGCATTTCTCACGTGAAAAAGCCCCATTTGAGTTCTAGGTATGCCTACCGGAGCAACATTCGCTCGTTCGATTAACTTTTGTTGCACATTTTCAGCTTCTGTTAAAACCCCAATATCTTGAAGTTGTCGGCAAATTCCTAACAACGTTTCTTCTAGCGGTTGATTCCCATTAATAGACTCAATGGAGAAATAATTTAAGATACCTAATGCGGTTTTAGTTAAATGATGGATTTCTTTTAACGTTTTTTCTGTAGGTATCTTTTCGCTACTTTGTTTGTTTATTTCTTTTATCGAATCGGTCAATCTGTAATCCTTTTTTTGATCAATGCACTCATCGATTAATCCTTTGATCTTAACTAATTCTTCACTCAAAAGCATGGGCGTGATCAAGTGGTAACGTACCGAAAAATGTGGCAATAAAACTGTTGAAAAGATAAAGTCAAAGTCAGTTAATTTATAGTCATTTACCTCAGAGAGAGAAACCACCGTTATTTCTTTTAACTCAGAAAAATTTTTATTCAATCGATTTTCTAAGATCCTCGAGGTCCCAATTCCGCTAGTACAAATGACCATTGCTTTTAAACCGTATATTTTTTTGTAGTTTTCCCAAGATGAAGCAAAATGAATAACCAAATAAATATAATCATTTTCTGAAAAACGTTTATCTGGATAGACACTTGCTAACCCTATTATTACACCTTTATAAATTTCTGGATACCGTTCACGGATGGTTACGTAAAGACTATCTTCTACTTGAAGAACTGGTGTAAATGTACGATTTAGCAAAGCTTCCATATGTGTCAACAAACCCGAAAACAGCGTATGGTCTTTGCTAAATTCCCAGTGAACTTCTGTTTCAACAAACTGAATAAAATGCTTAACTTGGTAAGTTAATTCCATATTATAGTCTGTTGAAAACAAATCTTGTTTTTGAAAAAAACGCACACCATTTACAGCCTTTTTTAAAAAACTTCGTTCTGATCTTGAAAATTGCAACTCCGTTTCTTGAGAAATATCTTTAATCACATAATCCGTTATGTTATTAGTGAGAATAGAGTTTTCTTTTTCTTCAAAATGAATGTCTTCTAGTTGTTTGTCTTCGGATAAACGCATAATCGTTAAGGTTAAAATAACAATAAATTGCATTAAACCACTATTTGATATATCTTCAAAAAAGTGTTGCTTCATCCGAAAGGTAGCCTGAACGGCTATTTTAAAATAATGGTAAGTTAGGAAAGATAAAAACGGCATTCTCGTTTTCTTTATTTTTTCAAAGTGCTCCTCATCATACTCATTTTGAAAAAGATTAAAAAATTCGTATTCATTCAATTTGCTGGTAATGATCCCACTGACGATCAGTCGCAAAGCTTCTTCATCGCTTTTAATGGAAACAGCTTTACCTTTCCCTCGTTGTAAAGTCATTTGGAATCCTTCAATAATTTCTGCAATTTTGCTTAAATCATTGTTGATTGTTCCCGGACTAACATTAAAGTCTTGTGCTAAACCTATTAATTTGACGTTTTCTTTTGTCAACAGCAACTGACAAATCAAATAACTCTGACGATCTTTTGAATCAAAGATAAGGTCTGTATTTAGTAAATCTTTTTTCAATCGGTTTAACTCTTCTATTTCACCACTTAAATAAAAACCAGTACCTAACTTTTTATTAAGAGCAATCTGATAAAGAGATAGCGTATCTTCAGCTAGAGCAAGTTCACGATAAATTGTTCGACTGCTCACTTCCAGTTCTCTAGCCAAGACCTCTAAAGAAATTCCTGTTTTATTCAGTAAAAGCAATTCCAATAGTTGCTTTTCTTTTATTGAAAAATGCATTTCTTTCCCTCGTTCCTGCTCTCTTTTTTCTTACTCTTTTATTCTATCATCAAGAACGGAGTAAACTTTCGATAACTTGATCGTATTTAGGGCTACTTAAAAAATTATCGACTGTTTCATGCACTCCGCTTGGTGTTTTTTGTTGTGCTCTAGCATTTAATTCAATTTGCGTAATAATTAACGTTCCTTGTTCATCTTCCAAATCACTAATGGCCGAATTCGTAACCGGTATTTCTAGACCGGCTTTTTTTACTTTATTTCTCAAAATGGATGCTCCCATAGCACTGGAACCCATTCCTGCGTCACAAGCAAAAATAATTCGTTTAACATTTGCGGAAGAAATCGGTTGTCCAATACTTTCAGATTCAGTTACGGGGCTATCAGAAACTGTATTTAGAGCTACACCTTTTGACTCAGCTTTCATTCCTTGCATTTTAGTCACATTACTTTCAAAGTCTTCACTTTCAGAACGGTCTGCTTTTAAAATGAGCATTGCAACAACAAAGGACGCAACAATTGATGCTAACACACCAGCTAAGATTTGCAAGTATTCACCTTTAGGCGTCATCGCAATGACTGAAATAATTGAGCCAGGAGACGCAGTAGCTACTAAACCGGTATCAAATAGTGTAAATGTTAACGTTCCCGCAACTCCACCGGCCATGACTGCCAAAATCATTAAAGGCTTCATCAACACATAAGGAAAGTACAGTTCATGTATCCCTCCAATAAATTGGATGATTGCAGCACCTGGTGCAGAAGCTTTAGCTGTTCCTTTACCAAATAACATGTATGCTAATAGAACTCCAAAACCAGGACCAGGATTTCCAGATAAGATAAACAATATTGATTTTCCTGTTTGAGCTGCTTGCTCAACGCCAAGTGGTCCTAAAATTCCATGATTGATTGCATTGTTTAAAAAGATAACTTTACCAGGTTCAGTAAACAGATTAACCAATGGCAATAAGTTTGCATTGATCATGAATTCGATTCCATTTCCTAAAAAAGCCATTATGTTTGAAACGATGGGCCCAATTCCTAAATATCCTATAATGGCTAATATAAAACCAATGATCCCACTAGAAAAGTTATTGACCAGCATTTCAAAACCAGCTCTTATCTTAGATTGAAACATATCGTCAAACTTTTTAATTGCCCAGCCACCGAATGGCCCCATAATCATTGCGCCGATAAACATTGGCACATCCGTTCCAACGATAACACCGATTGATGCTACTGCTCCTACTACACCTCCACGGTGACCCGAAATCATTTTCCCACCAGAATATCCGATCAATAATGGCAGTAAGTAAGTAATCATAGGTGTTACTAATTCAGCAAGTTTCTCATTTGGCAAATACCCATTAGGAATAAATAATGCTGTAACTATTCCCCAAGCTATAAAGGCTCCTATATTTGGGATGACCATATTACTTAAAAAAGTCCCTACTTTTTGTGCTCCAACTTTAATGGTTGTTTTATCTTTTATTCTTTCTTTACTATTTACAGCTTCCATGTTGGTTTCCTCCTTGAATTCCTTTATTTCTTTGATAGGATAATCTTACAAGTGTTTGTTTCCGCTTACAACGAATGATGAATACAAACTTGTCAAAAGGAAATTGACAAGTTTTAAAACAATAGTATGTAATCTGTTAAATAAAAAAGAGTTATTATTTCAAATTATGAAATAACAACTCTTTTTTACTATCTTATTTCTTTGTAACCTCGTGTCCACCAAATTCATTTCTAAGGGCTGCGACTACTTTTCCTGTAAAAGTATCTTCCTCTAAAGAACGGTATCGCATCATTAAAGAGAGTGCTATCACAGGCGTCGGAACTTTTGCATCCAAAGCTGCTTCTACTGTCCATTTCCCTTCACCCGAAGATTGCATAATTCCTTTTATTTCATCAAGGTGAGCGTCTTTTTGAAAGGCACTTTCTGCCAGTTCCATTAACCAACTTCTAATAACTGATCCGTTATTCCAGACTTTTGATACATCAGCTAAATCATATTCGAATTCACTCTTTTCGACAACTTCAAAACCTTCAGCCATCGCTTGCATCATGCCATATTCTATACCGTTGTGAACCATTTTCAAGTAATGTCCACTACCAGATTTTCCAGTATATAGATACCCATCTTTCACACAGATACCTTTTAAAACCGGTTCAATTACTGCAAATGCTTCTGGGTTACCTCCAACCATTAAACACGCACCAGCATTAGCACCGCTCGTACCACCCGATGTTCCCATATCTAAGAAATGGATGCCCTTTGTTGCCGACACATTAGCATGTCGGATAGAATCTTTGTAATGTGAGTTTCCTCCGTCAATGATGATATCATCTGATTCCAACAACTCATTAACTTCACTTAAAACAGTTTCTAATGGTTCTCCTGCTGGAACCATAATCCAAATAATTTTAGTTTGTTTAAGACTAGTAACCAGTTCTTTTAAGTCTTTCGCGGTCTTGATTCCACTTGCATCCGCTTGTTTTCTTGCTGCTTCGAAACTATCGTAACCTATGACATGATGCCCATTTTTTTGTAAGTTTAAGGCTAAATTGTAACCCATTTTTCCTAATCCAACTAATCCAATTTCCAATTTCACCACTCCTTATGTATTTGTGGTTTTAGTATACGGAATATTTTTTCTTTTTTCAACCATTAAAAAAAATATTTTTTCTTTTTAGTTTTATGCTATACTTATTTAAACTATTTTAAGCAGGTGAAAATATGAAAACGCAAGATATTAACTTAAAAATCAAATCGATTTACCGCGATTTAAGCAGCAAAGAAAAAATGATTGCAGATTTCATTCTTCTCCATCCTGAAGAAGTGATGCATGGAACCATCAGCAATATTTCAGATACAATCCAAGTTGCAGATGCTACTTTTTTTCGATTTTGTAAACGCTTAGGTTATAACGGGTTTCAAGATTTCAAAATTGCCTTAGCTTCAGAAAAAGTATCGAGTTCTTTGTCTATCCACGAGAATATTTCTAAAGAAGACAATGAATTACTGATGGCACAAAAAGTTTTCGATTCCAATATCAAATCCTTAATTGACACAAAAAAATTATTAGATGAGCAAGATCTCATTAAAGCTGTCCAGTTTTTAACCGCTGCTAAAACGGTCGGTTTTTTTGGCGTTGGTGGCTCTAGTATTATTGCAATGGACGCTTATCATAAATTTTTGCGTACTCCGCTAAACTCTATGTATACCCAAGATAGTCATATCCAAATGATGCAAGCTTCTCGTTTGACGGAAAATGATTGCGCTATTATCATTTCCCATTCTGGTATCACAAAAGACACGATCCAGTTGGCTGAAATTATTAAAGAAAAAAAAGCCAAAGCGATTATTATTACGAGTTACTCCCTTTCTCCCTTAGCGAAGTTCGCAGATGCTTTGTTGCTATCAACCGCTGAAGAAACGGACTACCGCTCTGAGGCCTTAACTTCTCGTATCACACAACTAAGTTTAATAGATGCTTTATTTGTTAGTGTTATGTTCAAAACAGGCGATTTTGCAACACATTCCTTAGAGGAAGTTCGTAAAGTGATTTCACAAACAAAACTGTGATGATCTTTTTTATTCTTACTTGTTAAGCCTCTCATTCCATTAATCATATTATAGGTATGTTTAAGAATTTAATGCTCTATATCACATTGTTTAAGTAAATGAATCGCTTGCAACCGTTTTTTTATTCTAAGCCCTTTCCTTTGCATTCAGTTCTTTTTATTTTATATAATGATTACGAATCATACAAAATAAATCTTAGGGAGGAATAGAATATTATGAGTAAATTTGTAAAAGGAAGTTACCTCACGTTAGAAGAAGCAAGAATCGCTATTGATGAAGTTGTTACAGAAGGTTACGATAAAAACTTAATTACACTCGTCACAAATAGAGAAACGGCTGATACTTTACCTAATGATTTAGATGTAGGTGTCTCAACTGAGCATGCAGACAAGAATGAAGGAAATGATAAAAGCGATGAATCCTTCATGGACAAAGTAAAAAATGTTTTTACAATGAGCGATGATGAAGCTGAAAATGCAAATGTTGATACCACAGATGAGGGCTACGAAGCAGATGAGACAGTCTTGAGCAGCTATAAGGATGATATCAAAAATGGCTCTATTGTAGTATTGGTAGATGACTTTGCCGAAGAACCTGGAGCTGAAGATTTTGATAACAGCACCCCATTTGGAGCAACAGATGCAACAGATACTCCTACTACTCCTGTTCTTCCTTCAGATTCAATAGATACTGTAGATACCGTTGACACACTAGACACGACTGATTATTCAACGTTGGATACTGAAACAGAAGATACTGCATTAACAAATGAAGAAAGAATTCAACTTAAAGAAGAGCGTTTAGATGTTGGTACGACAGAAGTTCAAACTGGCGAAGTGAACATCAATAAAGTTGTTGATGAAGAAACAAAAACTGTCGATGTGCCTGTTAAACACGAAGAAGTAACCATTGAAAGACATCCCGTAACAGATAGTACTCCTGTTGAGGAATCTCTTGAACTAGATGAAGAAACAATTGTTATACCAGTAACTGAAGAACAAATTGACGTTAACAAACGTTCCGTTGTGACAGATGAAGTGACAGTCAATAAAGAAACAAAAGAAGATGTAAAAGAAGTTACAGATACCGTTCGTAAAGAGAATTTAGATGTACAAACACATGGAGATGTTACTGTTGAAGATGAAGACGACACTACACCTCTATAAATAAAGTGATTTTCTAGATTGAAGAAATGAAAGCATCAATAGAGGGATTTCCTTATTGGTGCTTTTTTATTTTAATGCTTATCTTCATGTATAAAAGCAACTAAATTATAGTTTATTTGTAGAAGAACATTATTTTGATTTCACTCTAAATGATGATGGATACACTTAAACTAATTGAACCATCATATATGAGGAGGAACAATTATGGATCTGGGTATTTCAGGAAAAACCGCATTGATTACCGGAGCTGACTCAGGTATTGGTTGGGAGACCGCACGTGTCCTCTTAGAAGAAGGAGCTACTGTTATTCTTACCGATAAGGAGCCAGATAAATTGACTCAAGCAGTCGAAAAACTAGGACACGTAAAAAATGTTTTCAGTTATCCCGGAGATATTACAAGTATAAAAGACTTAAAAAGAATTCATCAAAAAATTGCTGAAGAAGTTGGAAAAATCGATATATTGGTCCAATCTGCAGGCATCACAGGTGCACAAGGACTTTTTCACGAATTGGATGATGAAGGGTGGACTAATACCATTGAAGTTGACCTGCTTGGCCCTGTCCGTTTAGTAAAAGAATTTTTACCTGATTTAAGAGCTGGCGGTTGGGGAAGACTGGTCTTCGTTGCCTCAGAAGATGCGGTGCAACCTTACGATGATGAAATCCCTTATTGTTGTGCAAAAGCCGGAATCCTAGCATTATCAAAAGGGCTTTCTCGAACATATGCCCGAGAAGGACTATTAGTCAACTCTGTTTCACCTGCTTTTATTGAAACACCCATGACGGATGCCATGATGGAGAAACGATCTGAAGAATTGTCTGTTTCAAAAGATGAAGCTATTCAGTCTTTTCTTGATAAAAAAAGACCATATATGGAGCTCAAACGTCGCGGTCAAACAGAAGAAGTAGCTGCAGTCATTGCATTCCTCTGTTCAGAGAAAGCTTCTTTTGTGAATGGATCAAATTATCGCGTAGACTCTGGTTCTGTGGCAACTATCTAATAACCAAAATGGAGGAATAACTAATGGCAAATTACACGAACGAAAAACTGAATCCTCAAGCTACGGCTAAATACTACGACTATTTAATTATAGGTGGCGGAATGGCAGCAGATACAGCTGCTAGAGGAATTCGTGAACAGGATTCATTTGGCAGTATCGGTATTCTTTCCGCTGATACTGATGAACCCTATACACGTCCAGCTTTAACTAAAAAATTATGGACTGATTCAACCTTTACTGAAGATCAAGTTGCTCTCAATACGACAAAAGAAACAAAAAATACTACACTGAGATTAAATACAACCGTATCCGCTATTGAACGAGACCAACATAGAGTTCAGTTAAAAGACGGAACATCAATTGGTTATAAAAAATTGCTACTCGTTACCGGTGGAGAACCAAAAAAAATTGATGGTCCAGATGATGAGCATGTGATTTTGTTTAGAGAACGGTCAGATTACCGACATTTGCGCGATTTTTCAGGAAATAACCAACATGTTATAATTGTAGGCGGTGGATATATTGGATCAGAGCTAGCCGCTGGATTAGTTCAAAACAATACTAGAGTGACACTTATTTATCCTGATGAAGTGTTAGGAGGAAGTCAGTTTCCGAGTGTACTAGCAAAAGAATATGAAAATTCTTTCCGCGAAGCTGGCGTGAACCTTTTAAATGGCAAACGTGCTGATTCTTATACAAAAGAAAATGGAAAGTTTATTCTCCAACTTAATGATGGGTCTACTGTTGAAGGCGATACGATTGTTATTGGCTTAGGTGTCTCACCTCGTGTTTCACTAGCTGAAAATAGTGGCCTTAAAGTAGAAGATGGTGTGTACGTTGATGAACAATTGCGTACAACTGATCCAAATATTTGGGCTGCTGGTGATATTGCCTATTATCCGGATAAAATTTTGGGCAGAACTCGTATCGAACATGTGGATCATGCCAGAAAATCTGGTAAAGCAGCCGGTAAAGCAATGGCTGGTTCAAATGAGCCTTATGCATATACACCTTACTTCTATTCTGTTGTTTTTTCTATTTCGTGGAAAGCAATCGGTACACTAGACTCTTCCTTAACTACAATAATTGATGAAGTCGGGAATGGTAAAGTAGTTTATTACTTAGAGGATGATCTTCCCGTAGGCATTTTAACTTGGAATGTAGAGCCTGATTTAGATGAAGTGCTTGCAGTCCTAAGCAATCCGCCTATCGATCCACAATCATTAAAAGGATTAATTCAAGATAAACAGTAACTTCTTGATTAAAATAGCCTCACTTTCTAGCTGATTGAATACAGCTTAGAGAGGGAGGCTACTTTATCTATTTGCAAAATTTTCAGTAACTTGTTGAAACTTCTTATGCAATTCATCCATTACAACGAATCGTGCTTCACGGATAACTTCTTTCCTTTCACTAAATAACAATAATGATGGAACAGTAAACACTGTGAATTGGCTAGCCACTTCAGGAATAGTATCTGCATTGACTTGAATTGGTCGAATAGATGGAAATTCTTTTAGCATGCTTTGTACTTGCGGCTGAACAGCATGACAAATTCCACAGTCTTCTCTTGAAATATAAACAAAAGCAAGAGGATTTTCGTTAATAAATTGGATAACTTGATCCATGGATGTTGCCTGAGTAAATGTATTCATTTCTTAACCTTCTTTCTATAAGTTAACCTTCCACTATAAATTTTTTGAAAAGGATTAGTTTCACAGCTCTATACTAGTACGAAAACTAATTAAGATAAATAGTCTTGTTTGAGAACAGAGTAATGAACATCATCTATATATCGATTTTTGTGGATTCTATTTTTCCTTAACGTTCCTTCATAAGTCATACCTAAACGTTTCATCACTTTTCCTGACAATGGATTTTCACTATCATGGTAAGCAAAAATTCGTTCCAGTCCTAATGTTTCGAAACCCAGCTCAAGAATCATTTTTCCTGCTTCTGTAATATATCCATTTCCCCAATAATCTTTATTTAATGTGTATCCAATCTCCGCACTATTCTTTTCTTCCTTCAACCTTATATCAATTGTACCAATCATCTTTTTAGTTTCTTTCAATACAATGGCGTATTTCCCAAGAGGTTCTTTCATAAAATAATTAGCAATATTTTTTCTCGTTTCTTCTACATTCTGATGCTTTTCAAAAACAAAACGAACAGTTTCTTCGTCAGAAGCATATTCATACATATCTTCCGCATCCGACAAAACGATTGGTCGCAACAGGATACGGGTTCCTTCTAAGTGATTGTAACAACTTAGTAAATAAATATATTCTTCCATACACTCCACCCCATTTCTCTTTTAATTTAGCAGGATGGATTCATTCAGTCAACCCTCATGGCTTTATTGCTTGTTCATAAAGCTAATCATATTGTTTAATTGTTAATTGTTGACAATAGTCCATAAATTCGTAAACTTAATGTGAGCCCTTACAAATGGCTACTATTTTTTAAACCGATTCTTAATCCGTCTAATCAAACTATTAAAGTTGGGAGGGAACGTTATGATTTCAATAGTTGTTCCAATTCGTAATGTTGAAAAATCATTGACTAAGTGCTTACAAAGTATTAAAGGTCAGACTTACCATCAGTTGCAAGTCATTTTAATTGATATTGGTTCAATTGATAAAAGTGGTGAAATTTGTGAAAAATTTGCTAAAAATGATTCTAGATTCACTGTTACCCACATTCCGAACAGTAATCTTTCTGTTGCAAAGAACATTGGGCTATCTCGTGCTCAAGGAGAATATATTTGCTTCATTAATGCTGTTGATTGGATTGACGCAGAAATGTTGGAACGTCTTATCACGACAAATAGACTATTTAATGCTGACATGATTACTTGCAGATATTATGAAGATACTATTTCAGAACTCTATCTCGTTCCTGGACCTGATGAAACAAGAATGATATCAAAAAATGAAGCCATTCAACTCTGTCTAGCTCAAACTAGAGCTTATGGTTTTTTATGTAATAAACTCTTTAAATTAGACTTATTTAACTCTTACCCCACTATCCGTTTTGATGAAAAAATAAGTTATTATGAAGATTTATTAGTAGTTATACAATGTTTCTTCAAAAGCCAAACCATTATTTACAGCCCGCCACCTCATTACCACTATTACCTCAGTCGCCATTTGCCAATAAGAGTCTTACAAAACAAAGGGAAGTTAACCGGTTTAACTGCACTAGAACATGCCGTTTATCTATTAGTACAAGACTCTACAATCGATACACGCATACTTAAAGATTATTATATCAGACTAACTCTTTCTTCTTTATTCCTCTTAATTTCCTTAGAAAATGTGAATAGCCCACTAATAAATGAACTTAAACAAAATTTATACCGTTATGGTTTGTATGAACACAAAGACAAAGATTTAAGAAAATGCCATCTAATAACCCGTAGAAATATTGGATTAGGTAAAATTTACTGGGATATGTTCTACAAGAAAAAGTTGGCAGAATGATTAAGGTTAACATACTATGAATAGGCGCTTTATTCTTAATTAAAAAAAGTCACTTCTGAAAAGGAGTGACTCTTTTTCTTTCACATTATAATTTAAAAAGTTTCCATACTTTATAAAAAGAGGTACCCGTTAGAAATAAAGTATTCGTTTGTGTTACCATTTTTGTTTTTACATGATATAATGGCAATCAGATTATAAATAGATAACAAATAGATTGGAGGAATTGTCATCGTACATTCAGCATTCGTAAATCATACCCTTTATCCTGCTTATCAAGATGTGGACTCTTTAGACAAAGCTATATTCCCTGAAAATATTAGTTTAGAAGAAGCTTACACTATGCAACACTTGTTTACAGCAGCCAAAGAACACAATGGCGAAAAACTTCAAGGGTATAAAATTAGTATGACAAGTCCAGAAACGCAAGCTCTTTTTGAAGCTTCTGAACCGTTATATGGACAGTTAACAAGTAATCGGGTTCGTAACAGCCTTTCGTTATCAAAAGATACAGCTCATGCATTAATAGAATTGGAACTAGTCTTTCTTGTTCAAGAAGAACTCTCTTCTGAAGATTCAATTGAGGATATTCTTAAAAAGACTACAGTAGCACCAGGTTTGGAGGTACCAGATTCTCGTTTTCAGGATTGGTTTCCAAAAATGTCTAAAGAGCAAGTTTGTATAGACGGGGCAGTAGGCGGGTATGTTTGTTATGGTTCATCAAAAAAAGCTACATATGAAGATTTAGACAATATACAAGGTCGATTGATTCATAATGAACAAATCATTGCACAAGACTCATCAAGAACTGTTATGGGGCATCCGGTAAAAGCAATAGAATGGCTGCTAAAAAAATTAAGTGAACAAGGTCTTTCACTCCAGCCTGGTATGTTTATTTCTTCTGGTACTTTTTTTATGCCTCAAGCGTTAACTGCTGGTATCTATAAGGGAGAGTTTGACCATTTTGGTACAGTAACATTAACCATTTCTGAATAGAATTTTAATGGGTAACCACTTTGATCTTGAGATAGTTAATAATGGAAGAAATAAAATAAGACTTGTTAAAGTGTTTATTCCCTTTAACAAGTCTTTTTAAATTCAATAAATTATATTTTTTCGGTTTTTGCGATAGTATCGCTTTGTTTTTCGTGGAATTTTTTCATTACAAAACGTGCAATCGGTTGCGCAATCAATGTTTCAACCCAAAGCGCAATGAAAAAGTTTCTTGGCCAATTTAAGAATAAATGTCTGATTGGATCTAAACTGATGGTTCTTGTCCCAATCCATGTTCCAATTATTGTTAGTAAAAAGGAAAGAATCGTTACACTAAATAAGATATTGAATAAAATATGAGCATTAAAGCTATCTGTTTTTTTAGTGAATTTTCCAACAAGTTTTTCTACCAAAGGTTCAACAAGTAGCCCTTCCAACAGAACTACACAAATCCAGATAAATGGCATTGTTTTTAAAGCCATCATATAAACTTCTTTAGTCATCCCGCCAAATTCAAAAGCCATAATAATAGGGGCAATAATATTTACTGAAATAATTGATATAACACCTAAAAATAGTAAAAATTCTTTACCGTTTCTTGGCAATCTTGTTTCGTTTTCCATTTTTTATCATCTCCATAGATTCTATTTCAGATGGTAAAACGTATTATGAAACAAAATTTTGTGCGTTTTAAAAACACATAATTCATTTACAAATGACGCCACACACTGATAATTGCTGTACTCATTAATAGCAATTAAACAAAAAAATTGTGTACTCTTTTATCCACAATGGTAGAAACTGGAAAAAGAATAGACAACAGCAACAAAAAGACACTTTATCACACCAAAAACTAAGGATACGGATAATTTATTTGTTCATTTGTACTAATTAGCACAATATTGCCATTATATAAGCGTTTACTAGAAATAACAAGTACTTTTTTATCAAACTAAAAAAAGTAGTATATCCCATTCAGCATGAGTACATTACTTTCCTATTATTTTGGTTAACAGCTACTTATGAATATTGTTTTAACAAGTCATCAAATTCAGTGATAACCGCTTCTTTAGAAAGACGTCTCCAAGAAAAGTATTTCCAAGAATTTCTGCTGGATTTTCAGCAGTTTCTTTTTCTAAAAAGTTACTTGATAATTTTTTAGTTGTTTCTACCCAATAAACCAGACTAGAAATGTCGCCGACTTCTTCTCCACTAATTTTCCACTTCCTAATCACTTTTTCTATTATTTTTTTTAAAGGCCAAGTTACCTCGACCCTCTAACTGTTATGCTTATTTTTTCAAGCCTATTCATTTTCTATGTAGTGTCACTCTTCCATGAAATGACCTTTGACGGAAGAGTGGCGCATTAAACAAACTTCACTTGTCCATGAAACGGTTCTTCATGGAAGAGTGAGAATGAAAAAGACCCTCACTTATCTATGAAAGATGGTTTCATGTACAAGTGAAACAAAAAACCTTACTTTTCCATAGAAAAATAAGGTTTAAACGTATTGAGAGGCTAACTTTTATCCTAGCCAGCTCTCTTTTTCATATCTAATTTAGTTGTTAAGCTTTTTCAGCTTCTTTTCTTATTTGAGCAGTGTTTGTTTGGGTATCATCTGAAAGTAATTTATTAGCAACGAGTAAGAGTATTGGAAGAATGACGTCATCTGCATATCCAACTACAGGAATGAAATCAGGGATAAAATCGATTGGACTAATGATATAGAGGATGATCCCTGCTACCATTAATTTCTTTTTCCCACTTGTTTTTGTATTAAATAAAGAAAGAATGAGAGACTTCACTTGTGACATTGGGGTCTTATTTTGCTTTGTCTTCATTTTCATTTTTATATGACCTCCATTTTTTTTGACTACAATTAGTATAACTGTAGCCAGACCAAAATGTATCGGTCTAAAGCATGATTTTTTCAAGCTAACTCTTTGGCTTTTCTTGAAAAAACTGTCATTTCAGTTGCTAGATTGGAACGCAAATCAGATAAATCATTATTCACCAAATGTTTGTTCCGAACCACTGCTGTCCCATTGATAAAGACATCACGTACATTTGATGCATTTGCAGAATAAACTAGCGCTGCATAAGGATCAAAAATCGGAAACATATTTACTGAAGTCGTTTCTATTAATACAATATCGGCTTTCTTTCCAGATTCCAAAGAACCAATTTCATCGGACATATTCAATACCTTCGCACCTTCAATCGTAGCCATTGCTACAATTTCTTTAGCAGGAAAAGCCTTTCTATCAAGTAAAGCTGTCTTATGGAAATTAGCCACGAGTTTCATTTGCGTAAATAAGTCCAATGTATTGCCACTACTTGGTCCATCTGTTCCTAAACCCACTGGAATAGCTAGACTGAGCATTTCCTGTATTGGAGCGACTCCTTTAGCTGATTTCGTATTCGCTCCAATACAATGAGCAACCCCAACTCCTTCTTGTTTTAAAATTTGGAGATCCTGACTAGATACATGAATACAATGAGCTGCGATAAAACGAGGACTAAGAACACCAATTGATTGTAAAAACTCTACAGGTGTAGCATTATACTTTTCTCTAAAATGGTTCATTTCATAATCCATTTCTGCTACATGCATGGTCATTGGAATACCGTACTCTTCTGCTAGCGCAGCAGCTGCTTTTAATGCTGCTGGATCATTTGTATTTGGTGCATGAGGTGCAATGGCCGGTGTAATCAACTCATGGTCGAGCCATTTTGGAATAAACTTTTTAGCATACTCAATGCCACCATGAGCTGTTGGAGTATCGCAAGTTGGAAAATCAACAACGGTCTCTCCTAAAACGGCTCGAGATTTCATTTCATCAGTAGCTTGCGCTAGAGCATCTTCAAAATAATACATATCTGTAAATGTCGTAATACCAGCCAATTGCATTTCAGCAATTGCGTATTTGCCACTGTGATAGGCTAATTCTTTCGTCATACAGGCTTTTTCTAATGGAAACAAAAAACGACGCAACCGGTCAGGACAATCATCACCTAACGACCGAAAAGGGATCATCCCAATATGAGTATGGGTATTTACCATACCAGGAATCGCGATTGTTTGATGAGCATCAATTACTTCATCAAAGTTACTTTCTGACTGTAAGAGCTGATCATATAAACCTATTTGAAAAATTTCATTATCTTCTATAATTAAGTAACCATCAGGATATTCAGTACGTTTAATATCCATCGTCAAAACATGGCAATGCTTAATCAATGTTCTCATTTAATTTCCTCCAATAACGGAATCTTGCGTTGACTTCGCACATCAAATAGTCCCTTATCCGTAATTTTTATAGCTGGAGAAACAGGTAAAGACAATGTTGAAAAAGACATGATTTCATTAGCATTGCGGTAGCCCAAATCAATCATTCCTTGTCGTACCTCACTTAATTGTTGTCCAATAACTTGAATCGGCGCATCACTGATGATTCCACCGATCAAAAGCGGGCAGCAACTTACAACTGTTTCATTTTCAACTGTTAAGTAACCGCCTTGTATCTCAACCAGTTTATTTTGGGCTACTACTAAATCTTCAACCGTTGTTCCCATCACCATCAAATTATGGTGATCATGTGCCCAAGTTGTTCCTATTGCTCCTTTTTCTGTCAGTGCATTTTCGACAAGACCATATGCTGTATTCCCAGATTTCCCATACCGTTCCATTACTACAATTAACGCTAGGCCACTTGATTCCCAATCCAAATAACCGTTTTTTATTGAGATTTCTCTTTGAACACATTCAGTAAAAGTCCCTATTTCAGCTATACGAATCACATTACAAACGGCAGTCTGTCCTTCAACTCGAATTTGAAAGTCATCTAATTCAACTTTTTCACAGTGAACGGAAGAATAAAAGGAAGCAGGAAAAACTGGTTTAGTTTTGGGGTACTCTATTTCATTCCCATTTTTATGCATCAAATTCCCCTCTTTGTAAACGGCTGAAGCTTCCATTTTTGCAGGATCCTCTAAAAAAATAAAGTCAGCTTTAAAACCGGAAGCAATCGCACCTCGATCTTGAAATCCCATCCTTCTTGCTGGAGTATATGTGCTCATATATATCGCTTGTTCAACTGGAATACCTGCTTGAATCGCTAGTTGAACATTCTTATTTAGATGCCCTTCCAGCAATTCGTCTGCCATAATATCATCTGTCACAATGGCACAGTATTCATAAAATTGATTGTTCACTACTACTTCCATATTTTCTTTCGTCAACGATTTGCGTTGCAATTCAATAAACATTCCACTGCTGATTTTCTCGTAAATAGACTCTGGACTTTGCTGGGTGTGATCTGCCGTTATACCTTGGAACATAAATTTAGCCAAATCCAATCCTGAGACGAGCGGTACATGTCCTTCAATAGGCATAAAAGGTTTCTTTTCCTGCACGGTATGCAAAATTTGACGAATCAAAGAATCTGAATCATTCACAATACCGTCAAAGTTCATGGCTTCCCCAAGAGCGATTACTTTAGGATGGTTTAATAATTGCTGAACTTCTTCTACTCCTATGAATCCGCCTGTCGTTTCTAATGCTGGAATCGTTGAAGGGACAGAAGATGGAATCGCATAAAAAATATCCATTTCCGTTTCTTCATTCATAAAGGCCTCCATTCCTTCTACGCCAAATACATTAACAATTTCATGAGCATCAGCAACAATCGTTGTTACTCCATGGGTCAAACCGGCTTTCGAAAAAATTGAAGGAGGAACCATTGAACTTTCAATGTGCATATGGATATCGATCAATCCAGGAATCATGTAGTTTCCATTCGCATCAATAGTAGCATCTGATTTCAAATCTGCCGGTGCCTCTATTCCTATCGAAAAGAATTTTCCATTAAGAATGGCCACATCTTTCCATTCAAATTTCTTTAAAAAGCTATTAAACACTTGTACATTCGTAATAATCTTATCTACTTTCATCTGTCATTCACCTTTCTACTATAAAAATAACCTCTTATATAGAGAAGAGGTTATTTTTTCCATCTATTTTATTGGTTTCTTTATTGGTTCAGCGTTCTATTCCATGTTTTGATCCAATCGTCCATTTGAGTATTCACAAATTCAAAATCTACTGGTTTAGTTAACTCAGCAATGTCGCCATATGTTTTATTTTCAGCAACTTCTCCAGTTAATTCAACTTTTTTATTTGTTGGAGCTTCGTTTAATGAAGCAGCTGTGATGGTTTGTAATTCTTCACTGAGTCTCCAATTTACAAAATTATAGGCCATTTCTTTGTTTTTGGAATTCGCATTAATGTTTACAGTATTAAAATTGGCATACGTTCCAGAAGCTGGTACAACATATTGAACAGCTGGACGAGCTTCTGAAATCATTGGAATTGCAAAATCGCCTACAACTGCTGCAACAATTTCACCCGATTGAAACATATTAGCTAAATCAGAAGACTTAGCATACGTTTTTACGATATTAGGAGAAAGTTCTTCTAGTGCTTCAAAAGCTGCTTCTCCATTATCAGTTGTAATATCTACCCCTTTATAGTCACTAGCTACATACATCATCGATGGTCCAAAAGTGGTAGCAATATCTGGAATAGAGATTTTTCCTTGAAGTGAAGGATCCCATAAATCAGAAAATTCATCGATCTTCATTCCAGCAGCTTCTTCATCATAAATGATTCCAATGCTATTTACTGTATATGCTGCTCCAGATCCGTTATCACTCAACTCTTTTGCACTATCAATCAATTCAGCTAAATTCGGAATTTTTTCTGTATCGATTTCTTCAAATAGCCCTTCTGTCGCTCCTTGAGAGGAATTTGATTGCGGCAAATCAATAATATCAACAGTCGAGTTAGGATTATTTTCAAATTTAGTGTAACGTTCAGAACTTGTACCTGTCTCTACTACAATGTCTACCCCATACTCTTCTTCAAATGGTGCAAATATATCTTCTTGCATAACATCTTCACTTAATCCAAAAGTAGAAATCACTAATTCTTTGTTCTCTCCACTCGCTTCTTGTCCACACGCCATTAAAACGGCTGCACTCATCACTGTCAAACTTGCCAAAATTACTTTCTTTTTCATCACTTAAAAATCCCCCTTTTTATAATTGGTTAGACTAAAATCAATTTTTCTTTTGGAATAACTACAAAAATATTATCTCCTACTTGATAACCAGGTACTCGCACATCATTGACTAACAGCTTTCCAATAGCTGTTTCTACTTCATATTGATAACTCTTACCTAAAAACGTACGAACTCTTATAGTGCCAGCTAGACTATTAGATGGCACCTCTTGACCATCCGCAGAAAGTAAAATATCATCCGGTCGAATCGTTCCGGTTGCTTGTTGTCTATCTGCTGGACGCAGTGTTTCAATTAACGTTCCATCCGAAGTTGTGTAAAAATGTGTATCTTGTTTGGTTAAAGCAAAGAAATTTTCAAAGCCAATAAAGCGTGCCACAAATTCCGTTTTAGGATTTTTATAAATTTCTTCCGGAGAATCATACTGTTCAATTACTCCGTTGTTCATAACGGCTACTTTATCTGAAATCGAAAAACATTCTTCTTGATCATGTGTTACAAAGACCGTCGTTATACCTAATCTGCGTTGAATGCGTTTGATCTCAATACGCATACTGATACGCAATTTAGCATCCAAATTACTCAAAGGTTCGTCCAGTAACAATAATTGAGGTTCAATTACCAGAGCTCGAGCAAGAGCTACACGTTGACGCTGCCCTCCAGAAAGTTGCTTAGGATAACGTTCAGCATAATCTGATAAGTCAGTAGATTCTAAAATAGCCTGCACTTTAGTTTCGATGACCTCTTTTTTTTCTTTCCTCAACTTCAATCCAAAACCAATATTTTCTTTAACGGTTAAGTGTGGAAATAACGCATAACTTTGAAAAACCATTCCAAAATTACGTTTGTGGACAGGAACTTTTGTCAAATTGGTATCTCCTACAGTAAAGGTTCCATCATTAGGCTCAATCAGTCCTGCAATGACCCGTAAAGTCGTTGTTTTCCCACAACCTGATGGTCCTAGTAATGAAATCAGTTCCCCTTTTTCCATAGATAAATTGAGCTCTTTTAATATATTATTTTTTCCATCATAACTAACACGAATATTTTCTAAGTCAACAAATGACATAACAGTACATGTCCTCCTTATTGGTATTTAACAAAACGACTCATAGAGTGAGCAGTTAAATTCGAATCTAGTTTTTTCCTTAACTCATTTATCTTTTGTACCAGTAACTTACTAGACTACTTTTGCTAGTCCAAGGGTTTTTTCAATTAAAAACATCAAGATGATCGTTCCAAGCATTAAAAGTACAGACAAAGCAGAAACGACTGGATCATAATTGTATTCAATATAATTCATTAAAGTGGTAGGTAAAGTCGAAATACCAGGACCAGATAAAAATTGTGAAACAGGTATATTGTTAAATGAGTTAATAAATGCCAACATAAAAGAAGCAAATATACTGGAAGAGATATTTGGCAATACAACACTCGTAAAAGCTTTGAATTTAGTGCTGCCTAAAGTCCATGCCACCTCTTCTATTGAAAAGTCTAATTGTTCTAAACTAGAGCCCACTACACGAATAATATAAGGCAAACTAATTAAAAAATGCCCTAATAACAACCCATGGAATAGTGGTACTTGGAGGCGGATAACGATAAATTGAAATAGAGAATACCCTACTACAACACCAGGTATGATAGTTGGTGATAAAAAGAAACTTTTTATCCAATCTTTCCCTTTCATACCGTGCCTAGTTAAGGCATACGCAGCAGGAATTCCAACAACCAAGGCCAATAAAGTTGCAAGTAAGGAAATTTCTAAACTCAACAAAAAGCTGTCTATAAAAGATTGATTTTCAAAAACAGCTGTAAACCACTTAAATGTAAATCCAGTAATTGGAAATTGAATGGTCGAATTTTCTCCAAAAGCGGTTATCGTTATAATGACTAAGGGAATAAATAAAAACGCAAATACAGCTCCAACGAATAATGACAACCCTCTTTGTTTACGCATCTTTTTCACCTCGCTTGTCGATTCTATTGGCAATTAAGTTAAAACCTTTCATAACCAGTAAAGTGGTAATGATCATGATTAATGCAATAACACTTGCATCTTCCCAATTTCCCAAAGTCATAGCGTTTTGGTAAAGAAACGTTGACAACATCATATTACGATTGCCTCCAAGTAATTGAGGAGTTGTATAAGCAGTCAGCGTGCCTGTAAACACTAGAATACTCCCTACGATAATCCCAGGAATACTCAAAGGTAAAACGACTTTAATGAATGCTTTAATGCGACTTGCACCAAGCGTTTCTGCCGCTTCCATGATTTCTGAATTGATATTTTCCATTACACCTACTAATGTAATGATCAAAATGGGTAAAAATAAGTAAATTGACCCAATAATAATTGAAAACTCAGTATATAGTAAGGCCAATGGCTCAGAAATAATCCCTATACTGGTCAATAAATTATTGATTACACCGTTTTGTCCTAGTAAATTGATCCATGCAAAACTTCGAATAACAGAATTGGTCAGCATCGGGAATAAGGTAAATGCCATTAATAACCCCCGCCATTTTGGAGATGTTCCAGCTATAAAGTAAGCAGTAGGAACCCCGAGGATGATGCAAATTAACGTTACAATAAGTGAAACACGAATTGTTCGGACAAAAATACCGACATTATATGAGTCCTGAAAAAAAGAAGTATAAGACTCAATTGAGAATGATCCATTATAAAATGTTGGCCAAATGACTGACACTAATGGAATCAATAAAAAGAAAATAAGTAAGATGAATCCCGGTGCTAGTATTAGATACGGGATTTTTTTCGACATAAGATAAATCCTCCCTAACAAACGAAAAGATCAAGAGTCAATAAAAAGCACTCTTCTATCATTTCTGTTATTTCTTAACATTCATGTTTCTACACAAATCAGTATAACGGTTAAAAAGAGATCGAACAATATAATTAGCGAATTAATTAAAACATTTTATATTTATTGTTCGTGTTTAAACGTATTTCATTTATCTAATTAGGATTTCGAGCATGATTATCCCTTAGTTAAAATTAAAATTAAATGAGAAAAACGCAAAAAAAATAAGCAACTCTACGCTGCTTATGGAAATTTCTAGTTTCTTAAAAATGGATGTTCTTCTACATCAAATATTTCCTAAAACGAAACCTACAATATAGGCAACTACAGCAGCCAAGCCTCCAACAACTAACATTTCAATACCAGACTTCAACCAGTTTGATTGATTAATTTTGGACTTTACTGCTCCTAGAATAAATAACGTTATTCCGGTAAGCATAGAAGCAATTAAAAAGGAATTCTGAACTAAAATTGGTAGACCTAGTGAAAATACGTACGTCAGAAGTGGAACGACACCAAAGAGACTAAAAGACAAAAAAGTGGCTATAGCATTTTTAAGAGGCAATTGTTCGGTTGAGTCAGAACCATACTTTTCTTTCCATACTTGGTTTATAAAAGGTTTCTCATATTTTGCAAGTGTTTTTACGATTACGTTCGCATCCTCTTTATCCACTCCTTGGTCTACAAATGAATCCATCATTCGCTTCATTTCTTTTTCATGATGGTTTACAATCTCTAATTGCTCTTTTTGCCATGTCATTTTTTCATACTCGTTTTGAGATTTTGTTGAAAGATAATCTCCCACTGCCATTGAAAATCCGTCAGCCAATAAATTGGAAAACCCTAGAATCAAGATAACTTTAAGTGATAATTCTCCACCTACGCTTCCTGCTACCACAGCAAAAGTTGTAACGATGCCATCCAATCCTCCGTAAACAATACTTTTAATGTATTTACCGTTGCTAGTTTTCATTTTTTTGCGTGGATTAGTCATTTTAATCACCCCTTATAAGTAGACTGATAAAAAATTTTTCATACAGCTTTTTTGACGAAAATCGGCTGATCATTACCTTTGATGCTATTTTTTTAATTTCCCATGTTCAATGTTAGCGTGGCAATTATCCATAAACCCATAATCAAAACTAATGAACTGATAGAGCACAAAAAAATACCCAATAGAATATAATTCGTTTTCTGCTTAACTAAATGATCTTTAATAGAAAAAGCCACTATAAATAGACCTATACAACTAACTACGATCCAACCGGCCAACTCCATATTTGTATAGTTAGCTGAGAAAAATAAAAAGTATAGTATCAAGAATAATTGGATATAAAAAAAGTATTCGCGATAACTTTCTAACCATTTCCCTATATCATTCACCTTCTCTTTTCCAAGTATTCCAACTCTCCATGTGAACATTTTAACAACGAATCTCAATTAATGCAATTGTTATTTAAAGGTATATAACCTATTATCTAGTTAAAGAAATTGTTCTTTGTTCAATAAGTTCAGACAAATAATAGAGTGATTTTTATATCCTCTAATTTTCGCTCGGTTTCACTAGTTTAGTTAAAAGATTTTTTTCTATCCATACTTTTTCATTTGAATTTTTTATAATAATGTCAAAGTTCTGACTGAATGGATGCATAAACAATTCGTACTGAATTCGTCGTTGTTTGTGAGACTGACGTAAAGCAGTTATATCCCTGCCTCTTTCCAATATGTCTCTTCCCACTCTTCTTACTAACTCTGTTTCATCATCTGTGTAAAAGTAAATTTTCAGATCCATTAACGTAGGATCAATAAATGCGACACTCATTCCTTCTATGATCGTGACTTTTTTAGAAGATATCAACTCGCTTTTTTTGTAATCAGTATCTATAGTATAAAAATCTAATCCAGATTTGATCATTCGAATATCTCTTTCTAGAGACGATGTATGATGAGCATCTAGATGGCAAGCAGTCATTTTTGAACGATAGCGTTCATGTTGGTAATGATAGGAAATCATGGCGTATTTTCGTAATTGTGACGGAACAATATATGGATCTGTATTGATATACGATACTTCATTTATCCCTATCAATTGTGTCAGTTTAGTAGAAAAAGTTGTTTTACCTTCAGCACCATGACCTGATATACCAATAATCACCGGCTTGTCTGACTTATTTATCCAATCTATGACTTCATCAAGTAAGTCATTCACTGTTCCACCCTTTTCTATCCCATTTTTTGATTTTACTATTTGCTTGCTTAATAAATCCCCACTTTATTTTATCATTATTGAAAACGATTTTCTTTAAAATTATTAGTTTGTTATCAAAAAAAACTGAATGTATTTAGGCAAAAATAAAAAGCAGTATGGTCATTTAAATGAACTCATACTGCTTTACAGTTAATTGAATATAGTTAAGCTAATTCAGTACCACCAGTTACACCATAAATTTGTGCAGTCACGTAGCTTGATTTTGTAGAAGCTAAGAAAACATAGATATCAGAAAGTTCTACCGGTTGACCTGCTCGTTGTAACGGAGTATCTTGCCCAAAGGTTGGAATAGCTTCACTCGGCTGACCTCCAGAAATTTGTAACGGTGTCCAGATAGGTCCTGGAGCTACCACATTAACACGAATTCCTTTTGGCGCTAGTTGTTTTGCTAGACCTCGGCTAAATCCATTAATTGCAAACTTAGTTGATGCATAATCTAATAAATTTGCACTTGGATTGTATCCTTGCACAGAAGATGTTGTGATAATAGAAGATCCTTCTGGTAGATAAGGCAATGCAGCTTTTATTACCCAAAATAGAGAGAAAACATTAATTTCAAAGGTTTGTCTTAGCTGTTCTGTCGTAAGTTCTAAGATGTCTTCAACAGCCTGTTGTTTACCAGCAACTAAAGCTAGTATATCTAATCCACCAAGTTCTCTATGTGCTTGATCAACAAGTTGTTTACAAAAGGTCTCATCACTTAAATCACCTGGGATAAGAATAGCTTTTCGTCCAGTTTGTTCAATTAATTGTTTTACTTCTTGCGCATCTGTTTCTTCTTCTGGAAGGTAGTTCAATACAATATCGGCTCCTTCACGTGCGTAAGCAATAGCAGTAGCACGACCTATACCAGAGTCTCCTCCTGTTACAAGAGCTTTTCGTCCAACTAGTTGTTCATTTCCTTGATAAGATTCTTCACCGCAATCTGGACGTGGGTCCATTTTACTTTGTAATGCAGGAGGTTCTTGATATTGCTTTGGAAAGTCTTCAGTAAAAAATTGATTTAATGGATTTTCTAACTTTTTGTTTTGCATTTATCTCTCTCCTCTTAAATTAATAATGAATAAACCCATCTTAAAATCTTTATCTTATAATTTCAAATCATATGTCTTCATTTGGCCTCAACTAGCTGAAAAAAAGAAAAAGCACACCTATACATTTCTACAGGGTGCTTGCTCTATTAGTTATTTTTTTATTCTGGCTTGCTATTGTACCAGTCAGTTGAATCAAGAAAAGCTAAGTTGTTTTTTTGCCATTTTATACCTGCTATCATTTTATTTGACTTGAACGTCAATTTCTTTTCACCCTTAACTTTCACGACTATTTTATATTGTATCAGTCCTTTTTTCACTTTAAGGTATTCTATATCTTCATAAGGAATCTGAATATGATTGCCTGAAAACTGACCCATCATTGTCAGCCCAACTAAACTAATTTCTTCTGAAGAAAAAAATAGCAAGTAGTATTGCATATCTACAAAAGATGCTAACGCTCCATAAGAAAAACTAGACATGATTCCTGGTTCTGTATACCCATAGACAAAATTTTGAGACACTGGAATATCTAGTGGTTCCATATACGTTTCGATATTCTCTATTTTCATTGCTTCATTCACTATCATCAACTCCTTTTTATCATTTTATCTAAATCAGCCAGAAAAGGAAAAGGATATCCTATTTCCTGTCAAATATTACTAAATTACAAGAAACCATGTTTTAGTTGCTATGTAACTAGATCAGTATAAGCATCTTATTCATTGGAACTAAAAATTTATAGAACAAGATATAAAAAAATCTCCATAATAATAAAATAAATGGCACCATAAAAGAATATTTGGGACACGATACTTTTTACAAAACGCTGCACATAATTCTCTTCTGGATTTTCCGGATTATAGTACACATCAAGAACAGATCCACGGGGAATCTCTTTTTCTAAAGGATTAAAAGAAATACGTGGATTGCGTTTCACACGCAATGTTGGTGCAAACTTATCTCCAATAACTTCTGCTTCTCCATAAAACGTAGCGGCTTTAACCATAATTCCTCGATAAACTAATTTTCCTTTATAACTTGTTCCATCAACCTCAAATTCAACTAAGGGATAAAACAAACCATTCCCACGAGCTTCATAACCATAAACCGTACCTGACGTTTTACTCGTACAGTTAACAAGCTTCTTATTATTGCGTTTCTTTAATAAGAACGCTACCAACATAAAAATTAGGACTAAGACAAACAAACCTAAAGAAAGCCAAAATTTCAATACTACCATCCTATCACCTCCTTACTACCAGTATAACAAAAGAAATAGCACTAAAGAGAAAGTGACCGCTAAAAAAACCTATACCGAAATATACTTCATCGGTATAGGTCTACTTCAATTATTATTTTCCTAAACCACCAAGGCCACCAGCAGCTTTTTTAGCTTCACTCATTAATTCTTTTTTCTCATTTTCATCAATATCGCCATCGTCGTGAGCTTGTTTAACATCCTTCACCAATTGGCCTGCTTTTTCTTTATCCACGTTTTTGAGTTTTTGTTTCAGTTCATCAAATTTCTGACTCATCTTAACATCTCCTCTTTCATCCATTTGTAGTACAAGTTAAGGATAAGAAAAACAGACATAAACTTCAAGAAATTTGATTTATACTTGAACGTAAAAAAAAGCAGCATCTTGAAAATCAGATGCTACTCTTCTTCCTCTTATAAAGTTATTTCTTATTGTTTGAATTTTTTTATCTAGAGTATCGACCTATTGAATAACCTTTAAAAATCCTTCTAAGAAATCAGCTGAATTTCCAACATAACTAAAATCTGAATATTTAAAGATAGGTGCTTCTGGATCTTTGTTAACAGAAATCACTAATTCAGCATTTTCTATCCCAGTTGTATATTGTACAGCTCCATGAATACCCAAATTAATCAATATTTTAGGCGCAATCGTATTCCCAGATTGTCCAATTTGATCATCTCCACTAAATTTAGGGTGATCAGTCAAAGGACGAGTTACTCCGATTTTTGCACCTAGTTTACGGGCAAATTCTTCTGCTAAAGAAAGTTCTTTAGCATCTATAGAACCTCGTCCTAGTGCAATGACTCGATCAGCATTAGCGATACTGTCGCTTTTAGAAATTAAAGGGGTTTCTTCTATAATTTTCACGCGTTTTGCTTCTTTAAAGATCAAATCACTTACTTCAGTTACAGTAACTGGTTTGCTGCTGTTTTTCTTAGCTTCAAAGGTATTTGGTCGGACAGAAGCCATTTGAGGTCGGTGGTTAGGACTGATAATTTCACACATGATATTATCTCCATACGATGGTTTTGTTTGAACCAACAATTCACTGTCAAATGATAAGTTTAAACAGTCTGAAGTCAAACCAGTATTTAACTTCGCTTGCAATCGAGGTGCGATCGAACGGCCTACAACTGTTGCACCAAAAAGAATGCTATTCGGTTGGCGACGTTCTGCTAATTCTGCCATTAAGCTGGCAACTTCAGAATCCATCGCATTTTCCAAACGATTATCCCTTACAACAACGATTTCATCAGGACCATATTCTTTGATAGCTTCTTCCAGTTTTTGGTCTGCTGATTCAAATAAAATCACAACAACCTTTTTATCGCCTGCAATTTCATTTGCTTTAGTTATTAATTGATAGGTAACAGGCTGGATGATCCCTACATGTTTTTCTGCATATACCCAAATTTCTTGGCTAGTCATTTTTCTCAACCTCTCTTAAAGTAAATTAGTGGCTCTCATTTGTATTAACAATTCACGAACGGCCTCATCAGCTGTTCCTGTAAGGAACGTTGTTGCTTTTGCTTCTTTTTCCGGTGCCCATACACTACGTACAACTGTAGGAGAGCCTTTTAAACCAATTCTATCAGCATCAACAGGCAAGCTGTTTTCATCCCAAATGTGAATCGTTTTTTTATAGCTTTGTTGAATGTTACGAGGCGTTGGGTAACGTGGTTCATTCATTTCGCTACGAACGGTTACCACTGCTGGCAATTGGAATTCAATTTTTTGTTGCATATTTTCTAATAAGCGAGTTGCAGTCATAGTGTTTTTAGTATGACTATG
The DNA here is from genome assembly GCF_040274945.1 of Carnobacterium sp. Taxonomy (GTDB): domain Bacteria; phylum Bacillota; class Bacilli; order Lactobacillales; family Carnobacteriaceae; genus Carnobacterium_B. The sequence goes on from NZ_JBEMAR010000007.1 coordinate 53,621, forward strand.
TAACTCACTGACAAATGTGATTTGTGGCCAGTCTAAAAATTCAGATACGATTGGACCAACTTGACTAGTGTCCGCATCTACAGATTGACGACCAAATAAGACTAAGTCTACATTTCCTAATTCCTTGATGGCTTGTGCTAAAACATAGCCTGTTGCTAAAGTATCTGCTCCGCCAAACTGACGAGAACTTAAAAGTACGGCATCATCACATCCCATGGCTAAGCCTTGTCGCAAAGTCATTTCAAAGTCTGGTGGCCCCATAGATAGAAGCGTAATTTCGCCTCCCCATTCTTCTTTTAATCGAAGAGCTGCCTCTATGGCATTCTTATCATAAGGATTCATAACTCCCGCTTCTCCAGAACGAACAAGGTTTTTAGTAACCGGGTCAATTTTTAAATTATTAGAAACAGGTACTTGTTTAATACATACTACAATTTTTAAGCTCATTAGAATTACTCCTCTCTCTCATTCACAACTTCTTTAGCTATTTCAATCATCATTTTTTCTAGTGATCCTTCGGCAAGTTGCAATGCCCGAGCATCACGAATTAAATGTTCCACAGGATACTCACGACTATATCCATACCCGCCTAACACTTGTAGAGCATGATCAGCTGCAATAACTGAAGCACGACTTCCATACGATTTCGCCATGGTAGATACTTTAGCGTAAGATTTACCTTCTGTTTTCAACTTAGCTGCCTCTTGATAAAGTAACTGTGTGTTTTCTTTTGCAATAGCAATTTCAGTGATTTTCGTTTGGATAGAATGTAATTGAACAATAGGTGTATCAATTGCATTACGTTTTTTAGCATAATCAACAGCAATAGTCAACGCATGTTCTGTGATACCAGCTGCGATTGCTCCCATCGAAATACGAGCATCATAGTGGGCATTATCTCCTATTTCCACACCTTGTCCTATTTTTCCTAACAGGTGATCTTCAGTAACCATCACGTTTTCTAAGAAAATTTCTCCCACAGGCGTACCAGTCATACCAATGAATTCTTCTCTCTTACCATGTTTAAATCCAGGCATATCCTCATCAACAAGGAAACAAGACAATTCATTTGGTGCTGTTTTTAAGAGCACACAGTACACTTCTGCTAAACCGCCATTGGTAATCATTGTTTTATTTCCATTTAAAACCCATTTATTTCCTTCTTTAATAGCACTAGCTGTAAATCCCATTACATTAGATCCACCTTGTGGTTCTGTTGAAGAGAATCCAAAGACACGGTGGTTTGCTTGCGGCAAATACTTTTCTTTCAATTCAGGTGTTGCATATTTCATTACTTGATCAACGGTTTTATAATGCCCTTCTAACGTAAAAGCTACACTCGCATTCCGAACAGCAAAATCATATACCGTTTGAGAACTAGCGATAGCATCGAATCCAGCACCACCATATTCTTCCGGTATGGTCAACCCTAAAAAGCCTGTGTTCACCATGTTGCTCCATAATTCTGAAGGGTACTCTCTGTGTTTGTCAATCCACATATCAAACGGTTTCACTTCTTTATCAGCAAAATCTGTAACCATCTGATGCAGCATTACTTGAGGTTGGGTCAATTTTATACTCATTATTTTCATTCTCCTTTTGTTCAATTATGCACAAGAATTTAAACACTTTTTTAACACGTTAATTATAACGTAATATTTTTTTGATAGACTTGATTTAAATCAAGTACAATCACCCTAAAAAAATTAATGAAGTCTTTTATATTTAGTAGAAAACTGGTAAACTAAAAACGAATTGTGAGAAATTATTGAGGAGATTACAAGATGAATAAAAGATATTTTAAATCTGATCATCATACTTATGAATGTCAAAAAACAGAAAATACTTGCATAGATTCTATCCCATTATTTCAATCATTATCAGCGGAGAAAAAAGAAAAAATCCATTCATTAATACAACACAAACACTACTCTCGCGGAGAAACGATCTATCGGCCTGGAGAAACTGCAGATTCCCTTTACGTATTAAAAAGTGGAAAAATACGCGTATACCGATTATCAGATTCTGGAAAAGAACAATTGATTCGAATCGTGACTCAAGGAGAGTTTACTGGAGAATTAGCTTTATTTAAAAAGGGTATTTACGAAGCGTTTACAGAAGCGCTAACAGACTGTTCAATTTGTGCTATTAAACATGCAGATTTTCATGAATTACTTTTACAATACCCCATGATGGCTGTTGAAATGTTAGCTACAATTTCTAATAGATTGGGAATGTCTGAGCAACAGACAGCTTGGGCTACTACTGAGACTGTAAGAGACAGATTATTACACTTTTTGATCAGTTTAGTCGATTCAAAGGAAATTGAACCCATTATTGAATTAAAGATGGCTAAAAAAGATTTAGCATCTTATTTAGGAACAACCTCTGAATCCTTAAGTCGAGAATTAGCTCGATTAGAAAAAGAAGGAACCATTGAAGAGATTGCTTATGGAAAAATCAAATTACTACACTATTCCTCTTACTAATTAAAAAACAGAAAATTATTCCTTCAGTTACTTCTAAAAAAGTTGATAAAGATCAATTATTTGATCGTTGATTCTATTTATACTATAGATATTAACTGATAGGAGGAAATATCATGAAAAAAGCCGTATATCAATTAGAACCATTAACTTGTCCATCTTGTATTAAGAAAATTGAAAGCACTTTAACTAAGACAGAAGGAATTGACTCCGTAAAGGTGCTATTCAATTCCAGTAAAGTAAGAACACAATTCGATGAATCTAAAATCGAAGCCAACGCTATTCAAGACACGATTCAAAAGTTAGGTTATTCAGTATTATCTTCTAAATTCTCTTAATAAGTTAAATCACATAGAATACTAAAAACATAAAAAAAGATCCCGATTTTTAAGTCGGGGTCTTTTATATATATAGGGTATTCTTATTTAAAGCAATTTATTTATCGACTTCTCAAACGCAAGACACCCTTATAAAGAACAGTAAAAAATAGTTAATAGCTAATCGACTATATTAATGAGGAAATCGCTACGGTTTTGCAACTATTTAACTTAGAATAAAAAAATCTGTCTAAAAAAACCTATTACAGCAATAGAATGGCAAGACTGAATAGAAATACCCGTAATCTTTTGCAACTTAACTCGAACAATGCATCTGAAATTGTTATACTTAACTCAACAAACATAAACGTTACAACTAAAAAAATTCATTAATGGAGGGAAACAATGTCTAAAGACGCTATATACCCTAAAAACGGTGTTCCAACACATACAGGCTGTGTATCTTTAGTTCCTATTTTTAATCACCTAGAAAAGGAACAGTTAGACGAAATAACGTTGACCACTCAATCTGTTTCATATAAAAAGCAAGAACTTATTTATCATGCTGGAGATGAGTCAACTTCTCTTTACATTATTCATAAAGGAAAAGTTCGTATATACAGATTATCAGAATCTGGAAAAGAGCAACTAGTTAGAATTTTAAATCCTGGCGATTTCACAGGTGAAATGGCTTTGTTTTCTGAATCTACGCATGAGACTTATGCGGAAGCCATGATAGATACAAAAATCTGCCGGATCGATCGTTCAGATTTACAAGACTTCCTATTGAAGTACCCCTCTATTTCTCTAAAAATTTTGGCTGAATTTTCAAATCGTCTTGAAGCATCTGAAAAACAATCTTCACGCTTTGCAACAGAAAAGGTTGAAACTCGTATCGCCTTATTTTTAGTCGACATACTCAATGAAGAATTACCTAAAACAACTGAGGTCACTTTACCCATGAGTAAAAAAGACTTGGCTTCTTATTTGGGAACCACTCCTGAGACCATCAGCCGTAAATTCAATGAATTAGAAGATAAAGGTTTAATCAAACAACTGACACACAAACAAATTAAAATAATCGATTTAGATGGATTATTATTGGTTTAAGATAAAACCGTTTTATGAAATAACCTAATTTTCAGTATTTCTTATATCGGTATAAATTTCTATTTATACATGGATATCAAAAAGAGGCCAGATTATTATCTGACCTCTTTTTTCATGTTTGATTACTTAAGCTAATCTGTTACTCAAAAAAGTACAGTCTAGTTTCCTTATATGTTTTAAATCGTAATTTCTATCCAATTTCCTTCAGGATCGGCTACAACACTTTCATAGTACCCGTCTCCTGTCCAACGAGGTTGACCAATAACCGTATGCCCATCATCTGAAATAGCCTTGGTTAAAGCATTGACTGCTTGTTCATTGCCCACGCTAATAGCTAAATGTGCCCAACCTAATGGTGTTTCTTCTGGTCGATAAGTAATAGTAGGTTGTTGCATCAATTCTAATCGTACTTCTGATTCATAAAAAGTTAAAAAGTAACTGGCAAAACCTCGATTAGTGTTTTCATAACGTTCTCCAGATTGAGCTTTAAAATAAGTTTCATAAAATTGGCGCATTCGTTCAATATCTTTGGTCCATAATGCTACATGTGCTATTTTCATTTAGAGACCTCTTCCTTGATTGTAGTATTTTGTTCATTCGCGATTTCTGTCCAGTAAGCAGCTTGTTTATCTTCCCAGAAGGCTTTGTCTTCTTGAGTGATGTCTCGAATAACCCGACAAGGGTTTCCAACAGCTATCGTATTCGATGGAATGTTTTTCGTTACAACAGATCCAGACCCGATAACGACATTATCTCCAATTGTCACACCTGGATTCACTACGGCACTTCCGCCGATCCAAACATTATTTCCAATAGTAATCGATGTCCCAAATTCCAATCCACTGTTGCGTACAGTTGGGTCAATCGGATGACCTGCTGTATACAAGCATACTCGTGGCCCAAACATAGCATTATCCCCAATCTTGATTGGAGCAACATCTATCATAACGCAATCAAAGTTTGCATAAAAATTTTTGCCAATAGTAATATTTTTCCCATAATCGACTCGTAAAGTCGGCTCAATGTAGATATCTCCTGCTACATCATCAAAAATATCCATTAACAGTTGTGTACGATACGGTTTTTCCTCTTCAGTTGTGCCATTAAATAATCGAACTAATTGTTGTCCTTTTTGTCGCATAGCTTTCAATTCTTCTCCTTGTGCAAGATACAATCTTCCTGCTACCATTCGTTCTTTTTCAGACATCTCTTTATCTCCTCATATTCAAAATTTATTTTTATACCTTATTAAACTTGACCCTTAGTTGTTATTGCTTTTAAGGCTTCATCTTCAAACGAAGTTCCTCCTACTTTATTTTTACTAATAAAAAACACGATTTTAAATACGCTTTCATTTAACATTACACATTGCCCCGTTATCTATGTAATATAGCAATCTCCTTATTTCGTCTATATTTTTAAACCAAACAATTAATTTCTTTAGTAAAATAAAGTAAAAGTACAACTATCACTATCTTAGCATGAATAATTGAGGATTAAAAGATACTAAAACACGCCTTAAAGTATCCTAATATAATACTTTATCGTTTACATAACGGATTCAATTACCTAACACTAGTGATCGACCAAAAGAATCTTTTGGCACACAAATCAAAACCATTATCAAATGATTAACAACAAATCATGCATTAGTCGGAATTATTATAGCTACCATTCAAACTCCTGACATACTTTTCTTCATCTATCATCTATCCATTAGGTAAAAAACAAGTTCACGAAAATACTGCTATACTCGCTGAAAGACACGAAAAAGCAGGTTTTTAATCAAAAAAAGACTTGCATACACACCTTCAAGTGAACTTCTGCAGATCTATTTCCATAGTAAAAATTTAAATTGTATGTGGTAAAGCATGTTCTGATTCACGTGGAACTGTAATCACTACAGAAATCACAGCAATTGCCACAAATAATACATTAACTAATAATCCAGACATACCAGCTAATTCAAAAGAACCCTTTGCTGCTAATATTGAGTAAACACTAGATGAGATAGCTACACCAATAGCTCCACCTAAAGAACTAGCCATTTTGTATACTCCAGATGCTACACCAACTTTACTTGCAGGTGCTGCAGAAATAGCTGTATCTGTAGAAGGTGTTGCATAAAAACCAAGTCCTAGACCGTATAAAGCAAAACCCACAAATACAAGAACAGAATAAAAAGTACCTGATATAAAGGTTAGAGACATTAGAAGAATCCCAACACCGGCAATGCTTGTACCAAGTAACATTGGTTTACGAGCGCCGTGTTTTTGCAATGCTTTTTCACCTAAGCGAATAGATGACAATACACAAACTAGGTAACCAATTGTTAATAAACCTGATTGAAATGAAGAATATCCTCTACCCATTTGAACATACGTATTTGCAACAAACATCGTACCTGCAGATGCGTTTAATAAGAAGTTTGATAATGTTGCACCACTATATGCTTTATTTTTGAATAATGAAAAATCTATTAAGCTGTTTGAATGTTTTGTTTCAACTTTGAAGAAAATAACAGTTGAAAGAATAAATATTATGATAAATGCAATTGCTACTGGGCTAAACCAACCAATAGAAGAAGCATTTGTAATATATAAATTGAATGTTAACATCATGATCACAAAACTAAACAATCCACCAAAGTCGAACCTTTTGTTATCTTTAGCAGCAACTTTACTTTCGGGTGTACCATTGATTAATAAATAACCAGCAATAGCAAAGATAATTGAAAAAATAAAAATATATCTCCACCCTAAATAAGTGGCAACCATTCCACCGAATAATGAACAGATCCCTGAACCACCCCAAGATCCAATAGACCAGTAGCTAAGTGCACGTTGACGGTCTGGGCCTTCAAAATAAATTTTCATAAGTGATAATGTCGCGGGCATGATCGTTGCTGCTGAAAAACCTTGGATCACACGACCAATAATCAACAATACTGAACCTTGTGCAAATACTAAGCACAAAGATCCGATGACACTTAAAACCAAACCAATTTTTGTAAGCTTCACACGACCAAATTTATCAGCCATTGCTCCTGCTCCAACCATAAACATACCAGAGAACAATGCTGTTAAGCTAATTTCTATATTTAAAATACTAGATGAGATTCCTAAATCATCCTGCACCGCAGGACCAATATTTAACATGGTTTGAGCAAATAACCAAAATGTAATAACACCAAAAACGATACCAACGATTAATTTATTCGTTCCTTTATAACTTGTTTCCATTCTCCTTTTACTAGATAGTCCACTACAATTGAACCCATAGCTTTTGCAGCAACGATTAAACTTGATTCACTGATTTTAAACTTAGGGTGATGATGTGGATAAGCTTCGCCTTCTTCAGGAGCAGCACCAACATAAAAGAACATGCTTGGACGTTCTTTTGCATAATAAGCAAAATCTTCTGAGGGGGGTTGTGCATCACACATTTCGATTCCTTTTAATTCAGGAATGGTTGTTTGTTTCAAATGACTGATCGTTTCTTCTGTTAAATCTGGATCATTATATAAAACAGGGTAATCATTTTCATATTGCAACTCATACGTAACATCAAACATAGCTGCTATACCATCTAATTTAGCCCGAATTTCTTTTTCAACTATTGTACGCACTTCTTCAGACATTGAACGGACATCGCCATCTAATTGAACAGCATCTTTAATGACGTTAAATGATCCACGTCCATCAAAATTCCCAATAGTAATTGAACCAACTTCAAATGGATTCAAACGACGACTCACGATAGATTGCACAGCCACTACAAAATAACTTGCTGCTACAATTGCGTCATTTGCTTTGTGCGGAGAAGAACCATGCCCACCGACACCTTGGATTTTAACATGAAAATTTGCACGTCCAGTTTGGATATTTTCAGGACGGTAAAATAGTTTGCCTGATTCCATTTGAGACATCACATGAATCCCAAAAACATTATCCACACCATCTAATGCGTGATCTTCAATCATTTGAATCGCGCCACCTGGCGGCATTTCCTCAGCATGTTGATGCAACACAACAATTTTCCCGTTTAATTGTTCTTTTATTTCAATTAAAGATTCTGCTAAAATCAACATATAAGCCGTATGACCATCATGTCCACAAGCATGCATCACTCCTGGATTTTTTGATTGAAAAGGAACATCCGATTCTTCTTGAATCGGCAAGGCATCAAAATCCGCACGAATCGCAATTGTTTTTCCAGGGTTACCTGAATCAATTGTTACAACTATTCCACGTCCACCTACATTTGTACGTACGTCACAATCTTTATCTTTATAAAAATCTGCAATATAAGCTGCCGTTTTTTCTTCTTGAAAAGATAATTCAGGGTTCTCATGTAAATAACGACGTATGTCAATCATGCGATCTTGTTTCTCGTTCATTTTTTCAAACAGACTATTTTTTATTGATTCATTCATAATGTAACCTCCTATTTTATATTCGAAGCGAATGAATTTGCTCATTCGTTCATTACTACTCTATTTTAGATCTGATTTAGAAAAAAAGTAGGTCAAAACTTTACCCAAAAGGATTCTTTTTTGCCTTCATCCTTTTTAAATGGTCTATATCAGGTCAAGAAATGTGCTTCTTTTTCATCTTTTTACTTTTAAAAAAAATAAATGCCCATTCTACTGATAATCACTAGAATAAATATTTTATTTTTCAAACTATTTTATTGTAACTTTTACAGATCTAATTCAATTTTTTTCAACTCAATAAAATGAATAGAATTTATATCCATATAGGCGTAAAAAGACCATTTCCCATTGATGATTTCATCTTTTATTTCTACATCTGGGGTTGCGGTAGAAATAATATACTTCATCACGTCTTGGTTAATGCCATGCTTACTATTTATCTTTCTTAAGTTGTCATAGAGAGCGCCATTTTTACGATCAAATTTAAACCGAGTAACTTGGTACTCACCAGGATCCAAACTATCAAGGGTCACTTGTAGTTCTTTGCTATGCTGTCGCAAAAATAATTCATCAACTGAATAACGGGGATTAAAATTTCGCTCGTGAAAAATAGCTAATTGATACCCATCTTCATTTTTTGTCATCAGATGATTTTCACCCTCTGATAAGATGGTTCCATATAATCGTTCTTTAAAAAACATCGCATAATACACCGGGCGTTTCCCATTAAAATAATGAAAAAGCTCAAGCCCGTCTGAAACAAGGTCTGTACTATTATGAATGCGCTCATGAATTTCATTATTGATCCAAAAACCTAACCCTTGTACCTCTTGACTTAATTCTATTACAGTATTAAAAATAAGAGCTGCACGGAAAAATGTGCCATTGATGTACCGTGAATCTCCCGTTAACGTATTCCACATATCAAGGAATAATGGTTTTCTAATGCCATTCTTCTGAAGAAATTGTTTTAATTTTTTTGTTTTATTTATGTGGTAATTTTGCGAGTTAATAAAATTTTGATCACTTGTATCATCAAAATTAATATCCGTATTCCGATTCGCATCAAAACTAATAAAATCAATACTATTTGCTTTTTTCAACACCCACATATGACTACTCACAGTTTTCATCTTCTCTTCATCAAAAGGTAAAAAAACACCCAACTGAATATGCAACGATTTCTTTTTTAAAATCCCGTGCAAAGTCTCATATAAGTCTTCTAGTATCATAGGATCAAGTTTTGTTTCTTTTGGGGCATAAAAAAGAATATGCCACTGTTTAACAAAATCTTTCCCAAAGACTTGGATGGTGTGATTTAAAAATGCCTTTAACCTAGAAAAATAATCTTTAAAATAAAGTATTTCATTTACATTGATGCGCAGAAATACACTGAATCCTAACTCTTTAATTGTTCGTAAAGCCAGATCAGAATTGGCATAGCTTGAAGTAGTAGAAATTGTTTCATCTGTGTTAACTTCTGGGAGAATTGTTGACCCGCCTATTAAATTACGAATACCAATATAGTCAATTTTCATTGAACTGTGCGTCATCAAAATTTGTTTCTTTATATTTTCATTTAAAACATCTTTTAATTCACCAACAAAAACAATGTGTTTCTCATGCATAAGCGTATTTTTTGTTTGCTCCATTGGCGAAACAAGTAATTTTTCACTTGTAAAATCATTCCCTAAAAGAGACTGGTTCATTTCTTTATCACAATACTTTGTCAATTTCACCAACACTTATGGAGAATCTAAAATACTAGATTTTCCACTATTATTCCTAGCACTATCTCCTTCTATAAGAGCAGCAGATTTATGTTTTTTTCGATAATTAGCTGGCGTTTGTTGATAAGTTGATTTAAAAGCAAGTGCAAATTGTTTTGCGGTAGTGAATCCATTACGAGATGCAATCTGAAAGAGCGAATCCGAGGAATGAACCAAATCTTCTTTACTGTGCTTAAGTCGAACACTAGTCAAATATTTCGAAAAATTAATGCCTACAAATTGTTTGAAATAACGAGAAAAGTAAGAAGACGATAGAAACTCTTGGTTTGCCATATCTGTCAGTGATAGAGGTTCACCATAATGGTGTTCTATATAATTTAGAATACGTGTGATTCGCTCATCCTCAAGTTCAATTTGTTCTTGATAAGGAATGCTTTTTTTGAAAAAACGAATCATCATCAATAAAATTTGATAAAGATCACTTTGAACGCTAACGGAACTATCTTCACTTTTCTGTAAATGAGAGATGACTATTTTAGCTAATAAACGACGCAATTGCGCTAAAACTTCCTCACGACCGGTATCAATATTTTTAGAGAAGCATTCAAATATATAATGATAATAAGCCTCATACTGCATTTTAAAAAAGTGATTCGTAATTGAAAGAGAAACAAGAACATTGTTTGAATCTCCAGAAATACTATAGATGGTATTTCGATTGATTATTAGAATATCGCTCTCTTGCAAGTGGTAATCTTTCACATCCATAGAAACCATAAAATTTCCTTCGACTACGAATAAAAGTATTGTACCTGCAAATTGTTGAGACGAGACAGATTGAATACTTTGAATCATAATCTCAAAATCAGTTATAAATTTCTGCTTCATATTACACTCCTTTTGGGCAAATCATTCTACTGGATAATCCACTCATTTATTTGTTGTTCCCACTATTCTTATCACACTGCTATTATATGGGTCATGCTACGCGAAATCAAATTCACTTAATTTTTTAGCTAGAATAGTCATTAAAACAATATATGTTACAATAAACATGCTTATTTTGCATGATTCATCTTTATACTGGAGGTATCTATTTGAATAAAAAGTCTAGTTATTTATACGGCAGTATTTTTCTGTGTGTCATCCTATCTATGTTATTTGTACAAAATAATTTCTATTTATATGATGATTCCATAGCAGAAGTCGTAACAGTAACTCTTAACGAACAAAAAAGCTCTAACGATCCAACTACTAATGATCGTTTGTTTGATCAAACTCTAGTTGGGAAACTAGTAAATGGCGAACAAAAGGATGAATTAATCACACTAGAAAATACCTACTCTCTATCTGGAGCATATGATCACGAGTATGAAATAGGTGATGAAATTTTTGTTTCCATCCAAAAGAATTCAGGCAGTGAGTTAAGTGGAAGCATTGACGGTCCAAAACGAGATACCTTTGTTTTAGCAGCCACTTGGTTATTTATAGTAACGGTACTACTGGTTGGAAAGAGAAGCGGCTGGTTTTCATTAGTCAGTTTACTCATTAACGTCTTAGTATTATCACTCGCATTAACTGTCTATGCAAATTCAGAAGATGCTAACTTACTGCTTATATGCAGTGGTTTAGTCGTTTTTTTCACGATTACTTCTCTATTCTTGGTTAGTGGAAATACTGAGAAAACATATGCTGCTATCTTAGCCACATTGACGGGAACATTTTCCGCTCTTCTTATTGCTTATATTGTCATGCAGTTAACCGCGGAAAAAGGACTTAGATATGAGGAGATGGCTTTTATAACCAGATCTCCACAAAAAATATTTTTAGCTAGCATTCTAGTTGGTTCTTTGGGTGCTGTTATGGATATTGCGATTACGATCACCTCTTCTCTTTATGAGTTGTACGATAAAAACAACTCCATTCCCCTAAAGAACTTAAAAGCTTCTGGAAAGGAAATTGGTGCAGACATCATGGGTACTATGACAAATGTTTTGTTTTTTGCATATGTCAGTGGAAGCATACCGATGATTCTTCTCTACTTAAAAAACGGTTCTACGCTAGGTTACACATTAGCGATGAATTTATCCTTAGAATTGACCCGCGCACTCGTTGGAAGTATTGGAATTGTATTGACCATTCCAATAAGCATTTATACTGCAACTTATTTCATTCAAAAAAGGAGGTCACCTAAATGAATGTCTTAGTGTGCCTATCGATTATTTTATTTGTACTAATGAAATTGATCAGTGGCGAAAAAGGGACAAGATCGTTTATTGCTCTTTTTTTAAACTTTGGTATCACTCTTTTAGCGATACTCTTAATGACGCGAGAAGCATTTAATCCTATTTTTCTAACCATGATTGCTTGTATCCTTATTAGTTGCATCAACCTCTTTTATATAAATACGATAAATCTTAAATCCGTTATTTCATTTATTGCAACACTGATGACTTTATTCTTTTTAGTCGGGCTTATTTTTATATTTGTTGAAAAATCTATGATACAGGGATTTGGCATAGAAGAGATAGAAGAGCTTTCTTTCTTCAATCTCTATGTTGGTGTGAATTTTATTGAAATCGCTAGTTGTACTATCATAATGGGTTCTATAGGAGCTATTACAGACACTTCTATTTCCATTTCTTCCGCAATGAATGAAATTTTTATTCATAATCCATTCATGGACCAACGCTCTCTTTTCAAATCCGGTATGAATGTTGGAAAAGATATTCTGGGCACTACAACAAACACTTTGTATTTCGCATTTATTGGTGGATATTTAGCCTTAATCGTTTGGTTTAAAGACTTATCTTATTCGTTTGGTGAAGTGATCAATTCTAAGGTATTCAGTTCAGAAGTCATTTCCATATTCTGTATTGGAACAGGCGCCATTTTGATCATACCGATTACTGCTTGGCTTACAGCCTTTATGTTAACACGGCGTAAAAAAGACGTTTCTGTAAGTGAGGAAGTTTGATAAATTAGAAAATTTTTCTTCAGTATCAAAATGATGCTACTTTCAAGGAAAAATAAAAGACTTTTGGGTCTCACTCTCCCGTGGAGAGGCATTTCAGGAAAGAGTGAGACTCCTTTTTCGCTCCACTTTAACGTGAAACCTACCTTCACGGAAGAGTGAACACTTTTTTTTTTCTCACTCTTCCGTGGAGAAGCGTTTCATGGAAGAGTGAGCTTTTTCACTCTACTATTTGAGACCGTCCCAGAATAAAAATCCGTATACAAAGAAAGGGCTGAGATAAAAATCTCAGCCCTTTCTTTAGGTATTCAATTTAAAAGTTACATTTCACCAGTTTTTTCTTGATACGTTTGCAGTTCATACATATCAAAGTAGGTTCCTTTTTTATCGATCAATTCATCATGAGTCCCTTTTTCAACAATTTCACCGTTACTCAAAACTAAAATTTGATCTGCATCTTTTACAGTGGATAATCGGTGAGCAATGATTAAAGACGTTCGGTCTTTGCGCATATTGGCCAAACCTTTTTGAATTTTCTCTTCTGTTTCAGTATCTATATTAGCTGTTGCTTCATCAAGAATTAGAATACGTGGCGAACGCAGAATGGTTCTAGCAAAACTGATTAATTGCTTTTCTCCAGCAGATAAACTTGCTCCACGTTCGATGACCTTTGATGCGTAACCATGCTCCATTTCAGATATAAACTCATCTGCATAAACAAACTCAGCAGCTTTTTTAACTTCAGCCTCTGTGTAGTCACTATTGTACATTCGAATATTGTCTGCGATATTTCCATAAAATAGGAAACTATCCTGCAGAACCAATCCCATTTTAGTTCGAAGGCCTTCTATTGGCATATCCTTGAGTGAGTGACCATCAATAGTGATCTCTCCTTCGTGATATTCGTAGAACCGCATCAGTACATTAATAATAGAACTTTTTCCTGATCCCGTTTGGCCGACTAAGGCAACCGTTTCTCCTGGTTTCACTTCAAAGCTGATATTACGCAAGACTTGCTTACTGCCATCGTATGAGAAGTTCAAGTTATTTACACGAATATGGCCTTCTGTGATCATACCAGTGGTACCTGTCTTAGATTGCGGAGCAAGTTCTTCACTTTTCAGCAACTCTTGAACCCTATGCCCTGACACAATTCCATCTTGTAACGAACTTAAACTGTTCATCATTTGGCTGATTGGTTGGAAAAATGATCGTGAATAAGCTGTAAACGCATATACCAACCCTATATTAATGTTTCCTTGAGTCCAATCTTGATACCCAAAAATAAGCAGCACCGCTACTAGAGCGATTGATTCAATCACATTGATTGCGGGCGCCAATAATAAAGCATTCATACTATACATAGAACGACGAGAAACGACATATTCTTCATTGACCGTATTGAACTCATCTACTAACCGCTCTTCTTGGTTGTATTTTTGAATAATACTCATCCCACTAATGGATTCACTTAAATTGGCATTCAACTGACTTAAGATTTTTCGCATACGACTGTACACAAGTGTGCTCTTCTTTCGATAAATCCCTGCGATCCAAACAATAACCGGTGTGAATAGAAGAAAAACTAAAGCCATTCTCCAGTTCAGTGCAAACATAGCAATTGTAATCGACAATACATTGAACACCCCAGTAGCAATGGTCAAAAAGACAGTCCAAAATTCTTTAATCGTCTCTGTATCATTTGTTACTCTGGAAACAACTGTCCCCGCTGGTGTCTGATCGAAATAGCGCATGCCAAGTAAAACGACCTTTTCATACAATTGATTTCGAATATTGCCCACGGTTCTTTCTGAAGCCGTGTTAAAGAGAAAGTCTTTTGCATAAGCAAATACAGCTTTAAGAAGGGTTAATATCCCATAAAAAGTTACTATACGTACCGTAATTTCGATTGTTGCTGTTCCATTGGCTAAATACGTATCGATGTAACGCTGAATAATAATGGGCAAATACGCAGCGATAGCTGAACCCAATGCTAGAAATACAAAAGAAATGAGAAATAGGAACTGATAGGGTTTTGCAAAACGAAATAGACTAAGTAAAATACGCCAAGATTCTTTAGTAGAAAAAGCCGTTTGTTTTTGTTTGTCCATTATAACCCCTCCCCATCTAATTTTTTCTCTAGCTGTTGTTTTTGATACATATCACGGTACCAACCTTTTGTTTCGATTAATTGCTCGTGAGAACCACGTTCACTAATGCTTCCTTTTTCCATCACGATGATTTCATCTGCGTTCATGATTGAACTGATGCGGTGAGCAGAAATAATCGTTGTTTTGTTGCTTCGTTCTTTTTTCAATGAATTTAAAATAGCTTCTTCTGTGTGAGCATCTACAGCTGATAAAGAATCATCTAGAATCAGACAATCTGGCTCCACTGCTAAAGCACGAGCAATAGCAATACGTTGTTTTTGTCCACCAGATAAAGAAACGCCTCTTTCACCCACTTCTGTATCGTATCCCTGTGGAAATTGCAAAATATCTTCATGAACATTCGCTAATTTTGCATATTTTTCAACTTCTTCTTGCGTTAAATTTTTATTCCCAAATCGGATATTTTCTCTAATGGTTGTTGAAAACAGAAAGTTTTCTTGTGGGACAATTGCAATGCCTTTTTTTAGCGATTCTAAAGCATAGTCCTTTATATTAATATCGTTATATGAAATCATACCTTCATATTGATCGTAATCGCGTAACAACAATTTATAGAGTGCGCTCTTTCCAGCACCCGTTCTGCCGACAACTCCCAGCATGTTTCCTTTTGCTAAGTGAAAAGAAACATTTGTTAAAACAGGTTTCTCATCATCTGGATAAGTAAACGATTGAATATCGAAAATAATATCTCCGTCTAATTCTTGACGATAAGGGTTTTCCATTTCTACAATAGAAGGAGTATAAGCTAATAAAACATCTACTCTATCATAAGCCGCACTTCCTCTTTCAAGGGTATTGATTAGTCCACCTACTGCGAGCAACGGCCACTGCATCATACCTATATAACTGATAAAAGCTACTAAGTCTCCAATCGATATCCGTCCACTTTGAACATAATTTCCACCAACTAATAAAGCAATCACATAAGTTAGCCCCATGACGATTTCTATACTTGGATTTAAAGCTGCTTTTAATTTGTAGACACGTTGATTTTCATCGACAACATGCTGCGTTTCTTTTTTAAAAGCAGACAAATCTTCTTTTTCTTCACCCAACGTTTTTAAGACCTTCATTCCTGTTACACTTTCTTGAACATGGTCATTCATTGATGAAAAAGCTTGTAGTGCACCACGGTAACGTGCATGGATCATTTTCCCTAAATACGTTGAAACAATGATCAAAATAGGTAGAGGTAAAACTGACACTAGTGTTAGTTTCCAATCGATGAAAAAGAACATTGAAAAGAGTGTTACACCACCTAATGATAAGGCATCCGTCAACGTCAATACACCATCCGCTGCAACAAATCGAATAGCTGCCAAGTCATTTGTGGCATGTGCCATCAAATCACCTGTCCGGTATTTGTGGAAAAATTCTGAATCCATACGTGTGAAAAATGAAAACAATCGATTGCGCAAGATAGATTCAATTAATGTTGAATTCCCAAATAAAGCCATTCTCCATCCATAGCGTAAGGCATACATAACTAAGGCAAAAATAAGGATCAAACTCACCCAAAAAAGTAATATCTTCCAATTTAACGTTCCTGCTATAAAATGGTCAATAATTGTCCCAATAATTTTAGGATTCATCACTTGTAAAATGGCACAAATAATTAACGCAGAAACACCAAAAGAGTAGCTTTTCCAACGTAATTTAAAAAACCAGCCATATTTTTTTAACGTATTAAACATTATTTCGTTCCTTTCTTTTGCTTACTACTTTTTTAACACCATTACTTTTCACACCACAAAAAAACAAATAGAAAGGAAACTTCCTATTTGTCCCGAATAGTAGTTATGAGTGTTGTATTATTTTTTTAGTTTCATCATCTTGAGATAATTTTGATAATTTTTATTTCCACCTGATAAGTTGTACACTTTTGTAAATCCATGATGGATCAATACATTTTGAGCAGCATTACCTGTAACGCCTTTATTGCAGTAGGTAATTGTTACTAAAGATTGATCCAACTCTGCACTTCTCTCTCTTAATTCAGCCAGAGGAATATGAATCGCTCCTTTAACTCGAGCCTTTTCAAAATCCTTTTTTGAACGTGTATCGATGATTTGCAAAGTCTCACCTGTCTCTTGAAGCTGCACTAAATCAGCTGGTGTCATCAATGGATTGCGTTTCAAGGCATTATCTAACGCCATTCCCGTATAAAGAATAGGGTCTTTCGTTGTCGCAAATGGTGGTGCATAGGCTAAATCTAAATGAAATAAATCTTCAGCTTTTGCTTTAAAGGTAATGGCTGTTGCGATTACGTCGATTCGTTTGTCGACGCCACCTTGACCAATAGCTTGCGCACCTAAAATACGACCAGTTTCTTTATCCGCTAACGCCTTGATCGTTAATTCTTTCCCACCTAAATACTCGGCATGGTCTGGCTTGATATTATATAAAATTTCAACATCATAACCTTCTTTTTTTGCTTCTTTTTCGGTTAAGCCTGTTTGACCAACATGCAAATCAAAAATTCTAAAGATCCCTGTTCCTAATACTCCTCGATGCTCTAAATCGCCACCAGTAATAACATCTCCAGCAATCCGACCCATTTTATTAGCCGTTGAGCCCAGTGGGCGATAGATGGGTTTTCCTGTAATAACGGAGAAGCTTTCGGCCACATCTCCAACTGCATAAACATCTGGAAGATTGGTTTGCATTTTTTTGTTGACCGCAATTGCTCTGGAAGCTCCAAGTTCTACTCCCATTTCTTTAGCTAATTCTGTATTTGGCCGTACACCTGCAGATAGGATAACAATATCCGGTTCAATTGTAACGCCATTTGTCGTAATAACTTTCTCGATTGTTGTTTCTCCTTCAATCGTTTTTACAGTATCACTAAGGATCAAATTCACGCCTTTCTCGCGCATATGCTCCTCTACACGGAAAGTCATGTCCGCGTCCATTGGGGGCATCACTTGATCTTCTAATTGAACAACTGTTACTTCCAGTCCTTTATGAATCAATTGTTCTGTCATTTCTAAACCAATAAATCCAGCACCAATAATCAACGCTTTTTTTGGTTGTTTAACAGAATAAGCTCCAATATTTCGGGCGTCTTGAATATTTCGAACTTGGAACACATTATCATACTCTTTTTGATTAAATGGAGGTGGAGTAAATGGAGAAGCCCCAGACGCAAAGACTAATACATCGTAGTTTTCTACTTTCTTTTCTCCAGAAACAAGATTTGTCACTTCTACTTGTTTGTGGGCATGATCAATCTTTGTTACTTTATGCTCTGTGAAAACTGAGACATTGTATCTCTTTTTGAACCACTCTGCATTTCTAGGTGTTAAGTCACTTAATTCTTCCACTTCTCCACCAATTTGATAAGGAATTCCACAAACTGAATAAGAAATGTCTTTTCCTTGATCATAAACGACAATTTCAGCATCCTCTGTATTTCTTCGAGCTTTAGCTGCTACAGATGTACCCGAAGCAACGGATCCAATCACAATAATTTTCATGAATTTTCTCCTCCTATTTGCTGTGTAGTTGCAGAAGTAAGTTGACTAGTATCAGATACTAGTTGATCAATACACTTTTCATTTAATGAATAGTGATGCCATGTTCCAATTTTTTCTACTGTAACTAAACCTGCATTTAAAAGAACTTTTATATGATGAGATAACGTAGGCTGTGTAAAATCAAATTGCTCCAGAATATCGCAAGCACATAACTCACCATTAGAAAGCATATCTATTATTTGTACACGTTTAGGATCAGACAAAGCTTTCATCACTTTTGCATAAGATTCATAGTCCATAGTTAAACCTCTTTCTTTTTTCTACTCTTACTAATATAGATGACATTCTATCTATACGCAACTATTTTATTTTGAAAGAAAGAACTTCATGTGGCATTCCTTATGTACATGAAACTCTATCTTTTTTTGTAATGATGAATGAACATCACAAACTTTTTGAGCAGTTTAGGATGAGGTAAGAGAGTTCTACCTCAAAAAACTGTACGAAAAGAAGAAGAGATTATGAGCTAAAGCAGTTGTAGTTCATAATTGAACCTAAAAATAGACTGAATTATGAGATAAGAGAGGTTTATCTCGCAATCTCATACAAATAAGCATCCTTTTTATCCACTAGACGAGGTCTAGCTCATAATCGGAACTTAAATACAGAGTGAATTATAGGGTAAAAGAGTTCTAGCTCATTATGGAAGAAATTTTATCTACTAAAAGAGTCAAAGCATTACTCCCGCTTTGACTCTTGGTAGACTCATCTATATCATTTAACGAAGAACCAACTTTAGTGATATTTTTACGATCCAATTTGTTTAATCATTAGTTGCAACAAAACGAACTGCTTTTTCCTTGCTCTCATTTCTTTTCTGTTTTTTCATAAGGTTTAAACAATAACTTGTTGTCTTCTGTCAATATAAGGGCAGCTGAAAACGTTTGTCCAGTTTTTTTCTTAAATCCTTTTAATAACTGCGTTTCTCTCATATCTAGTAACTTTTTAAGTGTTGCTTCAGAAAGTGTTTTCCCTACGTACCTTTTGGGCAAAGTGAAGGTGCAACCATTGCTATAGCCACTACAGCCATAAAACTTTCCTTTATCAATCATCATCTGCCCACAAACTGGACATTTTCCAATTGTTTTCTGCGACAAATGGCTGATACTTTTGGTATGAGTCGACCAATCGTTCTTTTCAATAACTTGTGCACTTGAATCTAAGGTATGAGCAATAAATTTTTGAATACTAGCTAAGAAAGCTTGTTGAGTACCATTTTCATTTTTAATTTTCTTTAGATAGGTTTCCCACTTAGCCGTCATTTCAGGACTACTTAGAAGGGTATTTTCGACAGCTTGGCACAAGATTTCCCCTTTTTGAGTAACCGTCACATTATTTTTTTGAATCTCTATATAGTGCTGCTTTTTAAGGGTTTCTAAAACATTCGCTCTTGTTGCTTCTGTTCCAATACCTTCTGTTGCCTTTAAGATCTCTTTTTCTTCTTCATTCTCTAATTCTTTGCCGCAAGTTTTCATTGCGGTAATCAACGTACCTTCTGTGTAAGTTTTCGGTGGCGAAGTAAATCCCTCTGAAGTATTTAGATCTGCTTCTACTGACTCCCCTTTTTTTACTAACGGTAATTCACCAGTTATTTCTTTATCCGACTTTTTGCTTGCACCATATTCTAATCGCTGCCAACCTTTATCCAATATCACCTTTCCTTTACTTATAAACGGAACAGTTTTAATGTCTACAGTGACAGTTGTTTCATCATACTTATAGTCCGTCTCAAACATAGCCATTGTTCGCCTTAAAATAGTAAAGTAAATCTCTCTTTGAATAGATGGTAGCTTCTCTAATGCTTTTTGTGTAGGTACTTTTTTAGTTGGAATAATAGCATAATGCTCTTGAACCTTTGAACCGTCTACATAGCGTTTTCGTTTGCTTGTATTTGGCTCTTTAATGGTGTGGTTTAATATACCTCGATACCCTTCTATTCTTTCTAACAAATACCGAAACTCTGAATCAGTGATGTATCTGCAATCACTTCTGGGATAACTTACTAATTTAGCCTCATAAAGCGACTGCACATGTTTCAATGTATCTGAAGGGCTCACCTTATATTTTTTGTTTACTAAACTTTGCAAATCACTTAATGAAAACAGAAATGGCGAAGGCTGTGATATCCTTTTAGTTTCAACAGAAGAAATTACACCTGGATTGCTAGCCAGTAAATCGTGTTTTTTGATGAATTCTTGCAATTCTTTTTTTGTTGAGAATTTCTTATTGTACCTAGCTTTAAATGAACCATTTTCAGCTTTTACTGTTGCATGCAATTCAAAAAAGGGTTCTGGAATAAAGTTTTCAATCTGTTTCTGGCGCGTATAAATCATATAAAGCGTCGGTGTTTGAACGCGTCCGACACTGAATACCCCTTCATTGATGCCTTTTTTTTGCAAAGAGAGAGTATACATACGAGATAAATTAATGCCCACCAACCAATCACTTATTTGCCGTGTTTGGGCTTCAATGTAGGAAGAGTAAAATTCTTTTCCATCTCTTAAATCAGAAAAACCTTTTTGGATTTCATCAGATTCAAGTGAATTGATCCATAATCGTTTAATTTCTTTATTCCCCGCTTTAGCTTGATTGATGATCGAACGCGCAATATTTTCTCCTTCACGATCACTATCGGTAGCGATGATGATTTGATCAGCTTCTTGTAACAATTTTTTTACGACATTAAATTGCTTGGCTTTTCCCTGTCCTACTTTAAATTTAAATATTTCAGGAATAATCGGCAGCTCTTTCAGGTTCCATTTCTTCCATTCATCCTTGTATTCCTCTGGAGAAGCCAACTCGACTAAGTGTCCAAATCCCCAAGTAATCACATCATTAGATGAATTTAAAACAATATACCCGTCTTTTTTTGAAAATTTTCCAAAAGACTCAGCATAAGCCTGCGCTTGGGAAGGTTTCTCTGCAAGTATTACTGTATGTCCCATTGACTGATCCATCTCCCTTACTGCTGTATTTTAGCGGTACCAAACGTCTATTTCTTTCCTTATTTTGGAAGATTCCTCTTTAAAAGTCAATCTATTAAACAATTCAACCCACGTATCTATGTAAAAAATGGAGTTACTAAAATAAAACAATTTTTACTATAAATGTAATTTTTCATACCTCAAAAAGCTTAATTTCTCAAACTAGTCTGTTGAGAAATTAAGCTTTTTTATTGATTAAGAAATCATACAAGTACTTTAATTTTAGAGTATTGCTACCTACCCTTCTGTTCCATTAACTCGTATTCTTTGTCTATTTTGGATAGCGAATATATTCTTTTTGTTTTTCAATCCCAATGCGAAGATCGCTTTTTGCTTTCTCTAAATTTAATGCAAACATTTTTTCTGGATCGTTCGATTCAATAAGATTTAAAGAGCGACGATTTTCTTGCATTTTAGCAATATTCTTGGTAATTCCAGTAACAAATGTACGCTGATCACGTGATAAATCTTTCCATTCTTTTGTGGTCTCTAAATAATCAAAATATGCTCGTAGTCTATTATTTTGATCCACTAAGATAGACAATGTTTCGTATTGATAAAGATTGACCCAATTGACTATTTCGATATTGTGATCAATATCTTTTTGTGTTAACTGTTCTCTTTGCAACAATCCATCATGAAAACGGTGATAGTCATTCGTCAGCTGGTTGAATTTCTGTTGCACCTCCCATAGATGCTTGAATGATTCGTGTCCTTCAATTACAGCAATTTCTGATGAATTTACTGGGATTTCCAGCGGCTTCGTATAATAAGCGGTATCTATTTTTAAATGTTCACCGCCAACACGGAAAATATTATTACTTGTATCTGAAAAAAGCGATAAATAAGACTGGGCAATTTCTGCCTCTTCTCTTTTTTCATCCCCAACTGTTGTAAAATAAGCGGTAGCTTTTGGTGTGTTTCCTACAGTGAATCCAGCCATATAATAACGTTTTCCATTTACTTCCCAAAAAATAGGATTTACAAATACACCTTCATAAAATTTACTCTTCTTTTTTGCCTTTTTAATCAATAATTTTCCTGTTTTTTTATCCATTTTTTCTCCTTATCAAGCCATGATATAAATTATGTAACACATAAACTACTCTTTTATTTTATGCTTCCAAACTAAAGTATAATGATTTTTTTCTTTATCTGCAATTAAAGACTATTAAGCTAGCCTTTACTGTTAGGTTTATATAGTATACGCAGGTGCAGAAAAAAAATTCATTTACGATCAAAACCTTTTAATCAACTCACTAACGCTTTAATTTGAGTGAAATAGAATACAATTCAAAAGCTGCATCAAAATTCCTTCATTAAGGTTTTTTGATGCAGCTTTTAGTTTAGGATAAAAAACAGAACTAGATTAGTTTTTTGTTGGGATAATCATTGCTTTTTCTTGCGCGATTAAACACAACTCTTGCGCTTTAAAAATATGTTCTTGTGTCATAGCTACCTCAGTCCGATTTATACAGTCTTTGATCATTTCACCAAAAAACGGGAAGCCTACTTCTCCCGTTAAGGAATAATGTTTTTCCCCATCTGCTGTGACTAGGTACAAATGATCTCCTGTTTCTTCACGAGCAACATCGATATACTTACGAACTTCGATTGTTCCTTTTGTTCCAGTAATAAATACACGGCCATCTCCCCACGTATTCAAGCCATCTGGAGTAAACCAATCGACTTTAAACGTAAAGGTAGCGCCATTTGCTCCAAGCAAAGTAGCGTCACCATAATCTTCTAATTCAGGTGTGTCTTGATTCGCGTAATTGGCTACTTTACTGTGCAACACTTCTGCATCATCATTTCCTGTATAATACAAAAATTGTTCAATTTGGTGACTACCAATGTCGCATAAGATTCCACCATATTGTTCTTTTTTGAAAAACCAGTCTGGCCGTACTTTTTTATCTAAGCGATGTGGACCAAAACCGGTTACTTGAATGACTTCGCCAATCGTTCCGTCTTTGATCAATTGACCTGCAAATACAGCTCCTTCAACATGTAGCCGTTCACTGAAGTACACCCAAAATTTTTGTCCGGTTTCTTTTACAACGCGCTTTGTTTCTTCTAGTTGCTCCATTGTGGTAAAAGCTGTCTTGTCTGTAAAATAATCTTTTCCAGCTCTCATGATACGGTTGCCTAGTGCGCTTCGTTTATTTGGAATGGCTGCTGCCGTAACTAAATGAATCTCTGGGTCTTCTAAAATTTGTTCTAGTGAGTCTGCAACTTGAACTTGTGGGAATTGTTCTTTATAGGCAGCTACTTTTTCTGCGTCTGGATCGTATACCCACTTTAATGTCGCGCCTGCTTCTAATAGTCCATTTGTCATTCCAGTAATGTGCCCGTGATCTAAAGCTGCTGTAGCAAAGTTAAATTCGCCTTCTTTTACTACACGATTGATTTTTCCTTTTGGAGCATAGTTCATACCGTCTTTACTAGCCATTTAGTTTTCTTCCTTTCATTCATCACTCAATAGAAAAGAGAGCTAGGGAACAATCCCTAGTCTCCTTAGTTAGTTTGTTAAAACAATTCTGCATATCCTATTTCTTTCAAGTAGTCACGAGATTCTGCCAAGCATTCAAACGGATCGCGTCCATATTGGTCATCTTGCTCTACCAATAAGTAACGTGCCCCACTTGCAATACTTTGTTCAATAATCGCTGGCAAGTCTAATGTTCCTTGTCCCAATTCAGCAAATTCGATATTGTTCGTGAAGGCATGCATAAAATCTCCAGCGTTTCCTTTTAGTATCTCATCTACCGCTTCTTGTGGAATTGGAACCACACGGTAATCTTTCAAGTGAACTAAATCCACTTTTCCAGCGTATTCTTTTAACACTTCTACTGGATTACGTCCACCACGTTGTACCCAGTGAACATCCAGTTCAAAGCCTAATAATGGTGCTTCATCACGGATAATATCTAACAAGTAACGCCCATCGTATTTTACAAATTCAATATGGTGGTTGTGGTAATACAATTTGATTCCTTGTTCTTTCATTTTTTCGGCTACCGCGTTCGCTTCATGACAAAACTCCAATACTTTGTCTAAAGACGCCATCGCTTCAAATGGCAGCATACCAATACGGACGATATCTGCATTCAATGTTTTACAATCTGCAATAATTTTATCCAAATGAGTAGACAAAGATTCTTGTCCTTCCATCATTGGTTTCAATCCTGCTGATAAAGAAGCAATTTCCATTCCGAATTCCTCAGAAGCACGTTTGATTTCTGCAACATTTTCTGGAGTCATATCCACTTGAGAAATTTCCACCGCATTGTATCCTAGTTCGCTTACTCTTTTTAATGTTTCATAAGGTCCTAATTCACTGAATTGCTTCTTCAGTGTGTACCCTTGTGCTCCGATTTTCACTTGTTGTGTCATGTAAAAGTTCCTCCCTTTTCACTCGTTGTGCATTTCCAGTATTTTTTGATGAGCGATCCATCATTTCAATCATTTCCATTGCAGGAATAGCTTCCCTCACATGGACATAGTCTTCTGTGTTTTCATGGATGCTCTTGTAGAAGCGTTCAACCAAAATCCGATGACCCATTCCGTAGTAGAATTTTGATCCAGGAATACGATCGTCTTCTACTATGACTTCTTTTCGTCCGTCCTCATTCGTAAAATATAAGCGACTGTCTTTGATCGTGAATTTTTCTTTTTCAGTAATGACTTGTAGTTCCACTGAAGAATTTTCTGTGTAGGCATTGGTCCCATGAAAGAATGCCTTCACTCCTGATTTAAAAGTGAATGTGGCACTAGCTGTGTCTTCTACCTCAATATCATAATCTGTTAAATTAGATAGAGAAGCTTTACAGCTTTTTAGCTCACCACCAATTAACTGAATCAAATCTAATGTATGAATCGATTGATTAATAATTGAACCATAGCCTGCTTCCAGTTTACGTCCACGCCATGGCTTAGATGTATAGTAACTTTCTGGTCGGAACCAAGTGACCAAACCTTTTATCGAAGTAATTTCTCCAACATCCTCATTTTTAAGAATATCTATTAGTTTCATAAAACTTCTATTAAAACGATTCTGAAAACTTACGCAGATTTTCCGATCCGTACTTTCTGCTAATTCTAATTGTTTTAGGGACTCTTCATAATTGATAGCTAATGGTTTCTCCAAGTACACGTGAGCCCCATACTCTACACATAAAGCTGTAGCCGGCTGATGTAAATAATGAGGTAGACAAATGTGTACCACATCCAATTCCATCTTTTGCAACATTGATTCCATGTCACTAAAGAAAGGAAATTCCATCCATTCACTTTTTTTATCTGGATCCACATCACATACCGCTACTAATTCGCCAAATTCACTGGCATTAATAGCATTTACGTGTATAGCTGAAACTTCTCCTAACCCAATTATACCAACCCTCAACATAGATATTCTCTCCTTGTCATTGATTCTTTTTAGACAATAGAATTGCTTGCATTCGACTTTCTTTCAGCAAACTTGTCCTCTTCTTTGATGCGTTTATTTAACTCTTCAAGATACAAGTCTTCATCCATATCGGCCAATGAAACTTCTTCACCTGTCCAACTTGATAAATGGATAGCATTTGCTAAACGAACTCCCATGATTCCGTCAGAACCAGGTGCTAATAAAGGTGTTCCATCTAAAATATTCGCTGCAAAGTTTTCTAATACACCTGCATGTTGTTCTCCCCAAGGGCTTTCAAATTCGATTACTTCTTGAGTGTATAATTCATCCGTATCCATTTGGCCCATGAATAATTTTTTCACGTCTTCAAAATCCATGCTTGCACTCAATTCACGTTCCGGTTTTTTCAATCGACTGACAGTTGCTGTTTTACTTCCATCTACTACAATTTTCCCTTGATCGCCTAATATTTCAAAACGGTCGGTTCCAATGATGTCATGTGTAGCCGTAACAAAAGTTCCTGTTGCTCCACCACCATAATCCACTACGGCCGTTACTTCATCTTCTACGACGATATCGCGTTGGAACCCATAAGCAACTTTAGAGTAAACAGACTCTGGAACGCCGCAAATCCATTGCCATAAATCTAATTGGTGAGGTGCTTGGTTAACTAATACTCCGCCGCCTTCTCCGCCCCATGTAGCTCTCCATTCACTTTGATCGTAATAAGGTTGAGGTCTCCACCAGTTCGTGATGATCCAGTTGGTACGACGAATTTTACCGATTTCGCCATTGTCCACGATTTCTTTGATTTTTTTGTATAATGGGTTGTTCCGTTGATTAAACATAATTCCAAATGTCAATTCTGGTTTAGAAGCTGCGTATTCGTTTAACTCTTTTACTTGTTTTGTGTATACTCCTGCAGGTTTTTCAACTAATGCATGGATGTCACGTTTCAAAGCTTCAATTCCCATTTCCGGGTGAAGGTAATGGGGAACGGCAGTGATAACTGCATCAATTTCCCCACTTTCCATCATTTCAATGTAATCTTCATAGAAAGGAACCTCTGGATAATCTACTTTTGCAACGTCTTTTTTACTCCTATCAATATCACAAATCGCACCAATTTCCATGTTTGGTACCATACCGTCTTTTATAAATTTCGCATACATGGATCCTTGAGTTCCTAAACCAATAATTCCTAATTTAACCTTATTTGCCATTTGTCATTCTCCTATCTTTTTTCTATATTTATCTAATTGTTTTTTTCTGTATTCGTTAGGCGTCGCCCCTATTTTCTTTTTGAAGAAACGATTAAAGTGTGCATCACTTTCGAAACCACATTCCCTTGAGATCTCTTTGATCGTTTTATTCTCCCCTACAACTTCAATCAGGTATTTCGCTTGTATCAAACGATACTCCATTAAATATTGCATGACTGTATAACCAGTAGAGTCTTTAAACGTATGTGAAATGTAGGAAGAACTTAAATTTAATTCTTTTGAGATATCTTCTATCGAAATGAGGTCTTTAAAATGCTTTTGTAGGTAAGAAGCAATTTTTTCTGCATACAAATATTTGCCATTCTTAACTTCATTTAATTCCACCAATGTGGTTTTATCTAATTGGTGCACCTTAAAGAGCAACTGGATCAACAGTATCTTTGCTTCTGCCTCTGCTGCTATTTCCTTGTTTACTTCAGTTGTTTGAGACAACCGCGACAACTTAGTAATCAGTTCTTCAATTTCATAGTTTTCTTCTGTAACCTGAGTATGAAATAGCCCATGACGCAACTGTTTAAAAGCATCAAACAAAAAAAGCGCATCCAATTCTTTTAATACAGGTAAAATCCATTCTGGTGAAAAATGAATCATGCTTCTTTCGTACAACTCTTTATTACCTGTTACATGTGCTTTATGCAAATCTAAACCATCTAGAAACAGCATATCTCCAGGGTTCAAATCATATATCTGATTGTTGATTAAATATTTGCATTCTCCTCCATGAAAAAAATATAGTTCATATTGCTGGTGAGAATGGAACTCTAATTCTGCCACTTGTCCCTTCACATGGGAAAAAGCTACTAAAGATAACTGATAATCCATTTTACGCGACTTTTTTGAATACCCTTTCATTATACGTTTCCTCCCTAACTATTTCATTAACTAGTCATGTCCACTTATTATCGAATAATTGACTGAAACTGCTTTATATTTTAGTGTAGCATATTTCCAACTAGTTAAGTAAAATCCCTTCAAAAAAAACACTCTTCTAGGAGTTCACTTTTTATAGTGTCTCTTTTAAAGAGTGTTTAAATTTATATTAGAGTTGAATTTACCAAGATATTTCCCAGTTTATTTCTAAACTGTTTCAGTATAGTTTTTAAAATTATTTAAGATGCTTTGCCAACCTTCTTTTTGATATTCTGGTGGATATTCATTTTCAGCTTCAAAAGATTGATTTATTTTAGTAACATTTCCTGTTTCAGCAAATTCGATAGAAACTCTTCTTCCATCTCCTAAAATATAGGCAATTCGTTTATTTGGCACTATCTCTGTATAAACTCCACTAAAATCAAAACCTTCACTGCCGTCCTTAGCTTCCATACGATAATTAAAGGTACCGTTTACGCTTAAATCATTTTGTGCAGCTGGTACATGCCAGTCATCTGATGCAAAGCCCCAATGAATAATGTGCCTTGGTTCATTCCACGTTTCCCAGACCCTTTCTATTGGACGGTTGACAGTTGTTTCAATAGTAATAACTTCACTCATCTATTACAGCTCCTTTGCTTATAAGCATCTATTCCACTCAATAAGTTAAGATTCAAATTATTCTATTACACCCAATGGTTCGATAAAGAACCATTTGCTCCTTCAGCTGGATCTTTCTTAGGAAGTTGAACTGCCGTAATCGCTTGTTTGATGCTTTCGTAATTTTCTGCTCCACCTTTTTGCATATCGGGTTCCAGACCTTCAGGATAAGCACCAACAATTTTAAAGTCCGGACTTGCAGCTACTCTTTTGTGTGCTACACCTGCAGGAAGAAGTAGAACATCCCCTTCAGAAAAGGAATAGGACTGTGTATCAGGACCGCCAAGTTGCACAGTTGCTTCACCAGCAATACAAGCCAATACTTCATGAGTATTGGAATGAAAATGATGATAAGAAAAAATACCATTTACCCATCCATTTTTATAACCATTTTTTTCAAATAGATCCAGCACAGAGTGTGCTGGATCAGGTTCATCTATTAAATTAGCTAACACTTTAGGATAGTACAGAACAGGTAATGGATTGTTAGGAAATGGTTTATTTTCTTTGGTATAAAAAGTATTTACCATAAGATTTTCTTCCTTTCACTTTTCTAATCCAAAGCTTATTTAATCAAACTCTTCGTATTCATTTGGATGCTGGCCTTCTACTCTACCCTCTTCACCTTTATCTAAGCTATCGATTTTCTGAATATCTTCTTTTGATAATTCAAAATCAAACACATCTAAATTAGCTTTTTGGTGACTAAAAGAAGAAGCTTTTACAATTGGCATGACGCCATTTTGTAAATTCCAACGTAGTATAATTTGTGCTGGTTCTTTACCATATTTTTTAGCAATCGCAACAATGATTTCATTTTCCAATACATCATTGATTTCACGACCAAATGGACTCCATGCTTCTGTTAAAATACCTAGTTCTTTGTTTGCTTTAACTAAATCATTGTTATTAAAGTATGGATGGCGTTCAATTTGATTGGTAGCAGGCGTTACCCCTGTCTTTTTAATGATTCGCTCTAGATGTTCTGGTAGAAAGTTTGATACACCTATTGTTTTAATCAGACCAAATTTTTGTGCCTCTACTAATGCTTGCCACGCTTCCTCATATTTATCTTGTTTAGGTAATGGCCAGTGAATCAAATATTTATCAAATGAGTCGATACCGATACGATATAAAGATTCTTGAATCATCTTGATTGCCTTATCGTATTCATGCGCTTTTCCTGGTAGTTTTGAATTGATCATCAACTCTTCACGTGGAACAGATGAACGTCGAATTGCTTCCCCTACCATCCCTTCATTCATATAGTTGGTTGAAGTATCGATAAGTCGATAGCCCGCATCAATTGCTGTGAGAACACTATTTACACCTGTAGCTCCTTGGATATTTACCGTTCCAAATCCAATGACCGGTAAACTTGTTCCATCATTTAATTCGAATTTCTCAATTTTTGTCATCTTACTTTCATCCTTTCTATGAATCATTACACTATTTAGTATAAAGGAATAAGGATAGAGTATCATGTAATACGTCTTGATAACATTGACTTCATTAATGCTTCAACCTACAACTGTCTTAACCAGTATTTCTATTATTTCAGTGACAAACAAAAAAAAAATAACAACTAAGTGTTATTCTTTTTTGTGGTCTCTTTTACTTACTTTTAAGATAAAACACATTGCTTGTAAAGTCTCCAAAACGCTTGAATTTCCAATCAGCTGTTGATTCTTTCGTTTTATCATCTGCAAAAATTAATCCAATAGACATTAAGTCATCACCGTACCGTTTTTGTTGCATAGGTTTTACTTCATATATTTTTTCTGGATCTAAGCCTTGTAATTTTAGTCTTTCGTATGGCTGATTAGGTATAGCTAAGACTTGATAGTATCCGATAATTGCTTCCGTTTGATCTTTAGAGACAACCATCCAAGCTGTATTATTTTCTTCAAAAGGACTTTTCAACCGATAAAAGGTTCCTTGTTGAATTAATTTTCTATGAGTTTTAAAGACTGCAGTATAGTGACGGATGTCTTCTTTCTCCTCAAGGGATAGTTGAGTGATATCTAATTCATATCCAAATGTGCCAAAATAGGCGACTTCTGATCGCATAGCTAATGATGTTACTCGTCCTACTTGATGATTTGGAATAGCTGAAACATGGCTTCCGATACTTGATAAAGGATAAACCATTGACGTACCGTATTGAATTTTCAATCTCTCAACAGCATCTGTATCATCACTTGCCCATGCTTGAGGTGCATAGTAAAGCATTCCCGGATCAAAACGTGCTCCGCCTCCTGCACAAGATTCGAACAAAATAGTAGGATACTTTTCAATTAACTGTTCATATAAGCTGTAGACCCCTAATATATAGCGATGGTAAACTTCGCCTTGACGGTCTGCAGGAAGTGAAACAGAAAAGGCTTCAGAAATATAGCGATTCATATCCCACTTAATGTAATCAATTTGCCCGTCTTTAATAATGGCATCCATTTGATTAAATAAATTATCCACAACCTCAGCACGAGAAAAATCGAGTACATATTGGTTTCTTCCATGAGAAGCATTTTTGCCAGGTATTTGGATGATCCAATCAGGATGAGCTTCATATAAGGTTGTTCCTTTGCTCACCATTTCAGGTTCGAACCATAACCCAAATTTCAATCCTAAATCATGAACTTTTTTCGAGAGTCCTTTTATACCATTTGGCAGTTTAGCTTTATCTTCAAACCAATCGCCTAATGAACTTGTATCATCATCTCGTTTTCCAAACCAACCATCATCTAAGACAAATAACTCCATACCTAACTCAGCACCTGTCTTAGCGATTTCTAAAATCTTTTCTTCATTAAAATCAAAATAGGTTGCTTCCCAGTTATTAATTAAAACCGGTCGCTCTTTATCTCGCCAAAGGCCTCTAGCTAAGCGTGTGCGGTATAAATCATGAAACACTTGACTCATACCATTTAACCCACTATTTGAATAAACCATGATAGCTTCTGGAGTCTGAAAGACTTCCCCTTTTTCTAATTTCCAACTAAATTGAAATGGATTTATACCCATCATTGCTCGAGTGATATGATAAGGATCAACTTCAACTTGAGCTAAAAAATTACCGCTATAAATTAAACTGAATCCATATGCTTCCCCTTGTATTTCAGTAGTAGTCGGTCTGACTAATGCCATAAAAGGATTATGTGCATGACTACTCGCACCTCTTGCACTTGAAACAGATTGTAATCCTGTTTGAAGTGGTTTTCTTTCTAAATGATTTTCTCTTGCCCAAGCTCCATTTAAGTGAATCAACTCATAATCTGCATCAGGAAAATCTACACTTAAACTCATTGCATTTTCTAAGTCTGCACTTTCATCGCCTTTATTTATAAATTGAGCACTTCGAGCAATTGCAGAATAGTTTTTAAATACCGTATAACTTAAACGCAATTCTATTTCTGAATAAGCATCTTTTAAAACAATGATTAAAGTCTCCGCTTCCGTTTCGGATTCGGTATATGTAGCTGGAAGATTTTCTAAAATTGGTTTTCCATGTTTCACTTCATAGGTCACATATTCAAAGTGAGTTATACGATCTCCACCGGTCGATTTTATTTGGTGAGCTGGGTAACGAAAATCTGTTGTTCCAAAACCTGGATACTCTTGTTTAATATGTTCTAAAGATGATGTACTGTCATTTTCATATAAATTGTTTGAAGGTCTTTCCTCTCGTTCAACAAGGTATTCAAATGATTCACGGTGTTTAATTTGTTTTCCAAAATAAAGTTGCTCAAGTTGTTTGGTTTTTCTCTCTACTTTAAAAATATAGCTCATCTGATGATTGCTTAAGTGAAACTCCTTAGTTTGCTCATTAATTTGAATTAACTCAAAATTCCCCATCGATAAAAACCTCTCGTTTCATAATGAAAAAAGGCAGAGGTTTTAAAAACCTCGGCATTTTCTCTCTAATTTTTAGTTGTTTTTCAATAAAATTTTCACATCAAAGGGGTTAAGTTTCATTTCTCTAGTTACTTGATTGCCAGTTAAAAGATCTTTATACCCTTCAAAATCGGTCTCAACCGTCTTATTTTCTTCAGTATGGTTCATTAAAAAGTAAAATTCATTCTCTCCTTTTTTACGACTGGCAATTTCAACACCAGCTGGTAAATGTTCAAATCCTTGAATTCCTTTAGCTTTAAGCAGTTTTCCAATCAATTCATCCAACAGTTTTTGTTCAGGGACTGTTCCAACATACCAAGCTTCTCCTGCTCCAAAATTATTTTTTGTAATGACTGGCATCCCTTTATAAAAGTCTGTGCCGTATTCAGCAACTACTTCCGCACCTTCAGTATGCAGTAAGTCACACACCATTCGACAATCATATTTCTCTTGATTTAATTGGCCTTTTTTCATTACCACTTGGTTTCGTTGTTCTGGAGCTAAAGCGTCGATTTCCTCTACCCAAATTCCCAATACATCTCTTAATGGACCTGGATAGCCTCCCAAATGAACATTATCGCTTTGATCAACAATCCCACTCATAAATGTTGTCACAAATGTACCGCCATTTTCCACATATTGTTCAATTTTTTCTGATATACCTTCTTTAACCATATAAAGTACTGGCGCTAAAATCACATCATATTTTTCGAAGTCTGTATCCATATGGATCATGTCAACTGGCACTTGTTGATTGTAACAAGCATCATAATAGTTTTGGATTTGTTCTACATAACGCAAATCAACAGTTGGCCCGCTAGTGTATTCCAGTGCCCAATAGTTATCCCAATCAAATAAAATCCCTACTTTTGCTGGAGTTTCTGCTCCAATAAGTGCATCTCCTAACTGCTCAAGTTCTTTGCCTAACTCAGCAACTTCACGGAATACTCGTGTATTTTCATGTCCAACATGCTCAATAACTGCGCCATGGAACTTTTCTGTTGCACCTTTTGAACGACGTAATTGGAAAAATTGAATCGTATCAGCACCATGTGCAATTGTTTGATAACTTTGCGCTCTCATTTTTCCAGGACGTTTCAAAGCATTGTATGGTTGCCAATTTTGTTGACTAGGGGTTTGCTCCATCAACATAAAACTTTGCCCATCTTTTAATCCGCGCATTAAATCATGATTCATTGCTGTATGGCTTAGTGGTGTTTGATGACTTGGGTAACTATCCCAAGAAACAAAATCCATTTCTTTAGCCCATTTAAAATAATCTAAACTCTTATATGCACCCATCAAATTAGTGGTAACAGGAGTTTCTTTATCAAATCTACGAATTTCTTGTTTTTCCAGTTTAAAATTATTCAATAAACTGTCTGAATTAAACCGACGATAGTCAATTGAAAGACCCGCAAAAGCAGCAGCTGTATCACTGATTCCGTCTCCTAAATAATTGGGTGGTGTGATATCATCAAAACTATATAATGTATGACCCCAAAAATTCATATTCCATGCTTCATTTACCGCATCTAATGTTTGGTACTTATCCTTTACCCACACTCTAAAAGCCTTCGCACAGTTATCACAGTAACATTCACCACTGTATTCGTTTGAAATATGCCATACTTTGACATTTGGGTGATTGCCATATCGTTCTGCTAACTTGTTTACCAGCTTTTTAGCGAAACCTTGGAAACTTGGACTGTTCGGACAATGATTGTGTCGATGACCATGACGGTGTTTACGTCCTTCAAAATCTACACGATTAACATCTGGATACTGTCTTGCCATCCAAGCTGGCAAAGCAGCTGTAGATGTTCCCAAAATAATGGTATAGTCTTCTTTAGTCAGCATATCAATGATCTCATCTAACTCTGAAAAGTCGTATTCGTTTTCAGAAGGTTGCAACTTTGCCCATGAAAAAACATTGATAGTTGCTGTATTGATGCTAGCTTTTTTAAAAATACGCATATCTTCATCCCAAATATCTCGTGGCCATTGCTCTGGATTATAATCCCCACCATATAGCATGTTGTCAAAAAATTGTTTACCCATTTTATACCTCCAGCAGTTATCTATTAAAGAGAACAAAATTATAGTG
Organism: Carnobacterium sp.; assembly: GCF_040274945.1. GTDB lineage: Bacteria > Bacillota > Bacilli > Lactobacillales > Carnobacteriaceae > Carnobacterium_B. The sequence continues at coordinate 88,589 of NZ_JBEMAR010000007.1, forward strand.
TTACCTTATAACTTTGTTCTCTTATTTTTTAAAGTGTAATCTCTACTTTTGCCTTTTCTAAAGCAATAAGTGTTCCTCTATCTGAAGAGTCTTCTTTGCCTCCATTGACAGATTGAACTGAATCAATATTGTGTAACAATGCTTTCACACCATTCGTTCCTTCTGTTGAAACCGTCAAAACATTTCCGGTACGTTCAACAACTACTTTCCCTATTTCTAATCCCAGTTTATCGTATACCCTTGTTTGTGCTGATCTTCCATCAGACAACTCAAAAATATGAACGATAATATCTTTTGCATAATCGTATTCAGCTTGATTATCTACTGAACCTTCAATAATGATACTGTCAGGTCTAACTAGTAATGGTAAGGTCATGTAATCGTGGACTTCATGATACCAGCGTCCACCTTCTAATACTTCGTTTGTTAAGTAATTTGTCCAACGTCCTTCTGGAACATAAAAATCTACTTCACCACGATCATTAAAAATTGGAGCTACAAGTAAATTATCACCCAACATATATTGACGATCCAAGGTTTGTGCAGAGCTATCTTCTGGAAATTCTAGGACCATTGAACGCATCATAGGAATACCTTCTACAGTTGTTTTTACGGCTTGACTCATTAGGTAAGGCATTAAACTTAATTTTAATTTAGTAAACTTGCGTGAAACATCTACCGCTTCTTCGTCATAAACCCAAGGCACTTTGTACTCTTTACTTCCATGGTAACGACTATGAGAAGACAATAAACCGAACTGTGTCCAACGTTTATACAAATCTGGTGTAGAGCCTTCTTCAAATCCAGCAATATCATGGCTCCAGAAACCAAATCCACTCATCCCAAACGACAATCCTGCTCTCAATGATTCCGCCATAGATGGGTAATCAGATGTACAATCTCCACCCCAGTGAACTGGGAATTTTTGCCCCCCTACAGTTGCAGAACGAGCAAATAATACAGCATCATTTTCTTCACGTTTTTCTTTCAACAAATCAAATACGACTTGGTTATACAATTGAGTATAATAATTGTGCATACGATAAGGATCTGATCCATCATAGTAAACAGCATCCACTGGAATTCGCTCACCAAAGTCTGTCTTGAACGAGTCAACTCCCATATCTAATAATGCAGATAACTTGCCTTTGTACCACTCTACTGCTGCAGGATTTGTGAAATCAACAATAGCTAGTCCTGCCTGCCATTTATCCCATTGCCATACATCTCCATTTGGACGCTTAATAAAGTACCCATTTTCCATTCCTTCATCAAACATAGAAGATTTCTGCCCAACATAAGGATTAATCCAGACACAGATTTTCAATCCTTTTTCTTTTAAATTACGCAACATCTTCTCAGGCTCTGGAAACATCTTTTTATCCCATGTAAAATTGACCCACTCATATTCTTCCATCCATAAGCAGTCAAAATGAAATACTTCTAACGGAATATCGCGTTCAATCATGCCATCTACAAAACTATTGACTGTACCCTCATCGTAGTCTGTTAAGAAAGATGTACTTAACCATAATCCAAATGACCAAGCTGGTGGCATTGCAGGTTTACCAGTTAAATCTGTATAGAGACCTAATACTTCCTTCATCGTGTCTCCAGCAATGATGTAGTACTCCATCACTTCACCAGGAACGCTAAATTGTACACGAGAAACTTTTTCGCTGCCGACTTCAAAACTCACTTTTTGAGGAGAATTTACAAAGACCCCATATCCACGATTGCTCATATAAAAAGGAATATTTTTATATGCCTGTTCTGTTCCTGTTCCACCATCTTCATTCCAAATATCAACTGTTTGTCCATTTTTGACAAAAGATGTAAATCGCTCACCTAAACCATAAATCAATTCACCAACATCAATGGTTAATTGCTCACTTATATAGGTTTCGTTTTCGTTACGATCACGAATGTAAGCTTGCCCTCTAGGTTTACTTGCTGTTAAAACTTTGCCATCTTTTTCAAAAGAAATTTCATAAGGGTTTTCTTTTGTAACTACAGCTTGTAAAGCACCACTAGAAAAGGTAACTTGTTGGCCTTTATCTTGAATCGTTACTTCAGGATTTTCTTTTGTTAGTTCAAAATCTGGTCCGTGATTTATTTGCCCTTTATGGTGATACACTTTTACACCAATCACATTTTCGTAAGGTGAAGTCAATTCAACGGTCATCATACCACCGTCTAAGGTTGCTCCTTTATCTGCTATGTAGCGGAATGGAGTGTACAAAGTTAATTTGTCTTCTGTTTGTCTAGTTGTGTAAACATGAGCTGGATAATCTACTTCCAACCCATCTTTTACCATCCAACCACCATTTGTAAATTTCATTTCAGCACCTCTATCTTATTCGTTATATTTTTACCATTTGTTTCTATAATATTTTTGTACCAATAATAGCTCTTCTTTGGTATACGCTGTAGATCTTTTACATCTTGCTCCGTTCTATCAACATATACAAACCCATAACGTTTCTTATAGCCGTTAAGCCAACTTAATAAATCGGTAAAGGACCATGAACAATAACCAATCACTTCTACACCGTCTGTTAATGCTTTTTTCATTTCTAAAATATGTGCATTTAAATAATCAATACGATAATCATCTTCAATTGTTCCTGATTCTGTCAGTTCATCTATAGCACCCAATCCATTTTCAGTAACAAATATCGGTAAATCATAACGAGCATAGACTTCTCGTAATGCTATTCGAAAACCTACTGGATCAATTTCCCATCCCCAATTTGTTTTTTCTAAATAAGGGTTAGAGACAGAATGAAACATAGGAATCTCTGGACTTTGCGATTGTTCTTCTTTTGGTTGCATCAGATAAGGATCTGTTGCTGAAAAAGCTCTTTCTTTATGTTGATTTTCTATCGGCTTTTCCAACTTATTTTCTTGAACTGTTCCTCCATGATAAAAATTAATGCCAAGAAAATCTGGTTTTGCAGATGCTAACAACTCTTCGTCATCTGGTAATATCGTTGGTGCAATTCCATTTTTTTTCAGCTGTTTCAATGTAAAGACTGGATATCGTCCTTTACAATAAACATCTAACCACCAACTATTGTTAAAATCATTGCCGTTCTCTGCTGCCAAAATATCAGCTGGGTTTGAAGTGGCTGGATACATAGGTCCATAACCGAAGCTTGGTCCGATAAGCCCCTTTGGAACTATTTTGTGAAATAGATTAATGACTTCTGCATTTGCTAAGTTCACAACATGATTAGCTTCAAACATTCTTTTTACATCTGAAACATTTGGTGGATGCGTTTCCCAGCGATAACCCATAGCTGTAAAGACGTTTTGTTCATTAAAAGTGACCCAATATTTCACTTTATTTCCCAATCGTTCAAACAATACTTTGCAATACTTTTTAAAACTACCAATAACTTCTCTTGACTCCCAGCCGTTATACTTGTCTTGTAAAGCTTGTGGAATATCCCAATGGTACAGAGTTAAAACAGGTTCAATGCCATAAAGAAGCAATTCATCGACTAAATTTTCGTAAAAGTCAATTCCTGCTTCATTGATTTCTCCTTCACCATCTGGAATGATTCGAGACCAGGCTACGGAAAAGCGATAGGCTTTCAACCCCATTTCAGCCATTAAGCGAACATCTTCTTTATATCGATGATAATGATCTATAGCAATATCTCCATTTGTGTTCTCAAAAGTTTTCCCTGGAATTTTTGAAAAAGTATCCCATACAGATGGCCCTTTCCCATCTTCGTCAAATGCACCTTCTATTTGATAGGCTGCAGAGGCAGAACCCCACAAAAAATTTTCTGGAAACTCTTCTAAGTTTTGGTGATACATGACAGACTCCTTTCTTAACAGCAGTTCAATTAGTTTTAATTTTTTATACAGAACTCTCTAAGGACAGCTTACTTTCTTCAAGCCTTTTTTTTTCTTCTAAAATGCAATATAAGGCTCCAAGAATACCAGCATTGTTTTGATGCTGACAACTATCGATTTCCACTCCAAAATCTATCCAATGGGGATTTTTAGCTAATGCTGTTTGAATCAATGGAATTAGTTTAGGATTCGCACTAATACCACCTCCAACTAAAATTTTTTCTGGGTTCATAAACACGACCATATTGAAAATTCCTGTTGCTAAATAGTCGATCCATCTATTGACTATGTTCATTACGATTGGATCCTTATCCATTTCAACAAGAATTTGTCTAGCATCAATGACTGTTTCATTTGAAATATTTTTTGCTTCTTTATAGAAACGAACCAATGCAGAAGTAGATGCCAACTCATGGAGAGTCGTGTCAGGCTGCTGGCTAAGATCAATGCGCATCATTCCAAATTCACCAGCTTTAAATTGGTGTCCGTAAACCAGATGCTCTTGTACCATCAATGCTCCCCCAATGCCTGTTCCAACAGTAACTAAAAGAACATCTTTATTCGTCATTGCTTTCCCATTAAATTTTTCAGCTAATAAGGCACAATTTGCATCATTTTCAATTGTGACTAAGTAATTTGTTTTTTTATGGAGATCTTTTTTTATATTTTCTTTATATAAGGAATACAAGGCTCCTGCTGTAATCGATGTTCCTTTAGTTGGATCAACGATTCCAGGAAAACTTAACCCGATACCTTCAATGGTGTCTTCAAATTCATATTCTTTTATAATGAGCAGTAAAGAATCAATAAATTCATCTTTACCACCGTGATTAGTCGGAAAATTATTTTGTTGAAGAATCGTACCTTTTTTTGTTACAAGTGCATGTTTAACAGCTGTTCCTCCGACATCAAAACAAATATAACTCATCATTAAACCTCTCTTCATAGCTATTTGCAAAGAAAAGAAAAGTAGCTGCTTCCTAATTGCTTGGTGCATTTCTACTTTTCTTTTTGCTTCACTTATAGGAATAATGTATTCTTTAGTTTATTTAATTTTCGCCCCATAATTCTAAGCGGTCTTTTGTTAATTGCGTCATCTCTTTACTTGCTGCTTCAATATCCATATCTTCTAAACCTTTTTGCATTTCATCCCAAATAGCATCAAATTCTTCTGGTTTTGCTAAAATTGCTTCAGTAATTTTTTGAGTAGTATAATCATCAGCCTTTGTTTGGATAATCGTAACATCACTATCTGATGGAATAACATACTCATATGCTTTACCATGTTTTGGACTACCTAGTTCTTCTGGTGACGGAAATAGATCTACCCATAGTTCTGCTCCATAGCCTTCCAAAGCTTCTTTTTCAGCATCTGTATAATTAGCTTGTATATCTTCTTTTGTGCTGCGGGTAATGCTTTGTCCATTAGAATCAACAGCACCAGTACCCCAACCTGGGAATGGCCAGATATATTGTCCTATTCCTGTTTCAAGAGAATAATTTTGATTTGTACTAGCATTCTTACGATCTTCATCTGTTTGGACGCGTTTATCGTCAACTATTTCATAATTTTCTCCTTCAATACCCCAGTTAACTAATACTTGAGCTTCCTCTGAAGCCATCCAATCTAAGAATTCAAAAGCTTCTTCTTGATTTTCAGAAGTTGAACTGATAGATACCCCAGTAGTTCCTGTAAACCCATAATCTTTCGTACTTTGAGATTCAAGATCTTCATTTAATGTAATCGGAAGAGGAGCCCATAGAGACCAATCCTTGCCTTCAGATTTTAATGCTGCTTCAGCACTTAATACATTCCAATCTTGATCAGCAGTTCCTAAAACTTTTCCGGAAGACAACTTAGAAATGTAAGTATCGTAGGTTTGAGTAAATGATTCTCTATCAAGTAATCCAATATCGTTCATGTGGTTCAACCATTTAAAATATTCTCTTACTTCTGGGAGTTGGAATTTATAAACAGTCTCTGATGTTTCTTCATCAACATGCCATTGTCCATCATCTTGTAATCCTGCTGCAAAAGCCGATGGATTTCCAACAGTGATTAACCAGCGCCAGTCACTTCCTAAAAGAGTTAAAGGAATGAAATCTTGTCCATCTTCAGTTTTAGGATTTTTAGCTATATAATCCGTTAAAGCGTTCTCATAATCTTCCACTGTTTTTATTTCTGGATACCCTAATTCTTTCATAACATTTAATTGCAATTGGAAGGTCCCGCTTGTTTCTAAATAAGTATTTGTCACTCCGCCAGTTCCCACATGATAGATTTGTGGATCGTCTAAACTATTTTTCAAGCGGTCAAGTTGATCGCCGTATAACGCTTTTAGATTTTCTCCCTTTTCTTCAATCATGTCATCCAAAGGAATAACAGCACCCGCATCAATTAGTTTATTTATATCGCCTTTACCAAAAATCATATCTGGATAATCGCCACTAGCGATCATTAAAGGAATAGCTTGTTCATCTCCCCCAACTGGATGAGAAATTTTTAGGTTAACACCAGTTTCTTCAGTAATTTTCTTTGCAACTGGATTTGTAAAAGGATCATCTGTTTGTAAATCTGAACTAAAAAACGTCAGTGTTAAAGCTTCATCTCCATTTTCACTCCCATTATCACTTGCTTCTCCATTACCACAAGCTACTAGTAAAATACTACCTGATAATAATAATGATGTTGCCAACTTTTTAAATTTCATTTTTCCTGTTCCTCCTATAAAATAATTTTTAGCTTTTTACTGCTCCTAAAGTTAAACCCGAAACAAAATATTTTTGCAAGAAAGGATATACAATCAGAATTGGAACGGTAGCAACGATGGTAATTGCCATCTTAATCGATTCAGGTGTTGTCTTTTGTGCAGTCATTTGCTGTCCATTCATCATACTGACATCCGATGCTGACATCGAAGAAGCATTATCCATAATCTTCATTAATTCGTATTGTAATGTGGTAAGGTTTTCATTTGAACGAGCATAGAGATAAGTATCAAACCAATTATTCCATTGACCAACTGCTACAAATAACGCAACTGTAGCTAATACCGGCATACATAACGGCATAATAATTTTTATAAATACTGTAAAATCATTTGCCCCATCAATTCTTGCCGATTCTTCTAATGCATCAGGCAAACCGTCAATAAACGAACGGATAACGATTACATTAAAGGCACTTACTAATCCTGGAATAATATAAACCGCGAAATTATTCACTAAACCTAATTCCTTATTGATTAAAAATGCAGGAATCAGTCCTCCACTTACATACATGGTCAATATTAACATCACACCTAATTGTTTGCGGAAAATAAAGTTTTTACGACTAAGTATATAAGCTAATACAGCACACGCAAAAGTAGAAGCAATCGTTCCTATCACTGTTCTTAATACAGAGTTTCGAAAAGCAGTCAACAAGAGATTATTACTTGAAAAAATCTCCTTATAGTTTTGAAGAGTAAAAGCTCTTGGGTAAATGCTCAATCCTCCTTTTGCTGTATCGGTAGCATCATTCAACGATACTGCCAGTACATTTAAAAACGGATATAGCGTTACCACAATAACCAAAAGCATTAAAAATCCTAAAATTACATCTGGCCAACCAGCTTTGTTCTTATTTTTTTTCTTCTTCTTAGGGGATTCTTTTATTATTTCATCGGTTGTCAGCATTTCCATCTTCAGTTCCTCCTTTCTACATTAAATGTCCTTCTCCTGTTTTTTTAGCAATGCCATTAAATATTAGAATCAGACCAACACTTACAACAGATTTAAATATTCCAATAGCTGTACCAAATGAATACCTAAACATCCCAATACCATAGTCCAATGCGTATTTCTCAATAACCAGTGCTTTATCGGCAACAATATTATTGCCTAACAACATTTGTTTTTCGAATCCAATGTTGATTAGGTTTCCGATATTCATAATCATTAATATTACAATAATGGAACGAATTGAGGGTAAAGTAATATGCCATATTTGTTCGAATCGACTAGCACCATCTACTTGAGCAGCTTCATACATTTCTTGATCAATACTTGTCATAGCAGCTAGATAGATGATAGCATTCCAACCCGTTTCCTTCCAAATATCTGAAACAGTTACAATACCCCAAAATTTATTTGGATCAGACATGAAATTGATTGGCGCATCAATCAAATGAAGGGTCATTAACAATTCATTTATGATTCCAGTTTGTGACATCGCTGTAATGGCAATGTTAGCTACTACTACCCAAGACACAAAATGGGGGAGATAAGAAATAGTTTGTGTAAGTTTTTTAAATTTTGAAAAACGAATCTCATTGAGAGCTATTGCAAAGGTAATTGCAGATAACGTACCAAAAACCAAACCCAACATACCCATGCCCAGCGTATTTTTTAATGCGGTATAAAACATTGGTTCATTAAATAAATCAATAAAGTGTTTAAAACCCACCCACTCTGAACCAAAAAAACCATTTTGTGGTTTATAATTTTGAAAGGCAATAATCCAACCTACTAAAGGGGCATAGGCAAAAATCATTAGCCATATTACAAACGGAAGCGACATAAAAATCAGCATTTTTTGTTCTTTAATTTTTTTCCACGTTATCTTTTTTTTACTGCCTTTTCTTATTTCTTTATCCGTTTTCAACAGCTTTACACTTTCCATTACGAATCCTCCTTCTTCTTTACTTCCTGTCTTTCTTTATATACTTATAATAAATGATAACGTTTTCAATTAATACCTTACTTTTTGAACCTAAGTATAGTAATTTTTAGCTATCTTTTTGTCAGTTCATTTTTCACCCAAAGAAAGACCTCTAAAAATTGAACTTTTCAGCTCTAATTTTTGGAGGTCAGTTCGCCCTATGAATCGATTTTTGATTGAATAGCTATCTTTTAATTGGTTACCTTCTCTAACTCGTTTAAAGCAGTTTGTACAGTTTCTTTTGATGTCTTAAATTCGAAGATACCATTTTTTTCTACGGCGTAGTACTCACTTTCAACTATTGGCATAAATCGAATAATTTCTTTTTCTTCTTTACCATCATTTAAGTAAATGTATGTGATCTTAATTTCATCTTCTTCTGTTGCCGCAGTCTTCTCATCCTCTTTTAGAACGGAATCATACGATAAGCTGGCTAAATATTGATAAGTTTTTCTAAATGTGGTTTCTGGTAATTCTTTCTCAGCCACATAAAAAGTAGATTGAATTGTCGTTTCATCTTTATTGTCAGCTGTTAATTTATGTTTTGCTGTAATTGTTGTTGTTTGATCTTTTTGCTGAACCTCAATAGATTGTATTGCACTAAGAGGCATGATAGATATAAAATTATCTACTATGGTTAATGGGTCAAAAGAAAATTGCTCCATTAAGGGTGCTGGAACTTCATATGTTTGTTGATCACTATTGATTGTTACATAATAATTTTTATTCTCTCCCTCTGTCTCTTTAATAAACAACCTTTCTTCTTGTTTCCCATCTTTCAATATTAAGATCATAGTAGCATCTTCCTCATCTACTAGTTCCTCAACTTTGGTTCCTTTTAAGTTTGTTAATGTATTATAAAAACTTTCCATTTTTTGATATTCCACAGAAAATTCTGTTTGGTAACTTCCTTGTAAAAACCATCCACTAATAAACGGAGACGCTTCAACTGCATTCATACTTGTTTCAGTATTCAAAACGACTGATTGGTCTTTAGAATTAATCTCTATCTCACTTGGATCCTCAACTGCTAACTTGATAGGAGGTTGGATATAAACAAACTCAAATGTTTTTATATCATAAGTAACACTCGAAATTTGGTAATAAACATTTTCATCAGTTAGTTTGACCCAATCTCCTTGTTCATTACTAACAAATTCCAAATTGTGACTATCCGTTTTACTGGTCCAATTAAAAGTCGTATCCGGTTGTTCAAAGAATTCTTCAATTTCTTTCGTTTCTTTAACTGCTGTACCTTGTATAGACATAAGATTTGTAATAAGAGTATCAATACTTGTATTATCTAGATTACTTAATTCTGAAGATTCCCAGCCTGTATCCTTTAATTGCAAGGCTACTTCTTTTTTGTCAGATTCAATGGTTAACGATTGCGCATTGGCAATTGATTCTACTGCTATAGTCAAGGAAGTTTGATTTTCTTTTTGAGTGGTACTTGAACTTTCTTTTGTACATGCTCCAATTAAAAAGACTGAACTGCATAGAAGAATTAAAAACAGAGTGTGTTTACGGTTTATTTTCATAATTGTTCTCCCGTTTCAGATGAATATTTTTTTTTCAAGTCAAATAATGCAGAGTAATTCGTTCTCATTAAAAAGTAAACGACTATGGAAAAAATACCTAATGTAGCTTCACTTGGATACCCATACCAAATAATTGCAAAGGATAAAAGCGTCATCAAACTCAATAGAGCTTTCAAAAAATAGTTTTTAATCATTAAGAGTGAAAAAATGACTAAATTCTTAACCTTCACTTCAAAAGTTGCCAGTATAGCAAATCCATTGATTGTAGCAATCAAAATAAAACACCATGCTATGATACTAATAATGGTCCATATCCTATATCCTTTGCTGATTAAATAAACTATGTCTACAGATAAGATAGTTATGACTGTCAATTGAATAAGCCAATAACGAATCGAAATAAAAAAGTTTTTTTTATAGGATTGGAAAAAATCTTTTGTGGGCTGAATTATTTTTTCTCGATGCAACTTTCCCATTGTATAAAATAAAGCTATCAAACTAGGTCCCATAGGGATAAGAGCAATATAGTATAAAGGAATCGATGAAAAACTGGTAGGAATTGAGAAAAACGTAAGAATAATTAGTATATTACTTATTATGAAATAAATATTGGTCATTAGAAATGCATATAAATACTGCAATCCTTTATACAAAGGCGTTTGGATAATATTTTTTTGGCTCATTTTCTATCACCATTTTCTGCTATTTTCTTCTGGTATTGTTTTGGGCTGACACCCATAATTTTTTTGAATTTTTTATGAAAGTAATCGCTATTTGAGTATCCTACTTTTTCAGCAATTTCATAGACATAATAAGAACCGCTATTTATTAATTTCTTAGCTTGTTCAATACGTACCTTGTCTAAATAATTATGATAGCTTATTTTTTTCTCAGCTCTAAATTTTTTCCCTAAATAAGAGTAACTGTAATTAAAATCTTTTGCTAATTCTGCTAAGTTTAAGTCTTTATGATAATTTTTCTTAGTATATCGTACAATTTCATCAACAATATCTTGCTTTTCATAGGTCTCATAGAAAAATTGGCTAAAATCATAAAAAACTTCATTTAAAAATTCAATTGTTTTAATAATTGAATTTTCTGCAAGAATAACTGAAATAATTTTATTTTTTTCTTGTTCTTTTACTGGCTTTTCCATAATGCTTTCTAAAAATTCAATACAGTATAGAACTAAATTAGCTAAATCAGCCTTCATTTTTTCAACAGACCAATTAGAATATTGATAAAGTTCAGTATATTGTCTTAAAATTTCAGTAATTTTAATTTTTTGTCTTTCTTTGATAGCCTCAGTTAACTTATTTTTCAGCTCATCTCGCGTATTCCTCACACCATCTTTTCCCTCTAATCTTGCTTTGATGATTTCATAGGATAATACCGGTTGTGTGGGAAATAAATATCTTTTTTCTTCTAACTCTATTATCTCTTGATATAATGCTTGCAACTGGTTTATAGAATGACTTTCTTGACTGACAGATAGATAGATTTTACTAGTTAATTGGTTTAACTGTTCTTGAAGTTGATCTTGAAAGTGATCTATTTTTTGATGTTCTTTCTGACACAATAAAATATATAAATAATTTCCATGATTGAATACAAATGACGTATATTCTTCTATTGTTGGAATGGCTGCCTTTAATTGATCTTGACTAATTTTTCTATGGTCATAATGACAACCAATTATTTGATAAGAGTGATAGGATGATAAGCAGTTGATTTCTTCTGAAAATTCGTTATTGAGAATGTAGGCCTTTATTTTTGTAAGTACTGTGTAATCTTTATACTTTTTGGCATTTTCATGTTGTTCTTTTTGTTCATCTAACTGTTTCTTTTCTTGTTTCAACATACGTATCAATTCATCTTCATCAATCGGTTTTAAAAGATAAAATAGCATACCTAATGACATGGCTTCTTGTGCATAGGAAAAGTCAGAATATCCTGAAAGGATAATAAATCTGGATAAAAGATGATCTTTTTTTGCTTCTCTTACCATTTCTATACCAGACATTCCTGGCATTTTGATATCCGTAATAATTAATTCCGGTTTTAATTCATGGATTTTATCTAAACCTATTTTCCCATTTTCTGCCGTTCCAGCTATCGTAAAACCATAGGATTCCCAATCAATGATATACTGTAGCCCTTCACGTACAATTGGCTCATCGTCAACAATCAGAACCTTATACATTTTCCCCTACCCCTTTATCTTTACTTAGTTGTTTAATTGGTAAACAAATAATCACTTTTGTTCCCTCACCCAAAATACTTTCAATATCTAATCCATAATCTTCACCATAAAAATGTTTAATCCGTTGATTCACATTATTGATTCCAATTCGATTGGCTTCTCCTTCAGTTTCTAACATGAGTTTTAATTTCTGAAGTTTTCCTTCTTCAATTCCAATGCCATTATCGATTATATGAATAATCAACTCCTTATTTTTTTCTAAAACGAGGACCTCCACTTTTCCTCCTTCTTCTTTAGATTCAATTCCATGAATAAAGGAATTTTCAACAATAGGTTGAATAATTAAAGGAATGATTTGATAGTCTTCTTGTATTTCTTGAGTTATCATATAGTCGATACGATCCCCAAATCGCAATTTTTGAATTTGTAAGTACATCTCTGTAAAGGATAGTTCTTCACTCAGAGGCTGTTCCTTGAGATTCCCTTCAAGAGCTTTTCTCATCAGCTTACTTAAGATCTTTATGATCACTGCTACTTCTTTATCATTATTATTGAAAGCTTTCATTCGAATCATTTCCAAAGTATTATATAAAAAATGCGGATTGATTTGACTAGCTAGAACTTTGAATTGTGTTTCTTTTTGTTGGATTTCTAAGTTTTTTTCTTGAATGTCATGTTGATAATTTTCTTCTATCAATTGTTTTAAGCTTTGTACTGTTTGATACAAATGATCGTATACTTCTGTAATTTCATCATTCCCTTCAATCTTTTCTGGAATTTCTAGGTTACCGTTTGCCACTTTACTTATAGCCTTGTTGAGTTTAATCACTCTTTCATTAAATTTCCGGATAAATAATCCTAGTAAAATAATTGAGAGAGCAAAAAAAGCGAGTACAACAAGATAAGATAACATGATATCCTTATTAGCTTCCCATACTACCTTTTTAGTAGGGACCATTCCAATGACATTAATCGTTGATTGGTTCGTCTTAGGTATATCTAAACGACGACTATTTATTATAAAATCTTGGCCACTAATTTCTTGCTGTATATTTTCCGTGTCGCTTTTAAATTCTTTATTTACATTACTTATGTGGTAGTTTTGATACATCTCCAATGTATTTACGGTTTGAGGATAATTGAAAAGAAGGTTTTTATTATTTAATGTGATGAAAACAGGATCAGATGAGTCAATTAGAATTTCTTGAAGAACTTCATTATCAAATGCAATAGATAATACTCCTATCAGTTCTTTATCTCTAAAAATTGAACGTGTCAAATTAAAATAAGTTTTTCCGGTAATCGGATCTGCTATTTCTTCCCAACTGATCTGCCCTTTTTTTTGCAGTGATTCCTGATACCAGTCTTTTTTTACTATTTCTGGTTCTGCAAAAAAAATACCATTTGTACTTGTTAAAGTCGGATTATCAACATAAAATCGGATATTCTCAATTTCATCATAATACTTAATGTAATCATCAAACATCTCATAGTCACCATATGCTTGAAAAACTTCAAACGTATCTTGGTACTGATGCGTTACCAATTCTACTAAATCATCATCTTGATAGATCCAGTCTGCAATACGAATAACTGTTGATAAATTTTTCAAGAAAAAAGTTTCGATCCTTTCATTATTGCTTTCAATTTCCTCTATTTTTGTATTGATCATATTTTGGCGAATTTCGGTTGCTAAAAATAATCCAACTAAAATAATGGGTATCATCAAAACTAAAATGTAAGATCCCAATAGTTTTTGTTTAATGGTAACTTTCATTTCTTTTTTTTTTAAAAAATTCCATATTTTTTTTATCCCTTTTTTCATTGCCAACATCCCTATTTATTATATAAACCTAATTTTAAGCGCATACATTTTTAACCAAAACTATTTTTCTTTTCTAGAAATAATGCTTTCAAGTTGATATTGTAAGCCTTTTTTTAATTGTAATTCAATTTTCTTTGTTTTTAAACCTTTTCTTTCAGTAAAAAAGTAATTATCGTTTAAATAGATGATTATTTTACAATCTCTTTGGGCTTCCAACTTTAAAGAAAGTTCGCCACTATGCAAATTCCATTCTAATTCTTCTACCTTGATTTGCCCTGGCAAAAAAACGCCTTTTATCTTACCTTTAGATAACCATGAAGGCAGTGCTTTAAACAACGTAAACTCTGTTTCTGATTCAGGATAGATTAATGCATCATGGTAAATTTTAGGTAAAGCACCATTGGCATCGATATTAAATACTTCTTGCTCATTATAATGCGCTGTTACAAGTGAGTCATACCATGCATGCTTTAAGATAAGTTCATCTAGTGCAGATTCTACAGCTTCCGATCTTTCAAGCGAGATAGCGCACATGGCTGCATGCATCCGACCGTGTGAAGAGCTTGTTTCACCTTCATTATTTAATAACCATGCGGATAGCTTCTTATCAAACGCTTTTTGAGTAGCATTCCAAAGTAACGGAGTGTTTTTCGTGATTTCTTTACTTTGAAATAGCGGATAAAACTGGGAAAAATGTCTATGGTTGTAATTTTCCTCTTTCGTAGGATCTATCCATTCTTTTAATATCCCTTCATCATTAACAGCATATTGCGGTAAAGATACCACTAATTTCTTATAGTTTTCAGGAATTTTTCCTCCTAAAGTTTTGCATGCTTTTGAAAGATTATTAAAAACTTCCTTTATAACAGCAACATCCATTGTGGCATTATTACCCATACCATTTTCTGCAGAATAGGAAGGCTGGATCAGACCTGTTCCGTCTTTTTTATACTGGATAAAATCTTCATAAAATAAAAGCGTTTTTTTATAAAACGGAAGTGCTACTTGCTTTAAAAAATCCTTATCTTGTGTATAATCAAAATATTCTTGGTAAAAGTGAGCTAACCAACCGGCACCACTTGTCCAAAAAACTAAAGGCCATTCTCGATTCCAATGTACATGTTTTGCTGTAGTACTGGCATGAGCTGGCACCAAGTAACCCCTACACCCAAAATACTTCATCGCGTTCTCTTCAAAATCTTTTTCATATTCCTTCATACGAGAAAAAAATCCAGTGTATTTTTCTGATAAGCCCAAACTATTTAATGAAGAGATAGCTAATTGTATATTTGTATCCATTGTATAGTCTCCACTCCATGCAGGAGAAAAGTCTCCACCCCATATTCCTTGTAAATTTGGCATAGCTTCACCTATAGATGAATGAATAACATAGCGACTGGCATCATACAATTTCTCATATAAAACTAGTGGAACTTGATTGGTTCGTTTCATTTCTTCTACTATGGATTCTAGACTTCTTGAACGCTCTTCATCGGTTGTTAATTGAAGCGATGATTGATCATACTTCTTTTTATGATCTGTTATATGCTCTTCCAAAATAGATTTGAAATTCTTTGTCGCTAAAATTTCTTCCTCTTCGTTCCAAAAGATTCGTATAATGAATTCAACTTTCTTAATTTGTTTAAAATGCAACCCTTTATCGTTACTTGAAGCCATACTGTTTGACCATTCTAGAACGGTTGTGTAAAAACTATCATCCTGGTATCTATTTTTTTGTATAGCAGTTGTTGGTGAATACTTGACCGTTTGGTTTAACCGTTCATTTTGGAAATTCTCTAACGACAAGGTTAAGTCGAATGGCTGGTCGGATTCAATTGAGAATACTAATACATTTTCTTTTTCAGAAGAAAACAATTGCTTTTCATACCATCGTTCACTACTATCTTGGTGTATTTCGGTGACCAGCCCTTTTTGGTAATCTAACTGTCTGACATACGAATTCTTTTTGACGGTTGTATTGTCTAATGCCAAATTCAATTGAAAAGCAGGATGATATCGATCGCTCATTGTAAGACCAGCATAGTCTTTTTCGATTGCTTTTTCTTCAAAAAAATCGATTCCTGCTTGGTAACTATCAGAAGAAATGATTTTTCTTAATTCTGGAAGATGACTTGCTATATCTGGTAAATGTTCCATGTCATTTTCCTTTAAAAATAATCGATGGTGGTTTCCAATCAGTGTTCCTGAAGAAGGTTCACCAAACAACACTCCTCCTATTGTTCCATTTCCTACAACATATCCATTTTCCCACTGTTTAGCATTTTTAGTGCTCCAGATACCATGTATAGGAACTGAATCAGATAATCCTTTTATTTTCTCCATTATTGATCACTTCTCCTCAATTTTATTCACTACTTTCCTGAATCGTTTGCAATCCAATAGCTGATGATGCACAAATATATAAAAAATATTTAGTATGATTTTGGACTGCTATGGTTAGCTGTCCGCTATCTTCTGCTTTAAATTTTTGGCTTCCAATTTTAACTTTTCTTTCTTTATCGGCATAAATTGAAAGTTGACCTTCATTTTGTGCACTATAGTGAATCCTCAACTTAGCAGGATTTTGTTCAAATAAGACATTTTTGAAGGCTATCCAGCCATCCACTTTTATCATAAGAATTTTTTCTCTAGCTGAATTCACTGTAATAAACGCTTTATGGTAATCATCATATCTTTCCGCATGCACCGGTTCTTTAAAGGATCTATCTGTTCTTACTTCTCCTTTAGCTTTAAACGAAAGAACATGTTGTTGATCCATTGAAGAAAAACCTACTTGTAAGACGCCGTTAGCTGTGGGGTAAACCCATTGATTCCATGCAACATCCCAAAAGCATAAATCTTCTGGTTGGATCATCAAGATAACTGTCTTACTTTCATTTGCCTCTAACTTAATTTTTTTGAAAGACACTAGTTGTTTTTTAGGAAGCTTAATTTGTTGCTTTGGCGCAAGTTTAACATAGCATTGCACCGTTTCAGTCACCTTGTAATCAGATGAGTTTGACAGAGTTAATGTTAGTTTTACTGGTTCTTTTTTTGTCCATTCTACTGATGAGAGCTCTGCTGATTGGATTGTCAGCTTTCCGTAGGTTAAACCATACCCAAACGGAAACAGTGTCTTTTGATGCGTATACCGATAGGTTCGCTCCCCTTTAATAACATCATAATCTGTGATCGCCGGCAAAGCATTTATATCTTCGTACCAAGATTGTGACAACTTGCCTGTTGGAGCAGCATCTTGGTACAAAATATCAGCAATAGTATTTCCTAGTTCTTGTGAACCATGAGTGGTAAATAATATCGCTGGAATATGTTTTTTCAACCAAGTCATTTCAAAAGGGTAGCTGCCAACTATGATCAACACAATAGCAGGATTCACTTCATATACTCTTTGAACCAATTCAAGTTGTTGATCTGGAATTTCGGTGCCTGCTCGATCTATCGTTTCTTTACCGTTCAGCATAGGATGATTTCCTATAGCAATAACACAGACATCAACTTCCTTCGCCTTTTCCACTGCACTATCGATTGCATCGTAGGTTTCAATAAATGCTATACTTTGAGAATTTTCCGCAACTCCGATGTATTCATTATTAATTAGTCCAACTGGTTGGAAGTCCCAAGTCTGCCAGTTGGTTTCATCTGTGCTGATCCAGTTTTCTTTTATAAACCAATCATGCAAGTCTGTTTTACTGAGAACGTAACAATTATCCTCCTCAACATACGTTAGGTAACGACCAGATTCTTTTTCTTTAAAGACATGTGAACCATACCCCCAACGTTCTAATGAAAAACTTGTTCCAATGGATTTAACTTTTAAAGTTTCATCCTCTATACCAAGCGGCTTTTGTCCAATTCTAAGCTCCCCTTCATTATGTGGTCTCACATAGGAGATTTTGTGATTTTCAATTTTATTTTCTAATCCTTCTTTTATCGTAGACTCATGTGGTGGAAATCCTCCATACCAATCTCTTAAAAAGACTTCAGATAAAGGACCTGTAACAAGTAATTTTTGATCCTTATTTAATGGCAGTAGACCATTATTTTTTAAGAGAACTACTTGTTCTGCTGTAACTCTTTTAACTAGCTGGTTATGTTCTTCTCCTGCTAGTAGATGCATATTTACATCGTCGTATTCAAAATGCTCAGAGAAATGTCCCAATTTTGTGCGAACAATTAGTATTCTTTCTATTGCTTTTGTGATGTCTTGCTCACTGATCAGACCTGTATGTAAAGCTTTTTTTGCAGCCGATTCTATTAATTTCTTATCGTCTACAAAACAATCGATTCCTTTATTCAACGCATCAGCTAACGCTTCTGCATATGTATCGTAATAATGATATTCATCTACATTTAGTGATAAGGCTCCCCCATCACTTACAATGAATCCGTTCATCTTCCATTTATCCCTTACTACTTCTTCAATTTCTTCCAATTGCATACCTGGAACACCATTCACACCATTATAAGCTGTCATCATAGATTGAGCCCTTGCTTTTGTAAACACTGGTTCAAAAGCTTTCAAATAATATTCTTGACGATTTCTAGGATCAATGCTGTTGGATGAACTTTCTCTCAACCATTCATTGTTATTCCCATAGAAGTGTTTAGGCGCGGCTGCTAAACGGATACTGTCTTCTTTTTCTCCTTGCATTCCTTGAATGAGTCCTACGCTTAATCGACCGGTTAAATAGGGATCTTCTCCGTATGCTTCTTCATTTCTTCCCCAACGTGGATCTCGTTCCATATCAATTGTTGGTGCCCATAAGGTTAACCAAGATTTTTTACCTGACTGCAAATATAAAATTCGAGCCTCATTTCCGATTGCAGTTCCCACTTCTTTCAATAATTCAGGATTCCAAGTTTGAGATAGTCCTAGTGGTTGAGGAAAAGAGGTTGTTTTTATTCCTTCACGGCTTACAACACCATGTGCTGCTTCGCCACCAATTTGATATTCTTGGATTCCTAATCGTTCAACGGCGCTTTGTGTAGTCGAAAGTAGACCTATTTTTTCATCAATAGTCATATTCCTCAACTTTTCTTCTACTATCTGCTTTATCGTTGGCATCATTTTTCTCCTCTCTATTTTTATATTTTTCTGTTGGATAATAAAAAACTGGCAAAGATTTTCGCCTTTGCCAGCTTTTTATTCATACCCATTATTTCTGAAAGAAATCTTTAGTAGCTGGGTAAATTTCCTGATACTTTCTATAGCAGGCTTCATATTTTTTGACGTTCTCTGGTATAGATGGAATCTCTTCTTTATAAGTCACAACTTCTTGAGCACATATTTTCAAATCAGCAAACCAGCTGACTCCTACTGCTGCTATCATTGCAGCACCCATTGCTGGTCCTTGCTCCGTTTCCATTGTGACGATTGAAGCATCAAATATATCTGCTTGCATTTGCAGCCATTCTTTATTTTTAGCTCCGCCTCCAACAGAAATAATTTTTTTAAAGGTTTTCCCTGCTTTTTCTTCCATTAATACTTGAGAATCTTTTAGTGAGAACGTAATACCTTCTAATACAGCACGTGTAAAATGATCTCTCGTATGGTTGGTATCAATGCCGATAAAAGTACCCCGTACCTGACTGTCGATATGTGGAGTACGTTCACCAACGATGTAAGGAGTGAAATATAAGCCTTGTGATCCTACTGGAACAGACTCTACACCTTTTAACAATTCTTCATACGTTTCATTTTTAGCAAATGTATTTTTATACCAGCTCAAACTGTGTCCTGCTGCTAATGTAACACCCATTGAATAATAAGCATCTTTTACAGCATGATTAAAGTAATGTAAATCGCCTTCGTATTCTCTATCTCCTGTTTCTTCAAATGATAAAAATACACCAGATGTTCCAATACTTGCTAAACCAAAACCTTCTTTAACAATTCCTGCCCCTACAGCCGCACATGCATTATCAGCTCCACCGGCAAAAACTTTGATCGTCCCTTGAAGTCCTAATTGTTCAAGTAACTCTGTACGAACGGTTCCTATACAATCAGTTGAGTAAACCAAAGGCGGGCAAATATCTTTTTTTATATCAAAGGTATTCAGTATTTTCTTACTCCATTGTTTATCTTCAATATCTAAGATAAGTGTACCTGCTGCATCTGAATATTCCATTTGCTGATTTCCAGTCATCCAATACCCTAAGTAATCTTTTGGCAATAGAAAACGTGTAATTTGATGCCAAATTTCTGGCTCGTTCTCCTTTACCCAAAGTAATTTCGGTAATGTAAATCCTTCTAGTGCACGATTTTTTGTAATTTTGATTAAGTTTTCTTTTAAAGTTTCTGTTATCTCAAGGCATTGCGGAGTCGTCCTCACATCATTCCATAAAATAGCATTTCTAAGAACCTGATTTTCCTTGTCTAGCAAAACTAAGCTATGCATTTGCCCCGAAAAGCTGATTCCTTCTATATTAGTTGATGCGTCTGGGACTTCTTTGATGATATCTTTAATGACTTGTTCTGCAGCTTTCAGCCATTCAGCTGGATCTTGCTCACTATGTCCTGCTTGCGGTATTATCAGTGGGTATTCAGCTGCTTTTGTTGTAATAATCGTTCCTTCTTTATTCATTAATAATCCTTTTAATGAACCTGTACCTAAATCTAACCCTAATACATACGTCAAAAGATAACCTCCTAACTCTTTCGATTTAACCTTTCTTAATACAAATAATCGTTTAATTTTGATTTTATGAATTCAATATGAGACGATTCATTTTTTACTTCTTCATGTTCTAAAGCGTAGTTTGTCAAAGCTTCCAAATCTGTATTTCCAGATAAGATATCTGAACCAATCCCAGTTTGGTAACTTGCATAGCGCTTTTCTTTAACTTCATCTAAGAATCGGCTTTCTTTGATTTTAGCAGCTGCTTTTAATCCTCTCGCAAAAGTATCCATTCCTGCAATGTGGGCTAGAAACAAATCTTCCATTTCAAATGATGTCCGTCGTACCTTTGCATCAAAGTTGATTCCACCAGGTTCGATTCCGCCATTTTCTAAAAATTCAATCATAGTTAAGGTTACTGAATAAACATCTGTTGGAAATTCATCCGTATCCCAGCCTAAAAGTACATCACCTTGGTTGGCATCCAGTGACCCTAGTGCATTGTAGTTACGTGCCACATTCATTTCATGTTCAAATGTATGACCTGCCAAAGTTGCATGGTTAGCTTCCAAGTTTAACTTAAATCGATCGGTTAACTTGTATTTCTGTAAGAACGCCATACTTGTTGCAGCGTCAAAATCATATTGGTGTTTCATAGGTTCTTTTGGTTTAGGTTCTAACAAGAACACTAATTCTTCATGACCAATTTTATTAGAATAATCAATTGCCATATGGTAAAGACGAGCAATATTTTCTTCTTCTAACTTCATATCTGTATTTAATAAATTCTCATATCCTTCACGCCCACCCCAAAAAACGAAGTTCTTTCCGCCTAATTTTTTACTAATATCAATTCCCTTTTTCACTTGAGCTGCGGATACTGCAAAGACGTCTGCATTGGAACTAGAAGCAGCTCCATGTACATAAATAGGATTAGAATGTCTATCTGCTGTATTCCATAACAACTTAATTCCTGTTTGATTCATTTTTTCTTGAATGAAATCAGTAATTGTATCTAAGTTAGCAAAAAAATCTTCTAACGATTCTCCATATGGTGCTATATCCATATCATGGAAACAAAAATAGTCGACACCTAATTTTTCAAAAAATTCAAATGCAGCTTCTACTCTATTTTTTGCAGTTTCCATAGGGTCATCTGTTAACCAGTCTCTTTGGTTTACGCCTTTACCAAAAGGATCTGAACCATCTTGTGTGAAGGTGTGCCAATAAGCTACAGAAAAACGCAAATGTTCTTTCATTGTTTTTCCTAATACTACTTCCTCTGGATTGTAGTGACGGAAAGCAAATGGATTTGTTGATTCTAGCCCTTCAAATTGAATTTTAGCGATAGACGGAAAATATGTCATAATAAAATTACCTCCTAGTTTTCTTTTAATTTGTGTTTAGATATGTTAGTTTTAGTTTGTTAGTTCAGTAAACTAACTATATTTGAAGTATAATTTTTTTCATAACCATTGTCAACGCTTTCATTTAATTTTCTGCTATAATTATTATTAAATGACAAAGAAAAATTGAGGTGCCACATGTTAAGTAATCGTTCTACTGTTCGCGAAGAAAATGAACAAACTGTTATACAAATTGTTAATCAACAGCCTAATATTTCTAGAGCTGAACTGTCTCAAAAAACTGGTTTAACAAAAGCCACTATTTCAAGTATCGTTAACCAATTAATTGAAAGTCAACTAATTCTTGAAACAGGTGCTGGGTCTAGTTCCTCAGTTGGAGGAAGAAAACCAATATTTCTTCAACTGAATAAAAAGGCCGGCATTTCATTCAGTATTGATTTAGGCTACAATTATCTTTTTTCTGTAGCTACTTTCTTAGATGGTGAAATTATTGAAGAAATAAGAAAAGAGGTCCGCATAACAAAAGAAAATGTTTTAAAAGAGATTCAAACTGTCTTATCCTCTTTTGAGAAAATATCTCCTACAACTCCATATGGTATTATAGGTTTAACATTGGCTATTCATGGAATTGTCCATGAGAACACTATTATATTTGCTCCCTATTATAATCTAAGTGAAATGGATTTATATGCGGAACTTTCGAGTAAAACAACCATTCCTATTTATTTAGAAAATGAAGCTAATTTATCGGCACTTGGAGAAAAAAGCTGTTCATTTACAGAATCTAATCTTGTCAGTATAAGTATTCATAGTGGAATTGGAGCAGGAATTATTATAAATAATCAACTCTATCATGGAAAAGAAGGCAGGAGTGGCGAAATAGGCCATACTATCTTAATTCCAAATGGAAAAAGTTGCCCTTGTGGGAACAAGGGTTGTTTAGAGCAATATTCCTCAGAAAAAAGTATCCTGCAAGAATACAATCTCCTTAAAAAGCATCAAAACTTATCATTATTGGACTTAAAAACAAATTTTTATGCACACGAAAAAGAAGCTATTGAAATTATTCAGCGTTTTTCTTCTTTTATTGCCATTGGTGTAAATAATGTAATGGCTAGTTTTGGGCCTGATACAGTCTATTTGAATAGTAAATTGATTCAAGAAATTCCAGAAATAGTAACCTATATCGGCAATGAACTGCTAAGCAGTTTTAGCAAAAATGTAACTCTTAAAGTATCAAGTTTAGGTGAAAGATCAATTTTATTAGGTGCTACAGCTGTAAACTTACAAAATTTTTTTCATATTCCTTCAGTTAAACTGGACTATTAAATATAGAATAAACAACTATCAATGACCTGCATATACTAAAAAAGTGTCCTAAGTTAAAAAACTTAAGACACTTTTTTGTAGTTTAATAATCTAAATAGTTATGCTCAGTTCTCAATTATTTTCAACCATTCTTCTGCAATTTTCCCATGTCCGGCTACAGTAGGATGAACTCCATCATCTCCGGTCAAATATTGATAATTACTCTCAATAGCAATAGAGTGGAAAATTCCATCTAAAGAAACAAATTCGTCTGCAAATTCGTTTGCAAGTTCCCGGATAATTTGAATACGTTGATCCAAATCGAAACGCCATTCTCTTCTTTCTACCGGATAAGGGAGTAAAAATGGTTCAACCATTACAATTTTAGCTCGTGTATTTTCTTTAACCTGTGTCAAAATATCTCGATACTTTGACTTAAATTGTATCATTGACTCATTAGATCCAGATGTATCTGTTCCAATGGTATGCCAAGTATCATTGATTCCAATCAAAATAGAAACAATATCCGGTTGAATCTGTAAACAATCTACCTGCCAACGATCTTGTAAATGTGACACACGATCTCCACTGATTCCTCGATTTACTACCTTTAAGTTTAGTCTAGGATGAGTAGCTAATAGACGTCCCGCAACCATTAGTGGGTAACCATAACCTAAGTGCTGAGAGTCATCTCTATCTCTCCCTGCGTCTGTAATACTGTCCCCGATAAATAATACTGTATCATTTACTTCAAGTTTCATAAAAATCCTCCTAATATTCTCTAGTGTATGTAAAGATATGACACTCATAAAATAACAGAAACAAACTGATTTTTGTCTAAGTTGTTCATAAATGCGCTATCAACGATTATAATCCATTAAAAAAAAATGTAAAGAATTATTATAAATTTAACTGTAGTTGTTTTGAATAAAAAACTAATAAGTTTGTATATCTCCCTCTTTACGTATGATATGATTATCACAACTATATATTCTAGAATAGACAACAGGAGGAAATCATGACAAAATTTATCATCACTACTGAGAGCGGATCTGACTTATCTTCAGAACTTATTGAACGCTACAATATTCATGTTATTCCCATGCATGTTACTATGGGTTCGGAGACCTTTGATGACGGAACATTTGACGTTGAAGATGTTTATCGATTTTATGATCAAACAGGTACCTTGCCAAAAACTGCGGGAACGACTCCGCAAGATAACAGTGTTGTTTTCGAGCAAATCTTTGCAAATTTTCCAGAAGCTCACATTATTCATATTGCGTACTCAGCAGTCACAACAGTATCTTATACTTCTTGCACTATTGCAGCTGAAGATTTTAAAAATATCCATATCGTTGATAGTAAAAATGTTTCCGGTGGCTTAACTGCTGTGATTGTTGCAACTGCAAGATTCATTGAAAACAATCCAAATACCACGGCTGAAGAGATTGTTGCTTTTGTGGAAGATGTCCGTGAACGTACACGCTTTGTTTTCTTACCTCAATCATTACTTTATTTGAAAGCTGGAGGACGAGTTTCAAATGTAGCGTATCTTGGTGCATCCCTTTTGAACCTTCACCCTACTATTGTTCTTAAAGACGGCTATCTAGTAGCTTCAAAAAAATATCGCGGGTCGTTTGATCGCTGTTTGAAAAATACCATTAAAGATTTTATTAAGAACTATGACATTGATCCAGAAACTTTGATTATTGGTGGGACAAAAAGATTGAGTGAAGACCATAAACAACTCGCTAAATCTTTGTTGCAAGAAGCAAATTACAATGACCCTTCTTGGTTCTCAGCTGGTGCTGTTATTTCAAGTCATGGCGGGCCCGGTGCTTTTGGTATTATTGGGATCGAAAAGAAATAGCTCATAAAACTTTCTATTTATATTTAAATTATTTATTCAAGAAAACTTGATTTAAGGAACCTGTTTACCTGCAGGTTCCTTAAATCAGTTTTTTTTTTACAAATTTTAATTATTTCTAAATGCTTCCTTTCCCGTCCTGTCAGTAATTGTAAGTGCTAATCTTTCACTTTTTCATAAACTGAAACAAAAGTTTATATAATTTTGTTGACAATATGTATAGAAAAATGTTAAGTTTTAAAACGTAATGATTACGATTTAAAAACATTGGAGGACGAAATAAATGAAAAAAAAGTTAAGTCAGTACATAGGATTGGTTGCTGTTAGTATTCTATTAGTAGCATGTGGAGACAATGTTGCTTCAGACCAAGAGTCACAAAGTAGTATGAGTGATCTAGCTACTGAAAGTTATGAAAATCAAATTATTGAAATCAATGGTTTAGCAGATCATTACCATACAGGTGATTCTGTTGAACTAAGTGCTCTGCCAGAAAAAGAAACTGAAACAACTCAGTGGCAGTGGTATACAAGAGAAAACGAAGAAAGCGAGTGGAAAGTTGTTTCTGGTCAAAGAACTAAAGACTTTATTGGAGAAGCTACTGCTGATGGGTTAGAAATCAAAGCTGCCTTAGTAGATGATAATGATGAGCCTTATGCTGAATCGGAACCTGCTAAAATTGTTATTGATGACCACCATGGTCATGATGAAGCGAGCAAACAAATCTATGCAGGCTATTTTGAAGATGATCAAGTAGAAAATCGCGAACTATCCGATTTTGAAGGAGAATGGCAATCTGTCTTTCCTTACCTTCAGTCTGGTGATTTAGATGAGGTCTTTGAACATAAAGCAGAAGAAAGTGACGCTATGACTGCTGAAGAATACAAAGACTACTACACTATTGGATATGAAACGACTGTTGATCAAGTTGTTATTGAGGGAAATCAAGTTACTTTTTCTGATGATGAAAAAGAATATTCGGGAACTTACGAAAATGATGGCTATGAAATACTTAATTACGAAAAAGGAAATAGAGGCGTACGTTTTGTCTTTAAATTAGTTGACGGTTCAGACGAAATGCCTGAATACATTCAATTTAGTGACCACAATATTTTCCCGGAAGAATCTCACCATTATCATTTATTCTGGGGAGATGACAGAGACACAGTTTTAGAAGAAATGGATAACTGGCCAACTTATTATCCTGCTGACTTAGATGCAACTGGACTTGTTCAAGATATGTTAGCTCACTAAACTATTTTGAAATCAGTCTTTTAAATGTACTATCCATAAACAAATTTTAAATAAATGATAGCAATCCATTTGTTAAATGCGTTTAGCAGATGGATTCAGGAGGAAAATATGAAAAGAAAATGGTTTGTTTCAAGTATGCTCAGTTTAGTTGTAGGTGTGATCCTTTTTGGATGTGGACTAGAGCAATCTGACAGCGAAACAAAGAATAGCCCAGAATTATCAGTTGTTACCACTTTTTACCCAGTTTATGAATTTACAAAAGAAGTAGCTGGTGATCGTGCTGATGTTTCTATGATCATAAAACCTGGAACAGACGCTCACGGTTTTGAACCAAGTGCTCGAGATGTTGCTGCTATAAATGATGCAGATGTGTTTGTTTACAGTAGTGGTGAAATGGAACCTTGGGTTGGTAGCCTGATGAGTTCACTTGATAGTGAAGACCTTATTGCTGTTCGTACAGCTGATGCTGATAATTTTATCAGTACTGAAACGCATGAACATGAGCATATAGATAATAGTGATCACAGTGATGAGTCACTTGAAGTGGATGGAGATCTACCTACTACCGTCGAAGTTAATGGACTAGCTGGTCACTACCATACTGGAGATATTGTTCAACTTGTTTCCGATTCAACTGATATGAAAGATTCAACTAAACTGCAATGGTATATTCGTGAAGCTAACGCAGACTGGAAGGCCATCTCAGATCAAACACAGGAAACATTTGAGTATGAAACAACTGGCGAAAGTTTTGACGTCAAAGTCGTCTTTTCTGACAAAGCTGATACTCCATACGCTGAATCAGCTCCTGTTGAGATCGTTATCGATGATCATGAAGGTTCAGATCCTCACATCTGGCTAGATCCAGTATTAGCTCAAGACCAAGTGACTGTAATCAAAGAGGCATTGATTCAAGCTGACCCTGAGGGAAAAGCTGTATATGAAGAAAATGCTGAAAAATTTATTTTAGAACTTCAAAAATTAGATGAAGAGTATAAAGCAGCTTTGTCTTCTGCAACTAATCGTGTGTTTGTCGTTCAACATCAAGCATTCGGATATATTGCTCAACGATACAACTTAGAACAAATTGCTGTGGGAGGCATTTCTACTGAAGTAGAACCTAGCCCCTCACGTATTGCGGAAATCAGTAAATTAGTTAAGGAATATGATGTTCCTGTTATTTATTACCAACAAGGTGCAGACTCTTCTATTGCACAAACAGTAGGACAAGAAACAGATACTGATATAGAAGTTTTATATGACCTTGAAAGTGTCTCTCAAGAAATGCAAGACGAAGGCATGGACTATCTAAGTTTAATGCGTAAGAATTTGGAGGCTTTACAATTAAGCATTCATTGATTGGTGATTGAATAATTGTAATAGTTTATTATTTTAAGAGAGAGAACCCCTTTTTTCACAAAGGAGTTCTCTCTCTTTTTAATACTTAAATTCAAAGAAACATTTAACATATGGTACACTAAAACTCTAAAACACATTCTAGCCTTTTTTTAAGGGAATGGAGAATCGATAAAACTATGCATACTCTTAATGATATACAGTTCCCTATATTTCGGATCGTCTTTACTGCCTTATTTTCGCTCTTATTCTTACACCCTCTACCTACAGCTGCAGCTGAATTACCAGAAGTTCCGTCTGAATTATATTATTATGATGAAGCTGGGATTTTGACTCCAGAGACAAAAGAACTTATTTTAACGATAAATGAACAATACAACCAAACTATTGAGAAACCTCAGATAATCGTAGCAGTTATCGAATCATTAGATGGAGAAACAATTGAAAACTATAGTGTCGACCTTTTTGAAAAATGGAAAATTGGAAATATTGACTATGATAATGGTGTTTTGATTTTATTAGCAGCAGAGGAACGAGAAATTCGGCTTGAAGTGGGATATGGTTTAGAAGGTACTTTAACAGATGGGAAAACCGGAAAAATATTAGATGATAATCTAGCTTATTTAAGCAATAATTTATTCGATGCTGGTCTACAAGAAATCTTTAGAGATACTACAACCGAAATAAACAATGAATACCACTATGAAATTGAAACTTCTAGCATTCCAGTAGTCACGGAAACACCCATCACTACTCCTCCACGCGATAATGGTTTTATTCCCTCCACTATCCGTTTTTTTAAGAGTTTAAAACCATTTAACGTGCTTATTATTATTGTATGTATCGGTTTTGCTATTTTCACACCTGGTAGTGGCGAGAGCTCAAAAGGCGGAAGAAGTAGAACACGTTCTGGAAGCAGTAAAAAGTCAAGTAGGCGCTCTGGTGGCGGTGGTCGTTCTGGCGGTGGTGGTTCTAGCCGGAAATTTTAAAATTACTCAAATCTATTAGTACTATTGACAGGTCATCTAAATTTTTGTTACTATAGCAATTAAATTGATAACGTTTGGTTTGCTGCCGAGTAAACCTAGGATACACGTATTTTCTACTCCGATAGGCCCTGCAGGAGTAGAAGTTGCGTGTATCTTTTTTTATTTTTAGGAGGAGATTATTATTTTTTCACTTATTAGTCTGACCGTTGTTACTAGTTTTATAGATTCTTTCAACCCATTTGCTATTGCCCAACAATTTACTTTACAAGGTTTGTTAAAAAAGACACACCACATTTGGTATTACATTGTAACGTTGTTTTTAACAAACTATTTAGCCAGTTTCGTTTTCTATACCGGTGTATCCATTTTAAATGAACAGTTTTTGACAACCTATTGGACGATGCTTAAATTTCCAACTGCAATCTTAGCCTTTATTGCTGGTAGTATTCTTATCTGGTACAGTATTCGTTCTTTTTTAATCAATTGGAAAACTAGACAGTTTCTTATGGATAAAAGTGATAATGAATCAAAAGAACTAGAATTAAAATTTTCTGAAAAAAAAATTACTCCAGCTTCTTTGATAGGTATTGGTTTTACAACTACGGTCGTTGAATTTTCAACCGCTGCTCCTTTTATTGCCTATTTAACTGTTGTTCAGCAATTTCAACCAACACTTGGTCAATTATTATTGCTACTACTAATCTATAACCTTATTTTTTCTTGGCCTTTATTTGCCTTGTATTTCCTGTTTGTAGGTTTTCAAACAACCTTTGAAAAGATATACACACGTATGAACTTTGTGCTACAAATGGTTTCAGCTTTTCTACTTCCCATTTTATTTTTCATTATTGCCTTTTTATTAATAACATATGCAATAAACGCCTTTTTCAGCTTATAATTGGATACAAAAAAATCCGTTACCCTTCATTAAGTGGCTACGGATTTTTTTATATTAAAGTTTTTTTTGACATCTTTTGTCTTTAACTGTCTAGCACAACAACTTTCACCAAATTGATTTTAATTTTTTTCAATCTTTTTAAAATGGTTCAACAATTATTTGGCTATAGAGTGTTTGAAAATGTTTTGTATTAATGTGTCCAGTAACAGGTTCTAAAGCATTTAACATGCCCGTTGTCATTCCAGTCTTTATTGTTTTCTCATCAGAATCGTAACGACTTAAGGCGTAAGCTAATCCAGCAATCGTTGCATCACCAGACCCAACTGGATTAATGACATCAATCTTTGGAATCGTTGCACGATAAAACAAATCATTGTGTTTCACGATGGCTCCATCGCCTCCTAGAGTCACAACAATCCATTCAACTCCTGCAAACAGTGAATGATTTAAAGCTTGCTTCAATACTTCTGGTTGTTTGCTATCCAGTTGCATCTGTAATAAATCGCTGAGTTCAGTCAAGTTTGGCTTAATCAATTTAGGTTTTGTCTTTCCTTTTAGTACTTCTTTCAAAGCCTCTCCAGAAGTATCTAGCAAAGTATCAATACCTTTTTCTTTTGCTAACATAATAAGCCGAACATAGAAATCAGTTGGCAATCCTTTTGCCAAACTTCCAGAAATAGTTAACAAGTTGGTTTTACTCAATAACCGCTGAAAAACCTCTACGAATCCTTCAACCTCAGCTTCTGTCACCGTTGGACCAGACTCAAGTATTTCGGTTTGACTGTGATCATCATGCAATACAGCAATCGAATTTCTAGTTTCTTGTAAGATAGGATAGAAATCATGTTCAATATCAGCTAAATCCAACTGTTCTTTGAGTTGATTTCCAAGGTGTCCTCCCACTATTCCAGTAGCTTTAACCGGTCCACCAAGCTCATGAACAACACGGGTAACGTTCAAGCCTTTGCCTCCTGCTGTTTTTGAAACTTGAGAGACTCGGTTAATGTCGTCTAGCTTAAGTTCTTTAATGGAATACGACATGTCGATAGAAGGGTTCATTGTTACTGTCAGTATCAAATTTGTCCCTCCTTTATTCGCTAACTTCTACTTTCTCATGCCATGAAGTAGCGGTACGTTCTACTACTTTGTTTAAACTTTCAATATTTTCTTTCCCTTCGGATTGAAGCCATTTTCTAGCTGACTCTTCTCCATTTGCTACAAAATGATGGACACCATTTTTCCAAGTTGCCCTTCCACAAAGAACGCCATTAAAAGTAGACCCAGATTCTTTTGCAAAATAAAGAGTGTCTTGGAATAAGTTAGCCGATACACCTGCACTAAGGAAAATAAATGGTAAATGAGTAGACTCGCTTTGTTCTTTAAAATACGCAGCAGCAGCAGCTTTGGTATAAACTGTTTCTTCACCAAAACCTTCAACAGCATTCATATTTACGGGTACTTCAACTTTTAACACATCAACTTTATATTGTGGTTTAGAGAATTCTTTCATCATATCATTTACCTTATGAGGTTTTACTTTAGCGTATTCATTCGAATTATTGTCTTGAATGTCCTTGTCATAAGATAGTAGCTCTAAATAGAAAGGAATATCTTCTCCATAACATTCACTTCCCAAACGTTCTACAAAAGCATGTTTTTGATGATTTATTTTAGAATCTTCATCAACGTCATAATAAAGCAAGAATTTGATAGCGTCAGCGCCTTTATCTTTTAACCCTTTCACAGACCAATCTGCTAATAAGTCAGGCAACCGTCCTGATACTGTAACATCATAGCCCGTTTTTTCATACGCTAACAACAAACCTGCTTCAGAATGACGTGCAGCTGCTGCTTCCAATCCGAATTCAGGATCCAATAAAATAGAAGAAGCATACGGAGTCAACTCTTCAGATACTAATTTTTTAAATTCAATAATACTTTCATTCGTTGGCTCTTGGCCTTCTGATATGATCATTTTTTTCAAAGCACCTCGTTGGTCAATAGCCAAGGCTTCAATATATCCCTCTTTTGTAGATAAACGATCCATTGCTTCTTTTTTTGATTTTGAAATTTTCAGCATTCTCTTCATCCTTTAATTATCATTTTTATATACTGATACCCCGTTTAAGTACGTTTCATGCAAGTTCAATTGAGTATCCAATACTAAGAAATCTGCATCATGCCCAGTCTGCAAACTGCCACAAAGATCATCGATATGACAGCTTTTTGCTGGAACAATAGAAGCCATTCGAATAGTCTCTTCAATTGTTGCAATATCCCAATCACAAACATTTTTAACAGCATCCATCAACCTTAGAATACTTCCAGCTAGACTTCCGTTTTCTTTTAAACGAGCTGCTCCATCTTTTACTTCAACTGGAAATTCCCCTAGAGTATAATCTCCTTCTGGCATCCCACCAGCTCTCATACAATCGGTGACCAATGCAATGTGTTCTGGTGTTTTAGCTTTTATTAAAACTTCTGCCGCAGCTGGATGAACATGATGTCCATCACAAATCAACTCAGCTATAGTATCTTTTGTCGTCATTGCTGCTCCAACCATTCCTGGTTCTCTATGGTTCATACCACTCATTCCATTGAATGTGTGAACAAAGATAGAAGCACCAGAAGAAACAGCCATTTCAGCTTGTTCATATGTTGCAGAACTATGCGCAAGAGCAACAGCCACACCTTCTTTGACTACTTTTTCTGTAAAGCCAACAGCTCCTTCTCTTTCTGGAGCAATAGCTATTTTTTTTATTAATCCATGTGATAACTCTTGCCAATGATGAAAGATCTCTATACTTGGATCTTGGAAGAACCGAGGATTTTGTGCCCCTTTGTGTTCTTCTGTAAAGAACGGTCCCTCAAAGAAAATCCCCCGAATTTTAGCTCCTTTTACTTCTTGATAGCGATCTCCAATTGTCTGGCTCACTTGATTTAATGTTTCAACATCTGAAGTCAAAGTAGTAGGTAAAAAGGATGTCACTCCGCAACTTAACAAGCCTTCTGACATTGCTTTAATGCCTTCAAAGTCATTATCCATCACGTCATGACCCATGAATCCATGAATATGTGTATCCACAAGTCCAGGTATAATCCATTTGCCTGAATAATCTAGAACTGTCTCATTTTCATTAGGTAATTTTTTTATATAAGATCCAAATTTCCCTTCACTAATCGCTAAATAGCCTTCGTTTTTTATTCCACTCGGTAAGAAAAATCGGCTCGCATATATATAATAGATTCCCATTTGTTCATCCCTTTTTTTTATTCCTTATAATCGTGTATTGTTACACCTTTGACTACTCGATTAACTGTTCCAGATTTAGAAGGAGTATCTGGTGTATTTTTAACTTTAATAGAAGAAAGCAACGACACCGTTTGTGCTGCCATGATGAATGGTAAAGCAAGGTACCCTTCTGGTAATAAGGTATGCTGTTTGTCAAAATCGAAGGTTGTACCAGAAAAATTTTGTCCTTCTACAGGCTGTGCGATAGCAATTGTTTGTAGTGCAATTTGGTCTTGGTATACTTCTTCTAAAATATCTAAATCATACTTACGTGTGTATGGATTATTGTTTACAAAGACAAAAACCAGTGTTTGTTCATTTACAAATGATTTAGGCCCATGACGAAATCCCATAGATGAATCAAACATAGTACTGATTTTGCCAGCTGTTAACTCTAATACCTTTAACTGAGCCTCACGGGTCAATCCTGCTAAGCTGCCAGATCCTAAGTAAACAATGCGATTAAAGTCAGCTGCAACTATATTAGCTAATTTTTCTTCAGTTTCGATCACTTCTTTACCCATATTAACGGCAGTAGTGACGTAGCTTGCTTTTTCTGCTAAAGAAGATTGATCAAAAACTAGTACAGCAGTCAATGTCATACAAGTAAAACTTCCTGTCATAGCAAATCCTTGATCATTTGATCGTTCTGGCATTAGCAGCAAAAGATTTTCTTCATCTTGAGAAGCAGATTTCGCTAATGCTCCATTTGCTGCACAAGTAATGGTGATGTGTCGAATGTTTTTTACGACTTTGTTAGCTTTAGCAACTGCTGCAATACTTTCAGGACTATTTCCACTTCGTGCGAACGAAACCAATACGGTCCAATCTTCTTCATGCAGATAATCTGTCGGAGAAGCTACGATATCGGTTGTTGGAATACTTTCAAAGATAAAAGAATCTGTATCCCCTGCCTTGTTTAAATAAGGCAAGACAATATCTCCAACATAAGCTGATGTTCCCGCTCCAGTAAAGACAACCCGTATTTTCCCAGATGCTTCTTTTTTTAATTGTTGCAAGAACAAGTTGATTTTTTCTTCTTGTTTCTGATAGTTTCCCCATGCTTCTCCCCAAATTTCAGGTTGTTGCATAATTTCTTGAGTCGTTATGTTCGCTCCAAGATCCTTAAGTTCAATTTGTGATTTAGTAAATAGTTGCACGTTTACTTCACTCCAATCTATTCATCTTCTTCATCAAAATCTTCAGCATCCAATAAATCATTCACTTTCACGATGCTTTCTTTCGTTTCTGTTATCAGAGAATTAGAATTACCAGTTAAAGTTGCATTTACAAAACTGATGATCATCGGCAAGTTCATACCTGTATATAACTCGAATGTAGAACCACCCATAATTTTTTTTGAAACAATGTTGCAAGGAGTACCACCTAATAAATCAGCGAATACCATATAATCTCCATTTAACGGATCAGCAATTGCATCAAATTTTTCAGTAAATTCTTTTTCACCTTCATGCGGCAATAAAGATACTGTAAAAATATTTTCTTGTACGCCTAAAATCATTTCTGCACTTTTTCTTAGTTCTTTACAGAAATCTCCATGGCTTACCAGTATCAAATTGTTCATTCTATTCATTCCTTTACTTGTTTCTTATTTTGAAATGACTCCTAATGCTGATAAAGCAATAGATACGACTAATACAATAAAGATAGCTTTAGTAGAAGTAATGTTCTTTTTACCTAATAACCAGTAAACAGCTCCAACGATTGCGGCTGGTAAAAGACGTGGCATGATCATATCCACATTGTTTTGTACATCAACCACTAAGTCTCCAATAGAAGGTGTCCAAGATAATCGAACATTGATCATAGTTGCAACTAAAGCTCCAACCATGAATACCCCTAATAATGTAGCAGCGTCAGTGATAGCAGATAGTTGACTTTGCATCGTTGTAACAAGAGAAACTCCTTCTTTATGAGCGATCTCAAGTTGTTTCCAGCGGAAAAACATGACAGCAAAGTTAACGAGCATCCAAATAAATGCACCTATTGGATTCCCGTTTACTGCCATGTTAGCAGCTAACGCTCCAAAAATAGTCGGCAGCAAAGCTCCAAAAATAGAATCTCCAATAGCAGCAAATGGTCCCATTAAACCAACTTTTATCCCAGCAACTGATTCTCGTCCAGCAACACCTTCTTCTTCTTCAATCGCCATATCGATCCCTGTAACGATCGTATTCAAAAAGTTACTTGTATTGAAAAATTGAGAGTGAGTTTTCATCATTGACTTCAACTCTGGTGTACCATCACCATACATTTTTCTTAATTGAGGTAAAATCGTATATAAATACCCAGATCCTTGCATACGTTCGTAGTTCCAACCTAGTTGAAAACCAAACAAACTTCTTCTATTGATTTGGTTAAAGTCTTTTTTTGTCAATTTATAATTAGATTTCGTCATCTTCTATTTCTCCTTCCTCTGATGCTGAACCATTCATGTGTTGAACTTTTGGTGCTTCTATAGTCCGTTTGTATTCTTTAAAGGCAAATGCAAATCCTATCAATGCGATAGCTAACATTGGCATGCCTGTAAATGTATTCGCAAATCCTTCTACTACACCAGCTACAGATCCGCCAAGTACTTGAATATTTCCAAATACAGTCGTTAACAACGCCGTAATGACAAAGCCTAAAATCAAGTAAGGTAAATGTTTTTTAACTGGTAAGTATCTTAATAAGATAGCGAAACCAACAGCAGGTAGAACTGCACCAGCCACAGCTAATCCATTACCTAACCAGAGTAATTGATTGTTCAAGACACCAACAATAGAATTGACGAAGCTTCCACCAAGACTTAGTGCTAATAGTACTGGAATAGCTCTAGATAATGACCAAGATAATGCGCCCATAAGATAGTTGCGTTCAATTCCTTTATAATCCATTTCTTCAATCTTTGTATCAATACGATGTGCAAAGAATGTATTTGCAAATCTTCCTAAGATATCCATTTGAATCATTAATCCAGCTACCGGAACGGCAATCGCTGCGATCGCTTGTTCTGGATCCATACCGATCCCAACTGAAAAGGCTGTAGCCAATACAGTACCAGAGTTCGCATCGATTTTTGAAGATCCACCAAATGTACCAATACCTAAAACAGTTAATTGCATACTCCCACCTATAATAAGTCCTGTTGTAACGTCACCCATAATTAAACCAGCTATTAGTCCAGCAAATACCGGTTGAGCAAGACCAGTATAAACTTGTAATTCATCTAAAATTTGATACCCTGCGTAAAGCGTTAACAATATAATTTGCCACCATGCAACTGCCATTATTTTTTCCTCCTCTATGTCTATCTATTTTTTAAACATGTTGTTTCAACAAACCCATGAAGTTTTCTTCGCGATCGCTTGGAACCATTT
Organism: Carnobacterium sp.; assembly: GCF_040274945.1. GTDB lineage: Bacteria > Bacillota > Bacilli > Lactobacillales > Carnobacteriaceae > Carnobacterium_B. The sequence continues at coordinate 125,080 of NZ_JBEMAR010000007.1, forward strand.
GTGATACCAATTCCACGCCTTTTTCATTAAGTTGCTTGAAGTTCTCAATGTCTTCTTCTAGAACGTTAATCGATCTTGTAATGGATTTTGATTCATCCGATTGAGACATATTCCCAACGTTGATTTTTTTAATAGGGACTCCCAATTCAACTAGCTTTAATAAACTGCCTGGTTTTTTTGCAATGATCAGTAATCGTTGTGAATCATATTTTCCAGCTAAAATATTTGCAGCTGCTTTTTCTATTGATAAAATACTCAGCTTCACCCCCGCCGGAGTGGCCAATTTCAACCCGCTCTTTTCGATTGCATTTGTTGTTACGCTATCATCTACCACCATAATTCTGCTGATACTTAATTTTGTGGTCCAAAGATTTGCTACTTGTCCATGAATCAATCTTCCATCTATTCTTACTGCTGTGATACTCATACTATTCTTCCCCCTCTTTTTCAATTTTTATAAATTTTGGTTCTTTTTCTAACCTTACTGATTTTGACCAGATGCCTTCTGTTTCAAAAACAATAATCTCGTTTTCTCCCTTTTTAAAGAGAGACTTTGGAACATATAAGGATAGAGTTGGCCCTACATTCCAAAATCGCCCAATGTTAAATCCATTTACTAGAACGATTCCTTTGCCAAACGACTCCATGTTGATGAATGTATCTTCTGGTGCATCAATAGTCACTTTATACTGGTAAAACGATGGAGAATTCTCTTTCCATTCCTTATCAAAGTCAATAGACAACGGTTCTGAAAAATCTAAGCTGTATTGCTCCCAATTAGTGATAAAGTGTAAATCAGACATGACTCCTCTTCGAATTCCTTTTTGTTGTGTATCAGCCAATAACTTGTGGCCATAATTGACACGTCCCATATTTTCTACTAGTACATCAAGCTGATTAGAACCAGGGATAGGTGAAGCGTATATTTTTTCTCCAATCTCTTCTTGGTACTGTGTAGCTATTTTTTCTTCGTTAAGGAAAAAATGAAGACGGTCGCTGCCATCTATTACACGATAAAATTCTTCATCACTGTCCTTTTTCACATAACTTCTATATAGTGTATATCCATATTGTTGACCTAGTTCTTCCATTGTTTTTGGATATTTAGATTCTTGTTTTTTAGCGATCCGATCAACAATAGAAAGTAGACTTACCTTTCCACCAATCTGAATATTCGTAATGCTCATACTATCTTTCACCAATGGAGGGTATTGTTCAATATCTGGAAAACTTTCTTTCATCATATTTTTTAAAGCAAAATATTTTTCAGTTGGATTACCTTGTTCATTTAAAGGTGCGTCATAATCATATGAAGTGACTTGCGGAAGATCTTTTCGTAATCGTGCTGAACAACCATTCATAAAGCCAAAGTTCGTTCCGCCATGGAACATATATAGATTTAAGCTACCAATCTCTAAAGCTTCCTTTACATCCTGAGTTAACTCTAGAGCATCTCTTTTTATAATTGGATCATTCCAACGATTAAACCAACCATCCCAATACTCCATACACATCAAAGGCCATTTTTTTCCTTTTGATTCATGAAATTCTTTTAATTCCTTAAAGTTTTCTTTTGAACGAGAACCGAAATTTCCTGTAGTCAGTATATCTAAACCCGTCATCGTTCCAGCTTCTTGTGTAGCTTTCCATGCTCCATCTGAAGTAAAAATAGGAATGGTTATGCCTAGTTTCAACATCAACTCATAAAGCGTTTTCAAATAATCTTTATCTTCACCATATGAACCGTATTCATTTTCTAATTGCATCATAATGACTGGGCCACCATGATCCACCTGGAGAGGCGTGATGTGTTTAAAAAGATTCTTATAATAGCAAGAAACTTTCTCAATAAAATCTGGATCAGAAGAACGGATTTTCATATTACGATAGGTTAGCAGCCATGCTGGCAATCCACCGAATTCCCATTCTGCACAAATATATGGAGATGGACGAAGAATAACGAATAAACCTATCTCCTCTGCTAGTTGGACAAATTTTTTTATATCCCACTGACCAGAAAATTGATATTCTCCTTCTTTCGGCTCGTGTACATTCCAAGGAATATACGTTTCGACTGTATTAAAGCCAAGAGCTTTTAGATTATATAATGAATGATACCAGTCCTCAGGAAGAACTCGGAAATAATGAACGGCACCAGATGTTATCTTGAATGGCTCACCGTTTAGTAAAAAATCTTCTTTTATTTCAAATGTATTCATTTGAGCACCTCCTATATAAAGCGTTTACACTTAATATATTAATATACTAAGTTAGTGTCTGTCAATCTTTATTTTAGTAAAAATAGAAAATATTTACTAAAAAAATAAATAAATGGTAAAATTACTTTTTTTAAGTTAGTATATTAAGCAAATGGTATAGAGAGGAGAAAAGTATGAAAATCCCAAAGTATCAACAAATTAAAGATGATTTGCTCAAAAAAATTGAATTTGGAGAGTTTAAACATGGCGATCGATTTTACAGTGAAGCGGAATTAGTTAAACTTTATAATGTTAGTTCAATCACTGTTATTAGAGCTGTTCAAGAATTAGTTAATGATGGTTATCTCATACGGTTCCAAGGAAAAGGCACATATGTTTCTCGCTCCCGTAAACGAAAACTTGTAGAATTTTCTGATATTGAAATTTACGCTGGTGAACCAGAATCGGTTGAGGTTTTAAGTTTAGAAATTCAACATAATGAAGAGAAGAGAAAAGAATTACAGCTACGAAAAAAAGAAGACTATTATGAAATTGTTCGATTAAGAAAAGTTAATGAAGACCCATTTTTATTACATCTTTCGTATATTCCTAGCCAATTTATTAAAAAGGACATTCCTAGTCTTGACTATTATGATTCTATTTATAATCGTTTTAAAAGCGATTTTGACATTTATATGTATGATGAAGAATCAAAAGAAACCAATGAAATTTGCTTCCCTACGGATGATTGGGTAGCAAAATTGTTACAAATGAAAACTAACGAACCTACCATCAGACAAGAAAAGAAAACAATTTTACAAGATGGAACTGTTGCAGAAGTGGTCATCAGTTATAAAAAATGGAACTATTACAAAATAGAGCTCTCTTCATTTAAAGATCAATATTAAAAAAATAAATAACTATATCTATTAAGTGGCAACTAAAATTTATGGCTAGAATTGCAATTGATACGGATGAAGTCATCGTAGATTTTAATAGTTTTGATGATAAATTTTATTGGCTTCAAAGTCACTTCCCTGCTATCCAAAAAGAAAACATAGTTTTTTGTGGCAATAAAAGCATCATACATGCTGATTACTTAATTGATGATAATGTTGGCCACTTCAACAACTTTTCAGGAACGGGATTACTTTTTACAGCACACCACAATAAAAAGATAAACTTCCCCAATCGTGTGGAAAACTGGAAAGCTGTTAAAGATTTTTTTCAACAACTTTCTGAATAATTTTTAAACCTGTCTCTGCTTTTACTGTGGCAGGTTTTTTTATTACATTTAAAAACGATAATTTTTATCTTTTTAAATAATTTACTAAATTTTACTTGTTTTTATTTACCAAACTATTTAAACTAAAGGTAACAAAACATTATTAAGGAGGAAATACAAAATGAATTTAACTAAACTAAAAAAAAGATTCAATGAACTTTTTGGACAAACGGATATGAAAGCGTTTTTCTCTCCAGGGAGAATTAACCTAATTGGAGAACACACTGATTACAATGGTGGAAATGTTTTTCCTTGTGCAATAACTTTAGGAACGTATGGTTTAGTAGCAAAAAGAGAAGATCAAATCATTAACTTTTATTCTGAAAATTTTTCTGAATTAGGAGTTATTTCGATTGATTTAAATAACTTAGAATACAATCCAGCAGATAAATGGACAAATTACCCTAAAGGAATGATTAAATTTTTAAAAGAATCAGGTTATGCGATCAATCAAGGAATGGATATCCTTTATTACGGCAATATTCCAAACGGAGCTGGTCTTTCCTCTTCTGCTTCGATTGAATTACTGACAGGTTTTATAGTACAAACGCTATTTTATTTAGACATTGATCGATTAGAGTTGATTAAAACTGGGCAACGAGTGGAAAATGAGTTTATTGGAGTTAATTCAGGTATTATGGATCAATTTGCAGTAGGTAAAGGCGAAAAAGATACAGCTATTTTACTAGATTGCAACACTTTAGACTATGAATTGATTCCAGTAGTGTTAGAAAATCATTCAATTGTTATCATGAACACTAAAAAAAGACGTGAGTTAGCTGATTCTAAATACAATGAACGTCGCAGCGAATGCGATCAAGCGTTAACAGAATTGCAAAAAGTTCTTACTGTTTCTTCATTAGGAGAATTAGACGAACAAACTTTTGCTGACCATCAATCAGCCCTTTCAAATGAAACCATTCTAAAAAGAGCACGACATGCCGTAACTGAGAATCAAAGGACACTTAAGGCAGCCGTAGCTTTAAAGGCTGGAGATTTGGAAGAGTTTGGTCAATTAATGAATGAATCACATGTTTCCTTGAGAGATGATTATGAAGTAACTGGACCAGAATTGGACGCAATAGTTCAAGCTGCCTGGGATAAGCCAGGGATTTTAGGTGCACGAATGACGGGTGCAGGATTTGGCGGATGTGCCATCGCAATCGTTGAAAACGATAAGATAGATTATTTTATTGACCAAGTTGGAAAACAATACCTAGATCAAATTGGCTACCCTGGTGAGTTTTATATCGCTCAAATTAGTGATGGCCCTAAATTGCTTGAGGAGGAATCAGCATGACAGTTTTAGTATTAGGAGGAGCCGGCTACATCGGTTCTCATGCCGTTGACCAATTAATTGAACAACAATATGATGTAGCAGTAATCGACAATTTACAAACTGGACACCGAGGTGCGATTCATAAAAAAGCACGTTTTTACCAAGGAGACATTCGTGACAAAGCCTTTATGGAATCTGTTTTTGAAAAAGAACCAATTGAAGGAGTTATGCACTTTGCAGCAAATTCTTTAGTGGGAGAATCAATGCGACAACCTCTAAAATACTTTAATAATAATGTTTATGGTACTCAAGTAACGTTAGAAACTATGCAAAAGTTCGCTGTTAAATCAATTGTCTTCTCTTCTTCAGCTGCTACTTACGGTGAGCCAAAAGAAGTTCCAATTAAGGAAACTGCAGACACCCATCCTGAAAGTCCGTATGGAGAAACAAAATTGATGATGGAAAAGATATTGAAATGGTGTGACAAAGCTTACGATATAAACTTTGTAGCATTACGGTATTTTAATGTAGCCGGAGCAAAATTAGATGGCAGTATTGGTGAAGATCATTCACCTGAGTCACATTTAGTTCCTCTTATTTTACAAACGGCTTTAGGACAAAGAAATGAATTAACTATTTTCGGAGACGATTATGCTACCTCAGATGGCACTTGTATTCGTGATTATGTCCATGTCGTCGATTTAGTCGAAGCGCATATTCTAGCGTTGGAATATTTAAAGTTAGAAAATAAAAGTACTATCTTTAATTTAGGCAGCAGTACCGGTTTTTCAGTTAAAGAAATACTGAATACAGCACGTGAAGTTACTGGAAGAGAGATTCCTGCAACAGTAACCGCACGTCGAGCTGGAGACCCCAGCACATTGATTGCTTCAAGTGAGAAAGCAAAAACTATTTTAGGCTGGAAGCCTCAATATACAGATATAAATGATATCCTAGCATCAGCTTGGAATTGGCATAAAAACTCTCCTCATGGTTATGCAGACAAACAAAATTAGAAAGGATGAATGTATATGATCGATCAATCTGTAACCGACTTCATTCAAATCGGTTATCAAAATCAAGAAATTCATCCGTTAGATGTTCTTCTTACACAAAATCAATTGCTCGCCTTGATTGGAAAACAAGCTTTGGCTTCAGGCATAAAAGCTTCTACGCCATTACCAAATCGTTTGGAAACAATGGACTCTTTAGTCGATTACGCTGTTCAAGAAAAAGTAATTGGAAATAATGAAGCTGAAAGAGATATTCTATCCGCAAAGATAATGAACCTTATCACTCCCCTACCTTCTGAGATAAACCGAACATTTTGGGAGCTTTATCAAGAAAGTCCTATAGCTGCTACAACTTATTTTTACCATCTCAGTCAAGAAAATAATTACATTAAGACACGGGCAATTGAGAAGAATATCAAATTTATCAAATCTACTGTTTTTGGTGATTTAGAGATCACGATCAATTTATCTAAGCCAGAAAAAGATCCTAAGCAGATTGCTTTAGCTAAAACAGCTCCTGCCTCCTTTGGATACCCTACTTGTCTTTTATGTATGGAAAATGAAGGTTACGAGGGACATCTAAACCATCCTGCCAGAAGTAACCATCGCATCATCCGTTTACCTTTAACTAATGAGAACTGGGGTCTACAGTATTCCCCTTATGCTTATTATGAAGAGCATTGTATTTTTTTATCACAAGAACATAAACCTATGAAGTTAGAAAAAGCTACTTTCACGAAACTTTTAAGTATAGTTGAACAATTTCCACATTATTTTGTTGGGTCCAATGCTGATTTGCCAATAGTTGGAGGTTCAATCCTGTCTCATGACCATTACCAAGGAGGCCGACACACTTTTGCTATGGCAGAAGCACCTATAGACTTTCCCTTTGCATTAACAGATTATCCTTCTGTAGAAGCCGGTCTTGTAAAATGGCCCATGTCCGTCATCCGTCTAAGAAGTTCTAATCAAACTGAATTAGTTGAAGCAGCTACTCTTATTTTAGATCAGTGGCGTTTCTATTCAGATGAATCAGTAGCTATTTTTGCTGAAACAAATGGAGAACTTCACAACACGATTACACCTATTGCTAGGTATAAAAAGGATCAGTATGAATTAGACCTAGTATTGCGCAATAATCGTACTACGCAACAGTACCCTGACGGGATTTTCCACCCTCATCAGGATGTTCAGCATATCAAAAAGGAAAACATTGGGCTGATCGAAGTAATGGGCTTAGCTATCTTGCCACCAAGACTAAAAAAAGAACTTTCTGAAGTTGAACATTACTTATTAGATGAACCTCATCAATTAGATATTTCCCATCAAAAATGGGCGGATGAATTAAAAAGAACAAAAAAAATTACAAAAGAAACGGTTGGAGAAATCATTGAAGATGCTGTTGGATCTGTTTTTCTGAGAGTATTAGAAGACGCTGGAGTGTATAAACAGACTACTGAAGGAAAAGCTGCTTTCAAACGATTTATAAATAGTTTTGCTCATTCAAAAGGAGGAGAAAAGATTGGACATTTCAGTTAAAGATTTTGGAGAATTGTCAGGACAGATTGTTCAGGAATATACTTTGACGAATCGTTATGGTGTCTCCTTATCAGCTATGACTTATGGCGCGGCTATCACTTCCATTCGAGTACCAGATAAGAATGGACTGATTGAAAACATTGTGCTAGGCTATGATACTTTAGATGAATATGTATCTTATCGTCCTTATTATGGCGCAACTGTCGGAAGAGTTGCCGGGCGGATTGATAAAGGCAAATTCACATTAGAAGGGAAAAATTATCAACTTGAAACGAATGATAAAACCAACCATTCGCATGGTGGCAATTATGGTTTAGATACAAAAATCTGGACTGTTAAAACAGAATCCACAGAAAACGAAGGACATCTGATTTTTACCTATAAAAGTCTACATGGTGAAAATGGTTATCCTGGAAACTTATCCGTTCAAGTTACTTATACTTTAACAGAGTCCAGTGAATGGAAAATCAGTTATCAAGCTACCACAGATAAAACAACTTTGTTCAATCCAACAAATCATGTGTATTTTAACTTATCTGGAGATCCAACAAAAGCAATCAATCAACACGTATTGGCTTTAACTAGCGAGTACTTTGCTGAATTGAAAGAAGACTACATTCCGACGGGTATTTTGCTACCTGTAAAAGAAACTCCATTTGACTTTATGACCGCAGATGCTGTAAACAAAGGATTCGAAAGTACTCATCCACAAAACCAATTAGTTTCTGGATATGACCACCCTTTCGTCTTGGAACATATCGATGAAAAACCAGAAGCCGTTTTATCTGACACCATTAGTGGCCGGCGGGTCCAAATGACGACAGATCGAGATGCTGTGGTTATTTTCGCCGTAAATACATTAGATGGAAGACATGACAATGAAGGAAACGCTGAAGAATCTTATGCGGGGATTGCTTTGGAAGCTCAAAACCTACCTAATGCCATTAATCAAAAAGGATTTGGAAAAGTCATACTTCATCCTAATGAAACTTTCCATTCTGAAACAACTTACCGCTTTGATACAATGCTATAATAAATAAATTGAATGGAAAAGAAAGTGGTGAGAACATGGCAACAATTAAAGACATTGCCGAACAAGCAGGCGTTTCAAGCGCAACCGTATCTCGTGTACTAAATTATGACGAGACATTATCAGTAGGCGATGAAACAAAAAAACGAGTGTTTGAAGTTGCTGAAGCTCTAGATTACACGAAATATCAAAAGAAAAAAGCAAACAAACAAGGCAAATTAGCCATTATTCAATGGTACACTGAAAAAGAAGAACTAGATGACCTCTATTACTTGTCTATCCGCTTAGGTGTAGAAAAAAGAGCAGAAGAAATGAACTATGAAATCGTCCGTATTTTCCAAAATACAGATTTTGAAATGAATTCATCTATCGAAGGCATCATAGCAATTGGAAAATTTAGCGATTCTCAAGTAAATAAACTTACTTCGTGGACAGAAAATATCTGTTTTGTTGATTTTGATCAACTCCATCGTAAATTAGATTCAGTTGTTATCGACTTTGAACAAGCAGTAAATTCTGTTTTGGATTACTTTTGTACAAACGATTACCAAACTATTGGTTTGATTGCTGGACAAGAAAATTTCGGAGATAGATCTAAACCAATCATTGATAAACGAACGACGATTTTTGAGAATTACATGAAACAAGCTGGAATATACAAGGAAAACCATGTGTTCACAGGTTCTTTTAATGTCGCATCTGGTCAAGAGCTGATGAAAAAAGCCATTGAAACCTTAAAAGACGATTTACCAGATGCCTTTTTTATTTCGAATGACTCCATGGCAATCGGTTGTTTGAGGGCTTTACAAGAAGCAGGCATCTCCGTTCCAGAACGAGTTAGCCTTATCGGATTCAACGATATAAGTGTAGCTAAATATATCTACCCCACGTTAAGTACAGTAAAAGTCTATACCGAATTAATGGGCGAAACCGGTTTTGATCTATGGTTAGACAAATTGACTACTGAAAGAACGGTTGCAAAAAAAGTAACCTTATCGACAGATTTAATTCTACGCGAAAGCACTAAATTAAATCGATAATTAAAAAAGGACATTCTTAGCGTTCAAAATTGAACCTTAAGAATGTTCTTTCTCTATTATCCTTAGCCTTCCATAAGAGACATCGTTTCTTCTCTTACATTCACTTCTTCCACAATGAAGTGTCTTTCAATTGCTCTTTGACGCAATTCTTCACGGAAATTAGGATGTGCTACTTCAATCAAGGCTTCTGCTCTTTCTTGTACTGTTTTCCCAATTAATTCAGCTTTTCCATACTCCGTTACAATTGTATCGATATCATTTTTAGAAGTTGATACAGCTGATCCTAAAGCTAATTCAGGTACAATTGTAGAGATAGTGTCATGTTTAGCAGTCGAATACAAACAGATGATTCCACAGCCATTTTTAGCTAGTCTAACTCCTTTAGTAAAGTCAGCTTGCCCACCTGTAGATGAATAATAAGAACCTTTCACCGTTTCTGAATTGCATTGTCCTAAAAAGTCAACTTCAACTGTCGAATTGATGGCTTTTAAATTATCAATTTTAGCAATTTCACGAATATCATTCGTCATATCACATGGCAACATTAATATATCTCTGTTGTTATTCATAAATTCATATAATTGTTTTGAGCCGATCGCGAACGTAGAAACTGTTTTTGTTGGATAAGTAGTTTTATATTTATTGTTGACTACGCCTTTTGCATAGAGTTCCACAATTTTATCTGGAAGCATTTCACTATGAACACCTAAATTGCGTTTATCCATCAAGTAGTCCATTACAGCATTTGGCATTGAACCAAAACCAATTTGAACCGTATCTCCATCTTTCACCGTTTCAGCAATTATTTTGCCGATAGCCAAGTCTTTTTCGCTTAATTTAGGGCTAGGTAAAGTTGGCAATTCAAAATCGTGTTCAACTAATGCGGCGACTTCACTGATATGAATGGTGTTTTTGGCACCAAATGTACGTGGCATGTTCTTGTTGACTTCAAGAATGATGGTTTTTGCATCTTCAATCAATGAAGCAACATAGGAAGGACTTGTTCCTAAAGAGAAGTTACCGTCTTCATCCATTGACGATACTGTCGCCATGATTACTGGACGATCCGTACGTTTTTTTAGCAATGCCGGGATATCCGAAAAGTGATTTGGCAGTAAATCAATGTTACCTTGATTAAACCCTTTTCTGTCCATACCTGATAAAAATATTGATACTTGTTTTAGCTTAGATGGCGAGATATCCACTGTCGGAAAGCTTGGCAGCATACGGTATAAAGTATTTCCTTTTAACGACCCATTGCTAGGTAACGCTTCCAATAATGTTGGAGGTTCACCTGGCATGATGGGGAAAATGATCCCATCACCTGGTTCGACCAATTGTACCGCTTCTTGTGCTGTTGTTTTTTTCTTTTCATACATTTTCTCGTATAATTTTAACATGTCTAAAATCCCCCAATCAGATGAATGATTCTCTTTTATTTATTTTCAAATTGTGCATTACGCTTTTCAACAAAAGCAGTCATACCCTCTTTTTGATCTTCAGTAGCAAATAAAGCTCCAAAAACTTCAGATTCCAATGCTAATCCTTGCTGTATACTCATTTGCATGCCTTGATTGATTGCTTTTTTACTGCCTTCTACACCTAATGGCGAATTTTTGATTATTTTTTCAGCCATCGCTTTTGTTTCTTCTAGCAAGTCTTCAACTGCTACTACTTTATTCAGTAAACCAATTCGATAAGCTTCTTCGGCTGCGACATTTGCTCCTGTGTAAATCAATTCTTTAGCTTTCCCAGTTCCAACAAGGCGTGGCAAGCGTTGGGTTCCGCCAAATCCAGGGATGATTCCCAACCCTACTTCAGGTTGTCCAAATTTTGCATTTTCAGCGCCGATTCGAATGTCACAAGCTAAAGCAAGTTCACATCCTCCGCCTAAAGCAAATCCATTAACGGCAGCGATAGTAGGCTGACGTAATTGTTCCAATTTTGAAAAAACCGCATTCCCTAAGGAAGAAAAAATTGTTCCCTCAATTGCATTTTTTTCTTTCATTTCTTTGATATCCGCACCTGCTACAAACGCTTTAGTACCTGAACCGGTCACGATTAGCACGCGAATCGCACCATCTTTCTCCACTTCATCAAGTGCAACAGACACTTCTTCTAAGACTTCTTGACTTAATGCGTTTAACATTTTAGGTCGATTGATTTTTAAAGTGGCGATTCCTTCTGCTTTTTCTAAAGTAAGTGTATTATATTCTGTCATTTCGTTGTCCTCTCCTTATGAAGCATAATCATAAAACCCTTTACCGGTTTTTCTACCTAGCCAACCAGCTTCTACATATTTTTTCAACAACGGACAAGGACGGTATTTGGAATCATTAAATCCTGTGTACAAAACTTCCATAATAGCTAAGCAAACATCCAATCCGATATAATCTGCTAAAGCAATTGGACCCATTGGGTGATTTGCACCTAGCTTCATTGCTTCGTCGACTTCTTCAAGTGTTGCTATGCCTTCATGCACCGTAAAAATGGCTTCATTGATCATTGGTATCAAAATACGATTAACGGCAAACCCTGGCGAATCTTTAATATCAATCGTAATTTTCCCGATTTTCTCGCTCAGTGCTTTAATAGTGGCTGTTGTTTCATCATCTGTTGCCAAACCTCGATTGATCTCTACTAATTTCATAACAGGAACCGGATTAAAGAAGTGCAATCCAATAAATTTTTCAGGACGATTTGTCGCTGCAGCAATTTCTGTAATCGAAAGAGAAGACGTATTGCTTGCTAAAATCGTTTCTTCATCTGTAATTTCATCTAGTTCTTTAAAAATAGACAATTTGATTTTTTTATTTTCTGTCGCTGCTTCAATGACTAATTGTGCTTCTTTTGCATCTTGAATATCTGTTGAAAGTGTAAATTGAGCTAAAATACGTTCTTTTTCGGCTTCTGTTTTACGCCCTTTTTCAACTTCACGAGTTAATCCTTTTTCAATCTTAGTGAATCCTCGTTGCACTAATTCTTCTTTTATATCGTTCAAGATAACATCATATCCAGCTTGTGCCATAACTTGCGCAATACCACTGCCCATTTGTCCTGATCCGATCACCATAACTTTTTTGATTTCCATCATCTCACTCCTCTAAATAAGTAACTAGTCCTTTTCCTTGTGATCAGTTGATCCATTTTTTTGCAATTGTATCTTTTTGTGTTTCTAAAGTGCCACCATAAACGGCTGTTAACTTAGCATCTCTGACGTAACGTTCGATATCGTTGTTCCGCATGTATCCGTAACCGCCAGTTACTTGAATGGCCATTTCAGTCATTTCGATACTAGTATTTGCAGCTTTCAATTTAACCATAGCGACCATTATTGAATCAAGTTGATCATTTTTCGCTACTTGATCCAACAGTGCAGCCGCAGCTTGTAATTCTGTATACATTTCAGCGAGTTTAAATTGTGTGTTGCGTAGATCGATCAGTCGTTGCCCAAACTTACGATCTTGACTAACATAGTTTAACGCTCGTTCAAAAGATCCTTCAGCGATTCCTATTGCTTGAGCAGCAATGGACAGTCGCATATGATCGCTGATAGATTGGCATTGCTCTTCTCCATTACAGCTACCACCCAATAAATTTTCTTTTGAAACACATATCTGATCAAATTCAAGTGAAGCCACCGGAAGAGCACGTATGCCCATCTTTTCTTCTCTATTTCCTATAATAAGCCCACGCATTTCAGCAGTTATAATAAAGATACCGTATCCGCTTGTTCCATCTTTAGCTATGGTCTTACTTCCTATTAAATAAACGTTTGCTTTTCCCGCATTTGAAACAAATGCTTTAGCTCCACTTAGTTCCCAATGATTTTCTTTTTCAACTGCAAGAGTTTCCATATTTTCAAGATCATTGCCCATCCCTAACTCATTTAGTCCAAATGCACCAAAGGTTTCTCCACTCAGCATAGCAGGCAGATGCATCTGTTTTTGTCGTTCAGTGCCATACTGATAGATTGGCCAAAGGCTCATAGATGTTTGAGTCAGTAAAATACTAGCTGTTGACGCACAATCTCTTGATACGATCCGAATGACTTCCAACAAATCTTTAAATGATCCCCCAAGTCCCCCATGCAATCGATCAAATGGCATCCGTAAAACGCCCATATCACTTAATTGATTTAGTTGTTCTTCGGGAAATGCTTCTGTTTTATCGTATTCAGAAGCATTTGGTCGTATGACTGTTTTAGAAAAATCAGCTACTCGACTAATCAAATGGTTCATTGTTTCATTCATCATGTTTGGATACTCCTCTTTAAATTTTCTACTAGCCATACATTTTTTATTTCTTAACGTTCAACGATTAGTGACATTCCTTGTCCTCCGCCAATACATAACGTTGCTAATCCACGTTTCGAATCGCGTTTTTCCATTTCGTGAAGTAAGGTGACTAAAATACGAGCACCGCTAGCTCCGACTGGATGTCCTAAAGCAATAGCACCACCATTGACGTTAACAATATCAGTGTTGAATTTTAAATCTGTTATGACACTTAATGCTTGTGCTGCAAAAGCTTCATTTGCTTCGATCAAATCTAGATCTTCTACTGTTAAACTAGCTTTTTTCAATGCTTTTTGAGTAGCTGGAATTGGACCACATCCCATGATTTTTGGATCTACACCTGCACTTGCATATGACTTGATTGTAGCTAGAGGTTTCAATCCTAATTCATCTGCTTTTTCACGGCTCATAACGATCAAGACTGCTGCACCATCGTTCAATCCTGAGGCATTTCCTGCAGTTACTGAACCATCTTTTTTGAAAGCGGGTTTTAATTTCGCCATTGATTCATTTGTTGTACCAAAACGTGGGTGTTCATCTGTATCGACTACTTTAGGTTCTCCTCTGCGTTGAGGTACTTCGATTGGAACGATTTCTTCTTTGAATCGGCCAGAGGTTACAGCCTTCTCAGCATTATTTTGACTGCGAACCGCTAATTCGTCTTGTTGCTCACGAGTAAATTGATATTTTTCAACAATATTTTCAGCTGTTATGCCCATATGAATATCGGTAAAGGCATCCGTTAAACCATCCTTCAACATTGTATCGATCATTTGACCATTACCCATTCGTTTACCCCATCGTGCATCAGGCAATACGTATGGTGCTTGACTCATACTTTCGGTTCCACCAGCAATAACAATTTCATTGTCTCCTGAAAGAATTGATTGTGCTGCTAAAGCAACCGTTTTCAATCCCGATCCACATACTTTATTGATAGCAAAAGATGGAACATGTTTTGGGATCCCAGCTTTTATAGCTACTTGTCTAGCAACATTCTGACCTAAACCTGCACTTAAAACGTTTCCAAATATCATTTCATCAATTGTTGCTGGATCTAATCCAATACTGTCAATTGCTCTTTTTACAACAGCAGCTCCTAGATCAACGGCTGATACATCTTTAAAAGCTCCTCCAAATGATCCAACTGGTGTTCTTAGTGCTGTTACGATTACTGCTTCTGTCATTAAAATTCCCTCCAAATAATTTTCCTGTTTTTATTAAGTCTTCAAGCTCATATGAAGCGTTTACATCATCATCATAAATGGATTGAGCCTAAACGTCTAACAAGTATATATTACAGATTCAATAAGTTTTGTTAATACCTTTGTGAAAGGGTGTTCATAAAAAATAAAAAAACGAAAGAACCGGATAAAAACATCGGGTCTTTCGTATTTGAGTAAAGAAATTTTTTGCACAATTTCAAACTAATTTGCAATGTTTATTTCATGAATCAGTAAAAATAACTTAAAACAGATTCATGTAACTTTGTTTCCACAACTGAATAATTGGTTTTTATCGGACGACACAATAGGACATTAAAAGGAATCGGGTTCTTAAATGATTTCTCCACATAATCCTCGCTGTTTAAATAGCGACCAATAGGTGAAGGTAAGATAGCAATTGTATCTGAGTAACGAGTTGTTTCAATTAAAAAATCCCACGAAGAAGAAGTAAAAATGATTTCTGCATTTGAATTTTTTTCCTTAAATGTTCGTTTAACTAAATCGTTGGTCACAAATGATTCATTAAATGTAGCAATTGGGTAATCATCAATTTCTGTCCAATTGATTTTATTCTTCTTGCTTAAATCATGAGTCGCTGACATAAAGGCTGTTAATTCATCAATTTGAATCACATGTTCTTCATAGGCTTTCGGATCAAGATTCGTTGGTTCAATCAATACGACATAATCTAAATCTTTTTGCAAAAACATCCTTCTCAACTCATTACAGCCATCTTCTACAATCTCTATTTTAATTTCCGGGTTTTCTACGATGAATTTAGAGAAGAAGTTGGAAAAGAAAACACGTAAAATCAAAGAAGGTACACCTAAACGAATCGTTCCTTTTTGTTTGGATGATTCTTTACGAATCATATTTTTCATTTCATCATGCATTTTCAAAATATCTAAAGCATACCGGTATAACTTAATGCCACTTGGCGTCATTTCTTCTAATCTTCCATTTTTACGATAAAAGAGACTTAATTCTTCATCTTTTTCAAAATTAGTGATCATTTGGCTTAAAGCTGACTGCGAGATATGAATTTTTTTTGCAGCTAACGATAAATTGCAACCGCATTCAACAATATTGATGAAATAATTCAATTGTGTAATATCCAATTCCTGTTATTCCCCTTTTTCTTTTGATTATTCCTTTTGGGACCAGTTTATGTCATAAGAAATAATTATATCTATGTATAGAATACCATGGTTAAAGATGTTTGTGCAAAAGTAGACAAAAAAAACTCAGAAAACAAGGATCATTGATCCCGTTTTCTGAGTTTTTAATAACGTTTAAACAAAAGCGCCTACACCTGTCAAATATCTTCCAACAATTAAAGCATTGATTTCATGTGTTCCTTCGTAAGAGTAGATAGCTTCTGCATCTGCAAAGAATCGAGCAACATCCGTTTCCAGTGTAATTCCATTTCCGCCGACTACTTCGCGAGCTAATGCAACAGTCTCACGCATGCGTAAAGCATTATGCATTTTTGCCATTGAAGAATTCACTTCACGATAATTGCCCTCTTCTTGCATTTGAGCTAAGCGTACAGAGAAACTTAAATTAGCAGTTACGTTTGCTTGCATGATAGACAATTTTTCTTGAACCAATTGGAATGAACCTAAATTTTTACCAAATTGTTCACGTTGTTTGACGTAACGTAAAGCGGATTCAAATGCACCTGCTGTCAATCCTGTCGCCAAATGCGAGATATCTGCTCGTGTAATACGTAAAATACCGGCTACATCTTTAAATGAATTCACATTTTGCAATCTACGATCTTCTCCAACTTTTACATCCGTTAATGTAATATGTCCGTTTTGTGTCATACGAAGTGAAATTTTCCCTTCGATTTTTTGAACATGTACCCCTTCAGCTTTACCAGGAACCATGAAGGCTTTAACTTTTCCATCCGCTTCATCACGAGCAAATACAGCTATTTCGTCCGCTGATCCAGCTCCACCGATCCAACGTTTTTCTCCGTTGATGATCCAAGTATCGCCTTCTTTACGTGCAGTAGTTGCTAGTCCGCCAGCAATGTCTGAACCATGTTCCGGTTCGGTTAAAGCAAAGCAACCTTGAATTTCATAAGAAGCTGTTTTTTCAGCCCAACGTTCGATTTGTTCATCATTTCCACCTTGTAACAAAGTTGCGTAGAATAATCCGCCATGAACCGTGTAGAATGTTGCGATAGAAGCATCTAGTTTAGCTAACTCAAAATATCTAAAAACATTGTATAATTCGCTTGGTTTACGTGTACTTTCACGACCTTCAAATAACAATGGATTATCCATCATTCTTACTTTTCCGATTTTTTCAAAAGCTTCAAAAGGAAATTCTGCTTTTTCCCAATACTCACTTAGTACAGGTCGTAAATTTATTTCAAGAGCCTCACGTAATTCTTTTAAAACTGTTAATTCTCCATCTGTTAATGCGCTTGAATACTCATAAAGATCTGATGGGTAAAAAGTAGCTAAATCAACTGGTCTTTCCATTGTCTTTGTATTCATCATTTTAATCGCCCCTTAATTATTTTTAATTTTTATTAGGTTTTATTTCTCAACCGCTTACAATTCCTAATTTAGGCCATTTCAAAATTTTAGTCTACTTACCATAAATTATAGAAGGTATAAGAAGAACTTAACGTCATTCTCCAAACCTATAGTTATTGCTTTTTTTCAAAATGTTTTTGATGTTTTTTAAAATAAATGACAAAAATAAAAACACTACCTAAAAACAGATTCTTAAAATCAGCTTTTAAATAGTGTTGATTGTTTTAGTTAAAGGTAATATATGCTTGTTTACTTCGCTTCAATGAGTCTACTACATTTTTTCCAGTCTCATCCCATTCAATCATACGATAATACGCATCGTGGTAAAAAATAAATTTATAATGATTTTCATAAGCTTCTTTCATCCATTTTTCTTTACTGAATATAGACGTCATTGGATAATCATCGTAAGCCAAGACCCATAAAGGATTTTGATGTGCATGTGTTGGCATGATGTCAGCCATATGCAATAATATTTCACCATTTTGTGTTAGTTTGATTAATGCATGACCTTCACTGTGTCCTCCAGTGTGGATCATCTCAATTCCAGGCACTACTTCAAGCGATTCCTGATACGTAATGATTTGATCCTGAATTGGCTCCCAATTTTCTTTCCAATACGTGCTTTTGGAGCGAATATTTGGATTTCTCATCTCATCCCATTCAATCTCATTAACGTAAATATCTGCATGTGGAAAAGTAGAAACGAGCTCCTCATTTTCCGAATGTGTTAATCCGCCGGCATGGTCAAAATGTAAATGTGTCATCAATACTACGTTAATATCAGCCACTGTCATTCCTAATTCTGCTAAGCTCTTTTCTATCTTTGTCTCTTCCACAACCCCATAATTGCGTCGTTGTTTGTCTGACAACTTTCCATGTCCTACTCCAGCATCAATCAAGTAATTCTTATTCTGATATTGGATTAAGATCGAATCCGTTGGCAACTCAATTTGATTTTTTTCATTGACCGGGTATTTTCGTGACCATAATGGTTTAGGCACTACACCAAACATCGCTCCTCCATCCATAGAAGTGATTCCACCATTCATCCATGTTAATGTCATCTCATGAAATTTCAAAGTATCCATTGATATCCTCCTTATATAAAAAAACGTTTCCAATCATTTCAATTGATTATACGCATACTTTTTTGTTATTTCAAAGAAATTTTTTTTGAATTCACATTGTTTAATAAAAATGTTCATGAGAAGAACTTTTTCAACAAAAAAACAGGTTCAAAGTTTTTTACTTCGAACCTGCTTTAAGAAATATTTTTAACGTTTGATTCCTAAGATATCTTCTTTTGCGTGAATTAATTGAGTAATCAATTGACTATATGGTGCTTCAAATCCTTTAGCTTCAGCTTGTTTTGCAACTTCTCCATTTAAGAAGTCGATTTCAGTTAGACGCTTGTTCTTTAAATCTTGGTGCATAGAAGGATAATGTTCGCCCACTTTTTCAGCTGTCCCTTTTAAATAATTCACAGTTTCTTCAACGTCTATATGAACGCCTTCAGTTTCGGCTACACGAGAAAATTCACTGACAATTTTTTTATTTAATTGGTCGATTTGGGAAGTTTCGAATAGTTCTTTGATATTGCAATCTAACAATGAACAAAGAGCATTCATCGTCCCATTCACACAAGCTTTTCTCCAAGTTGTAAAGTTAACATTTTGACTGTACACGCCGTTTAATCCACAATCTGCCATCATTTTTACAACTTCACGGGTACCTTCTTCTTCATTTTCATCACTGTTTTGAACTTCAACTGGACCTTCTCCCATAAAGTGGGTTTTACCTGGTGCATCTATTCCACCAGTCCACAAGGTTGTTCCCATAATAATATTCTTTTGAGGAATATATTCTGAAATAGTCGTTGCATGACCTAGGCCATTTAATAGACAGACCACTTTTGTATCTTCTGTTAGCATATGTTTAATTTTTTCTAACATCTGTCTTAATCCCATTGATTTAGTAAAAATAAAGACTGTATCAAATGTATCTTTGATTTCTTCTGGCTTCCCTATTGGGATAATGACATTATCTTCTTTTCCATTTACTGTGATGGACAGACCGTTTTCTTTAATAGCATTAATATGGTCATCCCAAAAATCGATTAATGTAACGTCATTTCCCTCTTTTTTCATCATGTATCCAAATCCGCATCCTAAAGCTCCTGAACCTGCAATTGCTATCTTCATTTTAAAATTCCTCCATTTTTTCGTTATCTATTCGTTAATTAATTTGAAGCAGGGATAAATTTAAAGATTTCATCTTCATAGATGTGTAAAAATTTACTACACACCATATCGATAATGAACCCTCCAACAAAAGGTATTACAAAGTAAGCTAAAATAACATTAAGTAAACCAGTTCCCATGTTAAAGGCTTGAATAGGTCCAACTAATCCTACAATTCCAAACCCAGCCGTTTGCGGAGTTCCGTGAATTGTTAACATGTATACACCAATACCTGAGATAACTGCATTTATAACTACTGGTATCATTATTTTTGGATATTTGATTAAATTAGGAATCATCATTTTCATAGCACCAAGTAAGATAGCCAATGTTGTTCCTGATTGATTAATTCTCAAAGAACCAATGACTAAAATTGCTGTACAAGCTGTCACGCCTACCGCAGCAGCCCCAGCTCCTAATCCAGCAACACCTATTGCAATTCCAATTGCTACTGTTGAAATTGGTGAGATAATTAAAATTGAGAATGCTACAGATATTAAAATAACCATCAATAAAGGTTGTAGAGTTGTAAAACTATTGATCAGTTCTCCAATTGAAGAAGTAATGATACCCACATAAGGCAACATGATCAGACCAATCGTTCCTACACCAGCACCAACGATAATTGGCATAAGGATCAAGGTCAATGAACCTAAGCGACCTTGCAACAACCGAGTAACAAAAACTGCTATAGCGGAAACCAACATAACATTAATCAAATCTCCAATACCAACCAGTTGAACACCAGCTTCGGTAACTTTATAAGCACCTGATCCTAAGAAGGCTGCTGCACCAACAATGACACTTTCCATTCCATTCATTTTAAATTGCATGGCTACGAGAACTCCAATAATAGCTGGTGTAATAAATTGCATAATTGTCACTACACTTGATAACAATACAAATATAGAACCATAAGGAATAAGTGCTTTAAAGATGGACCCCAATATCGCATTGGCAATTAGCCCAATAACGATTCCAGATGCTGTTCCTCCTAATACTTTGTTCAAATAATCTTTACCAGTATATTTTACTCTTTCTTCCATTAAACTCAACCTTCCTTACGTTTTCTATATGAATAATTAATCAACATCCATGACATTGTTAACTAATTCACTAATATTCTTTACTAGTTAAATTTATCACAAACTAGAAATTATTTCAATGCTTATTTTTTCTTTTTTGTCTTTTCAAAAACACGCTATTTATTTTAAAATAAATCCACATGTTATTTTATTTTAAAAATAATATTGGAAAAGTCTCATTTTGACAGGTTATTACTTTTATAATGATAATTACCCAATGTTAATATGTTTAGTTTATAATCGTATTGACAGACTGAATTAATTTCCCACATTTTAGATTAATCTATTTGCTCATTTTTTATCAATGTATCTTTTTATCCTAATTATTAACCTATACCTGTTATACTTATTTTCTATTTAGTGTATATATAAACATAAAAAAACATTATCATTTAAATTGATCGTAGAAAATGCACAAATAAATAGAAACTGTTCTTTTATTTATTTGTGTGTTTTGGTAAACTAAAAAAAGGAAAACAATGCTTTTTAAAATAGAGAAAAGAGGAACTTTATTTGGACAGAAAATATATAAAAAAATTTGCACGAGGAACCTTAAAACAAAACTTTTTGGCGATAGTATTACTAACCAGTATTCCTATTGTGCTTGATGTTTATGGAACATTACAAAAAACAGATAATTCAAATTTACTTCTTAGTTTTGTTAGTTCAATAATTATTGGTATCCTTACTTCTTCTCTTTCTCCTTTCATTGATAAAGGGATTTTAATATTTAGTCGAAATCAACAGTTTTCTTTTCAAAAAGACATGGTAGAAACCGTTAAAAACCATGGCATACGTTACATATTGACTATGTGGTTAAGAGAAATTTCAATCTTGTTTTGGTCGCTTTTCTTAATTATACCTGGCATATATAAAAGCTACTCCTATTCTCTGGTCTCATACTTATTGGTAGACAATGAAGATCTAAGTTACAGAGATGCTCTTTATAGAAGCGAAGAATTAATGGAGGGATTCAAGATGGAATGGTTTATTCTGGATCTATCATTTCTTCTTTGGGACATCTTAGCATTATTCACATTTGGCATACCTTATATCTGGATAACACCCTACAAGCGAACAACTTATGCTAAATTCTATGAGGAACGCATTAAACTATTATCAAATGTCAAATTTTCTATGACATAAAAAGCTAAATATTTATTACTGTTTATTGCAAACTAAAAAGAGCTAAACTTCCTTAAAAATGGAGGTTTAGCTCTTTTAGTTTAGTTATACTTTATTTATTGATTAAACAATTGAATTTTCTTGAGCTTCCTCAGCTTTTTTCGTAGCTTGAATATCTGCTATTTTAACGAACGGTGCGTAGATAACAACAGAAATAACTAAATTGACTGCAGCTAACACTCCGCCTGCAATACTCTGTGTAGCCAAGACCCCACCAATAATCGGAGGAGTTACCCATGGCGGCATTGTTACTGCTGCCGGAACCAACCCAATTTTCGTTGCTGTATATGCTACAAGAACCAAAACAACTGGTGTTAAGATAAATGGAATGAACAGAATTGGATTCAATACAATTGGTAACCCAAACATCATAGGCTCATTGATATTAAAAATTCCCGGAGCCGTACTTAAACCCGTTATAACTTTATAAGCCTTATTGCGACGAGCAAAAATAAAAATAGCAATAATCAGGCCTAATGTTGCTCCTGTTCCACCTAGGTTAACAAAAGAATCAAAGAATGGTTTATTAACAATATAAGGTGCAACATCTCCATTTGTCACAGCTGCCATATTTGCTTCAATAGCTGGTGCATTAATCGTTTGCATCAACGGTTCAACCATATTGGCTCCATGTAGGCCAAAGAACCATAAAAACGGTGTAATAAAAGCTAACAGAAGTGCTGAAGGTAATGTATTCGCTAATCCCATAAATGGTTGTTGAACTAAATCGTAAAATGACGTTACGATATCTGTTATGCCAAATCCAATAAAGATCGTACAAATTAAACCAAATATGCTGATCGTGATCATGGCTGGAAGCATAGCTGCAAATGATTTTGCTACTGCTGGAGGAACACCTTCAGGCATCTTGACAACTAATTTATCATTTCCAGATAAACGTGAGAAAATTTCAGCAGAAACCAACCCAACGATCAAGGCAATAAATAGTCCATTTGAAGACATCCCTGTTAATCCACCTAGTGCAAAGAAAGACGCTACAGAAACAACTCCAGCAGCTACTCCATCTTTATCATAATCCTTAGCTAAGTTGTGTGCCACAAGGAATGCAACTAGAACAGATAAAATACCAAACGTTCCATTCCAGACATTTCCTCCAAAAGATTTCCATAACTCTTCGCCAAAAGTATTATTCATAAAATTTTGATATGCTGGGATAGGTAAATTATTAATCAAAAGTACTAATGATCCTAAAATCATTAGCGGCATTGTGACTATAAAAGAATCCCGGATAGCCACTAAGTGACGTTGTGCTCCAATTTTTGAAGCGCGTGGAATAAAGTGTTTTTCCATAAAATCGATAAAACCGTTCATTGATAATTCCTCCTTATGCATCTTTTAATGGTTACTTTAAAATAATAAGTCCTTTAACTAACTTTTGGGTATAGTTTGGAATTTAAATTTTTGCCATGGCTTAATCAAGTCCAATAATACCATTTCGCTTTCTACTACTCGCCCAACGACATTTGATTTACCAGAATTTTTCATTGGCAATCGTGCTAATTGCAACTCTCCGGCATAGCGTTCATAAAGCGAACTTTCAATAATAATATCCCCCCTTTCAATAATACTTGGTGTATTAAATACCGGAAAATCAAAATTGCTATAATTAACGCGGCTTTGTGTTGAACGAATGACATAATCCGACACATCTCCACGGTTGAAATGAAATTCTTCCAACACAATTTTCCGTTCTATTTCTGGAATATCTTCAACCAATTCAACATTTAAGGTCAATTGGTATGGATCAATTGTACTTAATGCTTTTAATTCCTCTTCAGAAGCAAAAGCATTGCCAATAATCACATCATCGATCACATCTGTTGCCCAAAGATGTTTGGCTTGAACAGCTATCGGCCACTCACGATGCATTTCTAATGTACACAATCCTTCACTGACTGGCCAAGGACCGATAGTGGCTTTTTGTGAACTAACAAAAGCCGCTGTTCGAATGCCTTTGTTTTTGTATTGCTTAGAGGTTTCTATAAAATGTTCATAACCTAGACCGGTGTAACGATGCGGATAAAAGTTATGACAACCTAATAAGTTCTCCGCATTAGCCTGATAGCTCAAAATATTTTCCAAATAACGAGTACCATTACTAATATTCAATTCTATTTTTAACCCTTGTGGATTAAATGTCATAATCGATTCTTCATTCCCTGTAAAGCCCAAGTCTAGACGAATTCCATCTGCTCCAATTTCTTTAAAAAATGTCAAATCGTCGTAACTGATGCCAAGATTGCTAAAGACAGAAGGACTGACATCAACAATTACTTCCATGCCATACTTCTTGGCAAAGCTGATCATTTCAGCGAACTCATCCAGGACGGTTTGTTTATCTCCTTCAACGGATAACAAGCAACTAAAAATACGCTTAAATCCATAGCTAGAAGCTAGTTTTATATATTCTTTAATATCTGCTAAATTACTGTGATTTGGGTAAACTGAAATCCCTAATTTTCTCATCAATCATCGTCTCCTTTTTCTCAATTTAAAAATAATCATAAAAACTTGGATACTCTTTTGGCAGAGCTTCATCCCATTGTTTAATGGTCTTATCCGATCCCTCTGCCTCTTTACGGAAAACATACCAATCTAGCGAATGGTAACCAACCATCAAGGCAGATAGTTTTCCAATATCCATTGTTAACGTTTCTTCATTTTTTGGTGTTTTAACAATCGTTACTTGTCCTTCTTGCTCAATTTTAAAGATTTGATTGTTCCATTCTGCTTGCTTATCTTGAACATTCAGATATAGCGGATCATCGATTTGTTCAAAAGGATAAGAACATAAGAAACGTTCCACATCAATAATTCGAATCATTTTATCTTGTACAATTTGCTGTTGAAACTGTGGGTTTAAAAAAGCGGTTCCAAACGACTCTTGATTTGAAGCTTCTCCAATAATTTTTTCAACTTCTGCTGTATGTGATTGAATGAATTGCCACAGATTCTGTTGGCTTTCATAATTTATGGCATTAAAATCTAACAGTTCCAATGTTAAGTTTTGAATGGTATAACGAATATATCCCATAACCTTTCCTAATTCATCTGTATATACTGCAAAGGAAGTACCAGATGTGCGACGCAACAAGCGTTGCCACCAATCATCTTCTCGAATCATTCGCCCATTTTGAGCAGCGATTTGTTCATTGTAAAATGTTTTTATCTTACTGAACCAATGATCAAAATTTGGATCTAATTCATCAATTCGATGAATTCTTCCTGGTGTTTTTCCTGAGGGAACCAATTGCTGAGCCGGCAATTCATACTCCACTTTATCAAAAAATAATTCCCAGCCGAAATGACGATAAAACGAAACAGAAAAAGGACTTAATACCGATAATAGTTGTCCTCTTTCACGCATTGTCTCCAATGAACGTAGTAGCACTTGCTTCATAATGCCTGCATTTCGGTATTCAGGATACGTTGACACAAAACCAATTCCACCCATATTATAAGGAACTCCGAAAACAGTCATCTGAAGCGGTAAAATAATTAATTGCGAAACGAGTTCTTTCTGATCAAAAGCTCCTTGAATGGTACTGACATTGACCCAATGCATAAAATCCTCTAATCGCTTGCCTTCATATGCTGGACGAAAACAATAATTTTTCAATTTGAGGACTTTTTTTTAATCGTTTGATTGAACGATTTGATAAGTAACCATTTTATACCTCCAGTATTTACAGTTTCTTTTAATAAGCTAGTTTAGAATAACTTCGTCAATAATAGTGCTGCTGCTCCTAAAACGGTTGCATCATCTCCTACTCTAGACAATGTGATCAATGTATTCTTCCTTGCTTTTTCTGTTAACGCTCGTTGTTGAATAGTGGCCATGATACTGGGCATCAAAAACTCATGACTTTTCATCACACCTCCACCGAGAACAATTTTTTCTGGATTCACAGAATGAATCAAGTTAACAATACCAATTCCAATCAAGGTTCCTGTTTCTTCTAATATTTTTTGATACGCTTTTTGTCCACTTAAAGCGTATTCATAAACTTTCTCTCCAGTCAGGTCGTCTGGTGCATCTACTAGTTGTTTTTTTGCTCTGCGAACAATCGCATCCCCAGTTACAAACGTTTCAAAACAACCCTGATTGCCACAACTGCACTTTTCTCCATCTAAGGAAATCGTCATATGTCCAATTTCACCTGCAATGTCTTGTGCTCCATAACGTAATTTTCCATCTTCAATAATTCCAGAACCAACTCCACGACCAATGTTGATAACTGCAAAAGACTTCAATGTCCCGTAATTGCCAAACCAATATTCTCCCAATGCCATTGCCCGCGAATTGTTTTCAACGATTACTTGAAGATCAAAGATGTCTTCCAAAACCTCTTTTATCTGAACGTTTCTCAAGCCAGAATTAGCTGAGTATAAAGAGGTTCCTGTAGCGACTTCCACTACCCCATGCATTGCAATACCGATGCCGGTTACTTTACTACTCTCAGTTCCCAATTCCTTAATAACGAGTTGAATGGCTTGAATCAGTATAGCTAAAAAACTATCGATAGTCGTATGTGGTTGAATCGGCAACTCTGAACGCACTAAAATTGTTCCGACTAAATCGCTCACACATGCTTTTATTGAATCAGAACCAGCGTCTACTCCAATTACATAATGTTCATTTCTATTCAACAACAACATAGTTGGTTTTCTCCCACCTTGAGATGCTCCTAAAATACTTTCTTCCACTAACTGCTCATCCATTAGTTCTTTCACAATACTACTGACAGTTGGTGGTGTGATTCCTGTGAGCTTTGCAATCTCAGCTCTGGATATCGGTTCACACTGTCTAATTTTATTTAAAATTGTTGATTTATTAACGGACTTCATCAGTTTAAACGTCCCTCGAACCATCTCTTCCCACCTTTACAATAAAATCCAACCATTTTTATTCAACTTAATTAATTTAATTAACTAAGTGAATAAAAAAAAATATTTTACATTGAATGCTTCTTCAAAATTTCTAATTCTATTGTTATTATTTGTCTCTACATTGTATATAAAGCAAATTTTGTGCCAACACTTTTACTAGTGAAAACGTTGTTATAAGTGAGTTTTAACATTTACACAAGTCAAAACAAAAAATACACACTGGATTTAGTGTGTATTTTTTGTGCTGATTTTATTTAGTGGTATTTATATTTTTTATAGTCTAAACATTTTTTTCACACCTAAATTTATTAATTATGTGATGAAAATGTACCTATTGGTAATTGATCGTTCAATAATTCATCTGATGGATCTAAATCTCTTTTTTGCTTTTTACCCGTTTCCCAATAAAGAACTATTATACCAAGTGTTAAGATTGTACTTAAGATATACGTTAATGTGCTCAATCCCATTCCTAAGCCAATTGGTTCACTAAATATATAAACCACACAAGCATAGAGCATGAAGATACCAGGAAGAAGCGTTACAAAGTAATTTTTATTTTTTAAATACAAATAACGTGTTGAGACTAATAGAGAGATTACTGCTGTAACTTGATTTGCCCAGTTGAAATATCTCCATAAAATATTAAAATCAACTTGCGTTAGAATTAATGAAATAATATATAAAGGAATGGTTACCATCAATACTTTTTTCAGTGTATCTTGTTTAATATGCAAGTAATCTGCTGTTATTGTCCGTAAACTTCTAAATGCAGAAAGTCCTGAAGAAATCGGCAACACAATTACTCCTATAATCGCAACTGTCCCAAACACACTGCCTAGTAGCATGTAAGATACTTGGTTGACTACAAGTGAAGGCGTTCCATTATTGATCATTTGGCTGAGCGTTTGTCCGTTAAATAACGACATAGAAGCTGCTGCCCATATCATCGCAATTACACCTTCAGCAATCATCATGCCATAAAAAGTAAAGCGACCTTCTTTTTCATTTTTAGATGTTCTAGAAACCATTGGTGCTTGTGTAGCATGGAAACCAGATAAAGCTCCACAAGAAATGGTAAAGAACAAAGCAGGAAAAATTGGTGTACCTTCTGGATTAAAATTTTGCATCGTGCCTGGTGTTAAGTTCGGAATAGTATGTCCACCAAAAATTAAACTTAATCCAATAGCTAGTGTACTGATAATCAAAATAGCACCAAAATAAGGGTAAACAGCTCCCATCGCTTTATCGATTGGCAAAATAGTCGAGATTAGGTAATAAACAAAAATCAATCCAATAATTACTCCTAATGTTAACCAATCGGGAGTAATACTTTCAATCAAGTTAGCCGGTGAAGTAACGAAAACAGTACCTACTAACATCAAAAGCAGCATAGAAAAAATATTAACGACATGTTTTACTGGTTTTCCTAAGTATTTGCTGGCTAATTCTGGCAAATGGGCGCCGTCATTTCGTAAAGAAATCATACCCAGCATATAGTCATGTACTGCCCCTCCTAGAATACAACCCACGATTATCCAAATATAAGCCACTGGTCCATAAAGCGCTCCCATTATCGGACCAAAAATAGGTCCCGTTCCTGCAATATTTAATAATTGAATAATAGCATTTTTTGATTTAGACATCGGAATAAAATCATATCCGTCCCTTAACGCTTCTGCAGGAGTTGTACGATCTGGATCAATCCCAAAATTCTTTTCAATATACTTTCCATAAACAAAATACCCTAAAATTAATAACGCAATACCACCCAACAATGTAATCATGCTACTCTGCCTCCTTATAGTATTAAATAAAAAAGTTACCACTTTTTTTAATAGCTCTACTGTACTATAAAAAATGAGGCTTAAGATTCAATTCAAGCTGACATAGCAAAACTGCAGGCTAACATGCTCGCCTGCAGTTCTCAAATTCATTCAATTAATGAGCACTACAGCCCTACTTCTTCTTTAAATTGCTTCATATAGTGTCTGCTCACAGGAATATTTGCTTGATTGCTCATCGTAACAAGAAATGTGTGGTTAAACCACGGTTGTATTTCTAAAATTTCTTTCACATTAAGTAAATAAGAACGATGCACACGCAAAAAGGCATGTCCTTTTACTTTTTCTTCATAGGCATTTAAGGGTTCATTTGTTATGTAGTCTTTCTCAATTGTATAAATAGTTGTGATGCCATTTTCCACAGCAATTGCAATGATGTCGTCGATTTTCACGATATAAATACGTTCATCCATTTGAATGGGAATCGTCTTCAAGCATTCTGACCTATTCTTTTGCAAATGAATGTGTTCTTTTTGATAACTAACCCACGCCTTTTGTACAGCATCCTGAATTCGAGGCAATTCAAATGGCTTTAAGACATAGTCCGTTGCATTTAATTCAAATGCTTTGATCGCATATTCATCATAAGCTGTCGCAAAAATAATCATAGGAGGATTTTTTAATTGATTGATTTTATTCGCTAACGTTAATCCACTTTCACTAGTCAAATGAATATCTAAAAAGAGTAAATCAATTTCATGTAGCAGCATTTTTTCTAAAGCTTCTTCAATAGATTCCGATTCAACAATAGACGTAACCCCTTCGCAGCGTTCCAATAAATAGGCTAACTCATTTCTAGCTAAAGGTTCATCATCCACTATTAAGATATGCATGACTATCCCTCCTTTCCTTGATATGGTATCTTACAAGAAACAATGGTTCCTTGCTTTGAAGACTCGAAGTTCAGTTTTGCTTTTTCTCCAAATAGACTGATTAAGCGTTTATTTAAATTTTCTAAAGCTGATCCGGTTCCTTTTTCAGATGAAACACTTTCTTTGCCTAATTTTCCAAGCCTATCCTCTTCTATCCCATACCCATTGTCTTGTACACTTATGAGAATGTCCTGATCCATCTTATTAACCGTTACTTGGACTAAATTATCCACTTTCCGGTTTTTAAATGCATGTTTAAAGGCATTTTCTACCAATATCTGAATCACAAATGGAGGCAACAAAATGTTCTTCAAGCCATTTTCTATGTTCATTTCGACATGGTAGCGGTCTGGAAAGCGCGCTTGTTCCAACTTCATATAAGCTTCTACTTGAAGGAGTTCTTTTTCTAAAGGAATCACATTCGTTCTGGCACCTTGCAAATTAGATCGGAAAAAGGTACTCAACTGCAGCAACATTTCACGAGCTTTCTCACTATCTACTCGAATCAATGCAGAAATAGTATTGATGGTATTAAAGAAAAAGTGCGGATTTACTTGAGCTTGTAGCGATTTAATCTCTGCATCTTGTAAGAGCTGACTTTGTAATTCCATTTCTCCAAGCTCAATCTGGCTGGAAAATATAGTTGCTAGCCCTTCTGCTAATTGTCTTTCTACAAAGGTCAACTTTGAAGCATCAGTAAAATATAACTTTAGTGTTCCAACCGTTTCTTCTTTGATTTTTAACGGAATAACGATTGCTGCTTCTAATGGGCAGCCAGGATGATCGCACCCAATTTCTTCATGGGAATGTGCTTCTTTGATTACTCCCGTTCGCAAAACTTCTTTAGATAAGTTGGTCACTATTTTTTTTGACGGAAAATGATGATCACTAGCTGCTCCAACATGTGCCAAAATGCTATCTTTGTTGGTTATACTGACGGCAGAAACTTTAATTAACTTTTGAATGATTTTTGCTGCTTCTGTACAAGATTCTACATTCATTCCTGAACGAAAGTAAGGCATCGTTTCATTAGCTAATTGAAAAACGTCATGTGTTTGGACAGCTCTTGTTTGTTCTTCTTGCCGCAATGTTGAATCAATAATCGATAAGAAAATTCCCGTACCAATACTATTCGTCAATATCATTGGCAACACAATAAACTGCACTAGGTCTATTGACTCTTGAAATCGTGTACTTAGAAAAATGATGCTGATCATTTGAATGGCTTCCATTGCTGCACCAATAGCAAGACCCTCTCCAACTTTTGGATAAGCATTTTTTCGAATAGATTTCAACCCATATAATCCGGAAAATAAGCCAACTAAAATTGAAGTAATCACATAGATATAAGCATCCATTCCGCCTTGAAGATAGCGTATAATACCTGAAATAATACCCACACTCACACCTATTATCGGCCCTCCTATCATACCTGCAACACCAATCGTTAATACACGGGTATTCGCCAAAGAAGAATGAGGTGATAAATCAGAAAACGGTTGATCAATCATAATTTGATTGCCTCGAATTTCTATCCCTGTAAAGTTAGAAATGATAGCAAATATTCCGAACACTATAATCAACTGAACCATCGTACTTACTTTTCTTCGATTTCCTAAAAGGTTTTTAAAATAAGGGATATTCATTAATATATATGCCAAAATAATAATTAATCCGCCACGTTCAAGCATTAAAATAAATAAGTTGAACATCTTTTCACTTCCTATAGTTTGATGCCTTTAGTTTACCTTACAAAAACTAGTTATGCACACAAATAAATAGAGCTCTACATCACTTGATGCAAAGCTCTGGTGTCTTATTTATTTTATTGTTCATCACTTTTATATTCTAAAATATCTCCTGGCTGGCAATCTAATGCTTTGCAGATTGCCTCTAACGTTGAAAATCGAATGGCTTTCGCTTTCCCATTTTTCAATATAGAAAGATTCGCCATCGTAATACCTACTTGATTTGAAAGTTCTGTTACGCTCATCTTGCGTTTGGCTAACATCACATCAATATTAATTATAATTGCCATATTACTCACCTCAGATCAGACTATTAAATCATTTTCTTTTTTTATATCAATGGCTTCTTGTAAAAGTCTTTGAAGAACTGCTGCAAATACTGTGATAACAAACGATGCAAAGACTGGAACCATTCCGACTAAAACAAGCCCAGGTGCATCATCCATTTGAGCTACACCAAAAACAAATGGTAGCATCACAACATATAAACCACAGATTATTAAAGCACAAAACTTGATATTTTTAAGGGCTTTAACAGATAGATCAGAGAACGCTTGGTTCCTATCAATATGATTTAACAGGTTAAAAGCTTGATATAAAGCAATAAAAAACGGTATGGCAGATACATACATACCAATTACAATAGGATAGAGTAACTGATCATAATCCGGATTAGCCGGATTTCTCATTAACCAAATAAATCCAACTATACTCAAAGCAAGAACAGGAAGACCGATTAAAATTAACGCTGCTTTTAAAAAAAATGTTGTCCCTCGTTTCATAATTAAAACCTCCCTTACTTAGTATAACTATTATTTTAGCATCTGATTTATCGTTTAACAATAAATAAATATCATTTTAAGATATATTTAAGTTATTTAACATTTTTTTAATATGTCAAACTAGTAGATTTTTTTATAAATGACTACTAGTTTCAAGTAATCAGCAGCTCATATTAGAAATTTGACTCTTTCGATTGTAAAATATATAGTTAAAATAAGAATTAGGTAAGCGGTATTCATCTTAAATTATTTTCACATAATAATTACTCGGAACAATAATTCTAAACGATAGTTATTTTAGGAGGGATAAGCATGGAAGCTTTTTCAGATTATTTATCAAAAATTGATAACGTTGAACATCGAGATCGAACAGAAGAAGTACTTAACTGGGTAGCAACGACTTTCCCAAGTTTGAAACCAAGAGTGGCATGGAATCAGCCTATGTTTACCGATCATGAGACATTTATTATTGGATTTAGTGTAGCTAAACAACATATGTCTGTTGCTCCTGAAAAGGCAGGGATACGTCAATTTTCTAACGAAATTGTACAAGCAGGCTATAATCCCACTAAAGAAATTTTTCGTATCCAGTGGAACAGTCCGATAGATTTCGCATTACTTGAAAAAATAATCGAATTCAATATTTCAGATAAAGTAGATTGTTCAACTTTTTGGCGTAAATAAAACCTCCTAGAAATTTTCTAGGAGGTTTTTACTTGTTTTCAAACCATCTACCCATAGTTATTAAGCACATAGCCTTACCAAGAATAGCTAAAATGTGAAGTTGATTCATTCTAAAATAATCAATTATTCTAAGTTTAATATTTTTTCTCCCATTACATACTTATCTAGTAAAGACATCATGGTTAATTTAACTGGGTTAGTATTTTTTAATTTTAAGGAATAAATAAATTCAACGGTTTCTCCAGGATCAACCTCTGACACCTTATTGCCTAATGTATGGCTATATTTGCTATCCTTAGCAGTTTTTTCTGAAATAACTGCTTGTTCTTCTAAAAAGACCTCTTCTTGTTCCACCGTTTGACTAACAGTAAAATACCAAAAATCTTGTATGGGGATCCTTTTTTCATCAGTAAGATTGGTATATTCAGCTAATAGCAAAAGGCTTGGATTTCCTTCTTTATCATCCCTTACTTCGTAAGAAAGAAATTTAATCGTTGCATCAAGTGTGACTAATTCATCATCCTTATAATAGGGCACGATAAGTTCTTCTATACTTTCAGACTCTTGGGAACTCGTACTCGAGGAACTCTCATTTGAAGTTTTACATGCCGTTACACTTATCAACGCTAACGCTACTAATAAAACAAATTTAAATTTACTTTTCATATTTACCTCTCCTCATTTTAAATTTATACCTATACACTTTTTTGTTAAATGAATAATAAAATAAGATAAATACTGTTTATAATTATACTATTCAGAAAATGACTACTGACTCAACTATTTGCCTAAATAACCTGTAGTAGGAAATAGAAAAGCTTATCTTAATCACTCTATTTTTCTCCTTTATCTTCTATGTAAACCAATAGGTGCTAAAAGCAACCAATAGTTGATAGTCAACAACCGTTATTTTCGGTATGATAGAAGAAAATATTCAAGAAGGAGAACGACATATGGCCTTAGGAGAACGCTTGAAAGAAAGTAGAGTTAACAAAGGATTTTCGCAAGGAGATGTTGCTGAACATTTACAAATCTCTAGACAATCTATTTCAAAATGGGAAACCGGGAATGGTTATCCAGATTTAGACAATTTAGTTAAACTAAGTGTGTATTATGAAGTTTCGATTGACGATTTGCTTAAAGAAAATCAAAAACTTAAGAATAAAATCCATGAAAATGAAATTAAAATTGAAGAAAACCACCAAAAATTAGATTTTATTCGTGGATTTGTTGAAAAAGATGAAGGACTACTATTGTTAACTATTGCTTTTATTGGGTGTTTGATTCCTCCATTAGGTCTTCTTGTGGCTCCAGTTGTGATCAAACGAAATAAAAAAACAAACACACTGTATAAGTTTGTTTACCTAGCGTGTGTTTGTTGTCTATTTGTTAATCTATTTGCTATTTACAGTGTTGTTGGAGACTACTTAGGATGGGGAACAACCACTGTTGAATACCTTGGCGAATAAACAAAAACCTTGTTTAATTAATACGTAACAGCAATGCTGCTTCCGGATAGTTTAGCTCTTAAATTTATAGAAGATTCTAGACCTAACAGTGTTCGTTTTAAATAATAAGTAGCTTGCGTAGAACTATCGACTTTTAAAAGCAAACTTTTAAAGCTTCCTGTATAGGCAGTTGCTGAACCAGAGTGTGCTCGAGTAATTTTATTATTGCTTACATCAATTTTATAACTTGCTTTCCATTGTAACGCTCGCTCTTTTGTAATTTTGTATGTACCATTACTCACACTACTCGCTGCTAGTAAAAATTGTGGTTCTTTTTCAACTGTAATAATGTAGCCCTCACCTAGATCATTTTCAACTTCAAACTGCTGCGATCCACCCTGTTTTAAATCATAGATGACAGTGTTCTCAGTTGGAGTTATTGACTCTGCAGCCTGTACCTCTTTAGCACCAAAACAAAAAATAGTAAAACAACCTAAAATAAAGACTAATTTCTTCAAATAAATCCCTCCAGATAGTTTTTTAATAACAACTATAATATAACAGATATAATTGTAATAATTAACCTTTTTTTTAATGATTATTCCTATATCATTTATGTTAAATTCAGTCAAAAGTCAATCTAAATAGGAGGTTTTAGTTTGAGTATCTATAGACTACAAGTAGTAGGCATCATTCTTTTAGATATCGGATGTTTACTCTACCTATTTATATTCCTGCATGATTCACCTCTATCTGCATTAGGTATTAAAGAATGGAGCAGTTTAGTGTTTATACTGATTTTTTCAGTCTATGCAACGATTAGCACCTTCAAAGAAATTACTGAAGAGTAGCTATTTTAAATAGGATTAATCTAATAACAAAAATATAATGGCAAGTTTGAGAGAATGGAGTAATCAAATGGAAATACTATTATATATACTGATATTTCTTATTAGTTATTCCTTATTATGTACGGTAATAGCTTTATTAGTTGCGCTATACAAGACACCTAGATACAAAGTATCTTTTAAAAAATCCTACAAAGAAACATTTTTGTTCTTTTTGTTCGAATTATTTGATCCATTTAATTATTTTTAAATAGATCAAATAAATGTAACTCAGAATCCATTATTACTTTGCATCTTTTCATTTAGGTAAAAATTTAAAATTGCTCATAAAATCAGTAAATACCAGATGAAAAAATGCTTCATCTGGTAGTATGCTATCCATTCTTTTTATATGTACTATTCTGATCTGTTACTTTCAGTTAAGATAGTTATTTATTGTATTTTTTTAGTTCTTGGCTGATTTCACTCAAGTACTTATTTCGTTCTTTTGTTAATTTTATAAATTTTAGTACAGTGTAGATAAAAAAAATAAAAACGACCGGCCAAAATGCAATAATCACTATTCCATAAACTTGAAAAAGAAAATCTGAAAATTCCATAAAAATCCCTCCTGTACTAGATAAATAATAATTTAAAAAGACTATCTGATCATTTCTATTATAGAGAACTAAAAAGACGTAAAATTGCATTCGTTATTTTAATTATACTTTAAATAAACTAAAAAAGTTATCAATTTCTAACTATCTTCTTAACAATTACAGTCTTTTAATGATTTAAAAACCTCGTTTAATTCATTTAACCCATCAACTTCGAAAGAGAAAATCTATCTTGATACTCTTCATTAATTAAGAGTGAATCTTTCTTTAATCCTTCAATTTCAAAACCCATTTTTTGATAGAGATTTAGCGCTGCTTCATTGGTCTTTAAAACTGTCAGTTCTAGTCGATGAATCTGCTATCCTTCGTTTACTACGTCTGAAATAGACTGTCGTACAGTATGCCTACTAACACTAAACTTATCTTTTAGTTCAGACTCTGAAGGTATTTTACTATCTATAGCGTACTTTCCATCTAGAATAAGTTGCTTTTATTTATTTTTTTCATTATATACTTTGGTTCACTTGCCATAGTATCAATTTCCTTCGATCTTGTACGTACATATATAGTCTAGGAAGTCTTATACGGTTACAATACTACACCTATTTTTATTATTTAGTACTTTATAAAATAGAACTTCAATTAAGAAACAAAAATCTATTCTAAGATTAAATAATTACAGATAAAAAATAGGCAGTCAACTTTTTCAGTTGACTGCCTATTCTAGTTATTTAAAAGATACCTCTATCGATTAAAAGTATCTTTGACAGATTTTTTAATTCTGCCTATCTTTATTGAATCATCGTCTTTAACTTATTATAAATAGCTTGCGCATTCAATATCTCATAATCTTCATTATCTATTAATCTATAAGGCACCTTTTTATAATTGAGCAATTCTTCTAATCTTGATATTTCATATTGGGATTGGGGACCCATTAATAAAGCATCAATTTTTTGTTCTTTTAAAATGCTCTCTACAACAATCGCAGGTGCAGAATAAATATGGTAATCTTTACCTTCATCTTCTATAAGCTTTTGAATCTTTTTTACAAGTAATCCTGTAGTTATACCTGCTGTACAGATAAGAAGTATTGTTTTATTTTCCAAAAGTCATCCACTCCTAATCCTTATTTATTAAGTTGCTTTTCTTTTTCTACTGTAAACATCAAACGCAACTGCAAGTAATAATATTAACCCTTTAATAGCTTGTTGCCAGTCAATTCCAATTCCCATAATGGACATTCCGTTATTCAAAATCCCCATAATTAATCCACCTATAACTGCTCCAAGAATTGTACCAATACCACCGGATGCAGATGCTCCTCCTATATATACCGCCGCAATAGCATCTAATTCAAAACCATTACCAGCATTAGGAGTAGCTGCATTTAAACGAGAAGCTACTAGTAAACCAGCTAGTGCAGAAAGAACTCCCATATTAACAAAGATCCAAAAAGTTAGTTTCTTTGTCTTAACACCTGATAATTCAGCAGCTTTCCGATTTCCTCCTATAGCGTAAATCTGTCTTCCAAGAGTAGTTTTGGTTGTTAAAAAACCGTAAATCATAATTAAAATTGCTAAAAGAATTAATATAACTGGGTATCCTTTATATGAAGCCAATACAGTAGTTAGCAACATGATTGAAACAAACATAATTAACACTTTAGTAATAAACCATACTGTAGATTCTACTTCAAATAAATTATCTTTTTTTCTTTTACGTGCTTTCCACATATTCCAAACTGCAAGTAAGGATAGAACCAATCCTATCAATATAGAGGTTATATGCAATTCGCCTCCGCCAATAAAATCAGGAATGTAACCAGAACTTAATTTAGTAAAAAATGTTGGAAAAGGCGCCAGAGTGGTTCCGCCAAGAATAACCTGAGTAAGTCCTCTAAAGGAGAGCAAACCTGCGAGTGTAACAATAAATGCAGGAATACCGATATAGGAAACCCAAAAGCCGTTCCAAGCTCCTATTAATCCACCAATTAATAAAGAAACCACGATAGCCATCATCGGATGCCATTGCCATTGAACCATCATTACAGCAGAAGCGGCTCCTACAAAAGCTACTACCGATCCTACTGATAAATCTACATCTCCTAATAGAATAACTAGTAACATTCCTATAGCTAAAACTAATACATGGCTATTTTGCAATATCAAGTTAGTAATATTTAATGGTTTCCAAAGGATACCATCTGTTAAAATTTGAAATGCAATTAAGATAGCGATCAAAATAAAAATCATACTGTATTTACTAAGAATATCCAACACAATGTCTTTAGCTGTTTTTTTCTCTTTATTACTTTCTGGTGATAGTACTTTTTTTTCACTTGTCTCTTCCATTTAAATCATTGCCTCCTCAGCAGTCATCAGTTTCATTAAATCTTCTTGTGTAGCTCCTTCTTTAGAAATATCACCTGTAAAGCGACCTTCATTCATTGTATAAATTCGGTCGCACATTCCTAATATCTCAGGTAATTCTGATGAAATAATACAAATCGCTTTTCCAGCTCTAGCCATCTGTTCAATAATAGAATAGATTTCAAATTTTGCTCCTACATCAATCCCACGGGTAGGTTCATCAAGAAAAAGAACATCCGGCTCAGACATCAACCATTTACCTAGGACAACTTTTTGCTGATTTCCTCCACTTAAACTTCCTACATTTTGATAAATATCTTTTGTTTTAATTCTCATGTTATCTCTGTATTTCTCTGCTTCAATGATTTCTTTTTCTTTATCAATGACACCTTTATTCGAAATTTTAGATAAACTTGCTAATGTAACATTTTCTTTAATATCTTGTAGTAAGTTCAATCCATAGTTTTTTCTATCTTCCGAAAGATAAGCAATACGATTTTTAATGGCGTCGGATACATTATTAATCTTAATTTCCTTATCATCTTTTATAATTTGTCCACTAATATTAGAACCATAAGATTTTCCGAAAACACTCATAGCAAATTCTGTTCTTCCTGCTCCCATCAATCCCGCAATACCGACAATTTCTCCAGATTTAATATGAAAATCAAGATTATTATTCACTTTTCTTGTTCTATCAAGTGGATGGTAGACATTCCAATTTTTTACTTCAAATATTTTATTTCCTATTTTAGGTTCTCTATCAGGATATCTATTCGTAAGATCTCTACCAACCATCCCTTTAATAATTCGATTTTCATCAATTTGTTCATTTGACAAAGTCTCAATAGACTTTCCATCCCGGATAATAGTTACATTATCTGCAATAGCTGTTATTTCATTTAATTTATGAGAAATTATAATTGATGTTATCCCTTGCTTCTTAAATTCTTTGATAAGCTCCAAAAGATTTGCACTATCGTCTTCGTTTAAAGCTGCTGTAGGCTCATCTAGTATCAATAACTGTACATTCTTAGAGAAGGCCTTAGCTATTTCAACTAACTGTTGTTGCCCAACTCCCAACTGCGTAACTAAAGCATTAGGTGAAATGGTTAACCCAACTATATTTAATAAATTAGATGCTTTCTTTTCTGTTATATTCCAATCAATAATTCCTTTCTTTGACTGTTCATTTCCCAGAAAAATGTTTTCTTTCACTGATAAGAATGGAATAAGTGCCAATTCTTGATGAATGATCACAATCCCTTTTTGTTCACTATCGGATATTGATTTAAATTGGCAAACTTCACCTTTATAAACAATATCTCCAGAGTAATCTCCAAAAGGATAAACACCGCTAAGAATTTTCATGAGAGTAGATTTTCCTGCTCCATTTTCTCCGCATAAAGCATGAACTTCCCCTTTTTTTATTTTTAGACTAACGTTATCTAGGGCTTTAACTCCCGAAAAGTTTTTAGTGATATTTTTCATTTCCAATATAATATCTGACATATAATCCCTCCTAAACTTACATAGAGTTTCTCAAAAACGAATAACTTAGAGTTTAAATGTTTTATTATTCATTAATTTCTGCTTCTGTATAGTAGTCACTATCAATCAAAGCCTCTTTATAGTTTTCAATATCGACTGAAACCGGTTCTACCGTAAAAGTTGGAACAACTTTTGTTCCATTATCATATGTTTCTGTATCATTAACTTCTACTTCTTCATCGTTTACAATGGCTTCTATCATTTCAATCGTTACAGATGCTAATTCTCTAGTATCTTTAAAAATTGTTTGACTTTGTTCACCTGCTACCATAGATTTGATTGCTGGTAAATTAGCATCTTGCCCTGTGATAACAGGTAAAGATAAGTCATCAGAACCATAACCCACACCTTTTAATGATGAGATAATTCCTAAACTAATAGGATCATATGGAGATAAAACAGCATCCAAAGTCTTGTCAGTATAGTTAGCACTCAAAAGGTTATCCATGCGAGACTGTGCAGTTGAACCGTCCCAACGCAACGTTGCAATTTGATTAAATTTAGTTTGTCCACTTGGTACAACTAATTGACCATTATCAAGATAAGGTTTAAACACAGACATTACTCCATCAAAGTTAATAACAGCATTATTATCATCAGGAGATCCGCCAAATAATTCTACATTAAAAGGTCCTTCACCATCTTTTAACCCTAGTGCCTCTTCAATATATGATGCACCTAAAACTCCAACTCCAAAGTTATCAAAAGTTGCATAGTAATCTACATTTTCACTATTCATCAGTAATCTATCGTACGCAATAACTTCAATTCCTTCATCTTTTGCTTTTTGTAATACATCGGTTAGAGCCGAACCATCTACGGAAGCGATTACAAGAACATCCACACCTTTTGTAATCATATTCTCAATTTGGGAAACTTGGTTACCTACAACATCTTCAGCATATTGCAAATCCGTTTTGTACCCTAATTCTTCTAGATTTGTAACCATATTATTCCCGTCGTCAATCCATCGCTCTGCTGATTGTGTTGGCATAGAAATACCGATGTACGCTTTTGAATCATCCGCTTCAGAACTGCCACATGCTGCTAATAGAAAAACTGATAAAAGCCCTACTAAAGTTAAAACCATTTTTTTCATATTCTTTATAGTCATTATTGTTTCTCCTCACTATTTTTTATTTTATATTCTATTATTAAAAATTTCCCCACTATTAAAAATAATACCTTTCTAACTGTACTTAGTTGCTCCACCACCTTTTAAAATTCAAATATGGATTTTAAAATATAATGATTAAACAGTATGTTGCTTTAACAATTTTAGCTTATTATGTCATTATAATTTCTCCTACTTTTTATTTTAATAGCGCTTTCATAAAATAGTATAACTTACTTATACGTACATGTAAACATTTTTAGTAATATTGTACGTATAAATATTTCCGGGACTTCTATGCTAACTTGTTAATACATTAAACAGACATTTGCTTAAACTGAAATTATTCAAACGTGCTACATCCATTAGTCTTTATCTTCTTTTTTTCGTTCAAATTTTAGCGAATAGATCTTTTTAGAAAAAGCGGTTTTAAAATTTTATGGAAAAGTTTAAGTATTCAACTATTGATAAAGGAATTTTTAATTCTGTCCCCTGTGTGGCAGAAATACTAGAAAAATCTATTTCTTTTAAAACCTTAAATTTAAAGTTGGCTTTTATTTATTGAGATTCTTACTCTCTTAAGTCATAATAGACTCGAAAGATGCTTTTATTGTTTTTAACTAAACTGTACATAGGAGTGGATGTAATGATAGAAAAATATGAAGCCTCACAAGCAAAATTAAAATCGTTATTAAAAAAAGAGGAAAGTTCAAAAATAAGATTTGAAGAAAATACTATACGATATGAATCTGCAAAAGCAAACTTTGATAAAGAAAGCGAAGATATCGAAAAATTACAAACTGAATCGTTGTCTACTTTCTTGAAACGGTTAATTGGAAATTACGAAAAAAGATTAGATAAAGAAATGCAAGAACAACTGACAGCCAAAATGGAATTAGATTTGTCTTTAGCTTTAATGTTAGAATCTAGAGAAGATTTAGCTAATGTTCAATCAACTATTAACCAGACCACTGCTGAACTCAATCAGTTAAAAGAACTTTTATACCAACAAGATAGTGATTTTCGTGAAAAAATTAGTACTGAAGAACTTAAACGTGCTCAACTTAAACAAGAATTGATTGAACTTGAAGAAGCCTCTGCAGCCGGAGAAAGAGTCTTGAATGGAATAGATTTTGCCTTAGAAGACTTAGATTCAGCTGATTCTTTTTCAACATGGGATATGTTTACAGACAGTAGTTTTATCGTCGATATGATGAAATACAATAAAATTGATAAAGCTGAAGCCAAAATGAATCAACTAGAACAGCTCCTAGGACGCTATACTAAGGAATTAAAAGATGTTTCTTTAGATACTTACCTTAGCTATGAAAAATTTAGCAGTATGGGTAAAACTTTCGACATTTTCTTTGATAATATTTTTTCTGATTGGGATACCAAAGATAAAATTGGGCGAAATATTGAAATGCTTGAAAACCTCGGAACAACTATTAAAGAACTGCAGATTAAACTTGAAGCTAATAAAGAAGAGATTCAAAAACAAATCGAAGAGTCTGAAATTTTATATTAAAAAAATCGACAACACGCCAATAAGATTCTAAAAAAACACGTCATTTATTTTAAATGGCGTGTTTTTTTAGAATCTATATTTTTTTGTTTGATTAGGCTTTATTTTTCCATCTTTGCAACTTTAAACACAATATATATGCCTAAATAAGCAGCTATAAGTTCACCTAGGAATATAAAAATTAAATAACTATCGCTCCCCTCATTTCATCAGGATTAGGTATTAAATTTCCAAATAAGAAACTAACAATAGTATTAATAACGTACAAAAATACAATCATCAAAGTACATTTAGTAACTGAAATGGCTACTGATTTCATAAAAATAGTCTCCTTAATTTATGTTTTCGATAGATGTAGCATCACATTAAATAACTCCATATATAGGATTTTGAATACTTATTTATAACATACGATGTATCTTTAAGTAAACAATGACTTACACTTAGTCGCTCTGTCTTCAGTATACATAAAACAAGTTAGTTTACCTTAAATATAGAAAACGTTATCCTTAAACTAACTAAAGGAGGACTTTATATGAAGAAAAAGACAATTCCCCAATTTTTAATAATAGGATTATGTGGAATAATGTTGATAGGATGTTCCAACAATGATGAACCAACTGGTACGTCATCATCTACTACGGAATCAGAAGAGGTAGAAAGTACGGACACTACTAACAGCGAAAGTAGTTCAGCAGTTTCCGAAACAAGTAGCGAAGAAACAGCTAGTTCTTCTACTGATCAAGAAAGTCAAGAAACACCTTCAAACGAACCTAATGATATATCTTCTGAATTTAAAATGATTCCCGAGCTTGTCTTATTACCAACAACTTTTCCAACCACTGAACCTTCTTCAGTTACAGCGAATCTAATAACCAATGAAGGAGATAACTATACCGTTAGTTATACGGATGTCCAAGGAGAATTAGCCGAAGTGACCGGAACAGTTTATGAAAATCCGGCTTCAGCAAGTGAAGAATTGGGTACTTTCTTAAATGGAAAATCAGTAGAACCACACGAGGAAGGCAGCTCCGATTTGGGCTATGGGATTACTGGATATGGAGAAGGCGCTGCTGGGACTCAGCAATTTAGTTGGCAAGAAGGAAACTGGTTGTTTTCTATCCGTTCTGTCAGCGAAGATCAAATGGATAATCCTGGAATAGCAAAAAAAATAGTAGCATATTTAGAAGAGCATTATCTTCCAGCTCCTAAAGATCAAGGTATCGTTTATATACAATACCCCCAAGGTGGAGAAGAAGTTAACGTAGATATTCGTTGGCAAAAGAATAACATCATCTACCAACTGAAAACTACTAGAGTCCCATTAGATGCTTTAGAAATGGTATTTTCGATGAATCGATCATAAATTCAAACCATTATCTTTACCAAACAAAGAATCATTCACTGTACGATAAAAAGCAAAAAAAAAGAATTGCCACCTAGAGGCAATTCTTTTTTTTTGCTTACAATTTATCTTTTATCTTGTTTACAATCCCTTTTGTTGGTGTTGTAGCCGGCTCAATATCTATTGATTTTTGGACCATTTCGTGTCTTTCACCTAGATTTTCATCGGTCTTTTTATCCCATAGTTCTTTTTGTCTCTTTTGAACCATAGATCCCATTGCTTTAGGAATCACATTTCGATAGTCATTTGTTTCTCCAGTTAGTACTTTAATGGATTCTTTAATAACTTCTTCGGGATCAAATTGTTCGTAAGGAAATGCTAATTGCTCATAATCAAACAGACGCTCTTCTGGATTATCTCTCCAAGTTCTCCATGCTTCGAATTCTCGATCATTGAATCCCGTTAAGAATGGTCCAGGATTGATAGTTGCCACTTGCACATTAAACTCTTGAAGTTCTTTACTTAACGATTCCGCAAAGGCTTCTAATGTGAATTTTGATCCGCCATAAGGGCCTGATATTGGGTCTGCCATTAATCCTGAAACAGAAGACATAAATACAATTTTTCCTCGTTGTTTCTTTGCCATTGTCTTAGCTATTTTTTGGGTCAATAACATTGGTCCAAATACATTTACTTCAAATTGACGGCGCAATTGTTCTTCTGGTATATCTACCA
This sequence comes from Carnobacterium sp., assembly GCF_040274945.1. Classification (GTDB taxonomy): domain Bacteria; phylum Bacillota; class Bacilli; order Lactobacillales; family Carnobacteriaceae; genus Carnobacterium_B. Next base: position 169,428 of record NZ_JBEMAR010000007.1, read on the forward strand.
GTGATCCACCTTCTGAAATTCCTGCATTATTCAAAAGGACATCAACATCCCAAGTCCACGCTCTTTCTCTATCTGCTGGATTGGTTACATCCAATTTCTCAACTTGTATCTCAATTTTCTTTTCTTCAGCTTCATTTAACAATGCGGATACTTCAGACATTGTTTCGACTCCGGCGATAACTTTTTTCCCTTGTTCAGCCAGACCAAAAGCAATACCTTTTCCAAATCCTGTTCCTGCACCTGTAATCAAATACGTTTCTTGTACCATATACTATTCCTCCTAAAAGATTTAATAGATTGGTTAACTCATTAAGAAGTATAACGGTACAGGGAAACCTTTTTCCAATGATACGCATTCTACCTTACAATTTATGTTAAAAAAACTTAAATAATAGAATACAATTTTTTAAAGTGATCAATTGTGTAATCAGCATATTCATTTTTTCCTTTTTTCTCGTTAAAATAACAAGCACTGATTCCAGCGTTTTTTGCAGCTAGTAAATCTAGCTCTCGGTCTCCAATCATTAGTGCTTCATCAGGATGAATAGTGTGCTCATTGATTAGATAATTTAGTGCATCAGGGTTTGGTTTTCTTTCAAATCCTTGATCAAACGTAATAAAATCAGAAAAATAATCATATAATCCATATTTTTTTAACAATACTACTGCAGACTTTCCTCTATGAGTGTACAAATAATTTTTTCTATTCGTTGAATGGATATATTTACAGATATCTTCAATGTCTTCAAACGGTTTAGCTAATTCAATTCCTTTAGTTTTCTGTAAAAATTTATAGTCCTCTATAAACTCACTGCTTATTGCATATTTTTTTTCATAGTATATTAAAGCAAATGACATAGACACTTGCATATGTTGTTTGATTTCATCTAACGGCTCTTCTATTCCTTCTTTCTCCAGTAAATCTTTAAAAATTTTTGCCATCACTGGATAAGTATCGAAAAGAGTTCCATCAAAATCCCAAATTACGTGTTTAAACATCTTCCATTTTCCTCCAATGAATAACTTTTCTAATTTTTCTTAAAAATCTTAGTGAGAATACTTCTAATTACATTTGTTATGATAAAATAACCTTACCATTCTTTATGAAAAGAGGACAATTATGATTCGAGTTCGAAATATGCAACTAACTGATGCTGAAGCAATCAACTTAATGAATACGGAGTCTCTAGGATATGACATTTCCATAGAAATGACTAAAACGCAGATGGAAAAGTTACTACTTAACCCCAACCATCATATTTTTTACATTGCTGAGGAGGAAGAATTAGTTGTAGGGTACGTGCATGCGGAATTATATGAAACGCTCTATTCAGAACCTATGCTCAACGTATTGGCTTTGGCAATTAATCAAAACTATCAACAAAGAGGTATTGGAAAACAATTAATGCAAAGAATCGAACAAGTAGCTAATGAGCGTGATTTAGTTGGCGTACGCTTAAATTCTGGAGAAACTAGAACCGGAGCTCATAAGTTTTACGAGTCTATTGGCTATAGTAGTGATAAAAATCAAAAAAGATTCCTGAAGATTATTTAGCAACATCTATTTGAACTAACGATAAAAACCCAATTCTCCAGAATAGTAGTCTTTTATTGCGTCTCTGTGCTGTTGATTGGCTATTTCTGGTAAATTGGTTCTAGAAAAGAAACCTAAGTCTAACGTTTCACTATTTTCGAGAGAAAGGTTGCCTTTAGCTAGTTTAAAAATAAATATTGTTGTAATGGTTTGAGCTTTGTCTCCGTTAGGATAGGTGTCAAAGTAATTGGAATAAATACCTAGCAACGATACAACTTTTACTTGCAAGCCTGTCTCTTCTAGCACTTCTCTGATTGCAGCCTGTTCAACTGATTCACCCTTTTCAACAGCACCACCAGGTAAGCCCCACAATTTTTTATCGCTTCTTAACTGTAGCAAAACTTCATTTTTTTGATTTGTTACGATTCCTCCTGAAAAATTCAAGATAATCTCTTGATTGCCAATATAACTTCTAATCCAAGATATGTAATCCACTCAGTATCTCCTCAATACTACTTTTTATGAGTCCAAATTCATTTAACATGATTCGTCAACATAGGTTCACTCAAACTGATAGTTGTTATTTCGTTATTTTTAAACACATCAATAGACTCTATTTTTATAGAAACTTGATTTTTAAACGTAATTTTTACAATCCAAGGCATTAACCCTTTTATTTTTGAAAAGTCTTCGAAACCAAAATGAGGATTGAAATGATTGATAATTGTACTTAGAGCCGTTCCATGACTCCCAATAACATAATTTGCTTCCGGATGTAACTGTACTAGTTCCATTAATGCCTTTACATTTCTTAATTGAACTTCTCTTAGACATTCTCCATCAGACAATTTATAGTCAAAATCATTCCATTGTTGTTGACTAAAAGTAGTAAAGTCCTCAACCCAACTAGAAATATTGCGTTCCCTAAAGTTATCAATACACGTCACATCAATAGCAAACATTTCAGATAAATTTTTAACTGTATCAACTGCTCTGACATAAGGACTAGAATAGATGTATTGAATATTCTTATCTTTCAAATAATTGGTAACTAACGCACTATCTTGTATGCCTTTTTCAGTTAACGGTCTTAAAAACTCATCATGAACTCTACTATCTGACTCAGCATGCCGAACAAAATAAATGTCTCCCATTTCTTTTCCTCCTATACACTAAATATATGAATACCTTTTTTCTTCTAGTTTTTTAATTAGCATTTCTTTACTCCTTAAACTATTCGTTGTCTTATTGTATCTAATACAAATACAATAAGTTAAAATTAAAGAATGATTAACTTAAGAATATAACATTCTAATGATTTTAGTATATTAATCTTGACCTAAAAGAACAATGTTTTTTAATAAAATTAAATTTCTTGATTGTTTTAATAGATTCTTATGGTAGTACGACTTAGATTTGATCAGTTAGAATGGATTTTTAGTCTGTTAGTCGAATTGAAGCTTGTTATGCTTACTCAAATAGAAAGTTGCTTTGAGTTAATTGAATTAAGACTTGTTACGTCTACTCAAATGAAAAACGCTTCTGAGTTAAACGAATTCAGGCTTGTTGCTTCTACTCAAATGAAAAACACTTCTGAGTTAAACGAATTCAGGCTTGTTGCTTCTACTCAAATGAAAAACACTTTTGAGTTAACCGAA
>NZ_JBEMAR010000008.1:0-139141 GCF_040274945.1 Carnobacterium sp.
GAATCGTTTGGAGAATTTTCGATGCTTCTGCCCGTGAAACAGGTTTGCTGAAATTGAATTGATTGCCTGATTTATAATCATACACATTTAAGTTATTTAAATATTGGATGGCTTCCGTATGGGAATTTCGGCTATTTTCTACATCATAAAAAGTCTTTTTCGCAAAAACGTCATCACTCGCTACAAATAATGCGGATGCGAACAAAGTAGAGGCTATGAAACTTTTTGTGATCTTTTTCATTCGTTTCGACTCCTTTATTAAAACTCTATTTTCCGTGTCCTTTATTTTTTTGTCTATACCCGTACAGAAAGGCAACAAAACACGGTGTTTTTCCCAAGAGGGTAGATACTGGCCCACATTCATCCTCTATTGGGGTAACTCTTATTTCGTAAATAAAGTATAATATTTTATTTAGAAAAAGTCAAATACAAGTTGAAAAATTTTTTTAAAAACGATATAATTAGTTATAAATTAAATTAAGAACACAAAAAACAGATAGGGAGTCGTGATTTATATATGGCATTAGTACAAACAAAACAATTAGCTAAAGTTTTACAGGATTTTGATTTACAAGCGAATCCTAACGCTGTTTCAGCATATGCAGATGTGCTTCATTTTAAAAATGATAATATTAAACGTTTATTTGAGAATCATCCAGATGGTCGAATTGTTTTAAATGCTAAAGAAGTTTGCTCAGTAAATTCTGTGAGAAACTTTGGTTTGGATATTACTTCTCAAGAATCAGATGAAATTTTTAGTACAATTCGTACATTGATTCTTCAAAATACTTCTTTTGGTAATTCTGCTACTCGTGCCTTAACAAAAGGTTTTATGGACATTATTTGTTCACCATTTTTAAATACACAAACAAAAAAAATTGAAGATAACGATGGTATCCTTTCTTCATTGAAAGGAATGAAGATTGGTAAGGCTTTGAATTTGATTTTAGATTCTAACATTATTACTGAATCTTGGATTGATTGTAGTAAACAAGATATTGATTATATTCGTAATAATATTATTGGTGGACAAATTGCTAATATCATTGATAATGCTGCTGCAGCTTCTGATGATTTATCTTTAGTTTTATCTATTAATCCATTAGATTTCTTAACTATGAGTTGCGGAACAAGTTGGGACTCTTGTATGTATCCTAATGGAGAGTATTCAACTGGAACTCTTCCTTATGCAACAGGGAAAGATACAGTAATTGGTTTCCTGGTAAATACAAAAGATTATGAAGTTGAAATTGAACGCTCTAATTGGAGCAATAAAATTTGGCGTCAAATTATGTACGTAACTGATGATAATTTTATTATTTCTCAGAATCCTTATCCAGGAGATAAACCTAAATTTTCAGTAGCTCTTTCTGCTTATATCAATGAAGCTTTAGATCTTAATTTGGAAATTACGAAAAAAGCAAATTCTGAAAATGTAGATAAATTATATGTTAGAAATATCGGTATTAGTACTGGTTATATCGATTTAGAACATGGTGGATATCTACCTTATATTTTTGGTGTAAAGACCGGAGAAGAAAGTCGTATTAAAGTCTGTGCACAATCAGTTGCATATTGTTTAGATTGTGGAGAATTTAAAGCAGATTGCGAAATGTCTGAATCTTGTGGCGTTTGTGAAAGTTGTGGAGATAATTATGATTATCACTGTGATCACTGTGGTCAAGGATTTTATGACGATGAAGGTGCATGGGTTGATGGAGATACTGTTTGTGATGATTGCTTAGAAAATTATTATTCTTATTCTTCTTATCATTCTGAATATATTCTTAATGATGATGCCGTAGAAGTTAAAACAATTAATAGAAGAATGAGTGGCAGTTTTTATACTACCACTGATGTAGTTGAAGAATGTGTTCTTGATGAAGTTGCAATCTTAGTTCGAGATATTGAAGATTTACCACATCCACTTCCTTTATATTTAGACTTAGATGATTATGTCTTTGTAGACGATCTGCAAGAAGATGAAGAAGGTCGTTATCTATTTCCAGCAAACTTAGCTTAGGTTAGAAGACTCCCTTAACGGGGGTCTTTTTTTTATTTAAGAGTAGCGTATCTTTTTATATAATTTGGCTGCTTAGGTATAGGAAAGGAAGAGGTGCCTATGAAAGAGAAGAAATTCAAATGCTCTATTTGTGGCACAGTGTATGACGCAAATCTATACAATCAAAAGAACATTTACAATACAATCGTTATGGAATGCCCAAAAGACAGGGGAATATGCTGGCCGTATGAAACGGACGATTTTGAACAATTAAAAAGTCTTCTGCTAGAACAATATACAAAAGAGGAGCTTTGGTACATGCTTGAGAAAATAAGGGCAAAAAAGGCTACGCTTGAAAAGAACACCTTTAATGATATAGAAAAGGGGGAGGTAAAATAAAATGACAGATACAAAATTTAAATGCAACGTCTGTGGTCGTGAATATGACTATAATTGGTGGGCTGTTAAAAAGTATAAGGAGCCTAATGGAGAAGTGATTGATTTTATTCGCTGTCCAAAAGATGGTTCCCCCGCTCAAGTCCTCAAAGAGGATAGCTCTATTATTGGAGAAGCAATCATTGGAAAAGCAATTATCAAATAAAAAAGGAGTAGATAAAATATGGCTGCAAGCAAAGAAGAAATTTTAGCTCAAATTCAACCTGGTGAAGTTATTACCACAAAACTTTTAACTGATATTACTGAGTTTGTTGAAGCGCAAAAAGGTCCTAAAGGTGATACTGGTGAAACAGGTCCTGCAGGTCCAAAAGGTGACACGGGGGCTAAGGGCGATAAAGGTGATACCGGTGCTAAGGGTGATAAAGGTGATACTGGAGCAGCTGGTGCAAAAGGAGATCCAGGTGCTAAAGGTGCCGATGGAGCTTCTATTAAATCAATCGTCTTTACAAAAGGTGAAGATGGTACAATCACTGGTGGTACTGCAACATTAACAAATGATGAAACAGTAGCTATTACAGTTGAATAATATAGATAAAATCACTCATTCATTTGGGTGATTTTTTTTATTTGATTTTTTCTTTTTAAAGATATATAATTAATTATAAAGTTTTAAGAGAAAAGTAAAAAGTAAATTGTGTCTTACACGAATTGAAAAATTTCTTTTAAAATGATATAATATATGTATAGTAAATTAATAAAACAAATAAATTTTAGGGAGACGATTGACTATGGCATTAACAGAAAAAGGCAATAAAGTATTGGAAGTTCTAAAATCTCACAATGCGTCTAAGGATGCTCCATTATCTTCAAAAGACGTTGCAGCAGCAGCATTTATGACACCTCGAAGCGTACCAGGTGTATTGACAAGTTTAGTTAACAAAGGACTTGTTGGTAAAACAGAAGATTCTCCTCGTTTGTTTTTCTTGACAGATGAAGGACGTAATTATAAAGACGAAGATTAATTTGTCTTTATAATGTTATAAAATAAATAAAAAGGAGAAAGATAAATGGTATTATCTGCTGAGGAAAAATTAGAAATTATGGAAAAAGAGATGCGGGTTAGTTGGGGCCAAATTGATGCTTTTATTCAAGATCAACTAGGTGGATCTCCTGATACTCGCACTAATTATGGTCCTATTTGGGCTGAAAATAAATACGATTTGTTTAAGCTTTTTGGTGATAAATTATGCCTAACTTCTGAAGTAGAAAATACTTTATCAGATTCAGATATTACTCGTGCTTATGAAGAAAAAGTTTTACGAGAAATCAAAGGTTCTCTTTCTGTTCGCACTAATTTAGTTGCAGCTTTCTTTTTGAATCAATTTTCTAGGGAAGAACTACGACTAAATCGTATTGCTGCTAATACTGAGTTTTCTGGAAAGAAAATTTCAAAAGGCATGAAAGTTACAAAGGCGCTTAAACTTTTTATTCCAGATAAAGTAGAATTGGATATTGTTCAAACGGCTTTTTCTCGTTTCATCCAAGAGTTAGAAGCAAAAGGTCGTTTGGACGTATCTATTGACTTTTTCGACATTCTTTGTATGAGTGTAAACGATCGAAAAGATTGGCGTTCTTGTCATAATTTTATCAATGGTGAATATGGTGGTGGAGCATTCTCTTACGCACTAGATTCTAGTTCTGCTATTGCTCAAATTTATACATCATATTCTGAGAGTGGTGTAGCAGATAAAATTTGGCGTCAAATGGTCTGGTTCGATACTGACCTTACTGGAGTTATTCTTTCTCGTCAATATCCTAGCACAAATAGTAATAACCGTAAGGCAACCCAATCTCTAATTATGGAACATCTAGGTAAAGAATTACCCGTTGCAGGTTTTGTTTCTGCTGGAACTATTGGTCAACGAACTCGGAATATTGGTGATTATCATTATAATGATATTACCAAGGGAGCTATGGAAAAAGTAATGACTATTGCTTTCGACGGTTCTAATTTCAGCGAAAAATCTGGTCGTGATGCAATGAGAAACGCATTCATTAATGATGAATATAACCCAAGCTATAGAATTGGTGTTGATAGTGTTCCTCATCCAATTAGTGGATATGAAGTAGAAGCATACGAATGGGATGAAGAATGGTACTAAAATAAAAGAAAGCGGTGATGTAATGAAAAGGAAAGAGTTTAATTTAGGTTTAGACGCTTTTAAGAAAATTTTATATATGGAGCAGCATGAGCTTCATTTTTATACATTAGGGAAACTGGAGCAATATTTCCCAGAAGATGATATTTTTGCAATGCACGGAGAATATATCTATGCACGTGGAAATATTCCAGTTTTACTTTGTGCGCATTTTGATACAGTTCACTCGAAGAAACCAACTAAATATACATTACTTCATGACCAAGAAAAACAGGTTATGTGGTGTCCTGATGGTATTGGTGGGGACGATCGATGTGGAGTATTTAATATCTTAGATATTTTATCACAAGGCTATCTTCCACACGTAATTTTTTCTTGGGATGAAGAAATTGGTGGTGTAGGCGCAAGTAAGTTTACAGAAAATGTTCAGAAATATTTTGGTACAGACGTTTATCGATCTCTTACCAATGATATTAACTTTGCGATCCAATTTGATAGAAAAGGATTCGGCGAAGCAGTTTATTACTATTTAGATAACCAACCATTTGAAAACTATATTAATGGTTTTGGTTTTACTACGGAAATGGGTTCTTATACAGATATCTGTGAATATTGTCCAACATTTGGCTTTGCTGGTGTTAATATTTCTGCTGGTTATTTGAATGAACATACAAGTTCTGAAATGATTTTCCTCAAGGAAATGTTATCCTCTCAAGCTAAAGTTATTAAAATTTTGGAAGATCAAATCCAAAATCCTGAACACTTCGAATATAAAGAACTTGACTATGGTTATAGAGGTGATTTTTGGGGATGGAACGGATATGGGTACGGTGGATACTCGAAACGTAGCAGCTATAATTTTGATGATGTCGCAAATGGGTATGATGGAATAGATGATGATAATGAAGTCGGTAATCCATATGGAGCATACTCTTATGCTAGTACTGAAAGTGATTATTCTGAAAATAAAACTTGTCAATACTGTATGCAAAGTAAGGGAGTTGTTCCTTGGACCCATAGTGATGATCCAGTATTAGATACTCTTTGTGACGAATGCAAGGAAGTTTTTAAAATGGAAAATAACGTACAAGATTAAATTCGGCTGGAGATGTTAGATTGACTAAAATAGAAAAAGATTTAAGGATGATTGACAAATTAGTTTTTGTCAATCCCCTTAGTTTATCAGAATATGAAAACTACTTTGAAAACTCTCTGAAAGCCAAATCAAAAATTAGAGAACTAATGAATGGGCAGGACAAGATTGTTTTTGAGGTAGATAATGATATTCTTGGAGAAGAAAAAGAACGAGCTTTTCGAGAAGAATTTCGGAATCAGTTGAAAGAAAGATATAAAGTAAGTAAGGTATTTTTTGTAGTTATAAGTGTAATGGCTGATTCAAATTTAATTTTAAATAAACATAAAACAGGAATGAAGTTTACTAAGAAGGTTAAAGAAGCACTATCTAAAGAAAATTTTGAAGACATTGCAGATGAAATTATTCTTATGTATTCACAGATTAAAAATTCATTTATTATGCCGAAAAGCTATTTTGTTATTTCCATCGATCCTACAGACTTTGTTTTGATGGGTATTGGCAAAGGATGGAAAACTTGTTATAATCCGATAGATGGAGATCATTTCACTGGAGCTTTCAGTGCTGGACTGGATTCCTCTACTATCTTGACATATTTTACAACAGATTTAGAAGATCCTGAGAAAAAACTTTATCGACGCTTAGGAGTATTTACTCCTGATTATAAGGGAATGATGTTATCAACACAATATCCTTATAAAAACTCTTCTTTTGAAGAGTTTACTATTTCAGCTTTAAAAGATACTATCTTCGATAAAGATAATTTTGTAGCTAAGAAAGATAAAACTATTAGAGTACACAAAAATCTTTCCTCACAAATCTTTAATGATTTCGTTTCCTCTCCTTCTAATAAGAAAGAGAATTTATACATAGGGAACCCAAGAGAAGAGGAAATATTACATTACGGGGCGAATGTTTCATGCTTACGATGCGATTCGAAGCCCGCACTTCAAGATATTCCTATTTGTTCAGATTGCGAATATGAAGTAGTGGGAGATGATTGGGAGGAATTTATTACATGAGAAAAGAAGATATTTTTGAGCTGATTGCTAATGGCAGCATCAGAGTTGAGTATATGGAAAATGAAGATGGTGAGCCGCTATTAGGAATTGAATATAGTTCGGCTGAACTTCAAGAATCAATTAACCAAGATATTGTAACAGAATATATTAGCGAATGTTTAATGGTAGCTTCTTTAGCTGGATTTGAAGCACCAACAGAATATTACCGATTTATTAAGTCTTTTGTAGAAGATAAATCTATGGATGATTTAATGAAGGTTATGGAAGAAGACTTCAGAAATGTATTAGATGGTGATAAACATGATTAATTTAACAGGTAAAGCACAGTTATTCACGGGGGAGCTTCCTATCGCTCCTCCTGTTTCTGATGCAGAAGGATTAAAAATGAGGCTCGACTTAGATTATGTATTTTTACAAGCAATAAATGCAAAGCCAGATATTGTGCATAATAACTATCGAAGCTATTATACTTTTAAAGATGGACTTTTCAATGGAGATGTTATTATTCCAACTATTGAAGGCCCATGTGTTAGTGTATCTATAAATCCGCCGAGTAAAGGTGGAATTTCTCTATATGTTCCAGAAGGATTCCTAAAACGAAATATCTTTCCTCTCTTGGACGACCCTGATATTTTAACTTTATCAATTAAGAATGCTGAATGGTTTGTTACTACTTTAAATAGTTTAGATACAGAAAATAAGATTAAACGTCGTATTACTCAATATGGTTCTGTAATACTAGATGGTGAATATGAAGATGTATACAACTCTCTCCTTAAAGAACATAATGTTTTAGTAGATTGGGATAAAATAAAAAAAAGCTTGACTATTGATTTTATATATAGTGAAGGAAGTGTCGATTCTGGCAAATTAGCACTATACATTTATGATATAATAGTGAAAGGTAATTTACCAAAAAGCTTGACAAATTTTTTGTAGTCTATGGTCGAGGACCTATTTTAACTTCATGTTAAAAGGGTTCCATAGAGAAACTGGGGGTTCAGAGAGTAGGTGATAACGATGGAAAAACTAACTACAAAAGAGCGGGAGATTTTATCTTCAGTTGATGATGAACTAGAGTTAATTACTGGTGCATTAACTGAGAAGGACATCCTTATGGAATTATGGTCTAGGGAAGAACAGTCTTTCTTTGCTCCAGCTGGTAAATGGGAAAATGATTATACAATAGCAGAAACTTTTAAGTTTAGAACATTCATGTTCTTATTTATAGCTATTATGACCGTTATTCCTATGTTTGTATACATCCCTTACTTGATTAAGAAGTATTTGGACAGGAAACATCTAAAAGAACAGATTATTACTGAGCGTATGAAAGTTAAGACTTCATTGCTAATTCCGATTGCAAAACAAAGTGATTTTGATGCGTTACAAGAATCTTATTGGGGAAAACGATTGATTCAAGAGGGAATAATCTATAAGCTTAACATTTAACAATAAAAGAATCCTGCGGCAACAGGGTTCTTTTTTCGTATTATATAGAGGACATTTTTATATATTAAAGGAAGAAACAAAGGAGGAAAAATAATGAGTATTCATATTTCAAGAGATAATCAATTAAAAGGCGTAGGTTCTCCAAATATGGCTCCATCTTATTATGGTCAACCATATATTGATACAGGAGCAAACCCACGTGGTGTTTGGATATCTACTTCAGAAAACGTTTCTGGATGGACTGAATTGTCTCCTAAAGGACACAAACATACAGTAGCGGACTTTACTAATTTAACAACTGAAATTACTAAGATCGTCCAAGAGCAAGGTATAGAAGCAGCTCTTTTATCTTTAAAAGGTGGAACGAACACATGGGAAGGCGCCTGGAATAACTTTACTGGTGAATTGCGCCAGAACGGTAAGAATGTATTAACACAGGGTTCTTCTATTGGGGATTTAGGTGATGTTGATATTACAACAGGATTAAAAGCTAATGCTTTGCTTGGTTGGAATGGTAGTACATTTGTTCCCTATGAAGTGACAGGAGCTTCTCCTAGTGATGGAGGAATTGACTTCTCCCAATATCTAAGAAAAGATTCTTTAGTTACAGGTATTGGTTCAGGTGATCAAACTGCACCTTTGGCAGCTAGTGTTGCTACATTACTTTATAATCGTGTTAAAGATGAATTTGCAACAAAAACTCATACTCATACAGAATATGCAGCAGCTAATCATACTCACACGAATTATCTTGATACAACTAAAGCTGGAAGTTTAAAAAATCAATTAAATCTTGGTGGAGCCGCTGGCAATAATACTCCATTAACTATTTCAGGACAGTATGGTCGTGCAGCATTTGAGTTTTCAGAAAACCAAGCTGGCCCAACGATTTTGAGTTTCCAAAATACAGCAGGCTCTGAAGTAACTGAAGCTATGATCTCTGGAGCAGCAGGGGCCGTTGGAGGACGTTTGACATTAAACTTTAGTGAAGTTCATGTTCCAACTGGTGGCTTTACTATCGGAGAAAATAAAAAATATATGACAATTCCTTCATTGAAAATTACATCAGAAGGTCAGACATATATTGGAGAAATGAATAGAACATTTGGACTTGATTTGAATAATTCTGCATTAATTGGAGCTAGTCAAATTGCATTTAAAGTTCCTTCTAAAGGAAGACAAAATGCTATTTTATTCCCTAAAAACTATGCTGGTAATACACAACCAACAGATATTGGTTTATATCATTACCTAAGAATGCTAGATGGAGAATTACAAACAGATACAGCTTTAGCTTCAGACGCAAGATATATTCGTTTAGGTGGAGTTAAAATTTTCTTCTCTGCTACTGACCCAGGTAAAGAAGCTAGTGATGGAGATATCTGGATTAAAATTTAATGAGGTGTTCATATGGAAATATTTAAAATGGATAAACCAAAAGGGACAAATGGGACATGGGGTTCAGTATTTGATGCCCAGATTGCTAAAGCAAGTAAAAAGGGTGTTTGGTTCCCTATGACAACACAGAAACCCAAAGTTAAGGTAAATGGTAAATGGGTTGAGAGATAAAGTCAAAGAAATTTGACTTTATTTTTTTACCATGATATAATTAGTTATAAATATTAAGGAGGACATAGAAATATATGAAAACAAAAGAAGTTATTGATTTTGTTTTAAGCGAAGATTTTTTGGATGATGTAGATTTTATAACTTCAAAAAATGCTAAAGGACAAATTGCAGCTGTTCAGGCTAAGAAAGTTTTTAGCTATCAAGATACAGATTTACAACTTACTGGAGTTGCTAGAACTGCAAAAGAAGACTTAGATTTTGCAACCCAATTAGTAGGAGAAAAAATTGCTTATACTCGTTTACGAATTAATGCTTTAGAAGAAATTACTACTAAATTTCCTCACTTTGGTGAGGACATGGATAACTTAGTTAAAACAACTAAAGCATTAAAAAAAGAACTTAAAGAATACATTGATTTAAAAGAAGGTTTCTTTGAGCGTGTTCGTAATACTCGTAAAGACCCAAACTATTACAGAGTTCGTCATTTATCATTTGATGATGAAGGAAAGGTGACCGAGATCTAATGGAAGAACAATTACAAGGACAAATTGAACAAATGGGCGTTGAATTAATGGTATCACAAGATACTATTAATGAATTACAGTCTTTATTAACTCAGAGCCTTCAAGAGAGAGCGAGATATAAGATCGCACAACAACGGGCTCTTGAGGAAATCGCTCGACTAGAAAAACTTGTCGAAGAAAAAGAGTCTATTATTGTTGAATTAAGCGACAATTTAGATAATTTATCTGATTTATATGATGTAGATTTAGACGAACTTGAATAAAATTAAATCAAAAAAGAGCTTTAAAAACTCTTTTTTGATTTTTTCTTTTTAAAATGATATAATTAATTATAAAGTTATGAAAGGAAGTAAAAATTATGGGATACGAAGATAATGCAGGGTATGTGAAAATGTTGAAAGCTAAAGAGGATCGCAAGTTCATGAGCATGTACTACAATGCTATAATCTCGACAAAGCGATTTTCAAATGCACTTACTAAAGGTATTGTAAATAGTGGTAAGGTTCGACAACAAGAATATGAAGATATTATCTTTGGTGCGTGGAATGATTATCTTGTAGAAAGTGGACGAGCATTGCCATCTGAAAAAGTTATTGCTGATAAAGAAGGTTTGCGACGTGAAGCTTTTGATATTCTGTCTAAGCTTGATGGAATCGAATTTAATGTTATTGATCCAGTTAAAAATGTTGGGGCAGTTAAATTTGAAGATGTGTTTTATGAAGTATCATTAACTAAGCACAAAAAACCAGCAGTTCAAGAATTAGAAGTAGCTAATAAATTAAATAGTTATATCGAAGAATTTGCTGAAAAGTTATCTGAACACCATTCATTAATTCGTATCAAGAACAACGCTGTTACAGTAGATGATGATGGCAGCCAAACAACTGTTAACTTTACAAGAAAGAAAACGAAACTTTTTTAACAGTTTTGTAATAAAAGTAAATAAAAAGTAACAGGGTCAAATTATAAAATCTTGAAAGGGGTCATTTATATGACATATACAGTTGAAAAGGCAAAAGGAAGTAAGGAAATTACAGTATTAGATAGCAAGTTGGATATTAATGAACGTTGGGTTTTTGAACCTTACTTGTTAGATATTCAGCCAAATGAAGAAGGAGACATTGTTCTTCCATTCTTAGAGTATTTAATTGATAATTATCCTTCTGTCAAGATTGACAGAGATTCTATCATCGATACTAAACGAGGTTGCTTTACAGGAATGAGTACTTTGGTTATTAGTTTCACTGATGAAGATGAAGCTCAATCTTATGCTAATGCCTTAAACAACAGCACTAAGAGAAAGTAGAGTCTTACTTTCCAATACGCCGAGGCGTGTATTAACACCAAAACGTAAAGGGGAAATTATATTTGAGTAAAACAGTAAAGAGAGTTATCGTAGGAATCGTTGCAGGAGTTGCTTTAGTCGCTGGAGGTACTTATGCTTATAATGAGTATAATGACTTGCGAGAAGATAAAATTGCTCTTACCAAGGATTTAAAAGAAACACAAGAACAAAAAGAGCAGGAAGCAGCTAAACGTGCCGAGATCGAAAATGACTTGAATGAAACGAAAGCCGCTCTTGATAAAGCAGAAAAAGATAAAGATTCAAGCAAGAAAGAAGTATCTGACCTGAAAGATAAAGTTGCTTCTTTAGAAGAAGAACTGTCTTTTAAGATTGCAGCCCGTGAAGAAGCCGAACGGCAAGCTGCAATAGCAGAGGCTTCAGCAGTTGAAGAACAAGCTACTTATGTTGAAACAGCAAGTGCTAGCGAAAGCACATCTAGCAACACACAAAGTCAAGCATCAGCACCAGCAGCTAATTACAGCTCTTCTGGTGGAGGATTGACAGCTTCAGCCGGTGTTTATAATGGACCAAGTGGTAAAGAAACTTACTATTCACAGAAAGTATTGCCTGGTGGCGGATTAAACATTCCTGGTCGTCACGTAGCGGCAGATGGAACTGTCCGTGATGCTGATGGTTATATCGTAATCGCATCAGACAATCTATCTAAAGGTTCTGTTACAGAAACTTCTTTAGGTACTGGTAAAGTTTATGACACTGGAGTAGGCCATGCTGGTGTAGATATATACACTAATTGGTAATAAAAACAAAATATTTGACAAAAAACTTCTACTATGATATACTAATAGTAGAAGTTTTTATTTATATAAATTTCTATATCTTGTGGTTTTTTTATTATAAGACCCTATATATTGATTTTTAGTTAAAGTACGAATTAAAAAAGGAGAGATTATATTGACATTAGTAATTAAGGATAAAGGTTTACGCCAACTAGAATTTGATCCTAAACGATTAGAAGAAAAGTTGCTAACATATACGGAGGGGTTAAAAGTTCACCCTGAAACAGTTGATAAATATATTAAATCTGTAATCAATCAGATTAGCGCCCAAGAGAAGGTAGATTTCAAGGATATTAATAACGCCGCAATTTTGAATGCTATTGATTTCATTATGAGCTTTAACACTGGCGATGGAATGGACTTTGAAAAACTTGGGAATACCGATTTTGAATATGTGGCAGCACGAGTACTTTTAAACTCTCTATATAAACGTGCGTCCAAGAATCGCAGTTATGATGCAACAGATAAATATGGAGATTATTACGGTTTGCTTGTCTCTCTTGGGGAAGATGGATTAATTGAGCCTCAAGTATTTGTTGATTATTCAAAAGAAGAATTACATGAACTAGGAGATTATATTAAACCAGAGCGTGATTTATTATTAACCTATGCTGGTGTATATAATATGAGTGAGCGTTATTTAATTAAAGCAAAAGATAAGTCAATCTATGAACTTCCACAAGAACGTTATATGACTATCGCTTTAACGATTTTACGCACAGAAGATAAAGAAAATCGTTTGCAATATGTAAAAGATTTATATGATGTTTTATCACAACAACAAGTGACTATGGCTACTCCGACATTCGCTAATGCAGGACGGCCAAATGCACAATTTTCTAGCTGTTTCATTTTAACAACTGACGATAGCTTACAAGGAATTTATGATGATAATACAGATGCTGCTCGTTTGAGTAAAGCTGGTGGAGGAATCGGAGTTTATGTAGGTAAGATTCGTGCAGCTGGTTCAGACATTCGTGGAAATATGGGTGCTGCTGGCGGTATCATTGGTTGGTTAAAACAATTAAATAATACAGCTGTTTCTGTTGATCAACTAGGAGTACGTAATGGAGCTATCGCTACTTACTTAGATGTATGGCACTATGACATCGAAGACTTCTTAGAATTAAGACTTAATACTGGTGATTTAAATAAGCGTGCGCATGACCTATTCTTAGGTGCTTCTATCCCTGATTTATTCATGCGTCAAGTAGAAAAACGTGGCGATTGGTATTTATTCGACCCGCATGAAGTTAAAGCTAAATTAGGCTTTTCTCTTGAAGATTTCTATGATAAAGAAATTTGGGATGGTAAAGAAGAGATCAATAAAGATTTACATGCTTTTACTTATCATTATTATAAAGCTATTGATAGCAATGATTTACACCTGAAAAAACGTGTAGCAGCTATTGACATTATGAAGAAAATTATGCGTTCTCAACTTGAAGTAGGAATGCCTTATATGTTCTATCGTGATACAGCAAACAGAGATAACCCTAATAAACATGAAGGTATGATTTACTGTTCAAATCTATGTTCAGAAATTATTCAAAATCAATCTCCAACTACTGTTACAAAAGAAGAAATTAATGACTTAGGAGAAATCTTAATTCATAAACAAAGTGGAGATTTCGTTACTTGTAATCTTTCTTCATTGGTAATTAATAATGCTGTTGACCCAGCTATTTTTGATGGAAACAAAGAAGCTTATGATAAACTTCGTAAAATTATCTCTGCTCAGGTTCGTGCAACTGATTCTGTAATCACAGTTAATAACCTACCTGTATTACAAGCTCAATATACAAATAATCGCTATCGAGCAATCGGTATTGGCGAACAAGGTATTGCTGCTTTATTAGCTAAAATGAATATTCCTTTTGATTCGCATGAAGCAACAGAAGTTATTGCTGAATTAGAAGAATTAATTATGATGGCTATTGTTGAAACTTCTTCTGAACTTGGTAAAGAAAAAGGTAATTATCCATTGTTTGAAGGAAGCGAATGGCAAACTGGAGAATGGTTAGAAAAACGTATCAATGGCTCGAAGTATGAAAAAGAGTGGAGAGTTATCCAAGAGAAAGCAAAATTAAATATGCGTAATGGATACTTGCGTGCTGTGGCACCAACTGGTTCTACTTCATTATTAGCTGGTTCTACTGCTGCGGCGGACACAGTTTATGACACAATCTTCTTTGATGGTAAGAAAGATTCTCGCACACCTGTTGTTGCACCAGGATTATCTCCAGAAACTTGGTTCTTTTATAAACCAACTATGCTAATGGAATTTGATGGTGAACGTGACTTAGGCCAAATGTGGGCTGTGCTGCATAATGAACAACGTCAAAAATGGGTTGATCAATCTACCTCATTTAACCTTTATATCTTAGATGATATTAAAGCTCGTAATTTATTAAGACTTCATAATGAGGTATGGTCACGAGGAATCAAGACTTCTTATTATACTCGTTCTCATGACGCTTCTAAAGTCGATCAATGTGTTGCTTGTTCTGCATAATGAAAGTTATAGTTGCAGGTGGTAGAAGTTTCTTTAATTATGATTTAGTTAAAGAAACTTTACTCCCTATGAAATCGGAAATTGAGTGTATCATTTCTGGTCGAGCAAATGGGGCTGACTCACTAGGAGAAAAATTTGCCGAAGAATATGGAATAGAGATTTTATATTTTCCAGCAGAGTGGGATAAGTATGGACGATCAGCAGGGTATATAAGAAACAAAGAAATGGCAAATGAAGCAGATTTCCTTGTTGCCTTTTGGGATGGGAACTCAAAAGGTACGAAACATATGATCGATATAATGAAGAAACAGAATAAGCATGGCAAAGTAATTTTATATTAAGAAAAGTGCATATTATTTGCACTTTTCTTTTTAATATGTTATAATTAATTATAAATAAAAAAGGAAGTGTCGTCAATAATGAAAGCTCGTAAAAAACCCGTTGAGGTAGAAGTAATACAATTAAAAATGGTATCTCCACGTTCATATCGTAAGTGTAAAGAGTTTGTTGGTGAAGCATGGATTGAGAGTGTTCATAATAGATTGCCTATTATTAAAACATTAGAGGGAGCGATGGAGGTATCAGATGGTGACTACATCATCAAAGGTGTTAATGGTGAATTTTATCCATGTAAACCAGATATTTTTCATAAAACCTACGAAATTTTAGACTAAGGAGTTATTCATATGAGGGCTCAGTTTACTCTGGATGGAGATACTAAATTTCAAACATTATACGAATTAATTGAAGAAGCCGAGGAAAAGGGTTACAAGTCAGAAGATCAAATCATACAATATCTTCATGATTGTTATATTGCTGATGAAAATCCTTTCTGTGGAAGCTTCTCAGAATGGCTTGATTTTATAGATGAAGGAGAATAAATAACATTGGAAAAACATATTAGACTTTTTAATAAAGATGCAGCAAATACAAACGCATCAATTTTTGGAGAACATTCAGGATTACTTTATTGGGATGAACAAGATCCAGTATGGTATGATGTATATTCCGAATTAAAACAAAACTTCTGGATTCCCCAAGAAGTTACACTAGGCTCTGATTCTCGTGATTGGCGAACAAATATGAGTGATGCTGAGAAAGAGCTTTATAAACGTAGTATTTCACAGCTAGTTTTACTTGATTCCATTTCTACTGTAATTGATGGACAATTAGCTTCTTATATTAAAAACCCTGCTATCAAAGCGATAATGGCTTATATTGCATCACAAGAATCTATTCATAACGAAAGTTATACTTATATTGCAACCACTTTCTTAACGAAAGAAGAAGCTAATGAAGTATTTAGCATTCCTAAAACAGACCCATTAATCTTAGGTGCTAGTGAATTAATCTTGGATCAATTTGAAAAATTTGTTTCTGAACCAACTAAACAAAGTATGGTTGAAGCATTAGTCGCTATGGCTGCGCTAGAAGGTATTCGTTTTACGAATGGTTTTACACCTTTCTATTTAATGAATCGTAACAAAAAAATGTTGGGGACTGGACAAATTATTCAGTTAATTCAACGAGACGAAATTCAACACAGCTATTTCCAAACATTGGTTGTGCGTACAATTCTTGGAGAATTAGATTTAACTGATACAGAAAAAGATTCATTAACTAAATGGATTTATGATTTCTTTAAAAAAGTTGTTGATGGTGAAAAAGCTTTAGCAGATGATTTGTATAAAGGTTATGCTGGTATTAGCATGGAAGAATTGCATGGATATATTGAATGGCGTGCTAATATTCTATTACAAAACTTAGGCTTAGATAAAATTTTCGATTCAAAAGCTAACCCAATGATTTGGATCAATGCTTATGACTCTGAAAATATTAACAACACTAAAACAGACTTCTTTGAAAAACGTGTAACAAATTATTCTAAAGTCACAGAGGATAAAAATGATTGGGACGATTTATGATGCAAAAACTTTTAGTTTTATATACAAGTAAAACTGGGAATACTCAAAGTTTTGTTGATTGGTTTGGGAAGCAATTCTCGAACCAATTCGACATCACTTATTTCAACTTGTATAGAGATAAAAATTTGACAAATATTGAACAATATGATATAATTACTTTAGGAAGTTATACATGGGCGAATGGTAAAATACCCGTAGAGATGAAGCGTTTCGTTATCGAAAACAGAGAATTGCTCCAAGAGAAGGTAGCATTTTTATTCGGGAGTGGTATTACTATTTACGCTCATTTTTGTGCCGCTTTGGATAGCATACAAATTATTTTAGGTAAAGAGATTTATTCTATTAAGTTTGAATTAACTTTCATTCCAGACGAGCATGATGAAGAAATAAATAAATTGGGGGAAATACTTAATGAATATGTATTTATTAACAAAAAATGATTGTCCCTACTGTAATGATTTTAAGAATTTCTTGAAGTTTACTCCAGTAGGTAAGAAAGCAGCAGAAAAGATCACTATTTTAAATAAAGATACAGTAACGGGAGAAGACGCCGTTCTTTTTCAAATGTTATTAGATGAGGGTATTGTCCAAGGTGGACAATCTTATCCTATGTTAATTAACGGAGAGACAGAGTTACTCTCAACCGGTTTTGACGCAACTAAAGTCATGAAGGTTCTGAAAGAAAATGATTAGGCAGTATTCAAGAAAATATCTTTGTCCAATATGCAAGAAGGAAGGACGTCTAATTAGACTCTATTCTGAAATGCTGGAGGATGGGAAGCGTGGCTTATTTTGTGATAAGCATGGATTTCAACAATATTGCAACTGTTCGCCATCAGAATTAGAATTAATAATCGTAGAAGATTAGTGGTCTCTTTAAAGTAAAGCCAGAAATATCTCCTTTAAATTAAAAGTAATCAAAAATATAAAGGAGGTTGCTACATTATGATGTACAACAAAGACCATTATTGTCCTTTCTGTTGGGAAAATGATAAAATTTTACGAATGGTTTATCTTTCTCCAGACGACAAAACAGATTTAATGTGTGATATTCATGGATATGTTTATGAAGTTGATCGTACAAAAAATTCTTATGTTAAAATTGATAAACCAATAGTTGAACCAAGTTCTTTAATTGGGGAAGCTAAAATTAACGAAGCAAGAATAAAATAATTTGACTTTATTTTCATAAAATGATATAATTAATTATAAAGTTAAATAAGAAATAAATAATAAAATGTTGGAGGGCACTATTATGACAAATAATGAAAAGAAAAAAAGAAAGACTTTCAAGAGTTATTCAAAAAACTTATCGCAATTCTTAGCTGACAAAGGAATTAAACCGGTTCGAACTGGTGTACATTACTTTGGGATTAAGATTAGTGAAGATGAAGGTAAGACTTGGCAAGATTTCGTTAGTATTGATGATGCCGTTAAAAAATATGGCGACAAATTCTCTAAGGAAGATTTAGAACATTTACGTGATGAATCTTTGAAAACAGATGATTTTGTTCGTCAGGAAGATTCTAATCTTATCTTCCGCAAACGTGTTAGATTTTACAAAGAGTTTTTATATGACGACGCTTTAATCGAAGGTCTAAAACTTTGGAAAGATACAAAGCCGAAATAAAAACTTGACAAATTTAAATAAACAATATATAATAATAATGTAATCAAATTAATTGGAGGAAATTAAATTATGGCAGACAAAGCAAAAGTGAAATTCAAAAATTCGGTGGTTATCGTAGGAGAGATCGTTGATTTAGACCTTAAAAACGAAACACGTAAAAAGAAAACCAATAACGAAGAATATACTGTAATCAATGGAACAATTTCAGTTAAAACTGATGATCAGAATGTTCAAAACTTACGTGTATGGTACATGGAAAAATTCAACAACGGTAATATTAACCGAAACTATACCACAGCACATGGTTGGTTAAATGAAATTGCAGCAGCAGAAGCTAAGGGTGAACCTAACCCAGTAATTGGACGTCGTATTCAAATGGGAACGAACATTAGTCCAAATGTATTTATTAGTAATGGAAGTACAGTTAAGACTTATCAAATTGGTGCAGGTTTTATCGAAACAAACCCACAACGAATTGGTTCTGACAAATCTGAATTTGCTGTTGATGCAGTAATTACAAAAGATTTGACTCCAGAAGTAGATCGTGAAACAGAACAAGAAACTGGTCGTTTCTTCTTAGAAGCAGAAATTGCTGATTATCGTGGTGTATTATTCCCAGTTCGTTTTGTTATTGAAAACGAAGGTGGAGTTAAGTACCTAAATAGTTTACCAAAACCATCTGTTGTTGAAATTTGGGGCGATGTAGTAAACACAGTTATTACTCGAACTCAAACAACTGAAAATGCTTTCGGTGAAGCTCATGTTCAAGAAATTAATTCAACAACTCGTGAAAACATTATCAAGGGTGCTTCAACTGAAACTCGTGATATGGACGAATTGTTAGAACAAGCAATTACAGAAGGACGTCAAGCGTTTAATGTAAGTGTTGCTCAAGCTGAAGATGCAGCTAAAAACGCTGGAGGAAACGCATTTAATGCTAGTCCTGCGGCGAACACAGCATCAAAACCAGCTGCTAAAGCAGGAGAATTTAACTTCTAATATTAGTGCTCTCAAAAAGGAGCTGAACAAAAAGTTCGGCTCCTTCATTGAAAACATTAATAACAAAAAGTTTTCATAAAATTTCAGAAAAGGAAAGTGATATAATGGTAGATATTTTTGCTGTGGAACCACACCAAGTATCGAAAGATTTGAAAGGGTATGCCTTGATGTTTTATGGAGAGCCTAAGTCAGGTAAAACAACTACTGCTGCTAAGTTTCCTAAAAGCTTGTTACTAGCTTTTGAAAAAGGTTATAATGCAATTCCAGGAGTTTTAGCTTTACCAATGAATACTTGGTCTGATTTCAAACAAGTATTGCGACAGTTAGATAGTGATGAAGCTCGTGCAACATATGACAACATCATTGTCGATACGGCTGATATCGCTGCAGAATTGGCTGAGAAATATATCTCAAATCAAAACCAAGTAGCAACTATTGCAGATATTCCATTCGGTAAAGGTTATGGATTGGTAGAAAAAGAATTAGATGCAAACTTGCGTAAAATTATGCAAATGGGTTATGGTTTAATTTTAATTTCTCACTCACAAGACAAAACATTTACAGATGAAAGTGGAACTGAGTACAATCAAATTGTTCCTACTTTGGATAAACGTGCTAATAAAATTGTTACTCGTATGGCAGATATTATTGGTTACTCTCGCTCTGTTGTAAACCCAGAAACAGAACAAGAAGAAGTTCGTTTGTTTATGCGTGGAACACCTCGATTTACAGCTGGATCTCGTTTCCCAGATGTACCTGAAGTAGACTATGTATTCCCTAGTTCTATTGTCTTTAATTACAATAACTTGGTTAATACTATTGCTGATGCAGTTGCTGCTTTAGAAAAAGGTTTCGGTGTTGAAGCTGTTACAACAACTAAATCTGATGCTTACCAATATAAAACAGTAACTACTCCAGTTGAAGACTTGGTTAAAGAGTTCAACCAAATTGCTGGCGAATTAATGAATGAAAACAAAGACTACTACGGTCCTCGTATTGTAGACATTGTAAATGAAAACTTAGGTCATGGTGCTAAGATTTCCGAAGCATTACCTAAGCAAGCTGAATTAGTTGACTCTGCTTTAACTCAACTTAAAGAATTAGCTGCGACTAATAAATAAGAATAACATAGTAGCAGAGGAAGGGGGTTCTTTTCCTCTGCTATTTCTTTTGATAGGAGTGAAAATATGGCTCAACAAAAACCTGTAATTTGTCAACATTGTCGTGAGAAGTTTGTGCGAGTTGAAGGAAATTTTGAAAAAACTTCCAAAGGCTTCTATCATATCGACTGCTATAAACAAATTCAAAAAAATAAAGATGATACAGAAGTCTTATTTGATTTCTTACGAGAAGTTTGGGGAGATAATTTTATTAACTATCCATTAATAAGAAAGCAAATTAAAGACTTAACAACAAGAAATAATATGACTGTTCAAGGAATAACAGGAACATTAGTTTATTTAACAAATGTTAAAAAAATGAGATTGATTCCTAAAATGGGAATAGCTATTGTTCCTTATCATTATGTAAATGCAAGAAACTATTTTGAGGAAAAAGAAAGATTAAAATCTACAATTATTCCTGATATAGTTTCTAAAACAGTTGAAGTGGAAATTAAACCACAACAAACCAATAAAATGAAAAATCTAATTGATTTAGATAGTCTACTAGAGGAGTGATATTTTGGAGCGTTATTATGATAGAACTACGTCAAATATGTTATTAGGGGCATTATATACTTATCCGGCATTGTTTGAAACCCAAGAGGCCCAAGCATTAGGAGAAGGAGATTTCGCCGACCCAATGACAAAAGTGGCTTTCTCTATTATGTACAATCTCTTCTCTATTGGGCATTCGAAATTTAGTGAAGGAATTATTGAATCCTATATTCAAGGTAAGCCATCTGTTTATAGTTTCTATAATAAAGAAATTGATACGCCAGAAGGTAAGCAACGACAAGGCGATTTTTACTTTAGTAAACTGCGAGAAGTTGGAGATCCCACGTTATTTAAGCCTTCCTTTGATAAGGTTAAGAAATTAACTTTATTAAGAAACTTAGAACGTAATGGAGTATCAGTTAAAGAGTTTTATGATTGGGATTCCGAGAATGCTAAGTTGATTGAGGCACAGAATAACTGGTTAGAGAAAACAAGCTTAAAAGATATTGCTGATACAGTTAGTGATAAAATTAGTCAAATTATGGCAGGTTCAGCAAATGGTTCAGAACGAGTAGCCGCACAAGCAGGTGATGGTTTAAGGAATTTAATTGAATCATTTAGTGAAACTCCAGACTTTGGTTCACCTTTTCCAATTTCAACTTTAAATACTGTAACTCGTGGAGCAAGACTAGGAAAATTTTATCTGCGTTCAGCTCCAACTGGTGGAGGTAAATCTCGTTTAATGATGGCGGATGCTTGTCACATGGCTTTTGATCAACTGTATAATCAGAAGACCCAAAAGTGGGAAGGGAATGGTATTCAAGAAGGCGCCCTGTTTATTTCGACAGAGTTAGAGATTGATGAATTACAAACATTAGCCTTAGCTTATTTAACAGGGATTGAAGAAGATCTTATCTTAGATGGTAAATTAAATGATGACCAAAAAGCCGTTGTGGCTCAAGGTATTGAGATTATGGAAAACTCACCTTTATACTTTGAGTTAATTCCAGACTTTTCCATTCAAGATATTGAAACAACTATTCGTTCATATTATCGTGAGCATGATTGTAAGTTTTTCTTCTTTGATTATATTCATACATCTATGAAATTCTTGGCAGAAATTTCTTCTATTGCAAATGGAATGAAACTGCGTGAAGACCAAATTTTGTTTATGCTATCAACTAGCTTGAAAAACTTAGCAACTAATCTTCATGTGTTTATAGAGTCAGGTACTCAGGTAAATGGAGATTATCTGGAAGGTGAATTAACACAGAATCTATTACGTGGTGCGAAAGCTATTGCGGATAGGGTTGACGTTGGTATTATTGCTACTAAAGTTCGTCCTATTGATGAAGCTATCATAGAAGAATTAGTAGCTAATGGATATAAGAAACCTAATTATATCATGAGCTTTTATAAGATTCGTCGTGGTAAGTATGCAGGAACTAAACTATGGTGTAATGCAGATTTAGGTACTTGTCGTGTTGAACCTTTATATTTAACAGATAGTATGAATGAAGTTATTCCTATTGATAAAACAACAATTAATGTTAAGAAAAAAGCTGAAAGAGAGCTTCAATATAGAGATAAAAAGAGTGGCGCAAATAAATTCAAGAACAGCGCATTTTAAAGTCAAGAATTAATTTCTTGACTTTTTTCTTTATATATGGTATAATTAATTATAGTAATATTAGAAAAAAGAAATGGCGGTAGTTGTATGACAGATAATTTCAATTTAAGATTGGATAAAGATGCCTTAAAGAATGGTATGACGATTGATTCTGTCTATGAGTTTTTAACAGGGATGGGTGTGCAAGGTCAGTTTTTGGATGAAGAGAAACTTTTGTTTGAGACAGTTTGTCATAATCATCCAGGCGAAGGTAAACATAAGCTTTATTATTATCATAATACAAAGTTATTTAACTGTTACACAGATTGTGGAGCGAACTTTGATATATTTGAATTAATTAATAAGATGCACGTAATTAAAACTGGTGAAGAACTTGAGTTAGAAGATTCAATTAAAACTTTTGTTCATTCAAGTAGTTTTTTATTTGCTGGCAAACAAGAGTTCGATGAAGAAATTGATGATAACAAAGAATATGTACCACCAACATTTTTATATTTTGATAAGAATGTTTTGAATGAGTTACCTAATGCAATCGTAGATAACTGGGTTGAAGAACAAATCTCTGAAGCAACTCAAAGAAAGTATGGAGTTAAGTTAAATCCTAGTTTAATGTCTGCTGCTTTTCCTCACTTCGATGAATTTTGGAACTTGTTAGGAATTAGACAGAGGATATTATCAGCCGAAGATCAGTTGATGTATGGGAAATATCGACCTTTAACTCGAAAGGGAGAAATGTTTTCTTCTCCATTATCATTTTATTTATTTGGTTTAAATCATAATGGTTTAGAAATACGTAAAAAGAAAAAAGCAATTATATATGAGGGAGAAAAATCTGTGATGAAAATGGATGATGTCCTTGGACCACAGAACAATATCTCAGTAGCTTCTTTTGGAATGAAATTTTCTCGACATCAGTTTGAACAGTTAAAGTCTATGGGTGTGGAAGAAATTATTTTTGCATTTGATAGACAGTTTAAACAAACAGAAGACTCTGATTTTTATAAACTAATAGATTTATATAGAAAGATTAATGATAGATTTAGTAATCAGGGTGTTAAATTTAGTTTTATCTTAGATGATGAAATGATTAGTGGATATAAAGACTCTCCAATAGATGATGGTTTTGATGTTTTTAATACTTTGTATCATAAGAAAAGAACGATTGAAGAAATCGAAGAAGAATTTCAAGAAGATGTAGTGCCACCAGGAGAGTGGGCACAACCTGAACTTGAAGAGGAGGACGACATATTTGTTACGTTATGATTTAATAGGAAATAATAGTGATGATATTTATAATATCTTTAAGAATCGAGGAGTCAACCCAGACTCCGTTATGAAGTTAAATGAGTCAGCTCTGCATGATCCATTTTTAATGAAGAACATGAAAGAAGCTGTTGAGTTAATTCATCACTATATTGAGAATGATGATAGACTAATTGCAATACAACAAGACCCAGATGCCGATGGTTTAACTTCGACTGCTTTAATGTTTATGTATTTAACGGATTGTTACCCTGAACTACATAAACGTTTAAGAGTTTTTATTCAACCAGGTAAGGCCCACGGCATTCAAGTTAACGTATTAAAGGAACTTATTGCCAAAGGGGACGAATTTTGTCTAGTAATTGCTCCTGACTGTTCTTCTAATGAAGAAGATGTCCATAAAGAGATTAAAGACCTTGGGATAGAAGTAGTTGTACTAGATCATCATGATGCTGATAAATATTCTGAACATGCAACTATGGTAAATATTTCTTTGGATGATTATCCAAATAAAAACTTATCTGGAGTTGGTGTTTGTCAAAAATTTGCGAAAGCATATGACAAAGCTTATGGTTTTGAATTTGCTGACAAGTATTATGATTTAGTTGCAGTAGGTATGATTGGTGATATGATTGAAATCAATACACCAGAAGCAATGTATATGGTTCAAAAAGGAATGAAAGATGTTCATACAGCTTTTATGAAGAGTATGTATAAAGTGAAATCTTACAACCTTGGAGACCAAGTAACTCCTATTGGTATCGCATTTTATGTAGTTCCATTACTGAACGCAACAGTACGTGTTGGAACTATTGAAGAAAAACAAATGCTTGCAAAAGCAATGTGTACCAAAGTACACAAAGAGGTTCCATCTAAAAAACGTGGAGCTAAAGAAGGCGAAACAGAGATTATCCAAGAACAAGCAATTCGTATTCTAGGAAATATTAAATCTCGTCAAGGACGAGAAGTTGATAAAGCTATGGATAAATTAGCTACTCAGATTGCCGAAAATAACTTAGAGCAAAACCAGTTGATTCTGTTAGATACAAAAGGCGAGTTTCCTTCTGAATTTAATGGTTTGATTGCCAATAAATTCTTGCAGAAATATAAAAAGCCTGTTCTAATCGGAAGAGAACATACTTTTGATGGACAGCTTGTTTTCTCAGGTTCCGCTCGTGGCGATGATAAATCAACTCTTCCTAACTTAAAAACTTTCTTGAATGAGAGTGGTAAAGTAATCTATGCAGAAGGACACGAAGCAGCTCATGGTTTTGGTATTCCTGCTGGAACACAACAAGAATTAGTTGACTATTTCAATACTGAATTAGCAGGGGAAGTATTTGAACCAGTCTACAAATTAGATTTCATTATTAATTACTCTGAGCTATCGATCGATAACATGCTTGAAATTACTCGCTATGCTACATTCTGGGCGAGAGGGCTAGAAGAGCCAGTCTTTCTATTAAAAGATGTGCCAGTATTTAAAGGAGATATTGAAACAAGTGGCAGCTTCGACAGCCAATTAGTTCGATTCAAGTCAGGCCCACTTCAATTCGTCTCTTTTGGGGTTCCTATGGATAAAGCAGTAGCTTTAAAACAAAATCAACGAACAACGATTGATGTAATTGGTAAAGTTACCATGAATACTTTCAAAGGGGAAAGCAATTTGCAAGTTATGGTTGAAGACTTTGATATTAAAGAAACTCAACAATATTATTTCTAATTCCCGCTTGCGATCCCTATTTCTCGGAAAACCATGAGTTTAGCAAAAAAATGAAATGGTTTCTGGATTCAAAATTTTTCAAAAAGCAAAATCCTAAAACCACCCCCCCCCTATTAAGGAAGAGTTAAAGGCTCTTCCTTTTATTTGATTTTTGTTTTATAAAATGTTATAATTAATTATAATAATAAAGAAAGAATGTGATAGTTTGTCTTTGACTAAAAAACAAGAAGAAGGACTAAAAATTGCACGACAAAGATATAATTTAAAGGAACGTTATACAACGATTGCTGGTTTAGCTGGTTCAGGTAAGACATACTTATCTCATATGTTGTTAGATGCGTTAGGAATTAAAGAAGGCGAATATCTTGTAGGAGCATATACTGGTAAAGCTGCTTTACGTTTACAAGAAAATGGTTTCCCTCAAGCTAAAACACTTCATAAATTATTTTACAAAAGTGTAAAAATTCCAGGTAGTGATGATTTTATCCATATACCTTTAGAAAAAAGTTTATTCAGTGCATTTAAACTTATTATCATTGATGAAGTTTCAATGGTTCCAGATTCAATGTTAAGAGTTATAGCTAATACTGGTTTACATGTTATTAATATTGGTGATCCAGAACAGTTGCCTCCAATCGGTACGGATAATGGAATGCTTGCTTCTCCTCATATTTTCTTAGATGAAATCGTTCGACAAGCTGAAGGAAATAGCATTATTCGTTTAGCACATGCTATTCGTAATCGTGAACCTATTGAGCCTTTCTCAGATGAGAATGTTCAGATGTTTCCAAGAGAAGAGCTAAATACAGGGATGTTATTATGGGCCGACCAAATTTTATGTGGTAAAAATGCAACTCGTCATGAACTGAATAGAACAGTTCGAGAAGAATTGGGTCACACAGGCAACATGCCAGTAGTAGGAGATAAGATCATTTTAACTAGAAATAATTGGGAGTTTGTTAATACAGATGGGAACCCTATTATCAATGGATTGATTGGCAATGTTACAAGAGTTTCTGAGCCTATTCGGGATCCTCGTGGGAATATTATTAATCAGGCATCTGTGTATGGATATATGAGTTTTATGCCAGATTTTAATACAGCAGAGTTTAGAAATGTTAAGTTTGATGCTCTGCCATTCTTAACAGGAGAAACTAGCTATATCTTTGATCAAAATGCTAAGGCAGCAGATAAAATTAATTCAGCAGATTTTGGTTTTGCAATTACAACTCATAAATCACAAGGTAGTGAATATTCTAAAGGACTAGGCATTGAGGAACGTATGCGTGGAACAAACCACCATCGTTTGATTTATACCATGGTAACTCGTTTTAAGGATAAGTGTGTATTAATTTATGATAAAGATAGTCCATTATGGAAATAAAAAAAAGGAAGAGAAATTCTTCCTTTTTTCTTTGTTATTCAGCTGGAGTTTCTAAAGCTTGAAGTCTTTGTTCGATTTCACCAAGTTTAGTTCTAGTGTCCATTACCATATTAAACATAGTCATAGTTGTCATTGTTAATGGGTCAATTTGTTCGCCCATTAAAGTATTCAAACCATCAATATTCTCTACGGTCTTTTGGTTCATAGATTGAACAAATTGAAAGAAAGCTTGTCTTTGATCTTCTGGAGAAAGAGCGGTAGCAAATTGGTCTAATGCCTGAACCTTTTCTGGGAAAATCAAGATTGAGGTTAAATCACCTACACCATTTTCTTCTGGCATAGCGTCTACAAAAGAATAAAGAAAATCTTTTTGCGCTTGAGGTAAATCATTGGGAATAAATTCTATTAATTTTTTAAAGTTTTCCCCTTTTAATTGTTCACCTTGTTTAAATAAATCTATTAATTCTGCTTTTGTTGCCATTTAAGCATCATCTCCTTTCTAGCTATATGAAAAACAAGAGTTGACTTTTATGATGTTTTGTGTTATAATTAAGTATAAATAATATTAGGAGTTGATAAATTGGCGTATTTCAGTATTCATAATCATTCAAGTTTTAGTAATGCGTTACTAGGATTTGCTGATTCAATCAACGACATTAAAAAATCAGTAGACTACGCAAGAGATTTAGGTTTGTCAGGTTATGTTTTAACAGACCATGAGGGATTGTCTGGACATGCACAACTGATGCACTATCGAGATAAATTAGAGAAAGATGGTGAAATTGATCACGAATCATTCACTGTCGGTTTTGGTGATGAAATTTATTTAGTCGAGAATTTAGAAATGGGACAAAAATATTATCATCATTTGTTAATTGCAAAAGATGAAATTGGTCACAAACTATTGAGAATCTTATCTTCTCAAGCTTGGGAAAATTCTTATTGGGATAGAGGTTTACAAAGAACTCCTATTACAAGAGATCAAGTTAAAGAAATTATGGAAAGAGAAAATGGTAAAGGTCATTTAATTTCTTCGACAGCTTGTTTAGGTAGTGTTGAAGCTCAAGCATTTTTAAATATTAAAGCTTCAGAAGATGTACCATTTGGAGAAGAATTAGCTAGAGCAGAAATTGATGCAGAAAAACAACGTATTGTAGACTTTGTTCAATGGAATCAAGAAGTGTTTGGTGAAGACGATTTTTATTTAGAAATTGCACCTAATACTTCAGAAGAACAAAGATATGTAAATAGAAGAGTTTGGACACTTGGTAAGGCGATGAATGTACCGGTTGTATTCAGTACAGATAGTCATTATCTTACAGAAGATGATAGAGAGATTCATAAAGCTTATTTGAATAGTAAACAAGCTGAACGTGAAGTAGATGATTTTTATTATACAGCTTATATGATGTCTCCTCAACAAGTTAAAGAATATTTTATGTTAGATTTTTCAGAAGAAGAATATAACGAAATGTTGGATAACTTAGAAAAAATGAGAAAAAGTCTTTCTCATTATACTTTGTTTAGGGGACAAGAGATTCCATTTGTAGCAGTAAAGGTTCCAGATTTAAAGCCAGAGTATTCTAACTTTGACTGGGAAAAATATGAAAACTTATCGTTACTTGAAAATTCAGATGAAGATCAAGATAGATATTGGGTTCGTTCTTGTTTGAATGAATTAGTTAATCGTGAGAAAAATAATGATGAATATTTCAATCAATTAAATATTGAAGCAGGAACTTTAATTAAAATCTCAGAACGTTTAAAACAACCAATGACATCTTATTATAATTCAGCTCAAAAAATTGTAGAATTGATTTGGGATGAAGGAGATTCATTAGTTGGAGTATCTCGTGGTTCAGCGATGGGATTTGTTTCAAACTGGTTATTAGATATTACACAGGTTGATCCAATACCTTACGTTGGAGATATGAGTTGGCGACATTTAGCTGAAAGTAGACCTGAATTACCTGACTGTGATATTGATTCTCAAGGCTCCAAGAGAGAACAGATATTGGCGGCTTTGAAAAACTTTTTCGGTCACGATAGAGTTTTAAATATTGCAACTTTTGGAACAGAGGGGGCAAAATCAGCTTTAGCAACTGCAGCTCGTGGTTTAGAGATTTCAGATGATATTTCAAACTATTTAAGTGGTTTGATTCCAAATGAACGTGGTTTTGACTGGGGACTTCATGATGTTGTTTATGGTAATCCAGAAAAAGGACGTAGACCTGTTAGAGAGTTTGTTGCAGAAATAACTCAGTATGAAAACTATTTAGAAACAGCTTTGGCGATTGAGGGTATTGTAAAAAGTCGTGGTTCTCATGCAAGTGGAGTTTATATTTTCAATCATCCTTATACAGATATTAATGCAATGATGAAAACAGCAAAAGATTTAGAAGTTACTCAATGGGATTATCATGATAGTGATGATATGGGTGCTTTAAAAATGGATATGTTGTCAATCGAAGCATTAGATAAAATTCGTAAAACAATGGACTTATTAATTAAAGATGGTCGGATGGAATGGAAAGGTAGTTTGAAACAGACTTATTTCGATAACATTCACCCAGACGTACTTGATTATGACAGAAAATTGTGGGAACCTACTTGGGATAATAAAGTTTTAGATGTATTCCAGTTAGATACACCAGTTGGTAAACAAGCTATGAGAAATGCGAAACCAGAGGAAGTTCGTGAAGCAGCAGCTTTGAACTCGTTAATGCGTCTTATGGCAACAGAGAGTGGAGAAATGCCACTTGATAAATATACAAGGTTTAAAAAGAATATCCAGTTATGGTATGAAGAGTTAGCTAAATATAATATTCCAGAAGAGGAAATTCCATTATTAGAGAAACATTATCTTCCTTCATCAGGAGTTCCAAATACCCAAGAGGAACTGATGATATTGTTGATGGACCCAGAGATTTGTGGGTTTACAGAAACAGAAGCAAATGGCGCTCGTAAAATCATTGGTAAGAAATTAATGGATAAGATTCCAGAATTAAGACAGAAAGTATTTGATCAAGCTGTATGTTCTCATAATACGATTCAATATATTTGGGACACAGCAGTAAGTGTGCAAATGGGTTATTCATTCAGTATCTTACACACGATTGGTTATACTTTGATAGCTCTCCAAGAGTTGAACTTATTTAATCATTATCCATCTATTTATTGGAATTGTGGTTGTTTAGTTGTCAACTCAGGTGATGAAGAGGGGTCCAATACAGATTACTCTAAAATTGCTGTCGCTCTTGGGAATACAATTAAACATGGAATTAAGGTTGAACTTATTGATATTAATGAATCAGAAGCAAGTTTTACACCAAATGTTGATGGTAACTTTATTTCTTATGGTTTCCGTTCATTAACTGGTATTGGTTATGATTTCATTCAAAAGATAATTGAAAACCGTCCTTTTACTTCATTGGAAGATTTTGTTAAGAGAGCTGAACCTAATAAAGTTCAAGCAGTAACGTTAATCAAAGCAGGAGCTTTTAGAAAAATTGATAATGAAGATAGAAGAATAACTTTGTTAAAGTATGCAAAACTTATCACACCAAAACGTAAAAACTTAACAGTTACACAGGTTCCATTGTTAGTCGAAGCTGGTTTAATGGATCCAACTGAGTTTGGTGATTCTTATAGAATTTATGAGTTTAATCGTTATGTAAAAGCTGAACTTCGTAAGACTGAAACTAAAGATATTCTTCTTGATCAACGAGGAATAGCATTCTTAGATTCGATTGGAAAAGAGAATCTTTATGAATATAAAGACTTTAGTCGTGGTGCAGACTACATCATGGATGCGAAATTATGGGCTAAAACATATGATAAAGCTTTAGATCCAATTAGAGAATGGTTGAAACAAAACAAGAAAGATTTATTTGAATCATTAAGAGTTTATGAAATGGTTCAGAAATTCTTTGAGTTTGGAAAAGGTTCTATTCCAACTTGGGAAATGGAAGCAATGAGTTTCTATTATACAGAACATGAATTGGCTCACATTGACTACGAAAAATATAATATTTCTAGCTTTAGAGAATTAAGTCCAAGTCCAATCAAAGAAGCATCTGGACGTTGGTTCAGAAATAAAACTTTCTCAATTATTGGGACAGTTATTGGGAAAAATAAAGTTAAAGGAAGTATTGATTTATTAACTCCAGAAGGAGACGTAGTATTAGTGAAAATGTATAAAGGTGAGTTTTCTCATTGGGATAGACAAATTTCAGAACGTCAAGCAGATGGAAGTAAGAAAGTAACAGAAAAATCTTGGTTCCAACGAGGGAATAAATTATTCTTACATGGGTATCGTAGGGATGATCAATTTATTCCAAAAGCTTATTCTAATTCTTTATATCCAAATATTGCATTGATAGTTGAGGATTCAGAAGGAGAATTTAAGCTTCAATCAGAACGAGCATAAAAAGAGAAGATTTATTTCTTCTCTTGATTTTTCTCGTTTAAAATGTTATAATTAATTATAAAGTTAAGGAAGGATGTTCGAAAACATGGCAGATGATAGAAATAGTATTATAGGTGACAATATGCACGGATGGGGCTTACCTAACAGACCAGATAAATTTGAACCTGAAAAAATAAAGATAGGCGCATTAGACTTAAACGTATCTGATGGAAAAATGATGACAGAAGATGAATATCGTCATAAAAAAATCTTAGATGAAATGGCAGATACTTTCTCTAAGAAAAACTCAGATTATGGCAATGCTTTTGAAGAAGTATTAGATGATCTTGGCGCATCTTATGCAGTAGGACGTCTTAAAGAAAAACATAAACGTTTAACTCAATTAGTTACCTCTAGTAAGCAAGAAGTAGATGATGAATCTATTGAAGATACATTGCTTGATATGGCTAACTATGCAGTATTAACAATTATGTGGTTGCAGAAACAAAAGGAGAATAAGTAATGGAAAATATTATCGATGAATCAGGGAAAATTAAAAAAGGTGAAATTATCGAGCGAGCATTAGCTTCTGCTCCTGTATTAGATAAAGAAATTATTGCCGAAAAGATTTTAGACTATGTTAAGAATGCTAAAAACTCTAAGTATTTTATTCTTAATTCACGTAAAATTAATTATACCCAGGTATTTGTAAAAACTGAAACAGCTGATGCTAAAAAAGTTACTGACCATATATTAGATTTCTTAGAAGAAAGTACATTTGTTACTTGTTCTGAAGATTCAGTATTGGTCGCTACTAATGAATTAGTAGAACATAAGATGATTGATATTAAAGATATCGATGAAGAAAAAGATGGCTTAGGCCTTTATATCGATGGGATCTACTTCAAGTTTTATAGCGCAGGCTGGCAAGTAGAAGAAATTTAATTTTAAAAATAAATGAGAAGAGATAAAGGAGAGAAACATTAATATGACAAAACGAGGATTTGAAGTAGCTAAAGGATTTGAAGATAAAGGGATTAACTTACCAAAGCGTGGCACTGCTAATGCAGCAGGCTACGACTTTGAAGCAGCAGAAGATGTTGTAATTCCTTCTCTTGCAGATTTGCATAAAATTTACAGAGATGGGATCTTTAAAATTATGACAGGAGAATTATTTGGATTTGAACTAACAGAAGACCAAGTAAAAAATGGAGATGTTGATTTAGATGCTATTGATCCAATCACAGTTTTATCATTACAATCTAAATTGTTTGATTTATTTAAAGCATTAGATATCGA
The DNA here is from genome assembly GCF_040274945.1 of Carnobacterium sp. GTDB lineage: Bacteria > Bacillota > Bacilli > Lactobacillales > Carnobacteriaceae > Carnobacterium_B. Next base: position 32,794 of record NZ_JBEMAR010000008.1, read on the forward strand.
TCCTGTTCAAGCTTTAGAGGATCCAAATTTTCTTCAATCATTAGATATTAGCAGTCTCGCACTTGAACATTCTAAAACAGAAGAAGAGTCCGATCGAGTTGTAGGAACTATCCTAGGACCAGAGGCTCTTGCGAAAGTTAAAGATTTAGCTAACAAAACATTTAAACCTGTTTTAGTTCCTACTGGGGTAAAAGCCTATATGGGTGAAGAAGAAGTCTTAGTCTTAGCTAATCGCTCTAGCAATCCATTAAAACAAAATCTTATTTTATCTAATGGAATTGGCGTGATTGATGCTGATTACTATGGAAATGAAGATAACGATGGACATATTATGGGTCAATTCATTAATTTTGGTGCCAAAACAGTATGGATCAAAAAGGGAGACCGCATCTTCCAAGGAATGTTCCAGCCATTCTTATTGGCAGACAATGATGTTGCTGGAGGAAAGAGAGTTGGGGGACATGGATCAACCGACAGTATCTAATATAAGCACTGAAGATTTGCAAAACCTATCTTTCCTAAAAGATAATGTTCCTCTTTATATTGAAAAGATGGGTGAACAAAGAGGACAATTTGATATTCCTACTTTAGAATTATTTCCAGTAACTTCGCTGGAGATAAGAAAAGTAGATGGCAAGCCTGTGTTAGTGCTTAGGTCGTCATAATATAATTACAGCCCTCTATTTTACACTTCTGTAAAAGGAGGGTTGTTCTATGCTCTATATTGCGTTTGACCAAGCAACCGTTGTTTCTGGATATTCTGTTTATAAAGACCATGATTTAATTGATTATGGAAAATTTAAACATGAAGGGGAAATAAATCAAAGAATAAGTAAAACTGTTCAGAACATATTAAAAGTGATTAAAACATATAAAGATAAATATCCTGAAGAAAAATTAAAAGTTATTATTGAAGATATTCAACTTCAACAAGGTAAGAATGGAAACACACTAACCTTTAAACAATTAGCACAATTACAAGGTGCCGTTATTGTAGCAGTGCTAGATAATTACCAACAAATTCCAGATATTTATTATGCTTCCTCTTGGAAATCTTTTAATAAAGTAACTGGACGTGCTCGTGCAGAACAGAAACGTAACGCCCAAAAGAAGGTAGAAGAACTTCATGGAATTAAAGTAACTCAAGATGAGGCCGATGCCATTCTTTTAGGACGATATGCTTCTCATAAAGAAATAAATTGGGGATAAACAAAAAGAGCCTTTGCGGCTCTTTTTTATATTCTCGGATTGGCTTTAACAGCAGTGATATTCATTAAAGGAGTTCCTTGAGTATTTAGATTTATAGTATAACCAGTTATCATATACATACCCATGATTTCTGTTTCTTCATCTTCTACATAAATTAATGTATTAGGTTCTAAAGAGTACACAGGTAAGACAGATAAAGTAATAACATCAGCAGTGTTTGTTCTTTGGTAAATTAAGTTTCTAATTGTTGAGAAGCAATCTACTGCGCCATCTACTGTGAACATATCACCTAGTTTTGAATCACGAATATTGAATAAGTCATTAAAGACATCAATTCTATGAGAACCAAATGTATATTCACCTTTATATACAGTTTGTTCTGCTACAGCTACGATAACATCTGTATTGGCATTAAAAGTAAATTGAGTCCATTTGTTTCCTTGTCCATAAAACCATTGACCTTTATCGTTATGTTTAATCAAAGCAAAGTGATTCGAACTTCCACTTCCTGGACATCTTGAGTTTTTATTTAAGATGAAAGCAAGAAAAGCATATTCTGTAAAATCATCTTTGTTGGAGTCTTCATTTTGATAGTACCAAGGTGCTTGAATTTGACTTGTAGTAGTTTGAGTATAAGTTACTTTTGTAATGGGATGTTTATAAGTATAGTTTGTGATGAAAATATTTGCATCTTTTTCATTTCCTACTCCATCTTCATTAGTTAAGAAACTTCCTTCAAATTTACCCCCAACATTTACAGAAAAACCTCCACCAGTAAATTGATAAGCATATTTTAATTCTTGTAATTTAGCTGGATCGCCAGTAATATTAACATAAGGTACTCTACCTTTATCTTCTCCTGTTAGAGCTTCTGGTAAGAATAGTTGGTCGTTAATATCTTTAATTACAGCGTAAGCTTGACTTTGTGCTTTAAGGTCGTCTAAGATACTGTCTCCACCCAATTCAGCCAACTCAGTTTCTGTTACAACTACCATCTCTGTTGGGTTAGTTCTAAATAATGTTGTTGCCATTTCAGAATGAGCCGTTTCTTGACGTTTACCAATTAATGCAATAGAATATTTTCCTAATGCAGTTTTAGTATCAATTAAATCTAAGTAATACGACCAGAATGCTGGATCCCCAACAGCAGTGAAAATTGGGTTCGAATAATCTAATTGCTCAGTTTCGGTTTCTGTGCTTGCCGATTGAGAAATTGGATAACCTGCTAACCATGGTTCACCGATGTAAATGTTAGCTGGATTAAAAATTCCTGTGTTAGGATTATATGAAGTTTTATCGGCACTTGCAGTGTATTTAAAAATCATACTCTCACATTCTTGACCCCATCTAGGTAGAATCCAAGGGCTTGCTCCACCATAGATATTTCTAATATAGTAGTTTTTCAAACCTAAAGCTACTTGCCAAGGAATTTTATCTAGTGGAACATCTACATATACAGGGCTTTTTCCTTTTACAGCTTCTCTAAATTCAAATGGAACTGTATTTGTTAGAGGATTGTATGGTTCTCTTTGTACTCCATCTTTTTGAATAAAGCTCATTTGTGGTGAAGCAGCATTAAAATCTTTTGCTACACCAATAAACCATTCTTTAATTTCTCTAATTTCAGGCCTATCATCAATAGCAATCTCTAAGATTTGTCCAGTACTACTTGTTACAACAAAGTCATTTTTGATATTTGTATAAGTAGGATTGTTGTCATATCTAGTGATTGTTTTTTTATTTGAAAAATCATAAGTAAATGGAAGTCCTAAATAGTTAGGAATAAAGTCTTCCATATTTAATTCATAAGAAAAGTATCCTAAACCTTCATCTTCATCTGGATCAAATGTTTGGTTAATATAATTAGGAATTGGTTGGAAAATTAAATCACCTTTACGAGTATAGAAATATTCATGGGTGTTACTCAAAGCTTCAACTATATCATCAAATACCGATGTAACTGTTTCACCAACATCTTTCATATAAGGTTCAATATTACTTGAGTTAGATGCAATAGGATCAAGAGGTCCAAAGCGTCTTAGTTTATATAAACGCTCATTTTTAGAAAATTTAATTTCTGTTTCTGGAATTGTTGGACTCCAAGCTCTAGTAATAATTCTTTCACCATCAACTTGAGCTGGTGCATTAACATGAATAAATGTATCTTTCAAACCACCAACAGATTTTACTTGAGTATATTCTTGAATGTAATCTGGTACTGAATCTACTACTACTTTAGCTGGATCTTCATTACCAAACAAAATAGCAGTGTTTAAAAAGATTTCTCTCCAAGGCATTGATACAGTAGTACCATTAACACGTTGAGTAAATGAAATTGGTGTAGTTAATTTACCACCGAGCGTTCCATTTAACATGCTCATTTTATCTTGTGCAGAAATAGTTAATTGAGTTGACTCAGTTGTATGAGATAATGTAGGTTCTGTTAGCACAAATATCCCCATAGGAAACCAAATAATTTTATCTTCACGATACATGGTCGTCAAGTTTTCTAGTCCTATGAAAAGATTTATTTTTACACCTGGGGTTAAATAGGATATAATTTTAACATTCTCTCTATCTCTTGTTGAAAAAGTTAAACTTAAATTACGTCTAACATTACTACTTCCATCGGCACCATAAGTACCATTTCTAACAATACCTTGTATTTCTCGTAAAACTCTTTCTTGCCAATCTAATGCTTGAATTTTTACGTGTACAATACGTTGGTTATGTTCAAAAAGAGTTTCTAAAAAACTCGTAGGATATTCTTTATCTAAAATTTCTAATTCATCTGTATTCATTTTATCGCTCCTTCTTCTCGGTTTCTTTAGAATATAAAAAAGCCAGAAGGAAAACTTCCGGCTTTTGATTCATTACAATGGACTTGCTGACATTGCTTCACGTAATAGGTCTTCTTTTGTAAGTTCACCCTTACGTAAAAGATAACGTTGCAAGGTTTCTTCTGTTACATAACCCATTTGAGTCATTTGACACTCAAAGTCTGCTACTAAACCATATAAAGATTCAACTGGCGTAACTTTAATATCACTAATCTCAACCAACAAGTTTCCTTGGGCTTCTGATTTAAGGATTTTAAGTTTGCCATCTGATAGCCAATCAAGAATTTTGTTACGCCATGCTCTTTGCATAACCATTCCATCTTGCATTTCTTCAAGGTCGTTCTTCATGTTGAGTTTCATTTCATCCCCATATTTCAATTCTACCTTACCGATAGGAATAGTAGGGTCAGGAGATATAGCGGTCGTATAATTTTGAGCTGTTAATAAATTATGCACATCTTGATGATATGTTAATTTACCACTAAACTGGAATTTATAATAATCTAACTCTGAAGATCTTACTGAATAAGGAAACTGACCTGCGATAGTTTCGATATAATCTCTAGGTTTAACTCTATCCATTGTACCAATTTTACCATCGTAGATAAATGAGAATTGTTTATCCTCTTCTCCCAATAGCCAGAAGCCTTCAAAAGTTGTTACAACATCATAGAAAGTAGTAATGGCACCTTTTACACCATTTGCTAATATAGGTTGCAATGCATATCTATAATAGTTCCCGTTCTCTACGAAGTAGTCATAAAGCACAGCTTCTTGCATTGTTGAAGCCTTAATTCTGGTAACTTCTTGCCATTTAAGTAATCCTTCTCCTAGTACAGAACGAAGTACAGCAATTTCAGAAATTACTTGTGATTTATCAATTAAACCATCAAGCATTGGCATTTCAATTTGTCCTGCGTTTAAATCTAAAGTTACTTCTTCTTCATTTAAGTTCCATCCAGTGTCGTTCATGCCGAACTCAGCTTTCATACGATTGGCTGCAGCTGCAACAGTTCTATCTCCAACTGTTAAATATGAAACTCGAATATAAGCTGCGTCTATAAATGATTCATTTCTATATAAGAAAGAGAAATTAAATCTCTTTTTAGTATTTGTTTTATTGAAGAATCGTGGCGAGTCTTTAGTCATTAAAAACTTTTTGTTTTCATCAAAGAACTCTACTCTGATATACATTCCACCAGATGTAGTTGTTTCTTCCATATCAAAAGCAGCATTGATATATGTGTTTGACATAATAGGAAGTTTCAGTTTAGCAAATTGAGATACTCCAACTCTTCCACTTGTCTCACCCTTAATGATTTGGAAAGAATTTCCTGTCTTTTGTTCAATAATCTGAACAGAAGATTTAGGCATTTCTTTAGCTCGTGCGTCGTATAAACTAGTCCACCCAGTTGCGCTCCAATACAAAGGTTCGAAATCTGGTTTAGTTGTATCAACCCAAATCTTTGTTACGTCTGTTGGGGCAGTTACTGCATAAACCCAAGCAGAAGGTGAATCTGTTTCTTTTTCAAAAACTGTTACCCAGTTAGTTGTTTGCATAGTTGTTAATGCAGTGTTTTGAAGAATGTTAAAATTCCCGTTATTGTAATCTCCTGCATTAATAAAATCTGTTTGAATCTCAGTCACTCCTGAAGTCCAGTCATACTTCTGTCCATCCCAACCTGGATCGGCTTCCATTTGTCCTCTTTCTAAATAGATGCTTTTTGCAGATACATTTTGTAATTCAATATTAGAAAGGTAGCTATTCCCCGCTTGAGGAATAGCTGGTGATGTTGTTAAAACAGGAAGATATAACTGTAATTCTTTTTCAGAGTAATCTGCTCTAATTCCTGGAATTGGAATAGCCATACAGCATTACTCCCTTCCTTGTAGAGTAGCAAGCTCTCCATCGAATGACATTACAGGTGCGATGAAATCATCTGGGATTCCTTCATTAACCCATAAGTATCCCATTGCCGAAGGACCTGGGTTTACTTCGCCAAATATAACTGGCGCTCCTAGTCCTTGCTCTGCTCCTAATGTTGCAATTTCAGATTGAAGCCATAAACTCCATTCATTTAATTGGTCTGCTAATTGTTGAGCAACAGCTGAGATTAACTCATAGTTTCCATCTGCCGCTTCCATTGAGTTGCGTAAGTATTCTTGTGTTGTTCTAATTGAATCTGCCATTAGATTATAGTCATCTTCTGTCAAGACATAATCTCTAATACGAACCATAAGGTCTTTAAGAGTAGTTAAATCTTGGTGAGAGGCATTGTTTGAAGCAACACTTGCTAATAAAGTATAGTATTGTCTCAAATCAGATTCAAGTTGTCCACCAGCAGGGACACTAGAATACTCAATTAATTTAAGCTGGTCTACATTAGTAGGGAATTTAGAAGGTCCAAGCGAAGCTGGAGGATCAACCTCCAGACGACGAGGAACCGAAATTTTAATTTCTTGATAAGCCATAGTTTTTCTCCTTTACTCTATATTTTGCCAGAACGAGAAGATGCTGCTGCAATATAAGCTTCTTCTGCAACTAATACACCACGTTCATCTGCTGTAATAACGTAAGGAATCTTATCTCCATTTACGTCTGCGACTGGCAAGAAGTCTGGTGCTAGTCCTTCTGTAACAATGTACATATTCGTACCAGTTGACATACTAGATACACTTCCTTCTAGGTAGGTAGATGTAAATCTGTCCAGATTTCTACTTGTTTCGGCAGCATTTAATTGACGAACAATTAATCTTAGCTGTCCATGCTCACAAGTAAAGTAAATATAATACTGTCCATCTTCTGTTATCTTTTCCCAATCTCCTAGTTTTCGATTGAAGTCTGTAAAGTATGCTTTGTAAGTTTGTGTTAGAATTAAAGTTTTTCTTCCCAATTCTAAACCATAAACTTTTTTAACTAATCTAAACTCATTTAAATACATTGGTTTGATATATTTCCCAATTTCATAGTTATATATACAATCCTCTTCTTTTAATTGTACGACCCCATAAGTTGTTACTGTTGGTTTTGCTAAGATTTTTCTGTAGCTGTCATAAAAATAAATAGGACGAAGATACTCTGATGGATCTTTTTCATGAGAGATTTCAGTTGTAAATTCACCGTTAATTGTAATGGTAGTTTTCCACATGATTCCTCGTTCATCTTCTAAATAAAAGAATGTATGAGAACTTGGAATATTAGTTGGTGTAGTTGCCACACTACCCATTATAGCTGGTTGAGAACCTACACCTTGTACTGGAATCATCGAATCCAAATAAGTTTGGTAAGTTTCGCCAGTTGGTGATTCAATAACTGGGTTAATTACAATATCTTCAAGATATGGAATATTTTCCTCTTCCTTTTCTGGCCCAAGAGGCATAGAATGAGCATACATCGAATACTCTTCTTGAATAGGATTGTGAATAGTTAAGCTGGGCCCAGTTAATCTAAAGAAGTATTCATTAGGATGTTCTTCTAGGTCTGCAATAGGTTTAATTCCAGTTAGAATCATTTCTCCTGAAATATTTCCCTCTTTACTATATAAGTCAATTCCTTGTTCCACAGTTGCTTTACCATTAATTTGAGCGAAGTCGAAGTTAACTGGATCTATATCAAAGTTAGCTCTAGGCCCCCAAGTTAATGGAGTTTCTGCTTTTAAGACTACCTTCGCACGAGCATTATCATGATCGTTAATAATCTTAATATCTCCTTTGAATAGACTGCCTTCAAAGCTGGTCTCAACGTGATAGGTAAACGTTTTTCTTAGATTCCAAATAGTTTGAATATCTAATTCAACGATATATTTCTGATTGTTTTCTAATTCAACAACGTTTTGCCATCGAATTTCTAGGTTACTAGCCTCTTGTCCAATGACCCATCCGCTAGTGTCAACAAAGAGTTCTTTTTCAATTCCATAAGCTCTATAAATATTAATTCTATATGCTTTTAAGTAATTGGGCGTATTATTATTTCTTATATTCTCTTCTATACTTGAACCAACAAATTCATATATAGGAGAAAAAATATTGTTTCCATCAAATTGTAATTCATAATTTGCTTTGGAAACAGGTGCCACTCTTGTTATAGTAGACCATTCAGATAGACCTTTTTGGACTAGGTTCCCGCCAAAGTAATTAGCCGTATCAATGTTTTCATATTTCTTGGTGTCTTCATTGTAGGCTTGCATATGACCTTTACCATAGTCGCCAGTAGAAGATAGCCAATCATTTGTGAACATAACTTGTACTTTATATTTCGTGTCTTTTGGAGCACCCGATAAAGTAAATACTTCATGACGAATCTTAATAAAGAATTGTCCTTGTTCATCTACTTGTAAAATTGGTAGTGTGCTGTTATATCCAGCGGGCTGCAAGATACTTTTACTAGGATCTTTTAAATCGTTATATTCTGCAAAAGGATTTCTAAATGGTAAGAATCCATCTAAATATCCCCCAGTACCAGGAAATAACGAATTTTTTTCTGTTTCAGAATTTCTGATTCTAATAAAACCACCTTTGAAGTCGCTTGGCTTATTACCGACACTTGGTTCTAAATATAAAGTCCAAGTATCGGATGCTTTGCCAAGTTCAAAGGCAGGTATATCAATAGGCAGCTTAGGAGGATATAGTATTGAATAATAGATAGATGCCATTTATATTTCCTCCTTTTACTCTACTAATTCCCAATCTAAAATGCTAAATTCTCCCGCAGAAGAAGCTTTAGCTCTTAGAGTTTTTCCTTTATAAGGATTTTCTACATAAACCGTTAATGTAGGTCTCGAAATACTAATTTCTGATGCAGGTCCGCCATATACGGCTATAGCTGCCTTACCATTTTTATTTAAGAATTGATTTACAAAATCAGTGTCAATACTTGTTTGCCAAGTTAGGTGAGAAAAACTGTTTGTTGTATAATCATTTTTCTTAGCTGACTCACGTGTAGGTTGTACTACGTTACCATCTAAATAAGTTTGTGTTTTTGCTAATGTAGTAGTTCCTAGTGGTTGTGATAAAATCTCAATATTGAATCGAGAAATTGTTTTCTCTAATTCTTCTTTACCTGAGTTTTCAAATAAAAGAGTTAGATAATCAGCAACATCAAATTGAGTATAAGTTTGAGCAATGTTTTCTCCAGTAGCTTTTACTCCTTCTTGTTGCGCACCGTTAATAATGTTATTTAATACAGAATTTGGTACACCTTCTTTTGCTGTTGCTTCTGCAAATGTTAGAATTGTTTTACGACTGTTATCGAATACAATTTTCTTAACAGGAACTTCGATCTTAACATCTGGGGCGTTCATAGGAACAAGCCATGTAACACCTTCACTATAATCATTAGGTTGATTATTTTCTGGTTCAGTTCTAACTAAAGTTAATCGTGGTGCTTCTAAATCAGAATCATCTACACCGATTGAGTAATTAAAGCCAGTTGTTTCTGATTTAACTGTTGGACGAGCACCAATTAATGCTAACAATTCTGTTGTATGAGGCATCATTACTGCTAATTCTTGTAGAATGTCATTCCATTCACTTAAATCTCCTGGCACACTGTCTAATAAATTTAAAATAGCAATCTCTTCTGAAGCTAAAGCCATCAAAGCAGGATGTTCAGCAAGAATTTCGTCTAAGGCTGTACCTCCAGTTGCGATTTTATTTAAAGTTTCTTTTTCGATATTATCTACAAAACGACGATCAGATTCTTCACTGACCATAGAAGCTGTAGTCCATGGGAATAATGTTTCTCCCTTATGATTAATAAAAGCGGTTTTTTTATAACCTTCCATTTCCTTTTCCTCCTTTGTTCAACTCTAAAAACATTGAAAATGGGAGTCCAGCAATTATTAAGCTACACCCCCATATTGTTCTTTTTTGTCCTAGCCTAAATCATCTAAAGGATAGGTAATTAACTGTCCGTTCGTACCAACTTTGATTTTATACATCCCATCGAAGGTTTTAATAGTAGCAGTTTGAACTCCTTCTATATCGACCTCTCTAGTGTATAATTGTTTAATATTACCTTCGTGATAAACCCAAACTCCCCAATTAGTTCCTTGAGAGTCCCGTAGTACGAAAAGAAAAGATTCATTATTATTCAAAAATAATTCCTCCTCCTACATCGGCACCAGGACTTAATTCATCCCCGTTAAAGAACTTATCTAATTCATCGGGGATTTCTACTTGTCTTACAAGAGAAACTAAGGCATTCCTTGTACCAAAGTTATATTTATCTAATTCATTATCAAAATAAATCTCGATATTGTTTCCATTCGTTGTTTCTAAATTATTAGATACTACTACTACTTCTCGATTAAGATCAGGATTGGTAGGAATCTCTATCTTAATAAGTGACCCAATAGGCAGTAAATCAGGATGGGCGAAGGCCGCAGCCCCACTCTTCATTATTACCCCTTCTGCTTGGAATGGTTCATCACTTACGATAGCACGACCTATTACTTGCGTCTCGATTGTTTGACCTTTACTAAAGTCAACTTCGGTCGTAACAAGCGTTTCTAATTCGACAGAAACTTCTGCATAAGCCGAAGCTAATGTTATCCATTCATCCTTAGTAGGAGATACTAAGCCAAATCGGTTTTCAATCGCATAAATAGGAACTACTTGATCAATCGCATAAGTTTTATTCTTACCACCTTCATATATCTGTTTAGACATAGCAGAAGGTCCGTCTAAAACCTTAACAGGAATTTTAATTCTTGCAGTTCCAATAGAAGCATCAACGGTAGGTAATTCAGCAATTTGGATACTTGTTGAGTGCATTGGTACCCACATTTCTACTCCATCATCTGCTAAATCAGCCACAAGACTTGATTGAGCAGCCGTTACAGAAAATGGCGTTGCATCAGAGATCGCTTGTGCAGAAACACTTTTTGCATTTTGCATTGCAACGCCTACTTTACCAACAATTTTAAGTGAGTTAGTACCAACTTCTGCCACACGATATACTTCTCCTGTTGGGAGACGTTTTACTGAATATCCACCAATATCTTGGCTATAAGCATTTGTTGCGCCAGTTATGGCTAAGGCATAAGTACCTTTTGTACTTACCGTTGGTTTTGAAGCATTATTGTTATTTTGTGAGGCATTGTAATCTGCATCACTAAAAATACGTCTTGCTGCATATAAGCCTGGAATTTGGTTTGCTGTAATAATAGCTACCCCTGCAGATGTACCACAGTGGACTACTTTTGCAGTTGGGCCTTGGCCACTAATTACTAACCCCACGTGGGTTGGTGGTGGAGCGTTATATGTTTTCTCCCAGAATACCAGGTCTCCTGCTCTCATTTGTGAGATAGAAACTGATTTACCAGAAGCAACCTGTGCCCAAGTGTTTGCACCAATGTCTCGTTTAGTTACCTTACGAACTACATATTGAGTAAATGATGAGCAGTCAGCATAACCACCAGGATAGATCTCATATCTTCGTTCCATACTATATTTTAACTTACCTTCCCAAGAAACGGCTTCTTTAATTACATCTTTAATTACACCTTCTCCTCCTGGGATCAAACCAGATGAACTACCTCCCCCACTTGAAGATCCATCTCCATAATCAGGATTCGTAATCGCATCTTCCCCTCCAACTTTAACAGCTTCTGTTACAGCTAAGAAAGAAGAATATGCGATAGCATTATAGTACCAAGCTTGTGGTTCAATAACTCCATCAACTAGGTAAGCAGGCCATATATTCTTGGTTGGAAGATTATAAATTCTAGCTATCTCTGCAGCTACTAGTGTAAGATTTTGTAGCGTACTTGTAGGTATTTCATTTACATTTGTATTAATAACCCCAATAGAGATAGTGGCATTGTTAGGATTGCCAAGTCCTGTGACTAATCTCTGTCCTGTTCTATCTGCATGGTATACTCCTTCGTTTAAAGGAACAGTTGCGATAGCAGAAGATTTATCTACAATAACATGGAAGCCCATTTTTTTACCTTGATAACCTGAGTTTAAGGTATTCCTAAATGCGGCTGCTGTTGCATTTGTTTGAATTTCATGAATAACAATACCTTTAATACTACTTAATTTTAGTTTAGGTCGTGTTGTACTATTTTCTTTTATATAATCTTCTTGGAATGTCTTGTATTGTCCATCACCTGAACCACTACCACCGCCAGAACCTCCTAGTTCAGAAGGGTCGAAAGTACCACCTGTACCTCCTGCGATAGCATCTTTATCCCATTTATCTAGTCCATATGTTTCAATCATTTTAATTACATCAGCAGCATATGATGGACTTGTTGCATATACTCTACCGATTAGCGTAATTTGTGTTCTATAACTTTGCGTTGCAAATGCTGATGCTGGATAATAACCACTTTTACGTAAGTTATTAGCATAGTCAACTACACTTGCATTCCAGTTTGGATATTTTCTGAAAGCAGCATTAATATAATACAGCGAACCTCCGGCAGTATATTCAGCAGTTCTCATTGTTACTGAAGCTCCATTATAGGAACCTTTCATACCAAAAAGGTTATTTGCTGATTTAGTTAAGCCAGATTCTCCCCAACCCGATTCTATTGCAGCTTGAGCCGCACAGACCGAAGGAAGAACTCTATATGTACGCCAGTTATAATATGCTCCTGCTTTTAATTTACCGAAAAAATTAGCTGGTGTCATTATTTTGCCTCCATTCCTCAATTCTCTTTAAGATAAAAAAAAGCACTGCCTAATGACAGTGCCTTGATTTAACGTCAGATTTTTTGAACATATTTACGATTAGCAGTTAACAAGAAACCAGATTCAGTAATCAGTCTTGGTAGACCGCTTGAAGTAGTCTTGATACCTTTAATCTTAAATACTGTTCCTGCTGGGTAGTAACCACCATATTTAGAGTTACCTGTCCAGTTTACATCATTAGGAGCACGTAAACCGTCAGCTTTTAACAATTTAACTTTTCCTGGGTTAGTAGTATAATAGTCTTTGCTATAATCTTTCTTACCAGAATTAGTATTTGTTGTTGAGCTTCCACCAGAAACTTTTTGTAAGTCTTGAGCTAGTACCCAAGAATTAATTCCTGATAACAAGAAGGCGTATTTAGAGTTAGATTGATTAACTTCTTTAACATCTTTAACTGTATAAGTTGAGCCTTTCACAAACGAAGCAATAGGTTGTCCTGTTTGATAGCGAGTTGCTTTACTTAATACTTTAACTTTGTCGCCTTTGTTATATTTAGTTGTGTTTTTAACTGTTGTACTAGGTTTACTAGGTTTGCTAGTATTTGTGCTTCCGCCAGTAGAACCAGATAATTTTTCACCTGTAATAGCTTCAACCATTTCTTTAGCAACAGCATCGATATTTTTAACCAATTTTTGCATATCAGTTTTATTTGTGATAAATGCTAATTCAATTAAACGATAGCTAATTCCACGACGTGCATAAACATTTAAGTTTAATAGGTCGCTACGATAGCTAATTCCTTTAGAACCTTTAACAGATCCCCACCAACCAACATACTTATTAACTACTTGAGCAATCGCTAAGTCATATTTATCAGCTGAGAAACTTTTACTTACGATAACATGTCCACCTGTTGCTGATGAGCCTGCTGCATCTAAATGAAATTCTGATACAGAAGCATAGCTTGTAGAAGTTGTATAAGCACCTCTACCAGCTTGTGTTTGGTAGTACATGTTTAAAGATTTATCATAAAAATCGATACTATTCTTTTTAAGTTGTTTAGCGTATTTTTCTAAGTGAGGCCCTAAAGTATAGCGAGTGAAATTTCTTTCCTCATAGCCATTACCTCCGGCACCTGGGTCTTGTTGGCCATGTCCATAAACGATTAAATGTTTAGCCATTATTCTTCACCTTCCACTTTTTTAATACCTTCGTTTACACCTTCATCATATGTCTTCATAGCAATAGCTCCACCGACCATACCAGCCACCATAGAACCAATCCAAGGGATTGTTGACATTCCAAATGCTGGTAGGATGAAAGGAATTGCTAATCCTAGTAGCCCACCTACGGCAATAGCGATAAGTGGCATAAAACGTCCATCTGCTACGAAAGGTTTAACTACTTTTTGCAATAGCCAAAACACTACTGGTGATAAAGCAGTACCTGTAGCTAATAAAACTGTCACTAATTGTGCGATATCTTCTGGATTCATATTATCATCCTCCTTCTCTTAATTAATTAAATAAGGGTGAACTTGGGTTAAGGTAATTAACCCAAGTTTTCTTCTAATTGAGTACAAAGTAAATCATATAAATAAGCTTGATTACCCGATAAAGGTTTATCATATTCATCTAAACCTGTTAAAAGAGCTTCCATTAATGGAAGATATTCTTCAATAGAGATAGAACAATCTTCTAAAGATAACTCTTGCATCTCTTGCATGAAAGAAACATTTGCTTCATCAGATTTAAACACAACGTAAATCCCAGGTTGACCATCTTCTCGTTCAACTCTTTTAGTTTTAACATTTCCATCTTCATCATATTCTGCATATTGCTTCATAATATCTTGTTCTTCTTCCATAACTTCTTCTCTCTTTTGCTCCAAGAGAGTGAGTAATCTGTTGCGGCCTCTCGACGCTGCTCTATATAACTCTACTCCTCCAAGGAACTCTTCTAATAGAGGTAATTCATGTTTTTTAAAAGTAATCATATAACGCTCTCCTTTTCTCTTTTCGGTATAATACCATTATACACTATTTATTCGTTTTTGTCAAGACTAATTTCTTGAATTTCTTTTAGACTTTTAGCTTTCTCTATCTTTTCTAATTCTTTAGCTTGTAGTTTTTTAATATTTTCTTCATACAAAAAACTTAATAACCACAATTCGGTAATATTAATTTTAGACACTTCCATAGTGACTTCATTACCATCTTTATCTAAAAAATCAAAAGTTGCAGAATCGATTAGTCCACTTGTGGATAATTCATAGACTTTATTTAAGTAAGCCTTGTTGTCGTTATTATAAGGGTATATAAATTTATCATCTTCAAGGTCAATTATAAAGCCTTCAGATAACTTCTCTGACATTGATTTTTTTAGTTTGTATCTACGAGATTCTTTTGCATCAATTAATGCTTTAGTTTCATCATAAATTAATTCTCCATTTTCATAACGATACTTCCTAATTCCATTTAGGACTTCTTCTTCTGCTTCGATTGGAACACTATTTTCTTCTTCGTTAGAACCCCAACCAGTGCAAAACCCATCTTCATCTAAAAATAAATATGCTTTCATATAATCAACTCCTTAAAATGCTAATACTTGTCGAAGAACAACGTCTTTTGAACCACCAGTTTGACTATTTACTGCATGTCCATTTATAGCAGTTCCTGTACAATAAATATATTTATTACCATAGTCATTATCTGTATTAGGTATATGAAGACGAATACCCCCACCAGAGTTAAATGTCTTATGAATAAAACTATAATACCAATCATATCCATTGGCAGTACCTGTATCTGAATCATAGTCAGACCAAAGTAGCACCCATCCATTTGGACAATCGCTTAATTTTATTTTTGGCGTAATATTCGAGTTAGCAACAGGATATGACTGTCCACTCCATAAAACTTGTGTGGTATCCATGATTACAGGAACTCCGTTTAAATAACCAGTGCCGTCCATGATTCTGAAATTATCCCAGCCATCTCGTGTTGTTATAACTCCATCTTCTGGAATTATAGTATTACTTTGTGGGAATAGCAATCCCTCTCCATCATTATTGGCTGGATCTTTCCCTCCACGAGTTGCTCCAATCCAAATACCGTTAATACCAACTAAGTCTGAGTTGTTGAAATCTATACCTCCACCTTGTGAAGCATATAAGTCTGGAGAAAGCTTTACTCGTCCATTCATACCTAACATTAAGTTACCGTTAAAGTAACTGTCTCCTTCAACATCGAGTACGCCTTGTTCACGAATTTTACCAATTCCGACACCTTTATCCTCTACCATTGAGAACATTGTGAAAGCAGTTGGAATAGTTACTGTTGCTGTAACAGTATTAAACTTATCACTAATAGTATACACGAAATCATAAGAACTGTCAACAGCAATATTTTTTACTAAAAGATTTGCGAAAGATGTACCTGTTTGTGCTACAGTATATACGGTATCTGCTGATTTTTTGTAAGAAACAGTTGTAGTCATTGTGTTTTTATCTGAGCCACCAACAACTAAAGAACTTACACTACCCGCACGAACAACCATTACATTGGCTCCTCTTTGACTTTCAACTCCAGCATCAGTCGCACGATAACCATCAAAAAGCGTAATTTTAGGAGAATCATAAGCTAATACTGGAATTGTAGTATCCCTTGAAGCCGTTCTACCACGAGAATCTGTAACCCTAACTGTTACTGTTTTTGTACCAGATGAAATGGAAGTTCTACCAAAATCAAAGATATAGCTATTAGAACTACTTGAATAACTCTTCCCATCAACTGTGTATTGATAACTATTTATTGTAGAACCTTGATTTCCCGCTGCACTAGCTGTTATTCTTACTTTACTCATACCTTGAATATAAGTAGTTGTTACTCCTAGAGCATTACTTACCGTTGTATTCGTTTCTACACAAGCAACTGAAGATACACTTGGCGTTACAGAGGATGGAACTCTAATTGTAAAACTAGCACTCTTAGAGCCTATCGAAGAACTACCATTTTTTGTGGTTACTGTTAATGTACCACTTGTAGATGAAGCGTTTGGTATTTTACTAGCCCAAGAGAGTGGAATATTAATTGATTTAGTTCCTCCGGCCGATCCACCGGAAATATTTGTAGTTGTCGTATTACCAGCAATGGTAACCTTACAATCATAGTTAAAGCTAGAAACTGTGCCCGATAAAGTAAAATTCAGGTTACTACCATAGTTAAAACCACTATTTGTTACACTTACCCCTGCTGCTCTTGGGATAGTATTTAATGTTGCACTACCACTGGCTGTTTTATTCCCATGGAATACACCAGAAAGTGTAGCATTTATATTGAATGTTGTACTAAAGTTAAAGCTTTTTGTACCATCTGAGTTATGTCCTACAGAAAAGCTTTGTGTTGTCAATAATTTTTTTTGATAGGCGCTCAAGTTTGAGCTTGCCGTAAAACTTTTTGTTGTTCCATTAACTGTAACAGAACCATTATTTTGGGCAGGCGCATTAATTGCAGAATACGCATCCATACCTTGTAAATAAACCTTCGCTGTGACATTAGATGTATTTGATCCAATATTTTGTGTAGCAGACCATTCAATTACAAGTCTATGTCGATGGAAGGAAGTATAAGCTGAACCGCTTAGTGCCATGTTTACCCTCTCCTTTTTCTCATTGTCTATTTATATAATTTTAGCCACACTGTATTTAAACGAGTGTGGCTAAAAGATTCTAATTTGTAACCGTAGTTTTTGGTGCATATTGGAATACAGTAACTTTATCACTTAATCGTGACATTTTATGTGAACCAACTTGTAAACTTTCTACGATTGCCCCTTGATTAATGATGAATTTTTGATTTGAGAATGAAGCCACTTCTTTACCACCATCAATAAAGCTTAACGCATTATTACTTAATAGCATTTTCATTGTACTTCCTTCTTCTGCAATCTCAAATCCTTCTTCGCCTAGGCGCATATGAGTTTTAACAAAATCAAAGGCTGCAACTTGTTCGCCTAACTCAAAGATTAAACCTTCAACTCTAGCTTGAAGTGCTAGTAAATCAGCTTCGTGTTGTCCACCTTCCCCAACAAAGCCTTCATAACTTTGTTGTAGGTTATCAGCCATATCTTTTAAGTCTTGTAACTCTTGAGCATCAGCTTTACTATCTATAACTTCATTCATATGATCTTGAGAATCATTAAATGTTTCATCGTCAACCTTAGTGTCTAACCCTAAGTCAGTTCGTGCTTGAGTATATTCTGGATTAACGCTCCATACAAAATCGCCTGGGTTCATACTATCTTTAGATCCTATTCCTATATATTGAGGAATTTCTGATAGTAAATCTCCATCAACTGGAGCAGGTGTCCAAATTGTTTCCTTATCATTTGATTTTTCTATTTTTGCGTGCCATATAATAAACTCTTGGGTTACTGTAGCATTTGCTCTATACAAAACAAATTGTTTTGCAGCAGAACCTGCAGCATTACCAGAAGGATTAAAAACAACTTTTTTAGTTTCGCCAGGATATACATCAATAGCTTGACCCAAATTATTGTTAAATCTAATATAAGACGTACCCAAGTTTTTAACGTAAATGCTGTGGACATAAGTAGCTCCTGCATCAACTAATCCTCCTGCAGGTAGTGTACCAGCAACAGTAGCGTGAGTTCCTCCAGATACAGTATGTTTAACCGCATCTGTTGCGCCCCATTCTGGAACAGAAACGTTTTCTTCGATGGTAACAACAGTTCCTTGATAGGTATTAATCTTAGGCGATCTTGAGTTTAAAAGCTCATTTTCATTTGGATAACGGTCCGTAAAATCTATCATTCCATTAGGGTCATTAGCCCATCTCTTGACGGTTATCTTAGCTTTAGGATTTTCATACCATGTATAACTTTTTGGATCTGTACTGTTGATTGCAGAATATCCAATATAAGGCATTTCAGATAATCCATTATCATTTGGTGAAACTAAATAAATTGTGGAAGAAGTTCCTTCTTCAACCTTAATTTTAGCTGACTTAACTAATGATTCTGTTAGCACTGGTGGAGTTGAAGCCCCAGGAATAATAGAAAATCTCATATAATTATACCCTGTTGGAATAGCAGGAACAGCATTTGTTAAGGCGTTAGTCGCTCCGGCTTCATTAGGAGTTTCCCATGCTGTATTAGCAGAATTTAATCTTTTATCAGATGTAGCTTCGCCATAATTTTTATAAAGGAACACAGCAAAGTTGTAGGCTTTATCTCCCCATACTTTAAAAGAATATCTCTTTCCTGGCTCAACTTTAATATAATCAGAAGTTCCTCTATAAACACTATCTGTAAGACCTCCAAAGCTAGTTCCGTTCCAAGACACATGTTTCCCATATATAAAATTCTTCATTGAGAATAAGTTTGTATTAGGATATTTTTGTAAAAAGTCTGTTGTACCATCTGGACTAGTTGACCAAGCTGTGTATAACTGAGCATCTTCTAACGCTGGTTGCCAATCAAGAGCTTTGTTCCCTTGTGATAACATTATCCAATAGCCATTTGATAAGTCGTATTCTCTCATACCAACTTTTAAAATTCCATCAGCATCTGAAGTTAATGTTCTAGGTCGTCCTTTTGATACGCCATTAGAGTTAGAAGATATAACATCTGTTCCCTTGAAGAAGAATACATCGTATAAGCCTGCTCTATCTGGAATATTAGTTGATAAAGTATATTGCGTATTAGGCTCTACCTTAATATCCATATATGGAACCGCACTAGATGTTAAAGGAGGTTTTGTATTCCATGCTTTAACAGAAAAATAATTTCGGTTTCCTAGCTCAAGTCCGTTCACATCTTCAATTATTGGAACATTAGTCTCGTCTAATAACGCTGTTGTAGCACCTGCTTGATATACTCTTGCTCTAACAAAATTTACATTTGATGGAATTGTATAAGTATAAGATGTACTATCAGCAGTTGCCGTATATCTATTTGTCCATATGACTCCATCGGCTGAAGTGAAGATCACAAACCTACCTGAATAAGGAACACTATCTTCTAACCCTTTTTTAGTAAAAGCACTAAATGTGATAGTAGTAGGACTCAATAGACCCGTCATAGATTTTTTAATAACATTCACACTAGGGGTTATCCAATAACTTGATGCACTTTCACCTTCATCACCTAAAATCCTTTGCCATGTATATTTTGTAGGATCTTCACTATCAATCAATTCATTATCAGTATAGGTACCAGCATAAGTTGGGTAAGCGTCTGCAAAACTTTCGCTAGGCGTTGGCGTATAAATTGTCGATGAATTATTATGCTCCAGTTTAGGTTTACTAACTGTTATAGATACAGTTGTTGGTACATCATCGTATCTCATTTGTATCAAAGTTACCGTAGCACTATCAATAAGTGCTTGTGTTACGGTTCCTGTAAAGCTAACCCTTACTGTTTCAGCTTTAGTAATCTTATAATATGAACCCATACCAACATAAGGGTTCATATGTGTTTGAGTGCGGAACTGGCCCGCAAAACCACTACCTGAGATAGTCACGTCACAAGAAAAAGTGAATGTATCTCCTACTTTCATATCCGCCCATAGGGTGTTGAATGGTGTTGTTTTCAGGATGTAATTTGTTCTTGCGTCTGTTTGATTTGATTGTGCCATTCCCACTATTGTAGCGGTATTAGTTGTTGTTCTTAATAAATTTTCATTAGGATATGATGTGGTAAATCTATCCTTGCCATCTGCGCTCCACGCATAAGCCCAGTGAATATAAGTTGGTTTACCATCTGGTCCTGGAGGTCCTTGTATCCCTTGATTACCTTGATCTCCTTTATCTCCTGTTGCTCCATCTTTTACTTTAATAATACTAATCGTATCAGTTAAAGACCCAAGAGTGGCAGTAATAGCAATAGTTGTCCATTGAGAATTGGTCCATTGACTCGGTAGCAATGTTCTATCATTCCCTGTGCCACCTAATGTAATAGCTGTTTGTGCCACATTACCAATGTACGGAATTGCTACAAAAGTAGCTGTTCCAGAAGCATTTTGTAACTTAGCGCTAATCGTAATAGCTTGAGTTGTTTTTGGTTTATCGTCTTTATCAAAAGCTTGAATTTGTGAAGAAGCTGTTAAGTAGAGTAATTGTGCGTCTTTACCATCAGCACCCATCTTACCTACTGAATAACTTACGCTAGTTGTTGCATTTGTATAAGTAAGTGTAGTACGAGTCCACAAATATTCATTAGCTGCAACAGTTGGAATAGTTGCTGTCCATGCTCCAGTTGGAGCTACCGTACCACTTGTTGATTTTTGGTAGTCAACATCAGATCTTGAAATACCTAGTCCAGTAACACCACTACGGGCAACACTATATGTGCTACTTGTTGTATTATCTGTATAGGTAAACAAAGTTCTTGTCCATAAATATTCCCCTGCATTTACTGTTGGAATAGTAGTAACCCAAGTTCCTGTTGGAATTACGGTTCCACTAGTAGATTTTTGATAAGTTACTTCTGTTTTAGAAATACCCCTACCATCATCACCCTTAATCAATGCCCAAGAATATTTTGTATAGTCTGTTGGCGCATTATTATCAGCTGTAATTGCTACCCCAATATATTTTGTTTCAGGAGTAGGGTTGGCTGTCATATTCGATCCATCTTCATTCGGAGAATATCTAAGCCAAGTATAACTTGAAGTACCCGACGTACCTACAAAACGTCCCCATGAATAGTCTGATGGATTTGTTGGGGCAGTTTCACTGTTGCTTGTTACAATACCAATATATTTTGTATCGGCTTGTATATCAGCCGTCATATTAGAGCCATCTGCATTAGCAGAATACATAATATGAACAAACTGATTTTTACCATCAATTAATTTCCCTAAACCAAGGGAATTTGAACCTACCAATTGTGCCATAAGATTCTCTCCTTTTACTCGTCTTTTTTGAAAACATTTACAACTAATGCAACACCAGCATTATCTGGAACTTCACTTGCACTTACTGTAATAGTTTTTCCTCGTTTAGGCCAGTCTCCATTAAATAAACTAGCTCTCATTTGTTGATTAGTTATAGACCAAACTATATCGTAATATAATTCTGGATCTTCAACTAATTCCTGTCCTAAATAAATATCAGCTGTATAAGTATTCGTTGACCCGTCCCTAAATAAACCTGAACCAATAATAACAGGATTAATTGCATCCAAGAGGTCAGCAAAACTAATTACGGCTGTTTCATAAGTTTTTGCTTTATAAGTAACTGTTGCCTTTATATGAAGCGTGCCATCTATCGTTTCTCTAAGAATAGCGATTGTGTTTAGATTAGCTGATAAAGGAATTTCCGTCCATGATGTTGTATTACTAGAAGAATACCAAGTAATAGTATCTGGAGTTAATAAAATATTTCCTTGTCGTAGAACAGCTGTCGCCGATAAATCAGTTCCCTCATTCTTAATTACCGTTCCTTTTGGGGCTAAGATTTGTGCTAGAATAGGAGTTTCTCCATCTTGAACACAAGAAAAATCAATTTCAATAATATTATCAACATCTACTTGATAATCGGGATTATAATATCTCACAACTGCTTTCATTTTCATTGATGGGATAGTAGTTGTATTCATTAAATTCTTTTTAATGGTTAATTTATCATTGCCAATTACAAAACGACTATCTGAAGCAGTCAATTCTTCGTCGTTATAATACCATGTAAATACAGAATCTAATGTAACATCTTCTCCATTATAAATTGCTGTGATAGCAATTTGTTGATTAGTTACTGTATAATCAGGTTTGAAAGTTCCAGTCTCTGGGTTATATACCTGAACTTTATTTCTTGTTGTAGTAGCACTTAAAGAAACATTTCCTATATCGTTTAAATCTACAATAGTAACAATATCTCTAGCTACAATAGCTTGGTCTATTTGAATAGAAACTTGAAAGATTTGTTTTCCATCAACATCATCTTGGTTAACAGCAATACTTTTGCCAGTTCTAGTCCAACCAGCAATTTCTTCTCCCATTCCATTCAATTTTTTCCATATAATATTAGTGTCACCTATAATATCAGTTACAATATTCTTACCTCTCATAACGACAGCTGTAAGAGTTGTCTCAATAACTCCGTTCTTAAAAGACTCTCCATTAGAAGAAAAAATATCTACTTTATAGGTAAGTTCTTCTCGTAATGCTGCTTGAATTGCTAATCGAATATCTTTATCAAGATTTAAATAGCCCGTAACAGCGTTTCTGAAGGCTTCTCCATCAATAGGGGTTGATTCCTCCATGTTGGCTAAAATCGTTGTGAAAAGAATGCTCAATGCGTTAAAAGACTGCTCTAGTTCACTTGTGTCTATTTCTTCTGCATAAGGACTAACTAATTGCATAACCTCATTGTAGGATTTTACAATGTTTTCCCATTGCATTTGTAAAGTTTGTTTTTCTACTGGACTAATTACATTATCGGACGTCAAATTTTGTATCTCATTAATTATGTCTTGTAATAATGCCAGGTCTTGTTCAGATAAACCTTCTCCGTTAAAGGTAAATGTTGGTGTTCTATTGTTTGTTTTACCTAAGATAAACTTAGTTTTATTTAATCCACTTGGAAGAAGTATAAATACTTCATCACCTTTATTATAAAGACCTCCTAGACTTGAGGCTGTTATTTCTGTATTTAAATAAGAAATACTATATGAATCACTGTTATTTAAGCGTTCAATAATATTTCCTACAATAACTCCAGGAGTGTCCAGTTCGCTAATTTTCTTTTCTGCGATTAACTCCATAGATTTAAATAAGTCTTGGACAATTTTATCTTGATCCATTTATTTCCACTCCTTTTACTCTCTCGTCTTTTCTCTTTAGAAAATAAAAAGGGCAAGAACAAATAGTTATCGTTCCGCCCTTTTTTGATTCTATTTTTTACCGATAAAAGTGGAAGCTTTCCCAAACAATCCTTGGAATGCAGCTTCAATTTCTGAAGAGCTATTCGCATTAGGGAAATCAGCATGGATAGTAATCGGTTGAGTAATATTACTATTATCAATACGATTATTATTTACTGTTTCATTCACTTTATTTATCGTGCTCGCTGCACTTAGTTTAGCATTTTGAAGCTTTTCTGTCAAGTTACGTTGTAATTTAACAGCTTCTAATAAATTAGAAGTATCATATTTATTTAGTACAAGTTCCTTTTCATGTAAGATAGCCATTCTACCAGTCGAATTATTTGTTGAATTATCCCATGTACCAGTGTAACCACCAGTATCAAAAGATGCTCCCTTAGAAGCTTTCCCAACTTTATTTCCGGCTGTTGCTCCAGCTACACCTGTTGCTTGACCTAAGAAGTTTTCCATTCCTGGGAGCTTAGACAATGATTTGATTAAGTCTTCCGTAGAAGATTTAGTTTTATCAATGTTTTTTCTCCAAGTATCATATTTGGCAGCATTGTTTTTAGCAACATTACCAGCTGACTCAACGTCTTTAACTCCTTGTTTTGTCTTTTTATCGCTGTAAGCAATGACTCTTTGGCGAGCTTCTTCTGCCCTTTCACCCATATATTTATATTTGCCAGCAGTAGTGTTTACTGTTGAACTTAATGAGCTAGTTAATTTAGTTGTTGTTTTAATAGAAGGTTGCAGTTTATTATTTTGTTCGTTTTTAACTTTTACAAATGAACCAAATAATCCACCATTACCACTACCAATCAACATTTTTTCTAAATTCTTAACAGAAGTTGAAGTGTTATCTGATGCTTTTTTGGTTTTAACCATTGCATCAGTTTGGTTTTTAATTGATTGCGTTACATTTTTAGAAGATTGATTTGTTTGATTCAGCAAGTTATTTAATGTACCAGTCGTAGTATTATACTGATTCAGAACTTTGTTAGCTTCTGTCATGTATTTTTTATAAGCTTCGCCTAGTTGAGAAACATTATCTTTTGCTGTTGAAGACCATTTATTAGAAGCATCTGTTAAAGCATCTGTAATTGTTTTATTATCCCCTAGAACAACCTCCATAATACCATCCATTGCTTTTTTGACTTCTTCCGCACTTGCCCCAATAGAGCCAGCGAATTTATCGTAGTTGCCGCTTAGGATATCTTGGTAAGTAAGTGAGCCATCTTGTAGCGCTCCGAATACTTGTTCCATAAGTTTTTGACTAACCCCTAGTTGGTCGGCAGAAATGCTTCCTTGTCCAAACATATCCATGATATTTTTGAACCCATCTTTGCCTACATTTTGCATCCATTTATCAACAATCGCTTGTTGAGCATCAATTTCAGCTTGTGTGCCAGCTAATAGTTTATCTAATTCTTTTTTATAATCTTCTGGAGATAATCCTTTACTTTCTAATTCTTTTAATTTAGCTTGGTAGTTTTGGATAATCTCAAAAATCTTTTTAGAAGCTTCTTGGACTTTCTTAGAATCAAACTCATACAAATCATTTTTTGCTTCATTTAATTCATCTAATGCTTTTTGAGTATCATCAGTTTCCTGACGTACATACTCATATGACATATTACCATTCTCGTCACGAACTAATTGAGCAATACGAGAAGCATTTTGGCGATCTTGCAATGCAAGTTCTTTTTGCTTAATTTCATATAGTTTTAAAGCTCTTTCGTATTCGCTTTGTGAAACTTGATCTTGCTCCAATAGGCTAACAAGTTCTTCGTCTCTATATTTCGCTAATTCTGCTGCCCTGGTAGGATCATTAGTCTTAGCTATCTCCTCATTAATAGATTTGATTTTATTTCCGATTACAGTAATCTTATCGTAAGTACTCATGAACTCATTTGATTTATCAATTAATTTATCGAAATCATCAACGGCTCCATCTAGTCCCCAGACACCAAATAAATTATTAAATTTATCGAATACACTGTTAGAAAAATCTTCAAATTTAGCTTTTAATAAATCGATTTTAGCTACCAAGTTGTTATCGATTGCTTCTCCCATTTCAATAATTTGGTCGTTTGCGTCCTTCCAAGCATCTGTTCCTTTTTCAAGGGTGTCTCTATATTTAATAAGTGCTCGTTGACTATTTTGTAGATGTTTTAATTGAGCTTCTAAAGCTTTATTTTGCGTATCATAAAGCTTTTCAATTTGACCGAAGTTTTTGTTTCCATATAAATCTTTTAATTTATCAATCATAGTTTGAGACTTGTCGATAATTCTATCATAACCATCAGTAACTTCATCGATTTGATCAATCGTTTGTGAAATGAAGTCTTGTTGGATTTCTGCCATTTCTTTATAGGCGCTTCTGGCGTCGCCTACTGCTGCTAACAAGTCTTTTTGATATTGTTGTAATAGTTCTTCTCTATCAGAATCAGTTAAGGCAGGATTCTTGCGAACCTCGTCCATAGCTTTTTGTAATAGAGCAATTTCATTTAATGAAGTTCTTGCTTGTCTAGCAGTATAATCCATCTTTTCATCAAGCGTTCCAAATGTATCTTGCATTTCTTTAACAACGTCTAATACTTCACGTTGCATTGAATAGCGATCAACTTTAATTTGGACTGCATATTCTACTTTCTCACGAGCAATTTGAGAGAAAGTTTGTTTAGCTTCTTCAATAGCTTTTTTCTTATCTGGAATTAAATCGAATGTTATTTCTGAATAGCGAGAAGCTTCTTCTTGTAGAGATTGAACTGCTGCAATAGCTGCTTCTTTTGCCACACCAGTCTTCTTATTCGCTTCATTCTGTAAAGCCGTAAGTCTTTCATTAAGGTTTCTTACTTCGCCCTGTTTATCAAATGTGAAACCATAACCAGATAAGTGTTTTTTAATATCAGCTTGTTCTTGTGAAAGAGCCGCCGAATGCTGTTTAAGAAGGTTAGTTTGTTTTACCAACATCTCTTGCTCTTGGGTCATAAGTCTTAACTTATCTTCGCCGTAAGCTGCATCTTTTTTCTTACCTAATGCGTCGTATTGGTCTTGAATCTTTTTAAGAGCATTTTCTAATTTATAATATTGGTTTAGAGTAAGACGTAGATTTTCAACTTCATCTTCATCTTCTTTATCTCCACCACCACCGCCAGTGTCTCCACCGCCGTCGCCTTCATCTTCATCTTTAGTAAATCCTGTTGCTCCTAGTCCAGCAGTAACATATTTACCAAAATTATCCTTAAATAGATCTGTGTTATCTCCAGTTCCTCTATCTTCGAGAATTTGTTGAATTAGGCTTTCTCGCTCTTCTTGTTCTTTACGTTGTTCTTCTTGGATATTTTTGATATATTTATCGGCATATGTGCTAGAGTTCTCAGTAAATTTCTCACCAGCAGCATCGATTGCATTTAAACTAGTTGAAATCTCAGGGAAAACAAAAGCTAATACATCTTTTACTGGTCCTGGAATTTTATCCAAGAAACCATTTAAATAATCAAGTGCTTCTGCAACTAATCCTTTAAAGGCATTCATAATACCATCAAATATTTCAAGAATACTTACGTTAAGTTTTTGCCATACAGTTAATGTGCCATCGCTCCAAATGCCATTTAATGTAGTTAAATTGGCATAAGTTTTTTGAGCACCCTGTACAACTGCTTCGTCTGCTACTTGATTATCACTAACTCGTTGAGCTGCCAATACTCTTAACTGTGAAGTTGTTGCTTGTTCTAGCATAATTTTTGCTTCAGCAAGAGTTGAAGCCGAACCTAATTGAATACCTAAAGATTCTTCTGCTAGTTGAATTTGACTCGCGTTTCTAACTTTCCAGTCTTCGTAGTAGGCTTCATTATTCATCATCATACCTGTGATAGCTGATGTTTGAACGTCTTGTAGACTTCTTAGCGAATCTTTCGCACTAACTGTTCCACTTTCAATTCCTTTAGCTATTTCAGGTGCAAATTGAGATAATTGTTTTAGAGCTGAGTCAGATACTCCATCTTTTAAAATGTCTTTGATAGCGTCAATAGATTGCTCTTGTTTACCGATTTCTTCTAGGGCTTGTTTATAACCATCTGCAGTTTGAGAAGCTTTTTCGAAATCTTTAGCAACTTCTTCTAGGTTATTAGAATAATCTTCATCAAGGTTCCCACGAAGTTTTTCTAATTCTCTGTTGTATACTTCGATTTCGCTATTTAGCATTCCCATTTCACTAGGAAGGTTATTTTTTAGGAAACCAATGATTCCACCTTGTTTTTTAATCTTAGTTCCTTCTGCTTCTAGTTCTATAATTTTATCAGTCGTATCATTAATTTGTTCTTGAACATCTTTCGATACTTGTGTGAATGAAGAAATATTGCTTAGTGTAATTCCTTCTAACCAACCAGTTACGTCACCTTTTTCATCCATTGAACGACCTAAGTCTTCAATAGAATTTTGTAATTCGTAAATAGCTGATTTAGCGAAACTAGAACTATCTGCAATTTTACCTAAGAATTTATCGGCTTTTTCTTCGCCTTGAAGTTTAGCAATTTCATAATATTTATCATAAATCATTTCAAGGTTAGTCATAGCTGCTTCTGCAGAACCACTATCACCATTAGAAATCATTTTAGTTAAAGAATCTGAATCTACGATACTAGAACTGAACTCCTTGATTTTATCAGTAGAAATTCCTAATTCTTCATTAATTTTTCTTAACTGAGTATTAGATTGATAAAATGGTTGGATAATGTTTGTATTAATTAATTCTTTTGAATCAGTAATAGTTTTTTGATATTCAGAAATTTTATTATTTAAATCAGTAATTTCTGATAATGAACTTGTTATTCCCTTTTCATCATTTTTTGCTTGGCTTTCTTTAAGGTTCTTTTGAGCTTCAACCATCTGTTTATTTAACTCAATTAAACCAAGTTGACTATCTTCAATATCTGCCGAATATTGAGTCATGAAACCTTCTCGATTATTTGCTAAGATACCAGCAGTATCATCAACAACTTTTCTTTGAGCCTCTACTAAATCTTCGTAATTTTGAGTTAAGTCAATAATAGCTTGACCTTCTTCATTATAATACTTAACTAAATCAGGTCTAACTTCAGCTATTTTTTCAGCCATATTTAAGTATTCTTCTAATGATTCTGTATCAACATCATCACTAGCTAAGAATGAAGCTGCATCGATACCTTGGAATTGAGTATAAACTTCTTGTAGGCCTTCTAGGTTTTTAAGTTGAGCATTCGTACTTTCACTCATAGACATGTAGCTTCGAATCAATTCGTCATTTTTTTCTTTAGCAATCTCTGCCTTATCAGAGAAAATATCCATATGATCTACGATCATAGATAATGCTAATGTGATACCACCTGCTGCTTTAGCCCATAGTCCTGGAGCAAACATTAACATACTTCCTACAGATTGTAATGAAGAAATAACTCCATCTTGAACACTAATTTGATCTTTTTGAACAGCATTAACTGTTGCTAAGATTGGAACTAATGTACTATAAGCAAGAGATAAACCTTGTGTAGCTTTAGTAGCTAATTCTGTTTTAGCAGAAGCATTTCTATAACCTTCTAAAGTTTTTTCTCCAAGAGCAACGGTCTGTTTCATTTCTTCGATGCTGCCTGGCGCCGCAGTAATATTTCTTCTTACTACATTTTCACTGGCTTGAACTTTTTGTTGTTCATAAGCTAATCGTAATTCTTCTCCTTTAGCTTTAACTGCATCGCGTTTTTTCTGTAAATCCTGATCAGTTAATTGGACAATTTGTTTTTGAGATTTAGCAATTTCTTTGTTTACTTGATCAATGAATTTTGAATCTAAACCAGTTTCTTTTAATACTTCGCCCCATTCATTAACATCTCTAAGAATTACTTTAACTTGAGCAGCTGTTTCATCAGTCAAGTTATCCAGTAAATTTTGTTGATTGGTTGTATCTAACAATGAAGCATTTAATGAAGAAATTGTATTTTTTTCACCTTGTTTAGCATTCAATGCTTGTTCTGCTAAAGCTAGGCGTTTTGCTTCAATTTGTAAAGTTTGTTCTGTTGCTTGTAAAGTTTCATTCGCCGCATATAATCTACCTTGTTCTTGTTCTAGCTCTTCGGTAAACTTAGCATTTTGGATACCTTTAGTACCACCACGACCTAGGGCTTCACGAGCTTTAGTTTGAACTTCTTTTTCAAATTGTTCTGGAGCCAAATCTGCTGCACGAATTTTTTCGTTCAATAAATCAATTTCTTGAACTAATTCTCTGAAGTTTCCACCAGCTTCTTGTCCTAAGTTGTTCATAATTTTATTAATTTCGGAAGCTGCTTTAACTTGACGTTCTAATTCTTGAGTATTTTTACCTTCGGCAACACCAATTTCTTGAACGTTTTTAAGTGTGTTTTTAGTAATATCATTTAATTGTTTATTTTGTACTGCCTCTCCTACAAATCGAGAACCAAATAGTTGTCCAAAAATACCAACAACAGGAGCTAAAGCAGTAGCTAAAGTTTGGAATCCTTTTTCTTGAGCGCCAACAATTTTCAATAGGTTTGTAGCATCATCAATAAGACCTTTAAACATATCACTATCAATAATGTTTGTAGAAATAATTTCCCATTGATTGCCAAATTGTTTAGTCTTAGCTTCTAATGAATCCATGTAGATTAATTGTTGTTGTGCAGAAGTTCCTGCCGCACCATACGCCTCATCTAATAATTCATTATAGCGCTCTTGGTTGTTCATAAATGCACGGAATGTTTCGGCTTGGTATTTACCAGCAACAGACTCAGAAACGAGTGATTGCTGTTCCATATTCATTGTGTCCCAACGATCCGCAATATCTTTGAAAATATCCGAAGCTTCTCTTAGTTGTCCATTGTCGAATACTGAAATATCCTCAATACCACCCAATTTGAATGCTTCTTCTACTTTATTTGTAAATTCTTCTAGTTCATCGCCACCGGCTTCACGTAATTGAGTAAATGTTGTTAACATAGACTTGAATGCGTTACCGATAGTTTCTGGAGTACGACGAGTTACCTCAGATACTGTTGCGATCATTGTTGAAATTTCTTCAAACTCAAAACCAACGTCACGAGCAGTATTTGCTGTACGTGTTAAACCAGTTGCGATTTCTGCTAAGTCAGAACCAGAAGCTGCTCCTAATTTAGCTAAAACGTCTGTGATATATGTTGCTGCTTGTCCTCCACGTTCTGATAATAAATCAAAACCATTGATTGTAGCAGTTAAATATTCTGACATTTGAGCAGTTGATTCACGAGAGATATTTGCCGCAGTTACCGTTGCATCTGCTAAATCTTTAGCGTAGTAGGCAGCTACCCCACCTTGTTGTTCGTAAATCAAAGAAGCTTCTAAGTAATCTGAACCCATTGTACCTAGGGCATCAGCCGCTTCTCCAGCGTAATCACGATATTTTTGCATTTCATCATTAGTTTTACCAGACACGATAGAAATATCTGTCATGATTTCATCTAATTCAGTTGCATTGTCAATCGCACTTGAAAGAGCGTTTTGAATACCAGTAATAGCACCAAAAGCTAGGGTTTGTCCCACACCTTGTTGCAAGTTTTGTTTCAAGCTGTCAATTTGACTAGACGTACCCTGAATATCTCTTGTTGCAATCTTAGCAGTTTTAGAGATATTGGAGAAGCCTCCGTTTTGAGCAGCTCTATTTAAGTCTTCAATTTCTTTCGTAGTTCTCTTAGCTTCTTTAGCTGTATCTTTAAAATCTGATTGAACAGACTCTAAGTTTTTAGAGAACGCAGCTTTGAAATCTCCACCTGAAGTACCTAGTTCATCAATGGTTTTTTCTAAAGCTTGTATTTGAATTTTGGCTTTATTAATATCTTCTTCACTAACGTCGATTTTTACACCCTGTGAGACTTCTTCCATCTCTCTTTTAAGTTGTTGCAGGGCTAGTATAGCTTCTTCTTTATTGCTGACTGTAGCTTCGACGTCTATACCAAAACGAAAATCTTCTGCCATTTATCTCTCTCCTTTACTCTCTTAATCTCGAACTGTTACATTTAGTGTTCCAGATACATCTGCTACACTTCCATTTGCTCCCAGAATCGAGTTTATGCTGTTTTTATTTTTAATTTTAGCAAAGATACTTACTTTGCCAGTTAGGTTTCTATAATAGTCTCCTAGACTCATTATTCCATTATTAAATACAATAAAGTCGATCTTATCTACACCACCTGACCCAATCGCCATATCGGCTACCAGGCTTGCTAAGAAAATGTTTATTCCAGAAGTTTTTGCATTAAAATTAGAGTTGCTATTGAAACCGGCAATTAATAATTTTTGTGATTCTTCTGATGTACCAACCATACGTAAATACTGGATAAGACTTGTAGAAAGAAAACTTGTTTGTATTGGTTTACCACTATCGTGTTTTTGATTTTTTAAAGATAGATTTACCTGGAATCCTTGGTTATCTTTATAAGCTACGTCTGTTTTACTTGTACTCATTGAAGTAACTTGTTTCCCTCGGCTATCTTTAATCGTAATACCATCTGCTTGACCTAACATAAAAACTTCTTTAACTAAATCATTCGCTGTGTCATTCAGAGCGTTTGCCACTGCAATTTCAAAAATGATACCTTTGATAGAGCTAATATAGCCACGCATACTATTTTGAATTACTGAATCCAAAGACATTTTATCATTGATAACTCGGTTAGTCTTTTTATTTTTAACCATGTTCCCACCTTTAATAACTGGGGTAGTTAATTGTGTTTTCTTTAGTTTTTTAACATCCATGCCTATTTTTTCCATATTTTCTCTAGTTTTTTCAAGTAACAAGGAGGCTTTTTCAAATGATGTTAAAGCATTTGTACTCATAGCCAGGCCTTTTGGTGTCTGACCAGATATATTAGAAGTTGTTATTTGTTGAGTGTTGGCAAAAGTATCTCCAACAGTTGCCATTAAATTAAGATAATCTTGAGTTGTTTTTTCCCAATTCTTAATA
Organism: Carnobacterium sp.; assembly: GCF_040274945.1. GTDB lineage: Bacteria > Bacillota > Bacilli > Lactobacillales > Carnobacteriaceae > Carnobacterium_B. The sequence continues at coordinate 65,355 of NZ_JBEMAR010000008.1, forward strand.
TCATTTATAATTGTTTTTAACTGTGCTGAATTTGCATCTGCATCAGCTTTAATTCTTTTTAAATCATCTAATGATTTTTTGGCTCGACCACTAGCCTTTTTAAACTGAACATCCATATTTTCTAAATCTCTCAGGAAATCTTTTTGAGATTCAAAAATATCTTGTTGTATCATACTATCCTCTAAGTATTGTTGAGGAGTTTTGCCGAATCTTGAAGTAAAATCTTTTTCTCTACGATCAGCATAGCTTTCCATAATTCGTTTATGAATATCTCCCCCAAAAGAGAAGACGCTAGATTGTTGTGCGTTATATATTGAGTAGTAGCTTTGCGCCGCAATTTCTGATTCTGTAATTGTACTGTCAGCCATGTAGCCTAGTTCATATAAATTTACTGCCATTTTTTATTCACTCCTTTATAGCAAAAATGAGACAGTCAACCGACCTGTCTCATTTTTCGGTCTCTTTCGAGACAATTTTTTCTGTATCAAGTTCTTCAATTTTTTTTAAGACTTCTGATTGGAAGTCGTCAAATTCTTCCCCAATCTTCTTTGTCTCTTGGAGGTTATTTTCCATGAGCGTAACTAAGCGAGTAATTGCCTCTGTATAATTGGAGATAGTTTTAATTGTTTTATTATTCTGTTCTATATATAAAAGTTGTTGTTCTTGTTGCTTTTCTAAGAATTTATTAACAATCCAAACAATAACCAAGATAGCTAGCACAACCGCTGCAACATCAGATATACCGGACATCGCACTTAGTAACTCAGATAAACTGTCCATTTTCTAACCCCCTATTAGAATAGGTGATTAACTTTCGTCAGCCTTTTTTTCTTCCCCTTCAAAGACCTCAGCTAAGTTTTTAGCAGCAAATTGGTTTAAGACATCTTGCATACCTTCAACTTGTGTTGAGTATCCTGATACCATGATATTTGACATGTCGCCTAATTTTTTAGCGTAATCGTCAATATTATCTAACAATGTTTCATATTCTTCTTCTGGAATATGGGAGATAATTGCCTCGAATACTCCATTAGATTCTAAAGCATCATAAATATCAGCATTTTTTTCTTTTTGCTTTTCAGTAAAAGTAATATTTGTATAAGCGTCAACAATTTCCAAGTTTAAATAAATCTCTAGCAAGTCACTACGTAAAATACGACCTAACATTGAATTTTGTACGACTTTAGAAACCAAACTTAATTTTTCTTTTACTGGAAGATATTGCTTAACCTCGATAGTTTGTCCACCGAAATCAAAGCTGCTTACTTCGTCATTCACCTTTAATTTTAGATTTGTAAATTTAACCTGTGCCATAATTGAATCTCTCCTTTGTCTCATTTGTCTTATTACATAAGAAGAAATATAGAATCTTTATAATAAAAAGCCCCAAAAAAATACCACTCCGAAGAGTGGTATAAATTTTATTAGCAATCAGTTGCTTCAACAGGAGCGTCAGCAATTTCCAATGCAAACAATGCTTTACATTTGCGGTTAAATGGAAGATAGTCTGGGAACGCATCAACTGTGAATGGGAATGTACTTGGATCTCCAGTAGGAGCCATAGTAAATGTGAATGCAGAACTGATTTTTCCGTTTGGAATTGTGAATTGAGCTGGGTAGTCACGATTATCTGTCTGACGACGGAATAGTGTATTAGCTTCAATCAAGTAAGTTCCAGCGAATTTACCAGCTGTAACAGTCATAGAAGAACCTGGTTGTAATACGTAGTAGTCTACCATGTAGATCTTACCAGCATCTAAGCCATTTGCTTCTGTGATAGCTTCAGTATCAGTGTCTCCTGCAATAGCAGAAACTAATTGGAATTTTTCTGTAACTCCCATTTCTGCAGGTTCGCCAGCTTTAGAAGTAGCAACTACAGATAATGTAGGAACAGTAGGTTGAGTAGTCAAAGCACCTTTTTGGTTAACTTTGAAACGACGTGTGATTTGTCCATCAGCGTCAAGTTCCATAACGTAGATGTTTCCACGACCTTCATACAAGAAGTTACCAGCTTCGTCTACCATATTAGGATCAGCAGCAGAAACTACTTGACCATTTTCTGGGATTAAGTCAGTTAAATCTAATACAGCTACAGTTGCAGCAGTTTTTTCACCCAAAGCAACTTCACGTTGAACAACTTCTACACGTTTTTGTTGGTGCATTGCCACACGAGAGTTTTCAATTAAGTTAGCTCCAGATAACATTGCAAAACTTTGTGCTGAAATTAAAGCTTCTTCGAATGTAAATGTAACAGTTTTGTCACCTTCCCAAGCGATTAAACGTGGGTTACCACGACCACCTTGGGCGTAAACAGTTGTTGTTGTAGATTCAAGCGTCGAAGTTTTAGCAGAATCAAAGATAAAAACTGGTTCACCTTTTTCAAATTGAGTATTACCAATTTGCATGTCAGCTCTTGCTTTAAAAGTAATATCCACTATCTCACGAACGCCAAATTTTTCATTAGCAGCCATTTGTTTTCCTCCTCTTAATGAGTTTTATTTTTCTGATTGATGGAATAATTCAATTCCCTAATACCACTATAAAAAGACCTCTTCTTATTACACATTTTTGATAGAGCTTATAACGTTTTTGTCCAATCAATAATATCATCAGGGTCTAATCCACCAAACGCACTTGCCCTAATTTGGTTTACAAAACCTAGTAGCAATGAGCTACGTTCGTATTGTATTACCAGTTGGGGATAAGTCATATCCATTACTTCTTGAATTGATAAATTCGAACTAGAAGCTAGGATTGAAGACATATCGGCAAGGGGCGATTCAGTAGAATTAGAGGAGGTCTCTGTGTTTCTTTTCTCTTTTGCCCTTTTGATCTTTTCTGCTATTTCTGAAGCCATTCCATTTGCTGGATTGAACTCTGCACTCTGCTCCTCAGCTGTTTTATAATTTAGAGAAGAAAGAGCAATATCTTTTACTTCAGTAAACATATCTTCTGTAAAATCTATTGGATCTCTTTCAGCTAAAGTTAAATTCAAAGTTGGTACCCAACCGATCTTTCTCAAGTTAGGGAAAATAATATAAAGAAAAGATTCGAAGCTACTTTTTAAATCAGGGAACGCTTGTAGCAAATAAATAAAAACAGAAAAATCAGAAGGATAGGTTATATCTAATTCAAACTCGATTTCACGCTTATCATCTTCTGTAATTTCTAAATCAGGATTTTCTTCCTTAATTCTTGCTTCTTCTGCTTTTAAAATTTCTGATTTAAAATCTTCCTTATCTGCCTTTTGAAATAATGATAAGACAGTGAAGTATTTATCTTCTCCTATTGCAGCAATTTCCCTTATCTTAGGCTGAGTAATTATAGTACCCATTGAGCGAACAGGTATTGGGGTACCAGCTAAGATATGGAGTTTTGCCATTATATCTCACCAACATTGAATAACATTGTATATCCAAGTAATTTTTCGTTGATTTTAATAGGTGCTGCTCCTAGAAAAGCCGTTGGTCCAATTCCTTTCATCTTTGTATCGCTTAACATCCAATCAATTTCATTCATAATATAGTATGGTCTAGCAGTATAATCTTCTAGATTCCATACATCTGTGTTACACAAAACATCAAAAGATATATTATAACTTAGTCCAGTTCCCATTGGGGTAATTGATCCAATACCAATAACAATAAAAGCACCGACTTCATCATCTTTAGGCAATGTAGCTACGGTTCTAATTCTTTTTTGGAATACTTCCGCTCTTTCTGCTGCCGTTACTGGTTTAGCATCTTTCATTACATCTGATGTATATCTTGTGAGTAATTTACAAAGATCGTCATTTCTAGTTATTCTATCTGCAATTATTTGCAAGTTATCTCCTGCTGTTAAGAATCGGTTCTTAGTATATAAAGCAGAAGTCATTTTCTGATTTTCACCATTATATAAACTCATAAATTACACTCTCCTTTAACTCGTCCCTAAATCAGCAAATAGGCTGACTGTTTTAACTGTAATTGTATTAGTCCCAAGAGTAGGTGAATAGGCAGTGATTGTTGCTGTATCTCCAATTTTGGCGCCAATTACAGTCATTTTACCATCTGGAGTAGTTTCGAAGCTCTTAGCTCCTTGGACATCCCACATGATATCTGTTATTACATTTTCTAAATTATCAACTGCATAAAATTCTGTGATAATCTTTTCTCTAATTTTAGAAGGTCCTACGATGCGAACACTATTAGTTTCTGTGATTTCTTCTTCGTTTTTACCAAAGTCAATCTCACCTAAAGGAATAGCATTAATTACATCGTCAACTTCGTTGTTTTTATAATCTTCAATTAGTGTCATACGATAGATACTATCATTACTAATATCATCACGAACCTGAACTTCCCAAGAACGCCCATTAATCATAACACGACTAAATTTTTTGAATGATTTAATAGCTTGTTTATCTTTGGCACCAATCCATATTTCAACTGAATCGTTCTGTCTTTCAATGATAGCGTTACCTTGAGTCTGTTCATACTTTGCTCTTGTTTCGACAGGCCCTTGAATTGCCGCCCATTGTTTTTGAATAACTCCGTTAGAATTTTTCCAAGTTAACATATGAGTAGCTAAACGCATTTCACCACGAAAATATTCATCAATAACTAAATCTTGCCAAGTGATAAGCCATCTTAATTTCAAGCGATCCCATGTAACTGTATTCCCCACTTCAAATCCTAGTCCTTTTGGGGCATTGATTAATTTAGTATCTTTATCCCAATCGTCTTTAGCATTTTTAAGGATTACTTTGTGAAGATCTTTATCTCCTAGTTCCCATACAGAAAATAATTCAGTTCCCTCAGCAGTATTTAATGCTTGGATAAAACTACTTTCTAGTGTATTACCTGGGATAGAGTAACTCATTCTCTTTCTGGCTCTATTTAAGCAGTCCCAAGAGGTGTCGGTATTTAATGGTTTGTCTGGTCCGATGTATTGATCATTGGCAACTTTATCATCATGGACTTGTTTATGTTTGTTTAAGTCTGCCATTTTCATATTACCACTCCTCTAATAGACTAATTACCTCGAAAACTGTTTTTCTATAAAGAAAAAATTCTAGCTCTTTATCTCGTAGACCAGATAGCTTTGCGATTATTGTTAAAGCGATTGCATCTTGAGCGGGAGTTTCTCGATTAAGTCCACCTAATTCAATTAGTAAAGTGTTTAATTGCAACTCCCATTCGCCATTTTCTTCTTTAAGTGGTAGCAGTTTAAATACTTGGTTTTTCTTTTGTTTAATATAAATACTCCAAGGTACTTCGTGTACTTTAAAGCCATTTTCTAATACTTGTTGTTTCATTGGTGCTTCACCTCACCCATCGAAGTCCAAATCTTGCGATATTTGCGAGGCCCAACACCAGATAATGAATCAAAGTTTGCATAGTACATTCCATCTTCATCTGTTTGTCTGCGTCGGTATAGACTTTGTTTGCTATAAAGAACTTTTCTATGTTCTTTAATTAATGAGTCAAGCCGTTGCATGTGTGCAGCTTGTGATGTTTGTTTAAAGTCTGAAGTAGAATATCTCATTTGTGTTAACCGTGTAGATGCTAGTTGGCGTCTATACCATTCATTTAACATTAATTCAGCTAAAATGTCTTCTTCTTCATTGGTTAATACATCTTTAAAAGCCCCTGTTGCAATAGGATTGCCTTCTTCATCAACTCCATCGCTAGTAACTTTATAAGGATCAAATTTGTTGATATTAAAACGGGGATATTTAAACTCTGCCAATGAATCTAAGAAAATAGATTCTATAATTGAGATGGTATCCTCCATTGTTAATTCCATAAACATTTCATCTTGTATTTTATCTAAAAATCTGCAATAGATTCTAAAAAAGCTTGTGCCATTGTATTCGTCCATAATTATCCTTCCTCTCCTATAAAAATAGGCTGGCCGAAGCCAGCCCAGTTATTATCTTATTAAACTCGTCTGCGACGTCCACCAGTAGGTGTTGAGCCACTATCATCGCCTATTGCTTCGGCTTGTCCTGCTCTACGACGACGAGTTCCGCCAGTTGTTTTACCTTGAGCATTCAACCCTTTAATTGAACCGAATCCTAATTCACCAGCTTTTTCATCTTCGGCCATCCATTTTGTAACAGAAATTAAAGCATCTGGATGGATGTTTAACATTTCACCAATTAATTCTCTACGAGAAAAACTATCAACTGAAATTAATTCTTCTTTCATCCATTCAGCGATATAGTGAAGCCCTGCTCCAACACCAAATTCAACTAAATCTTTAAGTTCGTCGTCACTACCTTCACGAACAATGCGAGCTACATCTTCACGAGTATACGCAATCTCTGGAACTTCTTCTGTATCATATGGTAATCCTAATGCTTTACGAACTTCCATATCATCTGTATAAAGATTATCAAAAATAAGTTGTTTACCACCAGCCATTTGAGATAATTGGTATAGTTCATCAAATGAAACACTAATTGCATGAGGTGGTTGTCCATTAACATAAGGACGAAATTGACGTGTTACTGGAGAACCATTTGAAAGTGTAACTGAATAAGATACATTTGCTCTTCCATAATTCTGTAGGGTTACTCTACGATCTCCACTAAGATCTTTGATCCCTAAGAAACTATAATCTACGCTATTTGACATAATAAATCTCTCCTTTTTCTCTTTTGTCAACTTAGTTGTAAATACGTAATTTTAACTTGTACTAAAATGCCCCCAAAAAGAAAAGGTTCTAACAAAAAGTTAGAACCTTGGGAGTTTTTATATTAAACCAGACGAGTATAAGTAGGAACTACTTCTTTGTCTGATGGGTCTACAATGATAACTCCGCCACCTTCAGGCCAGTTATTCAATGCAGTGTTTTCATAGATACAGATTGCTGGATTAGCAAACAATGCAGTACCAATTTTTTTGTAGAAGTGAATCTCTTTAGACCAGTCGTCGTTTTCAACTTCTTTGGTATAAGTTTCACCCTCAAAAGCAATTTTAACAGGTTTGTTTTTGCTTGCTGGTAAGATCCAAGCCATACCTAGAGGCAATGTTACAGCAGAAGCTTCGTTTGATTCATTATAGAATGAATGAGGAAGTACAACTACGTTAACCCCTTTATATGTGCCAAGGTAACCTTTACGAGAGTATTCTTCTTTTTGTCCAACAGTCATCATGTGACCTTCTGGTAAGATTTCTGATGCAAATAAGAATGAAGTAAAGATTGTTGGCGTGTCATAAGCAGCTGATATACCTAGCAAGTTAGCGAAACCACGTGGGTCCCAACCAGCTACCGTACGAATGTTGTTTGCAGGAATCAATGTATCAGATTTCAATGCAACCATGTGACGTAGGATTTGTTTGTAAATTACTTCTTCGTAACCTTCTGTGATGATTTGAATCAATTCAGGGAAGTCGATACGACCTTCTAAAAATTCTTCAAATGAAATCATTACAGCGGCACCGTAAGCAGTAGTCGGCATATCGAATACTTCACGGTCTAGTTTGAACACTTCGTATAGACCAGCAGGGCTGACTTGAGTAACGAAGTTACGTCCACGTACATGTCCTTTAGGACGGTTGAAAGTAATTTTTTCTCCATTTCCTACTGTTTGAATTTCAGCGAAACGATTTAAGCTATCGAACATACGTTTTGGTAGTAAATCATCAACTGTTTCTTCTAATAGTTGGAAGATTAATTCTTTGTTTTTGTTATAAGCACGACGATCGCCGGCTAATAGTTGAAATTGAGCACGTAGCGCATCATTTAACCCTTCTTGAGTAAACTCAGTATCGTTAAACTGAATTTTAGGCTGTTCATTTGTAGCTACGGTAAACATCAAAGTTTTTAAATGTTTGTCAGTAAGTCTTTCCATTCTAGTTTTCCTCCTTCTTAGGCGTTAGCTGCAATTACTACAACTTTGTAAGCTGCTTGTCCATCAGCCATTGTAGTTTTGTCAGTAACTTTAACTTGAATAAGGTCTACTGTTCCCGCAGCGTCTAAAAGACCTTGATCGTTGATTTTTAGAACGTCTCCAACTTCTGGAGTACCTTCTAAGTTATTTGTTGTGAATACGTCACCTACTGTTAATCCAATCAAACGTGGAATTACAGTTCCGTGTGCTTTTTCAGCTTTGTCGTAATAAGGACTTTGTGTCATTTGGTTAATCGTTGGAGCTTTTGTAAATAAAGCAAAGTCTTTATTTGATGTGAATTGGCTATATAATTTAACCTCTGTATAAACAATACCAATATAAGCACTATCTGCTTTTGGTAAATCTAGTTCACCTTTTTTAAGATTTCCGTCTAAACCAACACCTGGGTTCCATGCTAAAAAGATACCATTTTCAATGTATCCTCCCAAAGCTTCCACTGTTTCAGGTTTAACGGCAACATCGGCTAAAACACGACCTTGTTTGATACCAGTAATACGGTTTGGTTCAACCTGGCCATAACCTAATTTTGTAAATTTTGCCATTTTTGTTTTCCTCCCTTAATGGTTTTACAATTCTGTTCGCTCATTTTGTAGTAAAAACAAGCGAACAATAATTGCAATTTTTTGATATGCGATAAATTATTTTTGAAGTTTAGATGAAGCATCTAAGAATTGAGCCAAAGCATCAATAGCAGATACTCGATCGTTTTCTACGAAGCTTACCTCTTCTTCTACTGATGAAAAGACAATCGCATCACCAGATGTTTTTTGACCACTTTGTTTATTTTTAGTTTCACGATATTGAGCGATGATCGCTTTGTTCTCTACTTCTTCAATAGAAAGCTCGTTAAACTGTAATCGCAAAGCATCTTTAGCTTCTTCAGAAAGATCTACGAAATCACTCAAGATTTCTTCTTTCTTAGATTTTTCGACATTAAGTTTAAATTCAAGTAATTCTTGATTTTCTTTCTTTAGTCGATTGTTTTCTGAAATAATTTCTGCGAAGTTTAATTCGTCAAGAGAGAAGTTAGGTTTCTTTTTCTTCTTGTCTTCATCTTCTTCAACAGGAACTTCTTCTTTAGTTACTTTAGCTGTTTCCACAGTTGTTTGTTCTGCTTTTGGATCTTCCTCAGCATCTGGAGTTTCTTCAGCTGGGACATCTTCTTTTTCTTCTTCAACATCTGCAGCTACGTCTCCTTCTCCTTCTACTGGAGCATCGTTTTCACCAGGTAGTTCAACTCCTGGTTCTTCACCATTACCAGTATCTTCTAAAGCAATATCGCCCGCAGGTTCTGCTACTTCTTGTCCTGGTAATTCGTTTTGAATAGAAGCACCTAACAACTCAGTTAAACGAGTTTTAATTTCTTCAGTATTTTCTATTCTGTCAGCAAGTGCTTCAAGTATTTCAGCGTCGCCGAGCTCAGATAATAGAGCGCTAGTACGTTTACTTGCAGCGGTTTGGCGCTTGCTCCCAATTTCAGCAGCGGTTTCTTCTTCACTGCCTGCTTGAATAAATTCTCCGCCTTCTGGAGCTCCTTCAGGGTCTGCTGGTGTTCCATCTGCTTTTGCTGCTGTTGCAACTGCTGCTTCTGGTTCCTTATTATCTGCTTCAGGTTCTCCATTGTCAGAGGGAGTTTCTTCAGCTACTTCCTCTTTTTCAGCTGCAACTTCTTCCTCAACAGCTGGTTCTTTGTCGTCTTCAGCGACAACTTCTTTTTTAACAGCTTCACTTTCAGGATTTTCTACAACAGTTTCTTCTTTAGTTTCAACTGTTTCTTCCTCTGGATTCACTACTTGTTCTTTTTTCTTTTTAATAGCCACTTGTTCTTCCTCCTCTTTGGTATCTTCTTCTCCATCTTTAGGTTGTAATAGAGAATTAGATTTCTTAGATTTGTAACTAAGGTTATCAACGCTAACGATAGTTTCTCGACCATCAGGCATTCCTTGAAGTGCTTCTTGAGCAGCCTTAGTAGCAGGAATAATATCAGCTTCCCTTTTCATTTCTGTTTCGGCGTCTACTAATACAGTAATAGCATCGTCGATTTTAGCAATGTTTTCTGGGTCTTCTGTTTCTTCTGCTACATCATCAAGAGTGTCGATTGCAACAGAAATCTTTTTACGATTCTCTGCATCTCTTTCTTCGCCATCAACGTCTACAACTAGGTCAGCATCTTCAAAGTTATTGTTTAATGCAAATTTTAATTCAGTCATAAAATCACTAACTCCTTCGTTTATTTTTGCAATTCCTTCATCATTATGTTGAAATTGCATAGCTGACGCAACATATGCTCCTGGGAAAGCAGGTTTAACATCGTCACCAAGAATACATAAAGCTTGAAAAGCTGTATCTATGATTTCGATTCTTCCATCGCCAATAGGTCGCATGATAGTATTTTCTTCACTTAGTTCCATTGATTGAGGTCTACCCTCTAAAGCTTGTGCAACTTCTTTGTAAAGTGTGGTCCAAAGATACCCAAAAGTGACCAAATAATCATCTTCGTCCCAGAAAATAGTTGGGTTCTCTGGTATAACGCCCACTGATTTTGTTTCGCCGATTGTTACGAACTCGCCGAATTTATCATAGACAGCTTGTTGTCCATGTTCACCAAAATCTTCTTTATAGTGGTTGTAATATGTTAAAATAGGTGTTAAACCTAATGAACGCTTTGCTGCAGATTCAAGGACATCTTTCGTGAATAAGAATTGATTCCCTTGGCCTGGTTTTGCGATTCTAATTTTTACTTTAGAAATCATTGGATTCCCTTCTACTGGGAGAGCCTCCAAGAATTGAATCTCGGTAGAAAATGCTAAAGTTGTTTTTTCTAAGCTCATTATATTATCCTCCTTGGTTTGCTATTGTCTTGTCGCTTTTTTCTGATTCTGGTAATGGAGGTCTTCCACCACTGCCCGACCCACTTGTTGATGTTGCTGTGTGAGATGATTGCAGAGGTTTCATGTGAGACTTGATATCCAGAATATTATTTTCAAAGACTATCGAAGACATTAGGTCTAATTGAGATTGTCCAATAGCAACAGCAGGAAGAAACGCCGAATATCCTAATGTGGCAAAGTCTTTAGTTTGTGTTGCATATTTTTCTTTATTATGTTCTGTTACTTTCAAGATTTGTAATCTTGTATAGAATAAATCTTCTTCTTCTGATTCACTTCCAAAGTTATAGTCTAACTGGAAGTTTAACCAGTCTTCAAATTTTTCTACCAAAGTAAAGATTAATGCCATATCAACATTTTGTGATTTTTCAAGAGCCATATTACCCTCAGTTGAGAATAATTGTTGTGATACTCCCATTTCAGAGTAAACATCTTTATTCCAGTTTGAAAAATCAATAGGTGCTGATGAAGCTTCGTTCAAGTTCACATTTGATACTTCCGCAAAGGTTGTAAGCAAATCAGTTTGTCTTGTATCTTCAAAGACCTTTTTCGCACTATTATGGAATGCTTCCATTTCGATAATATCGAATACTGGTTCATCATCATCATTTAGTGGGAAATGTTGCACAACTAAGTTATACAACTCATTTTCTGCTTTACGTTTTTCAATGCCTTTAAGTTCTAATACATCTAGGATAGCAAAGAATGAGTTCGCTAAGATAGGTTGTAAAGAAGGGTTAAAGTAAAACGCTGCGGCATGATTAGGATCTAGCGTAATCCAGTTACCATCATCAAACATTGTAGGATTTAATCTTTTTTGCGAAGTATTTTTGCCCTCGTATCGGTCTTGCTTCAATTTATTAAATTCTGAAACAACTTCTGGAGGGAAAGAATTTAACATTCTTATCTTCTCTTGGTGGTTCGGGAACTTATCAAAATAACGTAAGTTAAATTCAACAGTTGGAAAACCATTTGAGAAACCTCTAGTTCGACACCAGTTAACTGGCAATTTTTGAATAACAGCTTTACTTCCTCTTCTTCTAAAGTAAACGAAACTAACTCCGTCCACAATTACATCAAGAGCAATGTTTCTTAATGATGTTTTAAGTTTCATATCTTCTAAAAATCGTAATTGATTAATAACCGCTCTCGTTACTGTTTTTTCGTCAACTTCCATACCTAGGACTCTTGGCATTAATAAATAGCTGTATGTTGGCATGTAAGCTAAGTATCTAGCTGCAGATGCGTAAACACCAGACGTTTTAAAAAAGTGCTGTGACACAGCTCTAATACCTTCAATATCATTTGTTCTAAAGGCATTGTCTAAAGCAATACGAACATCTTCCGTTGAAACGAAAGTGTTTGATAAACCTTTGCTTCCTGACATACCCCAACCAAAGTTTGTAGTTTGACGAGGACTAGAATAAGCAAATTCTAATTTGTCTATCTTGTTCTTTGTTAGCTCAGGGTTCTTTTTCTGTGGTTGTCTTCTTCTAACCGACATTTATAAACTCCTCCTTATCTCCTCGTTTTTATCTCTCCAAAAATAAACATAAAACGGCCAATCTTTTAAAAGAAAGACCGTTTTTATATATAAGTGTTTAAATTCCTGCTTTTTTCATAATATAGTCCAGATTTACTTCTTCTAGCTCCCAATAAGGAATTTCAATCAAAATTATATTGTGTCTTTGGCAGTATAATCGTTTTTGATTATCATTATATTTCTGTCTGGCGAACTTCTTTGGTCCGCCGAAAGCTGCTACTGGTTCATAGTGTTGTTCACCATTTACTTCAATAGCAAAATCAATATTATAATCTTCATCAAAAACCATAAAGTCAAATGCTAGAGGTCTTCCAGAACTAGCGATTAAATCAGGAAAAGAATATTCTTCTTCCCAAACAAAATCATTTTCTCTTAGAATATCTCTAATTTTTAAATGACCTCTTGATACTCCTTTAAATGCTGGCATAGAACTCCTCCTTAATTAATAAATACAAAGTTTGCCAAACCTCCACGTTTACGTTTACGATCTTCATCTTCAAGTATTTTAATTGCATATATTCCATACATTAAAGATGAAACCTTATCCTTACCAATACCCTTATTTATAGGCTCTAGTTTGAACTGTGTGCCGTTGTTTTGTGATTTGGTAAGATTCATCAACTCTGCCTTTAGAATCGATGTGGTAACAAATGGGCGCAGTTTGAGGTTACGTTCTTCAATACTTAATCTCTGATTAACAGCTTTAGAGAATATAGTAGCTTTAGCTTCACGTTCTTCCAAGAGGAAGTGTAATTTACCTGACCCCATTTGTGTTAGTAAAGTGGTGTAACCCTCAAAGTTTAACTCTGCATTGGCTTTAATTAACCAAAGCGTATCTTTGATAACGTTAGGACCAGCATCAATATTTTTATATTGTTTCTTCTCGTCATTGTGTACTCCAAAAGCAGGGAAAGATTCGCCTGTTTTAGGATCCTCGGATGGCATTACTAGATAGTCGACTAAACCGATACCTAGACCATTCGCATCAATTACGATATAACGAGGAAGATAATTCATATATTGTCTTTTAATTTCATTAGCCTGTTCACCAAAGTGTTCTGACTCAAATGTGATTATATTTACAAGTGATTTAACGCCAACCCCTTTTTTCTGTGGGTTAACTTTAATAACACTGATAACAGTTTGCCATCCATTCCGACCTACGTCAATACCAAACATATAGTAAGCATCTTTATTTCCATTGCCACTTCTTGTGGTTTCAACTTGTTTGATAGTTCTCATTCGATCGAATACATCTCCATTAAAGAATGAACCGATTGCTGAACCAGCCCAAATAGATTCATATTCACGTGAGAATGAGATTTCATCAAATGTACCATCGGCTTTAAGGTCATTAACGAATCCTCGGTCTAATAGACCCATCTTAACTGGCGTTCTCCATGTTCCACCCATTACAAAAGCAGTTCCAGGACGTACGATTTGCCATACTAGTAACTGGATTTGTTTTTGATAGCTAAAGTGATCTCGGAAACCAGCAGATGTAATATAAATCTGTGATTTGTTCATCTTGTCATTAGGGTCAACTTCTCCATTTGCTGCACGACGAGATACGTTCATCATCGGTACGATAACTTGAGAGAATTTTTCCCCATCAACAAGGATAACTTCATCGATAAGTCCAGAGTGTCGACGTCCACCACGAGAACTTTCTTTATTGGCAACAACGTTAAAGATTGATCCATTTTTAAAGATAATCTGTACATCATCATTACCAATTTTAGAACCAGATGGTCCACGATCCCAACGAATTTCATTATGCAATGCTGGAACTAGGTCACAAAGTTCTCGAACCTTTTCCCCAGCGATACCAGCAGCCTGTTCTTTACCACCTGAAGTGATAAATACTTTAATCCCAGGATATAGAATACACTTAATCATCATTAAAAGCACTGATAAAAAGGATTTAGAAAAGGCACGAGTAAATGTTCCAAAAAAGTATCTGTGCCTCATAGCGGCTCTTAAAAAGACTCTCTGATAAAAGAAAAAGTTAAACTTACTATCTTCTCCTTTAATCATATCAATAAACATATCAGGATATTCTCGCCAGAAAGAAATATATTCTCTAAAAACAGGAATATTTTTTCTAACACGTTCCTCTGTTAAAACAATTTCTCGATTCTTCTTAGCTTCTAAGAAGTCTGATTTAACATTAATCTTTGTTGTCGTCGTTGTCGCCATCAGCTTCATCCCCCCACTGGTCTTCGGTTAAGATTTCAGCATCTTTAAAGTAATCTTCATCAGTGATAAAGTCTTTATCGAATAAACTATCATCTTCATCCTCTGCCATTCTATCTTTTTCTTCTTCCTGTTTAATAGCTTCGAATGCTTGTTCAATCAGTGTAGCTAAACCAGGTTCTTTTTCAATTAAGTTCTTAGTATAGTTGTTTAAATCACGTAATGTTACGTCAACGATATCTTGCGGCTCATTTGTATGGTATACAGGAATAAAACCAACTTCTTCAGCCAAACGAGACATTTCTGAGAAACTGTCAATATAAGCTTCTTCCTCTTTCTTTTGGGAAGCAGTAAACTTAGCAGATTTCATAAATTTATCGTAGTTACTAGATAATTTACCAACAGCTTCATAATCAGCAATTTCAATCGCTTGGTCGATACGAATAGATAGTCGTACGATTTTCTTGAGGTAGTCCTCATGAGAAGCTGTAACAATTTCATATGAATCGTGCATCTCTTTATAGAAGGTTTCTAATTGAAGTAACTCTTCTTCTGTATAACTTGAACCCCATTTAATCTTTAATTCTTTAATTTGGGCACGAGTTAATAGAGCGTCATCTTCTTCGTTTTTTTCTTCCTCGTCTTTGCCATGCAAAATTAGAGCAAGAGCACTTTCGATATTATAACCCTCTGCTAATAATTCATCTATTTGTTTTTTAACTTCTTCTTCTTGTTCACTTTTCTTATCTTCAAAAGCTTCTACAAATTTAGGAGTATCTTCATAATTATAATCTTTAAATTGCAAGAGCTTCATTTTACCAATGTATTTGCCTAGGATAGTTTGGTTAGCGTTAGGATTTCGCACCAACTGTCCATTTTTTTCTGTAAATAAATATCTTTCTTTTAAACTTTCAAATTCTGCTGGAATGTAAGGAATGTTAATTTCTTTAAGTACAGGTAGTATTGTTGAATAAGAATTTAAATCAATCATACTAGCCATACATTTTTTACATTTCTTCATAGGATTTCCATTCTTGTCTTTATAGAAATCTTTTACTTTAAACTCACGTCCACAGCGTTCGCAACTGATTTTATCAGTTTCTAATAAAGTTGTAGCCATATATACATTTCCTCCTTTAGGTTAGTTAAAAATGACCAGCCTCATTGTTGCTGAAGCTGGTCACAAGTGTATTATACAAATTTGACAAAAGTGTTACATTTTATCGGCAATTTTAGCAATTTCCGAACGATAGATTGTTTCTAAAGAAACTGTTCCAAAGATTTCTTCTCCTGAGAATACTTCAATAGCTCTCTTCATTCCATTGTTACTACCTTCATACATCCAGCCATCTAACTGAGTAGATGGGTCTCCTTCGACAAACACTCTACATTTTTCTGCACGTTGTAGTGCCAGTTTCATTAATTCTACATCAAGGTTTTGAGCCTCAGTTATATATAAAGAACGATTTTCTCCTACTTCATATCCACGAATATCTGATACAGGTAAAATTAAAATTGTTCCATCAAGAATATAGTTCATAATGTTATCCATATTCCCGCCACCAAGTTTAGAAGCTAAGATTGATCCAATACCTTCTTGCAATAGTTTAGCATTCTTGTCTCCTTTGTAAAAACCAACTTCTTTTGAGTTCTTAGTTTTTACTGGGTTAACAAAAATTGTAATACCATCAATCTTACCTTCCTCAAGCATTTCCCATTGGGCTGCTAGAGTTAAAAATGTTTTACCAGAACCAGCAGGTCCAGTGATAACATTAATCTGATTAGTTTTAAGCGCATCAATCGCACAAATTTGATAAGGGTCTAAGTTTTTAGCTCTAATCTTTCCAAAAACCGTACTATCAATACAAACGTTAGATTTAATTGTGTCATAACCACCATTGTTTGGAAGTTTTTTATAGATATTATTTACTTGACCAAACTCTTGAACAATAATATATTCGTTAGTTCTAACGTCCTCCAAGAGAGCTAGTATAGTAAAGATGTTTTGTCCTCTACTTAATTGCTCTCCTACTTCTATTGTATGGTGACCCTTTCGATATTTATCTTGTGGGTGTTCGTATTGAGTAGAGATAATGCCAGCTGAATCAGAAATAGTTGACATAGATAAATCGTTTGTTACTACGATTGCTCCTTCTAATTCGGCGTGTTTGATAATTTGGCTATCAACTGTTGTGCTTTCTTCAAGTTGTTCTTTATCAACTTCTGTTAAAACAATTTTAATTTTATTTGAATGGTTTCTTAGTATTCTTAGTCCATTGCGAGCTTCAAAGCCTCGGCGTCCTTCCATTCCCTTTAATCGGTCTAGCTCCCGTACGGTCCCTAGAGTGACCATCACTTCGTGGTCACAAAATTCGTCCAATAAGGCTTTTTCATCCCGACATCCCATTAAAATATTCGTGTCTAAAATTACTTTTTGTTTATCATCCATAATGTAGGCTCCTCTATCTTCTTCGGTTATTTATTCTTTTGGTTTCTGCAAGATTTACAGATAGAATAAAACTGAGAGGAAGATGTTTTATTTATACTAAAGTTTCTGTTGTTGGCTAGTTTGATTTCTTTACAACGAGAACAACGTTTGTAGTTCCCTTTCATTTTGTTCATGTAAATATTATCAATCCAGTTTTCTGTTGCCTGATTAGCTATTGTTTGAGGAATTTTGTTTCTGTATAAAGAAGAAATGTATTCTTGTGTATGATCCACTCCAAAGATATTAATTAAGCCTTCTCTAATCTCCAAGTTATTAGAACCATTAATCTTCTCTTGTAAAATATATAATAAAGTCGGCTTATCTGCCAGGCTTTGTTGAATTAAATTATCTAAGTCGTCCAGTATCCATTTAATGTCTGAATCTAATTTATCATTAAAAGCAATCTTCAATCCGGCGTAATTTACCAGTAAATCCTTCACCTGGCTCACATCCTGAAGGCTCAGGTCGTATTTTGCTTCTTGATCGAAGCTATTTCCATTACCATGACTAAAAATCGGCTGCTTGTAAGCATTCTTTAACACATATTGGTCTTTGCGCAATTCAATAATAGTTTGGCGGGTCTTACCTCGTTTTTTCACGTCCAAGTCTGGATTATCTTTTAAGTAAGCCTCCAACTTATCAATTTCTCCTCTAAGTTGCGCCATTGTTGGAATAGTAGCAATATCATCTTCTGTTATCTCCACTTTTGGGGTCAAGATAGTATTTTTATCTTGTCTAATTAAACCGTGGAAAGCGCTCTCTCCCCCTTCTAGTTTATCAACCAAGCCCTCCCGACTTGTTTCTCTTTTATTTACGGTGACCATACGATTTGGCGTAATGATTTCTCCTCTTGGTTCCAAATCAGTCGCCTCAATTAAATACGAAGCAATTTTCTCCTTCATATAATTAGTAATATTTGATTCACCCAATCTATTTAATTCTGACTCAATATGAGCCGCTCTTTCTTCATAAGACTTTAATGTATTGTCTAATATCAATTTTGCTGACATTGAATGTCCTCCCTTAATCTTTCTAATTATATTATAGCATCTATTCAATCATTTGTCAAGTAAAAAATAAAAAAAAGATAGGAAAATTCCTATCTTTTTACTTGTTCTTCTAATTTTTCCACTTTTTCGGTCAATTCTTGCACGGCTTTCCATAGGTAGGCCACCAAGCTATAAGAGTTAAGTCCTCTATCGTCTCCTTTACCCTCTTGGAGCAAAGTAGGCACTCCTCGTTCTACGATAAACCCTAGTTCAGGTTTTTCAGGAGATCCTTTATAGTTGTAGATATAAGGTTTAACTTTCTTAACTGTTTCTAGTACATTCTCTGTAAATTCACCATGAATATCCTTAACGGTCTCACTTGAACGTACGATAAATGCCCCAGCGGCAATTCTAGCTTGTCTTGAGTTGGCATAACCAGCAGATAAATCCCAGCGTCGGTCGGCAGTATGAATTGTCACTAAATCTTGTCTAGCATCAAATCCAATAGCGGCATATCTTCTACGTTGGGCCGCACTACCATTATGAGAATAAGGGAATAGATATAACTTGGCCCCTTCTCTTTCGCTACCAGCAATACCACCTGAGCCAGTTTCGTTGGCCCCAATGTGGACTCCACTACCTGTTGTAATACGAGTCGTACTATGAAGTACTGTTGTCTCAAATTTAACAGCTGGCAAGTTACCCCCACTAATATGAGCGAAGCGCAAGTTAGCTCTTGATCCAGTAGCACTTGCTGATGTGATATAGGCCCCATATCTATCTCCACCAAATAATAAGCGTGAGTTTTTATTCTGGATATAAAGAGTGCTGTTAATACCATGAGAGTGCATTTCAAACGCATAGCCCCCATCAGTTCTTGTTGTTTCAAAATTCAATTTATGTTGTACTTGAATGTGTGAAGTATTTTTACCATAACCGTTCAGATAGAAATATCCGCCAGTATAACTTGATAAAATTCCTCTACGATTTTTATAGTCATATAATCCCGCACTTGTATCTCCGGCACGCATACCAATATAAGTTGAGTCTGTTGCATCACGAACATAGACAATACCCGTACCACCTGAGCGCACTGTTAAATTACCAGTCATAGTATCTCCGGCTTTTTTAACATAGTTACCGTTCTTGACACCATTTAGTAAATTTTGTGCCTCAGTATTTAGCCCCACTGTGTAAACGCCATTGGCGCCCGCTGCCACAGTAGTAAATAGCCCTGCTGTAATATCTTTTACTTTCCAATTAGCCGCCAAGCTACTATTTAACGCCGAAATAGCATTGTTAGTAGTATCTAAATCAGCCTTTCTAGCTAACTGCGTAAATGAATTGTTTACACGAGAAAAGACTTGTCCATTTTTATCAACAGCCAAGCCATATATGTCGCCCGTGCTTGATTTACGACTAGTCATCCATGAAGTAACGCTCGATGGTTTATTAGTTGCTGTTGTATTTAATAAATACTCTGAACCAGTCTTAATATCATAAGTATTTGCGCCATAGTTAGGTAACAATCCTGTTCCTAATAAATGAGGTAGGCGATCCCCAATTTCTGATAATGCTCCTTCAACGTCGTTACTAGTATACCAATTACCAGCGTCGGCAATCATAACGTTACTTGCATTGCCCCCACCAGTTCCTGATCCAGGAATACCAGCTGTTGGAATTTCAACCCATTTTTGATCAGTTGAAATATAATGTTTTCTAGTTGTTTTATTAAAATAAAGCATGTTTGGCTCTACTGGTACCCCAACAGGGACAGAATTACCTGTCAAAGTGGCCGCTGTAATTAGTCGGGCCGAGCCATCATTAGCTGATGCGTAGAGACCTGTTGTTGAGAACCATACATCCTCGTGGCCTTTTTGGACACTGGCTGGGCGTCCAGTTTTCTTGTGAAAATTAATCATGGGCCCTTTTCCTCCTTACCAATCCAGGGTCTTAAATACAGGAACCCTAGTTGTTATTTTTAATTTGTTATTTTCTACATCGAGGTCAACAGTGCCGTCCCCTACGACATTTAAAACTCTGTTTGTATTGTCGGCGGTAATCTCGTCGCCATCTTCTACTTTAATTAGGTTGAATCCACTGCCTGTTAGGGCTTCTTCTTCAATAATATGTTTACCCATTTGCAAAACCTCCTCTAAACATTTGGAGATTAGCGGGCAAATATTATCAATGAGTACCCGACCACGTTAGACGGCTAGGGACTGTCAGACGCCATGGTAAAAAAAAATATCTGCTGTGAGTAGTTGCCGCGGCTTTTGTCTTTTCCCTTGTGAAATTTTCACAAATCCCAGAACCATCCCCCTGTGAACCTTTCTTGACAATTTTGTAAGCGCTTCCAATCGGGCATTAAACCCACCCCCTCCGAGCGCCCTCTGAGTCCAATGCAAATATGAAAACGATTTCAGTCTCAAGTTCGATTTCCATTCTGGCATATGTATTTGGGTATTGGAATCCTTTCCCCAAAACCTTTTTCCAATCCACCGTATGAATAAATAACACTTGTTATTCTATACTTAGCAATTAGCTCACCGCTGTGCTGTGAATGCCATGTAAGCGCTTACATAATAATCGAACATATGTTCCCCTTAACACCACTTGGTAGTGACTATTAAATAACACTTGTTATTTAATCTTTAGCAAATAAGCGTTGAATTTTTGTAAGCGCTTACATAATAGAGCTATATTTTAATGATACTGTATTTTTCCACTGTATTCATAATTGTTCACCACCTCAGTGTCCGAATAAATAACACTTGTTATTTAAAAAATTGGAATTAGTGTATACGAACATATGTTTGGCTGCATCGCCTAGGCCACTAACATTGCTGAGGGTCTCTCATAGAGTGGTCTAGTCCAATCATCGAGGTGCTGTGAATAAAAGCGAACATACGTGCGCCAAGAATATTTACTTGACAGCGAGCTGCTAATGTAAGTTTCATGAAAATATACAAAACATTTTTCATTCTTTCAGAAAATTTTCATATTCCTTCCAATGACGCATCGCTCATGTAAGCGCTTACAATAACATATGTTATTTAACGTATTCAAACATAACACCTGTTATTCTATGCAAATAAATAACACTTGTTATTTAAAAAATAGAAAATAAGCGTCCGAAATTGAAAACGAACATACGTTCCCAATACTCAAATACATTTCTTTCCTTCCCTCTTGGGCGAACGCCTGTTCCCTTTTCCCCAAAAGAGAGTGACTATCTTGTGAAGTTTTTCACGTACTAATCAAGGGTTGGGCGCATTCAATAATAACACTTGTTATATTAAATTATTAAGAAATGTTTAAGATTAAAATATTCTCATTTGACAAATGATTTCTAAAATGATATACTTATTTTAGATAATAGAAAGGTGGTTAGTGTAATGATAGAGTTAAGTAATATCATATATGAGAATGAAAAGGTAGTTAGGTTTTATCTTTGTAGTCCTTATGTATATCAGAATGAATTTAAAATTGCAAACCTGAAGCCCGAACATCCCAAAAGTCTATATATTAAAATTGTACGTGATGATGGTCGGCATATATCTTGGATAGAAATGCCACGCAAACTATTAAAACAAAGACAAATGAAAAATGATTATCAAATTTATTTTGATACTTTGGTAAATGAATATGGTTATTCATTAAGTGAGTACCCAAAAAGCTACCTTGACAATGTATTAGAACAAGATGAATTTATTAAATTGACAAAACTTTTTTGTGAAAGGCCTTGACAAAACGTCAAGGCTTTGCTATAATAAATATATAAATAAGAAAAGGAAGTGTTTTAAAATGTTGGTATCAGATATTGTTTTTTATTTGTTGGTAGCTTTCACAGTTTTTCTTGTTGTCGGTTCTATTTATGAATGGATTAGACGAAAAAGATTAGTTAAAGCTATGAGCAAAAGAGGGGAAAAATATTATATTAGAGATGGCTATGAATTAGATGATAATGGAACAAAATACTATCTTGGTTATTTCTTATTAAAACCTGAATGGTATGAAAAAATTAAATCAACCGACTGGACTTCAATCGGCTTTGATATTGATACGGCTTATGTACAATTTGCAAGAGTAACCTTAATGGACGAAAATAAAACGGCTAACACAAGTCTTTATATTCCTTGTTATAAGTTACGGAACGAGTTAGAACAAAAAGATTTGGAGTTATTAGAACAAATTAAAAAATCTAATATATCAGATGAAAATTACGCTATCCTAAAAGCAGACTTAAACAAAAAGCTTAAAGAAAAAGAATTGCTAAAAGATTATTGAAAACCTCTTGACAAGAGGTTTTTTCTTTGCTATTATATAAGTATAAAGAGAAAGGAAGTGTTTTAAAATGTTGTTTATTTTACTGTTTATTGTTTTATGGATATTAGATAAGAAGTGTGATACTTATTGGCTTTTTCGATTTTTAGGAACTTTAATTTTAGGCGGAATGTTGTTATTAGTTGGTGTCTTTATGGTAAGTGATAAGGCTATTCAATCAGACACACCAATCCAAATAGAAAGTTTTGCAACTGGTAGTTTTACTCGATCCCGATCTGGTGATAAATATTTTACTTACTCAAATGAAAATGGTACGTTTGAAATACCGGCTGATTATACTCAAATGAAAGAAGGAACAAAAAACGAAATCAAAACATATAAAACAAGCTATCCTAAAATTTACAAATACTTGTTTTTCTTTCAAGACGGAAAATATTACAAAGTTGAAATAAAGCCTTGACAAAGGCTTTTTTCTTTGCTATAATATAAATATAGAAAGGAATGATAAAAATGAACGATTGTCAATATATCAGAAAACACTATTATAAAAATGAGGAAAATGTTAAGCTAATTGAGGTAGACCCCGAAAAGTGTTTTGGCTATAATGTTTTGAAAGTACAGTTAGATTGGCTGCCAGAAGACTCTTTAATCATACAACTTATCCGATTAGAGCAAGAAGAATATAAAACTTTCTTCTTGAAACGAAAAAAGATTAATATAATCTTAGATGAATCTAGCTCATTTAAAACTTATCAAGATTATTCAAAAGAAGTTTTAAATGAATTAGAACAAATAAAAGAAACTAAAGAAATTAAAGAAACTAAGATAGGTAAGAGTATGATTATGCTTCATAACGCAAAAGAACAAGAAGCAAAAGCATATCGAGAACAAAGAAATAAATGGGAAAATTTATAAATAAGCCTTGACGGGCTTATTTTTTTCTGCTATAATATAAATATAAGGAGAGGTGAGAACGCCCCGCAGAAACCAGAGAACCCCCAAAATGAAAGCGCTTACAATGAGAAATACATTAGAAAAGTTTAATGATATTTTAATTGAAATAGTTTCTATATCGTGCTATACTATATATATAGTAAAGGAAAGGAATGATAAAAATGCAAAAAACGTTAAAAACTTCAGAAACTCAAACAACTGTTAAAAAGCAAAAAAATGGGGCTATCTTCTTATGTATGTATGGTATTTACGACCCTGAAATGATTATGGAAGCATATTTCACCGAAAGAGAATTTGATGCCTTGACAAAAATATTTAATGAAATCAACAAGGAGGAAACAAAATGAAAAACAAATATTTGAGAATGAAACTTGTAGCAAAAAGAACCCAAAAGGCAAAGGAACTTGCTAGAAAAGAAAAAGCAGAAAGAGCAATTAATCGCTTGACACAAGAACTAGAAAGTGTTATACTTAAATCAAGATAAAGGAAGGGAATGATAAAAATGACTTATCACTTACATTTCATCAAAGAAGGTCAAATTAATATGGATAGCGGTTATAACACTGTTTTCCATGAAGCGATCTATGCCGATTCATACGAACAAGCAAAAGCAGACTTACAAGAAAAGTACAAAAACGAAAATATCACAATTTTAAATTTTTAACACAAAACACTTGACTAGCCCAAAAGGCTATGGTATACTATGTATATAGTAAAGAAAGGAATGAATTAAATGACAATCAAAAATTGGTTTTTCTTGGTAGCTTTCTTGTTATTCTTCTTTGGTGGCACAATTTTTCTACCAGCCTATTACACCTATTACATTATAGCGCAAAATGGTTTTTGGGCTTTGAGTAGTTTGGTAATGGTAGTCTTTACCGCTTTAATCAGCTACTTATCATTAGATTTTATCGCTGGAAAATGGAAAGAAACGGCTTGACAAGCCTTTCTTTCTAAGTTATAATAAGAGTATAGAAAAGCAATAAAAAAATCTTTATTAGAAAATAGTATAAAACACTTGACAAACATTTCAAAATGTTTTATACTATAAATGTAGTAAAGATACTACAAAAAAATTATAAAAAGGTGGAATATATCATGGAAAACAAACAAATGACAAAGGCACAAGCATTGGAATTGGCACTAGAAAAAATCAAAGAACCGCAAGAATTAGTCGAAAAATTGGAAACAATGCTTGCACAACAAAAGAAACAAGATAGCGCAAAACGCAACAAAAAAGGCACAAGCAAAGTTGCAAAAGAAAAAGCCGAAAACATGGATAAAGTACGTGCTTTCTTTTCTGAAATGACCGAACAAAACGCTTTGACACTTGCTGAAATTGGTCAGGCTATTGGGCTAGATGATGCCACACCGCAAAAATTATCTGCTATCATGAAACCGCTAGTTGATAATGATGAATTTGAAAAAGTAACCAAAGATAAAAAAGTCGCTTACCAAGCAAAATAATTTTGTTGGGAAAGAGTTAGCAACAAAACTCTTTCCCAAAACTTTTTAAAAAGTAGTTGCAATTCATTTCATTAAATGCTATAATAAAAGAGTAGTAAGGAAACAAAATAAATTATAAAACGAAAGAGGTTAGTTAAATGAAAGAAACATTCCTAGTTATTGATACAGAAACAACAAAAGAGGGCTATAATATGCCTAATCAATCGGTATTTGATATTGGTTGGACTATTTCAAACAGACAAGGTGAAATTTTACAAACCCGTTCTTACATGGTGGAAGAATTTCGATTGCAAGCCTTGGAAAAGAAAAAAGCTTTCTTGATTGATAGCGAGGTAGTGGACAAGGCAACTTATATCACTAAGCTTTTAAATAAAGAAATGAAAGTCGTAAACTGGAAAAGTATTATTGCACAACTTACGAAAGATATGAACAAACACAATGTTGAATTTGTATCAGCTTATAACCTCGGTTTTGATTTGCGAGTGATTGATAAGACTACTCAATTCTTGTTAGGTCGTGAATTTCTCTTTGATGATAAATTTCTGATTGACTTGTGGCACGCAAGCGCCTATACAATTCTTAACACGAAAGAATATAAAGAGTTTGCTCGCAAGCATAATCTAACGACTGAAAAAGGGAATTTAAAAACGTCCGCTGAATCAACTTTTCAATTTATCACTAACAATCCAAGTTATATTGAAGAACATACGGCTTTGCAAGATAGTCTTGATGAAACAGAAATTTTACACCACCTATTAAACCAAAAAGAAAGCATTCCTTTGCACGCTTATGAAATTAATACGCAAGCTTGGAAAATCGTCAATACAAAAGAAGAAGAATAATAAAAAAAGGGCTTGACTTTAAGCCCTTTTTCCTTTATAATTATAGTATAGAAAGGAATGATAAAAATGACAAAAGCAACTAATTATGAAAACATACTGAATTGTTTGCAACAAATTGATTTTGAGAAAAAACTTTCTAGCAGTGAGGAATCTTTGCTTTTTGAAACCCTAATAAAAGCAGGAGTTCAACAGTTTAAAAAAGACACAAATAAAAAGAAAGAATGTGCTTATTGCAAAAGGAAAAATAAAATTCATGTGGATATCAATCCTTATATTCATGAAATCAGCGGAAAGATTAATTTCCAATGGTTATGTGATGAATGTAAGAGTGAATTAAATGAAGAGATATAAAAAAGGAGAGTGAAAGAAATGAATAGAATCGAAATCAGAAATAGAAAGAAAATAGAAAAGAGAGAAAACTTTACAGAAAAAGCTGGTATGTTTATTATAGGAATAATTTTTCTTTTGGTAATTGCCTTTTTAGCCTTTACACCTCTTGTCTATACGGGCTATATAATTGTAATAGGTGAATTTTTTAGTCTTAAAGGTATAGTTTCTACTCTATGTGTATTTATTGTTGGTTGGGGTTGGTTTTGTGTGATTATATTAGAATTATTTGGAAGATAGCTATAAGCTATCTTTTTTATTTGGCTGCCTTGTGAAATATTTCACAGTTTCCGCAAGCGATCCGAAATTTTACCACAAAATCAGGTCTTTGTCAAGAAAAAAATCGGAATATTTTAATTAATTTTTTCTCATTTAATTATCCCAAAAGTGAGAGAATTTTAATCGGGCGCTCATGAATTTATTAGTTGATTTTTTCTTTTTAATTTGCTATAATATAAATATAGAAAGGAATGATAAAAATGGACTACGAGAAAATCGAACAAGATGCTACTGAGTTAGTAAAAAAATATGGTGTTGAAGCTGCGAGTGATTTCTGGGCTGGTGTGGACAATGAAGGGCTTGTGTATTATATCACAAACTTTGGGAACTTTTACGAAAAAGATCCAATCTATAAAGAATACCTAAACAAATCGTTTTTAGAAGCGTTAGAATTTTTCAAAACCTTAACGGCAGAATGTGAAAACTTTTTAGACTTTTTAGATGAATAAGCCTTGACAATATGTTAAGGCTTTGCTATAATATAAATATAGAAAGGAATGATAAAGATGATTGAAACATTCAGCAATGGCGAAAAAATCACTAAGCACGACTGGGAACTAATCGAAAATATGGTATCAAAAGAAAGCCTAAAACTTTCACTTGCTGAAGCGATTGAATTAAGAGAGTTTGACAAATTCGACGCTGAAAGAGAAACAAGCGAGGAAAAAGAAGAAAAGAAAGCAAAGATACAAGCTAAAAAGGATAAGAAAGAACAAAGTACTATCACAAGTGAAAGCAATCTAAAATGGATATATGAAGATGTAATTTTGGTAGCTTTCAAAGATAAAGAATTTAAAAGCAAAGACTTATGGAAATTAGTCAGCGATAAATTTTCAAACAGACAAACGCCACACGCTTTGAAAAAGTTAGCTAGTGAGGGAAAGCTTGACGACTTAGGCGGTTCGCCAAAAACTTATAAAATAAAGGGTTGACTTTCAACCCTTTATCCCTTATAATAGTATTATAGAAAGGAATGATAAAAATGGTAAGCAAGAAAAAAAGATATTATCAAATTAAAAGACTTTGGGAAACTAGAGGGAACGAAAAGGAAAGTTTTACAGATTTTCTTTATAACTTAGAATCAGAGAGAATCATAACTTTCAAAGAGTGGGTTAAATTTACGAAAATGTTTGAAAAATTAGGATAAAAGAGTTGACTTTTAACTCTTTTTCCTTTATAATGAATATATAAATAAGAAAAGGAAGTGTTTATAAAATGTTTGAAACTTATGAAAAACCAATCCAATTAAAATCAATGGGGAAAGAAAAAGGTATCGTAAAAATTCGATACAACAAACTATTTAAAAAATTAAAGATTAAAGTCTATTTCAGAAATAAGAAAGTTTATTCTGGTGAAGAAAAAATTGATGATAAAAAAAGTTTAGAATTATTAGAAGTAGTAAGAAATAAAGATGTTTCTTATTATAAAGAACTTTCTTATTATAGCGTTTATTCTGGTTTAAACAGCATTGTTATTGCCTATGATGAAAATAATGAACAAGTAGGCAACGATTTAAATGGCTATGCTTTCAAAGATTTTATTTCTGGTACAGATAAAAAAATTGAAAAAATAATTGTGCAAAGAAGTATAAAAAACGCTTGACAATTTTCTTGCTTTCCCTTATAATAATAAGTGTAAGGGAAAGCAATTACTTAAATTATAAAAAGGTGGGAACAAAATGAAAAAATTAATTCTAACAGATGTTGACGGTACACTAACGAAAAAGAGCGTGGTTCTATCACACGCTGGCTATTTAATTGAACAAGGTATCATAAAAGATGATGGTTCTTATAAAGCTTGGTCACAAGATATGAAAAACGAAAGTTTGATTGTGGCGGTTGCCGAAAATTATCGTTCACAAATTACAGGCTTGAGAGAAAGTGATATGCAAGCACAAACTTTCATCGCAAAATTTTTTGCAAAAACTGATAACTGGTACGATACACTAGGTAGAATCAAGGATAAACAAAAAGAGGGCTATGAGGTTTGCCTTGTGACTGGTTCAAGCGACTTTCTTATCAAACATTTAGCTGATATTCTACAATGTAATTATCACGCAACAGAATATTTAAAAGATGAAAATGGATGCTTTACAGGCAATGTAAAGGGAATGTTTTCCGAAACACAAAAAGATGATTGTGTACAATGGAATTACAACTTAAATGAATATGATGAAATTGAAGCATGGGGGGATACGGCAAGCGATTTTGGACTTTTCAAACATGCAACTTACAAAATGTTAGTTGACCCAACCTTTGAAACTCTCAAAACACTAGCCCAAAAAATGATAATTGATTTAATTTTATAATAGAAAAGGCTTGACAAGCCTTTTCTTATCCTTTATAATAATAATATAAGGTGGTGAAAGGAATGCTATTTTTTACTAAAAAGGTATGGATAACAAAACACTGCATGGCAAGGTTTGCCGAACGTGTTGGCGATAGTCAAGGGAACAAAGTAAAATATTCTAACAATGCTATACGCAAACAAATTTTAGAAGATTTTCAAGTTATGAATATTAGATATAAAGAAGCAAAACAGGCAGATAATACTTTTCGAGTTTTCACAAAAGGCGCTAGAATTTACGTGTGCCAAGAAACAGAAAAAACAATCGTGGTTAAAACTGTAATTCAGCAAACAGTAGAACAAGCAAAAGAATTTAAAGAAAAATACTTATAAAAAGGAAGTGCTTATAAAATGTATAGTTTAATTAAAGAACAAGCTTTTTCTGGGAAAAAGAATGATTTCTTTGTATCGTTATATTGTGAGAATGGAAAATCATTTTTAAAATTGCAAGAAATGTATAAAGATAGCTTTGATTTTACAGGCAAAGAAGTTGTTTGTAGATACTATAAAATTTTAGGTAAACACAATAAAAAGAGATTGATTGCAAAATATAATAGACACAGTAAAAAAATAAAATCAATGTTAGATTACAAAATTTAAGGTGAGAATTTCTCACCTTTTTATTTTTAGAATATTATAGTAAAAAAATAATATGTTATTTAATTTTGGTCTGTGAAAATTTTCACAAACTAGTTCCGTTATTTTATTCATAGAAGTTTGTGAAATGTATAAAATAATATAACAGCCCAAGAGAAGAAGAATAAAATAACATATCCCGAATTGGCCCCCGAAACGTTGGTATATCAAGCTTTCATTTTCATTTTCATAGTTTTCATTTCCATTTTCAAGAATTAAAAAACGGAATCCCAAAATCAAAGTTTGTGAAAATGTATAAAGATGCAGAGGAGGACGTTATTTTTCGGCCGCTCGCTGGCGAGCGCAATTTTACTCTGTTATTTAATGTTTGTCAAGTTTTTGGATCTGTTATTTTATTATTTTTAGGTGTTATTTTATTCGCCCATAAGTAGACCCCTTGTGAACTATTGAGCAAGACAAAACGTTGATATATCAAGCTTTCACAGGTGTTTTCACAAGAGATTGTGTATATTTCACAGCTTATTTTGCGCCCGAAACTGTTATTTTATTCCCTCTTGGGTGTTATTTTATGATTGTGAATTTTTTCACATGTTATTTTTGTTATGTTATTTATCGCAATTAAAATAACATGAAAATACTTATGAAAGTTTCTGAAAACCTATGAAAGCTTGATAGACCGCCATTTGTAAGCGCTATTACGGATCTGGCGTGAAATTAAATAACGCTATCTCAGTTCACCGAGTGTTATTTAATAATAAAATAACATCACAAGCAATTGTGTTAAAATGAGAAACAATTCTCATTAAATTCTAATGAAATTATAACTGTTTTCTCAGTACCATTCAGATCGAAAATGTTATACTATGTATGTAAGTAAGAGATATGAGGAAAAAAGCAAAAATTAGAAATTTCTCATAATCGAACAAAAAGATTTGCAAAGTGAAACAAAATATGCTATAATGAATTATAAAGTTAAATAAGTCCTTTGAAAACAGAATACTTCCCTTTTTACTCTTTGAGAATAACACAAAAAAACTTTTAAAAAAGTAAGAAAAAAGTGTTGACAATCAAAAAGAAAGGTGTTATACTTAAAGAGTAGTAAGGGATCGACTTACTAACAAAATTATAAAAAGGTGGAATTATCATGGAAAACAAAAAACAAACAGTAGCGGAAAAATTTGCAGAAGTAGCACGAGTATTGGTAGCGGCAGGCGCTCAAACTGAATTAGTTGATTTCATCAACGAACGCAAAGAACAACACGAAAAACGCACGACAAGCAAAAAACGTGGCTTGACTAAAACGCAAAAAGAAAACTTGGTACACGTGGAAAAAATCAACGCTTTCTTCTTTGAACAAGCCGATCCAGAAATTGCATATACAAGTGCAGAAGTTGCTCAAGCAGTAGGTGGCGAAATCGCAGACTTTACACCTCAAAAAATGACTGCTTTGTTGAAACAAGTTGAAAATGCTGAAAAAGTTGCACAAGCTACAAGCGACAAGAAAAAAGTAGGCTATCAAGCTAAATAAGCAAGCGTAGGAAGTCGGGGCTAGGTAAAAGCCTAGCCCTAAAATTATAAAAGGTGGGAAAAATTGTGAAGAAAATTGACAAGCGAAAAAATTATATTTTAGTATTAGACGTTGAAACGGCGGGCGACGTGGAAAAAAATCCTTTGTGTTATGATATTGGTTTTGTAGTGACCGACAAAAAAGGCGTTATCTATGAAAGATTTTCATACGCAATCGAGGAAATTTTCGATGATGATGCCCTCATGAGAAGTGCTTACTACTATACGAAACTACCACTATATCGGGAAAAAATTCGATTAGGTCAAATGAAAGTGAAACCTTTGCGATATGTTCGGGCGGTTATTCTAAACGTGATGAAAGAATACAATATTAAACAAGTCGCAGCTTACAACGCCTACTTTGATTTTGTCAAGGCTTTAAATAATACATGGTGTGAATTGACAAATTATCCTTACTTTTTCCCTTATGAAGTAAGTCAAAAAATGGAAATCACTTGTATCTGGCACATGGCTTGCCAAACCATTTTTTCTCAGAAAACTTTTCCAAAGTGGGCTATCGAAAATGGTTTTTATTCAAAAGCAGGGAATCTAAAAACAAACGCAGAAGTTGCTTATAATTGGCTTATGAAAACAACTGATTTTGTGGAAGAGCATACCGGCTATGAAGATGTTTTGATTGAAACTGAAATCATGGCATGGTGCTACCGACAACATAAAAAAATGAACAAAAAAATCAATCGTTATTGTTGGCGTATTCCTAGCGCTACCCACAAAAACAAAATCAACGAAATCAATATGAAAGAGCTTGCGACTTTATAAGTCGCAAGTATGGTGAATAAAATGGTTAAAATTAGAATTGGTGGCGTATTATATAATGTTATAGAAGATGATTTGTTGGTAGACGACGTGAGAGATATGGTTTTAAAAGCTGTTCATTTTCTCAATCTTATTGATGATGATTTTTTACCTAACGAAAAAGATGATGCTTTAATTTCTATTTTAGAAGATTTATATCAATTCAAGCTAGAAGAATATCAACCAAACCCTGATATAATCGAATTTTAAAAAATGATAGTAGGGTGTTAGCAACAAAACACCCTACTAATAATATAATAAAAAAATACACCCTTTGGAGGAAATTAATATGAAAAAATTTTTAGCCGGTCTACTTATTATTTTAGTGGTATTCGTTTTATTTAGTATCACACCTTTAGTTTTAATGTTAGTGTGGAATTATGTAATCGCTCAACTTTTTGCGGTTCCCCTTGTTACATTTTGGCAAATGTTTTGGATAACTATTGCCTTATCATTTATCGGCGGACTCTTTAAAAATTCATCAAGTAAATAATCAGTCACCGACTGATTATTTTTTTATTGTCTTATTAAATAACAAGTGTTATTTTTAATTAAATAACATTAGAAAGTTCTCATTTTTCTTTTGTTATTTTTTAATTTTTTTCTAATGTGAAAAAGTTCACAATCCAATTAAATAACAAAGGGGGCTTGTTCTTGAATCATAAAATAACATTCCCAAAACGTTGATGTATCAAGCTTTCATTGAGTTTTCATCCCGAAACTCACCCCTGAAATTGTTATTTTAAAATGTGAAAAATTCACAAGCCATCCCAAAATGAGGGGATTATGAGAAAGGAGGTGTTATTTTTTGGCCGGTCGCGAGCGGCCGGAACCTAGCCTCTGCGACACCACCACGCTAACTTTTTCTTATGTTAAACGAGCTGCTTCAAAAGCTGGGAGTTTGGCCCACTACCCACCCCCTCTTGATTTATTTAGAATAATATGTTACAATATAAAAAAAGACCTTTTTAAGGTCCGGTAAAACAAAAAAAGGCCTAGCGGCCTTCTATAATATAATCTAGCATATCGTTGCGTAATCTGTCTTTGTCTAGGTTAGGTAGCTTCTCTAGCAGGAAGTTATAGTTATCTTCTAACGTATCGACAATATTATCTTCTAAGCAATTGAAGATACCCTCATGTCTATCATATACGCTTACACTACTTTCGAAATCAACCCAACCGATGCACTGCTCACCATAGTCTGATCTCCGTGGGTCCATACAGGTGGCAAAGAGACCTAGCTGCAAACTGTCATTAAAGAATATAACAGGATAGGTACTGATACCAGGGAACTTCTTCCGACTGTTGTAATGAGGTTGTTGCGTAGAAACACCAACAGTACATTGAAAAGTAATTTCTTCTTCTAATTCCTCACTGCTACCTTCGGGATCATGATCTAGACGACGTTCCATCTCGGCAAAAGCTTCTCTAAGGTTTAGCGCCTTATTGCTTCTCATATCCCTAACAAATTCAGATGGATCAGAGTCACTCCATCGATAATGTCCGTAGGTTTTCTTCCGTGCAAGATGACTTAGAATAGGCAAGCTGCCACGAACTGATAATGGGTCCGATCCATTAGTTTCAAATACCATACGTCTGAAATCATCATGGATGTAGCTACCCCTAGCGTTCATAACATGCCTTAGACAAGAGTTTGAGTTAATTTGGTAGTCAAGGTAGTAGTGGTACATCAAAGATGAGAGAATAAACTCGTTAGAATCGAAGATAGGTAATGACAGCATCTTTTGGGCTGCTCTTTGTAGATAGGTAATGCAATCCATGACAAAGAAGTATGTTGATTCAGGTGTATGCTTTTCAGTATTTTCTTTATATGAATCAAATAGAGCAGATAGACCAAAAACTCTTACTGCATTATAGTTACGGCTAGTGTCAACTTTCAACAATAGATATCCATGCTCCATAGTATAAACCCAGTCTAAGCCGTAGGCATCTGTTTTGAACTGAGGGAGATCAAATGATGAATCATATTTCCAGTAGATTACTTCCATCGCATTACGAAATCTGCCAAAGGCATTCCATGAGTCTTCAAAGATTTCATAGGACTTAGCGATATTCAAAATCTGTTCCCGTCCATCTTTAGTTGTACTGTTGTCTATAATCTCTGTTGAGATTGATTCTAATAATGAGATTTGGTTTTTAAGTTCCTTCAGTTTATCGTGTATATTCAAAATGATAACTCCCTTCCATAATTTGAAAATCGAAAATCGAAATTCATTTTCCTAAAACTAAGTGCCCAAGAGAGAAGAAGAACTAGGCCCCCTTGGGGAGGGCCCCCTATTAAAAGAGGTTTTCTTCTGCTATGCTTCTGGCCTGGGCCATGGCTTCAGCAAGCCGTTCGTCACGAATGCGTTCTGCTGATCTAAGAGAGTCAACAAGAAGATCGACATCGCTTGGTTCATACTTAACCTCGACGGTGGCTCCTTCTTTAGCTTCTTTAGCAGCTCGTTGCTCTGCAGCATGGAGACCATGATTCTTATAGACTTCTTTTGTTTTATCTTCAATCATATTAGCACTTCCTACTCTTGAATCGAAGCTAAACAGATCAAGATCAATCAGACTAGGATCAACATCATAGCCATCATTAACTTCATCATCTTTAGGCAAGTCCATACGTCTTGCAATGTCAACAGCAGACTCAGCGTCTAAATGTTTGAAAGTCTTTTCTAGGTGAGAAACAAAGTCTTTTTCAAAATGAATATATGTGAAAGCACGAGATCCATAAGTGAATGGACAAATATCATTGAATCTAATGCCCTTGAAATTTGTACTTACCATAGGAGGACGAGTTCTCATATAATTATCATTATTTACTACTCGCTCCATCTTATTCATGTCATAATTGTGGAAATCTTCTGGTTGTCTACCAACACGATATGAAAGATGATCGGAAATATCCTTTTCAAGGAAGCCTTCTCCTTTAAGTTCATAGAGTTTAAAGGCTTCTAGCACTTTATAGTATTCTTCATACCGCTCTTGTCCATGACAGGATAGGTAGTCTTCCCCATATTGTGTAAGTTTATTATGTTGGATAGTAGCTACCGGAACCTCTAGTTGACCAATTTTTTTATTTTCTGGATACAAAATAGTAGCTAATTCCTTATTGAAAGCAGGCTGATTGCCCTTAATAGCTTTTTGGATATACATCAAGCGTCTAATAAAATCATTTTTGTAATAATAGGGGTCTGTCACCACTCTAGTAAACAAAAGAGTATTGGCAAAGGCGAACACTGCTTCAGCAGCTTCGTCTTCATCATCAAAACGAATAATAGGTATAGACATCAAAGTTTTTGATACTATTGCCCAAGCAAACAAAATTTCGTCCATTGTACGTCTAATTGCTGCTTCTTCATCCCTAGGAGGTGTCATAGTCCAAGAAGATGGATAGTAATAATCAATACTGATATTAGTAGTAGTTAGAGTTTGTTCATTGTTGAATCTAAAGAATACTGGATCAGCCTCTCGTGATACATAGAATTGAACATCGGCTGGATCTGCATTAAAAAAAGTTTCAAATGTGCTAGTGCCATGATATGAAGTATCTTGAATAGAATCGACTTGCACTGAAAAACTTAAATCAGGAGAAGCTTTTTTGATCATTTTGGAAATGGTATTTGAGATAATCACATGTAACTCAGGACTTAACTTAACATGAGTTGTTTGCTCTACTAAAGCGATAGGTGACTCCTCATGTACAGTTTCGATAAAGGTTTCTAAGACCTCTGACTTGGTAAATTTACGAATCATTCAAAAAGCACTCCTTTTCATTTCTTACTATATATATATTATACCATTTTGTATAAAAATTTTCAAATATGTATGGGGAAATAGGCGGTCGCATATTATCGTGTCCAGGAGGAGGTCAGTGCTACGTGAAAGGTGCTGAAAGGGTGCGCCACATAACTCCGCTACTTTCTGCTACTTTTCAACTCTTTTGGTCTCTTTTTCCGTTAAATCCCATCCCTTACCTAGCCTACGACCGTGTAACACGGCATCTTTCCCCAGGTTTTTCCGTGTATTAGACGGAAATCTTATTTCTTTTCTTTCCCCTTAAAAAAGGTCCAACGGCAAGGTTTTATCGTCTAGTAGGTCCCTAAGCTTAGGATATACCTTCTCTAATTTAACAGCATCGTTTAAAACATCAGCAGCTTCTTCAATTTTATCTAGCATTTCGTCCATTGTATATCCTTCAATTACTATCTTAAACTTCGGTTCAGCATCCGTAAGAATAAAGTGACTCGACATATAGAAACGAGCATCCCCATCATCATCGTTAGCAACTTTTACAAAAGATTTACCTATATCTTCCAGCTCTTTTAAAACCTTATAAGTCTTCCCAACTGTAAGATTTACTGCAGGTACTTTACAGATAACCATATCATTTTCCTTGAATTTAAACAATTTAAAATATTCATCTCTATAAGAAACTGTATTTCCATTGTCATCTGTAAGTATTATATATTTCCATGAACAAACATCATCTTCTGAAGTATCTAATACTTCATAGGCCTTATGCAAGGTAAAAGGCCATCCTTCTTGATAATTAGCTTCAACACATTCAACTAAATCACCTTTTTTAAATTCTGTCATACTATACCCCAACCTTTCATTTCTTGTTCACTTAATACTTTCAAGGCAGCATATTCTTGCTCATAAAGTCGATCATAACCATCAACTTCAGAATAATCTTCCGCAAGAGAACTTAATACTGAAGCAATCTCTTTAGCACTATGGGAACCCGAAATTCTTAATAAAGCAATTTTTTCAAAAGCTGCTTTTAAATTTGAATCCCGACTAATTTCTTGTTTAACTTCATTTAGCTTTGAATTAGTTGAATCCCACAAAAGAGTTAAATCAGTCCATGGCTTGACCATTTCCTTAGTCTTTCTTACAATTTCTTCAATTTGTTGTAGCGAACTTAGCTGGATAGTCTTGCCTTTCTTTTCTAGTACATCTAACACATATCCTAATGATTGTACTATAAACTCTCTATCATGTTGATTTAACATAATCTTCCTCCTACCCGAATACTCCATAGCCAACACTAATATTCAAATCTCCCCAGTAACCAAACAAATAAGGTATCTTATCATTAACACGCTTATATTCAAGATCTGGCAATGAAATCTTAACAAACTCCATGAACAATACAGCAGCTTCTTCAGCATCGAAGTAATAATTACCTAAAAAATTATCAAATAATTCAAGATCAACTCCATGCTGAGACAAGATATCAGCTACTTCTTTATTTATTTTATTATCGTCCCAACTATTAATCAATCGAATAGGATTGGACCCTATCATATCATTGCTATCAAAAGTCATATTCAATAACTCAGTAGTCTTATGATAGGCATCAATAATTTCTTCCTTAGATTTATTCATTTCCATTGTGATATTCTCTGACTGACTATGCCCATCCTTCGACCAGTCTCCGATAGGTAATACATAAGTATATTCCATATTAGGCCTCCTCTGCGCTAACGACTTCAAAATAAGAATCAGGTGCCGCAACAATATTTTCATTTGTTATTTCATAAGAACTCATTCCATAGACCTCTTCTAAAGAATCAGCTTGAACAGCGATTGTTGTTGTAGTTACCTCACGAATCTCTACATGATAAGTGTTCATCAAAATCTTCCTTTCTTATTTAACTCTATAATTAATTATATCATTTTAAAAACAAAAAAACAAGTAAGTATTTCTACTTACCTGTCTCTCTGTACTCATATTGTTTAAATATATCGTCCATGGTCAACTCATAATCTCGGCGAACACTATTTAAAGGAATATTGAAATATCTATTTTCATCTGTCTTTAAATAATCATCCAACAAGAATACCCAACGTGCCACAAAACTCCATAATGGCGAAGTCATATCAATTACCTCATAGTTATATGTGAACGAAGGAACATCTGTATCGGCGCTCTCTTTAACCTTTGTATCAGTCGCAGGAGCTGTCTTAATAACAAACGAGCCATTTTCATCCCTCACTATATAATTATAAACTCTTTCGCCAGGTTCACCACTAATCGTAACGTATGTTGGAATATCCGAATCATCAAGTTTTATTTCTACCAATGGTGTTTGTTCATATACCTCTCGTGAAGGCAGTAATGCTATCATGGCCCAGGCAGTAAATACTATAAATACAAATGTAAATATAAACATCGTTATAGTAGCTACTATATAATCGAGGCCTTTATCAAACCCACCCACCGAACGAACGTTTTTCAATGTCATATAAAATATGAACGCTGCAAAAGCAAGATATATCATTTGGCAGACCTCCTTTTCAACCTCAATAACAATGGAGGACTAGAAACATAAACTTTTTAACCGCCGGCGCCAACGTAAGAGTAATATTTAACGAGCGTTAGCGAGTTAAATATTACGATATAATGTAGTACGAGGCGTAGCCGAGTATAATATAATTTAAGCGAAGTTTCTTTTACAAAACACGTGTTTTAGTGCGAAAAAAATTATGCCTACTTTTTTGACCATCACCAATGAACTGTAAAATAGTCTATATCATCCTCATAGATCTCTCTGAAAGTAGACACCCAGAGATCGTCTCCAACTACTCCCCATTTTAAACCATGGTGGCTATGAGCTGCACCTCGTGTAACTTCACCAACACGACTAGGTATATGATTGTCATATTTTACAATTTCTTGAGCCGCATATACACGCACTAACTCATCATCTTTAGTATAAGAATAAACAGCTTTATACTTCTTAAATAAAGTATTAGGACTTCTATAATTAAGATTTTCTTTGGTTGTTAACCATTCAAGATTTGTTGCTCTGTTATTACTAGGATTACAATCAATATGATTTGCTACCATTCCTTCTTGATATCCTTCTACAAAAGCTGATGCAACCAACCTATGGACCATTTCTAATTTAGATGCTAGTTTACTGTTTCTTATTTGTACTCGATAATAACCAAGTCCATCACTAGATTCTCGTTGTGATAAAATACGCCCTGTTTTTATATCCATGATCCTACCAAGATTACTAACTAAATATCCCTCGGTGATATCCTCGTAAGGAGGACCAAAAGGTCTCCATTCTTCTAATTCTTCGATAAAATCACCTCCTTTTATACAAATTTGATGTCAATCCGTCAAATTTTTTTCGTTGCTCATCCCAAAAAGAGATCTGCAATATATTCTATAATAAACATTACCAAAAATATAAATAAAAATAAACCAACTAAAGAGACCAAAAATGTTAGGATAGGAAGGCTAAGAAGTGCAACTAACCCAATTAAAAATACGAGAACAGTACCTATTGCTAGTATAGCAACCCAGATAATAAATAAAGCAAGTGTGTTTTTAAATGCGTCTTTCAATCTTTCTTTCATATGTCCTGACTCTCCTCCTTGTATACCATAAAGGCTAAAACAACAACTGTCAACATTAAACCTGGGATAACCCCCAAGAGTGCGATCAATATGGGCGCAATTAGTACGGTGATGGCTCCGACGATGATGATCATCAATATGTGTAAAACTGTTTTATTCAAATTGGCTCCCCCCCTAATGAGTGAACATAGAAATTACTATTCCAATAAATAAACTTACAAAAAGACTTACCGCTATATTCGCCACAATACCAATAACACCAAGCCATATCATGGCCCATCCGTAATAATACCATTCTTTGGAACTTATCCTTTTAATGCGCTTGAACATGGGTCAACCTCCTCGCTTTCTTGCATCAATGTAAAACATTATTAAAAAAGCAGTAGTTACTGGTAAGCTAATTATTACTGGTATTTCTAAGAGAAGACAAGAAATACCAAATATGACTAGCGTCACTCCACCTAAGAACAAATCTATAGCTTTTATCTTATTGAACATGGATAACCTCCTAGATCGCTTTCTTCTGTAAATAAAATTCATCTAAGTTAATATTTGTTTTTTCTTTTTCCATTTTGATACTCCTCTTCTCCATCGAAATATGAAAATAATGCTGCTGTAATAAACGAAATTAATACTGGAATTGGCTCAAAATATAACATAGTAAGCAGAATGATTACTGCTAAGACAATAAAGAAAATATTTGTGAATTTGTTCATTCTAACGCCTCTCTTGTTCTATAATATCAATAACTAAATATATAATACCTATCATCATTAAAAACAACATACCATGAGCGATGAAAGAAAGTATAGCTGCAATTAGACCGGTTAGCAATAATGATGAAAAATAGGCAACTGTTGCTACTGTACAGTAAATAAATAAAGAAATGAAGAATATTTTGTTCTTTTTACTCATAAAACTTCTCCTCCCTTTCTTTAAAAGAATAAATCTTCCATAATACAGAATCCAACAACCATAAATGATGCGAGTGCTATTGCCAAAGAAACGAGTCCAAAAGATGAAACTAATAACATGATAAAGCCTAATATAATCATTACTGCTCCAATCAACATTAATTTTTGTCCAATAGTCATAATTCTAATCTCCTTCTTTCATTTTATCAACAATCACTATTAACAACCAAATAATCAAAAGAATAATCATCATAGGTAAGATTATGGATATAGCAGCAATAAGTACAACGATACCATACAACACTAATAATACGATTATAGCTAATATAATTTCCATATTA
Source organism: Carnobacterium sp. (assembly GCF_040274945.1). Classification (GTDB taxonomy): domain Bacteria; phylum Bacillota; class Bacilli; order Lactobacillales; family Carnobacteriaceae; genus Carnobacterium_B. The sequence goes on from NZ_JBEMAR010000008.1 coordinate 105,547, forward strand.
ATAGTTCCCATTTAAGAAATCAGAAGTCTTTTCTCCTACATTAAGCAAGAAAAGCATTAAACAACAGAAGTAATAAGCTGTTTTTCTATACAAAAACCAAATAGTCGAAAACAAAAATGCCAAAACTAACAAAGGTAAAAATAGAATTACTCTAGCAACTTTTTTCATATTAATCATCCATCCTTTTTATAATTTTTATTATTTAACTTTATAATATATTATAACATCTTTAACGTAAAAAATCAACTAGGCGCTATACATTTCTGTATAATTATATGGGCATTTAACTAGATTCAACCCTATTTATCTTTGATATAGCTTGAAGGATGGTGATAAAAATAGTGAATGACGGTATTATTTACAACAATCAATTTCCGACCGACGATGTGTTTATGTCATTAATTAAAGTGGATAAGCTTTATGGTTATCTTCAATCGATCTCTGCGTGGGATTTCTTTGACAATGGGGGCTTCCGCTATGTGTTAAAAGAAGACTATTCACCCACCAAGATTGCAAAGAAACTTGGGGTCACACGAGCTACAGTCTATAATCAAATGAATAAATTACTTAATAATAACTTTGTTGAAGACCTAGAAGATCGATATGTCCTCAAATACGATAAAACACGCTATACAACAGTTAGTGCAGAAGTATTGAACTTCTTCTCTGATATTACAGCAAAAGATGAAATGTTAGCTCTTTACTCTTATTTTAGGGCTATGTATAATTATCACAAGCATAAAGGTCATGAAGCATTTTACTTTACACGCTCGCATATAATTCAGGGCGTATGGAAAAAGAGCAATGGCTCTGCTAATTACAGGAAACTAGACAATATTCTATATACATTAAACCAACTCGGTCTGATTGAGGTTAAGATTAAAGAAGAATCAACTAAAGACTACGATGTTTATTATATTACAAACGTAGCAGACTCTATCACAGGTGGTTTTGAAAAAGTCGGCGATATTCCAACCGCAACTAACATTGAAGATTAAATAAAAAAGCCTAAACTTAATTGTCTAGGCTTTTTTTCTGTATATTTCTTCTTTTTCATCATATTCTACTGTGTCCCCAAAAGCGATCAAGGAATCAGTGACGATGTATCGGGCGCCAAGCTTGTATGTGTGCCTTGTTGTTTGTTTCGTATAACTGCCGTGGCAGTAATGGGGTGTTTCATTAATCAGCAGCTTTAGGTTCATGAGTGAGGCCCTTATCATCTGCCAACTTGTTGGCGATTTTAGTAAGTCCATCTGCGTCGTCATGATCAACGCCTGCATCTGCAACAGCTTTTTCTAAGTCAGCAAAATATGCTTCACGAGTACGTTCGTCTGGAAAATAGATCATATCTTTCAAGTTTTCTTTAATTTTATCCATAGTGCATCGTTCTCCTTTTTTATTCAAATTGTGTCCAAAACATCGAGATTGTTGGGTTGAGAGATTCTTCAATCTCTCGTTGGCGCTTGGCAGCTCGGTCCGCCAGAGTGTCAAGTTCAGCGTCTGTTGGTTCTTGTTGGATAGATTCCATGCCGACTGTAATGTCTTCCCTTGCTACAACATAGAAATCTTCAGTCAACTGATGAATCAAGAATCCATCAGGAACTTCAAACGCAACAGGTGGCATAGTTTTTTCTAAGCTAGCAAAGTTGTTCATATAAATCTACCCCCAAATTTTTCTTTTAATATAGAAATCGATCTTACCTAATACTTTAACAATGAAATAAGATAACAAGGTCCACATAAACATTGCCATAAAGTAAGCTACGAATAATACAATCGACCCACCAGCAAAGAAAGTGAACAATAAGCTAAATGCAACCCCCATGTAAACTGACAACCAAAACTCCGATTTAGTAAAACCCATAACAATCATCCTTTCTATTATATAAATATTATATCATGTTATCTAAATTTTTTCAACTGTGCTTGCTTTTCATCCAAGATTTCTGAAAGTATTTCATCGCTTTGTAATGTTGGAACAATATGATAGCTTCGCATTGTTTTAACAACATTACCATCAATAATGCGCCGAAACTCATGAATATGAAGTACAATACTATCTATCTCACGCTCTTGGGCTTTCTGCGATCCTTGAGAAGTAATTTCAATAACTTGTACATCTTCATCTGTAAAGTCTAACTTTTTAACTGGTAACACTTCATAGATGCGTTCTTGAAGCCCAGTCTTAGTTTCAACTTCATCATCGATAATTCGATTTATAATAGCGTACATCGTTTTATCACCATACAGTTCTAAAATCTTCATTTTTTAATATCCTCTCTTTCTACAATGTGGTAATTAATTATAGTTTGCTCTTCAATAGAGAAGATCGAGCCATAATCATCTTCAAATATAAGAAATCTAGCCTCTTGCTCATCTACTACATCTAAGAAGAAATAAGGACGCCCATCAATTAAATAACATCTATCCACAAACAGAGTCATTTCTTTTGGTAGCTCTTTGTCTAATTCTTCAAAGCTTAATGTTTCTGGAGTTAAAATAACCTCAACCTTATAACCAGCTAATATATCAATTAGTCTACTTACATCATGATTATCAACATCATGGAATCTTAATTCTGCCATTGGTATTCCTCCCATTCATCCTTACGAATATAAATTTTATGGTTATCATCTATTGCATAGATATTGCCTTCTGCTTCAAATATTACCATTTCATGAGCAAAACCTGAGCAAAAGGAACGTTTTTCGTAAGCATGTTTGATTTTTAATCCAGTTACTTTTTCAAAATATTCTTGCTTTTCTTGGAAAAGTTTCTTGTTTTCATTAGAAGAAAGCCAATTATGATTAGCTTTAATTGCCATATTTTAACCTCCAGAATTAAAGTCTAGTTTAATTGTGTTAGATGGAACATATATTTTGTACTCTATGGTATCAATAGATCTTTCAAAGCCGAACATTGCAATACGATGATACCAAGGTAGTTCTCCGTTCGTTGTTGTTGTGACAGAGACATGTGGCTCTACATCATCAGACATATATAAAGGAGATTCGATTGGTGCTGTGCTTACTCTATATGCTCCCTCATTATCTTTGATATAGAATTTATATCTATCCTCTGAGTAACCTAATTGAAAATTCTTGTCAGTAGTTATACTATAGATAGGAATTTCTTCGGTCGTTACAGTTTTTTCAATTTTATAAGTATTCGCTGAATACACCCAAAAACCAAGAATTACTATCATAATAAAAGAGAATAAAACTCCACTTGACTCCCAAACACTAGCAGAAATTATAAGAAAAAGTATAAAGAAAATTATTAATATCACAGCCATTTTAAAACTCCCTTTCTTATTTAACCTTATAATATATTATACCATTTTAAATAATAAAAATCAAAAAAGAGAAAGCTTTAGCTAGCTTTCTCTTTTTTATTATATTGTTTCCAAACCTGCGTTTGGAATTTTTTAGGTTGACCCTTTAGCCAATCCCGTAGATCCACTCCTTGAGTAAGTGGGGTTTGTTTAATTTCTTTAGTTTTCTTTGGCATCTTCATTCTCCTCTTCTTCTATAAATTCAGCATCGATCATAGGGATAAAATGCTTATTTCCCTTTTTATCAAAGCCAATAACATGGGGTGCATGGTCTATATGACCAATGTAAGTGCGTCCATCAATAGGATGCTCACAAAAGCCACCGAATGAGTAAATATTTCCTTTTTGATCTTTAAACATATACCAATACACCTCCTAAAGATGGTGATGGGATTTGAACCCACGATGGGAAATTTCTTTCCTACAGATTTGCAGTCTGTTTGCTTCAACCAGCTTGCTTACACCACCATAATACTGACTTAATAGTCAGGATTAATTAATTTAAATACGTTAGTTCGGACAATAAGGTCGCTTTCATCTACATAAGAAACTATGTAAAGTTCTTTTGTTTTTTGATATCCAAGATCAACATGAACAAAGTCGTAACCAATGAAGTTTTCTTTCAAATAAGCTTCTAGCTCTTCTCTTAAATCATGAGAGTTGCCTTCTTCATCAATGATAGTCTTGTGATATCCAGATTGCAGCATGCTCCAGTCAGTCCAATACTTATCTGCAATTTGCTCCATAGCATCTTCCATAACTATCCTTCCTCTCCAACTACAAAATCTTCATGTGTACCATGCTCGGTAGAAATATTTACTTCATAACCGGCATACTCCAATCCTTTAACAAAACCCTCAATTTTGTCAAGAATTTTATTGTGATAATAATCACCTTGCATTACAACTTTATTTGTATCTAAATCAATTAATAAAGCTTCATCTTCAAAGTGAATGTTGATAATTGTTAAAAAATTCTTCTTAATCATATTTATAACTTCCTTTCTTAACCTTATAATTAATTATATCATATTATATAAAAAATAACAAATAAAAAGCCCAAAAGAGCGAGAAAGGAATGTAAGCGCTCCCCTGGGTTATCAGTTGGGCCTTGAGCAGCCCAACCGTATGTTCCCTACTGGAATCGAACCAGTGCGCATCGGGCTTCAACCGATTGCTCTACCGACTGAGCTAAAGGAACTAGAAGCCCCCGAAGGGGCAGATTTATTATAAACCGAGCTTGATAAAATCGTACTCAGGTTTGTTTAGAACTTTTAACATCATTTCTTCTGGACTAGAGATTTCTCCACCAAGAACAGCAGATAAGACGTTAGTTGAGAACCCTGACACAAGCGCCACACCTTGTTCGTTAAAACGAACTGGCATGTTACCACCGTGAGCATTCACGTTCCAGAATACTACTGATGGTAATTCATAACCCTGAGCGTTAAACTTGCGTTTAGCATTGTCAAAGTTATTTAATGAAGCATTTCGTGCGCAAATGTTAAATTCCATGTCTGAAATGATAACAATTTTGCTTGGAAGGTCCTCTTGCGGAGTACCATTTTTAACAGCTGTGTCTAGGATTAGATCGAAGACCGCTTCAATGTTGGTACTATCGATGATTGAATGCTTACGATACTCTTTCATTTTATCACGCAATGTCCCATGCTCTGGTAGTGTTACCAGTTGTGGACGTGTTGAGAATGTGATAAAGTTATTCTTGAATGCTCCTTCTAGGCGTTCAGCAGTATAAATTGCTAGACCTTCCGCAACATTCCATGGTGCTACAGTGTTATTAGAACCCCATCCACCAGTAGAGGTCATTGAACCAGAAGTATCGGCAACAACAATAGCATTGTCTTCGACACCCTTTAGAACATCGTCCATTGACTTCCATGTAGCTTCTAGTACAGCGTCTACTGGTTCTACTTGGCTCCAGCCGAATGCTACCTCTCCATAGGCACGAACAACTTCGTGAGGCATCATTAGCTTACCATTCATTTGTTTTTCTCCACTATTAACAGCTTCGATAAATGCTTGGTATTCGTCTTCTAGGTGACGATTAAATGCAGCACGGTAGCGGAACAATGCTTTTGAAGGTAATTTCTCAAAGTTAATTGAGCTATACTCCTTAGCAGCAAGCTTAACTTCTAGTACGCCAATGTAAGAGCGTAGTTTAACCATTACTTTACGATAGTCACGAGGTGTGTATCCTAAAGCTTTAGCAATTCGATGCGCCATATGACGACGTTCTGCACTCTTAACGCTAACGTTAGGAACCCATTTAGCCATCAATGAAACAGTTTCGCCAGCTTCCATTGCATCTAAATCTTGAGCAAACTGCTCTTTCAAGACTTCAATACCAATGTCGAACGTTTTGGTGTCTTTAGCCATAATTGCAACTAAATCATCCCAACGACCGAAGTAGCCGACAGATTCTGCGATCATAGTAATCGCTTTATAGTCTTTAGCATCGATCAGATATTGAACAGCAATACGAAACGCATCACGTTCACCTAAACCGCCAAGACGAATGTTACGTAAGTGAATCAAGTTACGAAGGGCAATCTCACGATCTTCATCGTAAGCTTTTGCGAACAAAGGTTTGATTGCAGCCTTATTTTGTCGCATTGAACCAGCTTGTGCGTAAAAATCTAGGTTAGCGTTCAAGCTAGATGTAAAAGTGCTTGCACCATTTGCTGTGCGCCCAACTGTTGTTTCCTCTTTTAAATTGTCTAAAAATGTCATAGTTATTTCTCTCCTTTTTCTCTTTTGGTTAAAAATAACTCAAGAACCAAAATGTTTTTAATATTTGAATTAAACATATTAATTTGCTGTAAGGTTCTTAAATTATGTACTACAAGAAGCGTATCTATTGGGAAGATTGCCCTGCCATTGAGCCTCTGGCATAGCCAGGTGGGATTCGAACCCACAACTTATCTTTTTCATTAATAGTTGTAATTGCTGTTAGCTTCTTAATGCACCTTGATGGAATCGAACCACCGACATCTACCTTGTAAGGGTAGCGTTCTCCCGCTGAACTAAAGGTGCGGTTCGTACCAGATTAGAGACTTTCACTCCCCCAAGAATTTGCGCATATTCTCGGATAACCCGTAGATAAGTAGTCCAATTTACAGGTAAGTAGTACAATTTTAAGGAGCATTGACCGGTTTTCCGCCTATAAATCGTGCTATACTGGTACTAATGGAGGATAGGAGAGTCGAACTCCTGATACTAGATTGCAAATCTAGGGTTTTCCCGCTAAACTAATCCCCCGAAAAGGCCGAAGCCTTAATCTTTTTGTTCAATAACGTAATAATCTAACCAGGATTCACGCTCATCATTAAAGATGTCTTCCGCTTCATCCCATTCAACATTTTCTTCCGCCATGATATCTGTAATATCACGAGTACCGTGCAAGCCAGCATAGGATTCAAAATCTTCACAAGCACATTCCCAAGCGTATCTAGCAGCTTGTTCTTCAGTACCCTCAAAAGTTTCAATATACTCGGCTTCATTTAAAGAGCCAGCATAAATCTTCCATTTTTTCATTTTATAACTTCCTCTCTTAACTTTATAATTAATTATAACATATTAATAATTATTTTTCAAATCAATAAGCACTTCATAGAAGAGAAAGCACTCTAAAAACAAACAAATAAGTAAAATACCACTAGACATCACAATTAAAAAATAAGTAAAACCTACAATTAATATAGAAATTACAATTAAGTCAGCTATTGTAGATATTTTACCAATTTTTTCTCCCCTAAAGACTCCTCTTAAAATTCCCAAGAGTACAGAGAGAATTGCTATTGGAACTAAAAATAAGATTGGCTCGATTCCCATACTAGACCTCCTCGTAAACAGTTTTTGAAACTACGACTGGCTTTACTTCAACAGGATAGCTAAAGTCAACATATTCATCGAGGTCTTTCCCCACACCTACATATTCAACTGCAAAGAAACGATTATCAATCTGAAATACATCACGAAAACTAACATAATGATCGCCTACTTCTGTAACTTCATGATCTACAACTGAGCCTTCAAATAAATAGATAATTGTTTCATTGTAATCACTGATTTCTTCTCGAAGACGCCCATCCCCTTCGTAGATTCCTTCTTCGGCATCATAAAATTTTAAGAAATTCTTTTCTCCATTTGTCATTGGATAAATACCTGCTTTCATTAAAGTTAAACACTCCCGACAGGATTCGAACCTGTACTCGCAATCTTAGAAGGAATGTGCTTTTCCAGTTAAGCTACGGGAGCAAAAAGACTGGGTTGTAGCCAGTCTAAATTAAAGTTTCACGCTGTGGTGGGTTGTCCTTCAAACGATTCATTATATTAGCCATTTCAAAATCATTGAATCCGTAAGTTTCGTATTGATTATTCAACAAAGCTTCTTCTGTTAGCTGCAAACGAACTTCATAATCTTTTTGCAAGATACCATACAGTTTATTTGCTAGAGCAACTGCCTTATCAGGATCGATATCTTGTTTAACAGCTTCTTCATAAGACCCATATTTATCAATCAATCCTTCTTCTTGTGCAAACCAGTTTAAGGCTCCAAAGATGTCAAGATTGTCGTCAAAAATTTCGTCCATATTTCTACCCCCTAGAAATTGTCTGTAATTACTTTTTTAACCAAGGCGCCGTCTACTTGAGACTTATAATCTTTCATTACAAGACCCATTAGTTTACCAATATTGTCACCTTTTTTAGCACCAGCATTACTTAAAATGCTAAGAATTTCATCTTCTGTTAGTTGTTTTGGCAAATATTGCTCAATAATAACTAACTTATCTGAATAAGATTTGATCAAATGCTTACGTCCTGCTTCAACAGCAGCATCTAAAGATTCTTTTCCTTGTTTATGTTCCCTTTTAACAAGAGCAATAACTTCATCTTCGGTAAGCTTTGCTTTTTTAGCAATCTGCTCTTTTTCGATGGATGCTTTGATTAACTGTAATACACCAGCTTTTTCAGCATCTTTACTCTTTCGAGCATCGACTAAATCTTTTTCAATTTTGTCTTGTAATGTACTCAAATATGAAACATCCTTTCTTAACTTTCTATAATAATTATATCATTTTATACAATAAAAATCAATAATAATTAACACGCCCCCTACGAATCGAACGCATTGCCTCTGGGTTTGGAGCCCAGTTATACTCCTTGTATTTTTAAGGCTGGGAACGCAGAATAAAACAATAGCGCTTCTGGGATTCGAACCCAGACTGTTGAGATTTTAAGTCCCATGTCTCTGCCGTTGGACTAAAGCGCCATAATATAAAAGCGGAAACTGAGAATCGAACTCAGTGGGGGCAAACCCTAGCTCTCCCTCCTAGCTGGAGGGGCTGTACCAAACAGCTTATTTCCGCATAAGATAATGCAAGAGAGGGGACTCGAACCCCTACGCTCTAAGAGCCACTGATTCTAAGTCAGTGTTGTCTACCAATTCCAGCACTCTCGCAAAATTACCTCTCTAAAAACGTTTCTCCGCTGAAGGCGTAAGTCGTAAACTATAAGAGGTATAGTTTTCCAATTAAGGCGAATATATATAACAGGGCCTGTTATACCCTTATGAAGCACTTATAATTACATTAATTTTTGTAAAGTTTTACCTTCATCATTTAGTAAATATACCTTAGTTATATAATAACTAATATAAAAGGGTTCCAAAGGAGTTATTTTTATAACTAAATCTAAATCTTTGCCTAAATCTAAAGGATTATCAGTAATTATATCATCATCATCATATTCCATGCGGATGATAAGCTGTGATCCATCTTTCATTACGGCAGTAACTTCATTGAGTGAAGTGAATGTTCTAGACACCCCATCGATATAGTCGGTAGTTTCCTTAACTATATCGCCTTTAGCTGCTTTCCTAACTTTGTTAATTTGTAAAATCATATCTATCTATCTCCCTATCTGTCTATTTTTTGCCTCTCGGCAAATACCGACGGAAGGATTCGAACCTTCGACCTTAGCCTTATCAAGACTCTGCTCTACCACTGAGCTACATCGGTGTAATAGCTTAGAGAATCAAACCCTAGCTATTAAAGTTACTATAAGCATTTTCTGCATGACTAGCTTATTTCTGAAGTCCACCTTGTCTGCATGATATCGTGGGCCACAAGAAACTCTTTAACGAGCAGTAACAAGTGAAATCTTAATCTGGTGAACCCATCCAGGTGTTTACTCAGTCTTGACGAGACTTTAACCTTTGTGCACCAAGGTCGTGAGTATTGACTTTTTTATAGTATGATAGCAATGGGCGACTCCATACCTTTATTAAGATTTCTAAAGAGAGTAGGGGGCTCGAACCCCTAGACGTTTTACCGCCACTAGTTTTCAAGACTAGCCAGCACTACCGATATGCAAGACTCTCCATAATTGGTGGCTAAAATGCCACCTTAAAAGGACTAAAACTAAATTTACCATCAATACAATTACGTTTTTGAGATTCAATAACTGTATTCTTCCCAAACATTCCATGTTTTTGAGCATTAGTAAGGTAAAAATACATATTTTTCAAACCAATTAAATTGTCAGTGTGAAAAATAATCTTACCAATATTCTCGGTATTGATAGAATCTAATTCTACCATATCTTGAACAATTTCATAACCATTAGAAACTCCTTCTCCTAGGTCATGGTCAAATGCAATTACATCAATAACAACATCTGGATTAGCTTTACGCCATTCAAGAAATTCTTCTCCAGTTCTGAAAAGAGTCCATCCATTAGGGCATTTACGTAAATCATCAATAAAAATTCTTTTCATAATGAACTTCCTTTCTTAACTTTATAATTAATTATAACATTTTAAAAGAAATTTGTCAATTAATTTCCTTTATATCGGCTGTAAATTTCTTTATCCAATTCAATTAAAGCTTCTAAGGATTCAAGCTGTCTATCATAAACAGTTTTTTCGAGTTCTTTATTTTCTTTTTTAGCTTCTAATAAGGGAACCATAGTATCAATAGCAACTTCATTCAAAATTTCCCACATTGATTCCGTAGCTTTTTTACGTAGATTATGTGGGTTTTCTTTATCTTCATATGCTATAAGACAATTTGCAAAAGAAGGGAAAAAAGTATTGATTTTAAGTAGTATCAAATAAGAAACTTCTTCTAATTCTGTTTTAGAAAAATTATCAGAATTAAAAAATGTTTTAAACAACTCAGCCTTTTCTTTATCTAAGTTTCCTCCATAAGAAATTAAACACCTTGTGTAATCATAACGTTCAATATCTTCTGTAAAAATATTATAATTAATAGCTTCTACAGCAGACTCATAATCACAATTACCTATTACTATTGTGTTTTTAATAAATTCTGTTGTTGGATCTTTTAATGCCATAGCATCTTGATTCCGATTTTTTAATTTTTTATTCTTGATCTTTTGTGCTTTTTTCTCAGCAAACTTTTGCTTGAAATTATCAGATTTAAGAACGGAAATACTACACATTAAGAAACCAAGACCAATAACCCCTAAACTTACATAGAACATTTTAAAACATCCTTTCTTATTTAACCTTATAATATATTATAACATGATAAGAAAAAATTTTCAAATAAGAAATCCTGCCGAAGAGAATCGAACTCTCATCTTCTGCGCCACAAGCAGATGTAATAACCATTATACTACGACGGGTGTAATAAAAAGCGCCCAAGAGAGAAAGAATAGTATCTTTGCTCTCCACTTTTGGGCGAAAGAGATCGGGCTCCTCTTTAACCCCACCTTTAAGGGGACCCTCTCTTTTAATATTGGCATTGCTTGGTACGCATTATTAAGGGGCGCAGCAATACTCGCTTCAAAATTTATGAGAGTTTTAATCGCTAATTTGAGGTGTACACTCACAACCCTATCGTAAGACTCCATATTAGCAGAGCCATAAAAAATACCGTTATGGTTAGCCCCCAGCACGGTTTAAAAACTTGCCAGATTATATCCGCAAGGCTCGATACAGCGAATGTCATTCCTGTACCTACCGGCAGTAAGGGAGTCGAACCCCTGTTTCCACGTTCGTAGCGTGGTGTCCTTCCATTAAACGAACTGCCGAAAATAAAAACCTACACGTCTGAATCGTTCATGACCAATTCAGAATCCTCCATCCTGTGTCCTCGGTTTTTAATGCTGGTTGAGAGAATCGAACTCCCATTCCTGGGTTACAAAGCCAGAGTAATAGCCGTTATACTAAACCAGCGTAACCAAGTTGAGGGAACTGGATAGATTTTACTCTAGCAGCTATCAACTTGTGTAAAGGGCTATGACGAGATAGCCAACATTTTTAGAGAATTAACATGGGGTTAACCTATTGAATAGACCCTTGGTAGCTATTCAACCATACTCTCTAAACGGTCACAACGGGGGTCGAACCCGCATGTACACACGCTGACAACGTGGTGGGACTGCCTTTGCCCTATATGACCATAATTGCGGGAACAGGAATCGAACCTGATGTTTTTGGCTTATGAGGCCAACGTGAGACCATTTCACTCTCCCGCAAAATGTCTATTAGTGGATTCGAACCACATCCAAATCGCTTATGAGACGACTTCGGTAAACCTACAACAGACAGTAAACTAGAACCAATAAATAAAATATGCTAAATTAAAAGTTTAGTTTTTTATAGTTAATTGCTGTTTGGTTCTATGCCCCCACTAGGATTCGAACCTAGGACCCTCCGGTTAAAAGCCGGATGCTCTACACCTTTCGGATAACCACTGAGCTATGAAGGCAAAAATAACAAGAACGAAAGTTTAGACCTAATTTAGAGTTCACGCACTCAAGGGAAGTACCTAGAAAAAACCAGCGATCAATTCATTGGCATAAACCTATGAATCAATAAGAATATAACTATTAACATAGTTCCCATTATTAGTTAGAGGATTGCTGTTTCGTTCTTTAAGTGACAGGCAATAAGTAAACAAGAATGATTTTTAGACCTTATAAGTTTTAGCATTTACGTAGCTAAAGGGTAAGTACCTAGAAAAAACCTCTCACGCCGACATATTTGAACTCGCAGACTAGTTGTCGGTTATGTCTGCGGCTCCTCTTAATATCATCTATTAGATTTTTTAAGAGATTGCTGTATCATTCTTTATGATCCGTACGAGAATCGAACTCGTAATTCCACCTTGAAAGGGTAGCGTCTTAACCGTTTGACCAACGGACCAGAATGGGCCCCCTAGGATTCGAACCTAGAGCGTATCTTACGTCACGGATTTACAGTCCGCTTGCTTCACCAATTTGCATAGAGACCCGTTAATGGAGAACAGACACTCCATAATAGACAAGAATCAAACCATATGTGCTACCGTTACACCACAGGCTGTCTGTTAAGCCTACTAGGATTCGAACCTAGACCACCAATTTTCAAGATTGTTTGTAGGGTTTAGTATTGCTGTAAGATTCTTTACTGACTAGAGAGGATTCGAACCTCCAACAATTCGGTTAACAGCCGAGCGCTCTACCATTGAGCTACTAGTCAAAATTTACTAGAAGCCAATAGATGGCTTCTAAGTATTTAATTATCGTACTTCAAATTCTGGAACCAAAGCACTTGGTTTAATAGTGATTTTAAATTGATATTGGTTCGCTTGAACCCAATCAACTTGTTCAACAATATAAACCGTTGTTGGAGATAAGCCTAAAATGTGTTTTTGAAATTCATTTTCACCTGTTTTTGCCATAATTTCTAATTGATTATCTTCTTGGTCAGCATTAACCGACATTTGACCTTCAATCGTATATAACACTTCATCGCTGACAGTATTAATGAAAGTAATCTTTCGTTGCACCTTAAAGTTATCAGCATCTTCACTTAAACTTTGCGAGGCAACTTCAGCATCTGTACAGGCTCCTAAAGCAACTAAGGAAATTGATAGTGCCATAATTAAAAACCATTTTTTGAACTTTTTCATTAGCTATCTCCTTTTATTTAAAATTAACAAGAAGCATCATCAACTTTATGCAATAGTATAGTTTGAAAAATTGCTGTAAGCTTCTTTATATGGACTACAGGATTCGAACCCGCACCCTCTGGTTGGAAGCCAGAGATACTACCCTTATACTAAGTCCACAAAATTTAAAAAACAATCGGGAATGGAGGATTTGAACCTCCGGCCCCTCGGATCCAAACCGAGTGCGCTACCAGACTACGCCAATTCCCGTTAATGCCAGAGCGTGCCCACCCGAATTTCTAATCTCCAGCTGCTAGCCCTAAGACACTGCTAGCCCCCCTCGTATTGCTTATCAAAACTGTATACTATAAATTATACAGTTTTGTCACAACTAGGCTTTTTGATAGCCTACGTGATCTTTATTGCTGTCTGCTTTGTCAGTTTTCACTGCATTTTCTACTAAACGCATGATTGCAGCGAATTTTTGTGGAGATAATTCCAACCCTACTGCTGCTTGAACTTCGCCACCATCGTATGCAACTTCTGGATCGGCCTGGTTTGCGAACCATTCAGTAACTTGTGCAGCTACCACACGGTTTTCTTTTTGCGTTTTAGTTTCGCTTTGACGACGTTTTTCATTCATTTTGTCCACACGTTCAGCTTCTGCCAATAACAATTCTTGGTAACGAGGAGCCTCTGTCAACATTGCTGCTGCTTCACGGAACATTTCTGCTTTGTTTTGTTTAGTCATAATAATCAATCTCCCTTTTATAATTTTTTTATTTATCTTACATACTTATTATAACATCTTATTCAAATTTTTTCAAATAAGTAAGTGACAAGACTCAAAATCTGAAGCAACTCTCTATTTCTTATTACATATATATTATATCATTTTAAATGATATTTTTCAAATATGTTTTAAGACTTAACTACAACCAATTCTTTATCAACTAGCAAGCCACCACAATTACTGTGAGTGTAACGATTATTTAATCGTCTATTTGAGAAAGTAGATGCTCCGCACTTATCACATTCAGAACGAACTCTAAATGATAAAAGAGGTGTTGTTGGAGCTAGTTGTAACTTTTTATTAGTTGATCCTGACGAAAGTGAACCAATATAAGATAACAATTTTTCAAATTCAGGCTCTCCATCGCCATATTTACGCCCACTTTTGTGTAAATACCAGTGAGCAAGTTCATGTTTCAGAACTTTTTCAAATAAAGCTTCATCTTTTGCTAGATATAAAGCGATCTTTGTGAACTGACCAGACATTTCAATTTTATTTCCACCAGGGAAATATCTACCATATGTTCTAGTAAGTCGGTTGTTGATATGAAAAGTTGGAGCATTTGCCTCTTGGTTAGAGAAGAATTGATCAATGATTTTATCTCCCATTTCATTAATCTTCTCTAAAGCTTCAATTTTCTGTTTACCACTGATAGTTCTTGGATAATCTAAACCAAAATTCCCAATTATAGTTGACATTGTACTCCTCCTTTTAATAAAATTAATGACACTAGCGGGATTCGAACCCACATTCTCCGATAGAAAGTCGGATTTCCTAGCCATTAGAAGATAGTGCCGTTTTTAATTTCTTTCTTAACTATATTAATATTATATAATTTTAAAAGAAATTTTTCAAGTTGTAAGCCGTATAGGCTTGAGGACTGATTGAACTTACGCCCAATTCTAGTCCCCAACTTGTAATGTACCCTGCTGGATTCGAACCAGCGACTCCCCTGTTATGAGCAGGGTGCTCTGACCGCTGAACTAAGAGTACAATATTTGGATAGCAGGACTCGAACCTGCACTACATCGTCATGTACGGAGATCTCCAATGGGGAGAATATCCTGCGTCTTCCAGTTTCGCCATATCCAAACTTACCTAGGTTGGGTGTAACATTTTCTCTATCTTTTCTAAACAATGGCTCCACACCAAGGGAAAAAGGAATTGAACCTTAGCCATGTTATGATAGAAAGGCAACCAGAGGAAATTGACTATACAGTTGCCTTAGCTAGTGCCCCGTCCCAAAGAGTTTTTCCTCAACTCTGTGAGCACGCCTTACAGTTAATTCTGCTTTTATTCGTTGGTTTTCGACGCCAACTAGGCTTGCCAAACCTTTAATTCTCAGAGCTGGGTTCGAACCAACATCGCAACCTTCAAAGGGTCGTGTCCTACCAGTTAGACGATCTGAGATAAATTATTATTTCCTTAACTTTCTATAATAATTATAACATTTTTAAAAGAAAATTTCAAGTAAGGAATTACATCCTTGTAAGAAAACCTTACTTGTTAATTAACTTTATAATTTATTATAACACGTTTATAAAAATTTGTCAAGTATTACTTACTTAACTCCTCTTTAACAGCGTCATAAACTAGAACACCATCGCTAATAACCAGAATTACATTATCTGTTTTAACTGGGTTAGCAATAGCTAATGAGGTACCTTCACCAGCTGAAGCAGAGATTTCAGCAGACAATTCTACAAAAGCATCTACCATTTGATCCCATTCTTCTGTTTGGCCTGTACTCAAAACATATTCTACATCTTGAATAAAGGCTTCATCAGTTGGGGTAATAATGAAAGCATTTTGTTCTGCATCATAGACTACAGTCCCTAAATCAGCATAACCTTGTTGCAATACTTTCAAAATAGAATTTTTAGCAGCTTCTTCTTTTAAGTCTGGAGCTTGTGATTCGTGCGTTTTCTCTGGCGGATTTAAACTTTCAACAACCTTATCGCCCGTAACTGCATCTGTATCTTTGGTCTCTTGGGGCGGGACAATCATTGAACATCCTACCAATCCTAAACCAAATAAAAACGTAGCCCCCATTAACAAAATCTTCTTCATTTTATAACTCCCTTTCTTCCCTTAACTTTATAATTAATTATAACATCTTAAATAAAATTTTTCAAATGTTATTTGTAAAACTCTTCATATTTATTAATCATGAACCAATAAAAAGAAGCAACTGTTGGAGCCGATCGAATAATACCATCTTCAATTTTACTGCGAAATTCTTCTAAGGTTAGTTCTTTGAGTTCAACGTATTCATCGCTGTCAAAACGAGTTGGCTTTTTGTCGAAAGGACCTTCTGCATAGTAAATAAAAATCTCTTCATCTGTAAACCCCTCACTAGAGCTAATAACTCCAATTTTCTTTAAATCTTTGCTTGACACAAGCCCCAATTCTTCTTCTAGCTCACGAGCAGCAGCATCTAATGGAATTTCATTACTATCAATAAAACCAGCAGCATTGCCCCAGCGATATTGATTAACTCCAGAACGATACTCATATCCAAGAGAGAAGGTAAGAGTTTGTGGATCAAATACTAAAATAGAAACACAAGGGGCGTGGCGCACAATATGCCTCGTAATTTCCCCTTGATTTTCCAATTCAATTTTTCTTGTAACTACGTCAAATACAGGATTAAAAACAGCTTGGACTTTTTCTTCTAAAATCTTCATAACACGATAACTCCTCCTATAATTTATATAAATAAATATCTATATTAAATTCTTCAGCAGCTTCGGTAATAATTCCAAGAATAATATTCCAGTTTCCACCTGCTAGACCGCAGCCAATACCATATGGTAAGCCAATTTTTACTTCTACGCCATCTTTTTGAATCTTTTGTAGAGCATTGCGCAAAGCCTTTTGGAAATATTCATATTGGGTACGTGTACCCCGACCATATCCAATTTGTGCATATAAATTTACAATTAAAACTCCCTTGTCAATAGCAGCACTATACCCACCTAATCTATCTTTACCTAAAGGAACTGGATGATTATAATCTGCTTCAAATGCTTTAGGATATTGGGCTTTAATTTGACGAGCAATACCAGCTCCCATTTTATTAAAGCAATTACATTGGTGCATAATAACATTACAATCAGATTTTAATAAGTCGCCTTGTACAATTTTAATCATTTAATCGGTCTCCTTTGTATTATATCCACCTTTTTGTGCTTTATCTAAAATATCTTCGTAGGACATGATTGCATAATCTTCACCTGGGATCAGCGTTTCTAAAATATCTCGCAATGTATCATGATGATGCGAACTATCCCCATATGCTAATGAATCAGCAATTTTTTCAATTAACTTTTCTTTATCCAATATTCTTCCTCCTTAATAATAGGTTTTTGTTCTATAATAAAGGTATAAGTATACCATTTTGTAGCATATTTTTTTCTAATAACTTCACAAATTTCTTCATTCGACATAGTTTTATCTGAAATAAATCTAATTTTTTGAGTAAAACAAGGTTCCTCGGTATCACTATCAGTATCACCTTGTCGAAAACCTACTAGATTCTCAAAAGCATCTATTAGTTGATAGCTAAAAAGTTTCTTTTCTGTATTTAGTTCAACTAAAATGGGTAGATTTCTTCTAGCTATCTTACCTACTGCAGGATTAAGAGGAATCATTTCTTCACGAAGATAACCCTGTTTCATTAAATCAATATAAAAAGAATTAAACTCTTCTGTTTCTTTAATAATATATCTTTTAATCATACTAACTCCTCCTTATTTAAGCTTATAAATAATTATAACACTTTAAAACAAAAAAAGCAACTGAAATTAATCAGTTGCCTTTGACTTATTTATCTTTTTTAGATAGCTTGCTCCATTGGTAATATCCAGCTACAGCATTTAATTGGTAAATTACATCACGAATCATAAACCAGTAATTTCCAGATGTTAAGTTTAGACCAAAATTCACAAAGTTAGAACTAGCCCATCCTAACCAGCTAGAAGCTTTACCCATAATCATTAAGAATTGTGAGGTAATACTAATTGCAAATGTCAGAATATTCCCCCAATAAACCCAAGGACCCATTGCAGCCAATGAAAATCCTAGGTAAGGTCCAGCGAAAACTAATACTAGCATTCCGACAATGAAGAAAATAACCGTAAAAATTAATTGCTCTTTGTTAGTTTTAGTTACTTCAACTTTACCATCACCTGACTGATATTTAGGGTTGTTCCAACGTAATAATCCTACAACGTGCATTAAACCAAAGTAGAATCCTGAAACTACCATACCCCAAGTACCAAAATAAGCAAAAGTAGCCATTTCACCAAGGTTTGATAGAATACCTAGCCAGTTACCTAATTTACCTTCTCGATCTGCCAATGTAATAACACATGGGACTCCCAAACAGTAAGCAGTTACAAAGAATACTACTTCCGACCAAACTGCAAAGTTAGTAATTGCAATCCCAAAAGCAAGACCAATGAGAATGAGGGCGATATTGAAATACTTTCGATACTTACCATCACTCATGAATAAATTTCCCCAAAAACTATACGTATTTTCCATACTAATAAACTTCCTTTCTATTTGACAGGTTTCCATTCTTTAACTACAATTTCTTTTTGCTCAACTTCTATTGCGGTTTGAGACCAAAATTCATTTTCCTGCATTTCTGTGGCGGCCTCACTCCAGTGAATCATATAATTTTTATTGTCTTCGGACTGTATAATACCACTCTTGTGGACGTGCCATCGTCCAGTCCCATCAATAAACTCATCAATTAAGAAATATTTTTCGCTATCTTCATAAACTATATCTTTTACTTCTTCTTCAGTTAGTCTAATACTCATATTGATCCTCCTATTTCCATTCCCAGTTACTTTCCATTTCGTTTACTTTCTTTTGGAGTTCTTCGACTGTAACTTTATTTTCTAAGAACTCTTTAACTACCATTTTACAAACTTCATAACGAACTTCATAATCACTGGCAGAAATTTCAACAAAAGGAATATTGTTCACGATATATAAAGATTTAAGCAAAGTTTGGAATTTTTGGCGTTCAGTTTCTTCGCCAATCATTCTCATGCCATCGTCGACCCATTCTACATTGTTATTTAAAAGAATTGTTAGGTCAAACCGGACATTTTCAATTTTGTCTTGAACAGAAGGATGTTGGCGACCCTCATATGTCATACAAAATGCTTGAGTAGCCACAAAGTCTGTATCTGAAAACAACACTTTATTGGCATTGGTTGCAGCAAACTTTAAATCTTGATAATGTCCAGAAACAATATCAGCGTAATGTTTGTATTGTAAAGCACTTTCATCGCCACCTAGTTCAGTTTCTGTAATTGTACGACCATACTCCCATACGGATGTAGTTGCATATAACTGAGATAGTCGATCTGTCATGATTGTTTTACCACTGGATTCCCCACCAGCAATAACAATTTTAGGCACTAATAGCTCACGGCTTGCACGAGGAATAAAGTCCCAGTATTTGTAAGGGTCATTTCGTACTTTAGTCGCTGAAATATTAACTTCAGAACGGTCTTGATCTAGTAAAACTACATCTGAACCGAAGTATTTTTTATACCCTTCCACGTCAGAGTCTTCGTTAATAAAGAATACCGCTTTATCAAAGCTAAAATCTTTCGGAACCTTCCGATGATTTGCAATAGATTCTTTTACTAAATCAGACCAAGGTTGCCAACCATTTGGATAAGATGGTACATCACTTTCATCAACTAAAATAGGAATAATTAAATCTCGTTGATTTTGGAAAGTTTTTTGAACAATAGCAAGCTTATCTTTCCCCGTAAGAGGTCGTTTTAAATTTGAGTCCAAATACAATGCCTGATCTCTTGCTTCATGATGAGAAACAATCACAATAACTTTCTTACAGAGTGTAGACGCACGTTGAATCAAATTAACATGACCAATATGCAATGGATAAAACTTACCTACAACAATACCATATTCTTTCATATAATCAAACTCTCCCTTTTAATTTAATAGATATATAAATACCACGATGGGTCTTGTCTTACTCCACCGCAAATTTCGATATCCTTTTGAACTCTAAAACCCTTATCTCTTAAATAAGAGGCAAAAGCTTCTTGTCTTTCATCATAATAGAATAAACCTTTTACATTAGGTGCAGGAATATGAACTTTTTCCGATCCTTTTTTAGCTTCTTCTAATAAAACTTTTTCAAATTTTACCATTTCTCCAGAAAAAACAGAATCTCTCTCTTGTTTCCCAACACTGGATAATTCTTCTGGTGTTAACATAAGGCTCCTCCTTTTTATTACTCAACTTTATAATTAATTATATCATTATAAACAAAAAATTTCAACTATAAAAGTTGAAATTTCTTCGTAAATGACACTAAATTTGACTTAGGTTGAGGTAAGAAACCTACTACTGTTAGAGAACCCGCTGGAATCTCTGTAAGTCCATTATCTCTAATGAAAAAAGCTCCCATTTCAATAGCCTTTCGTAAATCTTTTTCTTTTGCTCTTAGTATAACTTTTGTTTGAGCACGATCTAGCAAAAACCATTCTTCGTACCATTCTAATCGCTGAACCCATTCTTCTGGAGCAGGAGGTAATTTAGAGCTATGATGATGGTCTGCATAAAATTTTACTTCGTTATCAATCAAAGTCTGAACATGTGCTACTTGACCAGCAATCTTTCCAACGCCCATATTTAGCTCTTTATTAACTAAAATGTACTCGATAATCTTATCTTCATTCAATCTTTTAGTCCTCCTATATTTTTCTCTGCCCAGGACGTCCACTTTTCTTCCACCTTATTAAAAGCATCTTCAATTAGAACGGGGGTTCCGAAGGGAAGATTTGGAAAAGAGGGCGAGTCAATTCCAACATTCAGACAGTTCGCTTCTCTTGGGTCTTGTTCATGGATATGTCCACAAAGATTGCGAAGATTTCTACGATCCTGTCCCAGCCCAAGAGGGTAATGAGTGATGTAATAGACTTTTTTGTTTGCTTTCTTAATTAGGCCCACTTCGTGAAGCTCATATTTTCCTTCTTCATTGTGATTCTTAATATACTTGAAAAACTTACTTGAGTCATGGTTGCCCTTGACAAGAATTACCTTATGAGCATTGATTCGTTCAAGTTGTTCAAATAGAACCTTGGGTTTACCAAAGCCAAAGTCGCCACAATGAATAAGTGTATCTTCTTTTTTAACAGTGGAGTTGATTGCATGAATAATTGTTTCATTCATTTCTTCCACATCGCCAAAATGAAGACGTGTTTTAATAAAACCATCTACACCCATTGCATTATGGTGGAATAAATGGAGATCACTTGTGATATATGTTTTCATACAATCACTTCCTTTCTTTAAATATATTCAATGCTTGTAAGAATTTCAATTACGCTAATTGCGCTATGAAAATTTTCAGATTCTAAAAACTGATATGCGTCTTGTAAAATAGTATTTAATACTTTTTCTGAACGATCGCCAGCATTAAATTTATCAATAGCTTCTTGAATATCCATATTTTTCTCCTTTGTTGATTTATTTTAAGGATAGCAGGGGAATCGAACCCCTAGATGCCGAAACACCACCAGTTTAGCAAACTGACTAGACCTACCAATAGTCAAGGCTATCCGTGTTATAAGGATTGTCCCCAATCCTTTTTATTGTGTTTAGGTTTCCGTTTGTAAGAACCTTTACCCTTTTTAGCTTTGATGACACCAGTACCACGACTAACTTTTGTATTGAAGTCGTGGATGTCATCAATCTTTGATTTATAAGTAGGTTTAAATTTCATCGAAGTTTACTCCTAACTTTTGTTTATTTCTGATTTCTAAAAGACACTTACCTAAAAGATTTTGTCCCCAATTTTCTTTATTTCGAAGTGCGTTTTCCGCATCAAAGCCAATTCCCCAAATTCTATCCCATGGACTAGCTTCAACTAGAATTTGCCCTCTAGTTTTCTTTAGGAAATCTCGGTACACAGGAACAGAAAATTTAGCTTCTAAAGCAAGCATCATTTTTTCCACTTTAACCTTATCCCATTCTTCATCAGAAAAGCCCTTCACTTTTCTTCCTAAAGCTTTTGCCTTATTAGGGCGAATTGCTTCACGAATCTTTTCATAAGACTCCATATCTCCAAAATGAAGTGCTTTTTCAGCCATGAAAATATGTTCTGAAGTTCGCCAAAGTTCTCCCTTGTAAGGAATTAATTCTAATTCAGCGAAGTTAGAAAGAGGACCTCCCCAAAACAAGTAATATTGATTCATTTAATTACCTCCAAAAAATCAGAGCCTATTTAAAGGCTCCGATATATTTAATTGCTCCCAAGCTAGCAGCTTTATCTTTAATATCTGCTACTGCTTCAAACTTATCCCGAAACGGCGAAGTTACAATAACATCAACATTTGTCTTAACTTCTGTTTTTTCAACAGACCAGCGACCTTTTTTGTCCTGTACCCGTTTGTTTTCAAAAGACTTGCGAGTTGTTGATACGATTGCATAAAAATAATTTTTCATAAAATCTTCCTCTCTTTTACTATAATAATATTATATCATCTTTAAAGAAAATTTTCAACTATTTTCTTGTCATATCTAGGAATAATACATCCTCTTCTGGATAATCAGAGAAATAAATATCCCATCTATTCCAGTTAATTTTAGGGAAAAACTTATCAGCTTCCTCAGATCTATCGAAAATAGTCAAATATAATTTATCTAAATAAGGGTAAAATCTATCATATATATTAGCTCCTCCCATGATAATAAATTCTTCTTCACTATCACGATAAGCCCTAATATTCTCAATAAAATGTAATGGAGTAGCCCAAGTAAGTTTTTCTATATCATCTACTTGAATTAAAGCATTGTAGAAAATATCAGGAATATCATCTGGGCCTTCCGCATCAAACAGGACAACATTTCTGCGCTCAGGTAGAAAGGGCTTCTTCAATGAAAGCCAGGTTTTATATCCCATAATAACTGTTTTGCCTTTTGTTTTTTCTACAAAGCGTTTCATATCTAATTTATGTGAATAAAGCAAATCATTATCCTTGCCTATTCCATTGTTGTTATCAATAGCTACAATAGCACTTAACATAGAACCACCTCTATAAAGCCATATCAAACTCTAATTGAGAGCCGATTGCTTTATATCCTTCCATTTTGAAATCTTCTGCCTTTATATCATAAAAGCCAACACCACTAGGGACATCTAAATAGAACTTTATTGGTGAATTATCGAAGATGCTTGTGTTATAGCGATTTAATAAAATCTTAGCATTATCAATATGTCGATCATAAATATGCAGATTCATTACATGCCAACTAAAAGTTCCTAGCTTCCAACCAAATCTTTTAGCAATCATCATTTGAAGTGAAACATATTGTATCTGATTTATACCCATTCCAGCCACTAGAAAATCACTAGATCGTTGGGTAAGACTAGCATCTAAATACATTTCACCATTTACCTTCCGTACATCAAATAAAACCTCAAATGCACAAGGAGGTAATTTAGCATATTCATCTAAATCTTGATACTGCCACAAATTGATGATATTTCTTCGATTGAAAGGATTCTTATCTAAGCCCTCCAAGAGACGATCAATGATAATATGTCTATCTACTGTGGCGCCATATCTTTGTCCAATCGTATCATCTTCTAATGCCCAATCATCCCACCACATTACCCCACGTTCTCGTAAGGCTTTTAGATCAGATGTTTGATCTTGATAAATCCAAAGCATTTCTTGACGACTTAATCCAGTATATACTGGGCGCAAGGAGCTGATTGGTAGCTCTCCTTTACTTAAATCAAATTTAACAAAAACATCTGTTATATAATAGCTTTCTGCTGGGGCACCATCTGATTTATAAACTGGACGACTGCCCTCAGATTTTACTCCATTACTCAAAACTTCCTCGATTGTGTTTGCCACAAACTTATCCATCTTAGTAGTTGTATAACTCATATTCACACTCCTCTTTTGTAGAACGTCACGGTATACTCTCTTTCTTCTAAATCATACTCAAATACAGGCATTATACCATATTCAATAAAATCCAGAAAGAAATTAGTTTCTCCACAATCTCTAATATAGCGAGATTTATCAGCAGGGAAGACAATTTTAAGACCTAAAATTGCGCCCTCCCTAACATCTAAATCATCGTACTCTTGGAATTTATTGATAATATCTTGTTGCATATTGGATATTTGATTATCTAATAATTCTTTATACATTATCATACTCCTAACTTATACGAAAAATCAATTTCTTTTACTTCTAAAGCTGAAGCTTTAAAAACAAGGTCTTTAATCTTTTCAGATTCGCCTTTAGTAATTGCCGGTGCTCGACCATTTACTATTTTCATAGGTACATTAAGAATTTTGATTCCATTAATAGTGAGATCTTTATAAACCAATGTTTTAAATTCCATAATCAATACTCCTCATAGTAATGTTCTAACCAACGAACCATTTTCATATCAAGTAACATATGAAAGTTACCATAATCAAAAGTTTCTGGATATTGTTTAGCTTTTTCTAGTAGAAAATTCGCATCTTTAAATTCGTACTCTTTTTTACCTAATCTAACAGCTAAACATTCTTCTGGCTTTAAACCAGGTAAAGTAGAAGACTGTAAGGCAGATTCAAAGAGTTGCTCTAAATATAGGGCATGTGCCTTATCTTTTAACTGTCCTTTTTTAACCCGATTTTTATATTCTCCTCCAACAGAAAATAAAAAAGATTTCTTATTAAAAACTAAAGAAGTTACAGTTTCATCCGAATCAAATAAAGTTTCTCCATATTGTAAAAAAGGTTCTTGGAATAAAGGCAAACTATTATGATAGCTAGGTTTTTTAAGATATTGTAATAAATAACGAACATCTTTAACTGTAACATGTTCAACCAATGTGTTATTAAGTTCTAAAACTTTTGATACCATTGGCTTACCTAAATATAAATCTTCTTTATCTGGCACTACAAAAGCTACGACATCATAGTCAGAATCTTTATTATAGAAATCGTACAATCGACTTCCATTTAAATATACTGCATAAACATTATAAGGCTGTAAAGCATCTAAAACAACTTGCTTTACTTCTTCTGGCATATTATGTTGTTCCATAAAGATCTCTCCTTTTATAAATAACTTTATAATATATTATAACACAACAAATAAAAAAAAGCAAGGTTTCCCCTGCTTTTTCTAAACAACACTATTTTTTCATCATTTTAGATAACATCAACATCGACATCATATCATTGTTGCTGCCATTTCCGCCACCAAAGATATTCCCGCCATTACCCATTAATGCCATCATCATCATTGGATTGTCAAATAATCCATCATCTTCGCTAGAATCAAAAGCATCTGCTAAAGGATTAATAACTTTTTCAACAAAGTCCATATCTTTCATTACAGCATTTTGAACTTTTGCGGCACTTTGTACAATACCATTAGCCCCTACGTAGTTGTAAGTTTTTGCTTCTGCATCCACATCTACTACATAAACTAATTTGCCACCATCTGGACTAATAACTAAATCGCCAGCTTTCAATTTGCTAAAACGTTCTGGCAAGATCATTGCTGGAAATGGAACTTCCATAGCAAAACCAGTTTCATCGGTTAAAGCTTTGGTTTCTTTATCAAAAGAGAAATAACCACCATCCATTTTAACCGCTAATTTTTGGGTGATCATCGAAAAAGCGAAAACTCCAGTTAATTGTTTACCAACATTTTTAAGTCCTGGGATATTGAAACCTCGTTTTTCTACACTATCTGTTTTCATCATACTATTATCTTCTCCTTCATTTAATTTATAATCATTGTCAAATTTAAATACAGTAACTTTATCTTCGCCAAAAAATTGTGGAAAATCTTTACTAAATAAATTTTCTACATCTCGATCCGTAAGTCCAGCATCTTTAAGGTAAGATTCAGAAAGAGCAAGTTCATATCTATCTTCTTCAAAAAAGACTTCATTAATGAATTTAGTAGCTTTTGTATCCCGCACTTTAAAATCATAAGTTCCTAGCAAATGAACATTAGTAAAATAAAATTTCTTGTTTTTACCGTATGGAGTATCGATATAGCTATAAAAAACATCTTTTTCAAAATCAAGCGATAATTGACGATAGTCCATGTTATATAATAACCAATTAACAAAAATACGTAGCATTTTTGGATGAAGGAAATATTCATATGAACGAGAACTATTTTCAAAATGTCCCTCGATTGAAACCTTCAATCCATCATATTTATTAAGTCCCATAAGTGTTTTTCTCCTTTAACTTTATAATTAATTATATCATTTTAATTAAATTTTTTCAATAAATCTGATAAATGTTCTTTGGCTGTTAATACATTTGGTACAATAGCAACGTATTCTAACAGTCCTAAAATCTTTTCAATTTCTTCTTTATCAACTAAAATTTGTTGTTTGGCTGGAACTTCTTTTTTAATAGGATTAACAAGCGATTCTGCTATTGCTTGACCTGCAAGACGATCTACAAGGTCATTTCCAGCATTTTTACTATGTCCCTTAACCCAAGAGAAGATGGTTTCTACTTTTTGGTCCCCTGAGATTAGCGATAGCATCAACGCATTAACAGATTCCTTATATCCCTTTGTTAAATCCGTATTAGTTTTCCATTCGTTGCGGGCCCATTTACCAATTCCTTCATAATCATGAAAAATCTCAACTTTTCCGCCATTTGGAAAATATGTTTCTTTGTTTGCTTTAACCCATTTTAATGCTTCTAATGTAGCTTCTAGTTCACCATCAATTTGTCGAGAAGCTGGGTTTTCAACAACACTATGTGCTGTGCGCAAAAGAATATCATTTTCATCAAAAGCCGCAAAAGCCCAACCAGCAACGTTTGGGTTGACAGACTGCTTATAACTTCCATCTACATAAATTTTCAAAATATTTTCCTCCTATTTTAACCTACTAACATACGAATTTCTTCCAATATAGAAGCACTGTAATCATCAATTTTTTCTTCAAAGCCTAAATCAACAGTAGCTTCTCTGAAATTAATATCTGGTTCGACAATTTTTTCTGAATTAATAATATCAAAATCGCCAGCAACAGACTCTACTTCTTGTAAGACTTTGATATACTCGGAAAGTTTCATTTTCAAAACCTCTTTCAATTAACTTTATAATTAATTCTATCATTTTAAAAAATAAAAAACAACTAAGGAAAATCCCTTAGCTGTTTTCATAAATTGCTAATAATTCATCTATTTCGTCTGCATCAATATCTTCTATCTGGATAAAATCTAAATCATTAAACATGCCGTTTATAGTTAAGATGACCAATGAGTCTTCTTCCCACCATTCATCGATTCCATTTTCATAGTTATATAGTTGATCCATATCAATATCTAAGATTTCTGACATTTCTTCAAGACTAATTCCATGCTCTATGCGATATTCATAAAGCTTTTCTCCATCGATTATCATATTTATAATCTCCTTCCTTTTTAACTTCCTTCTAAAGGTAGTAAAAAAAGAAAATAAAATATGATAGGAAAAAGGTTAGGTTATTCTGGTATAATATTACCTGTTCTAAAGTCATAGTAAGTCTCATTTTCGCCATCAATCTTGACTTGCAAGATATTTAACTGACCTTTTAAACCAAAAATCTCAGAACATGCGCCACCGTCAATATAAATGTGATCTTTGTTACGATAGATATTATTTTCGTCCTCTTGGGGAATCCATTCAGGATTTAACTCCCTTGTCATAATATGACCCGCAACCACACGTTTATTCCATGGAGTATAACCCATTTGAGCAGGATATTTCCAAACCATATCATCTTTTGAAGAATCAGTCCAATGCCAAGTTGGAGTTTCTTCAAAGCCAGCATGAACGAATAAAGTATTTCCTTCTTCATGGAAATATTTAAGATTCTTCATCCATTCAATTTCTTTAGCATGGTTCTGTAAAATATGTCCGATCACATCTTTTGTCTTATCTTCAAAGGTGCTATCGTAGAAAAGTCCATCACCATATATAAGATTCTTGCCATTCATTTTAAATTTAGCATCTTTAATAAAACTCGCAGCAGTCCTAGCTCCACCATTATGTAGACTAAGCGTATTATACCTATTTTTAAGCCAGGCTAGAAACATTTCTTCGTGGTTCCCCATTAAAGCAATCACATTATCTGAACCATATTTTTCTTGAAGACTCATAATAGATTGAATAATTTCTAAACTACCAAATCCTCTGTCAATATTATCTCCTAAGATAATAATCTTATCTTCTGGTTGTTTTACTAATAAAATATCTTTAATTGCTTCATCGAATTTTTCATTCATTCCATGCGCATCAGATAATGCATATATACTATAATTTTTCATTCTTTTTCCTCCCCATTGCAATAAAAGTAGCCTTTGAACCAGACATCATATATCCAGTTTGTTCTTCACTAGATAATAAAGATAATTTTTCTACTGTAATATCCAACTCTTTGATTCTTTTATTTATTCCTGCTTCTAATCCTTCATTTGAACGACCAAAAACACTAAAAACGCGTACTTCCACCAATAAAAACCTCCTTTTAAAATAACTTATATGAATATTATATCAAAATAAAAAAGAATAGTCAAATGACTATTCTCCTTTCTCTTGAAGATATTTATTAATATTAATAGCTGCTGAAGCTCCATCACCAACTGCTACGGCAATTTGTTTATGATTATCTAGCACAACATCCCCTGCAGCAAATAGTCCATCCATTGCCATAGTTTCATTTTCACAGGCATCAATATAACCATCTTTTAATAGAGGAAACATTTCAATCCAAATACGATCGACTTCACTTTGTAGATATTCTTTATTAAGATTTTCCAGAAACTCTGTTCGAGGAACTTGTCCCACAGCTACGAATACACCATCAACTTTACGCTCAATAGTATAATCAACTTCGTCTCTAGCATCTTCAACAACGATTCTTTCTACTGTTGTATTTCCTTTAATCTCAGTAATTTTAGCATTAAGCATGAACTCAATATTTGGAATTGCTTTTACTAACTCAACTTCTCGATCGGTAGCTCTAAATTCGCTACGACGATGAATAAGAATAACTTTCTCTGCTTGTTTAGCCAAAATTTGAGCATCTTCAAAAGCTGTTTGCCCTCCGCCAACAATGGCAACTGTTTTACCTTGGAACAATGGAGCATCGCAAATTGCGCAATAACTAACTCCTCGTCCAGCAAAGTCTTCTTCACCTGGAACATTTAATTTTCTAGGTTCTGCTCCAGATGCTACTAAAATTGTTCTTGCTTTATAGACTTCTCCCATATCTGTTCTTACTTTAAAGAATCCCATAACTCCATCTTTTCGCACGTCTTGCGCAAAGCCAAAAACTTTTTCTACTCCATCTAATTCTTCTGTTTGCTTAGAAAATTGTTCAATAAGCAAAGGTGCTAAACTATCGTTAAAACCAAGATAGTTTTCAACTGATTCAGTATTTTGTACTTGTCCGCCTAAGCCATACCCAAAGATCCAAGCTACTTTTCTACTAAAACGTGATAGGTAAAGCGCTGCTGACATTGCAGCAGGTCCGCCACCAATTATAATTGTATCATATATAGTCATTAGAAGTCCTCCATTATTTTTATTTTTCCTTCTGAGAGGGTATTCTGAACATCAATAGCTCGTTGATTATCTGATCCATACTTCTTTCCCTCTATTTTTCTATCTATCATAAACCTACCATCTACTAAAACATCTAAATATTCTAGTATTGGTTTGAGTAATTTACTTCTTGAAACTTGCTCCCAAGTAAAACCCGTCCAGCATATTACATTCAAATCAGGACGCCATTCCTTCAAAGCTTTGACTATGTAAATTGTATCTTGTATATTTTTTGGACTTAATGGATCTCCGCCCAAGAGAGCAAGAGTATTTAATTGGAATACGCCTTCGCCCAAGCCATCTTTTACCTCTTGGATTACTTGATCGTTATCCTGATATAATGTTTCGTTTCGTTCCCATGTTTCTTCATTCCAACATCCTGGGCAATGGTGTGGACATTGGTTAAACCATAAAGAGACAGAAGCTCCTCGCCAGCTATTCTCCATGTCATATTTTTTAATCTGATGTAAATAAGCCATACTTTTCCTCCTAAAAAACTTGCAGCAACCTATTTGGTCACTGCAAGGTAGATAAAGATTATAAAAATGATAAAGAAAGGAGCTAGAGGACCTGTCATAACAATCGCCAGATACGCCATAAGACAACACACAAGTAATGAGATAATTATTACTGCATTGTCATAAGCAAACAGTGCATTTAGCACACCTAAAATAATACTTCCTACAATCAAAATTAAAATTGAAAATATTCCAAGTCCTACCATTCTAAAAACTCCTTTATTCTTTAGTTAATTCTTCTAATACGTATTCTAAATCTTCAATCTCCAACACTAAATTATTGTGACGTTTTATATTCCAATAAGCCACACAAGCTATAATGAAAATATAAAAAGGTGTCATTGCAGATACTGCAACAGATGCTATAATAAAAAAAGCTATAATAATTGTAAGAAGTATAGCAATAGCCCAATACCAATAATGGACAACTTTCATCATTTTAAGCTCTATTTTGGCAATTTCAAGTGCTTCTTTAATCATTTGTATTTCTTCTTGCATATGCTTCACCTTACAGAGTGTTTTACTCTGTCCTTAATTTCTTTTTGTTTTCCTGGGTTGTAGCGTGATTCACCTTTTACTTGACCAAAGCTTAAATATCCGCAACAACGAGTTACTTCTGTTAGATTAGTGCTTTCACACTTAGGACAAGACTCTCGGAAATCTCCGCTATGTCCACAGTTCTCACAGGTTGTTGATACAACATTTACTCCATAATATAAACCAAGTTGCATTGCAGCATCAATAGCTTGCATAAGAACGCTTTGGTCTACACCATAAACAAATTCATTATAACTAATTTTGCCACCAGTAGCTATTTGATGGAAAGGAGATTCAAAAGCTAATTTTTCAAATGCAGTTACATCTTCCCATACAGGTACGTGAAAACTATTAGTCATATACTCTCTATCGGTTACGCCTTCGATGATTCCATATTGTTTTTGGTTAATCTTTTGGAATCGATAACATAAACTTTCTGCTGGCGTTGAATATAAAGCATATAAATGATTATATTTCATTGTAGCATTTTCTGTTAATTTTTTCAAATAACGAACAATCTGGATCGCTCTTTTTTGACGATCTTTTTCTTCAGTATTCATGGCATTCAACATTTCATTAACACCAATATAACCTAACGATGCAGTGGATGCTTCATAGATTTTCCCAACTGTTTCATCATAACCAACAGAAGTCCAAGCTCCACCTTCGCAGAAATACAAAGGATTTGTTGAGCCTTTCATTTTAGAGATTTTCTTGTAGTAATCTTCATGAATTTCAAATACCATTTCTGAATATTTTTCAATTAAATCAAAGAATTTGTGCCAATCTCCATTCGCTTCTAAAGCAATTTTTGGTAAGTTTAACGATACAGCTCCAATATTAGAACGACCAGTATAAATTTCTTCTCCATTATGTTCAAAAGGAGATAGATAAGCTCTACATCCCATAGGACTGACTACTTTGCCACCTGTGCGATCGTATACTTCTGCTAAATGACCTGAATCTAAACTTAAATAGTCTGGATATAGACGAGTACGAGAACACTGAATTGCTTCTTGTTTAATGTCAAAGTTTGGAGAGCCAGGATTTCCATTCACTTCTGCACGATGTAAGAATACTAACTTAGGAAAGACAGCAGTAGTTTTCTTTTGGCCCATTCCTTTTTCTCTAACTTTAATTAAGTTTTTAGCAATTTCACGACCCCATACACTTGTATCTAAGCCAAATGTAACTGTTACAAATGGAATCTGTCCTAATGAATTTGAAACCGTATTAAGTTTTGTTTCAAAACCTTGAATACCTTGTTCAATTTCTCTTATAGTCATTTTGTAAGCCATCTCTCTCATTAATTCATCCATAACATCAGAAGTATCAAAGAGAATATCTTGCACATTTTCCTCACAAAATTTTAAATTAGTTTTATAGCTTAATTCAGCATATTTTGCTAATACAGTATCAATTTCTGGAATTGTAAATCCCCCGTATTGCTGTGCACTAGCACTTAGAGTAACATCACCAACAACTGCTAAAGCTGCTTGGATACTCTTAGGCTCAATATATTCAGCACCGTTCAAACTGAAGCCACCATCTAATAGATTACCCATATTAAATAAGCAACAATTTTGCTCACGCAAATAACGTTCAGCCATATCATGGATATGAATGAAACCTTCTTCATGAGCCTCAACCCATTTTGGACTCAATTCATATTGTTTAACAAATTCTTTCATGGTAAGTCCACCAATAAGAGCCTGTTTAGTACTATTTAAACGACTATCTTTATTGGCATTCTCATTATCCCCTGCATAAAGCACCCCTTCTGCCTCTGAGTGAATCTCTTTATAAGATTTTGCTAAATTCTTCTTGTAGTTTCGATAGACTGCATAAGCTTCATATACAACAGGCCATTTCTTCATTAATTCATGTTGAACAATCTCATGCAAGTCACTTGTTTTAATCTTACGATCAAAAGCTAAATGAAACTCAATATAATGAGCAATATCTGCAGCAGCTTTTCTATCTTTTTCATTAATTTCTACAACTTGTTTGGCTGCCGCTAAAATAGCCTCTTCTATTTTTGCCTTGTTAAATTTTTCTTCTGTACCATCTTTCTTGATAACAATAATTTCTTCCATACTAACTTCAATCCTTCCAGTTCTCATTTACGGTAAATAAAATGAAAAATCTCGAAGAAGAGTTTCTTCAAAAAAACCATTATACAACTTTGTATGATTTAGGACTTCCACCTAAGTCTTCTAAGAAACCTTCCTCAGCTAAACGTTTCAAACGAGAAGGAGTTGCACGATTTGACAACCCTAATTCATTTTGCATAACCGTTGAGATATCTTTATTTTTGAAAGGAGTTCCATCAGAATAACCAGCTTTTAATAATTCTTTCATAGCTTCTAATTCCTCTACCTGAATGCCACCCTTTTTAGTTTTAGTAACTTTTTTAACAACTACTTCACCTTCAACAGGTTCTTTTGGCATATCAGAATCAAAAGCAATCAATTCTAAAGCTTGTTCTTCAGTAATATTTAATTTAGACATTAAAAATTGAACATCTTGATTTTTTCTTTTCATAACAAAAACTCCTTTTTGCTTTATTATTTTATTTTATAATTAATTATATCATTTTTAAATCAAAAAGTCAAGAATTTTTGCTCGGTTTCACCTTTAAGCCATATAAATAATTGTATCATTTTATAAAAGAGCTGTCAAATATAAAAACTCTTTAACAAAAAAGCTTCCTTTTTAAATATATAAAAAATAATAAAAATAAACATTAAAAGAAAAAAATCAAATTGTTTTCCCAAGAGGGTAGATAATGGCCCACATTCATCCTCTATTGGGGTAACTCTTATTTCGTAAATAAAGTATAAT
>NZ_JBEMAR010000009.1:0-138680 GCF_040274945.1 Carnobacterium sp.
CTCACATTTGGTTCGTCTTACTTTGTTTAGTTTTCAAAGGTCTAAAGCTTGTTGTCGCGTTTCTGACAACTTCTAAATAATACAATAGTTTTTAAATTTCGTCAAGCTTTTTTATTTTATTTTTGAATAAATATCCAAAAACGTTTTTTGCATTTAGCTTAGCGACATTTATTAGATTACCACAATCTGTAACAGACTGTCAAATGAAATATTGATTTATTTAAGAATATTTTTTTCTTTATTGCCAGTGTTAAACTACTTGCAACATCAATTACTATAACAAGTCTAGCCCAGATGGTCAACCATAAAGTTTACATTCTTTACAAAAAAAATACAAAAGCGAACATTTATTTATTTGCAATTCGTGAAAAGACGTATATATATTCAAAGCGCTTTTCACATCGGAACTATTGTAAATAAAAAAAGATTTTTGTTCGCTTTTTATTTTTAGTTGCGTTAGTGACTTTTCTTTAACTTATAAACAACCGATTCAAATGGTCGTAATTCTAACTTATCTATTTTTTTACTACTATCCATATAATTACTGATTACAATAGTCTCAACTTTCCGGTCATCATCTTTATATATAGTTGGTTTCTCATAAAAATTAATAATGACTAGCCATGTTTCACCTTGATAACTTCTTTCATAAACAAAAAGTTGGGGATCATTTGGCAACAATTCTTTATAATCACCCCATACAATCAGTTCGTGTTCTTTTCTTAAACGAATTAACTTTTTATAGTAGTTAAAAATGGATTCTTCGTTTTGTTGATCTTTTTTAACATTCAAATCTTGATAGTTAGGGTTGAGCGCCAACCAAGGAATCTCAGTGCTAAATCCTCCATTTAAAGACTCATCCCATGGAATCGGACGCCTAGCATTATCTCGTCCTTTTTTATTGATAGCACGAATAATCTCTTCTTTATTGTAACCTTGCTGCATTCGTTCATTGTACATATTAATACTTTCTATATCATTTACTTCTTCTATAGAAGAGATTGGTGTATTCGTTAACCCTATTTCTTCACCTTGGTAGATATAAGGCGTTCCTTTAAGAAAATGTAAGAAAGTCGCAAACATCTTGGCGGAAACGACACGATATTGTGGAGAATCATTGCCCCAACTAGATACAATGCGTGGAATATCATGATTGTTCCAAAATAAACTATTCCAGCCGTCTCCATCTAACGCTAACTGCCACTTTGTAAAAACTTGTTTTAATTTAATAAAGTCCAAGGGTCTTGTATCCCATTTAGGTTTACCAGGTTGTTCGTCTAAGCCAATATGTTCAAATTGAAAGACCATCGATAATTCATTGCGTTCAGGTGCGGAATATAATTTTGCATCTTCAGTCGTTACTCCCCAAGTCTCGCCTACTGTTAAAACGTCTAGCTTACCAAATGTTTTCTGATGCATTTCTTGAAGGTATGTATGCAACATTGGACCATTACCAGTAATGAGTTCATCTGGAATTTTTCCAATCAGATCAATGACATCCATTCGAAATCCACCGATCCCTTTATCCAGCCAAAAATTCATCATTTGCCAAATTTCATTGCGAACTTTTGGATTCTCCCAATTTAAATCCGGCTGTTTCTTACTATATAAATGCAAATAATATTGATTGGTTTGTTTATCCAACTCCCATGCCGATCCACTGAAGATGGACGTTAACTCATTAGGAGGCATATCACTGGGTTGTCCATCCCGCCAAATATAATAGTCTCGATATCCATTGTCTTTATTTTTTCGTGATTCTATAAACCAAGAATGCTCATCAGAAGTATGATTGACAACTAGATCCATAACAATCCGAATTCCGTATTCATTGGCCTTTTGAATGAGCTCATCCATATCATCCATTGTTCCGAATTCTGGAGAAATTGCTTGATAATCGCTAATGTCGTATCCATTATCATCATTAGGAGATTGATAAACTGGACTTAACCAGATAGCATCTATCCCTAAATCAGCTAAATAGCTTAAGCGTTGAATAATACCTTGAATATCGCCTATTCCATCTCCATTGCTATCTTGAAAACTTCTAGGATAGATTTGATATACAACAGAACTATGCCACCATTTTTTTTCCACTATCGATCACTCCTTAGTTAGTTGCTTTTTTTAAAATGTCACTTAATTTCAACTCACTTGTATCTGACACAGCATAATCAGCGTTTTTCATCATCTCTTTTGTACCTACACCTACAGAAAAAATCCCGGCCGCATTAATTGATTCAATGCCAGCTTGAGCATCTTCCACACCTACACATTCTTCTGTCTTTAACTGTAATTGTTCTGCACCTTTAATAAAAATTTCCGGATCCGGTTTTCCATTAGCTAATGATGCAGGATCAACTACCGTATCAAATAAATCTGCTATTCCAAGTTTCTCCATTATGACTGGTCCATTTTTACTGGCAGATGCTAACGCTAATCGAATGTTTTCTTTTTTTAGATCTGCTAGTAAATCTGCTATTCCGGGCAATAAATCATTAGGTGTAACACTTAAGATCAACTTTTTGTAATCTTCATCTTTTTCATTTGCTAATTGTTCTTTTTCTTCAACAGAATACTTTTCCGTTTGATTGCCTATTGCTAAGATGCGCTCTAGAGAATCCATTCGACTGATCCCTTTTAGTTGCTCATTCATTTCACGGTCAAGCGGAATACCTAATTTATTTGCCATTCTTTTCCAAGCTTGGTAATGATACTCAGCAGTATCTGTCAAAACACCATCCAAATCAAAAATAAATCCTTTAATCATTTGCTAACTGCTCCTTTTTAACAATAATAAAAGCTATCAAATGAATTTATCAATTTGATAGCTTTCTATTGATTGCTTTTTTAAATTCAACATTTTGTTATTTAATTGTCTGGAAAAACCGAATCGGACTTTCAACTACATCTGACAACACCATTTCTTGATCATATAAAGTAAGGTCAAGCGGCTCGCCTTCTTCTAAACGGACGCTCACAGTTTCTTGTGTCACCGAGATATGAAGCAAACGTCCGCGGTACTTGATCATAAAGTTATATTCTGTCCAGTTTTCCGGACAAAAAGGTTTGAAAATCAGTTTACCATTGAATGTACGCATACCGGCAAATCCTTGAACAATAGCCAACCATCCGCCACTCATTGAAGTAATGTGCAGTCCATCTTCAGTATCATTGTTGTAGTTATCTAAATCTAAACGAGCTGTACGTGCATACAATTCAACCGCTTTTTCTTTTTTGCCAAGTTCTGCTGCTAAAATAGCGTGGATGGATGCAGAAAGTGAAGACTCATGAACCGTCATTGGCTCATAGAAATTAAAGTTGGCTTCTTTTTCTTCTAAAGTAAACTCGTCGTTCAAATAATAAATACCTTGTAAGACATCCGCTTGCTTGATAAAACAAGAGCGTAAAATTTTATCCCATGACCAATGTTGATTGATGGGCCTTTCAGTAGGATCAAGGTCAGTAGTTGTCAGCAAATCTTTGTCTAAAAAGGTATCGTGTTGCACGAAGACATTTAATTCATCGTCGTGTGGGTAATACATCTTTTCAATAATGTCTTCCCATTTAGACATTTCTTCATCCTTTAGATACAATTCATTTACTACAATTGGAGAAACTTTTTTTAGACTTTCCAATGTATAGCGTAAAGTCCAAGCCGCCATCGTATTTGTGTACCAATTATTGTTAATATTGTTTTCATATTCGTTCGGACCTGTAACGCCATGAATCATGTAGTGATTATTTCGTTTAGAGAAATGCACACGGTCAGCCCAGAAACGTGAGATTGCAACCAACATTTCAATCCCTTTAGTTGTTAAGAAAGTTTCATCACCAGTATAGTTCGTGTAATTATAGATTGCATACGCAATCGTGCTGTTTCGATGAATCTCTTCAAAAGTAATTTCCCATTCATTATGACTCTCGATACCATTAAATGTCACCATTGGATACAAAGCTCCTTGCAAGCCTTGTTGTTTAGCATTATGAAACGCACCTGGTAGTTGATTGTGTCGATAAGTAAGCAATTGTTCTGAAACCTTTTCATCAGCTACTGATAAGTACATAGGCAAAATGAAAGCTTCCGTATCCCAATAAGTAGCTCCGCCATATTTTTCGCCCGTGAAACCTTTTGGACCAATATTCAAACGGTTATCTTCACCATAATAAGTAGAAAACAATTGGAATATGCTAAATCGAATTCCTTGCTGACTTTCAGCATCTCCTTCAATCACCACATCGGCTTTGTGCCAACGTTCTTCCCAGATTGCTATGTGCTCTGCTTCTACTGCTTCTACACCTAATGCGAGAGCTTGATCCAAGATTTCTGCAGCTACTGCCTTTTGATTTTCAGGTTGCACATCACGGCTTGTCAACACACTGACATATTTCGTCACTTTGGCTTTCTCACCAGCAACTAATTTATAAGTGATTTTTTCTTCCACTTGCATAAATCCTTCAGAAAATTCTCTTCTTTCATAATTTTCTGCACTACTTTCCATCATAGTTGTTACAGTAAATTGTTCTACTCCAAAAGGATTTTCAATCGTTTTAGTCGTTAGACTACTTTTTTCACCTGAAACACGTTTCATTTCCAACCAAAAATTTTCTTCATAGTTGCTGTCTTCATTTTTAACATTGCCGTCCATCTTCGGTATGAAAATGATTGTTGCATCGCCTTTTAAGACTTCAGCTGTAACTTCAACAACTGCTAATTCTTTTGTCGCAACACTCACAAAACGCTTAAAGGTAAAACGGATTTCTTTTTCTCCTTCAACCCATGTATATGAGCGATACAAAATGCCTTTTTTCATGTCTAAATCTATTTCATAGTCTTTTACTTCATCGATCGCCAAATCAACTTTGCGGTCGTTTACCATTAATTCGACAGGAATGAAATTTGTGGCATTGATCACTTTTCCAAAATACTCTGGGTAACCGTTTTTCCACCAGCCGACTCTCGTTTTATCCGGAAACCAGACACCTGCAAGGTACGTTCCTAAATGAGAATCACCTGAATAACCTTCTTCAAAGTTTCCCCGCATCCCCATGTACCCATTTCCAATGGATGTTAAACTTTCTTGTAGTCTTTTATCTGTTCTATCTAAGTTTGTTGACTTTACTCTCCATGGGTCAACATCAAATAAACGCTTAATCATGTGCTTTTACCTCCAAATGCTTTTTTAGATTTTTCTCATTCGTTGCATCATTAAATTTTGTTTGGTAAAAAACAAACAGAAGCATAATCACTAATCCTACCGATTGAATCATTAGCAGAATAATGATGTCAAATTGAATCAACCCGATCAACAGCCCTATGAATGATGGCAATCCGATACAATTAATTAAAAGATTGACCGATTCTTTATAGGTTTTAATAGAAGAAAATTGACTTTTTCTTGTCAAATACAAAAAGATAGCTGATCCAAACGTTAGAAAGAACGTACTAATCAATGTAATGGTGAATACAAGAAACATCAATGTTGCTATAGTATATCCTTTGTTTTTGATAAACCATTGTCGCGAAAGGGCATCTTTTAATTCATTCCCATTCGTGACTTTTGTTAGATCGAAATCTTTTGTATATGGAATAGTTGAGACATCCTGACTGCCTTCTTTAATCAGGAATTCGTCCTTTTGAAAAATCAGTGCATTTTCAGACTTTAGTGCTTCTGTCATCTCGTCTTCTGTCAACAAACCACTAACCGTACCATTTTCAGATGAAAGCATAAATGATTCTGGTAACGTTAATGTTCCATTCTTATATTGACCTTCTTGTAGTTTTAAAACGACTGCTTCATCTATTAAGCCAAATGAACCAGGTAACGTTCCTTCAACTGGAAAAGTATCCAATTTCATATAATTTAATGATACTGGAATCATCAATAAACTATTAACAAAAAGCAACACAACAAAAATTTGAAACCAATTTAGTTGATGCCGATTTTTAAATACTTTTCTAGGAGACCAAATACTTTTAAAATAATTTAACGGGAATGCATCAGTTTTCATTGTTTCACTTCTTTTCTTTTTAAAGTTCATATATTGAGATGATTATCCTTTTGTTCCTCCAGTAGTCAGACCAGAAACAAAATTCTTTTGTAGTAAGAAGAACAATACAGATATTGGAACAGCAATCAAAATCGCACCAGCTGCAAATAAAGCTACTTTTTGGTCTTGCGGGTTGCTAATAAACGTTTGTAATCCTACTGCGACTGTAATTTTCTCTGGACTTCTTAGCAAGAATCTAGCCAGCATGTAATCACCAAATGGAGTCATAAATGCCCAAAGTGCTTGCACAGCAATCATGGGACGTACAAGCGGAAGTACGATTTGCCAAAAAATCCTAAAATGTCCAGCTCCGTCTAGCTTAGCTGACTCATCCAAATCTTTTGGAACTGTATCAAAATACCCTTTCATTAACCACGTATTCATCGGTATTCCTCCACCAATGTATAACATAGTTAAGAACCAAAATTGATCCAATGCTTCTAAAAGTAATGCCATAACATAAAAGGCAGTTAATGCAGCCATTGTTGGCACCATTTGAATAACAAGGAAAAACATCAAACTTTTTTTCCTTCCCAAAAAGTTGTAACGGCTATAGGCATATCCAGCAATCGTAACCAATGCTACTTGAATGACCATAGTGGAAACAGCTACCATCAAAGTATTTTTATACCATGTGCCGTACAGCGTATCTTGAAATAAACGGGTGAAGTTAGATAACGTCCATTCTGAATTTAGATCTAATGAGAACGCCGTTATATTACCAGATTTAAATGCAGAACTAGCTGTAATCAGTAACGGATAGATGATAATGATCGCCAAAGCGATCATATAGACGTAAGTGAAAAATTGACTAAGGAAACGAGAAGTCTTTTGAGATTTAACTAATTTATTCATATTATGCATCCTCCATATTAAATGCATTTGTTTTCTTGAAGACTAACAAGGAAACAGTGATAACTAAAGCTGAAATGATCAAGGTGATTGCAGCTGCCATTGAATATTGTGGCGAAGTTCCGGTCGTTAATTTATAGATCCAGGATATCAAGATATCTGTAGCACCTGCACCACCACCGACACTTCCTGGCCCACCATTATTAAAGAGATAGATCATTGAAAAGTTATTGAAGTTTCCAGTGTATTGTGTAATAAACGTTGGAGCAGCTACCATGAATACCATCGGCATTGTAATTTCTCTGAAACGCTGAAACGCGCTAGCTCCATCTATTTTGGCAGCTTCGTATAAATCTTCTGGAATAGATTGCAAAATACTTGTTGTCATAACATAAATATACGGGAACCCTAACCAGCCTTGAATCATGATAATAGCCATCTTAGACCAAAATGCATTTGTTTTCCAAGCGATTCTTCCTATTTCTACGAAGG
The DNA here is from genome assembly GCF_040274945.1 of Carnobacterium sp. GTDB lineage: Bacteria > Bacillota > Bacilli > Lactobacillales > Carnobacteriaceae > Carnobacterium_B. The sequence goes on from NZ_JBEMAR010000009.1 coordinate 7,396, forward strand.
GCAAATTATTTATTAACGGAATAACTTGAGTATTGATTGCTCCGATACTATCGTTAAAAATGTTTGAAAAAGATAAAATTGTGATAAAAGCAGGTACCGCCCACGGGAGTAAGAAGATAACACCAAAGAATCGTTTCCCTTTAATAAAGGATTGATTGGCTATAACTGCTGTGAAAATTCCGATAACAATTTGTAAGGTTGTCGCACTGAATGTCCAAATGATCGTCCAACTGAAAACAGACGTAAATGCATCCCTATAGGTACTTAGGAAGAAAATATTTACGAAGTTTTTCAAACCGATCCAGTCAATCAAAGATGCTGGTGGAATATGATAAAAATCATAGTTTGTAAATGCCATAAATAATGTAACCAACACGGGGAAAATAATGGTAAAGGCCATCATTAAGTAAGCAGGTATGATCAATAAGTAAGGAAAACCTGCATTATAGACATTCCACATGACTTCTTTAGCGGTCACATTAACTTTTTGTCCATTATTCCAACTGTTAGCTACACGTTTAGCATCATATATATTTAATGCGTAAAAGGCTAAGAAGATAATCGTTATGATGAGTTGAAGTGTTCCTTCTATCATAATAAATAATGAATGATCTTCCATTGGAGTGCTTCCTAAAGTAATAAGTCCGTTAAATGCATCAATACCAAAAACGATCATCTCGACAATAAATGCGACAAAAATAGCTAAAAATACAATTCCTTTAAACCGTTGTCCGTTATAAAGCTGTCCTAAACCTGGTATTATTGAGTACAACATTGCTTTTTTTTCGTTTTTCCCATTCTGAGGTTTTGTCTGAGAAGACATTTTAAACTCCTCCTTTTTCTTTTAACATTTTTCGGCAGAGAACAATTGCATCCTCTGCCGAAACCTGTTCAATTTTAGTTATGATTTAATTTGTGTATTTTTGTTCGATTGATTCTTTGATCAATTTAGCAGAATCATCAGCTGACTCTTGAGGTGTTTTATTTCCTGAAGCTGCATCAAACAACATGTTTTCAGCACCCGTCCAAACTTCAGCCATTTCAGGAATGTTTGGCATTGGTTGTGCATCTTTGTATTGGTTGATTACAGCTGTTGTTAATTCATCATTTTGTTCTGTCGCGTAAACACGTGATTCTTGATTTGCAGGTACTTCATTTGTTGCGTCATAGAATTTATTTTGGTTTTCAGTATTTGTTACATAGTCTAACCATTCTTGAGCAACATCTTTATTTTCAGAATAGTTGCTGACAACCCATCCTTTTCCGCCTCCAAATGCTTCATAGGCTTCATCGTTGTTTAATGTTGGGATAGTAGAAACACCATAGTTAACGCCAGCATCTTTTAAGCTAGCTGCTTGCCAAGGTCCACCAATAAATGCGCCAACTTTACCATTTAAGTATTGATCTGTAATAAAAGCATCCGCACTTGTTACATCTTGCATACCTTGTGGCCATGTATTTTGGAACCAGTCAGTAGCATATTCGATAGCTTCAACAGCACCTTCATTGTTCAAACCAATATCTGTTGGATCTGTTCCATCTTCACCAAAAACGTATCCGCCATAACCAGCAACTAAACCATAAGTAAAGTAAAAGTCCGTCCATTTAGCTAAAAATCCTGTATTCTTTCCTTCTTCTCCATCAAAAGCAAATTGATCATCTTCTGATAATGCTTCTAGATCTGCAAATGTTTGAGGTGCTTCATCCAATAAATCTGTATTGTAGTATAATACCAATGTTTCAATTACAGATGGTGCACCATAAGTCTTTCCATCTAGCGTTACTTGAGCTCTATCTGTATCATCGTATTGATCGTCATTACCTAAAGTAACTTCAGCAATGTGTCCTTGCTGTCCTAATGATCCCATACGGTCATAAGCAGACATCATAATATCAGGTGCATTTCCAGACGGACCATCAAGAGGTAACGCTTCCAATTGTTCAAACATATCGCGTTCCGTTACTTCAATAGTAACCCCATGCTCTTCTTCAAAAGCACCTTTAATATCTTCAACATAATCTACATACCCTTGGTCGACAGAAATTTGTAGCGTTGAATCTCCTCCTGCAGTTTCTCCTCCAGTTGACGAACTTGTTTCTGTAGCTTCTTCCCCACTTCCACATGCTGCAAGCACTAGTGCACTAGCAGATACCAAACCTAAAACATATTTTTTCCAACCTGTCTTCTTCATTTTATGTATCCTCCTCAAATATGAGTTATTTTTAATTACATCCTTATTATCAGGTATCAAACCGCTTTCTGCAAACGTTTTCTCGATGTTACCGGTAACAGAAATTTAATTAGGTGTTTTCACCCTCAAAAAACAAGACAATGCTGTCCAAAGAGCGGTTGCTCTAAAAACAGTATTGTCTTTTGTCGTTTAGTTTTGGTATTTCTGTGTAATATTCTCTTCAATTAAGTGAACCGCATCATCAGCAGCTTGTTGCGGAGTTTTATTTCCAGATGCAGCATCAAAAATCATTGTCTCAGCACCGGTCCATACTTCGCTCATTTCAGGGATGTTGGGCATCGGTACGGCTGTATTAAATTGTTCAATAACTGCTTTTGTTAATTCATTGCCTGATTCACTGACAACGGTTCTAGCTTCTTGATTAGCTGGAATTTCTGAAGTCAACTCATACAACGTTTCACTATTTTCTGCATTCGTGACATAGTCCAACCACTCTTGGGCTAATTCAGGATTTTTCGAGTATTTGCTGGCTACCCACGCTACACCTCCTGCGAAAGGTTCATACTCTTCTCCATTCGGTAACGTCGGGATTGTTGAAACACCATAATTCACGTCTGCATCATCATAGCCACTTGCACCCCATGGTCCATTGATGACAGCGGCCGTTTTACCACTAGTAAATAGTTCATTCATAAAGTCTTCTGAACTAGTTGCATCTAGCATTCCTTGAGGCCAAACATTTTGATACCAGTCTGTTACATAGGTGATACCTTCAACAGATTCAGGTGAATTTAACCCAATATCTGTTGGATCCGTACCCTCTTCCCCAAAGACATAACCCCCATATCCAGAAAGTAAACCAATGTATTGATACGGAGTTGTCCAGTTAGCTAAGAAAGCAGTATTTGTGCCTTCTTCATTTTCAAAAGCATACTGATCATCTTCTGACAATGCTTCTAAGTCTTCAAACGTTTCCGGTGATTGGTCAATTAAATCTTTATTGTAATACATTACTAATGATTCAATAACAAAAGGTGCACCATAAATTTTTTCATCAAGCGTAACTTGTCTTTGATCTAATTCATCATAGCGTCCATCATCTGGTAAAGTAACCTCTGCTATATGACCTTGTTGACCTAATATACCTACTCGATCATACGGAGCAATCAAAATATCAGATCCAATTTCAGCAGGTCCATCCAGTGGCAAAGCTTCTAGTCCATCGAACATGTCTCGTTCAGAAATTTCAATCGTTACATTGTGTTCTTCTTCGAAAGCTGGAATAATTTCATTAACATAATCAATGTATCGAGGATCTACATCTATTTTTAAAGTTGAAGCCTCTCCGTCCCCACCCGTTGACGAATCCGTTCCAGTTGTCTCTTCCCCACTACCACAAGCAGCCAATACTAACGCACTAGCCGATACCAAACCTAACACTATATTTTTCCAAACCCTTTTCTCCACTGTAATCTCCTCCTTCTCAGTTAACTTTATTATCTTACTTCCGCGATTTTTTTGCAAACGTTACCATTTGAACGCAAAAAATAGAACTAAGTCTTATGCCTAGTTCTATTATTCTTTTAAGCTCTATAAATAACAAAGCCATTTTTTTTGACTGATAATAATTTATTGTCTACAAAAGCTAAGTTCCGTAGTAAGGTCTCCGGTGTTCTTTCTAACGTAAGTTCTAGATCTTGCTCGCCTTGATTAAAGTAGCAAATCAGTTCTTCATCACCATTGGTCCTTTTCATTCCAACAACTTTTTCATCATCACGAATGTCAAACCATTCTATTGCTCCATAACTTAACAATTCTTGGTTATTTTTTCTAAATGCGATCATTTCTTTAGTGAAAGCAAGCATATCACTGTCTTGTTCTTCTTCATTCCAAATCATACATTTACGACAATCAGGATCGTTAAACCCGTCCATACCGATTTCAGTTCCATAATAAATACATGGCGATCCATGTTGTGCAAACATAAAGGCTAATCCTGACTTAGCTAATTCTTGGTTGTTTTTGCTGATAGTCAATAATCGAGCAGTATCATGAGAATCCAACATATTGAACATAACTTCATTCGTTTGATTGCGGTACAACATCAATTGTTCATTTAATCCAGCAACCATTTTACTTGCCGTAATGTCTTTTTTCATAAAGAAATTTTCAATCGTTTGTGTGTAAGCATAATTCATCACAGCATGGAATTCATCACCTTGAAGCCAGCTTTGCGAAGAATGCCAAATTTCTCCTAAGATATAAAAGTCTTCTTTTACATCTACCGAAGCTTGGTGAAATTTCTTCCAAAAATGATGATCAACTTCATTCGCAACATCTAAACGCCAAGCATCAATATCGAATTCTTTGATCCAATACGTAGTCACATCTAATAAAAAGTCTTGGACCTCTGGATTGCTGGTATTTAACTTGGGCATATGTCCTGTAAATGCGAAAGTATCATAACTTAATTCACTAACATTCTCGAGTTCTTCAACCGATAAATCAGCCAGTGATTCAACTGGAAACTGATTGATATGGAACCAATCTTTATAGCGAGAATGTTCTTGATGTTCAAGAACATCTTGCCATTGCATCGAATCCATTCCTAAATGGTTAAAAACAGCATCCAGCATGACTCGAATACCACGTTTGTGTGCTTCTTGAACAACCTTTTTAAACAGTTCTTTATCGCCAAAATCAGGATCGATCTCATAATAATCAATTGTGTCGTATTTGTGATTTGATTTAGCTTTAAACAACGGACAAAAGTAAATACCGTTGACTCCCAAATCCACTAGGTAATCCAAATGATCGATTACCCCTTGCAAGTCACCACCATAGAAATCATCTCGTCCAGGATTTTTTTTGCTGCCCCACGGCAACGTTCCTTCAGGATCATTCGTTGTATCTCCATTAGCAAACCGTTCTGGGAAAATTTGATACCATACGGTTTCTTTTACCCATTCCGGTGTTTTTACTCTGTCGACTTCGTGTAAGTAAGGCATTCTAAAAAAGGTATTGGCATCTTCTAAGTAGTGATCTGTAAACGGAAATACACCACGATCTCCATAAAGGACTTCTATACCATCAGTTCCTTCAACATGAAAACAATAAGCGATACGTTTTGTTTTTACGTAGGTTTCCATCATCCAATAATCATGGACATCCGTACTTAAAATCAATTTCATTGGTTTATCTTCTTCATACCATTTTTCTGTTCCATGAGAGTAAGGATCTCCGCTGATCAAACTAACTTTTTTTACATCACCTTTTTTTGTTCTTAGACGGATATGAAACTGTTCTGGTTTATATAAGTACGCGTATTCACTATCTGGTCTGTGATAAATTGCTGCTGTTTCCATCGTTATTTCCTCAATTCTTTTTTTATTTAGTAACGAATAAATTACTTTTTATAGGTCCATTAATAGAACTACAGCACCATATGGACTCAAATTTAATTGGTTTTCTTGCAGAATGTTGCCATCGTTGGTCAATGCAACTGTGTAGGGCTGTGCTGTTAAATCTTCAAGTGTAATCGTTTGTTTGTTCTCTGACATATTGCAACACACGATTGCTTTACTGGATTTCCAAATCCGTTCATAACAATAGGTTTCCAAATTGGTTTCCAACAACCTAAAGTCACCTTCGATAAATACAGTCTTCTGCTTTAATCTCAATACTGCTCTATAGTAATGCAATATGCTGTTCGCGTCTGACTCTTGATCCATTACATTGTATTTTTCTTCATGGTTCACGCCACTCCATGGGCGATGCGTTGAGAATCCAGCATAGTTCGAGTCATCCCATTGCATTACTCCACGACTGACATCTTTACTTCGTGCATTCAACTGCTCTAAGGCAAATTCTTTTGGATACCCTAAATCAAGTGCTTGTTGATAAAAAATATCCGCCCCGGGTAATGAAAACTGGTCGATATTTTTGATCTCTAAGTTTTTCATCCCAATTTCTTCACCATTTAACAAAAACGGAATGCCTTTTTGCAGATACATTAATGTGGCCAACATTTTACTACTCTTATCACGATAATCTTCAACGTCACCAAAACGTGATACTGCTCGTGCCATATCATGATTATTCCAATACAAAACTGGTCCGCCAATTGCAGCTAATCCCTTTTGCCATTCGGACATGGTTTGTTTGAATTTTTCGAGATCTAATTTTCCATGTTGCAGGCTTAATGGAAGTCGTTCATCTTTTGACTCTTCTATTTCTGGAAAATACCGGAAGGTTATCACACTATCGCACACTTCATCTGCTGGATCTGTGTATTTTTTTGCTAATTCAAGACTTGCTGATGCCGCTTCACCGACTAAAAAAACATCGGGATGATTTTTTCGAATGCGTTGACTAAACTCTTTCATGTAGTCAATGACTTTTGGTAGATTAGCATAATAATTTTCTGCCAATACAATTTCATCTTTACTAGCTGTGCCAACATCTGGAAATCCATTTTCTTTTTCTACATGAATAAACGCATCTAACCGTAAGGCATCAATTCCCTTGTTTAACCAGAATTCAGCACAATCAGCCATTGCTAAACGCACTTCAGGATTTTCCCAATTCAAATCAGGCATCTCTTTTGCGAATAAATGAAAGTAAAAAGAACTTCCTTTAGGTTCTTTTTCCCAAACAGACCCGCCAAAAAATGAACCCCAGTTATTTGGTACAGATCGTTGTTCTAACGGATCTTGCCAAATATAATAATCTCGGTATATATTTTCTGGCCCTTTTAAAGCTTCTTGAAACCAAGGGTGTTGATCAGATGTATGATTTAATACAAAATCAAGCATAATCTTTATCCCGCGTTTATGTGCTTCATCAATTAATTTCTCCATATCTGCCATGGTACCAAAATGATCATCAATGGCGTAATAGTTTGCAACATCGTAACCATTGTCAACTTGTGGAGAAACAAAAATGGGGTTCAACCAAATCATATTCACTCCTAACGACTGAATGTAATTCAATCGTTGAATGATTCCTTTTAAATCACCGATTCCATCACCATCTGTATCTTGAAAACTTTTAGGGTAAATTTGGTACACAACTGTATTTTCCCACCATTTATCCTGCATGAAGAACATACCACCTTTGACTTTGCTAAATTCCTTTTTCAATTATTAGCTTACAGAATTTAGAAAGCACTTACAATAAAAAGTGCATTGTTACCGGTAACAACTTCTTTAGTTGGAAATTATTCTTTTTTTGCTGTTTCGTCAGCTAATAGATCTTCATACATAAAAACGACCGTCCCATATGGAGCAAATGTAATGGCATCCTTATCGATAGCATTGCCTTCATTTTGTAAAATAACTTTCCAACCAAGTGTTGAAACACCTTCTTCTTGCAGGTGTTCTTGTGTGTCCGTTAAATTACAACAGACAATTGCCCGTTGCCCATCATAGTTTCGTTCATAAATGTATAATGTATCTTTTGTCTCATGTAATCTGAATGATCCTTTTGTAAAAATAGCTGTTTTTTTTAATTTTAAAAGCTTTTTATAATAGGCTAAGATACTGTTTGAATCTCTTTCTTGTTCCGCCACATTGTATTTTTCTTCCACATTTACACCGCTCCAAGGTTTAGTTGATGAAAACCCAGCGTACTCAGAGTTATCCCATTGCATAGCTCCTCGACTAACATCACGTCCAGTATGGTTCAGCTCGTTTAAGATGTGTTCTTCAGAATACCCTAGTTGTTTTGCTTTTTCATAAAAAGATACAGCGCCTGGTGTATCAAATTGTGCACGGTCACTATAATGTAAATTCCGCATCCCAATCTCTTCTCCGTTATAGATAAACGGTATCCCTTTTTGAAGATACATTAACGTTGCCAACATTTTGCTGCTATTATCCCTGTGTTCCTTTAAATTTCCATAGCGAGATAACGCCCGTGCCATATCATGATTGTTCCAGTATAAAATTGGGCCGCCGTACGGATCCATTTTATTTTGCCACTCATTCATGACTCTTTTGAATGCCTTTTTATCCAATCGCCCTGATTGCATATTAAAAGGTAACCGAGGATCTTTCATTGACTCATCTTCAGGAAAAATTAAAAAGGAGATAATGGCATCGCACATATTATTAGCAGGATCTGTATACTCAAATGCTAAATCAACATTCGCTGAAGCTGCTTCTCCTAAGATAAATATATCTTCTTTAACTTCATGCAAATCCATTGATAATTTTTGAACGTAATTTTTTATATTGGGTAGAAATGCATTTATTTTTTGAGCAGATACCAATTCCCGACCATTTTCCATTTCCACTTGAAAAAAATCATCGGCTTTATCCATATGAATAAATGCATCTAACCGAAAGCCATCCACTCCATGATCCAACCAAAATTTTCCTACATCAAAAATCGCTTTCTCCACTTCTGGATTGTCCCAATTTAAATCTGGCATTTCTTTTTTAAATAAATGAAAATAGTACTGGTCACCAGCAGGTTCCTTTTCCCAGACTGAACCCCCAAAAACAGAGACCCAATTATTTGGCAAATGACCACCTTTTCGCGCATCTTCCCAAATGTAAAAATCACGATAAGGGTTTTCTGGGCCTTTTAAGGCTTCTTGAAACCAAATATGTTGGTCAGAAGTATGATTGACAACCAAATCAAAAATAATTTTCATGTTGCGTTTATGTGCTTCTTCGATTAATTCCACTGCATCCTCAACGGTTCCAAAAATCGGATCAATCGTGTAATAGTCAGAGACATCATACCCATTATCGACTTGTGGTGAAGTAAAAATGGGGTTGAGCCAAATAGCTGTCACACCTAATTGCTGAATGTAGTCTAAACGGCTGATGATTCCCTTAAGATCTCCTACACCATTATCATTTGTGTCCTTAAAACTTCTTGGATATACTTGATAAACGATTGCTTCATTCCACCAATTATTCTCTTGCACTCCTACCACTCCTCTATAAATGGATAACTGCTTATAGTAATTATTGTATGTATTCATAAAAAGGATTGCCACTTTAATGATTGTAGATTATTCTAGTGTCCTCCAATGAGATTAGTTTCTTTCATTTGCTTTAACTTAAATTTAAAACTAAACGAAGCAGAATCATATGCTGAGGCTTTCTAATAATTCCCTTAAAAATCAGGATCTTTCTAGATTTCAAATGCTAAAAGTGTTACTCTTTCAGTAATTGCAACAGGCGTAACTGCCTAGTAGAAAGAGGTATAATGATGACGAGTATTAGTGTTGCTGGTAAAACTGTGGATACATGGGAAAAAGAAATCCCCCAATTAGAAGATCTTCTTTCTTTAAAAGAAATCTTTTGGATCAACGAAGCTAAAATTCCATTTGAAGAAGCTTCGTCCTTAGTTCCCTATACAAAAGATGATGTGAATGATGCTGAAGAACGCTTAAACCGTTTTGCAGCCTACTTAAGGATTGATTTTCCAGAAACCGAAGTATCCAATGGAATCATTGAATCTCCTTTGTCTTCCATTCCTTCTATGAAAGAATACCTTGAAACAGTTTATCATTCTTCTATTCCAGGAACTTTTTTATTAAAACGAGACGATACACTACCGATTGCTGGAACCATAAAAGCAAGAGGAGCCATTTATGAAGTATTGAAGCATGCAGAAAATCTAGCGTTAGAACATGGTCTGATTACCAGTTATACAGATGATTATGCCTTATTTGCAAGTGAGCCGTTCAAAGCGTTCTTTTCAAATTATAAAATCGCGGTAGGTACTACTGGAAATCTGGGAATCAGCGTAGGTACTGTCGGTGCTAAGTTAGGCTTTGACGTCACGGTACACATGTCCGTGGAAGCAAAGCAATGGAAAAAAGATTTATTGCGTTTTCGTGGAGTTACGGTTATTGAACATGAGTCTGACTTTACAAATGCCGTAGAAAAAGGACGTCAGCAATCTAATTTAGATCCGATGAGTTATTACGTCGATGATGAACATTCAATTGAATTGTTTTTAGGCTATACAGTTGCTGCTAATCGGTTACAAAAACAATTGATTCAAGAAAACATTCTGGTAGACGAAAATCATCCTTTATTTGTTTACTTACCATGTGGCATTGGTGGCTCACCAGGCGGTATCACTTTCGGATTGAAGCAAATTTATGGAGACAATGTTCATTGTTTTTTTGCAGAGCCTACACACGTTCCTTCTATGACAGTAGGGTTAATGACTCAAAAATATGATGAAGTATCTGTTAAAGATTTTGGCTTAGATGGTTTGACCGTAGCCGATGGACTAGCTGTACCTCGTACATCAAAACTAGTTGCTAGTATTATGAAACATTTTTTTAGCGGTTCTTATACTATTGATGACTTTGAAACAAACCGTTTACTAAGTGCTCTTATTGATAAAGAAAAAATCTATTTAGAACCCGCAGCTTTAGCAGGCGTTCCAGGCGCTTTAAGATTATGCCAATCTGAAGAAGGCAAAAGATATTTAGAAAAACATGAACTATCAGATAAAATGGATCAAGCTACACATATTGCTTGGGCAACAGGCGGCAGTATGGTCCCTAAAGAAGATATGGATCAATTTTACGAAACAGGTTTGCTCTCTCAAACGACTGAAAAAATTATTTAAAAGGAATTCTCCTGATAATAATACAAAAAACGCCAGAAGTTTTTTTACTTCTGGCGTTTTTTTAGATTATGCATATTTAGTTAGAAAAATCGGATTTGAATGTCGAGTAGAAACTCTCTATGGTATATTTCTTAAGGAAATTCGAATTAAAATGTCGAATAGTAGCTCTTTAGTCACTATTTCTTAAAGAGATTCGAGCGACAATGTCGAGTAGGGACCTTCTAGCGTATATTTCTTAAATAGAATCATATGAGAATGTCGAGTAGATACCTACTAGTCTCTTTTTTTTAAGAAATATCAAATGAGAATGTCGAGTAGAAGCCACCTACTCACTATTTCCTAAAAAAATTCAGAGAAGAATGTCGGATAGAGGCTTTCGCTAGTTCTAACGCAAAGTAAATGGCCCTATATTATTTGGTGAATAAATTTTTCACTCCAAATAGTATAGGACCATTATTAATTACTACACAAAAACCTTCAATGAATGCGGGACCGCTTCAAGTTCAAGTGGGAAGGCTATCCCCTTATCGCCATCAACAGTACATTTGGTTTCTTTATCTTCTAATAAACGAATCGTTGCTTTTTTAAACGAACGGTGTTCCAGTTGATCTTTTGTGTAATCTGTATCTTGAAATAATTCTGGCACTAAACTTAATTTTTCTTTTACTGTTGTCTCTTTCAAGGTTACTAAATGGAGAGCTCCATCATCAACCTCTGCTTCAGGAATAACAGTGCCTACTCCACCAACAAAATTGCTCATAGCAATCAAAAGCATACTGTAGTCAGCTATCCATTTGTCTCCATCAATATCTAGTTCGAAGGTATACGTTTCATCATTCTTCAATGCTTTTATTCCTTCAATCAAATAAGCAAAAACGCCGAATTTTGTTTTCATATCTACATCTACTTCTTGAACCGATTCAGGTATAGGACCAACCGAAGTCGAACTGATAAAATAACGGTTATTCACTTTTCCCACATCGATTTTCTTAATGCTCAACTGTTTTAATGAGTCAATAGCTTTTTCTGGATCCATTGGTAGACCTATAGCTCGAGCCACATTATTGACAGTCCCAGTTGGAATAATGCCTAATACTGTTTCAGATTCATGGAGCATTAATCCATTCACTACCTCGCTAACTGTCCCATCTCCACCCATTGCAAAAACAGCATCATATTTTCTTAAAGCTGCTTCTTCCGCAAACTCTTTGGCATCTCCTGATTTTTTTGTTTTTTTGATAACAAATTCAGAATAATTCGTTTCAAATTGTCTTTTCAATTTATCTGTATAATTTTCTGCCTTTTCTCCACCCGAAGAAGGATTTACGATAATCATAGCTTTAGTCATATTCAAACTTCTTTCTTAATGAATTTTTTTTAATTTAAAAAAAGGTTATTTTTGCATAGTTGTTCCTCTAACAATTAATTCTGGAGTAAAAAAAAGTTCTCCTTGAGGTGCATTTTTTTGTTCAATCTTATTTAACACCATTTTAGCACAAGCTTCTCCCATTTGAATAACGGGTTGTTTTACTGTAGTCAATTGTGGAAAAGCAATCTGATCTAAAAAAACGCCGTCATATCCAATAATGCCAAAATCAGCAGGTATGCTTCCACCCATATTGATAATTCCTCTTTGGATTCCAATTGCTAATCGATCTGAGCTGCAAATAAAGAGTGTATTGGGTTTGAATTTATTCCAGTTTTCTCTAATAAACTCTGCAGCATAACGCGAACGATTTTCAAAACGATGAATTTCTGGCAGGCGTTTATTTTTTTGAAGAGTAACTATATATCCACTCTCACGTGAATATTCAAAGGGTTCTTTTACATCCATCCCAATAAAAATAATGTTCTCATACCCTAAATCAATGCCGTATTGTGTTGCTTTCGCAATTCCTTCTTTATTGTTCGAATCAACAAAATCGTAACCATGTCGATTTTCACCAAATAAAACAACGGGTTTTGTTGCACCGCTTATCCAATTGTAATCACTCTCACGCATACCGCAAATAATGTATCCATCACATGCGCCTATATCAAAATTGTTTTTAGTAACCAATTGTAAAGAATAATGACGATTGTCTAGTTCCCGCGCAATACCGGTTAACAAATGCATATAATAAGGTTCCGTTGTGTCCATTTCTTCAAGGATAAATAATTTTATGATTTGTGTACGGTTATTAACCAATGCTTTTGCTGCAACATTTGGACGATAGTTAAGTTCTTCCATTGCTTCAAAAACAAGTTCTTTTAATTCATCAGTCACTTGTTCGGGATGGTTGATCACTCTGGATACCGTCATTTTTGATACATTCGCCTTTTTTGCAACATCATTAAGTGTAGTCATACCGTTTCCTTTCTCTTACCTAGTCTCATACCTATTTGTATAATCTATTTGTATCTTACATTGTAAAGCTAATAGTATAGAGAATTTATTTTTGTGTCAATGTTCCCTTAATAATCTTTAATCTTACGCAAAATAAAAAAGCACCAAAAGGTGTTTTTTTATTTATCCTAATTACTTACAATTTTTCATTTCCCTCTAATTTCAATTGACATTCAGGACAAATACCGTAAATTTCTAATCGATGTCTCTTAACCTTAAAACCAGTCAGAGTAGTCGTTACGTCACCAATATCCTCTAGTCCTGGATAATAAAGGTCTTCGATTCTTCCACATTCTTCACAAATGGCATGATAATGCTGTGCAGAAGTAAAATCAAAACGACTTGAAGCGTCTCCATAATTCATTTCATCTACAAAACCTACTTTAGTAAATAATCGTAAATTGTTATAAACGGTTGCCACACTCATATTAGGAAATCTTGCTGCTAAAGCCTGATAAATTTCATCCGCGGTCGGATGATTATCATTCTCGATTAAATATTCCAAAATACCATAACGCTGTGGAGTAATGCGTATATGCGCGCGTTTTAATTTCTCAATCGAATGAGCTACTAAATGATTTGAGGTCATAATTCTCCCCCTTTCAAATTTAATAAATAAAAAACTTTCATTGCTTATATTTTTCATAATGATTACTTAATAGTGATTATTATCTTATAATAACTGTATTATACTTTAATGATAACTTTTCTATCTTAACTTTGCAAATAAATCCTTTTATCCGCTGCCAAGGGAAATATTGCACTTCTATGGTAGGAGCATTACAATAGAAATGATTTTACTTTTAAGGAGGCAATTATTTTATGTTAAACCATACTCAAAGCGATCGGTTAGCTCGTGAAGCCAATCAAGTTATTGTTGGAGGAGTGAATAGTCCGAGCCGCTCATTTAAAGGCGTTGGTGGAGGAAATCCGGTCACCATGGCGCGCGGGGATGGCGCCTATTTATATGATGTTGATGGCAATCGCTATATTGACTATTTAGCAGCTTTTGGACCGATTATAACAGGATTCAATCATCCTCATATTGCAAAAGCAATAAAAAGAGCTGCAGATACAGGTGTGTTATTTGGTACACCTTCTGAACATGAAGTGACTTTTGCAAAAATGTTAACCACTGCTATTCCTTCAATGGATAAAGTACGTTTTACAAATTCTGGAACTGAAGCCGTTATGACAACCGTTCGTGTTGCTCGTGCGTACACAAATCGTGAATTGATTGTTAAATTTACCGGTCAGTACCATGGTCATTTTGATCTCGTTCTCGTTGAGGCTGGTAGCGGTCCTTCTACACTAGGTACGACAGATTCCGGTGGAGTAACAGTAGGTACATCAAAAGAAGTGATCACTGTACCTTACAATGATATTGAATCTTACAAAGCAGTTATGGAAAAATTAGGAGACAAAGTCGCAGCTGTTTTAGTGGAACCAATCGTCGGAAATTTTGGTATGGTAGCCCCTAAACCTGGATTTTTAGAAGCCGTCAATGAAATCACTCATGAACATGGAGCCTTAGTTATCTATGATGAAGTTATCACCAACTTCCGTTTCCATTACGGTGCCGCTCAAGATATGTTGGGTGTTATTCCTGACTTAACAGCATTTGGAAAATCCATTGGTGGAGGATTGCCAATTGGTGCATACGGTGGACCAACACGTATCATGGATACTGTAGCTCCTCTTGGGCCTGCCTATCAAGCTGGTACAATGTCTGGAAACCCACTTTCTATGCAAGCTGGAATTGCTTGTTTAGAAGTTTTACAAGAACCTGGAATCTATGAAAGAATGGCTGACTTTGCTATTCAATTAAAAGATGCTCTTCTTGCGGCTGGTAAAAAATATAACATCCCAACAGTTGTGAACCAAATTGGTGGGTCATTAACCGTCTATTTCTCGGATCATCCAATTGAAGATTATGCAGATGCAAAAAATACGGACTCCGAACGTTTTGGAAGGTTTTTTAAATCCATGTTGGATGAAGGTATCAATCTTGCACCAAGTAAATATGAGGCGTGGTTTTTAACCATTATGCATACGCAAGAAGACATTGATGAAACTAAAAAAGCGATTGATAAAGCTTTTTCCAAACTTTCTTAAAAGCACAGCTGATTGTTATACTATTATCTTAATTTTCAAACTATTCACTATAAATTCTTTGCTTATTGACTCTAAGTAGCTTATCATACAAGTATAACTATCAATAAAACGGAGTGAAACTATTTTATGAGAATTGGAGCAAGAACGCTCAAAACAGGAATAGCTGTTGCGCTTGCATTAGCTATTCCTGCATTATTAAACTTTCCATCTGGCAGTGTTTTAGCTGCTATATCAGCTATTTTCGCATTGCAGCCTTCAGTCAAACGATCCATCAATACCCTTAAAGATCGCATTATCGCCAACTTGATCGGTGCTTTAGTTGCTATATGCATCACATTAACTTTAGGCAACCATTTTTTCGTTGTGGGTCTAGCCGCTTGTCTATTGATTGCTATTTTAAATCAGATGAATCTTAGCAGTGTGATTGGTTTAGCTACCGTAACGTTGATTGTGATTATGGAAACTACTGAAGATAATTTTATTCTTTATGCCACTATACGAGTTGCAGCTACCATTATGGGAGTTTTTATCGCTTTCTTGGTGAACACCATTTTGTTCCCTCCAAAGTATGAAGAAAAATTGTATCACGTTACCGACTACTCAACGACTGAAATCATGAAGTTTTTACGTGCAAGTGTTCGAAAAAACAGTCAATACCCTATTCTAAAAAAAGATTTAAAATGGATTAAGTCAGAGCTCAATCGGATGGATGTCTATCTTTCATTATTCAAAGATGAAGGAGTGACTACGAGGAAAAAAGACCGCATTCAAAAAATGCGTAAGGTAGTAGTTTACAGACAAATCATTGCAACAACAAGAGAAGCTTATAATTTGTCTTACACGTTTCATAAATATGAAAATTCATTTAATCATTTCCCAAAAGATTTGCGTATTTTGATACGAGAACGTCTGGAGACTTTACTCACAGCCCATGAACAAATTCTGTTGAAATTTAACGGTCGTGTTTCACCAGATAGTGTAAACTTTATTGCGTATAAAGCCCCGCTCAGAAAAGAATTTATGCAGTCCTTCTTTGATGAAGCAAGTTTGGAAGAATACTTGCACGATGACTATGGTCAAAGTAATGCGGTTATTCATATTATGTCCAGTATTTTAAAATATGAGGAATATTTAGAGCATTTAAATATTTTAATCAGCAGCTATAAAGGAAACGATTGGAATCCAGATACAGACATCTCTAACATTGAACATATTGAACAATAAAAATAGTAAAAAAAGCAGTTGAGCATATACGCTCAACTGCTTTTTAAATACATTAATTAAATTCCGCTGGTAGTATCTCTCTTTTGATTTAAAGCTTCTTCGAATAAAGTACGGTATACAGCAGTTCCTTCATCATTCAATGATTTGCCATTCTCTGTTAAAGTATTCTCCAACGAAATCCCGTCAGCCTCAAGTTTTTCAAGGTAACTATCATGAAGATTAAACCCTAGCCATTCATTAGATTCAACTGTTGATACCATTTCATTTAAATAGGAAATATAATCAAGTGTTCTTGAATTAGTGTTTCCTTTTTCACTGCTGCTTGGATTAGGAGACACAAAGACAATCAAAGCTTCAGGCAAGACATCTTTTATTGCAGCGTAATTCATTTCTAAATAATCACTTGAATCAGTTAAAGCGATGTCTAATTCTTGATCAGCATAAGGTGTCAATTGAAAAAACACAACATCTGGATTTGTTTGAGCAAGATCCGTTACTTTATTTTCGCTGATTAATTGATAAGAATTGTAGTCGGTATAAGGCAAATGATTGACTTTTATAGTGCTGCCAATCTGGTCTTTTATGTATGCATCTATTTCAGAAACCCATGGCTCTTCTTGAGCTATATCTCCATAAAAACTAATTGAAACTTCATCTTTTAATAAACCGACATACTTCAAGTATTCTAGTACAGAGAGCTCATTACGACTTTCTTCATAACCAGCAATCTGTGCAGTTACATCTTCTTTCGTTACTTCTTCTGTTTTTTGATCCGTTTGTTCAGCAACTGACATTAATTGTTCTTGCTGTTTTTTTGAGTAGCTCATGCCAAAAAAAACAACTCCTCCAGCTAAAATGACTAGTAAAAAAATAATAAACCCACTTTTTTTAGACACCTTTTTCACTCCTTATTGATACTTGATTTTTTCTGGAATAATTTCATTTGTTATTGAACCCTTAATTATTTTACCATACATTTATTCAAAGCCACTATACATTTTCACTAAAATAGTAAAGAGGCTCCAATATGTTGGAACCTCTTTACTATTTTTCTATCTATCTTAGAGAAATTACTGTCATCTTATCCTGTAAAAGGTCATTGCTTATGTGATAACTGTTGATAGCGTTTATACCATATGTCAACATAATCTTGTGAAAAAGGACCTTTTTCTTCGTTGATCCAATCCACTAAAATTTTCACGTTTTCTTTTAAAATATGGTCAATATCATCAGGATAATTCCACTTTATGCTATGATCTTCATACTCATCTACATCCAATAAGCGTTTTTCGCCATCTGGAAAGACTTTGATATCTAAATCATAATCAATATACTTCAGGCCTTCTTCATCTAATGCATAAGGCGAAGCGAGATTGCAATAGTAAGAAACACCATTATCTCTTATCATTGCAATGATATTGAACCAATAATGCTTATGAAAATAAACAATTGCTGGTTCTCGCGTTAGCCATCTTCGGCCATCCGATTCCGTTACAAGAGTATGATCATTCACTCCTATTAACGATTGATCACTTGTCTTAAGTACCATGGTATCTCTCCAAGTGCGATGCAAACTGCCATCATGTTTATAGCTTTGGATTGTGATGTATTCTCCTTCTTTTGGAATATGCATCCCTAACCCAACTTTCTTTTTCTCACATAAAAATCGTAAGAATTTAGTAAATAATAAACCAGAGAGTGAATGAACACTCGACTCGTACTTATTATATCACAACTCTTTATCTTTATAGTATAAAACCAAATAAATAATGAAAAAAAAATGAGAATCAACCCTTAATGAAACTTTCAAAAACTAAAAAAAAAGACCCCTTTTTTCATTTGCTCCTGAAAAAAGGATCTTTAGTCTATTCTTATCAAATTAGCTTTTAAATTTTGTCAAATAACTCTGCCACATTTTAGTTTGAGGACCTGGAAATACATATTGGTCAAAGTCAGAAGGTTTTACCCAATAACAGTTTTTAGGAATATCGGCAGATTCATCTATTAGTATCTGACCATAATAAACAGCGACAAACCATTTCAAATGACTGAAAATATGCTGAACTTCAACAAAGGGTGCTTCCATTAAAGTTGGCTTAATTTGGTAGTTCTTTTCCAATTCTGCTAGGACCTTTGTCATCACTTGTTCTGTTCGCTCTTCATCGTCGATCTGAGTCAATGTTCCATGTGCAATTCCTGTCTCTTGAATCACTAATTCTTCCTCAATCATTGGAAAGGTCCACATATTAGCCAATAAACCAGTTTCAGGCCGCTTTTCTAGTAAAAATGAACCACTTGAATTTTTAATGATTACTCCTATATAATAAACCGGCTTTGCTTTTTTCTTTTTACTTTTTACGGGATAATTCTCCCAAGTGCCGTTTTGATACGACTGATTAAATTCTTTAACAGGGCTTAATTCCGGATGATAGTTTTTAGGAGTACAGATACTTGAACCCAAATCCATAAATGCTTGATTAAAATCTCCAGGTTTATATGGATCGATCAACTCTCGCATGATAGCCTCAAAAATTTTACGATTGCCAGGCTTAGCAATATCCGCTTCAATTTCAAATAACCGACTTAACACGCGCATCACATTTCCATCTACAGCTGGTTCAGGAAGCCCAAAAGCCATACTCGAAATCGCGCCAGTTGTATAAGGTCCTATCCCTTTTAGTTTGCCGATTTCTTTAGGATCAGTTGGCATTTCTCCATCATAATTGTTCATGATTTGTTGAGCTGCAGCTTGCATATTGCGGACTCGTGAGTAATACCCCAATCCTTCCCAAGCTTTTAACAATACATCTTCATGTGCCTGTGCTAATGCTTCTATGGTTGGGAAAGTGTTCATAAAGTTTAAATAATACGGAATAACGGTATCTACTCTTGTTTGTTGCAACATGATTTCAGAGACCCAAATACGATACGGGTCATTGTTTTTTCGCCAAGGTAAATCTCGTTTTTCTAAATCGTACCAACTTAAAAGAGTTTCTCTAAATCGATCGATTTTTTCTTGTGGCCACATAGGAATACCATAAATTTCATTTTTATTTGTTTCATCTAAACTTGATTCATTTAATGTCATTCTTCCTCTTCTTCCATTTCTTTTTCGTTAATGTATTGCGTAATTAAATCCCCAGCAAATCCTTTTTGAAATAATCCGCTTTTAACTTTTTGAATCTTTTTAGCTCCTGTTAACTTCGTTTGCTTGCGCCAAATTTTATCACCTTGTGTTTTTAATGCCTCGTACTCATCGTCTACTTCTTTTTCTGTATTAATTTCTTCCAACACTTGGGTGATAACATCAGATTGAAATCCCTTTTGCATTAAATTTTGACGGATTTTATTGTTCGTTTCTCTTGATGAATGTTGCGAAGAACGGCGCATAACTTTTTCCGCTAAGGCAACACCATTTTCTACCATTTGATCAAAAGGATATTGCTCCATTGCTTCTTCAATCGTTTCATCTTTAACTCCACGTTTTTTCAATTCTCTTTTAATCACGTAAGGCCCCTTTCCGCTAACATTTGCAGCGGTTCTTGTGTAACTTTCAGCATACATTAAATCGTTTAAGTAGCCTTGTTCTTTTAATTGTTCGATCACCTGGTCAGCAGTTTCGCTAGTAAATTCATGAGCAACCAGATCATCTTTCACTTCCTTTATTGAACGCAAAGAATAGTTTAAATAAACGAGTGCTCTCGTATAAGCTTTGCGATACCCATCTTCTATCTCTAATTCTTGACGGAATGTTTTTGAGATCTCCATTCCTTTATGCAAAATATGCTTAATTAAAATAGATTCATCAACAGGAAAAGCATATTCTCCATCTAAATAAATATTGTAGCGCCCTTTTCTTTTTTGCGCTTCAATTTTTGTAATTTTGGGTAATGTAGATGTTGAAGAGTCATCATTTCCATTATTGGGTTTATAGATCATAGCCTCACCCTCCTACTTCAGTTTCACTATTATAACATAAACCAACTACAAACACATGTTCGAAAATTGTCATTCAACGATTTCAATAAAAAAAGTGATTCAGACCTAGGTCTGAATCACTTTTAATTCTAGTATTTAGTCTCTGAACTCTTCTCTTGGATCGCTAAACGGTTGATTTGATAAAGTACTGCCATCAAAAATTGGCAAATCTACTTCCTCTTCGTTTGGCGAACTAGGTCCGACATGATCTTCATACTTTAATTTATCTTCTGTAGGTTTTCCTTGCAACGGATTGTCATTAGGATCAAAGTTTTTATGTGACCACGGTTGTCTTTTTGGAGATACAACATCTCTTGTATCATCTCTTCGATCTTGATCTTTACTAAATGCACCATTTGTTGATTCGTTATCTTGATTATCTTGCAATCTAGGTTTATTCTCTTGTCTAATCGATTCTACCATAATTTCATCTTCCTCAATCGTTTCAGGAACTGTCGTATCCGTTAAATCAGATTTCACTGTGAGGCTTTCATCAAGTTCATCTTGTTCGATAAACTGATTTGTTAATGGAACTTCTGCATTATTTAAATAGTCATTTCCATCATTTGCATAACTCACTTCATCAGTCGGTTGTGAAGCATTCCTGACTTCTCGTACACCTTGACCAGCTTGGCCAACAGTTCCAGAAGTTTCTTTAGTTAGATTGGTTTTTGAAGTTGAGGCTTTATCTTTATCAGCAAGTACAATGTATTCACCTTTTTCCAAAGACTCATTGTATTGCTCTGCACTAGCTTCGTCTACACCAAAATTTTCTAATACCAAATCTTCATCTGTATCAGCGAATAAATGTTTAAATTTATCCCAGAAAGATTCTTTTTCTTCGGCTGAAACTTTATCGATTTCTACACCTGTTTGACTTTGAATCGTTGCAGGATCTTGATTAGTCGTCACAATTTTTATACTGTCTGTTGAATGGCCTTCTGCGATTAATTGTTCTACACAAGCCGTTGTTTCTTGTACATTTGAAAATGAACCGATAACTACTTTATTCATCCTTTACACGCTCCTCTTCTTTTTATCCTCTTTGTGGTTTAGCTAATTAATCAAGAGGATTAAAATCAAACATTTTATTTCTATAATTAACTGTACCAAATGAAAAATAAGTTTTCAAAATAGACGACTTGTAATCAGACTAAAAGTGTATTTAGTTGCAATTTTAAAAAAATTAAGAAACTATTTTAGCCGTTTATGATTACTCCACCATTAACATGCAACACTTGACCAGAAACATAACTAGAGTCAGTACTGGCTAAATAGACATATGTTGGCGCCAATTCAAAAGCTTGACCAGCTCTTTCTATTGCTCCACCTTTACCCCAGTCCTCTAATTGTTCTTCTGTAAAAGTAGCTGGTATAAGTGGAGTCCATATTGGACCAGGAGCCACACCATTTACGCGAATTTTTTTATCGATCACTTCACTATTTTGAGAAAGAGATCTGGTGAAAGCAGTTATGGCACCTTTAGTAGCTGAGTAATCTAATAGGTGCTCACTTCCACGATAAGCTGTAATAGATGTTGTATTGATGATTGATGCACCTTCTGACAAATGTGGCATCGCAGCTTTCACAAAGTAGAACTGACTAAAGATATTGGTTCTAAATGTTCGATCCAATTGTTCTGCGGTTATATCACCAATTTTCTCTTGAACATGTTGCTCACCGGCATTATTGACCAAGATATCTAGGTGACCCCATTCCTCAATTACTTTCGACACTACTTCTGTAGCATAAGACTCTTGTCCTACATCACCTTTAAATACTAAAGCTTTTTGACCAATTTTTTCAATTCGATTTTTTGTGTAATTTGCATCATCTTCTGATTCTAGATAACCAATAGCAACATCTGCACCTTCTTTTGCAAAAGCAATCGCTACAGCTTGCCCGATCCCACTATCTCCACCAGTAATGATGGCTGTCTTACCTTTAAGTTTACCCGCTGCTTTGTAATTTGGGTCTTCTGTTTGTGGTTCAGGATTAAGATTCTTACTGTCATCATTAATCAAATAATTTTTCTTTGGTTTTTGAGTTTCTTTATCAGAATTTGTCATTTCTCATTCCTCCTAAATTTTCTCTACAAATTAAGCATAACAACTTAAAAAAACGAATACAAATAAGAAGACTTCTTTGCATTAAATTTCTTATGGAATGGGCAATTTTGTTTGTAAAAGTCCATAAAACCATTAGAAATCTGTGTCTTTCAGGAACACTATTTAAAGTACCTATACTAATTCTCTGTCAATAAAAAAAAGATTGAGACCTAAGTCTCAATCTTTTTTACTTATCTTCGTCATCTTTTTTGATCGTTTTTCCGCCAGCTTCTTCGTAATTATCACTATAATACGCATCGCTTTCGGGTTGTTTTGTATTCAATTCAGGTTTTGATTCTTCTGATTTTTCAATTCCTTGGCTGCTAGAAGAATCTCCTCCATCTACAACTCCTTGGCTGATATTATCAGGGTATACATGTCCTTCATTCTCAGCTACTACTGTAGATTCGTCACCGGTTAATTCTGGCTCTTTTTCAAGAGAAGAACCTTTAACTTCTTCATTTACTGATGACACTGTACTACCATCTTGTTCTTGGTTTGACGTAATCGGACTGATAGACTCCTCTGATGTTGAATTGATAGTTTGTTTGTCTGGAGATGTATCAGGGTTTCCTTCGATATCTTCTCTAGACGATTGTGCTTTAGTTGGATCATATTGTTCTTCTTCACCAGGCATAGCATCCATTTTTTCTTTAGTAGGAGCCTTTGCAGGATTTTTTGCTGCAATAACGTCACGTTCACTTTCATTATTTTCATTTAGCACTTCTTCATTTACTTGGGATAACTGTTGTATTTTTGATGGACCAGCACTATTAACAAGAATAACAATCTCTCCACTTTCTAAAGCTTCTGTATAATGCTCACCAATGTCTCCCTCTACACCATATTCTTCTAGAGGATTGGAAATTTCATCCGAATTGTATCGACCAAAACTAAAAGACTCCTTTAATTTTTCCCAGAGAGACAATCCTTCAGTAGGATTGACCGCATCAACCTCTACAAGGGTTAAATCCTCTAATTCTTTTTCATGTTTTTCATTGGTCACAATAATAATTTCCTCTGATGCATATCCCTCATTAATGAGTCTTTCTACTGCACTTACCGTTTCTTCTTTTGATGTATATGTTCCTTCAACTCTTCTATCCATTTGAACTCACACTCCATTTCATATAGTAACGCTGAACAGTTTAACCTTTTGCTACGTGATAACTATTTTTGTATGTTTAGTCATCCTTAATTTATATTCATGATAGCAAAAATTCATACCACTAGCAAAGAAGAAGCCTTTACTAAGAGGTATGAATTAAATTTAAACTGCATCCTTTAATCATTCTCATACAATTCTTTTTGCTTTGTAGTATCTAATGTAATAATGATTTCATCTTTTTGTTCTTCCATGTAAACTTTATTACTGATAAATTCGGCAACTTTAAGAACGACTTTCTGACTATAAAAATCCACAGCCAATGCTACAAGGTTTGCTTCCTTTAGATGGTGATCATTCATAAAATGTGTCAATGCAAAGCTATATTGGAGGTTATTTCCATTTATTAAATCATTTTTTATTAAATCCAACATTTGTAGATACCGATAATTTTCACGAGACACAGTTGTAGGAGGGTTAACCAATTTAAACTCCATGTCCGTTGTTTCAATATTGCCATTTCTTTTTGCATTTGTTGCAATCAGTATTTCGCTCGAGGGATTTTCAATAAGGGTTAATTTATGTAAAAAAGCTTCTCCAGTAAGGTATCCAAATATGTTCCCGCTTTTATCAGCTATATAAGTTCGTTTGATTAGTTCAATACTATCAATTCCAGTTTCTTCTGTTTGATCTAAGTCATCTCGGTAATAGACTCCAGTTCCAAAACGTTTTAAACAATTCCCATCTTTTACCATTCTCATTAGAATAACATTCACATTTTTTCTTATTTGATGACACTTCTTTGTATCATCAACAAATTGTTCTATGTAGTGCATAATATCTGAAATGAAAATTGGACTACCAATAGTCTGATTCATGACATATACTTGGACAAGTTTTGTTAAATTCATATTAACCTCCTTTTTCGACTGGCTTAGACATGTTCAGCAATTTAGTATAATTAAAGAACGCTCTTTATTTTTAAGTTTACAAAATTAAAAACTATTTCGCAAGTAAAAGAATAGTCTTTTGATAATTCACTTATTATCCACTAAAACAAAAGATTTGTAAACGTTTAAATTACTTCTTTTTAAATTAGAAAATTGACTGTTTAAAAGCACCTTCTCTACCAAAATTCAGTTCATTATTTTGATTTTAAAGTAGGAATTTAACAGATTATAAAAAAGATTGGTATATCCGGATAAGAACGACATAAACCTTTAAAAGGAATCATATGAAGCAGCAGTAGGTATTTACTCCTGTGCCCTTTCTATGAACAAAAAAGATAGTTTTTCCCTTACTAAGTAACACACTATTCTTTCTAAACGTTATTACAGATGTAAGATGTCATGACAAAAACTTACACAGCAACTTATATTATAAGGAGGAATAAATGATGCAAAAAGAATGGACAAAAGGAGCAATTGAAGTACATTTTGAAGACGCTGCAAATGAAAAAACGGTAAAACGCAGCTATTCTAACACGATCAACTCTGTTACAGATGAACAAGTAGAAGGTTTTTCTGCAGCTTTAGAATCTTTAACAAGTTTACCTTATGTACAATCAGTTATGGTTGAAGAATACACTTATACCCGCTAAGCAATGAAAAGAATAGTCACTTAAATCAGTTTATTTACTAAGGAGGAAATGAAAATGGCAAAATCATTGGAATTAAGATTCGTTACTAGTTTAGGAAAGTCAAAAACACTGAGTGTAAAAGATCCAATTCTTACTTTAACGACAGAAGAAGCTCAGCAAGCGATGAACTCAATCATCTCATTAAATATATTTCAAATTGAAGGTGCAAATCCCTACGCTGCTGTAGCAGGAGCCCGCTACGTCGAACGTGTAGTAAATGATATCTTTGAAGTAGAATAATAACGAACAATCATTAGGGTGAAGCATTATCAAGTCTGATTTAACTAATCATTAAAAATGGGGTGGGACAACAGTCTCGCCCTATTTAATGATTACAGGAGGGATAGAAATGACTTATATCATTGAAAAACAGCTTTTAACAATCAATCAGAAAACCTTAATTAGTAAAAGCTTTGTTATTGCCCATGAATCTGGGAACGCAAATAATACAGGATCACTTTCTTTAGAAAACGAGATAGCTTACATGAAGCGAATGGCTCAAAAAAATGGTTCCTTCACAAGTCATTGGGTTGGTGGAGGCGGAAGAATCATTCAGATTGCTCAAACAGGGAAAGTTCAGTATGGGGCTGGGAAAAACGCCAATCCCCATGCATATGCTCAAGTAGAATTAGCACGCACATCGAATACAGTTTGGTTTAAAAAAGATTATCTAGCCTATGTATGGTTATTAAAAAAACTTGCTAAGGAAGCCGGAGTCCCTAACTCATTAAATACGGGTACTACTCTTGCATCAAAAGGCATTAAAACACATCATTGGATCTCCAATAATTTAGGAGGTACCACTCATACCGATCCCGATGCGTATCTCATGCAAAACGGTATTTCTCTTACACAATTTGCGCATGACTTATCCACCACTACTCAACAGGAAGTTTTATCGCCCTCTTCTCCTACACAACCAAATCACTTGTACCATATTGTAGTGAAAGGCGATTCCTTATGGAGTATTGCTAAAAAATACCATACTACCCTTACATGGTTGAAAACGATCAATCTATTATCTTCTGAAACCATCCTAATTGGTCAAAAGCTAATCATTTCAACAAATTTTTCAAATCTAGCTCCCCTTTCCCAATTTGCGATCATAAAGACTTTTCAAAAAACTCTTGGGATCAAACAAGATGGTCTTTTTGGACCAGTAACAAAACAAAGCTTAATCTGTCTAGTTCAAAAAACAATTGGTTCCAAACCCGATGGCTATTGGGGACCTGAATCTGCTTCAAAAATGAGAATTCTAAAAAATGGATTTTTTGGATGGGATGTTTACGTAGTCCAAGCTTTTTTAATAGGTAACTATCATTTAAAATTAGGTCCGCCAGATAAACAATATGGTCCAAAAACAACAGAGGCAGTCAAACAATTTCAACTTAATTTTGGGCTTTTAGCAGATGGCATCACTGGCCCAAAAACATGTCAAAAATTATTTAGTTGATTCATTTCTTTCATTCAACTTTCCAAAATTACCCGAACAATCCCTTTAATATATGGTATACTAAAATACGCAAAAGAAAGAAGAAGACATCGGTCTTTGATAGGAGTGTGGCCGTTAGATGAAGGGAGAAAACAAAGCTGTGATTGTTTTAGCTGGTATGATCGGTGCTGGTAAAAGCACCTACACAAAGTTCATTTCAGAAGCATTAGGAAGCGAGGCTTTCTACGAGAGTGTGGATGATAATCGGATTTTAGAAAAATTTTATGAAAATCCTGAAAGATGGGCTTTCTCACTACAAATTTATTTTTTAAATACTCGTTTTAGAAGCATTAAAGCTGCCTTTAAACATGAAAATAATGTATTAGATCGTTCGATTTACGAAGATGCCTTGTTTACTCGAATCAATTATGAAGAAGGAAATATGAGCGATGCTGAGATGGACACGTATCTAGATTTATTGGATAATATGATGGAAGAATTAGACAATATGCCTAAAAAATCTCCCGATTTACTCATTTATTTACGTGGCTCTTTAGATACTGTTTTGAACAGAATTGAAAAACGTGGTCGTACATTTGAGCAAATCGAAGACAATAGTGGGTTGTTAGACTATTATACTCATCTTCATAGCCAATACGATAGCTGGTTTAACGCTTACGATAAAAGTGCTACTCTAGTGATCGATATTAATCAATACGATTTAGAAAAGTTAGAAGATGCTGAAAAAGTTCTCAGTATGGTCAAAGAAAAATTAGCAGTTGTTAGAAACGAACATTCTATTGGATAAAAAAAACAGTTGAGCATATTTTGCTCAACTGTTTTTTTTGTTTAATAAATGATGTTAGTGCTATAAAAGAAATTACTTCTGGAATAAACAGATTTGCTTGTATAGAGCCATGGTACCGCCTGAAGCCTACTAGTCTTCAGGCGGTACCATGGCTGCAAGCAATTCCTATTCCTCCTGAAATTTCATGTAAGTGATGAAACTAAGTTATCCATACTAAAAATTGGTTAGTTTACTTCGTTAATCTTGTATACTCATCAGCTATTTTTTCAATAACTGTTTCATCTTTTAGTTGCGTAACTTCACGAATAACCGTTTCAACAGACTTATCTTCCAACAGTTTTTCTAATTGTTGGCTTTCCTCATCATTGCTGTCACGATAAACTAAAGCTTTAGCAACAGTTTTAATCAAAGAGTCCGTTTCAAGTCCTCTTTCGCTTGCTTCTCGAATAGGGCGAATAAATCGTTCGTCATATCCTAACTTACGCATGGGCGTTCTAGCCACACGCGTGATATCGTCTGAGATAAAAGGATTCATAAAACGAGAAAGAATTTTAGTAATGTACGCTTTGTGTTCTTCAGCATCAAACTGCCATTTTTCAACCATCAAGGCTCCTGTTTCAGCCAAAACATTCTCTACTTGTTTTTTCACTTTTTCATCTTTTAACGCTTCGTCAATTGTCTTGTATCCTTCATACTTCCCTACATAGGCTGTAGTTGCATGTCCCGTATTTACGGTAAACAATTTTCTTTCAATAAATGGTTCTAATTCAGGTGCATAATGAACCCCTTGTAAGCGTAGATCCATATTTTTAAGTTTAGATTCATCAATGACCCATTCCTTATACCCTTCAACGGATACAAACAATTTATCCTCATGAGATTGTAAAGGCACAATACGATCCACTGCAGCATCAGGAAATCCAATATAGTGTTCCAAGTAATCCATATCTTCTTTAGTTAAATGTTTTGAAACTTCCTCTTTAAGGAATGTACTTCCGCCAATCATATTTTCACATGCTATTACATCAATAGGTTGAGTTGATTGTCCAGCTCGTCTTTTTTGAATCCCTTTAGCGATTAAAGGTGCGATATACGGTAAAATTTTGGGACCAATAGCAGTCGTTACGATATCAGCTTGTTCAAATGCTGCAATGACTTCTTCTGGATGAGTCCCATTATTGATACCATAAACATTGTTTACCTTGATTTGAGGGGTACCTTCTTGGGCCAATTCAATTGTATATTCATGTTTGTCATTTAAAGCATCAATAATTTCTTTGTTTACATCCACAAAAGCAATCTTGAATCCATTCTTATTTAAAACTTCTCCAATAAATCCTCGACCAATGTTTCCTCCACCAAAATGAATGGCTAACATATTATTCAATCCCTTCTAGTAATTCTCTAATTTCTTGTTCAGAAGATGCATCTGCTAATTTAACAACATTTTCTACTTCTGAACAATATACCGCAATTTTTGAAAGGATGTCTAAATGTTCATTCCCTACTCCAGCAATTCCGAACACAACCGTTACTAATTTTTCTTCCTCAGGAGTACCAAAATCTACGCCACCTGGAATTTGAACAACTGAAATACCTGATTGAGTGATTAAATCTTTTGAATTTTCTGTTCCATGAGGAATAGCAATGAAGTTCCCCATATAAGTTGTAACATTCTCTTCACGCTTCAGCATTTCATCAATGTAGCCTTCTTTTACGTATTGACCTTCTACTAGAATTTTACCCGCGGCGCGAATAGCTTCTTCTTTTGTGTTAAATGTTTGATTTAATTGAATACTGCTTTCTTCTAAAATAGCCATAATTTATTCTCTCCCTTATTTCTTTAATTTTTCTAAAAATAAACTGCTTAAATAATTATTTAATAACGGTTCAGAGCCCGAATTAAAAATTTCCATAGTCAAATCACTTTCAACAATCGCCGAACTGATAAAACCCAAAACTTCCTGCGCATCTTCACTTAAAGGATCTGGGCCCAGCATCATTAAAATTCGTTTCATGTGTACTGGATTCCGATCGATTCCAAGCACATCCATAGCATTCGGCAATTCATAGATGGAAAAAAATGGTTGTTTGATCGTTGCATCAATACAATGAAATAATGCCATGTTTGTATTAGGAAGTCCAATAGGAGCTAGTTCCATTCGCTCCATTAGTTTAGTAGCGACGTGCTTCCCATCTGTTAAAAATTCGCCTTCTAAACTTTCACAAATGGCCGAAAGAATAGAAGTTAATTCCATCATTCCAACAGTTTGATGCAAATCAAAATTTTCTAACACACCATTCGTAAGCGTTAATTTCTGATAAAATTCTTTAAATTCAGATTTGTCTGTTTGAGGGGTAAGGACTAACGTTTCTTTTCTAACTTTCCCTTTTATCTTTTCAGCGATAATCTGGCGAACATACAATTGGATGCTTTTGATTTCATTATCCATCAATAGCGGTGTAACTACTTTATATTCTGTTTCAAAACCTTGTAAAAAAATGGTCGACAAAATCAAATCAAATTCATTGAAATCAATTCGATGAAGTTTTGAGATTCTGGAAATTTCAATAACCGTTATTTCAGGAATGTGTTTTCGAATGCGACTTTCTAATATTTTTGCTGTACCAACCCCGCTTGAACAAATGACCAGTGCTTTTAATTCTTGTATTTTAGGTTGTCGCTCATAAGCTGAAGCAAAATGAATCACAATATAGACAATTTCATTTGGCAAAAAATGGATCAATGGAAACAGATGCACCAAATTTTCTTTAACCGTAAAACTCAATTGACTATACTGGGTACTAATTTTATCCAACAAAGGATTATTGCTCTCTGGCATGGGTGCAATGGCTCGCTTGAGTGCTGCTGTAATATGAGCCAATAAATCTTGAAAAAGCGTCTCATCTTGATTAAAGTTCCAGTCCATTTCATTGGAAACGAGACGAATCAACTCTCTTACCTTATAGCCTAAATCTGCATCATATTCCTGTGAGAAAAACTCATTGCGTAATGGAACATTTAACCCTTGAATTTGAAGTCCTAAAAATTGGATTTCTTCTTTAGGAATATCTATTCCATAAAGCTTTTGCATAAATTTATAAATAGCTGTAGCTGTTTCCGTACTTTTTGTTTGATCCTTATCTGTTAGGAAAGTAGTCATTTTAAAAGATGTAATTTGATACCCTTCTCGTAATCTCATGATAGAGACACATAGCAAAATAACTAATCGCTGCAATTGACTATCTGTAACTTCATCAAAATAGTGTTGACCAAACTGTTTAACCACAGTATACACGTGATACAGATCTTCTTTAGTTAACTGTTTTAAAAATGGGTTTTGTTCAACACCCCATTCTTTAGCCTGTGCTTTCGTTTCATTTTCCAATAATTGAAAAAAATCGTACTCATTGATTTCACTATGAATCAGCCCACTGATAATCAACCGTCGATTGGTTTCAGAGGCCATTGCTTGAATACCCTTCGCTTTTTTACGTTCAATCTCAATTTGGTACGCTTGAAAAACTTCTTCTATTGAAACTAGATCTGCTTGAATCGTACTGATGCTTACTTGAAGATCTCTGGCTAGAGACTCCATTTTCACTTCATTTTCTTGCATCAAAAGTTTGATTACTAAAGCACTTTGTCGTTGTTGAGCAGTAAACTCTTCTGGTGAAGCATATAATTGCTGCTGTAACTCTCTAAGCAGAGCTGGCTTACCAACTAGTCGATAGCCAATGTCCAATTCACGTATCAATTTGATTTGATACTGAGCCAATGTACTTTCAAGACTTGACAGTTCTCTGTAGATCGTGCGATTGCTGACCTGTAATTCATCACTTAAATAATCTAAGGCAACACCATTTTTTTGTTCAAGCAAGATTTCAATAATCTTTTTTTCCCTATTGGAAATATACAATTCTTTCATCTCGTTTCTGGACAAACTTTAAACAGATAAAAGCAGTGAATCAGCACTCACCGCTTTTATCCCTTTTTATATGCATCTTATTGTCTAGATAATCTGCTTATGATTGATTTTTTAAATTTTCGACAATTTCTTCATATTTAGGGCTATTCAAGAAATTATCAACGGAAACTTGTGTAGCACCTGGTGTTTTTTGTTTCGCACGCGTTGTCAGTTCTTTTTGCGTAATAACCAATAGGCCATCTTCATCTGTTAAATTATTGATAGATGAATTGGTTACTGAAATATCCAACCCGGCGTCTTTTACCTTTTTACGCATAATGGATGCGCCCATTGCACTAGATCCCATACCAGCATCACATGCAAAGATAATTCTTTTAACTTCTTTTTGCCCAACTGTTGCCGTATCATCTGTAACAGTTGTTTGAGCAGTAGTTCCTTTGTTTGTTCCTTTTGACTCAGCTTTAAGTGATTGAGTTTCTTTAACTTTTGTATCGAAACTATCAAGTTCGTCAATTTCAGTTGATTTATCTGATTTCAAAATCACCATTGCAACTAAGAACGATACTGCTGCAGCAACTACTACTCCTAAGATAACACCAATGTAACTTCCTCGTGGAGTCAATGCTAAGATAGCAATAATTGAACCAGGAGAAGCTGCGGCAACTAAGCCTGAATTGAAAATTGTGTTTGTAAACGTACCGGCAACCCCACCAGCAATTACAGATAAGAATAAAGCGGGTTTCATCAATACATACGGGAAGTAAATTTCATGAATCCCACCAATGAACTGAATTAAAATAGCACCAGGAGCAGATGATTTAGCAGCTCCTTTTCCAAAGAATGAATAAGCTAATAGTAAACCTAAACCAGGACCAGGATTCGCTTCTAGTAAGAATAGAATAGATTTCCCTGTCTCTGCGGCTTGTTCAATTCCTAATGGTGTCAATATACCATGATTGATAGCGTTATTCAAAAATAGAATTTTTGCAGGTTCAATAAAAATATTTGCTAGAGGCAATAGTCCAGCGTTAACGATCCAGTCCACACCATTTGCAAGAAGATTTGTTAATCCGGTTACAAAAGGTCCTACCGCATAAAAAGCAATAATAGCTAAGCCAAATCCAATAATTCCACTTGAAAAGTTGTTGACCAACATTTCAAAACCAGCTCTGATTTTATCTTTAAAAATATCATCAAATTTCTTAATTAAATATCCGCCTAAAGGTCC
Organism: Carnobacterium sp.; assembly: GCF_040274945.1. GTDB lineage: Bacteria > Bacillota > Bacilli > Lactobacillales > Carnobacteriaceae > Carnobacterium_B. Next base: position 40,144 of record NZ_JBEMAR010000009.1, read on the forward strand.
TAAAGCCATAGCACCAATAAACATAGGAACTTCAGATCCTACGATAACTCCAATTGTTGCAATCGAACCAACGACTGCTCCACGTTGACCATATACCATACTACCTCCTGTGTACCCAATCAAGATTGGCAACAGATATTTTAACATTGGATCAACCATTGTAGCTAAATCAGCATTTGGAAACCAGCCTTTCTCAATGAATAAAGCCGTAATAATTCCCCAAGCGATAAATGCACCGATATTTGGCATAACCATGCCGCTTAAATAACTACCTATGCGTTGAACGGTAGCTTTCGCTCCTTTTTTTTCTGTTTGTTCCACGATAACTCCTCCTCTAACTTTTTGTTAGATTAATCTTAACGCGGTTTGTATCCGATTACAACAGAGTTTAGCAATGAGTTTGTCACCGCATACTTTGTCAAAAGCACCGATAACATTTGCTTGTCACTTCAACAGCCTTAACATCTTGCTAAGTATGGTCAATATTAAACTGATATAGACCAATAGACCACTTTCGATAAATGTGTTGACTTTATTTTTCTAATCCCTTATTATTAAGCTGCTTGACAGTTTATTAACTTTTTTAGTGTATATACCAATTTAAAGTTATACAATCAAAAATCACATTTATACGTATTTTATCATCAAACACAAAAACTAAAGAAGTTGACTTCAATATGAAACTCTATCTTAAAGAAAAGAAAGTAGGAATTTAACATGTGCGGAATCGTAGGATATATTGGAAGACAAGATGCAAAAGATATTTTATTACAAGGACTTGAAATGTTAGAATACCGTGGTTACGACTCAGCTGGTATTTACGTAATGGATGAACAAGATAACGGACATTTATTTAAAGAAAAAGGACGTATTGCTGCTTTAAGAGAAAAAGTAGACCATAACGTTCCTGCAAAAACAGGAATTGGACATACTCGTTGGGCAACTCATGGTGTACCAAGTGTAGAAAACGCTCACCCTCATCAATCAAATAGTGGTCGTTTTAACCTTGTTCATAATGGAGTAATCGAAAACTACAAAGCAGTAAGAGATGCTTTTCTTACAGATACAATGTTGCATAGCGATACAGATACTGAAATCATTGTACAATTGATTGCTTGGTATGTTGAAGAAGAAGGATTAGAAACCATTGATGCATTCAAGAAAGCAATTGTCGCATTAAAAGGATCATATGCTTTAGCTTTAATTGACAATGAAAATCCAGATGTTGTTTATGCAGCGAAAAATAAAAGCCCTCTTCTATTAGGTAGAGGTGATGGTTTTAATGTTATTTGTAGTGATGCCATGGCAATGATTCAAGAAACGAATCAATTTGTCGAACTGATGGATGGTGAAATTGCTACTCTAACGGTAGACGACATCAAAATTGAAACGTTAGCTGGTGACGTAATCACTCGTGCTTCATATACTGCATTATTAGATGCAAATGATTTAAGTAAAGGTACTTACCCTCACTACATGGCAAAAGAAATTGATGAGCAGCCCGCTGTTATGCGTAAAATTGTTCAAAATTATCAAAATGACAATGGCCAACTAGAAATTGATTCAGCAATTCTTGAAGAAATGACAGCAAGTGACCGCATCTACATCATCGCTTGTGGCACAAGTTACAATGCTGGATGGGTTGGCAAACAAATTATTGAAAACTTAACAAACATTCCTACAGAAGTTCATTTATCTAGTGAATTTGGTTACAATACGCCTTTATTGACTGAAAAACCATTCTTCATTTTCTTATCTCAAAGTGGGGAAACAGCTGATAGTCGTCAAGTATTGGTCAAAATAAATGATTTGAACTTCCCTTCTCTAACATTGACAAATGTCCCAGGATCTACTCTTTCTAGAGAAGCAAAATATACTTTATTGTTGCACGCTGGCCCAGAGATCGCTGTTGCTTCCACAAAAGCTTACACAGCTCAAATTGCTGTTCTTGCAATTCTTGGAGAGCTTGCCGGTCGCAAAAAAGGATTAGAATTAGATGTAGATATGGCACATGAACTAGGTATTGCTGCTACAGCAATTGAATCAATCATTGATGAAAAAGAAATTTTCGAACAATTATCTGTTACACATCTAAGCATCAGTCGTAACGCATTTTATATTGGACGCAGTATTGATTACTACGTTGTTATGGAAGCTGCACTTAAATTAAAAGAAGTTTCTTATGTTCAAACAGAAGGATTCGCAGCTGGCGAGTTGAAACATGGAACAATTGCATTGATAGAAGAAGGTACTCCTGTTATTTCAATTATTACGGATGAAGCAACCGCTGGACACACACGTGGAAATGCACAAGAAGTTATTTCTCGTGGAGCTCATAGCATGATCATCGCTATGGATGGTCTAGATCAATCAGGCGATGCCTACGTATTGCCAAAAGTGCACAACTTATTAACTCCATTAGTTAGTGTTATTCCAACTCAACTTATTGCTTACTACACAAGCTTACACCGTGGTAACGATGTTGATAAACCAAGAAACTTAGCTAAAAGCGTAACTGTTGAGTAAACCTATAAAGTTTATTCTTAATTAATCAAAAAGCCCAATAGGTAGGAAGGAAATACTTCATACCTATTGGACTTTTTCTATCTATTTGTCGTCTAATTCGGTTCTATCCATACACAACCAATCGTTTGTGAGGCTGGCAAAATTGCCGTATATCTTCCATGATTATCATATGCTTTAAAAAATAATTTTCCCACTTGATCGTAACCATATGCATAAACCACTACCCAATGATTTTTATAAGGACTGCCAAATAAAGTGGCCGTACCAACTGCTATCGGGACCGGGTTCTTCCTATTTAATAGTGAAACTATTTTACGCTCAGGAACAAAATGCATCTTAACAGAAAAATCAGGGTTATCTTTTAGTACCCAATCCAATCCATGCCAAACATCCCAAGGAAAGGTTCCTTTATATGGAAAGGTATCCTCAATAACTGTTTTTAATCCAGCAATCAATTTCTGTTTTTCTAAATCTATTCCGTATTTCTGCTTAAAAGAGTCATGCAAAATCACTGCTCCAACATAAGTCCCGCAAATACCTGGTCGAAAATTATTGATCCATGTTCTATATTTTCGAAAACGTTCTGGTTTCAATCCGATCCATTTTATAGGATATGTAATTTCTATTTTCTCAGCCATATTTTCCTCCTTTAAGCGTCCACTATTTTTGATTCTATAATTTTTAGTATTGATAACCTAGTTAAATGAATGACACCGAATTTCTGGAGAGATTGGGTTTGCTTGTAGCCGTGTCGAGGATTCAATGCGAATTATAAAGCGTTAGCGCTTCAGCGATTAGGCTTTATTTGAGACTTGAAAGCCTTAAAACTGCGGACTTCAGTCATTCCCATGGCTTCACAAGCAAACCCGTTCATTCCGGAAAAAATTTCAATTTATTCTATCAAAACCCTTTGACGAAGAGCAGCAATTTCTCTTTAACATTATTTAAATACAAAAAAGCTTGTAAGTAAAGGAAATCCTTTACTTACAAGCTTTTAGTTTGTCATTTTACATGTGGATTGGTAATCCTAAAGCTAATTCAGCTGTATCCATTACAGATTCAGCAAGTGATGGATGAGCATGGATGGTTAATGAAATATCTTCAGCGACCATTTCTAATTCAATCGCTAATGCTAATTCAGCAATAACATCCCCTGCACTTACTCCAATAACTTGAGCTCCCACAATTTTATTTGTTTTTTCTTCAGTAATCATACGGACAAATCCTTCAGCCGCATCTAATGATAATGCACGTCCATTACCTGCTAACGAGAATTTGCTAACTTTATATTCTTTGTTACCTTTAACTTCATCAGCTGACATACCTACTGAAGCTATTTCAGGTTCTGTATAAGCAGCAATCGGCATCGTTTTATAATTCACAACTGAATCTTTACCAGAAATAACTTCTGCTACGATTTTTGCATCATGACTTGCTTTATGAGCAAATGCTGGTCCGGGAGTAATATCTCCAATTGCATAAACGCCTTCAACACCAGTTCTCAGTGATTCATCTACATCGATTCTACCATTTTCTAATAATTTAACGCCAACAGCTTCTAAATTTAATTTAGATGTATTGGGCACTCGCCCTACAGAAACTAGTACATAATCTGATTCGATCGTTTCTTCTTTGCCATCTTTTTCATAAGTGACGGTTACTAAGTCGTCTATTTGTGAAGATTTAGTTATGTTCACACCTTCAATAACATCTACGCCTTTATCTGCATAACTTTTCTTAACCAATTTCACCATATCTTTATCAAAGAAGTTGATGATGCTATCTTCCTTTTCAAGAATGGTTACTTTAGAGCCGAAGTTATTAAATGCAAAAGCTAATTGAGTAGCAACATAACCTCCGCCTACAATTACTAACCGTTTCGGAAGTTCTTTAATGTTCAAACCGCCCGTTGTATCCACAACACGTCCGCCAAATGGAACTTCTGGAACTGCTAATGGTGAACTTCCTGTAGCAATGACAACATTTTTAAATTCAAGATCTTGAGGTCCATCTTTAGTTTCAACAGTTAAATGATTTTTATCCGTAAAAACAGCTGTTCCACGAATAATTTCCACTTTATTTTTTTTCAATAAACCTTCAACACCGCGTGTCAACATGCTTACTACCTTCGTATCTTTCCAGTTTTGCATTTTTGTAATATCTAACGTTACATTAGAAGTTGTGATGCCAAAAACCTCAGAATGTTGCGCATTGTGAAAATGATGTCCAGCAGTAATTAATGCTTTAGAAGGGATACAACCAACGTTTAAACAAACTCCACCGATGTATTCTTTTTCAATAATGGTAACTTTTTGGCCAAGTTGTGCTGCTCGAATTGCTGCAACATAACCTCCTGGACCAGCTCCAATAATAACCGTTTCTCTTTGATTAGTTGCCATGATAGGTCAACTCCTTCTTGTTTTTACCTATCAACTTTTAAAAAAAGATAATAGATAGATTCACATCCTATTTTACTTGAAAATTTAGAATATTCAAGTAAAACAAACGAAGTATGTGAAATTAATTCAAACAAGATTTCTTTTAATATCGAATTAGTTGAGGGGAATGTAAACTGACACGACAATTTTAATCTAAGGGTCTATTTCTCATTTTCCAGAAATTATGATAAACTATCGACATCCTCCTAGCTATTATACATGACATTTTAACATTCAGGCTGTTAAGTTCGTTTATGGAAAACCGATATAAATTTCGCTTTACTTCTTCAATTTGATGATAGGTTTGATTCTTCTCATTTAGAAGCTGCATCAATAATTGAATCGAATAATTGACATAAATATCTTTTAATGATGAAACATCAAAATTATCTAGTTGCTTTGTTAAATCAATGATCTCCATCAATGCTTTAGGACCAGAAAGTCTTTCTTTAGTAATTCCATTAAAAAAAGTGTTATGCCTATAGCCTATATAATGGTACTGTAAGTTAGGATCATAGATAATCTTATTACTTTTTAAAATACATTGTACACACATCAACAGATCTCCAAAAATGCCTAATGTCGAATTAAACTCTAGCACTGGATCAACTCTGAATAAGTCGATGGAAAAAAGTTTGTTACATAAAAAACTTTTTAGTCGAAAATGGTCAACAATATTATTCAGAGCTGTCTCTTTAGTCCAAATAATGTTACTTAAGGGTTCCTTTAATTCTTTATCATCTTGATCTAACTCTTCTCCATAATTAGCTATGACTATATCTGCTTTAGTTTTAATGATTGTTAATAGCAACTTTTCGAATATCAAACCGTCTATTCGATCCATTGGATCAATAAAACTAATGTATTCCCCTTTAGCTGAAAGTAAACCGATATTTAAAGCTTCAGAATGATCTCTTACGTTTTTATGAAATACTTTAAACCGAGAATCTACTCTTGCAAATCGATCACATATAGCGCCACTCATATCGGTAGAACCTTCATTAATTAAAATAAATTCAAGGTTTCTATATGATTGAAATCTCAAGCTGTTTAAACAACGTTTTAAAACATTTTCAACATTATATACTGGAACAATGACAGACAACATTACTGTTCCTCCTTTCTGTACCAAATCAAGAATAGGCAACCTATTTAACGTTTTAATATGAAATTTGTTATGCTGCTGTTTGATGTGTTTTAGAAAAATAAATTAATCGTTCTTTTAATAAATCTTCACTACATCCATCTAATGTTTTTAAAAATGACATCACTTCATCTAGTGAGCGCCTTACTGATTTTCCAACAAAAATTTTATCATATACTTTTTCACCAGTATTTTCACTAGCTATCAATAATTCTTCGTATAATTTTTCTCCTGGACGAATACCTGTTTCAACTACTGAAATTTCATCATCACTAAATCCACTTAATTTGATTACTTTCTTAGCTAAATCAACAATTTTAACCGGTTGACCCATATCTAAGACAAAGATTTCTCCACCTTTTGCTAAAGTACCTGCTTGGATCACTAGACGACTAGCTTCTGGAATCGTCATGAAGTAACGTGTCATCCTAAAGTCTGTTACTGTCACCGGTCCACCTGCTTTTATTTGTTCTTTAAATAAAGGAACTACACTACCCCGACTGCCCAATACATTTCCAAAACGGACAGCTGCAAAGTTTGTTTTCCCTTCTTCGTTTAAACTCGTCACAATCATTTCAGCAATACGCTTTGTAGCTCCCATAACATTCGGCGGGTTCACTGCTTTATCAGTAGAAATCATAATAAAAGTTCCTACATTAGCTGCTTTGGCTGCTTCAGCTATGTTTTTTGTACCATAGACATTGTTTCTTAACGCTTCAACTGTATTTGACTCCATCATCGGAACATGTTTATGGGCAGCTGCATGATAAACAATATCAGGTTTATACATTTCCATGATATCAAACATTCTTGCTCTGTTTTGTATGTCTACTATGATTGGCATAATTTCGATCTTTCCGACAAAATTTTTATTCAATTCACGATGGATTTGATAAATCGAATTTTCGCCATGTCCTAATAAAATAATTTTCTTTGGAGAAAATGTAGCTACGATTCGGCAAATTTCTGAACCAATAGACCCACCAGCTCCACTGACTAAAATTGTTTTACCAAATAGATCTTCTGAGATTAGTTTAGTATCTAGTGTTACTTCATCCCTTCCTAATAAGTCGACAACATCAATTTCTCTAAAACGACTAACCATTAACTTTCCATTCATCACATCTTCAATTGACGGCATTAGATTGACCGGTAAATTGATGTCATTACAAATCCCTAAAATATTTTCAAGATTTTTAGGTTCTAATGAAGGAATAGCTATCGTTATTAGTTCTACATCTAATTCCTTTGTAAGTGCTGGGATATCCGAAACACTTCCTAAAATAGGTACACCGTATAATCTCATACCATTTTTAGTCTTATCATCATCAACGATACCAACTATATTTATTTCTGTTGAACTTTTTTGAATATTTTTGATGAATAAATTCCCACCATCTCCTGCACCAACGACTAACGTCCGAATTTTCTTCGCTGTGTTTTTCCTAGGGAAGGTTCTTTTTTTATAATCATGAAAAATCCTAAAGAGCATATGTCCCCCACTAACTAATAGCAAAGAAGTAAGGTAAATCAATAAACTATATCGAAAACTCATTTCTTCTAACAATAAAACAGCAAGTGTTGTTGTCAGTCCAAAAGATAATGTAATTGAAATGAAGATTATGAGTATATCTTTGATACTAGTATAGCGATATAACGTAGCGCAAATTCCAAAATATCCAGCTAAAATACTATATCCTCCTATTCCTAACGCAACCATAAATAAATATGAAGACATAGGAAGTGCTACATAAGGATTTAAAAAGAAATAGGCTATTACACCGGCTAAAAGAATCACAGAACTATCTAATAACAAATAAAGTACTTTTTTATTTAGAATTGTTCGAATCATTTTAATCACTCCTAATATTTTTCACTTTATTAATGATCGGTTGAATTTCCTTAGTAACTTTTACCTACCACTATCAAGATCTTTTTCTTTTGCATAGTAACCAGCGTTTAAACCTTTCATTCGTTCTTTACTATTAAATACAGCACCTATAACATTTGCTTGTACTAAGTCCAATAATTCTTTAGCCTTTAAAACCTCACTTAAATCTGCAATATCTTTTCGAATTACAAAAACAGTCCCGTCTGCTTTATTTCCCATCACTTGAGCATCTGTAACAACATTAACTGGTGGCATATCAAAAACAATTAAATCATACTCTTGTTTTACTGCTTCAATAAATTGAGACATTCTATGAGAAGCTAGTAATTCGGATGGATTTGGTGGTAAAATGCCACTTGTTAATAAATCTAAATTTTCTTGATTTGTTTTGTGTAAAAGGTCAGTTAGTTGTCTATTTTTGGTTGTTAGAATGCTTGTCAAACCTTGTCGATTTCGTACTTTAAATAGTTTATGAAGTGATGGATTACGCATATCAGCATCTACAAGTAATACTTTTTTTCCTTGAGAAGCAAAAACGATTGCTAAATTAGCAACAATTGTAGATTTCCCCTCACCTTGTTTTGAAGATGTTACCATTAACGTTTTCAATTCTTTATCTATCATAGAAAATTGAATATTCGTTCTCAGTGTTCGAAACTCTTCTGAAATAGCAGAAGAGGGATCAATTAATGTAATAAGATTTTTTTGTTCGCATTTTTGCTCATTTATCCTTTTTTTAAACATCGTTAATCTCCTCCTAAAGCTTTTTTAGTATGATTTGCTGATACAGTATAATCAATTTCTTTTTTTTCAATTGCTGTTTCTGACTTGGCCATTTCACTAATATTTCCTAGATGGATCCAACCTAATTTTTCAGTAATAACTTTTTCATCGCGTACTTTTTTATCCATTGTCTCTAAAACAATAGATACAGTCATACCTAAAAGAAATCCAACTAGCACACCTACTACTTGATTTAATAGTAAATTAGGGGAAACTGGAGTAGGGTCTGCTTTAGCTTTTGAGAGAATAGCTACATTTTCAACATTGATGATATTGTTTATATTTTCCTGAAATGTAGTAGCTATGAGATTGGCAATCTCCGCAGCACGGTTTGGATCTGTATCGGTTACTTTTATACCAAAAATCTGTGAATCATCCTGAGTAATCACATCAACTTTTTGCTGTAACTCATCATCAGACAATGTATTTCCTAATTCTTCTACTACCTTGTCAATTACAACAGGATCTTCTATGATATCTCGGTAAGTATTGATCATTTGGATATTCGTTTCAATTTCTCCTAATTCTATAGATTGTGTATCTACATCTTGTCTACTAACCAAAATTTGAGTTGTAGCAGAATATTTAGGGGTAAGGACGTAAATTGTTAGGACAGATGTAAATGCAATACCAATTAAACTTAACAATAAGATTACCCACCAACGTTTCTTCAACATTTTAAATAAATCTATCATTCCAATTGTATTCATCATTATATATTCCTCCTAATGAACCGTATATTTAAATTCCTATTTACTTTCTACAACGTTTTATTAAATGCATGACTAATTTTTGACTTTATACCTTCTTGAATGATAAATTTTTCCTTTTATCATCATAAATAGATCTTTTAAAAAAGGTACTTTTAATACTAATGAACAACTAACGTAAGTTATGACACCAATAATAATCTGAATTAGGGTCGTTACAAATGTGTTATTCATGCCATTGGTCGTTACCTTAATCACTAGTGCCATTAATGCCGCTGAAGCAACCATTTTTAGAATTAGATTCTTATCAAATTTAAAGTTAGTCTGCTTAGTCAAGTAACCCAAGCGGAAGACAGTAACAAACGTTTCTACAATTAAACTGGTTAAGATAGAACCTAAAACACCTATTAGTGGAATAAGAGTAAAATTAAGCAATATACTGATCGTTGCTCCGCCAAAGGTAGATAAAGCATATATTTTTGTATTTCCTCTTGGGAGCAAATATTGGTTACTAATTGCGATTCCAACTGGCATAATAATAATTACGGGTGCGATAACGGGTATAAAAATTTTTAATGCTTCAAAGTCACTACCAAAAAACCATGGAACCAAGGTTGAAGCTAAAGCACTTATTCCAAATGCTGCAGGTATAGAAATAAATAATTGAGCATGAATTAAGCTGTGTAATGTTTGATTTATTTCATCAATTTTATTTTTCGAGAAGAGATTACTCATTTTAGGAAGCATTACTAAATTAATTGTCGAGATCATAGTAATAATGATGGTACTTAAATTGAGTGTATTTGTGTAAATTCCAACAGCTGTTTGGCTATCTAATATACCCAGAATAGTTTTACTTAGAGTCGTATAAAAAATAACAGCGATTTGAGGAAAGAAATAGGCAACCATCGGAAACAAATGTTTCCTCATCTTTTTTATAGATACAATGCGAAACGATATTTTCTTATAAATAAAGCCCCACATTATGACTTGAGAAAAAAGATTTCCTAATGCTTGTAAGAGTAGATACAATGGTAAATCATTGTAATCTTTAATAAAAAATATAATCCCAAAAAATACAGCTATTTGAACAGTTAAATTGCTTAGACTCACCTTTTTAAAGTCTTCGATTCCCATAAAAAACCAAGAAATATCAAATAGTACAGCGATAATATGCAATGATTGAATAGTGTAATACAAAAAATCCCTATGAAGAAAAATTAGGACTACAATTGAATACAAAACAAATGAAACCGCAGTTGTCACTAATTTCAAGCTGACCAATTCAGAAAAAGTTTCGTCTAATTTTTGTTTATCTTCTCTTACCATTGCAATTTCACGATTTCCATATAAAGTAATTCCTAATCCAGAAAGCAGAATAAAATACTCTGCTATTGAATTTGTAAAAGAATAGATTCCAAGTCCATGTGCTCCTAATGCCTTTGAAATAATTGGAATGGTAACAATAGGCATTAAAATTTTAATCCCTTGAAACAACGACTGATAGAACAAATTTTTTCCAACACTTGATGTCATTTTAAGCACCTCAATTTTATTAACTTAGTTAGCTTTATGAATTAGAGATTTATGTGCTACCACTATAGTGATTATTAGTTGTTTGTTTCATGTTCCTACTATTTTTTTTAATGTATTGAAAGTGTAATAGTATCGCTTACTGATTTGTATTTTAGCTCTCATAATTTTCAGCGTAAGGGAATACTTATTATTTTTTAATAAAAAAGTTAACAACTTAATATGGTGTTTTTTTTCTAATGAGGAAGTTGAGGAAAATAAAATTTGTTGGATTTTTGGATGGTGTAATGCTGAGGAAATTTTTTGTTTCTTTTCATAGTCACTAAGTGGGCAATCCTCTAAAATTAAGTTGTTTAATTCTACATAAAGTGTTCTCCAATACGCTAAACTAATTAAGTCTTGATAGACTTGTTCATAATGCCATATAGTTATTAATTTTTCGAAATGTTCTGCAATAGTATATTCTAAAAGAAATCGATCTGGATGGTAATGATTAACAGCTGATCCGATTCTAGAAACGTAATGATAATAAGGTTTTTGATTAAAATAAATGTCTTCTAAATTTTGATAAACTAGATGATTAAATAAAGCATCTTGTCCGACTCGTTGATCAGTAAAACGACAATTATTTTCAACTAAATATTGATGCCTGTAGAATTTATTCCACAGTACATTCGAATCCAATGATCGAAATGCCCTAAAACTTTTTCTAAAATCTTCTTTTGTTTTTAGGACAGATAATTTGGGAAGGTGAGTTGTTTTTATTCTTTTTCCTTTTGTATTTATTTCTTCAAGATAATATCCAAATACGACAACATTTGCATCATTTTCCTTAGCAATTTTCAAGTTATCTTTTATCAACTCAATTTCTACGTAATCATCAGGATCTGCAAAGTAAATATACTCACCTGCTGCTCGATCAAGACCAGCATTTCGTGCCAAACCAGAACCTGCATTTTCTTGATGGATAACCTGTATTCGACTATCTGTTTTTTTAAATTCATCACAAATATTACCAGAATCATCTGTAGACCCATCATTAACTAATATTAATTCAAAATCCCTATACGTTTGATTCAAGAAAGATTGAATTGATTTTTTTAATCCATCAGCAACATTGTAAATAGGCATAATGACAGATACAGCGACCATGATTGCTCTCCTTTCAAGATGAAATTTTTAAACTGTAGGATGAATGGTATCATCAAATTGATTACTATCTAAATCCTGATGCCGTAAAAGAGTTAAAACTTTTTGAGGAATTAATCCTACTATTAATGGTTTGAATACATAAATTAGACCTAATGGCATTAGCTTCATTTTTTTGAACCCTTTGTACCTTACTATAGCTTCACCAAACCTATATTTATATACTCTCTTTTTAAATGCTGTACTATCTTCTCTGTAGTTAAGCAAAATATCTTGCATATTGTGACCTTCAAATCCAGCAGCATATAACCGCATAAATAAATCATAGTCTTCTGCTCTTAGAGTCGCTTTTGAAACCGTATAGTTTCCGACTTGGTTAAGAACTTCTTTTTTTATAATAATGGTAGGATGGATAAATTGTGACCCAAATAAAAAATCTTTTTTTTGTGGGTATCTTTTTGTTTTTCGCACTCCCCAAATGCCATTTTCATTAAATAAAAAAGCTTGGCTGCCAACAAGCACACATTCAGGGTGATTTTCTAAATAATCCATTTGTTTTTTCAGTCTATCTTTATATGAAATATCATCTGCGTCCATTCGTGCAATATATTCACCTTTTGCAATCTCAATACACCTATTTAACGAGTAGGCTAAACCTCTATTTTTTGTATTTTGAATCACTCGAACTTTTTGAGGATATTTCATTGCATATTCTTTTGCTATTTTTAGGGTACCATCGCTTGATCTATCATCACATAATACAATTTCAAAAGATTCAAACGTTTGATTCAAAAGAGAATCGATACTTTCTTTTAATGTCTTTTCACAATTATAAATGCCCATTACAACAGATATTTTCATCACTTTTTACTCCTTTCATGATTTTTTACCGAAGGAGTAGACTTTGCTTGGAAAACACTCATTCCAAATACTAACCAAAAAATCCGAGCATTATTTAAGGAAATTGATACAGAAGCGATTAGAAAAATTATTAAAATATCTCGAATGATTTGCCAGTTTTGATTGTCTTGAGTATTTGCAAATAGACCTGGTTTGGTTGCAAATACTATAGTTCCAATATATAGAAAGAATAAGACGGTTAGTACGATCCCCCATTCTGCTGAAAGTTGAAGATAAGTATTGTGAGCGACATTTGGATTGTTGACAAATTGTTCCGCAATTGGAATATAATTCCCTAATCCAATTCCAAATAACGGTGACGACTTGATTATATGCACCGCTGTTTGCCATACCTGTGTTCTACCTGATCCACCATCAGAAACAGCAGATGAAAAGTCAGTAAACAATAGTTCTACTCTAGAAAAAATCGGAAATCGATTTATGATTAATTCCATTAATTCATCGGTGTAAGTTAATAGATTTGGAATGATTAGTAACAAACCCAATACTAAAAGTAATGAACTTGCCACCTTCAATGGTGTTGTCTTTTTACTTTTTAAAACGTTTGTTAATATAAAATAACCACTATACAGAAAAACTAATATAATGGCTGACTTTGAACCAGAACTAATAATTGACAGAAAAACAATTCCGATTGCTCCAAGTCGAACAATTGGATTTAAAGGTTTTATCCGTAAAAGAATACTCAATGCACAGCATTGGATAACAGCGAAAAAATTTGGATCGTTCATAAAACCGATCAATCGACTTTCTCCAAATAACATGATAGAAGACAAATAAGGAATTGGAACAAATGAAATCAGGATGCCTATAAACCCAATTCCAACAGCTCCTACAACAAATCCTCTTAGGAAAGTAGTTGTTAGTCTTAAACGAGAAAGATTAAACCCTATGATGTAATAAAGGAAGACAACTAGTAGCTTAGTATAATCAATTAGAGTAGATATTGGATCCGCTGCAATCATATATTGATTGGGAATAATGAATAAAGAATAAAATAAAATAAAAATTGAAAATGTACTAAAAACGACAATATTCATAAGCGGCAATTCTATTTCATTCTTAATGATCAAGATAGCCAGTATTCCTACAATAATAAAGTCTGACAAAGATAAGTTGATTCCAAATAGCACATTAGATTGATTTAAAAAGAAAGACATGATAAACACCATGATCATGACAAATGAAGTATCTCGCTTTTTATCTAATGCCAAAGCATTTTCTGCCACATTTTCCACCTCCAATGAGACCCATTTTTAAAAAGTTTCTCATTTTGTAAAAACTTTTACTGTTTTCCCTTCATTTACAGCTGATAAATCTTGAACATGATTTACCTTTTGATAAATTTGAGTCATTTGGCTCATTACTCTTTCAACCGAGTAAGCGTCTATATAATCTAAGCTTTTTAATCCAAAATCATTTCTCATTTTGCTAGAATAATATAAGTTATCAACATATGCTGCCAATCTTTCACTGTCGTTTAAACCTACCAAATAACCATTTTCACCATGATGAATCAAATCACGATTTCCTCTGCAATCTGTAGCTATTATTGGAAGCCCAGTTCCCATTGCCTCTAAAAGATTAACAGGTAACCCTTCTTGAGTTGAAGTAGAAATAACGATATCTGCTATACTCATCAATTGATTAACATCTGTTCTATAACCTAGTAAGAACACATGATTTTCTAACTGCAAATCTTTTATTTGCTGAGCATATTGTTCTCTTAATTCACCATCTCCAACTAACAATAATTTTGATTTTGGTATTTTTTGACTAACAATTTTCATCATATTGATAGCTAATTTCTGATTTTTTCTTTTACTTAGTTCCCCAACGTAGATCAACAAAAAATCATCTTTGTTGTATCCAAGTAGATTTCTTCTTTGATTTTTCAAATTTGAATCTATTGGCTTAAATTTATTTTTATTGATTCCTACTCCACTAATCTTTTCAATCTTTTTGGCTTTAAAGTTTTTATCAAGTGCTGTTCGGTAATCTTCTTCATTAATAGTAATTAAACAATCTGTATATCTAGAAAGCCATTTTTCAACTGTATAATACATCATCCAGTTTTTTAGGGGAGCATCTTTAAAAAAATGAAATCCATGTGCCGTATAAACCACTTTAGTTTGTCTTTTCCGAGACTCTCTAGCTGCAAGCCTAGTTAAGACGCCTCCAATCGGCGAATGACAATGAATAAACGCATAGTTCTCACAATCAATGATTTGTTTAATTTTTCTATATGCAGAATAATTTGTAATTTTAAATGGGTTGCGATTAATGGCAACATCGAAAACTTTTACTCCTTGTTGCTCTAGTTGATTTCTAAAATGCTGGTTCCGCTCATTCGCTTCTTTATTATCGTCTTTAAAATTTGCTAAAACATGAACTTCATATCCTTCATCCTGCAGCAATTTTATATTTGGTACATTAAAGCTTTCGATCATTGGTGCAATTGATGCTAAAATCAATACTTTTTCCATAATAGTTTCCTCCAATGCTGTTAGTTATACAACACAACTAATGATTAGAATTGATTGCTTTACAATTAACTTAATTGAACTTTTTTCCATAAAACCTCTTCTTGAGTATCAGGAACAAGAATTTTTTTTATCTCCTCTATCACTATTAATTGATTTTCTTCAGACATATTTGAACCAGAAGGAATGCATATTCCCATTTTAAAAAGCAGTTCTGATACAGCTGTTGTTCTTTCATTGTGTTTATAAAACTTGGAATGTTTAAAAAGAGGTTGTAAATGGAGGGGTTTCCATAGAAGACGTGTTTCGATGTTTGCTTGATTCATTTTATCCATAAATTCAAAAGGAGTAATTTTTGTCATAAATGGATCAATAACAAGCGTGGTTAACCAACGATTTGATTTGGAATGTTTGATTTCAGGCATAAAATGGATTTCTTCAATTGAATCTAACTCTTGGTAATATGTTTGAAATATTTCTCTTCTTTTTTCTACTCTTTCGTCCAACACTTCCAGTTGAGCCCTTCCAATTCCTGCAAGAACGTTGCTCATACGGTAATTGTATCCAACAAGTGAATGTTGATAATAGGGCGCGACATCTTTTGCTTGAGTAGCTAAGAAAAAAGCTTTAGACAACATTTCTTCATCATCACTCACTAAAGCTCCTCCACCAGAAGTTGTGATTATTTTATTTCCGTTAAAAGAATAGATTCCTATTTTTCCGAATGTTCCACTTTTTTTGTGCTTATATTCTGCTCCTAATGACTCTGCAGCATCTTCGATAATTGGAACTCCAAATAGATCTGCGATTTCTAAAAGTTCTTCCATATCTGCACTTTGACCATAGAGATTCACTACAATAATTGCTTTTGGTAGTCGATTTTCTAGGCTTGCATCACATAAAGCTCGTTCTAAGGCTTGTGGTGACATGTTCCAACTGTTTGGTTCAGAATCTATAAATGTTAATTCTGCTCCTAAATATAGTGCTGGATTAGCACTTGCAATAAATGTAAAGCTCGAACAAAATACACTGTCTCCCTTTCCTACTCCTAAACAAGCTAGTGCTAAATGGATAGCAGCCGTGCCTGAACTAGTTAGAGAAGCACCTTTACTGTTAGTGTATTGAGCCAATTCTTTTTCAAATTTAGTAACATTTGATCCTAAAGGTGCAATCCAATTAGAATCAAATGCTTCTTGAATATATTTTTTTTCATTTCCAGACATATGTGGTGAAGACAATAAAATTCTCTCTCTATTTGCCATAACTTCCCTTCTTTCTATTGTTAATCTACATCAGAATTTTTTGGAATCCGCGATGACTAATTTTTGTTTACTGCATTTCAGTTTTTTTATTATTCATTAATGGAATGGTGCCATAAGAATCTTGATGAGTAACTAATAGTCGAAAATTATTCGTTGTTTTTTCTTGTTCTAATTGTCTTTTGCGGTACTCATCAAAAGCAATAATATAATCGTCTTCATTCTCAACAATATCTGCTTTCATTAATACCTTTTGGATTGTCATAAATAATATTTTTAAATCAAAAATAAATGAACAATTTTCAACGTATTCTAAATCCAAGGCAAACCGTTCTTCCCAACTTAAATAGTTTCGCCCATTTACTTGTGCCCATCCACTAATACCGGGTTTTACACTATGCCGACGCAACTCATTTTTATTATAGTAAGGCAAATATTCCACAAGTAAAGGTCTAGGACCAATAAAACTCATATCTCCTTTTAAAATATTGATTAGTTGTGGCAATTCATCTAAGCTTAATTTCCGAATGATTTTTCCGATTTTCAACATACGTTCGTCATAAGATAGTTGTACTCCATTAATCGATTTTGGGTTACTCATACTCCTTAATTTATACACATTGAAAATTTTATTATTCTTTCCAATACGTTTTTGAATAAACAAGATAGGACCAGTAGGATCTTCAATTTTTATTAAAATACCTAAAATCAATAAGACTGGCAAACTTAGTAAGAGTAATATAGCAGCAAAAACCCATTCAGTCAGTGATTTAATAAGATAGTAATTTATCATACTGTTCTCTCCTTTATTCTTTTTGCCTATCAGTAAACTGTATAGTAGTAAAAGAAGACTTAAATTTCTTTGTTAATCAGTTATTATTATCGCCATATACTCTCACTTTTAAGCACGATATGCTGGGAAAAAAGAAGTCTTGGTGTTCTTTTTTCCAATTGTTTGGCGTAGTTGAACTAACTTTTCATAAATTAATGGATCGTGTATTTTTTTGCCAATATAAAATGGGTGATTTCCATGTCTTGCATACCCTTTTTTATGCATGTATATACCATCCTCGCCATTATGCCCTCCACCTAAAATATACTTTTCAACACCTCTATCTTTTAACCATTGCATAACAGTTAGTTGAATCAAAACTTCAGGATGGTAACTATAAAATTCTTTTATTGTTCCTGCTAAAAAACCAAACGCCCTTTCTTCTCCTATTAAAATTAAAGAAGCTGCAATAACTTTTTCATCGACAATAGCAAATGCATATAGAAATTGATCTTTCATCGTTTCATGGATTTGTTCAAAAAATGGCTTATCAAAATAATAATATTCTTCTGCTCCGTTACGATTCATTGTTGAATAATAAACTTCTAAAAAATCATCAATGTGCTCACCCGTTTGCTCCATAATGATTTTTACACCTTTTTCTTTAGCGATTCTAGCATCTTTAAAAATCTTTTTTCGAACATCCTCTTCTATAGGTAATTTCAAATTTTTTACAATGCAGTTGCCGACTAATGAGGTATCCCCGTAAAAAGACTCCCTTACTTGTGTGTTTTCAAACAGATCAAAGCGTATAAATTCTGTTATAATATCATTTTTTTGACAATATTTAGAAAAGGCTTCAAAATATCCTGATAATAATTTTTCTTCATCTGTTGCTTCTTGAATAACGGGACCCCCATATCCATAAGGTGTTACAATATCAAAATAATCTTTATTTTCTAATTGGAAAGGGATTTTTTTTTTTATAAACATATTTTTAATTTTTCCATACTCATTTTCGAAATTAAAAATCTTTAATTCTCCATTTTCCACTGACTCATATAATTTTCCATAATGTTCTGTAAAATTAATTTCCATATAAACTACTCCTTTATAATTTTTTTATAAAAATATGCAGTCTAAATAAACTAAAATCACTCTTTTTCTAGTATATTTTAGGAATCAGATATGACAAATTTGAGGCTGGTTTTAATTAATTATGAGGAAATTTAAGAAAGTAAAGCGAGGTTAAAAGTAGGTTTATCAAAGAGGAACTAAAAAAAGAGTCATTTAAATAAATTTTTTAGTGTTTCATAAAATAAAATTATTTAAAGCCACCTTTTATGTGGTTGTGTTGAGGTGTGGTTCTAAAAATAAAATAAATTACTTGATGAATAATTCACAAACAAATAGTAACAACAAATTGTGAAAAAAATATTAATTTAATTTTTTTTAAAAAAATAAATTAACCAATTGAATACTTGTTTATCAACAGATTTCATCCTATTTTATTTTTATTAATATAATTATCTTAAAAAATAGTTATTAAATTCACATTTTAATTTTAATAAAAAAGCAATTTTTTTCAAACTCCTCCTTTTTTACTATTTTATAAATAGACCATGTCACTAAACATAGATACTCTTTCTTATTTTGTAACAAGGTAAATATATTCAACTAATATAAAAATTACTAGAGTGTTACTTAAATAAATCTAATGAATCTCAAAGGTATGGCGGTCAGGATGACCTAGGATAAATCTGAGGTGTTACTTTAGGGAATTAAACGAAGTATTCATTAAATAAATTGTTAGTAAATTTTTTTAATGAATCTACTATCAATTTGATATCCAGAGTATAGCAAGTACTATTTATTAACGCTACTTTTTATAATTAAATTCTAATTAAAAAGTTTTATTTTGTGACAAAAGTATGTACAACTCCAATAAAAAGGCTTGAATACAGGAAATTAGAGTTGTACATTTTTAAATTTTATATTAAAAAATCAATTGATTATTTATACCTTCTACACAATTCTGCACATTCCAAACAAACCTTTGCACATCTTTGACAGTGATCATGTTCATGTTTTTCACATTCTTTTCCGCAAGCCTGACAGATAGTCGCACATAAAGCTATTAAGTCTGTTGTTAGAGCACTTTCACGGGTTATTGCTGTTGAAGCAAATGCACAAATATCAGCGCATTCTCTATCTAATCTTATACATTCTACCATCATTTGAACATGATCTTCCTCTAGACAAGCATCAAAACATTCATTACATACGCGCTGACACTCAAACATTTTTTCTGAAATCTTCACTAATTGTTCTTGCATTCTATCCCTCCTATAATTTTTTTACACTTTTAGTATAAGTCTTTTAGAAAGGGCTATCAAATGAAACCATTTTTATTTTCCAATCGGATTTTTTAGCCATACATAAAGTTCCATACAACGAAAAAAAGAGCTTTAAACCAAAGAAAAAACTTTGATTTAGAGCTCTTTCATTTTGAATTTCTCTAACTAGTTTACTAAAAGAACTTTATAAACTAAATTTAATTAATTTTGTAATGCCCATTCATAAATTGCATGGGCCACGCCATCTTCTTGATTAGATTTAGTTTCATGCTTAGCAACTTGTTTAATAGAGTCTACCGCATTGCCCATAGCAACGCTTGTACCAGCTACTTTCATCATATCTAAATCGTTCTCTCCATCACCAATCGCCATTACTTCTTCCATAGAAAATCCAAGTTTAGTAGCCAATCCTGTCAATGCTTCGCCTTTATTCGCATCTTTCGGCAATAATTCTAGAACATACGATAAGCTTCTGATAGGATAAAAGTTCTCAGCGATAAAAGATGGCAAAGATGAAGCTAGACGGTCAAGTTCCGTTTCTGTCGCTACATACATTGCTTTAAAAATAGTCAGATCATGTGGTAAATTTTCTAATGGCAAATGGACTTTTTCCATATCTAAAAGATCGGCATCAAATTGTAGCATTTCCGTTGGTGCACCTGTGTAATAATACTCCTTTTCATCAAAAAATGTAAAATTCATCTCAAAGGGTTCAATTAATCGTTCAGCTTGCTTTAAGTGCTTATGATCTAATTCATGCGAATACACAATTTCCCAGGTCGTAGTCTTTTGTACGACTGTACCGTTTAATGAGATAACATAGCCTTCTTCATCTTGTGGCAACTCTAATTCCTTAAGATACTCATAAACCGCTTGAACAGGTCTTCCTGTACATAAAACAATTTTAATACCTGCTTCGCTTGCTTTGGTTATTGACTTTTTAACCTTATCCGTAATCAAATGTTGTTCATTTAATAATGTTCCATCCATATCAATTGCAATTAACTTAATCAATTTGTTCTCCTCCATCTAACTATTCCTTTAAATCAGTAGAGTACTAATACTCTTTGTATTCATAGTCTACTCCTTTTAACGCTTGTTTTACCCATTGATTATGAGTGCTTTCTTGTTTCTGTGTTGATAAATTTTCAATCGATTTTTCAATATCCAAACAAGCTTGAAAGAATTGCAGCGCATCTTCTTCCATTTTAAATTGAAACTCTTGAGCAAGCTCTTTTGTGTTCGCATAATGCAAAACAACTTCTTTTTCATTTAGATAAACACTAAAAAAAGTTGAAATTTTTCTTTTTTCCACCTTTAGCCACTCCTCACTTGTTTCAATAACAAAAAAATATATCTACTTTATCATACCACTAATTCAGAAAAATCAGTAGAGGATTACTTTGCAGCATATGTTCTCAAGCCATTTCTTTAAAGTGAAAAAGGATTGATCGTCAAGCCATAATTGACTGAGTCACATTCCTATTTTAGTATTATTCCCATTCATTTAGTCGAACATTTGGTTATATCGTTGAATAGCAGCCTTTGATTTTTCTAAGTTTGTTACCGTTAAATCGTAGTGTTTGGAAGCATAATCATAAAACAAAATATCTACGGCATACATTTGAGTCAACAAAGATATTGTTGCTCCACTTCTTAGAGGAGCTTCATGAGCAAAGGCTGTTTTTAATGCAATATCTGCTTCACTACTTAAAGGATTTTCAGTATTGCTTGTAAGCGATACTGTTTTTAATCCAAGTTCTTTTGCGATCATCAATAACGCCAATACTTCCTTCTTTTCTCCGCTATTTGAAACACCAAAGAACACGGCAGGCTTATCAGAAACCGCCATTGAAGTAACTAATAAGTGTTGGTCAAGTGAACAAACCATTATTTTACCCATCCGACTAAATTTTTGTTGAATATCTGAGGCGACGATGTGGGAAGCACCTAGTCCGTATAAGTATACTACAGAACTTTTATGCAACAGCTCATTTACTTGTTCAATTAGTTTTGTATCCAATACATGGTTGGTTTCTTCAAAAAGATGATTGGTATTGATCAATAACTTCTTTTTTACTTGCTCTAAATTTTCATCGGATAAAATATCCGTGTATAGATTGTCTTTAATTCCTTGAGAATCTGCTGATAACTGTAGTTTTAGTTCAGTAAAACCTTTTATTCCAATTGATCGACAAAACCGAATGACAGCAGCAGAACTTGATTCTGCTTCCGTTGCCAAGTCAATAGCACTCATTTGAATAACCTTCATTGGATTTTTAAGGATCGTTTCAGCGATTTTTTTTTCAGATTGTGGTAAAACAACGATCTTTTCTCTAATTTTTAGTAAAACATTGTTTTGCATAACTTGCGACCTCCGTAGTCTTTAAGAAATACTGAAAGATATTTTTCGTAATGAAAAAGACATGCAAATCGCTAGACTTACATGCCTTTTTAAATGCTATTATTAGTTTACAGTAGTTGAATAGAATTAACCAACAATACTTTCAGCTTCAAACTCATCTGAATCATATCCTACTAATTCAGTTGGCTCCATTGCTGACTTCGGAACTCCAAAGAAGTAAGTTGCTGCGAATCCACCAGCATAAGCTGCTAATAATCCGACAACATAACCCCACCATTGACCATTAGCGATTAATGGAATCAAAGCAACTCCACTTGGTCCAATTGCTGTTGCGCCGATTCCACCAAACATTCCGATAACAGCTCCACCAATTCCGCCACCAATACAAGCAGTAATAAAAGGGCGACCTAAAGGCAATGTTACAGCATAGATCAAGGGTTCGCCAATTCCTAAAATACCAACAGGCAATGAACCTTTGATCATGTTTGTTAATTGTTTGTTTTTACGACATTTAACCCATAAAGCGATTGAAGCTCCCACTTGTCCAGCTCCAGCCATTGCTAAAATTGGTAATAATAATGTC
The DNA here is from genome assembly GCF_040274945.1 of Carnobacterium sp. Classification (GTDB taxonomy): domain Bacteria; phylum Bacillota; class Bacilli; order Lactobacillales; family Carnobacteriaceae; genus Carnobacterium_B. The sequence goes on from NZ_JBEMAR010000009.1 coordinate 63,058, forward strand.
ATACCTTGAGAAGCAATCATTTCAATATGGATTGGTGTTAATACTTGGTGTAAACCAAACATAACCATAGGTAAGAACAATGCACCTAAAACAAATCCAGCAAATGCTCCACCAACATTTAATACCCAAGTAATGGCGCCTACTAAACTAGATGAAACAGCACCCGCGATTGGCATGATCAAGAAAATCGTTACTAATCCAATAGTTAATAAAGAAATCGTCGGTGTTACAATAATATCAATTGAATCCGGAATAACTTTGTGCAAGCTTTTTTCTACTAATGACAATAGGTAAACAGCTAGGATAACGCCGATAATTCCACCTTGTCCACCAGCCATAGGGGCACCAGTAAAGATGTTCGTTAACGGTGCTTCAATGTTCATTCCGGGAAGGTAAATCACTCCAGCAATAACTCCACCTAAACCTTCTGTAGCACCAAAAACTTTTGCAGCATTGATCCCTACATACACATTCAAGTACAGGAACAATCCGTTTTTAATGATATTTAGTACAACAACGATATTCTCCCAGTTTGCTCCACTGATGGTTCCAGCAACTAACATATTCCCAAATATAGAAGCAATACCACCGATAATTCCGGCTCCTACAAATGCTGGAATCAACGGAACAAAAATATTTGCAATATCTTTTAACACACGTTTGAACGGTGTATTATTTTTCTTTTTCAACTCAGCTTTTTTCGCTGCTGCTTGTTTTTCAGCTTCAGAACGGCCAGAAGATGCTGTAACCGTAGATTTTCCAGCAGGAATTTTTTCGCCTAAACGAACACCCGCCATACTCACCATTTGATTGGCTACTTTATTTACTGTACCAGGTCCAACAACAACTTGTAATGTATCATCTTCAACAACACCCATTACGCCGTCAATTTTTTTCAATCCTTCAAAATTCACTTTATCGTTATCTTTGATGTCCATACGAACGCGAGTCATACAGTGAATAACAGAATCAACGTTATTCATACCTCCAACTTGCTCATAAATCTGTCTAGCGATGCGTTGCTCTTTTGTTTCAGCCATAATTTTTACCCTCCTGGTTTATGATAAGGTTTCACGAATGAACCCTTTAGCTTTTGTTAATTTTTGTTCTGCTACATCTTTGTCTGAATGTGTAAGAATCATCACGATTGCTAACTTCACTTGATGATCAGCTGCTTCAAACGCTTCACTTGCTTCTTCATACGTACATTCTGCAGCTTGCATGATGATGCGTTTTGAACGTTCTTCTAATTTTTTATTTGACGGTTTTACGTCTACCATTAGGTTTTGATAAACTTTTCCAGAACCGATCATTGCTCCAGTTGACAGCATATTTAAAATTAATTTTTGAGCTGTACCAGCTTTTAATCGTGTAGAACCTGTTAAAATTTCAGGACCAGCATCTACTTCAATCGGCATTTGGGCAAATTGACTGATCTCAGCATTCTTATTACACGAAATAGTTGCCGTTGTTGCTCCAACACTAGTTGCGTATTCTAATCCACCGATAACATATGGTGTACGCCCGCTTGCCGCGATACCTACAACAACATCTGTATCATTCAATTGAATGGCTTTTAAATCTTCTGCACCGAGCGTTTTTGAATCTTCCGCTCCTTCAACAGCAACTGTCATTGCTTTCATTCCACCTGCAATCAATCCTTGAACCATACTTGGATCCACACTAAAGGTTGGCACACATTCAGCAGCATCTAAAACACCCAGACGTCCACTTGTTCCAGCACCCATATAAATTAAACGGCCACCTTTGCTAAAGGATTCAGTAATAGCTTCGACTACTTTTGTGATCGTAGGTAACGCTTCTTCAACTGCTAGAGCCACTTTTTGATCTTCTTGATTCATTAAAGACATGACTTCACTTGTTGAAAGCTCATCTAAGTTCATTGTTTGTGTATTTCTTGTTTCTGTCGTTAATTTGTCTAAATTCATTTCCTTAACCTCTTTCATTGTCTTGTATCGGTTGAAGTTCAAATAATTGACCTTCTTTACACCAATCTATCAACGGAATATCTTCTGGAATAACATGCGCCACAATATTTACTTTGTCATCTTTAAATAATGATCGCTTGACTACTTGAATCTCTCCCATATATCGACCGTATAACTTGTTATCTACTGTAACGCTTCCTTTTACTCGATCATTAGTGCTCTGTGGTTCAATAGTCGGAACCGTTTTAAATCGTGCATCCGCGCTTCGGATGACATCTCGTGCTGGATCCCAACGATTTTGATGCTTTCCAACGATGACGGATAAGAAGTGTGTTTCTGGTTCTTCTATAATTGAGAATAATAACGTTTTCTTTTTAATATAATAAAAAAATTGCACTTGTGTTCTGTCATCAATTGTTGGATCACCAATATAAACATCATCAACTTCACATTCTTCTAACAACTCGATCGTACTAGCTAAAGGATGCGCTCCTCGTTGTTTTTCTAGCGTTGGCAACTGACAAAACAAGGGTCCTCTTAACTTTTCGTTTCCTGGAACAAAAGCCATGACTTTAAATCCTAATGCTTTTAACCACTGATTTTTGCGAATAAACTGTTTTTTTTCTAACCCAGTTTCTGGACGCGGATAATAATTGTGCCACGCTTCCATTTGATTGAAATCTGCATTACATTCCTTCAGTTCGTCGACATCCTCTTGCGTAATGGTGCTGGCATTAAAAGCAACTTTCATTGAGTGGCTAACTTGAGCACTGATTTGGTTTGTTATGCCATAATCCATTCTCAAACCTGTAATTCCGATATCCAGCATTTCCTCAGGTCGTTCAAATGAAAACCCGATTTTTTTTAAAGCGTCTCCTGAAATATCAATCATCAATTGCATTTTCAACTCTTGTGTCCATTGACCCAGCATCTTCAAGCGTGTGACATACTGAGACGCATCCTCTTCTGGGATATGTAATGAAGAAAATACGCCTTCAAAACCGCTGTCTTTCATTTTTTGTAGATAGTTTTTTGTTTCAATCGTTAACTCATCTCCAAGAAAGACAGATAACCCAAACATAGCACCACTCCTTTGAAATCGTTTTAATGACATGACTAATGATAACATGTTAAAATATAATTTCAATACCTTTTTCCATTTTATAAAAAAATAGACCAATCGTCTATAAAAAACTATCACACACTAGTGTAACATAGCGTTTCAAATGTATACCTTTACATTTCATTCAATAGACTAGTGTTATATTTTAAAATTTCATTTAAAAAACAGTGGAAATTTAGGCTTTTTTACTGATTTATTTATGTTAAAATGAAATTATATTTCAAAAAAATGGAGGACTCACATGAAACGCTTATATTTTGTACGCCACGGAATGACCGAATACAATCTGGCTGATCGCGTTCAAGGTGGAGATATTGATTCTCCTCTATTGCCGCAAAGTTTAGAGGATGCTAAAAAGACAGGATTATGTCTGAAGGATATTGGATTTAAACACATTATTGCCAGTCCTCAAAAACGCGTTGTCGAAACAACTCGTTTGATTGCCTCTCAATTCGAACAAGATTTTATTATCCACTACACAAATGACTTGAAAGAATTCGGATATGGATCATGGGAAGGTGCTTTTATTCCACATTGGAAGGAAACTTCTCCTGACACCTTTTATCATTTACGCCATCGTCCTGATTTGTATGATCCGAGTGAATTTAATGGAGAAACCTATTCTGAATTAATCACTAGAGGCAGCAAAGCGATCCATCGTTCAATTGACCAGTTTCCTAATAAAGATCTGTTATTTGTTGGCCATAGCATTACATGGACAACGACCCTATTATCGCTGATTGGAATGGAATTAAAAGACCTTCGTTCACAAGAACCCTTAGCAAATACTAGTATTACTGAATTAGGCTACGCTGATGGTCACTTTACTTTAAATGCTTGGAACCAAACAGATCATTTGCTGTAAACTGGACAAATGATCAAAAAAAATAAGCTTGGCATCTCGCCGAGCTTATTTTTTATACTTATTTTTAATTATTTTCTGGAACATTGTTTTTTTCTCTTTTTGACAAAAATTTGAAGAATAAAATCTGCAACACCATTCCTATTCCTGCACCGCAACTATCGATTACTACGTCACTTAATTGAGCGCCTCTTCCTGGAACGAACGATTGATGGAACTCATCTGAAAAAGCATAACCGACGCAAATCGCTAACCCAATTCCAATTGCTTTAAACCCTCTTATACCACTATTCATTAAAGCTACTTTCACTAAAACTCCTAATACCAAATAAATAAAAAAGTGAGCATTTTTTCGGATAAAATGATGCAAATTTGGTGGAACAAGCATATGTCGCAATCCAATAGATAATGTATACAACAAATAGGCTGCGATGAGGATAAGCAATAATTCTTTTATTCCGATTGTCATACCTCGTTTTTTTAATTTTATAAGAACAAAACCAGCCAAACCGATGACTATGAGAACTTGAGCAATTTTAATAACTTGTACACTAATGCCCAATACCGTATGGCTTAAATCCCAGGACTGTTGTTGAACTTGATGAGAAAAATAAAAAATCAAACCCATCCATAGCAATACTGCCAACCAAGAAAAAACTTTTGTTAATTTTTTATTTTCAAGAGTCATTTCCACACATCCTTTATGTCCAACTATGAACTCAATACTTTTTTCACCTAATATGATTTTTCAAGTATACAGATAAGCACTACTAAATTCAATCAAATGTTGCTTTCACTTAGATTGTTTTTGGAAACTGTTGACTACCCCAAATTTTTAGTGCAATAAAAGAAAAAAGGTTCTAAGATAGTCGAATTACGGCTTGTTCCGTCTACTCAAATAGAAATTGGTTTTGAGTTAAACGAATTAACGCTCGTTGCATCTACTCAAATGGAAATTAGTTTTGAGTTGAACGAATTAACGCTTGTTGTATCTACTCAAATGGAAATTGGTTTTGAGTTAAACGAATTAAGGCTCGTTGTATCTACTCAAATGGAAATTCGTTTTGAGTTAAGCGAATTAACGCTTGTTGTGCTTACTCATATAGAATTTGGTTTTGAGTTGAACGAATTAACGCTCGTTGCATCTACTCAAATAGAAATTGGTTTTGAGTTGAACGAATTACGGCTTGTTCCGTCTACTCAAATGGAAATTCGTTTTGAGTTAAACGAATTAACGCTTGTTGTGCTTACTCATATAGAAAATAATTCTGAGTTAACCAAATTAAGACTCATTTCGCCTATTTAAATGAACATTCATCCTGAAATGGCATTCGTTTTCCTTCTCGCTTTCACATCGGCCAATTTTCTAAGCAGTAGAACCTTATCGTGATGGCAACACGTCTTCATAAAATTCTATAACAGCAAAAAAAGAAGTTGAGAAAATCTCAGCTTCTTTTTTTTGCTGTTATTTCTTGAATCCATTTCAATACAACTTGTATTTCTTGGTCCCAAAATGCCCAGTTATGTTCTCCTGGCTTTTCACTAAAGGTATAATCGGAAAAGGTCTCTTGAAGAGCTTTTTTAAATCTCAAATTGTCTGCATAGAGATAATCCTCTGTGCCACAAATTTGTAAAATGGCCGGTTGAATAGTTTCTTTATTTACTTGTTTTAGCAAGGCATACAAGTCATTTTCAGATCCTACAAACGACTCTTTTGACCCAAATATTGGTTTGAAAAGGCTATCTCTATCTGGATCATCTTGCCATATCCTATAAGGATCTACAGCAGCCGAAAGAGCCGCAATTCCAGCTACTTCATCTGGATACGTTAATCCCCATTTTATTGCGCCATAGCCACCCATAGATAGACCGGCAACAAAGGTCTCTTCACTATTATGAGAAATGTTAAATAAGTTTTTCATTTTCATAGGGAACTCTTTTGTTAAAAAGCTCCAGTAATTTGCCCCCATATACATATCTGTATAGAAACTTATATGGACTTGCGGCATAAAAATAGCTAAATTGTACTCCGCCGCATATCGTGCTACTGATGACTGATACAACCAACTGGAATCATCGTCTGATAATCCATGTAAGAGATACAAAACAGGATACGGCCCTGTTCGTTCCTCTGGCAAAATGGCTTTATAAGAAATCTTAAATCCTAATTCTGAAGAATCAATTTGACCAGAAACAACACTCATCATTATGCCTCCCATAGTTTAATAAGATTGACTTTTCACTCTTTGTTTTTTTAATAGTAACAATCATTTTATAAAAAAGCTAGACCAAACTTCCATTATACCGAAAGCTTAATACGTTTATTTTTCTTCTTTCACTACTACAAAACCTTATGAACGATACCGATTCGAGTAGTTCTCTGCGAAGTTCACAACGAGACATGAACTCTTATCCGTTCATTGAAGTACGCTCAATTGTACCTTAAGGACGACCGCTTTAAAAAACAAAAAAGTTTTGAGACAGTAGTCTCAAAACTTTTCCCCTTTATCCTACTCTTCGTTCTTAACCAATTCTAATGGTGAAGCAATGTACTCTTCAATTGTTTCGCCAGCAAAGTAATCAAACGCTGCTTGCATTGCTAATTTACCCATTTCACTAGGTTGTTGAGCAACAGTTGCACTCAAGGTACCCGCTTCTACTGCTTTGATTCCATCTTCAGTTCCATCAAAGCCGACAACTTGGATTTCACCAGTTTTTCCTGCAGATTGAATGGCTTCAATAGCACCTAACGCCATTTCATCGTTTTGTGCAAAGACAGCTTGGATGTCTGGATTAGCTTGTAACATATTTTCCATAACCGTTAATCCTTCTGCACGGTCAAAGTTCGCCGTTTGACTGTCTACTACGTTTAATGATTCTTCAGCTATGTTTGTAAATCCTTCTCCACGCTCTCTAGTAGCAGAAGCTCCTGGAACGCCTTCTAGTTGAACCGTATTTGCATCTGTTCCTGAGATCTCTTCAATGTATTTAGCAGCCATTTCGCCACCTTCAACGTTGTCAGAAGCGACTAGCGTTACTACTTCTCCACCATCACTCGAACGATCAATCGTAATGACTGGAATTCCAGCAGCATTTGCAGATTCAACAGCAGGTGTGATTGCAGCTGAATCGACTGGATTGATCAATAAGATATCTACTCCTTGTTGGATCAAGTCATCAATATCATTAGTTTGTTTCGCTGTATCATCTTGAGCATCGACACTTTTTACGGTTGTATCTTGCTCATCAGCCAAATCGGTAATTCCTTGTTCTAGTGAAACAAAAAACGGATTATTTAATGTAGAAATGGATACACCCACAACTAATTCTGAGGTTTCCTTTTCTTCCACTGGACCGCTTTCAGTTTTGTTTTCGCCTTCCAAAGTTGCTGCCCCACAACCTGCTAAAAGTAACGTTGCTACTGTTGCTAAACCGACTAATTTTTTCATCTTTGTCATTCCTCCTATTTTTTGTTTTTTCTGTCTAATAATACTGCGATGATGATGACGATCCCTTTAACGACTTGTTGGTAAAAACTTGATATACCTAATAAATTCATTCCATTATTCAATGTTCCGATAATCAAAGCTCCAATTAAGGTCCCAACTAATCTTCCGCGTCCACCAGATAAACTTGTTCCACCTAATACTACAGAAGCAATGGCATCCATTTCATAAGATGTACCAGCTGTCGGTTGTGCAGAGTCTAACCTAGATGTGATGATGATACCAGCTAGTGAAGCCATCAAACCAGATAAAGCGTAGATACCTGTTTTGATGCGATCATTTTTGATACCCGCAATAAATGATGCTTTTTCGTTCCCTCCTATCGCAAATGTTTTTCTACCAAAAGTCATTTTGTGTAACAGGATAAACAATAAGATAAAACTAATGATCATCAATACGACTGGGAATGGAATACCAAATAAATACCCGCGGCCAACAAATTTGAAAATAAAGCTGTCGCCAATACCCGTGATTGGATTCCCATCTGTATAAACCAGTGTCAATCCACGATAAATCGTCATTGTTGCAAGGGTTGCGATAAATGGAGCCATATTTCCTTTAGTAATCAATAAGCCGTTAACAGCTCCGAATACCGTTCCTACTACCAAACTTAAGATCATTGCCAATATTGGATCCATACCGGCTGCAATCGAGCCTGCCATTAAAGCACTGCTTAAAGCTAACGTTGACCCAACTGATAAATCAATCCCACCTGTAATAATGACAAATGTCATCCCAAAAGCAATTAACGCATTCGTTGAAACTTGTCTTAATAGGTTCAATAGATTCGTTGGTGCAATAAAACTTGGATTTACAATCGTTACTAATACCACTAATACGATTAATGCAAGGAATGGCCCAAGTTTTCCAATATAATTTTTTGGCGTTCCCGTTTTCTTTTCTTTCTTTTCTACATTTGCTTCTACCATGTTAGTACCCTCCCGTAGCGAGTTTCATTATTTTTTCTTCTGTAGCTTCAGCTTTAGTTAATTCCCCTGCGACATGACCTTCATGAATTACGATCACTCGGTCACTAACTCCAAGAATTTCTGGTAAGTCACTTGACACCATGATGATGGCTACACCTCTATCCGCTAATTCATTCATCAGTTGATAAATTTCTCGTTTCGCTCCAACATCCACACCACGAGTCGGTTCATCTAAAATCAATACTTTTGAGCCAATACCGATCCATTTAGCTAAGACAACTTTTTGCTGGTTTCCACCAGACAAACTGGAAACGCTATCAAATTGATCCTCTGCTTTAACATGAAGACGTTCCATCAATAACTGGGCAAAATCGGTTTCTGCATGTGTATCAATCAGCCCTTTTTTACTAAATCCATCAATCGATGGTAAGCTGATATTGTCTCGAATCGAATAATCTAAGATCAATCCTTCTTCTTTTCGATTTTCTGTTAAAAAACCGATCCCTTTTTCAATCGCCATACTTGGATTTTTGATCGTAATTTTTTCTCCTTCAAGATAAACTTCGCCTTGATCCAATTCATCGATTCCAAACAAGCTGCGCATGATTTCGGTTCTTCCGGCACCCATCAAACCTGAGAATCCAACAATTTCGCCAGACTTTACGGTAAATGAAATATTTTCAAAACGATTCTCTTGTGTTAATCCCTTTGTTTCAAATACAATATTTCCAATTTTAGAGTGTTTCTTTGGGTAATAGTCTTCCAAGTCACGTCCAACCATTTTGCGTACCACTTCATCATTTGTGGTTTCTTTGGTCAATGTTGTATCAATCGATACGCCATCTCGCATAACGGTAATGCGATCACTGATTTTAAAAATTTCTTCCATCCGATGTGAGATATAAATAATAGCTACTTTTTTTTGTTTCAACGTTGCGATAATTTTGAACAATACATCGATTTCTCTTTCTGTTAACGCTGCTGTTGGTTCATCCATAATAATGACTTGAGCATTTGTCATCAATGATTTGGCAATTTCAATCATTTGTTGTTGGCCTACTGAAAGTTGTTTGACCTCTGCATCCAAATCAATGTGGACCCCTAGATCATTAAATGTAGCTTCCGCAAGACTACGCATGTCTTTTGTTTTGATCCAACCCATTTTGTTCTTAAGTTCTTTACCAATAAACAAGTTTTCCAGTACCGTCATTTCTGGCCAAGTATTCATTTCTTGGTGAATAAAACTTACCCCGTGTTCTTCTGCTTCTTTTGGATTATCGAAATGCTTCTTTTCACCATTGATACTAATTTCGCCAGCATCTGATTTGTGCAATCCCGTTAAGATATTCATCAAAGTTGATTTCCCAGCTCCATTTTCACCCATCAAGGCATGAACTTCACCAGCATGAATATCGAAGTCGACCCCTCTGAGGACAGAATTGCTGCCAAAACTTTTTCTAATGCCTGTCATTTTTACTTCCATCTGACACACCTCCTAAAATAAAACACCTGATTGCAATATTATGTTGGAATAGGGTGTTGCTTCTCCTGTTCGTATAACCGCTTTTACATCTTTCAACTGTTCTTTAAATGCTTCATGACTCACGTAAGTTATTTGTTCATCATCTATTAATGTTGCTTTTATGTCCCTTAACTGTGTGGCATTTTGTTCTTTTATCTCTTCAGCTAATACCACTTTTTCAACTTTCATATCGCTTAAGACGACTTTTAAAACCGATAAAAAAGAAGGCTCAGCTAACGTTAAAGCTAAATCAATCTTTTTCACGCCATTTGGTACAGGTAACCCAGCATCACCAATCGCGATTTTATCTGTGTGCCCTAAATCGGATAAGACTTTTGCTATATCACTATTTAATATTCCATGTTTTTTCATAGTTTTCACTCTCTTTCATTTCTGCTAGCGTAGGCATTCCGCCTTGAGCGCCAAATTTTTGAATCGATAATGAAGCAGCTAAGTTCCCAAAACGAATACTGGAGTCCATATCTAAACCAGCCGTAAGGGCTACTGCAAATGCTCCGTTAAAGGTGTCTCCTGCGCCTGTTGTATCTATCGGGTCTACCGAGTAAGAAGAAACGTGCTTCTCACTTGTTCCATCATGATAGTAAACACCTTTAGAGCCCATCGTCACAATCAATTGATTTGGGTAGTGAGCTAAACCTTCAGACAGGGTCATCATCGGAAATAACAACTTGAACTCACTTTCGTTTGGTGTCAGATAAGTAGCCTTTTCTAAAATGCTTTGGCTGACAAATCTAGCAGGAGCCGGATTGTAAATAACTTTAACGTTTTGAGCAAAACAAACCTCGATAATTTTTTCAACAACTTCTTGTGGCAATTCATTTTGTACAACCACGATGTCACTTGATTGAATTAACGCAATTAATTTTTCAATTCTATTTGTATCAATCGCGTTATTCGCTCCTGGAACATAAACAATGCAATTGTCTCCATCCACAATTGTGATATGAGCTGATCCAGATGGCACTTGTGTAACGGGTTCCACATAGTCTACATGAATATTATTCCCTATCAGATTCTGAATCAATTCTTTTCCAAATAAATCATTACCAACAGTTCCAGCCATATAAACGTCTCCGCCTAGTCGAGCACTTGCTACAGCCTGATTGGCCCCTTTCCCACCAAATGTTGTACTGAAATCATTGCCGGTAATGGTTTCACCGACTTCTGGTCTTATATCAGCTGTCACTACAAAATCTGTAGAGATACTGCCAATTACAGTAATTTTACTCATGTTCATCCTTCTTTCTAACTGATTCTCTAATTTTTAACGTTACGGGCAATTGAATGCGGCTGTTTTCAACAAATCCTTTTTCAAGAATATCACACAACAGTTCTGCACCCTTATACCCAATTTCATAAGCCGGTTGAGCGATTGTCGTTAATCCTGGATAAACCATTCTACTAAACGGCATATCATCATAGCCAATAATCTGAAAATCTTCTGGAATACGACGACCTCTTTTAAGTGCTTCTTTCATGACTGCCATTGCATAAACATCATTTGAAGCAATCACGCTGTCCGCATTAGGAAATTTTCCAAAAAACTGTTCTGCCGTTTCCTCTGCTTCTTCTAATTGAAAACTAGTCGTTTGAAATACTTGATAATCTAAGTGACTTTCTTGCAATACTTTTTTATTTCCAGCTAAACGAACAGCTGAACTGGGCACTTCCTTTGGACCCACCATAATGATGATTTCTTTTGGACTTCTGGCTACGATCGCTTCAGCAGCCATCATTCCACCTGTGTAATCATCTGAATGAACAGCAAAATCATGGTCGCTTTTCACTCGGTCTAATAAAACAAATGGCATATGTTGAAAATCTTTCGTATTGCCTTGAACCGCTGAGATGACTCCAGCAATGTTATTTTGCGAAAAAATTTTCAAATAATCTTTTTCTTTTTCAAGATCCTCTTCCACATTTCCCAGTAACAAGCTATAGCCTCGTTGATTCACGCCGTCTTCTACTCCTTTAGCAATCAAAGGAAAAAAAGGATTTGCGATATCTGGCAACAGTAAGCCAATTAGTTTTGATTTTTTTTGATAGAGAGATCTTGCTACCTCATTAGGATAAAAATTTAATTCTTTAACGGCTGCCTCCACTTTTTTTCGAGCGTCTTCACTGACATAGCCACTATTGTTTAATGCTCTAGAAACAGTAGCTACCGATACACCTGCTAATTTTGCAACTTCTTTTATCGTTGTCATGCTATCCCTCGCTCTTTTAAAAGTTTTTGTGGAACCGATTACACATGAATCTTACCATCTATTTAAAATATGTGCAAGCGTTTTCTTTTGATTTTTCCAAATTATTTATTTAATTTACAACCTAATGACTACTTACTTTACTATTTTAGACAAACCAACCCCTATTTTGCAATCATTTGTCCTATTTTTATGATTATTCGTCCATTTCCCTCAATCCTACCAATAATATACATTGCTCTTCAAAAAAAATAAGCATTCAATTGAATGCCTATAAGTAATACTCACTTATCTGTTCACATACCTCAAAATAACGATTCCTTTATCCACCATGTATTCTTCCAGCTTTAACTCAATTGGTGGATACCCGCCATAAAACAACGGACGGCCTGTTCCTAGAATAACTGGGATCAGCCCAATAATGTACTCATCAATACAATCAGCTTGTAAAAAGGTATTGATGAGTTTTCCGCCACCAAATAGCATAATATCTTTACCAGTCTTTCGTTGCTCTTCCTTGATGACCTCAATGATGTCTTCGCCACAAAACTTAATGTTATCATAATCAGTGATCGTCGAATGAGTAACTACATAAACGGTTTTCGCTTTAAATTCCAAATGCATATCTTGTTCATAACACCTTTTCCCCATCACAACAATATCAATATCTTCTAACAATGCTTCATAATTGTATGGATTGTCTGTATTTAACGTATTGTCTTCGTACCCTTTGATCCATTCAAAGCTGCCATCTTCATTGGCGATAAATCCATCTAAACTCATGGCTAAGTTCATAACAATCCGTCTCATCCTACCATCTCCTTTAACAAAAACGCCAATCTTATAAAAAGTTTGGCGTTTCATTTTTACCCTTCATACGCTTTTTTTAATTCGGCAATGTTCATTTTTTTCATTGGAAGGAAAGCTTGTGTCACACGGTCCAATTGTACACGGTCTTTTGTATTCATCATGTCATTCATGATCGTTGGTGAAATTTGCCATGAGAATCCGAACTTATCTTTCAACCAGCCACATTGCTCAGCTTCAGGCACAAAAGAAAGTTTTTCCCAAAAGTAATCAATTTCTTCTTGTGTATCGCAGTTGACTAGAAAAGAAATGGCTTCAGAAAATTCAAATCCATGTGCAACGGCACTATCCATCGCTACAAAATTTTGTCCTTCCAGATTAAACGTTCCATACATCAATTTTCCACCTTGACCTTGTTCATCATCCTCACTATAATAATTCAACCCGTCAAAGGCAGCATTAGTAAAGACTGACGTGTAAAATTCGATTGCCTCTTTTGCTTTACCATACTGTTCATCTGTAAATAACAGAGTTGGAGTGATTTTTTGTGAAATTAATTGATCGGGCAAATACATAATTTGCCAAGAGAGGCCGTACTTATCCTCTGTCCAGCCATATTTTTCACTAAATGGATAAGCATCAAGCGGCATCATTATGGAACCTCCCTTAGATAGTTGCTTCCATAAATGATCTACTTCCGCTAAAGTTTTACAAACGACTTGCAAAGAAACAGATGGATTCAACTTAAATATTGGACCAGCTGAAATGGACATAAAAGTTTGGTCAGCTAACGTGAACACAATGCTCTCTGCCGATCCAGAAGGAGTGTCATTAAGAGTTACCACACTATCAATAGAAGAATGATCAAATAAATTTGTGTAAAATTCTGCTGCTTCAAGAGCCTCTTTATCGTACCAAAGATGCGTAACAATTTTTTTCATGAGTATACCTCCTCATCTCTTTCATTCAGTATACGCTTGAAAAAAATAATTGTAAAAGCATCTTGACTGTCATTTCCCAATTTTTAAAGCATGCTACTTTTATTAATAATTTTAGCAAATTAAGATACTATTGGCCGACTTAAAGTAGAATCTCATTTGAGTAAGCACAATGAATCCTAGTTCGACTAACTCAAATCGATTTCTTCTTTGAGTTGATGCAACGAGCCTTAGTTCGATTAACTCAAATCCATTTCTCGTTTGAGTCGATGCAACGAGCCTTAATTCGATTAACTCAAATCCATTTCTCATTTGAGTTGATGCAACGAGCCTTAGTTCGACTAACTCAGAATCATTTGTCATTTGAGTAGATACAATTAAACTTTATCATCTAAGTTTTGCAATTGTATTGCCTAAGAGGAAATACAGGCTAGATTAATGAAAAACAATTAAAAAACAGTGATAATTTAATTAGAATAATTGATTAGTTAATGTTTCTCTAAATGATAGCGTTTACAATTAAGTTATGTTACGCTTTTAACAAATTGACACATGAAATGGGGCCAGCAGGATGAAAGAAGATTTTGACTGTAATCAGCACAAAGAATATTATAATAATTTGAGAACGACTTATTATCAATTTAATAAAAGAATAGCGACAACTGACTATACGCCTCTTCAAAACGAAAAAAGTGACTCGCATTACTATTATGAAACGTCATTTACTCGGATACCGATCAAGCCTTTGTTGATTACAGACACGACTCTTTCCGCCTTGTTAGCTATGAGTTTTGAACATTCCCATATTTTATTGAATGAAAACACCTATTACATAAAAGATATTCGTGATGTCAAAGACACTTTATTTAATACCATTGTTTTCCAATTAGGAACACCACCTTTAAAAACAAAGGAACATTCTCGTACCATTATGAACCGTTACTTCAGTAAACGTCCGATAAATTACCAGACCGTTCAATCGATTGGTAAAAGTTTAGGTTTTCATCACCGCTGTCCGTTTGTCTCAGGCTATCAAATATTTGTACCTGAGAAAGGCTCATCCAACGATTCTACCAGCTGGTATGGGCTCCATCATGCGCTTGATGCTGTAGAAGATAAAAAAGGAAATAGTATACACGTTTATTTTCGAGACGGCCATGAGTTGAAGCTTTTAATTTCAGCTCGCAGCTTTAATGAACAAGTAGAACGATCCGCTAAACTTTCTTTTCTTCAGCAAAATGTCATTGATGAGATCGTTGGACTTTTACACTTTACCCACACACCTCAATTTACGGATGAGCTAAATATTGTGCAAAGGCGTGTAAAAGCTTCTACTTTCCTATCCGTACTTTCTCCAATAGAATCACTTATCAATTATTTAACCATCTATCGTGCAAATGAATCGCTTGAAACAATTCTCGGAGAAGGGAATCCGTATATTGATGAGATTAGAGAAGATTTTTCTCTAAGTTTAAAGTTTAAACCAACCTATTTCCATGACTAAAACGAACAGCTTATGCGAGTATTTTTGATTCGCATAAGCTGTTTTTATCATTCAACGTTCTGTTAGTCTTTCAAGATAAGTAAAAAATGCGCTAACTTTTCAGCTACTCTCTTTTTCCATTGATAGACTGTTTTCCGACTCACTCCTTGCTTTTTAGCAATTTCTGTAACCGATAAACGAGTGACTACCGTGTCTACTAAATAGGCTTGTTCGTTTTTAGTGAGCAATGGCAGCATTTCTTTCAATAAATCCATCTCTTGATACGCTTGTTCGAATGGCAAATGAGTATCTGGCTGCTGCTTAACAAAATCTTCTGGCCAAGGCATTTCACTTTCCCATTTTCGCTGTTGTTTCCTTAACAAATCCAACATTTTCCAACGAACCTTAGTGTATGCAAAACCAGTAAATTGATACAGATATTCGGCCTGCTCTAAATCTTTTGGAAACGTTTCGTACGCTTCTACCAATTTCAGCAAACCTTGTTGCACAAAATCATCGTAGTCTGAATGATTGCGGTTCACACCTAATTTCTTCAATACCCCATAGACGATTCCTGAATGCTGATCAAAAAAACCTTTTTCATTTTCTTCACTTAGTCTTCTTATCATCTAGTTCAAATCCTTTGTACTGGTGTTACAAGGCCTTGTACCCTTATAGAATAAGGCTTACTCATAAAACCGACAAGAAACCAAACTAGACTAAAAAGCCTCCAAAATCTCTTATTAAAGAGACTTTGAAAGCCATCGTTACTTTTTTAAAATTTAAATATAAATCCATTAATAATGACAAAAGCAGCCAACACAATAAATAAGGAACTTTTCGAAAATGCGGTTGCTTCCTTTTTTTCGTCTGTTACATTTTCTTCTGAAACGGATGTTGCATCTATCGCTTGAGCAGACTCTTTAGTTGAATCTTGATTTTCATTTTGGGAGCTGTTCACATTAGTCTTTTCTTGTGTATCTTTCAACTCTGTTGTCCGTTCTTCTTTACTAACGTCCGTTTTAGACTCTTTCAAACTTGACTCTGCTTCTTTTTCTAATGCACTACTTTCTTCTTCACTTGATATAGGCGTCTCTTCATCCACTGCATCAAGTTCTTCTTTCAACTGTTTTTCTATAGTAAAATTCCCCATCGAAAGATCTGATTGGAGTAATTTTTCTTTTTCTTCTATCATTGCTTCCAGTTGTTGAATCTTTTCTAGCAATACGTCTCTATTTTCTTGTTCGTCTGTGTCTTCTATCTCTGCTGTTTGTTGTGCTAGTAGTTGTTTGTTTAGTTCATCAATTTGTTTTTGTAACTGTTCTTTATCTAATCCAATGACAAATTGGTTATATAAGCTAAATGGATTGCCTTGCTCATCACTACCACTTAGGTGATCAATCACCCAATCGCCCATTAACTCATTGGTGATAGAAGCCAATTCTCCTTCATAGACTTTTGTTGCTTCATTAAATGTTAAAGAGAGCAGCAACTGTTGATCTATTGATTCACCATCTTTAGGCAACAAGCGATAAACAACTGTTACATTAGTCAACCGTTCATTTCCAACTGAATGCAAACTAAACTGAAGCTTTTCGCCCACTTTAACGGCTTTTGGTTCAACTTTAATCGACGTAAGATCTACTAGAGAAGCTGGGTGTGCAAGCACTTCAAAATCGCCTGCTTTTAGTTCTGGATCTTCGTTTGCTAAAGATCTCGTTTCCAATACACTTGGGACTTCGTTTTCATCAATTCCAACCACTTTTGTCAATAACCACTGTCCGATAGCTGTCTCTTTAGTCGTCTCCAATTGCCCTACATACTGTTTTAATTCAGTATCATAGGTTAATACAACGGTTGTTTCTATTTTTGTGTCACCAGCCAAATAACTTAAAACAATCGTTTCAAACCTTAATTCTTCCGGTAGCGTCAGACTGAATGATCGTTGCTCACCAGCATGAGCTATTTTAGGTTCAATGGATACCTGTTCACTCACAATCGCCTCATTCTTTGGAATAGGTTTTTGGATTTCTACAGGTTCGTTGAATTCATTTGATGGAACACTTTCTACTGCTTCACTTGATTCTGTCTCATTGTTTGTAGCTGCCAATACCGATGGACTTTCAAAATATATAAGCACCAGTAAACTTACCATCAGCAGAAATCTTATACCTTTTAATATCATTTTTTATGTATCTTCCATTCTCTATGTAATCTAATGGTCCCTTAGCTAGTTTAGCGCAATCCAACAGTTAATCAATCCTTTTACCACAATTGACACCAAATAGACAAAAAAAAACCGAGATCAGTTCTCTCAGTTTTAACAGAAATTTTAATTGTTTAATAGCTGCTCTCTCTATTTTGAGATTCATCTCTCAAAATATTTATGAATATTTATTTTTTTTATTCATAAACAAATGATAAAACAGATCATTTTCACTAAAAATAATAAATCCTTTTTATAACGAAGACAAGGACTTTTTGGATTTGTCATAATTTGTTCATAATGGATTCGCTTTACAAAGCATTTTATGAATTTTTAATCTTTTATTATAGGATTTTATGCTAAAATAATCTGAAGTCGTTTAAAGGTTCACATTTAATTGAATGGTATGAAGAATTTGCTCAATACCATTGTTAACGGCAATGAATTGAATTTCTTTAGCAAACCAACTATTTAAGTCCTCAAACGAATACTGATTTTTGCGCAACACCGTATCAATTGGACAATCTAATACACCATCGGCATTTAGAAAAATGTCCGATTCTTCTATATCTAGTCGAATCGTTTGATCTTTTCCTTTAATCACATAAAAATACTGCAGTTGTGGAAGATTTGTTGGTTTGGTTAAATGTTCTTTATTTGTAATACGTCATTCCTTCTTCCTCTGTGCAGGTGGTAAACGTCTTATTATTACTTTAAACGCTTTTTCTTTCCTAGTTAAACTAATTGCTTTGAATCAAGTATACCGACTATACACTGCTTTGCCACAAAGCGTTACAATAATAACTGGACTTATTTCTAGGAGGTTGTCATATGTCTGACATAAATATTCCCATTGGCTCAACATTAAAAAAGATCAGAGAAAATAAAGGCTATACACAAAATGAAATTTCGGATCATACCATGGCTCGTTCAACGTATACAAAGTTTGAAAATAATGATATCACTCCTACCCTTTCCAAATATCTCGCTATTTTAGATCATATGGATATGTCTCATGAGGAATTCAGCTACCTTTTAAATGATTTTGAATTAGGACAGAAAGAAACGATCCTTTATTTATTTAAACAATTAAATAAAAATCCAACACTTGAATTAATTTATGAGATCATTGAAAAGGGCGAAAAATTGGTGCAGGAACGCTACGATCAGTTGACTCTCGATATTTTAAATGCTTGTCGTGGATATGCAGTATTATTTGAGGAACAAAATTTAGCTAAAGCTAAAGATTATGCTCAAGAAGTGTGGAATAGGATGGAAATACTGGATAAATGGTACTTAGCTGAACTGCACATCATCAATAATATTTTGTATTTATTTGACAGTGATACTGCTGCTCTACTCACTGAAAGAGCACTTGAAACATTAACTCAATACAAACATCTTGATGAAGTAAGGACTTTAAAAATCAGTTTCTTACTGCATTTAACAAATCTACTAATGATGGATCAAAAATACGAACAAACTTTGTTTTACATCAAGCAAATGGAATCTGAAAGTGCTCAGATGGATGATGCGGTTATGTTGGCGACTGCCTTGGTTCGCAAAGAAGTCTGTATGAAAAAAATCGGTGATCTATCTGAACCAGGACTCATCGATAGAGCCGTTCGTATTCTTGACAGCTTAAATAAACAAAACTTAAAAGAGTTAGTATTAAAGGATCCAGAAAACTTTTTAAATCTTTATTCAAGTTACCCTGTTGATCAAATCAAAGATGAAATTTTAGCATAAACGTAAAAAGCTGCCTAGAGAAAAAATCTCTAGGCAGCTTTTATCTTTAAATCATTTAGTACACGTCACTTGTCCAACCGTTTACTTTATAAGCATTCACCATGTTTTGATTGTGTTCATCGGTCGCATAGTTCATTTCTATTGGTCTTAAATGGATAGCAACCGTTTGTTCTGCTTCATTTTTATCTACTGAAATTACCTCAATTTCATCAGGATCCACAAACATAGAATCTTTAATAAGGTCTCCTTTTTGTGGGACATTGCCTGATTCAAAAGGTTTCTGTAAAGTAATTATTTTTTCAGGGCTTTTCACATTAATAGTTCGATAAAGAGTCATTTTCATTGTCTTTCCTCCAAAATTTCTGTCTTTACCTAAATCATATCATACCTTTGACACCTGGACGAATAGAACACTCAAAGAACAGAATAAACTAAATACAGATACTCGCTATTTTTCCATTCATTACTGTTTTGGACAAACAGGATGCTATTATAAGTTATTTGTCCACTGTCTACTATAATTAATGTTTTTTATTCTCTAAAGTTAATTTAGAGTAAATATATGGTTGCTTGTCTATTGATAATTTTAACTACTATATGTTCAAAGAACCAACTCTCTCATAAAATCAAGAAATATAAAAAGGATAGCTAAGATTTATTCTTAACCATCCTTTAAATTAATTTTTAAAGCTATAAGTACCTAGTAATAAAAACTCAGCAGATTAATTGCTTAAGATTCTTTTCAATTGCTTCATCTCTTTCATCCGTAATGAGAACTGAATCTGATAAAGGTGCAATCGAAGACATATAGACCTCATGGAATTTGCTGGAATCACAAACAAAGTAAACTTCTTGCGATTTTTCAATTACTTTTCTTTTCTTAAGTGCCTCACTTAAATCAGGTGTGGTGTAGCCAAATTTACTATCCACTCCATTTGCGCCAATGAACGCACGATCAAAATTAAAATAATCAATATTCTGCACGGTTAAATCGCCTTTAAGCGAATTGTTTGTGAAATTGACAAAACCACCAAGAGAATAGACTTGCGCTTCTACATCTTGAAGAGGGATTTTGAAATTTGTAACCGAAGTAATCAAGGTTATTTTTTTCTTTGCTAACTCTAATAGCAATTCTTCACCGGTTGATCCTGAGTCTACATATATTGTCTCGCCTAATTTAACTTCTTTAACTGCCAACAAGGCAATTTCTTTTTTCTCATTACGATTTAAAGTCGTTCTTTTTGTAATTGGAACATCTGTAGAGCGGGAAAATAATTTTGCAGCACCGCCAGGCAATAATGTTACGTGACCTGCCTTTTCTAAATCTTTTAAATCTCGACGAATAGTCGAAACCGATACGCCGGATAATACGTTTTGTAATTCATCCAGTATAACAATATCTTGCTCGTTTAATTTGTTTAAAATCACTTTTTTTCTCTCATACGGAATCATTATAAACACACCTCAGTAAAAAAAATTTGTCACCTTATCATTTCATATAAATGACAAGGTGACAAGCTTTTATAACGATTATCTTAAATTATTTTAGTTTTTGATTAGTTTTTCATCAATTCTTGTAACAAAGTACGAAATGACAGCTGCTACAACTAATGAAATAGCCAGACCAATCATAGCATTAATGAAGTTTGATGGATTCTCACCCACAAATGCTGGGAAAGTAGTAACGCTTCCAAAAACAAATGCATTTGCATATACGTTAGTCAAACCTAGGTATGCTCCACCCACTGCTCCACCAATAATTTGTGCCAAGAACAGCTTTTTATTTTTAAGCAATAAACCAAACACAGTCGGTTCAATAATTGCTGATAAAGCAATCGTAACCATCCCAGTAATTGAGAAACTTCTAATATCAGAATCTTTCGCTTTTAGAAGTACACCTAATGCTGTACCAATGGTTGCGAAGTTACAGGCAAAGGTAAACGGTACGATGTAATCCATACCATAAGTCGCAATGTTATTGATCATGATTGGGTTAACTGCCCAGTGAATGCCTAAACTAACTAGAACAGACCAGCCACCACCGACCACGATTCCGGCAAGAATACTGCTTCTTGCAATCAACCAATTAACTACACTTCCAATTGCTTCTCCACCATAAACACCTAAAGGACCAATTACAATAATTGTCAACGGTACCATAATGACAATTGATATTAAAGGCAATACAACCAGTTTAAGTGTTTCTGGAATCACTTTATCAAGCCATTTATATAGGTATGAGAAAATCCAGATAGAAAGAATAATCGGAACCACTGTTGAATTATAATTCATTAATACAGTTGGAATACCCAAGAACGTGGTTGTCGCTCCATTACCAACATCTCCTAGTAAGGCAATAAAATCAGGATGCAATAACGCCGCACCGATTAATGCTGAAATATAAATATCTGCCCCAAATCTTCTAGCTGATGTAAAGGCAAGTAACACTGGTAAGAAATAAAACACGGTCATTGAAGCCGCTGACAATATTTGGTAAGTCCCACTTGCTTCACTTAACCAACCTAACTGGACAACTAATAAGAGCAACCCTCTTAAAATACCTGAACCTGCTAAAGCTGGTAATAAAGGAGCGAATATACCTGAAATAGCTGAGAAAACGGATCCAATTATGCCTTGTGCTGATCTATCAGCTTTTTCAGTATTAGTTGGTGCTGATTTAGTCTCACCAACTAATTCTTCTATTTCAGCATATAATTTTGGTACATTCGTTCCAATTAAGATTTGATATTGTCCAGCTTTGTTGATGACGTTTACCACGCCATCAACTTTTTCTATTGCTGCTGTATCTGCTTTCGATGTATCTCTTAAATTAAACCGTAATCTGGTAGCACAATGAGTCATGCCAGAGATATTTTCTTTCCCTCCAATAAGGTTTATTATATCTTTAGCACCATCTTTATAATTCATTACCATATTTCCTCACACCTCTTTTTTTTATTGAGACTAGTTATTTGATAAAAATTTCATCATAAGTTCGCTTGCTCCAATTGCATCGTTTCGGTCAATAATATCTTGAATTTGATCCAAACCAACATTATCAATCAGACCATTTAATAATTTGATCATCTTAATGTTTTGTTCACATTCTTTTACTGCGTGTTCAATGATTGGGAATGTATCAAAGTAAAATGGTGCATCATAGTTATGCTTTTTAACATAGTACAGAAATTCTAGTGTTTTGAATGGTGTTGACGTAGCAATCATTAAACCGTCATCGTTGAGACCATAACCATCATTAATATGAACGCCAAACAATTTATTGCGACTACCAAAAATTTCAGCACCAAAAGCTGGATTCTCATGTTTCATTAACATATGACAGTAATCAAGTGTGACCCCAACATTTTCACGGTCAATATCATTCAACATCATTCCGGCAACACCCATACTATCGATAAAGGCATACGCTCTAGGTTGAAATGGTTTGTATTCAATGCTGATTTTCAAATCAGGTGCATAGTTTGCTATTTCTTTAAATGCATTTACAAGTTGATTCCATACTTTTTGATAATTGATTTGGAAACTGTAATCAAATCCATCAAAACCTAACCAGATTGTGACAACTTCCCCGCCAACTTCTCTACAGTAATCAGCAGCTTCTTTACAAAGTTCTAAAGCGTTTTGAGCAATTGTTTCATCTGAATTTCCTAATTCACCATTGATAAATTCATTTCTGAAACGCAAGGCTACACCATTTGCTTTTAAATCGTTTTCATCTAACAACGCTTTCATTTCCTCACTAGAAAATCCTGTCATGTGTTCTGGATAGTTCAAGTCAACATGGGTAAGTCCTAGATCATTAAATTTTGAAAAAACTTGTTTTAAATCGTTATCGTATACTGGTAAAAATGAATTTATTCGAGTAGCTAATTTCATATTTAAGTCCTCCGCTTCGTTTGATAAATTTAGTTTAGCATCATTTAATTTCAAAATCAATCATTATTTATCAATTAATTTCATATTATTTCAAATAGTTTCAAATAGATATTTAATCAACTATTTATATGTATTATTTTTCATCAACAATAAACTAGTAAATTGTGACTGCAATGGGGTTTAACAGTCACAACTCAATTTAAATGGTTTATAAAAATTCTAAAAACTTATTCTCCTATATAACGACATTCAATATCTTCAATCATATTTACACGATTTCCATGACGGCCGCCTTCAAATTCTGCATCTAACCATTCTTTTACAATCATTTTAGCCAAGTCTAATCCAACCACACGAGAGCCAAATGCCAAAATATTTGTATTGTTGTGTTCTTTTGATAATTTTGCAGAATAAGGTTCACTACAAACAACTGCACGAATTCCTTTTACTTTATTAGCAGCAATTGAGATTCCTACGCCTGTTCCACAAATCAAAATTCCGCCATCAAAATTACCTTTAGCTACTTCTGTTCCTACTTTTTCAGCATATTTTGGATAGTCTGTTCTCTCAGTTGTAAATGGACCATAATCTTTTACCTCATGTCCCAATTCTTCAAGATAGCTGATAATTTCTGGTTTTAATAATTGTCCTACGTGATCTCCGCCGATTGCTAGTTTCATTATTTACCCTCTCCTTTTAAGTTTTTAATGATTTCTTGATAACTTTCTTCTTTTCCAAATAAAGCTGAAGTGCCCAATACAAAACCTTTTACACCAAGTGAACTCAATGTTTCCACTCGTTCATTTGAAATGGCTCCATCTACTACTAATTCAAAATCATATTCAACTTTCATAGAACTCAGTTTTTTAATTTTATGGTCTACATAGTCTAAATACTTTTGTCCAGCAAATCCAGGATTCACTGTCATTACTAAGACGTAATCTGCTAGATAAAGCAATTCTTGAACGGTTTCGATAGACGTTCCTGGGTTGATAGCAATTCCTGCTTTCTTTCCTTTAGCTCGTATTTTATCAAGCGTTCTTGCCGGATGCTGATCTGTTTCAGGATGAAAATAAATAATATCCGCTCCCATATCAATAAATTTTTCGACATAATCTGCTGGATTTTTAACCATTAAATGAACATCCACTATTTTATTAGTAGCCTTGCGAATAAATTCAAAATCTTGCAACCCCATACCGTAGTTAGGAACATAAACACCATCCATTATATCAATATGAAAAACGTCCGCTCCTGCTTGATCTAATTTCGTTACCTCATCTTTTAAAGAGCCAAAATCCGCACACATCATAGATGGACAAATTAATTTTTCCATTATTTTCTTCCTTTCAATTTCAAATTCCTGCCTTTGGGTAAACGATTACTCAAAAGCAAAAAGATAATCTCATTTTATTTCTTATTTAGGGTTTTAATTTAAAGAAAATCATTTTATTGAGTAAACGATTACTCAATAGACAAAAAACGATTTTTATGTCGTTTCTCTTTCAATTAGTCTGGTAGATACTTTGATATCATGATTATTTAATGTCGTATCTGGTTTGGTCATCAATTGATAAAGTATATCAGCAGCTCTTTCAGCAATTTCATTCGTTTCTTGGTGAATCGTTGTAATACTTGGAGAAGTATACTTAGAGATACTATCATCATCGAAACCAACAACTTTCACTTCATCAGGAATTGAAATGTGATTCTTCTTCAATGTTTGAACCGCCCCATATGCCAACCAATCGTTTGTAGCAAATACACCATCAAATACCAATCCTCTATTTAAAACTTCTTCAATAGATTTTTGAGCAATTTCAAATTTCGATAAACTACTTGAAGATGCATGAATGATTAATTCAGACTCCAGTTTTAAATTGGCATCTTTGAGTGCTTTTTTATAGCCAGCGATTCGATCATTACTAGATGTTGTATTATTGTCTTTAGTTAAAAGTAAAATTCTTTTACAACCTTTATCAAGTAGAAATCGGGTTGCCTTATAACCACCTTCAGAATGATCCGAACCTACAATGGCTATATTACTAGCTACTTTAGGTTTACGGTCAATACACACAATCGGAATATCTCTTGAAAGTTGTGTTTCATCAATTTCCTCTTGTCCAGAGATACAAATAAGCCCGTCCACTAATTTAGAATCAAGCGATTTCAAATAAGCTTTTTCTTTTTCCGCATCTTTGTTCGTGTTGCAAATAATAGTAGAAATCCCTTTATCAAAGAAATAACTTTCAATTTGTGTGATCAAAGAAGAGAAAAATTCATTACTGATATCTGGGACAATCATGCCAATTGTATGTGACTTCTGCTCACGCAACGTTTTTGCTACAGAGTTAGTAGAATACCCAAATTCTTTTACGACATCTAATACCTTTTTTCTAGTTTCTTCTGAAAATCTTCCGTTATCATTCAAAACTCTTGATACCGTCGCAGTAGATACATTACTTAATTTTGCAATATCTTTTATAGAAAGCTGCTTTTTCATAGCTACCTCACTTCATTTGAGTAATCGTTTACTCAATAATAATATCATAAATAGAAATTAATGCAACAGAAAAAGTAACCGTACTCATCAATTAACTTCAATAATCCCAAATAAGTCTAATTTTTTAAATTCGTAGTATCTCCATCTACCTGTTCCTTTAGCTGTTAAATGTTTGTTGAAAATATATCTTATTCGACAAATAGACAACCGATTATCACACCAATTGCAAATAGCTGCTGTAGTAATTTTTTGCTCTGGAAATAATCGTATATATTCTTGTGCATGTCGAATAATGGTTTGTGAGACTTTCTCTTCTTTGCTACAATATTTACATATACATGTCCTATTTTTCTTGAATACTTCTATAAAAGAACCACAATAAAAACAAGTAACTCCTTTCTTTAACAGCTCATTTTCATAATAAGGTACATTATGTAAAGAAAAATCTTCCATATGCATTGGTTTGATTTCTTCTGCAAAACGGTAATGATTCTGATTTAACCTTCCCGAAATCTCATTAACCATTGAAAAGTGCGATTTCAACATCCCCGGCAACACTATTCCACTATTTCTTGGAGCTTGAAACAAAGTAAAGTCATTAGTTATAAAGACAACGAATTTCTTAATATTCCAATTATATCCCATTTGATCCACTAGTTGACGCAACGCTGATTCCGCATTTTTGATTTGATATTGAGGATCAAACACCTCCTTTTTAGTTCGTTCAAAGTACAGTTTGTCATTTTCATAATAATATTCGCCTTCAAAATTTTTCACTTCATATACAAAAAGGCACTTTGCAGTAATCACCAAAGTATCCAGTTGGAATTTCTTCCCTCTCACTGTTAAATACAAATCGTTTAAAACTAGACACTCACATTTCAATTGTTCAGTTATAGAATCAAACTTCATTTCCCCACTGTATCCTTTGACCCAATTCGCATATTTATTGCGGTCGTCTCTTGACAAATCCATTCGATTCGCCAAAGACTCCATGACTAATAATCGAAACGGTTTTTCTCTCTCTTTAAAAGCCATCCATCTACCACTCCTATTTTTATTTTATTTTTCATATATACTATACGTAATTTAAGCTATTTTTCGATTAAATGACAAACTACCTCATAATGTAAACTCTTTTTTTATCCCAATTATGAGGTAACACCCATCTAACGATAAATTAAAGGCAATTTCTACAATCTTTTATTAGCTAGAAAGGGTCTAGCTAATAAACCCTTTCGATTTCTTATCCAATAATGAGCTAGAACACTGATACTTCAGCATTTGCTCAAATTTGTATACCGGATTATGAGGAAGAACCTCTATAACTAATAATAGACTCAATTTTCTTATCAATTTTGTACGATAGATTAACAATTATTCCAAATTTTGTCTTGAATGACGGATAGAACTCTACTTACTTCAGGTGATTACCTTTGGATCAGAAAGTACAAAGAAGCACTTACCACATACAAAATTGTGGTAGGTGCTTCTTGCTGTTTCAACTGTTTGCTTTTGTCTATTCATAATTGATTTTTATTCATTTTCAAATAATCCACAGCTTTTTTTAATCCTTCTAAACCATCCATTACTTTCTTTCGTGGACAACCAATATTCATTCGAAGAAAGTCTTTTCCTTGTATTCCATAGATTGATCCGTCCATAATAGCGACTTCTCCAATTTCGATAAGAGCCTGTTGCAACTCTTCCATCTCGAAAGGCAATCCACTGATATCGATCCAGGCTAAGAATGTTGATTCTGGAATGGTAAACCTAATTTCTGGAATCTGTGATTTTAAGTAATTAGCTACGACATTTAGATTATTTGAAATATACTCATTCAATTCGTCTACCCAATTTTGTCCATTACTATAACCTGCCATGATGCTTTCAATACCCATAATGCTCGCAGATGACAAACCATCTCTATCTTTCAATACTTCTAAAAAATCTTCTTGTAATCTTTTATCTGGGATCAAGGCATAGGAACCTATCAGACCCGAAGTATTAAACGTTTTACTTGCGGAAGAACAGATAGCTATTTGTTCCAACTTTGTGGCCAATGAAACAACTGGAAGATGTTGATAAGTTTCTCGAACAATATCCATATGAATCTCATCGGAAATCAAGAATACATGGTAACGATCGCACAACTCAATCATTCTAGTTAACTCCTCTTTTGTCCAAACTCTACCTGTTGGATTCTGAGGGCTGCACAATAAGAAAATCGTAGTTTTTTCATCAACTAATTTTTGCTCTAAGTCGTCAAAATCTATTGAATAAACTCCGTTAACATAGTAAAGTGGATTTTCTACTATCTCTCGTTTATTCGTACGAATCGTTTTAAAAAAAGCATCATAGGCTGGTGTTTGAATGACTACTTGATCTCCTACATCCGATTTCAATTCAATTAAGCGTGAGATAGTATAAATGGCAGAAGGTGAATAGACGATCCACTCTAAATCAACTTGGGTTGCAAATCGTTCTTTATACCATGAGACAATTGATTGTTTAAAGTCAATATGGTTCCATCTAGTATAGCCGTATATTGGATGAGACTCTCTCTTCTTTAGCGCGTCATTAATAACATTAGGGACAGCAAAATCCATATCAGAAATAGTAAAGGGCAATAAATCATTCACCCCAAAACGGTCTTCTATATAGTCCCACTGCGTACAGTACGTTCCTTTCCTGTCAATTAATTCATCAAATTCATTTTTTTCCAACACTACCGCACCCTTTTCGTTAGATTAATCGTTCTAATTGATTTTTTAATGAAGCTACTTGTGTTCCAATGATGACTTGAAGATTCTGGTCGTCTAATTTCATCACTCCCAATGCTCCATTAGCCTTTAATACTTCTTCATCAACTTCATCCATATTATGAACCACTAACCTTAACCGTGTAACGCAATTGTCCAATGAAGCAATATTTTCGGTACCACCTAAAGCAGATAGAATAACAGGAGCATCATATTTACCTTTTTTCTTATGGCTTAACTCTTCTTCTGAATAATTTGTATCGTCTTTATTAACGAGTTCTCTTCCTTGTGTTTTTAAGTTAAATCTCTCAATAGCAAATTTAAATACGAAATAATAGAGAGCAAACCAAGCTGCTCCTACTAACAAGACCAAATACCACTTTGTTTGGTTTCCTTGTAATACACCAAAAATAAGGAAGTCTAAAATTCCTCCATCGGTATTTCCGATTTTAACGTTCAGTAAAGCCATTACCATAAAACCTAATCCAGTCATAATCACATGGAATAAGTACAATAATGGAGAGACAAATAAGAATAAGAATTCAATCGGTTCGGTAATCCCAGTTACAAAAGTTGCTAAAACACCAGAAATTAATAACCCTTTAATTGCCGATTTATTTTCAGGTCTAGCTGTTTTATACATGGCTAATGCGACAGCAGGCAGACCGAACATAAAGGTCGGCATTTTCCCTTGTGATAGAAAAGCAGTAGCATCGGCACTAATCGGAAGTCCTTCTTGCAATTGAGCATAAAAAATATTTAATGCACCTGAGACAGTATTGCCATCTACAATTTGTGTTCCACCAGCTTCTGTAAAACGAATCATAGATACTAGAATATGATGTAATCCAGTTGGTAATAACAGTCTTTCTCCAGCACCAAACAAGAATGGGCCAAAGCTCCCAGCACTTTGAATTAAATTTCCAATACCTGTAATTGCTGCTCCAAATATTGGCCAGATCATTGGCAACAGCAGACCAACTACACCTAAAACTAAAGATGTAATGATTGGCACAAACCTAGCTCCACCAAAAAATGCGAATGCATCTGGTAATTGAATCTCAGAGAACCGTTTATGTAGCGATGAAACAACAATACCTACAATAATCCCACCTAGAACACCCATTTCAATCGTTTGGATGCCCATTACCATTCCTTGCCCTGCTTCTCTCAAAAATTCTGGATCAGCCAAGATATTGGCTTCAGTTAGATAAAAATTAATGGATAAGTTCATGATGATGTATCCAACTAGTCCAGAAAACGCTGCTACTCCTTTATCATAGCGGGCTAGTCCTAAAGGAATCGCCATTGCAAACAAGACAGGTAAATACGTAAAAGCAAATCCGCCTATAGTAGATAAAAAACGGAAGAATATTTGCAAATACTCATTGTTAAGAAAAGGCATAATTTCAAGAGTCGTTGCACTTGTAAATGAGCTGCCTATTCCCAACATCAATCCCATAAACGCTAATAAAGCGACCGGCAACATGAATGTTTTGCCTAAGCCTTGAAAAAACTCCCAAAAACTTCCCTTACCCTTTTTCATTATTTTCTCTCCCTTACTCTTTTGTATCTTCAAGATACCTTTTCGTCACGCCTCTAGCAAGCGTTTACACAATTTTTGAAAAGTGTTACAAGAAATGTAAGGACATACAAAAAGCAACTATTTATTTGTTGTGTTGCTTGATGTACTCAATGATTACTAGATCCATTAACAAATTAAGAGTAAATCTAGAACTCATATCAATTTCATCGTAATAATGACTTTCTGAATAAGCCATAAGGGTTAAATCAGCAAAAGATTCTATTTGACTGCCTTGCGTACCTGTTAAAAGAATCATTGGTACACGCCTCTGTTTTAAAATAGTAGCGTATTCTATCAGATGTAAGGTTTCACCACTATGAGATATTAAAATAGCAATATCTGTAGGCTTTAAATGATTAGCAACTGCTCTTAACTCATCCCAGTCATTTCTAGCAGAAGCTATTTTCCCTGCAAATGTCAGCTTTCTTGCAGTCTCACTGCAAAATGAAAAAGACGCTCCTACACCAAAAAACTCCACTAATTGGCTGGCATTTAATAAATCAACTGCTTGTAATATATTTTCTGTATTTAAAGCATTCACCGTTTGATTCATTTCGTTTTTAAAACGACTAACGTGTCTAGCTATTTCTCCAACTCCTTGTTTTTCTTGATGTTTCTCTTCTTTTATTCCTTTGTACTGATCTAAAGCATATTTTAATTGTTGGTAACCTTTAAAACCTAATTTCTTACATGTACGGCTAACAGTAGCAGTCGATACATAGATAGTGTTAGCAAAGTCCTCTATGTTTAGTTCTGATACTTTATTTGGATATCTCAACATGTATTCTAATACTTGAGACTCTAATGTACTCAATTTTTTTCGTTTAACCAATAATTTCTTAAAAAAGAGATTAGCCTCTGACAAACTTTCTCACTCTCCTATGTTTAATTTACTTATTAGTAAAAATAATTTCCTATCTTAATGAAGCCTACATAACATTTATATAACTATTCTATCTAACACATCATAACTTAAAATAATAAAAATAAAAAATGATAGATTATAAAAAGGAATTCCTTTGATTTCTATTGAACTTCATCATGTATTAAACACGTACATCTATTTTGGTATGGGTTCCTACACTATCGCTTCTGGTGAAGTAGTTCATGGTGAAATTACACGTTTCTTAAATGGAGATCCAACAGTGGTTTACTTCATTGGCGGATTCTACTTAGTAATGAAGTTCGGAGTTCCAGCTATTGCATTAGCAATTTACAAGACTGCTAGATATGACAAAAACCAAACTAAAACAGTGATGAGTTCTGGAGCTGGTACTTACTTTTTAACTGGTTTAGCAGGTGTTATTCTTTATTTGTTTAATGTACGTCTTGGATTTTCATGGTGCGCAAGTATGATTGATTATCTTGAAAACATCGGGATAGCTGATAATCCACTATGGGTCATCACAATTTGAATTATATTTTTCATACTCTTTTATTTCACATTTTTCTTTGTGATTAAATATAAAAAAGACTCTTCAAACAGGAGTTAAAGGATTTTTGATGAACGGAAACCATGTTCAAACAATGAAACTAAAGAAACTCAAAAAAGCAGTCAAAAGTGACTGCCTTTTTGAGTTTCTTTATAATATGAGTGTAATATTTTCAGGGAACACTCAATCGTTCATTTATCAGTTCAATTTAAATGCTATAATTTAAGCTACCTAGATGGTTATAATTATTTTGCATCAAATGATAGATATCCATATATGACCAGTTATTGTTTACACTTTCTTAGAACCAAAATTTTTGTATTACTTATTAATCTATCCTCTAACTAAATTTTGTCTTCAACGATTTATTTTCCCATTTCCTGTTTCTAAAAAATTATTTACTTCAGAGACACTAAATTGATTACAGTCACCATAGACTGTATGTTTCAATGCAGATGCTGCTGCTGCAAAATTTATAATCCCTTGAGGATCGTGTTGGCATAAAAGACCATGCAAGATTCCACCGGAAAAGGCATCGCCTCCTCCTATACGGTCAACAATAGGATTTATATTATGACAATCAGATTCATAATATTTCTTATCCATCCATAAATTACCGATTAAATCATTTTCAGTTGCTGAATGGATCATTCTTTTGGTTGAATAAAAAACTTCAATATTAGGAAACAGTCTCTGCATTTCTTGATAGTAATAAACCATTTCATCTTTACCGTCTATCTCTCCACTATACTTAGGAATATTTAAAATATATCTGGCATCCATATCTCCAGCTGAACAGTAATCAACATATGGTAGAATTAATTTAATTGTGTCTCTTGCCTCTTCTAAACTCCACATCTTAGAACGGTAGTTGATATCAAAACTAATCTTAACTCCAGCTTTTTTAGCAACTTTGATTAAATCTACTGTCAGATTCTTCCATTCTTTCGAAAGTGCAGAAGTAATTCCAGAGATGTGAAATAAATCAATATCATCAAAAAGAGCATTTATATCCCATTCAATCTTTTTCATATCGCCAAAACTTGAACCCAATCGATCATAAATTACATTTGCTGATCGCTTTCCTACCCCTGCTTCCATGTAATACAATCCTAGACGCTGACCGCCAAAAAGTAAATGAGTAGTGGATACTCCATAATTATTCAGAAATTTTTTAACGGATTGGCCTAAAGCATTATTGGGAACTTTGCTGGCAAAAGATACTTCATGACCATAGTTAGCAAGCGAAATAGCAACATTGGCTTCTCCGCCTCCATAACAGACCTCAAATTGTTGAGCTTGTGCAAGACGTTCTCCAGGATTTGTTGAGAGTCGCATCATGATTTCGCCCAGTGTTACAACTTTCCCCATATTATTTTTGTCCTTTTATTTCGTAGTATTTATCCATATATTGTTTTGATAATTCTGTTACTTTATCAAAATCACCACTTTTTACTGGCTCCAATAAGTTTCCACCAACTCCAACAGTCACTACGCCCTCATTGAACCATTCTGCCATATTATCTATGTTTACTCCACCAGTAGGCATGATATTTAGATAAGGCAATGGTGCTTTGAACGCTTTGACAACACTAGGACCGTACACACTTCCAGGGAATAATTTAACAATATCAACACCGCTTTTAAGAGCCGTTTCCATTTCAGTAATCGTCATACAGCCTGGCAAGTAAGGGATTTGGTAAAGATTACACATTTCTGCAGTAGCCGGATTAAAACTTGGACTGACAATATATTGAGCACCAGCCATAATAGCTAGTCGTGCTGTTGTTGCATCTAGAACCGTTCCAGCTCCTATGACAACTTCAGCTTGATTTTTATAGTGAACGGCTAGTTCTTTTATAATTTCATTGGCTTCAGGAACAGTAAAGGTTAATTCTATACTCTTAATTCCACCTTTAATCACCGCATGACTCGTTTCTAAAACTTCTTCTTTTGTCTCGCCTCTAAGAACAGCTATGACTCCCGCTTTTTCTATTCGTTGCAAAATATTCACTTTTTTCATTCTTTAACCCCTTTAAAATCATTCTTTATTTTTAAGATAAAGTAGCATTTCCTAATGTACTTCCTGCAAGATGTTCACCTTCAAGATCATGTTGACCAGATAAACTTTCAACTTTATCCATATTGGTTACGACAACAATGATCGTATCATCTTTTTTCGCTTGTCTAATTTTTTCTAAATCAACATGAGCAATTTTCGTTCTAGAAGTTACTGATTCTCCTACTTTGACAAAGATTTCAAATGCTTCTCCATCTAAACTCACTGTGTCAATTCCCATGTGAACAAGAATTTCAAGTCCATTTTCTGTTACTAAACCAATTGCGTGTTTTGTTGGGAAAATAGTTTGAACTGTACCAGAAACTGGAGAATAAATATCTCCTGATGTCGATTTCATAGCATATCCATCACCAACCATTTTTGTTGAAAATACATCATCATCCACATCTTCTAAAGGAACATAAAAGCCATCAGTAACGGCATTCAGTTGAACTTCGTTTGAAGTGTATTCTACTGCTTGCTTTGGTACTAAAAAGTTAGTAATGGCAAATGAAATTCCGATTGCAATAACAATTCCTAACACTGCATAAATAAAATATTGTCCAATATATGCCGGTAAACTGAAGATACTAGATAAAATGTAACCATATATTCTTACTCCAAAGAAACTTATGAAAGCAGAAGAAACTGCACTACCAATAGTCGCTGCAAGAAACGCTTTTTTATACTTAGTTAATACCCCGAATAAAGCGGGCTCAGTTATACCTAACAAACCTGAAAATGCTGCTGATAGGATAATCGACTTTTCTTCTTTTGTCTGAACTTTTTTATATAATGCAATCGTTGCTCCAGTTATAGCCATATTAGCCATAAACATCATTGGCATTAACATATCGTAACCTTGATTAGCAAAATTTTGTAACGCAATTGGCGTCATAGCATGATGTAAACCCGTAAGGATCGCAATTGGTCTGATTAACCCAACTACCACACCAGCTAAAATTGGCGAAATGGTAAACAACCAACTTACTCCATCAGCAAGGAGATTACCCGCATAGATTCCGATAGGTCCTATTACCGTTAAAGCAAATAATCCTCCAACAAATAATGAAATTGTCGGCGTAAATACGGTGCGTAAGATTTCTGGCAAGGCTTTGTCAACCAAGCGATAAATATAGCTCAAAGCTAAAATGGCAAAAATTATAGGAATGACCGTTCCAGCATAGTTAAATACGGGCACAGGAAGGATACCGAAAAGCATGAAGTTCGAAATTTCTCCAGCTGTTGCAGCTGCAGTCATTGTCGGAAATTGCAATGTTGCAGCAATTGCGATAGCTAGATATTGATTGGTTTTAAAAATGCGTGCTGCAGAAGCCGCTACAAAAAATGGTAAGAACGTGAATACTCCACTAGCTAACATATCAATTACTTGGAAAGTCGGTGTTTCATTAGAAATAACATTCAAAGCAACTAAACCAGCCATCAATCCTTTTATCATACCAGCTCCAGCAATTGCCGGAACAATTGGACCAAAAACGCCAGAAACCGTATCCATAAATAGAGAAACTAATCCTTTTTTCTCACTACCTTGACTACTGTTGCTATCTGTTTCATTTTCAATACCTAATTCCTTAACTAATACTTCATAATAATCAACTACATTTGTCCCAATAACAATTTGCAATTGATCACTTTGGTATTTTGTACCAACAACACCGGGTATCTTTTCTAATTCTTTATAGTTTATTTTTTCTTTATCCTTAAGATTAAATCTTAAACGAGTCATACAATGCCAAGCGTTATTGATATTTTCTTTGCCACCAACATATTGAACAATTTGTTTTGCAACCTCTTCTTTTTTCACTTGATTCCCCACCCTTTTTCTTTGATTAGTTTTTGTTTCCGTTTACAACTTGAATAATAGCACAATATCCCAAATTATAAAAACAGTCCTAAAAGTAGAAAAACACCTATTATCCTTTGATGTAACAGCGTTTCTTGATTTATTTTTTATAATTGGACTGGTTTTTATTCATATATCCCTATCTTTTCATACCAAATTGACAGTCGTTCCTATTACATGTTTCAATATACATGTAGTCTTAAAAAAAAGAAACGAGGTTTGGACATGAAACCAACGATAATCACAGCTATCAAAAGCTATACCATCAAACCAGATCGCCATAATTTAGTAGTCGTAAAAGTAGAAACAAACAGAGGGGTTACTGGTTATGGTTGTGCAACTTTCCAACAACGCCCATTAGCAGTCAAAGGTATGGTTGACGAGTATTTAAAACCTTTATTAATTGGTAAAGATGCTAATAATATTGAAGATTTGTTTCAAATGATGACCGTTAATTCTTACTGGAGAAACGGACCAGTAATTAACAATGCCATTTCCGGAGTGGATATGGCTCTTTGGGATATTAAAGGAAAATTATGCGATATGCCACTTTATCAATTGCTAGGTGGGAAATCTAGAGACGCAATTGCCAGTTATACTCATGCTGTTGCAGATAATTTAGAAGATCTCTATGGAGAGATCGACAGTATCCTTGCTGAAGGTTATCAATATATCCGCTGTCAATTAGGTTTCTATGGCGGGCCAGCTACTGAATTGAATACGCCTAAAAATATTTCTGAAGGTTCCTATTTCGATCAATACCAATACATGGATACAACCTTGAAAATGTTTGCTGCTATTCGAAATAAATATGGCAACTCATTCCAAATGCTCCATGATGTCCATGAACGTCTTTATCCTAACCAAGCCGTTCAATTTGCTAAGAAATCTGAAGAATTTAATTTATTTTTCTTAGAAGATTTATTGCCACCTGATCAAAATGAATGGCTAAAACAGATTCGTTCTCAGTCGTCTACGCCAATTGCTACCGGCGAATTATTTAATAATCCAATGGAATGGCAGTCTCTAGTTAAGAACCGTGAAATAGATTATATGCGTGCACACGTCTCACAATTAGGCGGAATCACGCCTGCAATCAAATTAGCTCATTTTTGTGATGCTATGGGGATACGGATG
This sequence comes from Carnobacterium sp., assembly GCF_040274945.1. GTDB lineage: Bacteria > Bacillota > Bacilli > Lactobacillales > Carnobacteriaceae > Carnobacterium_B. The sequence continues at coordinate 99,597 of NZ_JBEMAR010000009.1, forward strand.
GCATGGCACACTCCATCTGATATTACACCCATTGGTATTGCTGTAAATACGCACTTGAACATCCATCTTCATAATGCTGCTGTACAAGAAGATATAGTAGTTCCTGAAAACACAGCCAGCCTCTTTTCACATGTACCAGTAGCTGAAAAAGGCTACTTTTATCCTATTGATAAACCTGGGATCGGTGTTGATTTCAATGAAGAATTAGCTGAAGAATATCCAATTGAGTACCGTCCTCATGAATGGACACAAAGTCGTACTCCTGATGGCACAATCGTTACACCTTAATCAAAAAATACAGTACAAATAGCCTACTACATCTGTATATGTAGTAGGCTATTTGTGTTCAATCATTTTGCCTTGTCTGGTGACTTTCTTTATTAAACGGGATAATATAGGTACATGAATAATCTATGGCTGTTACTTCACTGTATTCATAAACTTGTCCACTTTTCAAAATACCACGGTTGATGATTTTCATTGCTGGAGTACCTTTCTTGCAAAGCAATAATTCAGCTTGTTTCTTAGTGATTAAAACAGGAGTGTAACTCGTTATATAATGTGAAATATCATATCCTGATTGCTGTACATACTTTTGAATAGAATTCTCAACAATACTAGAAGTTAAATCAGGGAAGAGAGAAACAGGTAATTTCGACGTTTCAATTTGTGTTATTTTATAGTTTACAATACGAATACGCTGAAAGACCCAAACATATTGTTCATCATCTAATTCAAAAATCTGACGATCCTCTTCTAAAGCAGGTTGTTTCTCCAAAAAAACTATTTTTGAACTAATTCTATTATAGGAATTTCTTGTCAACGAGTTATAAATTAAAGGATTTTGTTTAGCATCTTTACGGATAAAGGTTCCTGATCCTTGAACGACTTTAATCACTCCAATATCGCTTAAGCTATTGAAAGCTTCTTGTATCGTATATCGCGAAACTTCATATTGAGTAGCTAAACTTCTTTGCGTAGGCAACTTACCATCCGAATAATGTTCTTGATAAATTTTACTTAAAATATCTTGCACTACAAATTCACGTTTTTTCATAACTAATCTCCTATTTCCATCTTTTTAATAATCACACAGCGAAACCAAGTCTTCTTTATTAGTATAGCTTACCTTGTTAGAAAGACAAATCCCTAATATTTCAATAACTACTTTGAAGGGTTACTGTTATAGATAGAAATAGGAAATTGTATTTTTATTTTTTGCGTAACTTAATAAAGAGGAGGAGAAAAATATGATAACAGTCAAAAAGCGAAAAAAATCAAACTATTTGCGTATTTTGGAAGCTCTGGATAAAAGGATGTTACTTTCTGATGAAGAGACACTTCATTTGTTGAATATGCAAAAAGGATTTGAAGGAGAAGTCTTATTTGATTCGCTATTGGAAGAATGTTTAGACGGTGACGCACTGGTGCTGAATGATTTACTTTTTACAGAAAAAGGAAGCACATTTCAAGTTGATTCATTGATTCTGACGGGCGACAAAGTCTTGTTATTTGAGGTTAAAAATTATGAAGGAAATTTTCAATTCAACTCGCACCACCTCTTGACATTTTCCGGCAAAGAAGTTGGGAATCCATTGAATAAATTAGATGAGACTTCTACAAAGATGCGGCAACTATTGAGTAAATGGAATGTTAATCTGACGTTTGATCCTGCACTCATTTTTGTAAATCCTGCTTTCACACTATATAACGCGCCAACCGGCAGCCCAATCATTTTTCCTACACAAATCCGAGAGCACTTTTCTCGAATGAACCAGCGTGCTTTGCCACTATCGAAAAAACATCATTATTTTGCAGATAAAATGATAAAAGAGCACCAGAACGAATCCGCTTTTCAACAGAAGTTTCCGAATTATACTTATGATCTCCTCAAAAAAGGATTATGGTGTATCGAATGCGGCTCCCCTGATATAGCAATTACCCAACGGTCCTGTTCCTGCAAAGCGTGCGGTCATAGAGCCCCAGTCGAAGAAATAGCATTGCGTCAAATAGAGGATTTCAAATTATTATTTCCTGATTCAAAAGTAACTACTCCTGCTATGTATGATTGGATCGGTTCTACTATTCCAATGGCAAGAATTCGAAAGATATTAGTAAAAAATTATAAAATTTGCGGAGCCACTCATGGTTCTTATTATAAATAAAAAAGCCTTATAAAAGACGTAGATACTCGTCACCAGACGAGTATCACCCGCTTAAGCTCTTTTTGGTATAATCATTTAAATTAGGTCTATTCTATTAGAATATTGTTCTTAATTGATTGAATTAAAGCTTATTGTGCCTACTCAAATGGAAAAGGGCTCTGAGTTAATCGAATTAAGGCTTATTGCTTCTACTCAAACAGAAAGCAGCTCTGAGTCAATCAAATTAAAGCTTATTGTGCCTACTCAAATATAAAATGGCTCTGAGTCAATCGAATTAAGGCTTATTATGGCCCACTCAAATGGAAATCGGCTCTGAGTCAATCGAATTAAATCTTATTATGCCTACTCAAATGGAAAACAGCTCTGAGTTAACCGAACTAAGGCTCGTTACTCCATCCGAAAAAAGAAAGTCTCAAGAATAGGAATTCTTGAGACTTTCTTTTTTATTAATGCATCATTTTAATCGGTACATTTAGCCGTTCATTCAACAACTCGAACCACAAACCATAACCTAGTCCATTTGGATGGACATCATCTGCTAATACTTCTTCAATTGTTAGATTTTTGTCTTCCATTTTAGTTTGCATCAAATGATAGGTATCAATAAAAGGCCATTGTTGTGCTGTTACAAACTCAGCAATTTCATTATTATACTGTTCGTAAGTCACTTTACCATCTTCTAGGAATACATCATTAAAAAGAGTAGGATTTGCCGTTTGCAAAATAACTAGTGTATCCGGCAACTCCTCATTGAAGCGATCCATAATCCATTGAATATCTAACTTTGTTTGCTCAACATTATTTTGCGGATAACGATTATTATTGATCAAACACAACTCGAAAAGTATAATATCTGGTTTATCTTTGACAACCGCATCAATTTTTTCTCTTGAAATCAGATCGGCTGTACTATAGCCATTGTAACCGTGATTGATCACTCTTGCTTTGATGCTGTCTCGCTCATTTAAATTATTTTCAAGTAACTTACCCCACACCGGTTGTGCTTCAGTCGCACCTTTTCCAAAAGTTACACTGCTACCCAAGACAACGACAGTCACTTCTCCATCTCGTTCCGTGACAAATTTTGAACGGTCTAACAAACTTTCTTGCTTATATGTATCGGATAATTGATAATTTTCAGTCACTTTAGCTAACGTTTTATTTTTTTGAGTAGCATTAAAAAAGATGACAAAAATAGCCATCAGAAAAACAACTATTCCAAAGATCCATTTTTTTTGATGTGATTTATTCGTTAGTTTCATAATAAAGCCCTCCAACTATTAGTCCATGAAGTATACCATGTTTTACAGCGGTAAAATAAGGCAACTTTTCGACTATTTGAAAAGTATATTTCATTAAATGTACAAAAAAACGCTTATCACATCACATGTAATAAACGTTCATTTAAATTCCTATAACATTCTCATTAAAACAACCCAAAAACTTTAACTTTTTTTACCGCTTTAGGTGTTGCAGTATAAATGAGTTCCCCGTTGATCAAATCTTTAGTAACTTGATGGTACTCTGCTACTTTTTCAGAACCGAATTCTTTTTCTAATTTTTGATACGCTTCTTTCATAAGAAACGAGCGTGATCTAATGTTGTGTGCATCTGAAGCAATAAAATGGACTAAATTAGCTTCAATCAATTGTTTACTCACTTTTTGAATCTCTTTACCGAACCCTCCAGTGTAGCTAGCAGCTGTTACTTGCGCCAAAGCTCCTTTTTCAACAAACGGCAATAATTTATTCGGATCTTTCAATATTGCATGATTCCGTTCTGGATGAACGATGATTGGTGTGATGCCTTCTCTTTGCATTTCAAAAAAAAGCGTTTCAGCATATTGTGGAATTGTTGGTGTCGGAAACTCGATTAAAACATATTGATTTCCTTCATCAATGAATTGGATTTTATCTTCTTCAATATCTTCAAAAAATTCTCCATTGATGCGAACTTCTTGTCCAGGGAAAATAGTTAGTGGAATACCTCTGGCATCTAGTTCTTGCTGCACTTCATCGACTAAGCTCAAAATATCTTGTTTTTCATTATCCCAATGTCCATTTTTATAATGGGGTGAAGCTAAAATATGTGTGATTCCTTCGGCTACAGCTTCACGCGCCATATCCATAGAATCTTCCATATCTTTTGCCCCATCATCTATACCTGGTAAAATATGGCAATGTAAATCAATCATGTATTTTTCTCCTTTAGTTTTGCTCACTTAAATTATAGCTCATTATAAATCAAACCTTAAAAAAAAGCTAGATGGTCCAGTTCTTCTTATTTTTTTCTTAACTAATAATTCATCCTATAAAAAATAAAATTACTAAATTAATTTCTTAATTATTCAAAAAAAAAAGCCTCACATTACTACAATTTAATTGTAGAAACGTAAGACTTCTTATTGATTATAATTTAAGTAATAACTATATAAAGTAATGCAGCGATAGCTCCACCAATCATTGGTGCTACTACTGGAATCCATGAGTAACCCCAGTCTGAATTTCCTTTGTTTGCGATAGGTAATAATTGATGAGCAATACGCGGACCTAAGTCACGTGCAGGGTTGATTGCGTACCCTGTTGATCCTCCTAGAGAAAGACCAATTGAAAGAATTAATACCCCTACTACTAATGGGTTTAATCCATCAGTAAATGTGTTTTTTCCGAACATCATAAGTGCAAATACCAATACGAAAGTCCCAATTGTTTCTGACATAATATTGCCAACAGTGTTGCGAATAGCTGGAGCAGTTGCAAAAGTTCCTAAAATACTAGCTTGGTCTTTTGTTTCTTTAAAGTGTGGTAAGTAAGTTAACCAAACTAAAACAGCTCCCAAAATACCTCCAAGTACTTGAGCAATAATAAACGGCAATACTAATGCCCAATCAAAATTACCAATAATAGCCATACCAAGTGTTACAGCTGGGTTTAAATGTGCTGGCCCCATTGATCCTGCAACATATACTGCGATCGTTACGGCTGCTCCCCATCCAAGTGCAATGACAACCCATCCTGATGCTTCAGCTTTACTTTTTTTCAAGTTAACGGCCGCACATACTCCGTCCCCAAGCAACACTAACATCATTGTTCCTAAGAACTCACTGAAAATTTGTAACATATCTCCACTCATCTATTTCCATCTCCTTTTAATTTTTTTAAATCAGACTCTGCAATTGCAGTGTTTAATTTTACTGTGTGAGCAGCTTTTGCTTCATCTGTCCAGCCATAATAGCGGGCCATTTCAGCAATCACTGGTTCTATTATACCATCTAAAGTGTCGCGCATAAACAACATATGATTTGTGCGACGGATTAAAAAGTCCGCTGGTGTTAAAGCCATCTCTTCATCAATAGCATACCGTAAACTTACGGTATCTGCCAATGTTAATCCTTCAATCTGTTCAATTTCATCAATTAAAGCAAATACTTTCGGCGCGTTCGATCCATAAAGGTTAGCAAGGTAACTTGCTTCGGATTCGCTTAAGCCTTTTTCAATACCCATTTGGGCAAATTTTTCTGTTTCTTCATCCACTTCTTGCGGGTTGATTTCTCCACCAGATACTGGATATTTAGCAGAATCAATCAATTCATAAGATAAATTGAAATTGTTTTCTAAGATCTCAACAACAGCTTTCATTGCTCCGATAGCCATTTTACGGTAATCTGTTAATTTACCACCCGCTACTGTAATCAAGCCATCTTCATCAATATCCAACGCACTTCCACGAGAAATCGCTGAAGGGTTATCTTCTGATTCTGAATTGCCTGTTTCGATGTTTTTCAATACATCTTCTACGGTATAACGATCAACTTCCCCTTTTTGGAATTGCTCAATCGTAGAAATCACTTTATCAAAACTTTCGTCTTTGATTGGCTTACTGTTTCCACCGTTGTAGTCGGATCCGCCATTTGACGAAATCAATGGACGCAATCCTGCCCAACTTGATTCGATATCATCAATCGTGATTTCAGCTGATGGGTAACGATTGTTAACGATTTCTAGTAAATAATCAACGTCTTCTTGGTCAACAGTTGGATGTGCAAAGTCGCCTTTGTAATCAGTATCCGTTGTTCCAAAATATGTTTTTTCTTCACGAGGAATAACAAATACCATACGGCCATCGTTTTTACCAGTGTCGAAGTAAGTCGGTTGTGGAACGTATAATTTCTTGCTGTCTACAACTAAGTGAACCCCTTTTGTAGGGCGCATTTGTGGTACAGCGTCTAATTTAGCATCCATTTGGCGAATTGTATCCGACCAAGGACCAGTTGAATTCAAGACAACGCGAGCTTTGATGTCAAATGTTTCGCCCGTTAACAAGTCTTCTACTGTTGCTCCACTAGCTTTATTGTTTTCATCATGTAGAATACCGACAACTTTCATACGGCTAAGCATGTGTCCGCCATCTGCAGCAGCACGTTTGATGTTCTCAATCACTAAACGAGCATCGTTGTTGCGGTAATCCAAGTAAACTCCTGCACCTAATAAACCTTCACTTTTCAGTTGTGGTTCGCGTTCTAGAACTTCCTCTTTTGTTAATGTGTAGTTCGCATATTTTGTTTCAGTAACACTAGCTAGTTGATCGTATAGATCCATCGCTACTTTTAGAGAGAACATAGAAAACGTTGAACCAGGTTCATCATAGATTGGCAAAATCATTGGGTCAGCTTTTGGAATGTGTGGTGCAATTCCTTGCACGACAGCACGTTCTTGAACGGTATCCGCTACAACTTCCACATCGAAGTTTTTCAAATAGCGCAAACCACCGTGAACTAACTTGGTCGAGCGTGAAGAGGTTCCTTCAGCAAAGTCTTGCATCTCCACAAGCCCCGTTTTAAGACCAGAGGCGCTGGCTTGCAAAGCAGTCCCAGCACCTGTAATCCCTCCACCAATAATTAAAACGTCTAATGTTTCTTCTTTTAATGCTTTGATATCTTGTTTTCTTCGTTCAATTGAAAAAACCATAAATCGTTTCCTCCTTTTAAGCTTCTGGTTTAAACACTTGTGTAGCTTTAACAGCTAATTTCCAGTTTTTGTATAATTTTTCGCGTTCTGCATCTGGCATTTGCGGTTCAAAGATACCACCTTCTTCATACATGTCTTTGATTTCATCCATGCTTTCCCAGAATCCAACTGCTAAACCAGCTAAGTAAGCTGCACCTAAAGCAGTCGTTTCTAAGTTGTGTGCACGTTGAACTTTGGTACCTAAGATGTCTGCTTGGAATTGCAATAACCAGTCGTTGTTTGCAGCTCCGCCATCTACTTTCAATAATGGAATATCAATACCCGCGTCTTTGTTCATTGTATCAATAACATCGCGTGATTGGTAAGCAATCGATTGTAAAGTTGCTTTAACAAAGTCTTCTTTCGTTGTTCCACGGTTCAATCCAAATACTGATCCACGTGCGTCTGAATCCCAGTAAGGTGCTCCAAGTCCTGTGAAGGCTGGTACCACAAATACTTCGTTGTCGTTTTTAGACGCTTTAGCAAGTGCTTCTGAGTCGGCTGAATTTTCAATCATTTTTAATCCGTCACGCAACCATTGGATTGACGATCCTGATACAAAAATACTTCCTTCTAAAGCATAGTATATTTTACCATTGATTCCATATCCAATCGTTGTTAACAAATTGTTTTCTGATAATTGTGGTTTTTCTCCTGTATTCATGACGATAAATGAACCCGTACCGTATGTGTTTTTCACCATTCCAGGTTCAAAAGCCATTTGACCGAATAAAGCAGCTTGTTGGTCTCCAGCCATTCCTGAGATTGGAATGTTCGCTCCATAGAAATGGTAGTTCGTTGTGTTTCCGTAAACTTCTGAGTTGGATTTCACCTCTGGCATCATAACGCTTGGAATATTCAATAAGTCTAAAATTTCTTGATCCCATTCTAATTTATGAATGTTGAACAACATTGTACGGCTGGCATTTGAATAGTCTGTAACGAATGAATCTCCACCTGTTAATTTCCATACTAACCATGTGTCCACAGTTCCAAACATCAACTCACCTTTTTCAGCGCGTTCTTGTGCGCCTTCTACATGGTCAAGGATCCAGCGGATTTTAGTAGCTGAGAAATAAGAATCAATAATCAAACCTGTTTTTTCATGAATCATTTTAGAATGTCCATCTTCATTTAATTTAGACGCAATAGGTGCTGATTGGCGTGATTGCCAAACAATCGCGTTGTAAATCGGACGACCTGTTTTTTTATCCCAAATGATTGTTGTTTCACGTTGGTTCGTAATTCCGATTGCAGCGATTTCTGCAGGTTTGACACCGGATTCAATAAATGCACCAGCAATAACCGATTGCACTGAATTCCAGATTTCATTCGGGTTGTGTTCTACCCAACCGCTTTGTGGAAAAATTTGAGTAAACTCTTTTTGTGAGCTCCCGATTGTGTTTGTCTTTTTATCGTAAATAATTGCTCTTGAACTCGTTGTTCCTTGATCAATGGCCATAATGTATTTTTTCTCTGTCATGTTAAATTTCCTCCTATGCTTTTGCAAGCGATTTCTTGATAAACTTATTGTAACCGTTTTTCTTCGAAAGAAAACGTCATCTTTTTTTAGTTTTTGAAATTTTTTGAGAGGATTTGTCTTTTCGAATAAATTTTGCGTCAGGAAAAAAAAGAACAAGCTGCAGTATTTTCACTGAGCTTGTTCTATAAATTGAATTCTTGAATGATTTTTTGAATATTTCTCATATCGAAAGAAGATAGAATTTCAGAGAGAACATATACCCTAGATTTACCGTAAAGGTCCTTATCAACTGGTTGCTCATTAGTGAGAATGAGATCGTACACTTTACCTGGCTGATAAGCTTCAACATGTATGCCATTGATATGCCTCATATTCAGTATAAGCAACTGATTCAGTGTCTCCGTAAAAATAGCTTCCATTTTCAAATCAATTCCCACTTGCAAAATGGTCGTCATCTTCAACGTAACAATCGCCAGTAAACTGATGTATTTTAGCAATCCTATTTTCAATAAACTATTGTCTTCGACTTCTTTTATGCCAAATTTAGTTGTACTGATAGCAATCAATGTCTCTGCAAATGAAACGAGATCTCTGCCGGTAAATTGTTTTTCTTTAGCCAACATTCCTTCATAATCATAAATTTCCATATCTCCTTGGAAGAAGTACAGTTTTGTGTGAATATGAGAAAGATGGTAGTGCATATCACGTTCCAACATATAAGGCAATTTGCGGAATTTATATTGGATAATAATGGTTTCCACAATGTACGCATCCATTGTCGCAATAGGTGCACGACGGTCACGCTCCAACGTATACTCATGAAAATCGTGTTCACTCAGTATAGGAAAAGCTAATAAAAAAGCAAAGTGTAGCATAGCTTCCTCTTCATCGACTTCAATAGAATAACGACTAAAGTAACGCAAAACCATCATCCGAATTTTTTGATATAGTGAATCTTTTAAGTAAGGTTGCATCAGTTCGCGTAAATGTGCATACTTCTTCTCTTTGCTCGTAATGCGATTTTTACTAATGAGCATCCAAACATTTAGACGTTGTTTGTTTTCTGGTTCAATCGTAACTTGCAAGGAACTTTCCATCGCCTGTACCATTTGAGTGATCTGCTTGTCGTTATATGAATTCATAAGGGATTCTTTATCCTCGATATAGCTATAAAATTGAAAATAGAAATACCGAATATGCAACTCTTCACCGTGCAACTGTCCATTACGGATTTTGACACCAAACTCTTTTAAATAGCTATTCAATTCTTTAATTTTACGAAATAAGGATGAATCGCTGATCATCAATTTTTGTGTCAATTGAGTAATCGAGAACTCCTGATGCTTAAATAAAAACCGAACCAGTTTCACTTTGATGGATTGATTCAAATAGAGTTGATGAATTTGCGGCAAAGAAAACTCATCGCTCATGGTTAAGGAAATGTATTGTCCATCATAGTTGACCTGTACTTGATCTTCAAGAGATTGAATTCGAAAAGAGATGGATTCCAAGTCTTTATCCAGTGAAGCTCTAGCAACGGATAGATAGTTTAACATATCCGCATAAGAGAGTTTCCCACCGTTTAGTACGAGTTGTTTAAAAATCGTAACTTCTCTGATTTCATTTTTCTCCAAGAAGTATTCAATTTTCATTTCCGTCATCCCTCACTTCTGCCCACGAAACAAAGTTGGTAGACGAAATCATTTGGGAAAACGAGGGATGGAAGAAATAATCTTTTTGCTGCAAATCTTCCAAGGTTTGTTTCGTTTGAATGGCTAACGCTAATGTGTTGATTTTTTCTAACATATTCGAAGTTGAAATCATCTGAGCACCAAGCAAAATATGACTTGTTGCATCATAAACCCATTTAATGGTTACAGTATCGCTAGTTGGTAGACTAGTTAACCGCACTTCTTGACGATAAGTATTCACCATTTGACCCGTAAATACACTCTCAGCTTCCGTCATACCTGTGCTAGCAATATAATACCCAAATATATACGTCCCAATCGTACGCAAAGAGCCTTTGAAAACCATTTTGGGTTGGATAAGATTATTAGCAGCAACGATTCCTGTACGGACAGCATTATTTACAAGTGGAATATACACTGTTTCCTCTTCTTCTCCATAAGCGAGTTGGATACAATCGCCCACAGCAAAAACATCTTCTACTGATGTGCGCATATAGCGATCAACTGCAATCGTTTGGTCCATATGAAGTCGGATGTGTTCATCTAAAAAGTGCAAGTCCGGTCTCACATTCACACCTAAGATAACAGCCTCACTCTTAACCATTTCATTTCCAAATCGAATCGTAGCCGTTTGATCAGCATCTGCCTCAATCGCAGAGACTGTTTGGTTCAAACGCAAATCTATTCCTTGTTCAAGCATTTTTTGTTGCAGTGGCTGTATCATTTCTTTATCAAAATATTTGAATAACACATAGTCCATATTTTCAATCAGCGTAACGTGCTTTTGTTGCTTGCTTAGCAAATCAGCTGCTTCTACTCCGACCTGACCAGCACCAATAATCGTTACATTCTTGCTAGCATCAACTTTAGATAGAGCATCTTCTGCTTCATGATGCCGTTTGTATTTCAAGACGTTCTCGCCATCACTGCCACTGATTTTTTGCGACAACTGACTCGAACCCGTTGCAATGATTAATTTATCATAAGTGATTGTCGCTTCTTTTCCATGTTGGAGATAGTTAATTTTTTTATGGATTGAATCAATTTTTTCAACAACAGTTTCTAAGCAACAACAGATATTTTGTTTTTCCAATTGCTCCTTCGTGATGAAGTATGCTACATCTAAGTCCGCAATTTTATTTTCCCAGTATAAATGTAGTCCATTCGGAATATAACCTAAAGTAGACTGCTTTTCCAGCAAAATAATTTCTGCATTGGACTGTTTTTTTCGTATCTCTAAAGCTGTGGCTACCCCAGCAAAAGATGCTCCTATAATGACTACTTTCATGTTACTACTCCTTGTCAATGTGTTTACAATTAGTATAACATAGTAAAGAAAAATTTCGCATAAGCAAAGTTACCAGTTGGAAGGAATAATGTGTATTTTTTTCAAAAAAAAGTATAGATTCCATTATTTAAGTGGAATTTATACTTTAAAAGAGTAAGCTAATGCCTTTTATTTTCATTGAATAATTTGATTAACTACATTAATGTAACGTATTCACTGCCATGTCTAGCCTATCTTTTACTAATTTAGATTGTATACTTAATAAAACGGATAAACATTATTTGCAAAGGTTTCTTCATTCAAAAATTTCATTCTACCATTTTTCTTTTTATATTCAAAATTCTTATCACGAAGTGAATACTATAATTATAAAGATTGATTTAATTTATTCCAATTATCTGTAAATTTTTTTCACATTATGAATAAAATTTTTTCGAAACTAGCAGAATCTTTTATAGGGATTGGCGATGATTATGCTTGGGAGTAAAGGAAGTTACTTACTATTCCACTAATTACAAAGCCAAAAGGTTGTCAAAGAAGCATAGAACAGCTTTTTTTTATAAAATCGATAGCCCAATCTTACTAGAAAATCATACCGTATGGTGATAAGCTTGTTGGCTTATTTCTTGTTTAATTTTATGAAGACACTCTATTTAAAACCATAGGAAAATTTACAGCTGGTAAAGCGGTGAAAAGCAGTCGGAAATTATTTCTAAAATTGAGTTACTCTCTTGTTTATCAAGAGTTGTTTTACCATTTTTTGGAAAGATCTCGCAACTTTGTTAGTAAAAGAATTAAAAATCCGTCCACTTTTAAGGGATTCACGCGCCCAAAATGAGATAAAAATTTAGAAGTAAGATTTATTCAATTAGTAAATACTATAATGATTGATCCTCGAAAATTATAATACTATGATCATTTAACAACACTAATAAATTAACACAAATTAAGTGAAAAAATATAATTTCCGAGCATATATCATTCATCATTAGATAATAAATAATTTTTCAAATCATCAATTATCTTACTATCTATCCTTGAACTAAATTTCCTAGCAAATAGATAGGGTGATTCTTTTAAAATATTAAAGTCTTCAGCTCTCCACGTATATGGATTTCCTTTTTCCCAATCAATATACCTCATTATAGATAAATAATCATTGTTAAGTTTCTTGAAATACAAGTTGTTTTTAAACTTACTATTATATAAAAGCGTCTGAAGAAACATTTCATCTGCACAAAGTGTGTTTCTAAATGTTTTTGAAATCCAATTTTCCTTAGACACTACGTATGTAGCAAATTCATTTGTTATACTAAACCAATTTGCTCCCTTCATATAAGTGATGTCGTTACTAATTAATCTATTTATTTTAATTTTTTTTTGTATATAGATAATTAAACTATTTATTTTCCTTCTTATAAACCCTGTCCATTTGTTCTTTGAAAAAAAAACATTATCTTGGAGAAAGTAATAAAATTCTATTCTATTTAAAGTACTTTTTTGTATACTTTTCCTATCAAAATGTACAAATTCTTTTCCCTGATTTTTCTCAAAAAAGTTGTGAATTTCATTTTGATTTTTAAGTGGAAAATCTACACCGGATAAAAGATGGTAATAAGAGTATGTTTTTTTTGTTGCAGCTTTTAAAAGTTCTATTTCACACTGTATCTGAGAATATCCACCCCAGTTTATACTTGTTCTATTAATAAAGTAAATAGAACTCTTATTTACAGTAAACTTCCTTTGTTCTTTTTCACTTAATTTTGATTTTAAATCGATATGAATATAGATATCATTTCTTTCATCATCTAAAACTTCAATCAAACTTTTTAGTATATCAAACTCATTATGAGCTATAATAAGATAAGCATGTTTCTTTAAAGTCATTCGTATTCCTCCATAAAACACTTGATTATCCGTCTTTATAAAAAAAGAGCACTTACAATATATGCTCTTAATACCTTACTTTTTATTTTTTAAAATTTCACTATTATTTTAAAAAAAATTTATCTAATTCAAAATATTGTTTCGATCCTGAAACAGTCAGTTCAGTATTTTTTTTGGCTTTTTCAAAAGATTTATCTATTATTTCAGGGTTTAATTTCTCAATATTCTCAATAGATTTCATAGGAATATTTAATTGATAGTCTTCGATAAAATTAGAAGATTTTTTACTATAATTTAGTGAATAAATTTCTTTATTAAAAAGATATCCTAAAATAATTGAATGAAATCTACAGGCAATAATTTGCTTTATTTTTGAAAAAGATACTAAGAATTTATCAATATCGCCTTTATAATAAATTTTATCCACCAATTGTTTTCTCTCACTTATTTGCTCCATGATGAATTCAATGTTGGTTTCATCACCTTCACGCTCACAAAACGACAACAAGTAAACTTTTTTCCCTTGTAAAGTAAAATGATTAATTGTACTCACCATTTTATAGACATAGGCATCTTGATATTGACTAATGTTCTTTCTACCGATTAAATTTATAATAGAAATTCCAACTGAATCTTCTTTTACGGTTTTAAATGCTTCTGTCGGATAACTCAAGATTACGTCAGCTTCTTGCCGTACATTTGTCCGATGTTTAAACAAATCATAGGAATAACTGTCCCGAAAACAAATATCTTCTACATAATCAAAAGCTTTATCATACCGACTTAAAAAGTGGTCCGATGAGTATGGACCAAAGTTTGAACCAATAATAAAAATTTTTATGTCTCTTTTTTTCATATATCCCCATAAATCCATTCTTTCTTGAAAAAGTTTCTCCCATCCTTCATATTGAATAAAAATAGAGCCGCCTATACAAACAAAAGCATTTATCTTATATTTTTTAATTAGCCATTTTTTTAAAAGATTCGTTCCTCTAAGTTTTTCTATTACAAATTTAACATATTTATTGATTTTAATTACTTTTAAATTAGCATATTTGTCTTCGAACTCTGAATAGTCTAACTGAGTAAAAATAATAAAAGTATGCTCGGGGTATCTCATCAGTACGGAACTTACAAATAAATCATCCCCTAGATTTTTTTCTAGATAAACATCTAAAAATAGATTCACATTTTCCCTCCTATTCTTTTGTTGTTTTTTAACCGCTTGGTGTTAGATTTCACCAATTCGGTTATTGTCAGCAACTGATGAATCTTCCGATAGTTATGGTCTTTTAAATGGTGGACCATCAATTTATCAAATTTATTTTGAGGAAAGTCCATTTCATTCTGAAATACAGTATTAAAAAGAATAACTGTCTTTTCAACATATTTCAACCGCTCTTGACGGGTAATCTGATTCGTTTGGTAAGCCATTTTCAGAGCAGTTAACATATGCTTATAAAGTTGTTGCTGATGATGTTCCAAGTTTTTAGGGTGACTTTTGAATCCATTGTAATGCTGTATAAAGGATTCAATCTGTGTTAAGAAGAAAACCATGTCCTCACTGATGTTTAAGTTAACTTGTCTAGTGGACTGATTTGGATACAATAAATAATGATAAAGATACTTATCAATCACTTTAATATGACTGATTTGATTAAAATAGTTTAAATTAAATACAACGTCTTCTCCCAATTTTACACCTACAGGAAAGTAAATCTGATTTTCTTTAATGATGGATGATACATACAGTTTATTCCATGGAGAATTTGTAACACCACTCTCATAATAACGCCAGAAATCAGAAACCATTTCGGCTACCGTTATTTTTTTGTTTTCTCTATTTCCGGAATTTAATAAAACCTCATTCCCTTTGTCCAAGTTGTGGATGTAATATCCATAAACAACCAGCTCGTTGGATTCACTAGAACAACTTATTAAAACTTCCATCATATTTTCTTCAATGTAATCATCACTATCGACAAATATTAACAACTCTCCTACTGAAGCATCTATCCCTACGTTTCGAGCCACTGAAACACCTGAATTCTCCTGCTGTATAACACGGATTCTGTGATCTGTTTTTTTATATTGTTGACAAATTTGAAAACTTCGGTCTGTAGAACCATCATCAATCAAGATCAATTCAAGATGAGAGTACGTTTGATTTAAAATAGAAGTAATAGTTCTCATAAGATGATCTTCTGCATTAAATACAGGAACGATCACAGATATTAATGTATCCACTTCTCTCCTCCTATTATGTTTCTAGTCCTTTTTTTTCTTCACCCAATTCCTTTAGGGGTATCTGTCTAACCAATATTTTAGTAATAACATAAATAAAAATCATTCCAAAAATGGTGTTTCTATAAAAAATAGCTGATGATCCACGTACCCAAGATACAACGGAATACTGGAACATAATTGTATAAATAATAAAATGAAAGTCAGTATTTTTAATCCCATTTTCGATTTTAGTCGTGAAGTATTGCAAGATAAATCCGATTAAAAATGCTGGAAATATTGCAAAATACTTAAAACTGTAATATATCTCGCCTACGAAAGATCCACCGATATTTGGCATTTTCAATAACAAAACATAATTTGACCTATCAAGAATTTCGCTTATCTTATAACTCAAATTAGGCACTAAACTGACAAAATTAGTCAAAAATTGTTTTCCAAAAGAAACAGGAAGTTCAAAAACTGTTTTTTGGATTGTAAGAGCAACTGTATAAACAGATCCGCCAAATTCTTCCATAATTTGTAAGATGGGATTGTTAACAAAAACATTCGAAATAATCTGCAAAATATAATCACTGCTTTGAACATCATAAGCTCTAAAGTCCGCAACTGCGCTCATGAATCCTGCTCCTAAATAACCAATGACTACTATCAGGATGAGGTTTTTCCCTTTAATTTTGATATCATAAGTCTTTATATAATAATAAAGAATCAGCAGAATTTTAATGACTTGCCACATTCTCCCTCCGGAAAACATAGCGATAATGTAAAACAACAGATAAAAGCCTGTCAATATGTTTCCTCTTAAAAAATGGTGTTTCGAGCCTAAAAGCATCATGACCATACCTATTAAACTAAACGTAGCGAGTAAACTAATTAAACCACTAACTTCTACTTCAAAAGTAGCTAAGTAACCACTATTTCTAGCCACTAGAATTCGGTTGATTTGAATGTACATTTCAATAGGAAATGTACAACTAAAAACAATACTACCAATTTTGAATAAATTATCTAGGCTGATAGTAGAATACATGTATTTTTTATAAACAGTTTCTTTTTCAAAACATTTATAAAACATGACCCCAGATGTTACCAATATAATCATCAGGTACGAGTATTTTAACGATTCTAAATAAGTAGCAGGAAAAACATATATGGATACATCGAAAGCAAAATCATATTGTGGAGATACAGCTTTTATAATTGGCTGACTCAAATGAAATAAATAATTAAGCCACACAAATGATCCTGATAAGCTTAAAAACTCAATTTTCAACATTAAAAATGCAATGAAGGTTAGGGTAATTTGGAGGATAACAACGAATCCAATTATTTTTTGTGATGCTTGATAGTTATCTAATTTAAGAAAGTTAAGGCACAGATAGAGAATCAAACTAACTAATGTATATAAACTAGTGATTGAAGCATATTTAGAATTTATGTTTGTCATTATACAACCCCTCATTAATTTCTTCTTCATACAACTTTTCCCATTGCTTCGCAATTGCGGTAATTGAAAATTTGTTCTTGATTTTAGTAATACTGACTTCTGAACGGTTCACTTTGTTTTCTGCATAGTACCGTACTTTTTCCAACCATTTATCTCTATTTTTTAAAGCTAGGAACTGAGTATGAACTGTCAATTGAGCTTCCTTTGTCACTCGATCAGATACTAAACAAGGAAGTCCTGCAGCTTGAGCTTCAATGATACTCACAGGAAATCCTTCGAATAAAGAAGGAAATATAAAGATATCAAATCCGTGTAAAAAGTCAGACACATTTTGTTTATTGCCTAAAAACAACACTTTTTTTTCTAGGCCTTTGCTTTTGACCAGTTCTTTAATTGATTTGGTATCCGGTCCATCACCAACTAAAATCAATTTTAGACTTGGTAGATCACCTGATAACCTACTTAGAATATTAACCATAAAAACATGATTTTTAACTGGAGCTATTCTTCCCACATGGCCCATTACAATATCGTTGGTGTCAATCTCCAATGAATTCCTGATTTCTTCTCTCTTTACAGAATCAAAACTAAATTTCTCATGATCAATACCATTGTAAATGATTTCCCCATGCCGCTTGAAAAAATTTTCTCCATATAAATAATTTCCAGCATCTTTTCCACAAGCAACGAAATGAGTAGCATTTTTTAAAATAGATTTTCGCATTACTCGTTTATATATTCGATAGATGGTATTCTCATTTTGGCTGCTCTCAGTGCTGTGAGAATGGCAAATTCTGGTAGGAACGCCTTCTTTTTTAGCTGATCTGAGCAATAGTCCGCTATTCCATAGTGTGTTTACATGAACAACTGTATACTGTTCTTGCTTTAATAATTTTTGATACTCTGAAAGGAATTTCCAATAATCTTTTTTTGGTTCATCTACGTGAATGATAATAGCTCCAAGGGATTTTGCTTCTTCTTCATAATCCCCTATCAAGTCTCCAAAAACCAAAAAATGGTAGGTAAATTTACTGGTATCTATAAAGCGTAAGATATTCATCGCATTATTCTCTGCACCACCAATATTTAAGCTTCCAATAACATTTAAAATTTTCATCATACACTCAACCTGCCAATTTCTTTTGTACATATTTTTTCTTCCAAATTACATATATTGCATAGCCGAATGGCAAATTAAGCAGAACGACTTTCTTGTTAAAACTTTTTTTTAATATTTCATCAATAGAACGCTCGTCAAAAAAAGAATAAGCTATGTAAAGCCAAGCTCCTTTTAGAATCTGTTTGCTATTAAACATCTTCCCCGAAACTTGTCGCCAAAGTTCAGCATGTCCTTTTGGGTTTCTAATTTGCAATACTCTGCCTTCAAAGGTTAGACCATCATTCATGTACTCCACAACTTGAATAACTTCATTATAGGTGATCATTTGATATTCCCCATAAACAGTTGCACAAATGTTAAGGTAACTTTCTGAAATGAATTTCTCATCTGAGTATTCTGGATAAGGATACGAAACAAAGGCGCTTGTTAAGTATACATCACAGCACTCACCTTTTCTTCCAGCGTTCATGTAGGCGGCGTAATTGGTTATCTCTCCATCTCGCTCATAATAAGTATCAATAGTTGTACCGTCTTCATTTCCTTTTAAAAATGCTAACCACCCTATGTGATCATCTTTTTTTAGTAAGGATATTTTTTGACAGATGATTTCTATAGCATCATTTTTTAAATAATCGTCACTATCCAAAACCATTACGTAGTCGCCTTTGATATAAGAATGTGAGAAATTCAAAGCTGAATGCTTCCCACCATTTTGCTTTTTTACATAATCAATTTGAAAATTATCGGGATGATTCTCAATGATTTCCTTCATTGTTTGCTCTGTTCCATCAGTGCTTCCATCATCGACTATCAACCATTGAAAAGAAACTTTTGTTTGATGTAGCATACTCTCATACATTCGCATCAAGTATTTTTCTCTATTATATGTTGGAGTAAGCACTGTGATTTTATTCACACTATCCCTCTTTTAAATTTATATTTTTTTTAATTTCGACTGCACTATTTTCCCAATTATTTGACCTCACATACTCACTCGCGTTTTGATACAGCATTTGTCTAAAGTCTTTATCAAGCAGTACTTCAGACATTTTTCCAGCTAAATCATTAGAATCTCCTGGTTCTACTAGTACCGACGCGGTCTGATAATCTTTCAGTTGTTCTTTTAATCCCCCAGTGTTACTGGCAATTATTGGAATACCGAATGACTTACAGACTTGGATGACTCCCGATTGAGTAGCATCCCTATAAGGCAATACAGCAATAAGGTTTTTACCTTTGAAAAAGCTTTTCACTTCTGCATTATCAATCCATCTATTGACAACTGTGATATTTGGTAAGGCTGCGTACATCTGTTCATAATTGCTGAAATCGCCTGAACCAGCTACAGTTAGTGATACATCATTGGTTATCTGGGTTACTTCTTCATAAGCTTTTCCTAATTCCCCCAAACCTTTGTACTTAGATATTCTTCCAAAAAAAATAAAGTTCACTGAATGATCTCCATATACGATTTCTTCTTGTCCCTCAATGTCATTATCATAATAATCATAATCCCCCATTGGAAGATAGAGAACATGTCCTTTTTTATCGTATTCCTTTTCTACAATAGGAATAAAGTTGGAGCTCAAAACAATCACTGTATCTGCCTTTTTAATGAGCTTTTGTTGGCCAAATAAATTTTGTATATAATAATAGAATTCACCGCTGTGAGGGGTTGGATCATGTAAAACCAAGTTTTTTTTAGCTTTGGGATAAAGATTATTTATTCTATTGCTCCAAAAAGTTATCATTGGCACAAAAACTGCAGCAACATTATATTCACTTAGTTGTTCTTTGATGTAAGTTCTATTTTTTTTCCAAAAAATGGATTTTTTTAACAAGGCCTTATTGGATTGATAGGTGTCTATTATAACTAATTTCTTTAATGGCAACTGCTTCCATTCTTCGAGACTTTCATTATGAGAGGCAACGATGGCTACGCAAGAGATATTTTGATTAATAAAAGCTCTAGTCATTTCAAGAGCATACAGCGCGCCTCCGCCTTTTGAACCCGTGTAATTAATTAAAAGTACTTCTTCCATAATAACTCCTTTTATTTTTAATAAAGAGATGTTTTATAAATTTTTATCATTTCTTTTTCTATAACCTTTTTATCATACCGTTTGATTCTTGCAAGATTATTTTTACTCATCTTATTCTTATTATAGGTCATAATCGAATGAATGGCTTTGGTTACATCTTTTTCATTTAATGGATCAAAAAACAGGCCATTCTCATTTTGATGAATAAGGTCCACATTTCCTCTGATTTTAGAACATAATATTGGAAGTCCAGCTGCCATAGCTTCCATTAAAGAAACTGGTAGTCCTTCTTGCAAAGATGGGAAAATAAAGCAATCTGAAGCATGTAATAACTCATTGATATCTCCTCTGTATCCTAGAAAAAAAACTCTATCAGATATATTCAAGTCCGTTGCCATTTGTTTCAACTCTGTTTCCAATTCTCCAAAACCTACAATAATGTATTTTAATCTAGCATCTTTTATTTCAGATAATGCTTTTAATACAATGGCATGATTTTTTCTTTTCGATAATTGGCCAACACTAATCAATGTGAAGTCCTCTGATTTTATTTCAAGTTCTTTTCTGACAGCTTCTCTCTTCACTGCACTAGTACTAAACTTCTCAGTATTTACACCAATACCAGGTACATACTCCAAATGAGTTTGAGAAAAACGTTGTGCAATTTTATAATCCTCTTTATTAATTGTAATCAAAGTGTCTGTAAATTTAGATAAATATTTTTCGATAGGATAAAATAAAAGCCAGTTTTTGATTGGTGCTCCTTTAAAAAAATGAAAACCATGAGCTGTATAAATTATTTTCAAACCTTTTGATCTATATTTTTTCCCAGCTAAACGTGCTAATACACCACCTATTGGGGAGTGACAATGAATCAATGAAAAGTCTTTGTCTTTAAGAAAATGCTTTAACTCTCTATAAGAACGAAAAATATTTTTCATATCGAAGATATTTCTAGGTATTGGAAGATTAGTATACGAAATATTCTCACACTCTAATTCCTTTTTGAATTCTGTAATTCTCTCTGCAGAAGTGATATTTCCAAAATCAAAATTACAAACAACATGAACTTCTGAATCTAATTCTTTTAAAATTTTTATATTTTCTTTGTTGAATAAGTCAATCATAGAAGCAACTGATGCCATCATTATCACTTTTTTCATACAACCACATTCCTAACCATTACTTTTTAGACGGTTCTTAATTGTTTTTGCAGGGTTCCCTCCAACTATATCGTAACTCTCAACATTTCTGGTTACAACTGAGCCTGCTCCAATAATTGAACCATCACCGATAACTGTTCCAGGTAAAATCGTTACCCTACTTCCTATCCAAACGTCGTTTCCAATGATAACAGGACGCTCATTTTCATGGCCTTGTAAATACATTGGAGTACTCACATCCCCAAACTTATGATTGCTCGTATAAATGTAAACTTCCGGTCCCATCATCACATTGTTTCCAATAAGTACTTTTCCATACAGCTTACAATTTATTCCTATCCCAGAATTATCTCCGATTTCTAATGTACGATCGAAAATAGCCCCTTTTTCTATATTGATATTTTTCCCAGAACTTTTTAATATTCCTTTTGCTAAGAAAGCTCTTATACTTTTAGCACCTAATGAAACTTTAGCATCCGAAACTGGAAGAATAGGGCCCAATAATTTATAGAGAAATTTGTATACAACATACATATTCATTCACCACCTGTTTTCATTCACATTAAAAATTCAACAACAAAGCTTTTGCAATTTTATCAGCAATTTTTTGTGTACCTGCTTCGTTTGGATGAGTTCCATCTACTGAATTAAAGTAAAGGCCTCTATTGTATTTATTGATACCCAAACTGTGTAATGTATCCGCATAAGGGAATTTAAATTCTTTCGCTAATTCAACCATGGCATCTGAATACTGGTAGGGCCTCAATCCGTATGCATTTTCCGATGAATCCGTGTCTAAATTATCATATTCTGGCCAAAAACGATAAGTCATCGGAACAAAGAGAACCTGGATATGAGGATACTCAGTCATGATCTTATTAAGGCTGTATCTTCCTGCTCCCTTAAAGGTCGTGATATCCATCAAATTCGTTGCATTTTCTATGTGATTTCCCCAATCATTGGCTCCGTACATGATAGATAGGACATCTACTTCATTCCAATTGATTTCTTTAAGTATCTTTAATTTTTCATCAAAATAATCTGGAATGTCAGCATCACTTAAAGCCTTTTCTTGAGCACTAAAATCATCTGTAACAATTGCATCTGCTAACGAATGAAATGCATAGGAATCAAAAGAAGGGTCTGGATGAGTACTCAAAGACGTTCCTCCAAAGCCAAGGTTAACTGCCTGAATGCCTATTTTTTGACTAATTAAATCAGGATATGACTTCCCTTTCCCTTCCAAATTTTGTGTGACACTGTCTCCAAAAAAGACGACTTGTTTATCTGTTAAAGAGAATAGGGTTTCAGTAGCTGCATCTTTTTGTTCAGAGCAGCCAGAAACAACACTTAATAGGACGACTGAAAGAAGAATCATTTTTATTTTTTTATTCATAAGTAAACATTATTTCCTTTCTGTTCTGCTACTTTTTTTTAATACACTATTGGCAGAAGTAAGTATTGGATTTATTTTTGAAAGTAAGAACTTCATTTCGTTTGTATTTTTAAACAACGCAAAAAATAAAACATTCAATACTAGGAAATAAACAGTAGCACGAATAATAAAATTAAGGAAAGATGGACTTGCAATAAACGAGTCTATACCATAAATGACCGCTATACTAAAAAACAACACTATGAAATATTTAATCTGTTTGAAAAAATAACCGTTACTTTTCTTTTGGAAATAGATTTTATATAGCATCAAAGGTTCATACCAGAAATTTACAACTAGTCGAGCTATAAACGTTGCTATCAGAATACCTGGCAAACCAATCACTTGACCTAATACTACGGATAAAATCAAGTTTACTGTTGCTGTATATAAAAAGATATATTTGATGTCTCTAAACAAACCGGTTGTATTACGGTATATTGTTGTAACGCTTAAAATACCTGATATATAAAAATTTAACACAATGGCTAAGACTGTTAGTATAGATAGTGTAAAACTAGCATTAAGCCATATAGTTATGAAGTCATTGAATAGGACAAACAAACAAATTGCACCAATTCCATAAATCCAAAAAGATACAAAGGAGAGACCATTATATATATCCTCGCCTCGTCCATTGTTCTGTCCATCATTTGTAACCATTTCTGAGCTAGCAATCAAATTCCCTACGCTTGAACTTAAGGAAGTAAATAAAATACTAGTAAAACTAGTTAATCCTGTGATGATTAAATAATAGTTAGAATAATACCCAACCCATATTGTTCCTAACATGACTGAGATAAGGATATTGTCAGTATTATTGAGGAGAACTCCACCAATTTTATACATGAACATAGACTTTACATTATCATAAATCTGTTTTTTAGTGCTACCGTTTAATTTTTCTGCTGGTTCAGATAAAAACGGATATAATTTGTTAGCTCGATATGCTAGTGTAGCATTTTTCAATAGAGAAAAAATAACATTCAGCAATAGATATATAAAGTAGTTATGAGTTAGTATCAGCAGAACAGACTGTGCAATGATTTTAAAAAATTCGAATGCCACAGAATAGATTCTAATTAAAAAATTTTTCTGATCTGCTTCAATGACCGAAGTTTTATAAACAAACAGATAACTCACAACTGAGTTTAAGAGAAATATAATATAGTAAATTTCTAAATAAGGAATATTATTCTCTACATTGATCAAATAGCCTAGAAACGGAACAAGTGATAACCCAATAACAGCTACTGCAACGGCTATCATTTGATAAACTTTTTTATAAAACGTGACTAGTGCATTGATTAAAGGGTAGTTTTTATCGGCTAATGGTTTATAGAGAGAAAAAATCATGGCACTATCAATCCCTAGATCTGCTAAAGATAAAATAAGCAGGATGTTAGAAAACAAACCATTTAATCCTAGAAATTCGACTCCCAATACTTTTATAAAAATGGTTCTACTAACAAAATTCAATATTAAATTTAAAATCTGAGATGTAAATCCTACACTGATGTTTCTTAATGAATTACGTGTTCTTGACTCTTCCTTCATATCTTTAAAACTCCTATTTTTTTACTCAAAGTAATACATTCTTTTTGATTGAAAATACAATATTTTTTCTGTTTCCAAAATATATTCTTGAATCGAAAAAACATAAAATAGACTTTTATTAACTATTTTGTTCATTAAGAATAATATAAACTACATCTTCATTTGATATTTCATCTCCAATTCCAACCTCAATCATCTTAATGTCGGTTTGAGCTGTTAATCCGTGTTTTTCTCCTCGTTTAATATGAAGAATGTCGCCTTTTTTCACATCTCTCTTCTCGTTCTCAAGTATTAATGTACCTTCTCCACTTATAATGGTTAAAAACTCATCACGAAGTAAATGTTTATGGTACTGTATTTCTTTTCCTTTGTGTAAACTGATACTCTTGGTTACACAAACACTACCGTCATCATTTTGATTATGTTCTAACACTTTTGACGTTCCCCATGACATTTCCACGTATTTCGGAAAATTATCCAGGTGTCCTATATAATCCTTTAATTTAGCACTTTGTATTTTATCAGAAACCAGTATTCCATCTGGACTAGCTACCACAACCATATTTTTAGCACCAAGAACGGTTATGGGAATATCTAATTCATTAATGACATGTGTATTTTCGGACTGCTCAGAAGTGATCACTTTTCCAATCGTATTTTTTTTCATGACTTCTGTCAATGTATTCCAAGTTCCTAAATCTTTCCAAAAGCCGTTGTATTCTACCATCGATATTTTGTCTTCTTTTTCAGTGACCTCATAATCAAAACTGTTTTTAGGAAGCAGAGAATATTGAGCAAGAACATCTTCATAAGATGAAAATTCTATGTAATTATTTAAGATGTCCATTACATAAGTTGGTTTAAAAACAAAAATGCCTCCGTTCCACATAGCTCCTTTTGCAATAATATCAGCAGCTATTGATTCTGAAGGTTTTTCCATAAATCCGGCCACTCTATTATTCCCTTTTAAAATATAACCATACTTTGCGGAAGCATAAGTCGGTTTGATACCTAATAAACCTAAGTTTGTGTCATCTTGTTGGATCAAATTATCTAAATCATATAATTTTTGAAAAAATGAGACATCCGCAAATGAATCAACTGGCATAACAGCAACAGTTTCATCCTTAGGAGTATTTTTTTTGTAGTATAAATAAGCGGTCGCTAGAGCAATTGCCGGGAAAGTATCTCTTCTTTCAGGCTCGACTACCACTTCTACTAAATTTCCTAAATGATTACGAATAGAATTTTCTTGATTTTTCCCTGTAGCGATAATAATTTCCGATTCAATACCCGATTGCCTAATTTGTCTGTATACTCTTTGTACCATGGATTCCGGTTCATTATGTTCATTATGAAGAAGCTTCAAAAATTGTTTGGAGCGAACATCATTGGATAATGGCCACAGACGTTGACCCGATCCTCCCGATAATAATACAATTTTCATTGAACATACCTGCCTTATATTGTTTTTTGTAATTGAATGTGTAATTTTTCTTCCAATTCTTTTTTTATGTCTACCAATGTTAACGAAGCCGCTCCTAGGGAGTTACCTCTTACTGAATAATAAAATTTTATTTTTGGTTCAGTTCCTGATGGTCGAATCGCGATCCAAGAACCATCCATTAAAATAAATTTCAAAACATTTTCAGCAGGAAGATTTTCGATGCCTGTTAAATAATCTCTAACCTCGATAGTATTTTCTATCAAAGAATGTCCCATTGATCTAGTTTTCTCCATCAAATCAGCAATTTTAGTTATGCCTTCTTTTCCTTTGAGCGTAACGGAATCTAAATCATCTAGATAAAAACCAAATTCCTGATAGATTTCCTCTAACCGATCAATGACAGTTTTTCCTTGTTCCAAAAGGTTTTCCGCTATTTCACAAAATAACAACGCTGCGGAGACGGCGTCTTTGTCTCTGGAATGGGTTCCAAACAAAAAACCATAACTCTCTTCATAGCCAAATAAAAAAGCATTATCTTGCTCGTCTTCATCAAATGAACTGATTTTTTCACCAATATATTTAAATCCCGTTAAAGTTTCCATAACTTTAAATCCTCGTTCTTTAGCAATGTTAGCTCCCATTTCATTGGTTACAATCGTTTTTATGATCACATTTCTTTTTTCTGGTGAACTTTTCGTAGTTAAATAATCAACCATCAATGCACCTATTTGGTTACCTGTTAAAGTTATATACTCATCTTGCTGTCTTACTGCCACACCTAAACGATCACAGTCAGGATCTGTTGCCAAGACTAAATGTGCCTTTTCGTTTTTTGCTTGTGAAATAGCCATTTGCAAGACTTCTCTATTTTCTGGATTAGGAGATGATACTGTAGTAAAATCGCCGTCCGGCAATTCCTGTTCCTTTACAACAGAGACATTAAACGGTTCTAATATTTTTTGAATCGGTTTGTTTCCTGCCCCATGTAAAGGAGAATAAACTATTTTTAAGTTATTTCCTAATTTCTGTGTCTTGGGAAATTGATCTATAAAAGAATCTAATAGTTGATTACCCATTTGCTCTAAGTAGTCTTCATTTCCTTGCATGTCTTTGATTACATCGAAACCTGATAAAGAATCAATATGTTTCATAACCTCTTTAGCTTCTGGAGGTGTCATCTGTCCACCTTGCTCGTTATACACCTTGTATCCATTATACTCTTTAGGATTATGACTCGCAGTGATAACCACCCCAGCATCACAACCTAAAAAACGAACTGCAAAGGACAATACAGGTGTTGGCATACATTCATCAAAAAGAACGGTTTTGATTCCTAGAGCAGTAAATACATCCGCTGCATGTTCTGCAAATTCACGCGATCTATTGCGCGTATCATAAGCTATTGCAATCTTAGGGTTCTCAACCACTTTAGCCATGAGATAATTACCTAGTCCATAACTGGCTTTTTTAATAGTGTATTGATTAAGGCGGTTTGTTCCTGCTCCCATTACACCTCTAAGGCCTCCGGTTCCAAATGCTAAATCTGTGTAGAATCGATCTTCAATCTCATTTTCGTCATTAATTTGAAGTAATTCTTTCTCAGTCATTTTATCGTACGTTAGCCATTTTTCATATTGTTCAAAGTAATTACTCAAATTATTTCACCAACCTAAATTTATTTAAATATAATTCAAGATGAATTCCCCACATTTTTAATGTCTCTATATACTACATATACAACTTATTCAAATTGAATAAGTTGTTTTTTTGATTTTATGTTTCAGTCAATTGAATTGACTCTTTTAAGTCTCTAATTTGATAATCTTTATTTTCATATTTACTCATTCCTTTTTCATACACTAAGTTACCAAAAACTTTATTAACAATATTAAAGTTTAATATTAATTTAATAAAAGGATTAAACCACTTGATTAACTTTATTTTTTTCCCCTGAGCTTCTCCTATTAATTTTACCATTACGCTAGTCTTCACATACTCTTTATTTTGCGGGAAGAAAACTCCTAATTCTTCAAAATCTATCATTACTTTTAAAAATTCACATAAATTATCAATATGAAGCATGCTCCGCTCATTATCAATATCAGGAAAAATAATTGTCTTTTTTGCTAAATTTGCTAAACGGGGATAATTTCCTTTCGAATCCTTTCCATAAATCATTGGTGGTCTTACGATAACAATTTTAAATTTCTCAGTTTGAAAAGATTTAATGGCTTGCTCTGCTAAAAATTTACTATTTCCATAAAAGTTGCTTGGTGTTGGGACCGTATTCTTATCAATAACTCTTTTACTATCTTTACTAACACCATACACAATGATACTGCTCATAAAAATGAACTGTTTTACACCTTCTGCTTTAGCTTTAGTTGCAAGTTCAATTGTTAAGTCCGTATTAATTTTATAATACAAATCACTTTGGTCAGACTTAGTATCTTGATGTGCAATTCCAGCAACATGTACTATAACGTCAAAAATGGAAAAATCTATTTCCTTCCATTTATCATCACGTACAGACTTTTTTTCAACTTCATACTCCTCAGGTTCTTTGCCGAGCCATTTAGCTAAACAATTTCCTACATAACTATTTTCTCCTGTTATTAGTATTTTTTTAGTCATTTTTCATTGCCTCGCTACCCTTAATTGTTCCAGTTCCGCCTTCAACAACGCCATCATATTTAATAACACTTATAATTGTCCCAATAAAACATTTCACATCAAATATAAAACTTATTTTTTTTATATATACTCCATCTAAAGCAGCTTTCTTTTGAATAGTCAGTTCATCCCGTCCATTGATTTGTGCCCAACCTGTCAAACCAGGATAGATATCATTAGCACGATAGCTATCTCTTTCTTTTACCAAATCATATTGATTCCATAAAGCTGGTCTTGGACCAATAAAACTCATTTCACTTTTAAGAATATTGATTAATTGGGGCAATTCATCTAAGCTCGTTTTTCTTAATAACTTACCCACTCTTGTAATAAATAAATCAGGATTCTTCAATAAATGCGTTGGTGCATCTCTTGGAGTATCTATTTTCATTGTCCTGAATTTATAAATGCTAAATAATACTTTGTTTTTTCCAACTCTTTTTTGTTTGAAAAAAACTGGACCCTTTGAATCTAATTTAATTGCTATGATGATGAGTAAAAACACGGGAGATAAAATGATTAGACCAAGCAATGCCAATACGACATCAATAACTCGTTTGAACACTTTCTGGTACATCAGTATAAACTCCCTTCTCTTTGTTTTGAATTTGGTGAACAGTTTTTTTTTCTGACTTCCCATTTGCGAATCCAATTAAGCGTTCTTTCAATTCTTTACTGTTGCATCCGTCTAGAGTATAAACAAATTCCATAACTTTAACTAATGGCATATCAGTTACTTTCCCCACAAAAATTTTCTCATATACTTGCTGATCAGTTTGTTCGCTATCTACTAACAATTCTTCATAAAGTTTTTCTCCAGTACGAATACCTGATTCAATTATTTGGATTTCATCTTCTGTATAACCGCTAAGTTTAACAACTTTC
This sequence comes from Carnobacterium sp., assembly GCF_040274945.1. Classification (GTDB taxonomy): domain Bacteria; phylum Bacillota; class Bacilli; order Lactobacillales; family Carnobacteriaceae; genus Carnobacterium_B. The sequence goes on from NZ_JBEMAR010000009.1 coordinate 129,133, forward strand.
TTAGCTAAATCAACTATTTTCACTGGTTCTCCCATATCTAAGATGAAAATTTCTCCTCCTTGAGCTAAAGCACCTGCTTGAATAACCAATCTGCTAGCTTCAGGTATTGTCATGAAATACCTTGTCATTTTAAAATCTGTGACCGTAACTGGTCCGCCATTTTTAATTTGTTCTTTGAATAAAGGAACCACACTTCCACGGCTTCCTAAGACATTTCCAAAACGTACAGCTGCAAACTTTGTTTCTCCAGGTTCATTTAATCCTGTGACTATCATTTCAGCAACACGCTTAGTTGCGCCCATAACATTTGGGGGATTAACAGCTTTATCAGTTGAAATCATTACAAAACTTCCAACACCGGCTGATTTAGCAGCCTCCGCCATATTTTTCGTGCCATAAATATTATTTTTAACAGCTTCTCTAGGATTGTATTCCATCATTGGAACATGCTTATGAGCTGCCGCATGATATACACGATCTGGTATGTACTCTTGCATCACTTCAAAGACTCTCTTACGATCTTGTATATCTGCTATTACAGGAATAACTTCAATTTGTCCCTTATACTTTCCGTTCAACTCTTTATTAATTTGGTAAATTGAGTTTTCTCCATGTCCCAATAGTATAATCTTTTTTGGAGAAAAACGAGCAATTTGACGACAGATTTCCGAACCAATCGATCCTCCAGCTCCACTAACTAGAATAGTCTTACCATTCAATTTAGTTGCGATTTGCTGCATATCTAATTTAACTTCTTCTCGTCCAAGTAAATCCACTACATCGATTTCTCTAAATTGACTAACTGATAACTTACCTTGTAGTACATCTTCTATAGAAGGCATTTGATTTACAGTGATTTCTGCTTGGTTACAAATATCTAATATTCTTTCGTACTCTTTAGGTACCAAGGAAGGAATCGCAATTGTAATTTGTTGCACATTATATTTTTTGGCTAACTCAGGTATATCTTTTATACTGCCAATAACCGGCATTTCATACATGAAAGTATTTAACTTATAGGGATCATCATCAACAATTCCTATGAGTTTTACGTCACTTGGATTGCGTTTTAAACTACGAATAAAAACACTACCACCATTACCAGCTCCAACAATCAATGTTCTAATTTGTTGTTCAACAGAGTGCCCGTGTTTTTTTTTATATTCATGCTCATTATAGATACGCCAAACAATTCTGCTACCAACTATACTTGCTAGTGAAAAGATATAAGTTAATACAATAAATCTAAAACTTACTGTCTTCAATAGGACTACAGAAATAAGTGCAGACGCAATAAATGAAAAAGTGATACAAGCTAGAATAGCTAAGGATTCACGTATACTTGTATAACGGTTAATTTTAGAAAATAGTTTGTACTTAGTCGCTATAATGAGATAGAGAATTATGGTTAATACAACTGTAGTAATAAAAGAGTGTATTGAAAGTATAATATAAGGAATTAAAAAGAAATAAGCTATCAATCCTGATGTCAGTATTGAGAAACTATCAAATCCTATCAATACAATTTTTTTGATTTTTCTACTCATGACTTGTCTAAATTCCTCCTTTAAAATAATTCTAAAAATCCAGTTTGTTTAACCTTTTTAGTTTATCAGAAATAGTAGGGCAACGTTAATAATACCTCTTGTTATTTTATAATTTTTTTATATTTATTTAAACTAAACTCTTTTTTTAATTTTTTTATATTCTTCTTTTACGCAATCGCTATCATAAGTTGTGCAACTGTTTCTTTTTAGGTTAACAATAATTGGGTATCATACGGTTTATTTGTAATTTAAAAAAATAACGATTCCGTGAAGGCTGGAATCGTGGGGTAGGAAACTCATTTAGTGAACATTGGCCAACTTCATCAATAAGATTACATGAATAGATAGTTCTTTTTGTAATATTTTTTTGTTCGTCCAACAATGTCCGTTTTTATACTTTGATTTAATTAAAAATATTCAATTTTCTTAGCAACAGACATTCTGGCTAATGCTAAGAAATCTTCAATATATTTTGCTCTATCATTACAAATCCATAAAATATGTCAATGTAAATCAATTATCTGATTGACTCATCTTCTCCATAATAATAATAATAATTATCTCCCTTTAATTCCACTCGGTTAAATACTACTCCAATAACATTTGCTTTTACTTTTCTAAGTAATTCTTTTGATTTTGTTACCATTTCTTTATCAGCACCATTTTTATTAATAACAAAAATGGTTCCATCTGTTTTATTCGACATAACTTGTGCATCTGTAACTGCGATTACAGGAGGCATATCAAAGATTATTAAATCAAAAAGTTCTTCAAATTCTATCATTAGTTGATTCATACGATTAGAGGCTAATAACTCAGATGGGTTAGGCGGAATAACACCACTTGTGATGACAAATAAACCTTCTGTATCCAAGCTATGGGCAATATCTTTAATTTCAACATCTTTTTCTGTTAATAATGTAGTCAATCCATCGCGATTAGGCAAGCGAAAAGTTTTATGCACTGTGGGTTTACGCATATCAGCATCAATTATTAAAACTTTCTTACCTTGCATAGCAAAAGTAACAGCTAGATTAGCTGATATTGTTGATTTACCAGCACCAGGTCCTGCTGAAGTGATAACAAGCGTTTTAAGATTTTTATCTACCATCGAAAATTGAATATTTGTACGAATAGTTCTAAATTGCTCAGCTATTACTGAGCTTGGTCTTGTTAAAGTTACTAAACTTGGTCGTTCATTAGTATCTAGTTGTTTTTTCTTTTTATTAAACATTTCTCTCACCTCTTTTATACTCTACTTTTTGTTCTTCTTGAATTTAATTCTGGGCGTTTAACTTTTACTTCTGCATGTAATTCATCATTTGACATTTCAGAAACACTTCCTATCACTGACCAGCCTAAATCAGTGATAAATCGTTCATCTTTGACTGATTTATCCATAAATTCTAATAAGAAGCTAATAGTGATTCCTAGAGCTAATCCAATTAGTAAACCAATCATTAAATTAAATAAATTGTTTGGTGAAATTTGATTCATATTAGGTACAGCCTCAGAAATAATTGTAACATTTTCAACATTCATAATATTTCCAATTTCTTTTTGAAAAGTTTCTGCAACAGCGTTTGAAATTTCTGCAGCTTTTTGAGGAATCTCGTCTGTTACAGTTAGTGAAAAAACCTGAGAATTTTCTTGTGTTGTAATTTCAATTTTATTTGATAATTCAGATGTTGAAAATTTAGTTTTCAAGTTTTCTCGGACTTTATCTAAAATAACTGGCCCTTTAATAATATCTTTATATGTATTAATCATCTGCACATTTGTATTTATATCTGTAAGTTGCATTCCTTCTGCAGATTCAGTTGTTCGATTAACCAATATTTGTGTTGTAGCGTTGTACTGTGGTGTTGCAATAAAAAAAGTAAAGATCGCTGTTACTATTAAACCAACAAGACCTAGACTAACAATTACTGATAAACGTTTTTTCAATGTGCTAAAAAAATCTGATAAACTAACTTCTTCTTTCATGTTTTCCTCCTACATATAACCTTTTATTAGACTTTGTATCTTAACAACTTTAGATAGTATACCATAACTGATTTATCTGTGAACTAATTTTCCAAATTTTTATTAATAATAGTTTGATTTTTTTTAATAATCATTTTCATAGTCGTACTATTATTAATGTATATTTACTCTAAAAAAAATAAAGAGCTCATTTAAGCTCTCTATTTTTATCCTTTACTATCCAATTCCTTACTTAATTGAATAATGTATTTCTTTAAATTATCTTTAACTTCTTTGTGTTCAAGACCATATTCAATATTGGTCATCATATAACCAAACTTATCTCCAACATCATAACGTTTCCCTTTAAATTCGTGAGCTAATACTTGTTGAGTTTTATTTAGTGTCTCAATGGCATCTGTTAATTGAATTTCATTTCCAGCGCCAGGTTCTTGATTTTCTAATATTTCAAAAATTTCAGGCGTTAGTAGATAACGACCAATAATCGCTAAATCACTAGGAGCATCATCTGGTTTTGGTTTTTCAACAAAGTGATTAACTTTATATAAATCTTTAGAAACTTCTCCATCAATATCGACAATTCCATACTTAGATGTGTCTTTATGTGGAACACGCATTGTAGCCAACACTGAAGATTGAGTTTCATCGTAATGGTTCATTAATTGTTTCGTCAATGGAATTTCATCAACCATCAAGTCGTCACCAAGCAATACAATAAAGGGTTCATTTCCTACAAAACTTTTACCATGTAAAACCGCATCTCCTAAACCTTTAGGATAAGACTGACGCACAAAATGCAATTTAATCTTTGTAGTACTTTCAACTAATTTTAATAATTCGAACTTTTCTTTTTCTTGTAGATTTTGTTCTAATTCAAAGTTAGAATCAAAATGATCTTCAATTGATCGTTTGCTTCTTCCAGTAACGATTAAAATTTCTTCAATTCCTGAATCAATTGCTTCTTCAATAATAAACTGAATTGTTGGTTTATCTACAATTGGCAGCATTTCCTTTGCAGTAGCTTTTGTAGCTGGTAAAAAACGAGTACCTAAACCAGCTGCCGGAATAATAGCTTTTCTTACTTTTGACATATTCATTACCTCCATTATTATATTCCCATCAATTACTAGTCTGTATGGAACAAATCTCTCGTATAAACTTTTTCTTGTACATCCATTAATTCTTCAGCTAGTCGATTTGAAACAATCACATCTGAAACTTTTTTAAATTCTTCAAAATCAGGAATTACTTTTGAATTGTAGAATGTATCCTCTTTTAAAACAGGTTCATAAACTACTACTTCGATTCCTCTTGCCTTGATACGCTTCATAATCCCTTGTATAGATGAAGCTCTAAAGTTATCTGAATCTGTTTTCATAGTCAAGCGATAGATTCCGACTATTCTTGGATTGCGTTTTAAGATCATATTTGCTACATGATCTTTACGTGTGCGGTTTGCATCTACAATCGCACCAATAATATTATTTGGTACATCTTCATAGTTAGCAAGTAGTTGTTTAGTGTCTTTTGGTAAGCAATACCCACCATATCCGAATGAAGGATTGTTATAATGTGTCCCAATTCTTGGATCTAAACCTACACCTTCAACGATTGATTTTGTATCTAATCCTCTAACTTCTGCATACGTATCTAATTCATTAAAATAAGCTACACGCAAGGCTAAGTAAGTATTTGAAAACAACTTAACTGCTTCTGCTTCTGTCGAATTCATGAATAAAACGTCAATATTTTCTTTAATTGCTGCATCTACTAATAAATTTGCATAAGCTTTAGCTTCTTCTGTCTGTTCACCTACAATAATGCGCGATGGATAAAGATTATCATAAAGCGCTTTTCCTTCACGCAAAAATTCTGGAGCAAAAATAATGTTGTCTACACCATACTTTTCTCTTGTTTCTTTAGTATAGCCTACTGGTACAGTTGATTTTATAATCATTGTAGCTTCCGAATTATATTCTAAGACATCTTCAATTACACTTTCTACGGTAGAAGTATCAAAGTAATTTTTTTTATCATCATAGTTAGTAGGTGTGGCAATGATAACATACTTAGCATCTTTGTACGCATTTTTTTTATCCATTGTGGCAGTTAAATTCAATTTTTTTGTTGATAAATATTCTTCAATTTCTTTGTCTACTATGGGCGATTTTTTATTGTTTATTAGTTCAACTTTTTCTTCAATAATTTCTAATGCTGTAACTTCATTTTGTTGCGCCAATAGAACCGCATTGGATAATCCAACATAACCAGTTCCAACTACTGTAATTTTCAAATTGATTACTCCTTTAAATTTTATAATTAAACCATTTAAATTCAAACTAACACACTAATAATAGCAGATTGCTGGTACAAAAACAATCAGTCCGTATTTTACTGAGAATTCTTTTTATTAGATAAACTAGTTAATAAGAAAGACACTATGAAGTGTTCATAGTGTCTTTCTTATTAATTTAATTCCAATTGTTCTTTCAATAATTCAGTAACTCTACTCATCTCACCATCGGAAACGATACCGTAGTAAATTCCATCAATAGTTGTACCCTCAGCTACAAGTTGCTCTTGTTGGATATTTCCAGCAGCTGAACGATAATTATTAAATATTTTTACCATATCGTCAAATTCAAGATTCGTTTGCATATTATTTTCTAATGAACCTAAAATATCTTGATAATTTGAAATAGTAGATAATGAAGCTACTTTTTCAACAGTTGCTTGTATAATTTGTCTTTGTCTTTCTTGGCGGCCATTATCTCCAGCAGGATCTTCATAACGCATTCTAGAATAAGCAAGTGCAGCTTTCCCATCTAAGGAAGCAGAAACACCCTCTGTAAAATTATAACCCTCCGAAGAGAATGTTAGTGGACTAGTTACTTGCACTCCCCCTACAGCGTTAACGACATCCTGAAGGCCTTGCATATTAACTTCAACATAGTAATCAATTGGTATATTTAACATGTTTTGAACCGTATTCACTGACATAGCTGTTCCACCAAATGCATAGGCATGGTTGATTTTATCAGTTGTTCCATGACCAACAATTTCAGTACGTGTGTCACGAGGAATGCTGACAATTGTAGTTTTATCTGTATTAGGATTCACTGTCATAACCATCATCGTGTCTGAACGACCTTGCTCAGTTCTACCCAAATCTCCAGTATCTACACCTAACAAAAGAATAGAAAATGGGTCTTTCTTGCTGATATCAACTGAGCCATCTCGTACATCTTCTGTTTCAACATCTTTATAAATCTTTTCAGTTGTACCAGCTACATCACTATAAATTTTACAGATAAACAAACCTAGTGCAATAAATAATACTAATACAATTATCAGAAAAATTTTCAAACCTTTTCCTTTTTTTCTTTTTTTCTTTCTTGGACTTTCTCTCATTTCAGATCTTGATTGTGACATTCTTTCACCCTTTTCTTGACAGTCATTATAAACAGTCATAGTAGTTATATGTACTTTTCTTTTTTATTGTACCAGTAGAATAATATTTTGCAATTACATTTTTTAAATTTCATAGAGAAAGGGTAATTTCGAATTTAATTCGAAATTACCCTTTCAAGTCTTTTTTAATTAGTTAAAGATTTTTTATCTACCCAGCCTAAAGTAACACCATCTAATGAAATTAAAACATATTTACCATTTCCCGTTTCTTTAATAACATTCACCTTTTTCCCAATAAAATTATTGGTCTTTGCAATCGTTTGATATCCTTTATTTCCCCATGGCTTAGTATCAATTGAAAAGGCTGATTTTGCTACAACCGCACTATATGAAACATCTTTAGATAAAGGAATAGCAACATCTACTGTATACATTTGTATCGCTTTTCTATCTACCCAGCCTAGTGATTGTCCGTTTACTTCAATTAAAACATAAGATCCTTTTTGTTGTGTTACTTTAACAGGATTTCCAACATAATCTGTAGTTTTTCCAATGGTTTGGTACCCAGTAGTTCCCCATGGTTTCGTATCAATTGAATAAGCGTTTTTTAAAACAATTCCAGTATATGAAACTGCTTGTGATCCGGTAATATCTGTTGTAACCTCATATGACTTCAAAGCTTTTTGATCTACCCATCCTATTGCTTCTCCATTAACCGAAATCAGTACATAACTACCTTTTTTTCTGATGACATCAACTTCCGTACCTATATAATCAGTGGTTTTAGCAATCGTTTGGTACCCAACTGTTCCCCATGGCATTGTATCAATTGAGTATGACGTTTTATCAACAACTGCTTTATAATTAACCGGTTGAGATGAAGCAACTTCTGTTACAACTCCATAGGTTTTTAAAGCTTTTTTGTCTACCCAACCTAATAACTTTCCATCATGAGAAATTAAAACATATTGACTATTATTTGTTTCTTTTACTACTTTAATTGTTCTACCTAAATAATCGGAAGTATGGTTAAGTGTGTGGTAACCATTTGTACCCCATGGTTTAGTATCAATTGAATATCCCGTTTCGTTAATAATTGCTTCATATGAAGTAGTGTGTGAAGCTGGAATATTTACTTCAACATCAAAAGTAGATATAGCTTTGCTATCAACCCATCCTAGCAATTCACCATTCAATGAAATCAATGAATAAGTTCCATTTTTAGCTTCTTTTACAACTTCTATTTCTTGTCCAACATAATCTGTAGTTTTAGCTAAAGTTTGATATCCAGAAATTCCCCATGGTAGCGTATCGATTGAGTAACCTGATTTAGAAATTTTTGCTTTATAACTAACAGGTACTGAGGATGATACATCTCCTATTTTCGTAGAGATTTCTAACGCTGTTTTATCTACCCACCCCAATACACTTCCATTATAAGTTACCAAAGCATATTTTCCATTTGAAGTTTCTTTTGTAACTTTTACTTCCGAACCTAAATAAGTATTTGTTTTGTCTAACGTTTGGTATCCAGTGGTACCCCAAGGTCTAGAATCTATTGTATAACCGCTTAAAGATATTAATGCATTATATGAAACATTAACTGTATCTTTCAAATCTGAATCAACAATATAAGAATCATATTGAGTTAAATTATACTGCTCGATGATGTTATTAACTTTAACGTTATATTGCGTATCAGTAGCATACGTTCCAGTAAGGTACTTAGTTGCATCTTTATATGAATTTGTATTTTTAACCCATGTTTTAGAATAAAAATTAGGCGAACCAGTTAAACCAGTTCTCAGTAAATCAGCATAGTCCATCATTGACTCATAATAAGAAGGATAATCTCTGAAATTAGCAGTAATATTTATAATCCCGCCATTGACATCTTCCCAAGTTCCCATCGGAATCGTTTGACCATTATATGATCCTTTAATTCCAAATAAATTGTAATACGGCGGGGATGCAAGTAAACTTTTTCCAAATGCACTTTCATGTGCAGCCTGTGCAATCATGACAGATGCATACAATTGATCTTTACCATATGCATTTGCTATTTCTACAGCATATGGTGTTATAAAATCTATGAATTCTTGATTTGTCTTAAAAGGTCGAGGCTGCGCTTGATTATTTCCTTTATTATCAGCTAAATATTTTTCATAAGCTGCTTTAGTCACATTAATTTTTTGTCCTATACTAATTACATTCACGTTTTTGATTTGAGGGTTCCAATCTACTAATTGTGCTAATGATATGCCAAATGAACTTGCGATGGCTCCAGAAAAATCTCCAGACTTAACTGTATATACACCATTTACAGCTGTACGTGTAGCTGTGGTACTAGCCATAGAAAATGTTTGTATCATTCTATTAGTTTTAGGTATTTCTTTTTCAGATGCAATTTCTTTTACGTTACTTGGAATTTTTGCTGGTTCTTCTGCCACTGGTGCCAGTTCTTCGCTTTCGCTTGGTGCTTCTTCTACTGGTGTTGATTCTTCCTCTTCACTTGGTACTTCTGTTGGTGCTTCTTCTACTGGCGTTGCTTCTTCCTCTTCACTTGGTACTTCTGTTGGTGCTTCTTCTACTGGCGTTGCTTCT
>NZ_JBEMAR010000010.1:0-135050 GCF_040274945.1 Carnobacterium sp.
GTGTTTCTGGTTGTGTTTCTGGTTGTGTTTCTGGTTGTGTTTCTGGTTGTGTTTCAATGATTTCTTGAGATTGTTCTAGTTTTTCAATTTGTTTTAAATCATTAGTTGGAAATGTTTGTTTATCTAAATAGTTCATTCGACTTAGTGCTGCCATAAGTTCCATATTTTCTATTTCTTCAGAACTTTGAACTTTAGGTTTACCAGAGATCCGAGTTGATTTAATAGAACTTTTTGCTTTTTTTGGTAAAGCTTTTCCTTCACCAAAATACCTTGCTACATTTTTCCCACGATTAAGTCGAATATTTTGCTCTTCCTCGATCATACCAGCTAAAGAACGAGATAACCCACGCTTTTTTTTTGCAGAATTTAACGAGCTCTCAACAACTATTGATTCAGAACTACTAGTAGCAGCTTCTACATTTTCTTCAGATATTTCTTGTGTTGGTGCTTGAATCACCGCTACTTCTTGAATCGATTCTGCTTCTGGTAGTACTTCTGTTTCTTGAATCGTTTCTACTTCTGGTAATACTCCTACTTCTTGTATCGCTTTTGCTTCTGGTAATACTTCTACCTCTTGTACCGTTTCTACGTCTGGTAATACTTCTGCCTCTTGTACCGTTTCTACTTCTGGCAATACTTCTACCTCTTGTGCCGTTTCTACTACTGGTGATACTTCTACTTCTTGTACCGCTTCTGCTTCTTGTAATGCTTCTACTTCTTGTACCGCTTCTACTTCTGGTAATACTTCTACCTCTTGTACCGTTTCTACTACTGGTGATACTTCTACTTCTTGTACCGCTTCTACTTCTTGAACTGCTTCTGCTTCTTGTAATGCTTCTACTTCTTTCTCTTCTGTATGTACAAAAGACTGGTTTGATTCATTCAATAAATACTCTTCAAATAGCAAAAAATCTTCTGATTTCTTTTTTAACTCTAAAAGAATAGTTGTGTAATTGGTTTCTTCACTTTTCTTATGGGATCTCTCTTGAAAGCCATAATAAGGAGAAGGAATCTTTTGAACTTTAAAAGGAGTCGAACTTCTCCCTTCTTGAAAAGGTGTAGCCGCATGTTTTAACGATTCTTTTGAATAAGTTGTTTGTTTAATTCTTTTCTCAATTTGTTTTTTTTGTTTTTTCAATTCAAGTTGTTTCTGTTGTTCCTCTTTCCCAATGGTTGAAAGATAATTTCTTACAGAAATATTGTCTTTTTGAAACGTTGTAAAATCAATTCTAGAATCCTTTTCTTCACTTTTTATTACTTGTTTAGTTGGTTGACTATTCTTATTTTTTAATTGGGAAGTTTTAATCGACTCTTCCTTATTCGTTGCGTTCTCAGCATCACGATAGAAAGGAAACTTGAATTTTTTTTGGCGATCTTGATTTTTTTCATAACTAGGTCCATCATATTTGGGCATGATGACCCTCCTTTCCTACCTTACTACGAATCTTAGTTTACCATAAAAAATAGCGCGATTATAGGTGCTTTCTTTAAGAAACACACGATATCTTTTCAAAACAGACACAAAAAAAAGACTTTACAAAAAGCCCACTTTCAAAAAATACATTTCTTATTTTTTAAAAGTGGGCTTTTGAGTCTTTTTTAGAAATTAATTCAATTGAAATTGTTCACCTGTTACAGCAGAATCTGGCAAAACTAAAATACCTTTTTGTTCTGGAACACCTGTTAAGTTTAATTCTCGAGCTGAGCAAATCATACCGTGACTTGGCTCTCCTCTTAACTCTCCATCCCATATAGCCATTCCGTTAGGCATCAAAGCACCTACTTTAGCAACCACAACTTTTTGGCCTTGAGCAATATTAGATGCCCCACAAACTATTTGAATCATTTCTCCATTATCTACCTCAGTTTGAGTAATAGATAAATGATCCGAATCAGGATGAGCGACACATTCTTTTACTTCTCCGATTACAAATTTTGGAGATTCATCTGACTCCAAAGTATCGGAAAATCCAGCCAAAGCAATTGCTTCATTTAAGCTGTTTATGTGTTCCTTAGACAGTAACACTTGTCCCGTTCCCTCAATAGCAATAAATTGAGAACTATTGAAAAAATTATAGCCAACTGTTTGATTGGTTTCTTCTTTAAAAATGCGAACAACGTCCTGCTTTTTTTCAAAATTTTGTTCTTTAGGTTCACTATTGTCTAACATAACAATAAGAGTGTCACCAATACCTGCTTTATTATAAATACTAATCATTATTAACTTCCTCATCTTGTTTTTTATTTCGTACAACCAGAACATCGCATGGAGCATGTCGAATAATGTGTTCACTTACACTACCCATCATCCATCTTTCAACAGCATTCATACCCGTTTGTCCCACTACAATCAAATCTGAATGGTAATCATTCGGTATACTTTGAGTTAATTCTATTTTTGGAGAACCTTGTACCATAATTGTTTCAACATTTTTCAAATTGTGTTTAGTAGCTCTTTGCTTATACTCTTTTAAAAGATTTCCCATTATTTCCTTGTCCGTATCAATTCCAATTGCATCTATAGCAGTTATACCAGCAGTATCTACCATTCCTAAAGCATAAGAGTTTACATCAAAAACGTGAGCAATAATTAATTCACTGTTGTTTCTTTCCGCTATTTTAATAGCCTTTGTAAGTGCGTTTTCTGAAGATTCACTTCCATCTACTGCTATCAGTATACGTTGGTATTGTTGTGTATCTAACATAATCACATCTCCTCTTATCATTTTAGTTATCCATTAAAGGGTTGCTATAAACTGCTCAATTTCTTCTTTAGTTTTGCGGTCTTTGTTTACAAAGCGTCCAGTCTCTTCTCCATTTTCAAATGCCACAAAACTAGGAATTCCAAAAATAGACAGCTCGCCACAAAGATCAATAAATTTATCACGATCGACTTCTACAAAATCAATTTCAGAATGGTTTTCGATTATTTCAGGCATAATAGGTTTAATAAATTGACAATCCCCACACCAATCAGCGGTGAAAAAGAAAATCGTTTTTCTTTTACTTTCTTTAACCATTATATAAAATTCCTCAACGGTATTTAATAATTCCATTTTTTTATCCCTCTCTATATTCAACTAATTATTTTTCATAATCGTTTCAAATGTACTACGATCTAATGTCCGTGCAACTTGCACAACCATCTCTTTTGCTGCTGCATAATCATCTATATGAAAGACCGTTTGATGTGTGTGGATATAACGAGCGCACACACCAATGACTGCACTTGGAACCCCATTATTCATTTGATGAGCTGCACCAGCATCTGTACCGCCTTTAGAAACAAAATATTGATAAGGGATATTGTGTGTTGCTGCAGTATCCAGCAAGAACTCACGCATTCCTTTTAATGTAATCATTCCTGGATCTTGGATTCTCAATAAAAATCCTTCTCCGAGATGACCAAATTTAGTTTTGTCTCCTGTTAAGTCATCAGCAGGTGAACAGTCTACAGCAAAAAACAAATCAGGTTTAAATTGATGAACCGCTCCCTTTGCTCCACGTAAACCTACTTCTTCCTGAACATTAGCTCCAGCAATTAGTGTGTTCGGCAGCTGCTCCCCTTGTAGTTCTTTTAAAGCTTCAATAACAACTGTTGTACCATAGCGGTTATCCCAAGCTTTGCTTAGAATTTTTTTGCCATTAGCCATTTTTATTGTTTCCACATCCGGTACGATTGAATCTCCTGGGCGTACACCAAATGCTTCAGCTTCTTCTTTAGAATCAAATCCTGCATCAAATAAAATATCAGCGATGTCTAATTTGCTTCCAGCTCCATCTTTACCTCTCAATAAGTGCGGCGGAACGGAGGAAGAAACACATGGATAATCGCCTTTAGCTGTTTGAAGTGTAAATCGTTGCGCTGAAACCACATAAGGATTCCACCCACCTAAAGGTACTACTCTAAATAAGCCCTGTTTTGAAATACTCGCTACCATAAAACCAACTTCATCCATATGAGCTGCTACCATAATTTTTGGTGCATTTTCCGTTTTACTTTTGCGAATCCCAAAAATACCTCCAAGACCATCTTGCTGAACTTCATCTACTAATGGAGTCATTTCTTCACGCATAATGTCACGCACACGGTGTTCAAAACCACTCGTTCCTTGTGCTTCAGTTAATTTCTTGATTAAATCAAATGTATTATCTTCCATAAGTATTTTCCCATATAGGTTCTTTTACTTCAACCTACATGATCTATCCCCCTTATAACTCTATTTATTCTATTATACCTTAAATCAAATTAATTTTAAGAAGGAATGCTTTAATTTCATTTATTTTTAAACATGGTATACTATAAAAAAATAATATTAGATTGGAGAGTTTATTAAATGGTATGTAAAACAAAAGAAACAACACCATATATTTTAGCTGGCGGCTTACTTTTAGGAGCTGGATTAACTTGCGGCTATTTTCTTCATAAACTAATCACTGCAAAAAAAACAATCCATGGAGATGCCATTTTAAAATACGTTAAACAATTATTTTTAAAAGAAGGTCCTATAGAAGGTTCATGGATAGAATTACAAAAAGTTCCCTTACAAAAATTTGCGCTTAAAACAGATGTTTATTATGGCGGAATTTCAAGAATTGAAGAAGACCAATTAATTCAATATGAATTTATCGCAGATGCTTACACCGGTAGTATCTTAGATTTATACCGTATTTAAATAAGAAAAAGCGTTAAACCCAGAATAGATTCTAGGTTTAACGCTTTTTTATTTGGTTTTTTTAGGGAATTTTGCTACAACACGGTAAATCCGACTGCCTCTTGAAGAAAATTTTTCTTCATATTCAGTCCTGACATTCCCTTCAAAGACACTCTCATGTAAGTTTAACCATACTTGTTCAAGTGTCATGCCGTACTTTGAAAAACTGCTCAATGAATATTCAAATAGCCCTTGATTATCCGTTTTAAAATGAATTTCGCCTTCAGATACAAGGATAGTCTCATAACTTTCTAAAAAGCTCTTATACGTTAGACGTCTTTTTTCATGACGAGTTTTTGGCCATGGGTCAGAAAAGTTTAAATAAACTTGGTCAACTTCTCCTTCTGCAAAATATTGAGTTACAGAACCCCCATTAACGTGTAACAGTTGAAGATTTGGTAATTGTTCCTCTATTAACCTATCTAGTGCGACAACTATGACACTCATCTGAAGTTCAATACCGATATAGTTGATTTCCGGGTGTAACTTTGCCATTTCAGTAATAAAACGGCCTTTTCCTGTACCAACTTCAATATGAATGGGGTGATCATTGCCAAATCTTTCTTGCCATCTTCCTACCCAACTATCGGGTTGTCCTGGTATATACTGAGGAAATTCAGCAATTTTTTGTGGTGCATTTGGTTTATTTCTTAAACGCATATTCTTATTCTCCATTCTTTTTAGTATTCCATTATTTTACTAGTTACATAGAAAAATCCTCTTCAAAAACAGGAAGAGGATTTGAATAAATGCTAAAACTAAGTAGAGCTAATCATTAATTAAAAAAATATTTTTGACCTTGATAAAGAGTTTGTAACATAATAATGTCTTTATTCATTTCATGGAACCTTGTTTCGCTATGGTGTTTTTTTGTTTGAATCAAATAATTCATCAATGCATACCACATAATACGCGTTTTCATCTCTTCTGTTAGCTCCGTATCATAGTGAACTAACCAATCAACCCAATTATCTTTTGGTACATATTGGCAAAGCAACATACTCAGATCCATAGCTGGATCACATAGCATCGCTGAATCCCAATCAACTAGATAAAGACGGTTTTCATCTGATAAAAGCCAATTTTTCCGGTAAATATCTCCATGACAAACTTGTGTTTCAACTATATTCATTAATTCTACTTCAGCTTTTAGTTTTTTTATTATTCGTGATAGTAACGGATGATTGTATAAATCTAAAGGCAAATTTTCTTCATACTTTTGAATTAACTGATCAGGAGTAACAATTTCGCCGCCTACACGAGCAAGCATTCTTCTCAATGTCGCAGAATTATGTATTCGACTAATGAGTTTTGCTACCTGTGGTGAGGACATCTCTGTTTTAGTAAGTGCTCTTCCGTTTAGCCACTCTTGAGCGGTTAGTACATCTCCATTGCCGATGCGTTTTGTCCACATCAATCTTGGTGTAATTCCCTCAACAGATAATGCAGCTAAAAAAGGTGAAGAATTTCGCTTCAAAAAAAGCTTTTCTTCTGCCCTTGTACCCATATACGCTTGTCCAGTGTCACCACCAACGGGATGCAATTTCCATCCAGAATCTATTTCAAAATCCATACCAAATCATTCCTTGCTTTATATTCTGAAACATTTCTACACAGACGTGAAAAGCAAAACGGGATTGTAACATCTTATTCGAATAAGCGAAAAAAGTTTAAACCCGTTAAACCAACAGCACTAAATCATTTTATAATTTACCCGTAAAGCCAGACAAAAAAAGGACAGATATCACAAAAGACATCTATCTTTCTGTTCATTTCCTATTTTAGATAGAATTTCTTTCTACGTCAAGAGTATATACGTTCTTTTTCTACAATTATGTTTATTTTGTTTCTATGAAAACGGATGATAGAAGTTGGCACGAGACGTTCATTACATTTTTATTTCGATTTTTTAACACTCTAGTTTTGTTAGTGTAATTTTTTCTACAAAGAAAATCAGCCAAACAAAACAGTTCAGCTGATTTTCTTATGATTTCTATCTTATTTGTCCACACTCTTCTTCAACAGCATCAACGTATAACTGTTGAAGTTTTTCAACAACGGCTCCACGTTTTCCATATCCAACAGGATTTCCATCTATACTTATGATTGGCATAGCTTCCATCGTTGTACTTGAAGCGAATACTTCATCTGCCTCTTTCAAATCTTCTATAGTAAAGGCTTCTTCCTTAACTAACATTCCTGCTTTTCGAGCAACCTTTAACAACATTATTTTAGTAATTCCAGGCAAAACAAGATTACCATCCGGATGTGTATAGATAGTATCATCTTTAATCATCCATACATTTGAAGAAGAACATTCTGTAACGATACCATCACGGTGCAAAATCGCTTCATCTCCACCTTTTTTATGGGCTTCGTGCTTAGCCATTATGTTTCCAAGTAAACTAATTGATTTAATGTCGCATCTCAACCATCGCATATCAGGTACAATAAAAGCGGACATCCCTTGATCCATTTTCTTTTGGTCTCGCGGAACAATCGTAGTTGTAGCTGTAAATACTGGTGGTACTAACTCTGGATCAGTATACGTATGATTTCTGGGGATTCCAATTCCTCTGGTTACTTGCATATAAATATTACCCGTATTGATATCATTTTCTTTAATCAATGCACTTAAAAGCTCTTTTAATTCCTCTTTTGTAAAAGGCATGTCCAGTTCGATTTTTTCAGCACTTGAAAATAATCGATCTACATGTTCATTTAAAGTAAAAAACTTACCATTATAAACTCTTACAACATCATAAATACCATCCGCAAATTGATAACCTCTGTCTTCCATATCAATTTTAACTTCACTACGTTCGACAATTTGATTATTCCAAATAACTTTCATTTTTTAACCTCTTCCTTCAAAAAAGTAATACTTTCTAAATTTTTTCTATCATATCAAAAATTATGGTACTTTGCATTCTATATCTTTAATTAATTAAGCTCACTGAATGATTAATGCTGTAATTTGATCATTTTAGTTATCCGTGACGGTAAATAAAATTGACAAAATCCTAGGTTAAATATGGTAGCACTGGCTCCTACAATCAGTACTTCTATAAAGGAAAGGTAAAAAACAGATACACCAATAATTAACACACCTTCACTCATCATAAGTATCAGCATCAATTTCTTTATTGCCTGAAGTTTGTTGTTTTTCTTTACAGGATATAAAACTGTTAACGATAGGTTATCAAAATGAAAATAAAGTGGCAGTAATTGGAAGCCGGTCAAATAGAGGAATACGACTGTTAAAAAGAGACTTAGTATAAACGATTGTCCTAAGCCACTTAGCAGCATAGCAATAACAACCAGGCGAATGTATAACCCACTATATTCAGTTCCCCTCACAAACGCTCTAGCATACAGATAGTAAAAAACATTTTTGTGGTTTTTTTGGATAGGATTCAAAAAAACGTCTAAATAAGCTCTTCTTTTAACAGATCCCTTTAATGCTGGAATATCCGTAAACAAGTTAATAAACTGATAAATTCGCTTCATTCGATTCGTCTCATCTTTTATCATTTTTTCCCATTGATACGTTAGAGCAACATTCTTTTGATTGGCTAAAAAGCGATAACTTACAGCTACAACCACAGCTCCTACTAATCCAACTATAGGATTGATAAATAGTGCAAGACTTGACACGATCAAATAGATACCAAATAAAAGAAGGCGGATTTTAATCCATTCACTTGTTTCTTTTATTTTTAAATTGATAACCTGAGCATTGAGATCAGTCTCTTTTAAAATAATCAACATCATTACAAAATAAAACATATCAAAAAAAGCAAATCCAGACATTGCAACTAGTAAAGGCATCAATACAGCTACAGCCACTAGAATGATGAAGCTAGGCAGCCACAAACTTCTCCATTTAGCCTGTTTAAAATACTCTTCCATAGCTTTTTCTTTAGGTAGCATAAATACAGCATCCGCCGGTTGAATAAGTGTTGCTAGCTTACCAATACTTAATACCACTGTAAAAACAATTACTCCTATTAATTGCCCTTTTACATCATAAGACGTTAGGGTTTTCAAGTAATTTGAATACGCATAGCCCATTGCACCAACTAAAAATAAACACACAATGACAAAATGATCATTAAATATATATTTTAGGTACTTCATCATTTTCTTTTGATGTTGTTTCACTCGTTGCTTCCAAATTTCTATCATCATTTACTATCCTCTTCTTTTGTTAATTGAATGTAAAGCTCATCTAGCGTGGCATCGGGCATATTAAAGGTATTTCTTAAATCTTCCAGAGTCCCTTCAGCTTTAACTTTGCCTTCATGCAATAAAACAAATCCATCACATTGTCTTTCAGCTGTTGCCAATATGTGAGTAGACATTAAAATGGAAGCCCCTTGTTTTTTCATTTCTTCCATAAGTTCCAAAAGGGCATTGATGCCAAGAGGATCTAAGCCCAAAAAAGGTTCATCGATGATGTATAAGCTTGGTTCTACCAAAAAAGCGCAAAGAATCATCACTTTTTGCTTCATTCCTTTAGAGAAATTTGCTGGAAACCATTCCAACTTATTTTCTAACCTAAATGTTTTTAATAACTTATCAGCACGTTCATATGCTGTTTCAATTGGTATATCGTATGCCATTGCTGTAATTTCAATGTGCTCTTTTAAGGTTAATTCTTCATATAAAACTGGCGTTTCAGGAATAAAACCGAATTTTTTTCGATAGTTTTCTTTATCGTTCTTTAAAGTTAGACCATCGATACTGATTTCTCCTTTTTGAGATTGCAGCAGACCAATAATATGTTTTATAGTTGTACTTTTACCAGCTCCATTTAAACCGATTAAGCCAATTAATTTTCCAGCTCCTACTTCAAATGATACGTCTTTTAATACAGGAATTTGACTATAGCCTCCTGTAACATGCGATACCGTTAAACTCATAATTAGTTTAGTCCCTTCTACACAATTTATTGTAGTTATTGTACCATAAGAACAAGAGAGAATCTTTTCTGTTTCGCGTGTTACCGTTTCACTTTCTTTCAGTTTTATGATACATTTGTTAAATAAGAGAATGTATTTCTCTATTAATCGCGACTTATCTATAAAGATTTCGCAGGAGAAAGAAGGATTCTATATGGAAGACTGTATTTTTTGTAAAATTATCAACAATGAAATACCCAGCAGAAAAGTTTATGAGGACAATGATGTAGTAGCTTTTTTAGACCTTACTCAAGTAACACCAGGTCATACCTTAGTCGTTCCTAAAAAACATGTTGCAGATGTTTTTGAATTAGATGAAGATTTAGCGGCTACCATTGGCAGTAAAATTCCCAAAATTGCAACAGCGATCAAGAAATCCAATCCTGCTATTAAAGGAATGAATATCGTTAATAATAATGGTACCGTTGCGTATCAATCAGTGTTCCATTCACATATACATATCTTGCCTCGTTATGACGAACAAGATGATTTTTCTATTCATTTCGGTGATCATGCTGGTAATTTCACCACTGAAGAATTAGATAGTATTGCAATAAACATAAAAAGCAAACTGGAGGGATATTAATGTCTAATCACTTTATGAATGGGTTAATTTTAGGTGCTGCAGCTGGAGGAATATATGGCCTTCTTAAGTCTCCACGTACTGGTAAAGAAAACAGAGCTGTATTAAAAACATATGTTGACGATACGACTGTTTTAGTAAATGATGTATCTAGAAGTGTTAATGATTTAAAAGGAGCAATAGCTCAACTAACAAATGAAGGTAAAACATTAGCTGAAGAATTTACACAAGATGTAAAAGAGTCTGTTGATGAATTCACCTATGAAGCAGAACCTCGTATGCGCCGAATTCAAGAACATACTGAAAAACTAACTGCAGATGTGGAAGATTTAACTCAAAGTATGAAACAAGCTTAATCTGTTACTTTAAATAATGGAGCTGAGACCTAAAAGTCTCTGCTCCATTTGTTTATATCATAATGCTTTAACAAAGTAGTTTAATTATTGCAAAAAAAAAAAAGAGAAAGCTTTATAGCAGTAAGTGTCTATTCCATCTGATTTTTTTCAAAAACTCGTTTGATTGTGTTTTTTTTGTGATTTTTAATTGACTTTAAACTAAATAATGGGATTTTAGTTTTTTTTATACAAATGAGTATGGTATATTTATATTTGTCATTAGGAAATAGTTTAGTAACGTAAAATAAAAGAAATGGATGTGTAAGGGAAATGAAAAAATTATTACTAGCTACAGCTACTATCTTAGCCGGATTAACAATTGCAGGTTGTTCTGATAGCACTGTTGCCTCATCAACTGCAGGAAAAATTACAGAAGATGAGTTTTATGAAGCAATGAAAGAAACCGTTGGAACAAGCATGCTTCAACAATTGATTATCGAAGATGTTTTAACTGATTTATACGGAGATAAAGTTACAGATGAAGTAGTAGACAAACAATACTCTACTGAGGAAGAAAATTACGGTGGAGCGGAAGCTTTTGAATACATCATGTTGCAACAAGGTTATACCGCTGAAAACTATAAAGACACGATCCGTTTAAACTTATTAATTGAAGAAGCAGTAAAAGACAAAACAGAATTTACTGAAGAAGAAATTCAAGCTGCTTACGACGCTTATGTACCACCTGTAACAGCTGCTCATATTCTTGTAGAAGATGAAGAAACTGCAAAAGACCTTATCACTCAAATAAATGATGGTGCTGACTTTGCTGAACTTGCTACTGAAAACTCAGTAGATACCGCTACTGCTCCTAATGGCGGAGAAATAACTTTCTCATCTGGAGAAATGGTTCCTGAATTCGAAGAAGCAGCTTATGCTTTAGAAGAAGGCGAAATGACAACTGAACCAGTTGCTACAGAATATGGTTTCCATGTTATCAAAATGATTGAAAAACCTGAAAAAGGAACACTTGAAGAAGAAACAGATACAATCAAGGATCAATTATTAACAGCTAAATTAGCTGATAGTGCTGCTATTCAAGAAGTAATTTCAGGTATTATGCAAGATGCAAATATCATTATTGATGATAAAGATCTAGCGACTGCAATGGATGCTTACTTGGCTCCTGCAGAAGACTCTGCTGTTGAGGAATCTACTACTGAGGAACCAGCTGCTGATAGCTCTGCTACTGAGGAATCAGCTGTAGAAGACTCTGCTGCTGAATAACCATTAGTGTCTCTAGCAACATTAAATAAGTAAATAAAAAAAGGAGTTAGGATATTAATCCTAACTCCTTTTTTTTATTTACTTATCTGTTGTTTTCTCTGATTCATTAGGTTTGTAGAATGTTCGATTGTCTAATCCAAAAATTCTTTCTGTAAACATCCCTGGCTCTGTTCTATTTAATGTCGAATTCAACATGTTTATAGTTGCATCTAAATTATCGATCATATATAAAATTTCAGCTTCTCTTAACTTTGGTCTAACCGGAGAACCATACTCAAGCAGTCCGTGATGAGCCAATACCATATGCTTCAAAAGCAAAACATCTTCACTTTTTTCATCAATTTTTAAAGCAAGACAAGCTTTAGTAATTTCTTCATCTACTATAACAATATGACCTAAAAGATTTCCTTCTAAGGTATACTCTGTAGATATTGGTCCTGACAGTTCAATAATTTTGCCCAAATCATGTAAAATAACACCAGCATAAAGCAAAGGCTTATTGATATCTTCGTATTGAGTCGCAATTGTTTTTGCAATTCTCAACATAGACACAGTATGGAAAGCTAGTCCACCAGTAAAAGCATGGTGAAATCGTTTAGCTGCTGGATGTTGAAAAAAAGGTTTTTGATAATGATTCAATAAATAACGTACAATCCGATTCATATTCGCATTTGTAATCTCAAATAATGTATCGTTTATTTCTTCCATCATATCTTCTTTCTTTAATGGTGCTCTTTCAACATATAAATCTGGATTATCTGGATCTCCAGATTTTGTTACGGCAATTTTAAATAGTTTGATTTGAGGATTTCCTTGATAAAGTTCTCTTTTCCCTGAAACTTTTACTACTTTTCCAGCAGTAAATGCTGCAATATCCTCTTCTGATGCATCCCAATATTTACCATCCATTTGGCCGCTTGTATCCTGAAACGTAAAAGCAATAAACTTTTTACCATTTTTAGCAACGCGAATATCAGCTGATTTGATTAATAAATAAATGTCGAAGGTATCATCATTCGTATACTCAAATAATTTCTTTTCCATCTGACTCCCTCTTTCTATTTGCATCTTTTCTTTATTATAACATTTCTATCTGCTCTTTTCGAAAAACATCTGTTACAGATTCATCAAATGTAAAATAAAATACTTGTATGTCTTCACTAATTCTTTGTAATAATTGATACATCTCTTTTTTCCTTTGATGATCAAAATTTACAAAGCCATCATCTACTAACAACGGCAATTGAATTAAGTCACTAGCATTTTTTACGAATGAAAAACGCAGAGCCACATACAACTGCTCGGCTGTCGCTTGGGAAAGCTCAGAAGCTTCAAATAAAGTACCGTCTTTACGTTGAACCGTTATCGTTTGGTCTTTTAAGAAAACTTTTTGATAATTTCCATTTGTCAAAATAGCAAAAAAGTAGGTCGTATCACGGATAGTAGCTGGGAAACGATCTTTCCTAGCTTCAGTTAACGTTCGCTCAATAAGTTCTGCAGCTATTTTATACGTTGTCCATTCATCAACTAAAATTTGTGTTTCACTCTTTAAATTAGCATATTCTTGCAATAATTCAGAATAAGCTCCACCAACTTCTAAATTTTTCAATGCGACTTCTGTTTTAATTTTTTTATTTAATTTGCTTTCAATTGATTCTTTTAATTGTTGCAGTTTTGCTTTTAAACTTTGGATACTTTCAATTAAAGCAGCCTTATCACGATATTTTTCTAACAATGCACTGTACTCGCCAACTTGCTGTTCTAACAAATTTAAACGAGCTTTTTTTGTTGTTAATTCTTCCTCCAGTACATATTTTTTCCGGAAGTCTTCTTCAGTTTTAGCTTTAACAGTTTGAAGAAGATATCTTCTTTTTTGTTCAAACTCTTTTTGTTGCATAATGAGCTGCTCAATATGCTGATGTGCTCCTTTATGCTGCCTTGTAAGATCTTTTATTTTTTCCTCATCAGCTGTAACTTCTTTAAAAAATTGTTTTATTCCTTCAATTAGCTGCACATTACTATTCCAATCAACAAAAATAACAGGCTGCAAATAACTGATGGATTCTTTCCACTCAACTATTTCATTCTCCATTTGACTTAATTGTGTTTGTTTTTTATAGATGCTGTTCGCTTTTTCTCTTATTGCTTCGAAAATATCCGTTTCTTGCATCAATTCGCTGGTTGAATACTCTAGTGGATAACCACCTAATTGTTTCCATAATTGAAATTCTTTTTCAACCTGAACTTGTTGATTTTCAGTTTCTTCATATTGAGCCTGTTTCTCATTTAATTCAAGAATAACTTGATCAATTTCTGCAAGTTTTTCTCGCCATTGTTTTCGAATTTCGGTTTGTTGAATATATTCTTCAAATGAATATGCAATCTCCCTGATTTCCTCTACTTTAGTTGGTGTATTCGTTTTTTTAACGATTGACCAAATACTATAGAGTAGGAGTCCTAAACCAGCAATTATAAGGACTAATCCAGTTCCATTAGATAAGTACAAACCTAGACTACTTATCAGTAATCCGATAACTAAGTTGATGAGTTTTCCTTTAGTTAACTTTTGCTCACTTTGCTTATCTACTTTATTATACGCACGAGGATCAGGATTGTTTTTTTCTAGTTGATCTTCTACTTCTTGATAGGTTTGATTATCCCATAGTCTTTTTTCTAATTTATCGAGTTGATCTCCTAAAGATTCTTGCTGGAAGTTCAAAAACGCTATACGTTCCGTTAGTTGTTTTATTCTTTGCTCTACTTGAGCTTGTTTAACTTGTAAATCATTTAATTTAAGTCGACTTTCCTCAGTCATAGCAGCTGGTATAGCTTGTTGTTCCTCTAGACTTAACTGTTGTTTTTCACGCAAAAATTGATGTTGTGTAGCTAAAAGGTTTTCTTTAATAAATGTAGTTTCTTGTAACTTAGCTTGGATATGATCCAAATTTTCCATCAATTGGATCATTTCATCTCTATGTTCAATAAACACTTTAAGTTGCCTTGATTCTTCTGTTTTATCTCTAAGATAATGCAATTTTTCTTGCTGTTGCGTAATGGTTAATTTAAGTTGATTTATTTCTTGATTGTAATGATTGAGCTGGTACAATCCATCTTTGGGCAATTCTTCGAGCTGTTCTTTTTTTATTTGATGTTGAATATCTTGCATCTCACTAAAAAGTACCCAATTTGATTCTAATTGGTTTAGCTTGAACACTTTATCTTCATAATGTGTTCTTTGTTCTCGTAGGCTGATCAACTCTTTTTCAAGATTGTCTTTTTCAAGCAACCAATTCATGTACTGACTATTCTTTTCTTTTGCCAGTTTTACTTGTTTCCTTTTTGCTTCAACATCGGCCATTTTTTTATTAATAACGGTCACTCGTCCATTGGGCTTAAACAACTTACTTGCTTCCGCTTGAAACTTATCTGCAACCTTTAACAGCTGTTCGTTTCCAATTGTTCCTACACTTAAAAAATAGCGATTCAATTTTTCACGATTTAATTGTTGGACTTTTTGAAGGCCAGCTAGATTAAAAGAAAATAACGCTTGATAAGTTGTCTTATCCAATCCAGATAATATTTTTTCGAGCCATTCTTCGCCCCCCGTTTCTCCACTAGCAAAAGTTACCGTAACCGTGCCGTTTGCTTTTCCTCGTACACGCTCAATTTGAACATCTCCATATTGTGTACCAGTTAGAAAGAGCCTTCCTCCGTATTGGCTGCTACTTTTAGGTTCATATCTTAGCTCAGAACTAATTTTAGAAGGAAATCCAAAAAGAATACTATGAATAAACGACATTAAAGTTGTTTTTCCAGCTTCATTTTCTCCATAAAACAATTGCAAGTTAGTTATATCATCAATTTTGTGGTCTACCCATTTTCCATAACCATATATTTCCATTGATTTAATCTTCAAGGTCATCACTTCTTTCAAATCCAAGTTGATTGCGAACCAACTCTTTAGCATCTTTTACAATTTTTTTTCGGTAATTTTCTTCACGTGTTTCTACAACTTCTTCCATTCCTGGGAAATCAAAAAGCGCATTCGTTAGTTCATTAAATAAACTTTCTTTTTCAATTTCTTTTTGAATTTGTTCCCATTCATTTGGAAAAATCTTTTGGATAGCAGGTATCCGATTTTCAACTACTGTCTGCAATTCTATTTTGTGGACCCAAACGAAAGTATCTGTTTTTGGAATTTGTTGTAAGGCCTCTAATAATTCACCTTGATTGATTTTTTTTAGGACACCTTCAAGCAAATTCTCACTATCCACTAAATGAATGGAAAGGAATAGACTATAGAAATCATTTTTTTGTTCTTCGACAACAGTCTTCAAGACTTTGTAAAGCTCATCTAAACTCTTGATTTCTTTAATTGAAAGGTCAATGGTCTTCCATTGAATCGTTGAAGTCGGTCTAAATTCCATTAACACACCAGATTCAGTCAATGTGACTAATTCAAAACCTTTTTCTCCACTTTCCTTGCTGCTTCTGCCTTGAGTATTTCCAGGATAAATGACAGGTGGATTTTCAGCTAACTGCTGCCTTTTATGAATATGTCCTAAGGCCCAATAGTCATATCTCTTGCTTCTCAACTCTCCTAGTGAGAATGGGGCGTAATTCCCGTGTTCTGAATCTAGGCCTTCGGAGAAGCCGTGTAACAGTCCAATGTGATACTTTGCACGTGGGTGTTTTTCAGGATACTCTTTAATTTTCCGTTCAAGGACCCATCTTTTATCGTAACTAAAACCACTAATGGCGACCTCATCTTTTTCCGTTGTCGTATACCATTTTGTTTCTACTGATTCTGTAAATACAACAACATTTTCGGGCATTTCTAAGTGTAACCCAGTATTTTCTATGTAATCATGATTTCCATGCAATAGATAGACTGGTATTTCGGCTTTATTTAATCGTTCCATTTCATTTCGTAAGTAGGCTTGAGCTTTCACACTTCGCTCATCATTATCATAAATATCTCCAACTAAGCAGATAAAATCCACCTTTTCTTGTATCGCACTATCCACGATTGTAGTCAAAGCTGAAAAAGTAGATAAATAAATAGCATTCCAAATAAAATCAGGTAACGTTTTTAAGCCAATAAAAGGGCTGTCCAAATGCAGATCAGCTGCATGAATAAATTTGACCATTGTATCCACTCTTTCCTTTCTTTTTATAGCCTCCAGCTTATGAAGGGCACATACGTTCCTCTAATATCAGAAAAAAAGAACTCACTACTCTTTTATACTAGTGAGTTCTTTTTTGTCCTCTATTTCTTAACCTTGGTAAACATCTTGAACAGGTTTCATAATGATGCGGTTTAAATCTTCGATCAATGTGCTTAAACGTTGTTCAGCTTCCATCAATCCTTTGATAACATCATTTTCTCCAGAAGTTTGAGCTAAGTTTTGAGCTTCAGCGATTTCTTCTTCAGTAATTTGTTCACCCGACATTTGTTTTTGTTGTAATTTAATTTGAACTTCTTGGAAGTCAAAGTACATTTTGCTAGCTGCTTCATCTTTTTTTACTTCATCGAAAGCTGCTACTAAAATAGTATATTCTTCACTATCTCTTAATTCTTTTTCTAAAGCGTTGGCTGTATCATAAATATTTGTACTCATAATATACTTCACTCTCCAATTCAAATAATGGTTTCATCTTAATAACTATATCATTTCACACATAATTTTTCCAATATTCTCATCTAAATCACTAACTTTTTTTCTATTGTGTCACTTTATTTTTAAATTGATCAAGCAAGTTTCCAAATTTGTCTTTAACAATATCCGAACCTTCTTTTACCTTTCCACCAATTGAATCAATTGTGTCTTTTACACTTTGTTTCCAGTCACTAGAACCTGTTTCATTTTCTGCTTCTGCAGCAACAATTTCTTGGGCACTCTCTGTATTGAAAGCTGTTAATTCAGTGTATGGAAGAATATTTTCCATTTGTTTTTTAAACAAAGGTCCTACACCAGTGGAACTACCCGTTGTCATATAATGTTCTTCATCAGTTGGGTCAAATCCCATCCAAGTTGCAACCACAATATCAGGTGTATAACCAACTGTCCATTGATCCGTTGTACCACCCTCATCATTAAATGTTACTTCTGTACTCCCAGTTTTTCCAGCTATCGTATAACCAGATGGGTTATTGTTTTGTGCTGTCCCATTTGTAAAGACGCCCATCAGCATGCTCGTCATTTGGTCTGCAACTTCTGGAGTAGTCACTTTTTTCGTTTCGGGTTCTGTGTTGTCAACAATGACAGCACCTGTAGCATCAACGATTTTAGTAATGAAATGTCCTTCACTCATGACACCGCCATTAGCAAATGTTGTATAGGCACTTGCCATTTGAAGAGGAGAGACTCCTTTACTCAATCCACCTAGAGCTAGTCCTAGATATTCATCCCCTTCAGTTCCTTCTGTTAGAGGAATGCCGAATTCTTCAACTTTTTTAAATCCTTTGTTTAACCCGATTTCATTTAGAAGCCAGACCGCTGAAGTATTCTTACTCTCTGCCAACGCTTGATACATCGGTACTTCTCCTTCATATTCATGGTCAACATTTTCAGGAGTATACTTATCTTTACCATAAGAAATTGGCTCATCAACCAACATTGAATCAATAGTATATCCTTGCTCTAAAGCAACGGTATAAACAGCTAATGGCTTAATGATAGAACCCGGTTGCCTAACCATTTGAGTCGCATAATTAAAGCCTCTAAATGTATGCTCTTTTCGGCCTCCAAAGATGGCAAAAACTCCACCAGTCTCAGGATCCAATGCAACAGAACCACTTTCTAACAATGTTCCATCTGCTGCATTTTGGAATAGATAATCATTTTCATAAGCTAAATCCATTGCACGTTGGTAATCCTGATTTAATGAGGTATAAATTTTATAGCCTTTGTTTAAGATTTGTTCTTCACTTAAATCATAGGTGTAAATTGCTTCATTTACTACTGCATCAAAGTAAGAAGGGTATTGATATCCTTCCTTGTCTGAATATGCATCCACTAATGTTAATCCTTCAGCTTTTATATTGTCTGCTTCTTCTTGAGTAACGATTTCGTTTGTTGCCATTAAGTCCAAAACAACGTTTCTTCTTGAAATGGCATTATCGTAATCGTCAATTGGATTATAATTTGTAGGTGCCTTCAACATACCTGCTATGGTAGCAGCTTCTGATAAAGTTACTTCTGCCGCAGATTTACCAAAATATTTTTGAGAAGCATCTTCGACTCCCCACACTCCATTTCCAAAATAAGAATTATTGAGATACATTTCTAATATTTCATCTTTTGTATACACTTTTTCAATTTCAATAGCTAAAAAAAGTTCCTTTAATTTTCGAATAAACGTTTGATCCAATGTCAGATAAGCATTTTTAGCTAATTGCTGAGTAATTGTGCTTCCGCCTCCAACAATATTCCCGCCATTAATAACATAACCAACAGCCGCTCTGGCAATTCCAATTGGATCAAAACCTGAGTGTTTGTAAAAGCGTTTATCTTCAGTCGAAATGACGGCTTGTTCAATCGAGTCAGATATATTATCAACAGAAATAAACGTTCCCTTTTGTGAGTACAAGGTTCCAGCTTCTTCATTGTTGACATCATAGATCGTTGTTGTTTGTTCTAGACCTGCTTTTAAGGTAGAAACATTTGCTGTTTTTGCTAAGTACAATAAATAAACACTTGCAACTAAGGAAACAGTGAGTATGACTAAAAGGATAATTTTATTTACATGGTATTTCTTCCAAATTCGTTGCCGTATTTTATGGAACTTTAATAGATACGGTTTTGCCCAGTTCCAAAAAAAGATCAAAGCTCTTTTTAACTTCTCTAAAAAAGAAGGTTTATTCATTCGCATTCATTCCTTATTCTTTTTATTCTAAATCATTCTCTATTATACTTAGTTTAGCAAATCAATAATGAAGACACATCCTCCTTAAGTAGGATATGCCTTCATTGACCAATTGTTTATTCACCATTTTACTATTTTACTATTTTTTTCTTTATCATTTTACCATATTGATGTAGAGTAAAGTTAAAGACTTTATTAAAATGGAAAAACTGACTGTTTTTTAATACTAGTTAAAAAAAAAAGGATGAGGTGAGACCTTGGGACAGAAAATCGAATAAAGGTACTAATCTATCAAAAGGATAGTTTTAGTTATGCAACTATTTCTTTTGGTCGTTTTTCACCTTGTATTTCACCCTCATCCTGAGGAATTTACTAATAATGACCATTGAAATACTCTTTGTATGATGAACTATTTATAACTACAATTCATTGCAAACTATATTACAAGGAGGTGAAGTCTACGCTATAACTCTAGCGTAGACAATAATTTGTCAATTACAACTGGAATCATTGCATTCTTTATTATCTTATTTATCGCAGCATTATTCGTGATGTCCGAATTCGTACTGGTGCGTATTCGCCCTTCAAGGTTGGATTACTTAATTGAAAATGGTGACAAACGTGCAATCCTTTTAAAAGAAATGACACAAAAACTTGATACGTACCTTTCAGCAACTCAATTAGGGGTAACCATCACTTCTTTAGCTATTGGTTGGTTAGGTGACCCTACATTTGGGCGCTTGTTTAATCTTTTATTTTCATCCGTTGATATTCCCTCTTCTGTTTCAACGATTGCTTCAATTACTTTATCTTTTATTATTTTAACTTCTCTTCAAGTTATTATTGGAGAGCTAGTACCTAAAAATATTGCAATCAATAAAACGGAGCAGATTGGTTTATTTATCGCTAAACCACTACAGATGTGGTTCCGGATCATGTATCCTTTAGTTTATATATTGAATCGAATCGCAAATGGTATTTCACGTCGAATCGGCATGAAAAATATCAGTGAACCCGAAGAAGGGGTTTCTGAAGAAGAACTTCGTATCATTATGGGTGAAAGTTTAAAAAGTGGTGAAATCAATCGCGATGAATATCAATTTGTAGAAAATGTATTTGCATTTGATGATCGAATGAGTCGTGAAATCATGGTGCCTCGTACTGAAATGGTGACTGTATCGACCTCAATGACTTTGAGAGAGATAGCTCAATTGGTTAGTAAAGAACGATTTACACGTTATCCAGTTATCAAAGATGGCGATAAAGACATTGTATTAGGCATTATAAATACAAAAGAAATATTCGCTGCTTATGTAGATGCCGTTGAAGCAAAATTATCTGAAACCTTTAGTTTTGCTGAGTACATTAGACCCATTATTTCGGTTATTGAAACGATTCCTATTAAAGAACTTCTTGTAAAAATGCAAAAAGAACGAAATCAAATTGCTGTTCTTGTAGATGAATACGGTGGAACCAGTGGAATTATTTCAATGGAAGATATCGTAGAAGAAATTGTTGGTGATATTAGCGATGATTACGAAGTTGTTGGTGAGCCAGAAATTAAGAAGATTGGCGACCATCACTATCGCGTTAGTGCTAGGATGTTGATTGATGATGTAAATGACATTTTTGGTCTTTCCATCGAAGAAGAAGATGTCGATACCATCGGTGGCTGGATGATGAATCAAAAATATGATATTTCCATCGATGAAGAATTAACTTTTAATAATTACACCTTTAAAGTTATTAAGTCAGGAAATGGTACTCTTGAAGTTATAGATATTATGAAAAAGACCCCTCATGTTGCCATGAATGAAATAGATTAGCTTTTTAAAATTCAAGATAGATAAAAAGAGCCCAGATTAATCAATCTGGGCTCTTTTTATTGTGTGCTTTTATTTGTGTGCTTTTATTTGTGTGCTTTCATTTGTCTATTTTTAGTGGCTTTGCTCAGCAACATGAATCAATTCATGAATGATTTGGTCTACTTCACGTAAATCTTTTGCGTTCGCTCCACTAGCTAACGGATGACCGCCACCATCATGTTTTTTAGCTACTTCATTAATGACTGGTCCTTTAGACCGCAAACGGCAACGAAAATGACCATCAGGCTGTTCAACAAATATCCCCCATAAAACGACTTCTTCGAGTGCACTAGGTAAGGAAACAACTGCAGAAGTTTCAGCATCTGTTAACTCAAATTGATCTAAGATCGACTTAGTAAGAACGACTTTTCCTACTCCAGATGGATGAATTTCTATGTTTTGTAAAACATAACCTGAAAGTTGTGCTACTTTTCGCGACATAGCATTCATTTTCTGATTGATTTCATCCGGTTTAAAAGGAAATTCCATTAAATCGGCAACAATACGCATCGTTTTAGGTGTTGTAGCTGGATATAAGAAACGACCTGTGTCTCCAACAATACCTGCGTACAATAATTTAGCAGCTGTAGTTGTCATTTTCAATGTTTCTTTTTGTTGAAAACAGAAATCAGCAATTATTTCACTAGAACTACTAGCATTCGTATCCACTAAAACAATATCTCCGTAAACATCATCATTAGGGTGGTGATCTATTTTGACTAAGTACTTTCCTTGACTGTAGCGTTCATCGCTAATACGCGGTGTGTTAGCCGTATCGGTCACAATAACTAAAGCTTCTTGATAATCTTCATCTGAAACGTCATCCATTTTAGTTAAATAGCTTAAATCGCCAACTGGTCCACCTGTTTTTAAAACTTTTTTAGTGGGGAAACTAGCTTTTATAATTTCTGCTAAACCGCCTTGTGATCCAAGCGCATCTGGATCTGGATTTTTGTGTCTATGAATAATAATTATTTCTGTTTCTTTGATTTTTTCAAGTATTTGATCGTATACGTTTATAGCCATTCTTTTTCTCCTTTAACTTCTTTGCATCAATTGACATACTACGGTTGCTTTTGCTACTAAAACCGTATCGGTGTAAACTTCAATATCCAATTTAGCCGTTCTTCTGCCAATTTCAAAGACACTTGGTCTGATTTCTATCTCACTTCCAAGTTGAACTAATTTTAAGTAATACAAATTCATTTGTTCTACCATAGCATTTTTCTTTTGGTAAACAACCATGGTATTTTTTGTTACGGTAGAAATCACTTCGCTCAACAATCCAAACGAGAGGGTCCCAACATTATCGGTCATTTGCGGGGTCACTTTAAATTTATAATAAGGGATTTTAGAAGACCATTCTTCTGAAGAAGTTGTTAAAATCTCTATATTTTCATTTATTTGATCAGCTAGTGTATCTCCCATTTGTGGCTGACGCTGAGAAGATTGCATGGCTTTCATGACATCTTGACGTGAGACAATACCAATAAGTGTTAAATCATCTTCAACGATAGGCATCACTTCCAACCCATCCCAAATCATTAAATGGCCCACACTTGCTACACTCATGTGTGTTTTGGCAAATGTAGGATTTTTTGTCATGACTCGTTCAATGCTGACATGATCTTGTTTACCAATAATATCTTTAGCGGTAACCATCCCAATCAAACGTCCTTTTTTAGTCACAACAGGAAAGCGCGTATGTTGGCTTTCTTCATTTAATTTTCGATAATCTAGAACGACTTGATTAGCTGTTAAATATAGCGTTTTATCAGCTTTTGTATAAATATCATCAACAAGCATAATTTCTTTTTTTATTAGTTGATCTGTAATTGCTCGGTTGATCAATGTTGCTACCGTAAAAGAATCATATGTTGTACTTAGTACAGGCATTTTCAATTTATTTGCTAACAAAATAATGTCTTCATTTGTTTTAAAGCCACCTGTAATCAAGACTGCCGCACCACATTCAAGGGCCAACTTCTGTGCATTTTCACGATTTCCTACTATCATCAAAGAACCAGGTGTAATGTATCGCATCATTGCCTCTTCCGTCATTGCACCAATGATAAACTTACTTAAATCTTTATCTAAGCCTTCTTCACCACCCAAGATATCGCCGTCTATTATTTTTACGACTTCCCCGTATGTCAATGTTTCGAAAGTCTCTTTCATTTTACGTTCAATACGAATCGTTCCAACTCGCTGAATCGTTGAAACCAATCCATCATTTTGTGCGTCTTTAATAGCACGGTATGCTGTTCCTTCACTCACATTTAAATTTTTAGCAATTGACCTTACTGAAATTTTTTCTCCAACCGGTAATGTTTCAATGTACGTGATGATCTGATCGTGTTTAGTAGTCATTCACTTGCCTCCATACTACATATAAGATAAATCGATTACTTCTCCAATTTTCAAGGCTAAACCTTGATCTTCAGATAAGCTTGTGCAAAAATCTTCTGCATTCTGTTCAATGAGTGGGAACGTATTATAATGAATAGGAACAACTTTTTTAGCTTGGATATAACTAGCAGCAATGATAGCATCTTCTGGTCCCATAGTATAATTGTCTCCTATAGGTAAAAAGGCTACATCTATTGTTTTATAGGCACCAATTAATTTCATATCTGTAAACAATGCTGTATCTCCAGCATGATAAATCGTTTGATTATCCACACTAAAAATGATACCCGCGGCAAGCCCCAAGGTAACAGCTTCTCCTTCTATTTCATATGAAGATCCATGAATAGCAGGTGTCATCTTAATTTCACCAAAATCAAATTGATGTTTCCCACCCATTTGCATGCCATGCGTTTTAAAGCCTTTCTTTTTAAAAAAAGAGGCTATTTCTACATTAGCAACAATTAAAGCTCCTGTTCTTTTTGCAATAGGTTCCGTATCTCCGATATGATCACCATGCGCATGTGTGAGAATAATTACATCTGCTTGAACAGTATTGGGATCTAAATCACTTTTAGGATTTCCGGTAATAAAAGGATCCATTAAAATAGTCATTCCTGAATCAGTCAATAATTGTAAACAAGATTGTCCGTGCCAAGAAATTTTCATCTTATTACTCCCCTTTCGTTCGCCGAAACGAACTCTCGATAGAATAATTTTATTATACAGTTGTGAAAAATAGAATGCAATTAGTCTTGTTATATAACAAGACTCAATAATCAGTTTCTTTGTCCCATAAGGGTAAGACAATATTTTCATAAGCTAAAGGATCTAAGTTAGTTACTGTGATTCCTAATAATCGTATACCTCTATCCAATACTCCAATTTCATCCCATAGGTTTTGAGCATGAAAGAATATTTCTTCCCCATTCTTCACATAGTTAGGTAATGTTAGTCGTTTTGTAGCTGTTTCAAAATTTGAATACCGTACTTTTAATACAACTGTTTTTCCATGTTTTTGATTTTTTTGAAGTGAGATTTGCACTTTATTTGCGATAAATCTTAATTCGCTCAAAACTTCTTGTTCGGTTGTAAGATTTTTCCCATAAGTTAACTCTCTACCAACTGACTTTCTTTCACGACTTACTCGAACAGGTGAATTATCGATTCCTCTTACTTTACGATAAAGAGAATATCCCATTCTGCCAAATCTTTGAATCAGTTCCATTTCATTTTTTTGAAATAAATCTTCTCCAGTATAAATAGAAAGGTCATGCATTTTTTCAACAGTCTTTTTTCCTACACCATAAAATTTTTCAATGGGTAATTTCCGTAAAAAATCTAAGGCTTCATCGGGTGGGATAACCGTTATTCCGGCAGGCTTATGGTAGTCAGAAGCTAATTTTGCAATAAACTTGTTGTAAGATACTCCAGCTGAACTAGTCAATTGAACTTCTTGCCAGATATCACGTTGAATGAGTTTGGCAATATAAGTTGCACTCGTTAGGTTCTGTTTGTTTACAGTTACATCCAAATACGCTTCGTCTAATGAAAGAGGTTCAATTGTATCGGTGTAACGTTCAAATATAGACCGAACTTCTGCAGAAATTTCGCGGTATAAGTCATAATGTCCAGAAATAAAATTTCCGTGTGGACATAGTTCATATGCCTTTTGAGCACTCATTGCAGAATGTACACCATACTTGCGTGCCTCATAATTAGCAGTAGCTACGACCCCTTTTCCTCCTGTTTCTTTTGGATGTCGTGCAATAATAACAGGTTTCCCTTTTAAATCAGGGTTTTCTCGTTCCTCTACTGAGGCAAAAAAGGCGTCCATATCTATGTGTATAATTTTCCTTGTTGTGTCTCTTTTAGGTTCATCAAATCTCAACACACCAATGTCCATCCTTTTCCACCTCCTTCTCCCCCATTATAAGGGAACGTATATTCTGAATCAAGATTTATAAAATTAGTATATTGAACGGATAACTCCTCATCTTCATTAAAAGTAAGAAACAAACATGCAAAAAAGGTCTCAGACTTTTGTCCAGACCCTTCCTACTTTTTAGCTTAAATGATTATTTTCCAGCGCTTTTTTTAATGTTTTTTTCTGTCTTTTTTTTCGATGCACTTCATAAATAAATCCTTTTTTGGGAGAAAAGATAAAAATCACTATAAAGGTTAAACCAGTTACAACTGCGATCATACCCGCAATGGAAACATCAAAGTACATTGAAAGCTGAAAACCAATCAAACTATTTATGGCACCTAAGGCCGCACTAATGCCTAACATGTAACTTAACCGATTTGTTAACAGGTACGCTGAAACTGGAGGTCCTACCATAAACGCTACCACCAATATTGATCCAACTGCTTCGAAAGCCCCAACTGCTGTAACGGACACCAATGACATCAATACATAGTGCAATAAGACTGGAGAAAACCCTAACGATGCTGCCAACAAAGCATCAAATGAAGTCAATTTTAGTTCTTTGTAGAAAAAACCTATGAACAAAAGCAGTAGGATAAGGATAGCAGCCATTGAGTAAATAGCTTGTGGACCAACATCAATTCCAAATAGAATCAATCGATCAAAAGGAGCAAACGCTAATTCTCCTAATAATACTGAATCGGTATCCAAATGTACGTCCCCAGCATAACGAGTAATGAGAATAATAGCGATACTAAACAACAACGGAAAAATAATTCCAATAGAGGCATCTTTATCCAGTAATTTTGTTTGATGAATCAATTCTGTCAACCAAACTGTAAGAATACCTACAAGTGCAGCACCTACAATCAGTAATGGCGAATTTAAATCTTTGGTGATAAAAAAAGCTACTACAATACCCAACAAAATCGTATGAGTAATGGCATCTGTCATCATAGCCATTCCGCGGATTACCAAAAAGACACCCGGTAATGCACAAGCAACAGAAACTAAAACTGCAATGAGTTGTATTTCAAAAACAGGGTTCATTCTTATCCGCCTTTCTTTAATTGAGTTGCAAATTCTTTTTTACGTTGCATATTTTTGATCAATTTCCAAATAATCCCTCTACTTGGAGCAAAAAGAATACTGATCACCACAATTGAACTGATAATTAGAACAATAGTTGGTCCTGTTGGAATTTGTTGGCCTAATGAACTGATCATAGTTCCAATAATTCCAGAAATACACCCAAAAATTGCTGCTAATACTACCATAATCGATAAATGATTCGTCCATTGTCTAGCTGCTACTGCTGGTCCAATCAAAAGAGAACTCATTAAGATAACTCCAACTGATTGTAATCCCATCACGATAACGATCACCGTTAGAGTCGCTAAAAGACTATTCATCCAGTAGACTGGCAATCCAATACTGGTAGCAAATGAATGATCAAAAGCCATTAATTTAAATTCTTTCCAGAACGCGATGACCACGATCAATAATACAATCCCTACGAGGAACATGATTCTGACATCTCGCTCTAAAAGAGTAGAAGATTGTCCAAAAATAAATTTTTCTAAGCCAGCTTGATTAGAGTTTGGGCTTTTTTGGATAAAGGTCAATAAAACTAAACCAAGACCAAAGAAAACGGCTGTAGTCAGCGCCAATGCGCTATCGAATTTAACTTTAGAGTGTTTAACGATAACCATAATCAACCAAGTAGCCAGCAAACCTGAAATAAGCGCTCCAAGTAACAAAATTTCCATTTGTTTATTTGAGGTAAGAATAAATGCTAGACAGATTCCTGGTAGAGCTGCATGACTCACCGCATCACCAAGTAAACTTTGTTTACGCAAAACTGCAAAACTTCCGATAACACCACTTAATAAACCTAAGATACTCGAACCGAAAACGACTACTTGAAAAGTATAATCAAAGAAAAGAGCACTTAGTACATCCATTTACTCTTCCTCCCATGGTTTTGTTTGATTTTGACGATAAGTTTTAGCAATCAATTCCTTAGTAAAGGTCGTTTCAATTGGTCCACTTCCAATCAATTCACGATTAATTAAAATAACTTCATCAAAATATTCGGGAACAGTTTGTAAGTCATGGTGAACAACGACAATCGTTTTCCCCTCTGTTTTTAATTCCTTTAGCAATTGAATAATAATTTTTTCTGTTTGCGCATCTACACCTTGGAAAGGTTCATCCATTAAGTAAATTTCCGCTTCTTGAACCAATGCTCGGGCTAGAAAGACACGCTGTCTTTGTCCACCAGATAATTGACTGATTTGTTTATCTTTGAAGTCAGCCATACCTACTTTTGCAAGCATCTCATTAGCTAAGGCTTTATCTTTCTTTTTAGGTCTTTTAAACCATCCTAAGTGGCCGTATCTTCCCATCACAACAACATCTAAAACCGTTGTTGGAAAATCCCAATCCACACTTCCATTTTGAGGCACATATGCGACTAAATTTTTATTTTTTCCATAATTTTCATCTTTGGTTTGTTCAAAAGTAAAATCTACCTCACCAGCAATTGGCTTGATTAAATTGATTAAAGATTTAATCAGTGTAGATTTACCCGCACCATTTGGTCCAACAATAGCTGTCAATGTGCCTTTAGGGATATTAACCGAAATATTCCACAAAACCGGTTGTGCTTCATAAGCTACAGTTAATTGAGTTAAGCGTATTGCAGTCGTTTTTTCTATTTGTTCATTCTCCATACTTTATGCACTCCAGTCTTTTTGATTTATTTCAACGCATCAACAATGGTATCTACATTAGATTTCACTGTCTTTATATAAGTTTCACTGTCGTTTTCTTTGTCTCCAAGAGAATCTGAGTAGAGTTCTCCTCCAATTTCAACTTCAAAACCTTTTGCTTTAGTAGCTGCTTGTAAAGATTCAATCGTTCTTGTTGGAACAGAAGACTCAATAAAAATAGCTTTTATACTATTATCTACAATATAATCAGCTAATTGGCTGATATCTCCTGTCCCAGCTTCAGCATTTGTGTTTAATCCTTGAAGCCCAATAACGTTAAATCCATATCCTTCACCAAAGTAACTAAAGGCATCATGAGCTGTTACTAAAACACGATCATCTTCTGGTATTTCATTTACACGATTGGTTACATATTGATCTAGCTCTTCCAATTCAAGCAAATAACTTTCTAAGTTTGCTTGGTAACTTGTTTCATTTTTAGGATCCGCAGAAATCAACCCTTTTGATACTTCTATTGCTGATTTTTTCCATAGACCTACGTCAAACCAAATATGCGGGTCAGTGGAGGTACTGCCTTCTCCAGCAGATAGAACATCCTCTTCATTTAACCCATCTTCCAAAGCAATAACCGTTTTTTTCTGTTCTTCTAGTCCTTGAAATATTTCACCCATTTTCCCTTCAAGTTCTAGTCCGTTGTAAGCTACTACATCTGCAGACTGCATATAAATGACATCTCTAGCACTTGCTTTGTACAAATGAGGATCTACCCCCGCAGACATCAGTCCGGTTACATCAACATGTTCTCCACCTATTTCTTTCAATAAATCGGTTAACATCGTCGTTGTGGCTACGACTTGTACCTTATCCGAATCCTGATCTGACCCAAAACTATAACAACCTGTTAGAAAAATAAATGCAATAAACAGTGAACTGAAAAGAATGCGCTTAATAGTTTTCATCTTTCTCCTACTTTCTATGCCATTTCAATAAAAATACTCGTAGCAGCTTTATAACTAATTGCTAACTGCTTACCTTCTGACTCAAGTATAATAGGTCCTTCATAAGCACCTATATCCATTATTTTATATACATCGCCTATGTTAACTTCTAGTGAAGCTAAATAATCCAACAATTCTTTCTCATCAGCGACTCGTTTGATCTTGACCACATCATAAACTTGTTTATCAACTAGATTCGGAAGTGTTTTTTCATCGATGATGCCTTTTTCAGTTGGAATCATTCCCCCATGAGGACAAACAGTGGGGAAATTTAAGTAATGATCTAATTTCCTGGCTAACTCAACCGAAGTAACATGCTCTAATACCTCAGCTTCTTCATGAACCTCATTCCAGGCATACCCTAAATGGCTAACTAAAAAAACTTCCCACAAGCGATGTTTTCTTACTAAAGCACTTGCTTTTTGAAGGCCCTCTTGGGTTAATTGAATCCCTTGATAAGGAACATGTTCAACAAATCCTCCTTTTAATAATTTAGTCACCATTTCGCTGACAGATGCAGCAGATACCTTTAGCCCTGCAACGAGTTCTTTATTGGTTACTTTTTTAGTTGTACCACCAAGTTCATAAATCATTTTCAAGTAATCTTCTTTATTTGGCGTCATAATTTTCTCCTACCTTATTATTTATGTTTATCGCTTTAATTCTTATAGATAAGTTAATCCAATTGGATTATCTTTTTTGACCTGTTATTTAAAGCCCTAACAGCATTCAATCACTATTTTTAGGCTCGCCTAACTTATATTAAAAGTATACCTTGATTTTTCATTTTTGCAAGTCCTTTATCCAACTAATTGCATTTTGAATACAAAAAAGAAAAGCTAAGGCAATTTGCCTTAGCTTTTCTTTTTGTTCTTAATGTATTTCTTCAAATGCGTCAATAATAATTTGTTTCAATTCACTGATTAAGGGTTGTTTTGGATTAGCTGTTGTACATTGATCTCCAAATGCTAATTCTGCTAATTGATCAACTGTATCATATAAAGTTTCAGAAGTTACACCTTGGCCTTTCAAACTCATATCAATGCCAACATCTTTTCCTAATTTGTTAATTTCTTGAACCAAAGATTCTACTAATTCTTCTGTAGTATTCCCTTTAAAACCTAAGAAACGAGCGATTTCAGCATAGTCTTCATGTGCGTGGAAATATTCATATTTTGGAAACAAAGCATGTTTTGCTGGATCTTTTGCATTGTAACGAATCACATGCGGCATTAAAATGGCATTAGTACGTCCATGAGGAATATCATAAGCAGCTCCAATTTTATGTGCAATAGAATGATTGATGCCTAAAAATGCATTAGCAAATGCCATCCCAGCCATAGTAGAAGCATTATGCATTTTTTCTCGAGCTTCTTCTGTACCATATTCATATGATGCACGTAAATTTTCAAAAACAAGTTTAATTGCTTGAAGACTTAATCCTCTAGTGTAATCACTAGCCATTACAGAAACATATGATTCAATTGCATGTGTTAAAACATCCATACCTGTATCAGCGGTTACTGATTTTGGCACACTCATAACAAACTGCGGATCGATAATTGCTACATCTGGTGTTAGAGCATAATCAGCTAATGGGTATTTTACGTGTGTTTCACTATCTGTAATTACTGCAAATGGTGTCACTTCAGATCCTGTACCAGAAGTTGTCGGGATACAAACAAATTGTGTTTTTGTTAAATTTGGAATTTTGTACGTTCTTTTTCGAATATCTAAAAACTTCTGTTTAGCTCCAAAGAAAATCGTCTCAGGTTTTTCATAGAACAACCACATTCCTTTAGCAGCATCCATTGCAGAACCGCCACCAATAGCGATAATTGTATCTGGTTGAAAACGAATCATAGCTTCTGTTCCAGCTTTAACTGTGTCAGTAGACGGATTTGGTTCAACATCTGAAAAAATTTCAATTTGAACTTTGTTAGATCGCTTCATTAACTCTTGTACAACTGTATCTGCATAACCAAATTTCACCATGCCAGGATCACAAACTAGGAAAACACGTTCGATATTTTCCATATCTTGTAAATAAGCAAGAGAGTTTTTCTCAAAATAAATTTTTGCTGGTAATTTAAACCACTGCATATTATTTCTCCGTTTCGCAATTGTTTTAACATTTATTAAGTTAACTGCCGTAACATTTTTAGAGATTGAATTTTTTCCATATGATCCGCAACCTAGTGTTAATGAAGGAATCATGTTGTTGTATAAATCGCCTATTCCACCTTGAGCTGTTGGAGAGTTCACCAAAATACGACAAGCTTTCATTTCCACTCCAAATTTTTCTGCTAGTGCATCATTTTGAGTATGGATAGCTGCTGAATGACCTAACCCGCCCAATTCTAGCATCTGTTGAGCTAAATCAAATGCATGACGAGTAGAATCTGCTTTGATCATAGCAAGTACTGGAGATAATTTTTCTCGAGATAACGGATAATCTGCGCCAACTCCATTTATTTCTACTACAATCATTTTCGTTTCATGGGGTATTTCTATACCTGCGAGTGCTGCAATTTTGTAAGGATCTTGCCC
The DNA here is from genome assembly GCF_040274945.1 of Carnobacterium sp. Taxonomy (GTDB): domain Bacteria; phylum Bacillota; class Bacilli; order Lactobacillales; family Carnobacteriaceae; genus Carnobacterium_B. The sequence continues at coordinate 32,238 of NZ_JBEMAR010000010.1, forward strand.
TACTATTTCTGGATTTACAGCAACTTTAGCTTCATTCATCACAGCTTTTTCAAATTTCTCGATTTCGTTTGGTTTAGCAAAATAAATAGACTGTTTTCTAAACTCCTCTTTTACTTCTTGATAAATTTCTTTATCAACAATAACCGCTTGTTCTGAAGCACAAATCATCCCATTATCAAATGTTTTTGATGCAATAATGTCATTGACTGCACGTTTGATTTTTGCAGATTTTTCAATATAACTTGGGACATTTCCTGGTCCTACTCCTAAAGCCGGTTTTCCAGTGGAATAAGCTGACTTAACCATCGCAGATCCTCCAGTTGCTAACACGATTGCAACTCCCGGATGCTGCATCAAACTATTCGTAGCTTCCAATGAAGGTTGCTCGATCCATTGAATACAATTTTCCGGTGCTCCAGCTTTTATAGCAGCTTCTTTCAAAACAGTTGATGCAGCTACAGAACATTTTTGTGCACTTGGATGAAAAGAGAAAATAATTGGGTTACGTGTTTTTAAAGCAATTAAAGCTTTAAACATTGTTGTAGATGTTGGATTAGTAACAGGTGTTACGCCACATACTACTCCGACTGGTGTGGCTACTTCTATCAATCCAGTTTGATTATCCTTGCTAATGATCCCAACTGTTTTATTGTCTTTTATAGAATTCCAAATAGATTCTGTGGCAAACATATTTTTAATGCATTTATCTTCATAGATTCCTCTACCTGTTTCTTCAACTGCCATTTTAGCTAAAGGCATGTGTCGGTTTAAACCTGCCATTGCCATTTGGTGAACGATAAAATCAACTTTTTCTTGATCAAATGTTTCTAAGACACTTAATGCTTCTTGGCCTTGGCTAACTAAAGTGTCGATTGCATCAGCTACACTAACTTGGTTCCTTACCACACTTTTTTTATCTGTTTTGATTTTTTCTTTCATACTAACTTCCATCATTTCAAATCCTCCTAGTATTGTTATCATTTTCACAATTATCATACTTTATTTTTGTTTTTTTGTAAAGTGAATTAGTATTATTTAATTAATTTTATTTTAAATCCTTTTAAATGAACGTTTAACAGATTTCTACATTTTAAATATTCATTTACTTCAATGTTAAAATATTCACAAAAACACTTTAAAAAAAGAGGAACCAGTCAACTACACTGATTCCTCTTTTTAGAATAAATCATCAAAATTCATCTCTTCAAGTGAAGTAACTTTATAAACTTGAGCTTCTACAGCAGCATAGTCTAAATATTGATTCGGTGTGATTTTCATAATATCATTAATTTGTTGGTAATAGTGTGTTGGTCTTATTCTTTTCCAACAGAAGCTTGTAACGTAATTCCATAAATCTTCTTCATTTATTTGATGGTAACCCATTTGATTAAACTCTTGCATTTTCAACTTTAACCATGGTTCATACTTAGCATAGTAAGCAAAGGATTCATTGATCAACAGCATGCACTCCTTATCTAAAAACTGTTTTCATTCCCTTTATGTAACTACTACAGAACTTTAAAACAAAATAACATAATTTGTTTTAAAATACAACTATTGCATTAAAAAAAGGATGCTATCAGTTTTAGTCTGATAGCACCCTTTAAGTTCTTAAGTGTAACGATTAAAGTTTTTCGTCAGTATTGTTTTCTACTATATCTTGAGGTGGTGTGTTTGTTCCAAGATCTTCTACAGGAGTTGAAACTCCATTAGTCACTATGCGAGCAATGGCTTTCTTTTCAAATGTTAAAAAGATTCCGTCACAATCAAGTACAACAGTATTATTGGTCGTATTTACTTCATCAATAATCCCATGTAGTCCACCAATTGTTACAACTGAGTCGCCTTTTTTCATAGCATCAAGCATATTTTGTGTTTTTGTAGCAGCTTTTTTTTGCGGGCGAATCATCATAAAATACATCAAACCCATAATCGCAATAAAAGGTACAAAATTAAGAATTAACTCCATTTTTCCACTCCATTCTCCGATTCAATCATCTTTACATTACTTACTTTACCAAACATCTAGTCTTTTTACTATCTCTTAAATAAGATTCTTATAAAACCTTTAGAAATTTCTAGCATTTGGTTTATTATAACCATATTCTTCAAAAAAACTTTCTCTATATTCCAATAAATTATCATCCATAATAGCCTGTCTTACATCTTTCATTACATTTAATAAGAAATACAAATTATGGTAACTAGTCAAACGTAATCCAAATGTTTCATCTGCTTTAATCAAATGACGAATATAAGCTCTTGTATAATTTCGACAAGTGTAGCAATCACATTTATCATCCAAAGGCCCAAAATCGCGTTCATATTGTGCATTTTTAATAACCACTCGACCTTTACTGGTCATACATGTCCCATTACGAGCAATACGAGTAGGCAATACGCAATCAAACATATCGACTCCTCTCATGACACCATCAATCAATGAATCGGCAGTTCCTACGCCCATCAAATAACGCGGTTTATCATCTGGAATAAGAGGTGTAGTATATTCTAATACTTTATTCATACTTTCCTTTGGTTCTCCAACAGATAATCCTCCTATTGAATACCCTGGGAAATCCATTGATATTAAATCACGAGCACTTTGTTGACGAAGTTCTTTAAATCCAGCACCTTGGATAATACCGAATAAACCTTGACGATCAGGATTTGCATGTGCCTTTAAGCCTCTTTCAGCCCAACGACTTGTTCGTTCAACTGATTTTTTTACATAGTCAAAACTTTCGTCAAAAGGCGGACATTCATCAAAACTCATCATAATATCTGGACCAAGTTTATTTTGAATATTAATCGCTTTTTCAGGAGACAAGAACATTTTCGAGCCATTCAAATGGTTTCTAAAATGAACCCCTTCTTCTTCAATCCTGCGCAAATCACTTAATGAAAATACTTGGAATCCGCCTGAATCGGTTAAAATACCTTTGTCCCAATTCATGAACTTGTGCAGTCCGCCGGCTTCTTCAACGATATCTTCACCCGGGCGTAACCATAAATGATACGTATTGCTTAAAATAATATTTGCTCCCATTGACTCTAATTCTTCAGGAGCAATACTTTTTACAGTCGCTAACGTTCCAACTGGCATAAACATAGGCGTTGGAAAAGTTCCGTGAGGAGTGATAATTTCTCCAAGTCTTGCTCCTGTATGTTTTTCTTTTTTTATCAATCGATATTTAATTGCTGGTTCTGACATGTTTCTATTCCTACTTTCATTCTTCTTAAATTACAGATTTTAGTATGAGCTTTTTTTAGATTTTACAATTCCTTAATGCACAGTTTTTAATATTAACTCAATAACATCATTCAAATGAATCGTCAGTCCTTGTTCATCCTCTGAGCATTCTTTTCTAGCTTTATCAACTAAAAGACTCATAATAGCACTATTAAACATAAAAATAATGGTTTCATACTGTTGATCTGTTAATGAATGATCTTTTGAAAACTCTTTTAATTTACTACAGAGTAATTGCTGAATGTATTCTTGTTTATAGTTAAAAATCGATTTCGTTTGTTCATTGCCTACTTCTTTAATCGTACTAAGAACAATTTGGCGATGCCTATCAAAAATATCCGCAATAAAATGACCAGACTGTTGCATTAAATCCGTTGTATCTTTAAAACTCTGAGAAAAAAATTCATCTACTTCATTAGTAATTTGTTTTGTGTGTTGTTTAAAAGCAGTATCCATTAAAACTTGTTTAGATTGAAAATTTTTAAAAATAGTTGTTTCATTAACTTCAGCTTTTTGGGCGATCATCTTTGTTGTAGTACTTTTATAACCCACATGTGAAACTAAATCTAATGCTGCATCAATTATACGTTGCTGCGTTTTTGTTAATGCATCCGCGTTTATATTTGCCACTTAATTATGACCCCCATATTTACCATACTTTTAAACAAGTATGTACTCACTCAATATAATAGTTTATCACATTAATTTTAGAAAACAAGCTATTTTTCAACTTTAAGACACTTTCTTGGTAACCGCTTTCTAATTGTGGTATATTATAAGTGGATAGAGAGACGCTTATATGAGTGAATCAGTTGAATTTCTTTAATGTTTAGAAGTAGAAGAAGCAAAAAAATCAACATTCTGTTTTTAGTTACAAGATTCACTGTCACATTCGTTTAAAAATAAAGCTGTACGTTAAGCAACACAGTAGTTACGCTTTTTAAAAGTTTATAGGCAGTTTAACCAAAGTAGTAAAGAACTGTATGTCGTTTTAAAAGAAGTTCAAGTAACTGTTTGTTTTTAACTATTCACTGATTCGCTCCTATCCTCTCTAAAAACCAATAGAAGTTGGCCTGAAAAGCCAACTTCTATTTTTTTTGGGTTGTATGACAAATAGTGTTGGTGCATCAAACTAAAATTTCTTCTGGAATGAACGGGTTTGCTTGTATAGAGCCATGAGACCGACTGAAGCTTATAATCTTCAGTCTTTCAAGCCTCAAACAAAGCGTAATCGCTGAAGCGTCAACGCTCTGTAATTCGCATTGAATCCTTTAGATGGCTACAAGCAACCCTATTCCTCCAAAAATTTTGTATAATCGATTTTAGAAATCTACCAACACTAAAAATTATAGACCCTTTTTTTGTATTCAGATTAATGAAAGACTTTATTTAACAAACATTGCATCTCCAAAACTAAAGAAACGATATTTTTCATCTACTGCATGTTGATAAGCAGCTAAAACATGCTCTCTTCCTGCAAAAGCACTGACCAACATTACTAATGTTGATTTTGGCAAATGAAAGTTAGTTGAAAAAGCATCTACAACTTTGAATGTATAGCCCGGTGAAATAAAAATATCCGTCCATCCGCTGTCTGCTTTTATTTCTCCATTAAATTTGGTCCCAATCGTTTCTAACGTACGAATAGAGGTTGTCCCCACAGCAACAATTCTACCTCCATTGTTTCGAACAGCTGTTAATTCTGCGGCAGATTCTTCTGTTAAACGATAAAATTCTGAATGCATTTCATGTTCTTCAATCGAATCTACACTCACGGGTCTGAAAGTACCCAGCCCTACATGTAATGTTAAAAAGACCAACTTTACACCTTTTGACTTGATTTGCTCTAGTAATTCTTCTGTAAAATGCAAGCCAGCTGTAGGAGCAGCAGCAGAACCGTTTTCTTTTGCGTACACGGTTTGATAACGTTCACTATCTTCTAATCGTTCTTTGATGTATGGAGGAAGAGGCATTTCCCCTAATGATTCTAAAACTTCTAAAAAGATGCCATCGTAAGAAAAATCAATGATTCTTCCTCCATGAGTTAATTCTTCCATTACAGTCGCAGTCAGTCTTCCATCTCCAAAAGAAATGACATCACCCACTATAGCTTTCTTAGCTGGCTTAACAAGCGTTTCCCATTGATCTTTTTCTGTATTTTTTAATAACAATATTTCAAGATGTGCGCCTGTTGTTGGTTTTACTCCGTGTAACCGTGCTGGAAGTACACGTGTATCATTCATAACCAGTGCATCACCTTCATTAAGTTCCTCAAGGATATCCGTGAAGTGCTTATCGTCAACTTCGCCAGTTTCTTTATCTAAAATTAATAATTTAGAACTTGAGCGATTTTCTAAAGGGGTTTGAGCAATTAATTCTTCTGGTAAATCAAAATCAAAGTCTTTTGTTGTTAACATAGTCATACTCCTAATCTGTATAAGTAATTGGGTAACCGAGATGAGCGTAACCCATATGAGTTACAATTCTTCCACGTGGAGTCCGTTGAAGGAAGCCTGCTTGCAGCAAATAGGGCTCAACCATATCTTCAATGGTTTCAATTTCTTCTCCGATATTAGCTGCAATCGTAGACAACCCTACTGGTCCACCATGATAATTTTCAATCATCGTTTTTAATAATTTTTGATCAACAAAATCTAATCCTTCTTGATCGATTCGTAGCATCGCCAATGCTTCATCTGCTATTTGTTTTTTTATCACACCATTGGATTCTACTTGAGCATAATCCCTTACACGTTTCAACAAGCGGTTTGCTACCCGAGGAGTCCCTCTCGATCGTCTGGCAATTTCGATTGCACCCGATTCGATTATTTCAGTATTAAAGATATCTGCTGAACGCAAAACAATATCACTCAGTTCTTCTACTGTGTAATATTCCATATGCGAGACAATGCCAAAACGGTCCCTTAAAGGAGCTGATAACAATCCTGCTCTTGTTGTTGCACCCACAAGAGTAAAAGGCGGCAACGGGAAGTGAACAGGGTGTGCAGTTGGCCCTTGTCCTACAATGATGTCTACAAAATAATCCTCCATAGCAGAATACAACATTTCTTCAACTAGTCTTGGCATACGATGGATTTCATCTATAAATAGAACGTCACCAGCTTCTAACTCATTCAAAAGAGCAACTAAATCTCCTGCTTTCTCGATTGCAGGACCACTTGTTGTTCGTATTGCTACGTCCATTTCATTTGAAATCACCATTGCCATTGTTGTTTTTCCTAAACCAGGTGGGCCATAAAGTAAGACATGGTCTAGCGCTTCTTCACGATTCTTTGCTGCTTCTATATAAATCGACAATTCTCTTTTTACTTTTTCTTGGCCGATGTATTCCGCTAAATAATGCGGACGTAATGACTTTTCTAACGAAATTTCTTCAGTCGTACTGCTATCACCGGAAATAATGCGTTCTTCTGGATTCATTGTTTTCACCACTTTTCTTTTTTTACACTTTGCTTACTTCTTCATCAATAATCGCAAAGCTTCTCGTAAATAAGCATCTGTTGATTCCTTATTTAATTTACGAATTTGCGGTTCAATTTTTTTGATTTCTTTAGCACTATATCCTAACGCTTCTAGAGCTTCCATTGCTTCAGTAACATGATTGTAATTAGTGGACAACACTAATTCCTGTTGATAATCAGCTGTATTTTCTAATGGCGCAACTGTCAAATCAGCTAATTTCCCTTTTAGATCCAAAACGATTTGTGACGCCGTCTTTTTACCCACTCCTGGAAATTTTGTTAAATAAGCTGCGTCTTCATTTTCGATTGCTTGTACCAGACCTTGATGATTATCATTAGCTAAAATAGCTAATCCACTTTTGGGACCGATACCTGAAACGCTAAGCAATTTTAAGTACAATTGTTTTTCAGTATAATCTTTAAATCCATATAACGTAATGGCATCTTCTCGAACAGCTTGGTGGACATAAATTGTTGCTTCCTCATTTAATTTACTCGAAAACCGAAATGGGTTAGCTATAAACAATTGATACCCTATCCCATTTGTTTCAAGGACAATGTACGCAGGACTAACAAATGTCACTATCCCTTTAATGTATTCATACATATTATTTTCTCCATTCACTCATTCTATCGTTTTACTAGATGCAAAAAGGCACACCTGTTCGCTATTTATTTTACCATATTTGTATCCATAAAAGGAGCTACTGCCTAAAAAAGCCTAGACAAAATAGAAAAGCACTTTCTAAACCGTTTAAACAGTTAGAAAATGCTTTTCCTATTTAACTTACTACATTAAGCAAATAATTTGCGGTAACTGTCGTACCCTTCTTCTTCTAACTTATCCACTGGTACAAATCTTAGAGCTGCTGAATTGATACAGTAGCGTAAACCACCCTGATCTTGAGGACCATCTGTAAAAATATGGCCTAAGTGAGAGTCGGATTCTGAGCTTCTTACTTCAGTACGATGCATGCCGAATTTTGTATCCATTTTTTCAATAACTTCTTTTTCTTCAATTGGTTTTGTAAATGATGGCCAACCGCATCCTGCATCATATTTATCATTTGAAGAGAATAATGGTTTTCCACTGATAATGTCTACAAAAATACCATCTTTATAAAAGTCGTCGTATTCACCTGTAAATGGACGTTCAGTAGCTTCATTTTGAGTTACTTCATATTGAATATCAGTTAACTTATTCTTTAATTCGTTTTTATCATAGCTGTTCATGAAAATCCTCCTTTTTGATTCTACTTTCATTCTACACTTTTTAAAGAATTGCTTCAATTCATTGAATTCAATTTATTGAATTCAATGAGGGTCTTGGATACGTTTGAACATTTTTTCCATATCTTTATTGGTAAAATGAATCAACACCGGTCTTCCATGCGGGCAATTATATGGGTTTTCTGTCTTCCTTAAGTCTTTTAATAACGCTCTGGCTTCCGCATCATTTAAATAATGATTTGCTTTGATTGAGCCTTTACAACTCATCATAATGGCTGTAGCTTCTCTAAACTTAGCAACACTTACACTGCCTTGCTCCAACAACAGATCAATCATTTCTCTTACGATGCTCTCTTCTTCGCCTTGGTTGAACCATACAGGATGACTTCTTAGTAGAAAACTATTTTGGCCAAATGGTTCTAAGAAAATACCCACAGTCTCCAATGCATCATTGTTTTCTTTGATCTTGATTGCATCGCTATTTGGGTAATCTAGCATTATAGGTACCAATAAATCCTGTAAATCATTACTGACTTCACCAATTTTTTTTCGGAAGTATTCGTACTTTATTCTCTCTTGAGCGGCATGCTGATCCAAAATATACAACCCTTTTTCATTTTGCGCAAATAAATACGTTCCATGCATTTGACCAACATATTCTAACGTCGGAAATTGGTCAACAGATTCAGTAGAGAACCTTTTTTTCTCCATTAATTTGCTTGCTGTTTTTAATGGCGATTCTTGGTGGTAATCAACTAATTCACTAACTTGTTCATTTTGGGCCTCTCCACCATGACTTTCTTGCGGAACATATTCAAATGGAGTCTCTTGAGTATTTTCTTGCAAGAAAAACGGATCTTCCTCAGTCTCGTCTACACTATCCTTTTCAAAAAATCTAGATTGATGATGAGCATTATAAGAGGTTGAAGATGAATAATTATTTTCGGACTCTTTATTGTTTTCATTTTTTACTTCTGGGTTTCTTTCTTGATGAAACTGAAACGTTGTCTGTTCAGTTTCCACCATCGGCAAGTCTGTTTTCTTTTTAAAAGATAAATTTTCTAAAGCATCCGGGATAAGTTGTTCTTTACTTAGACTCTCATGAATAGCGGACTCTATCAATTGCATCAATTCTTTTTCTTTACTAATGCGAACTTCTTGCTTTGTCGGATGCACATTTACATCTACTAACAAAGGATCCATATCAATTTCAATAGCAGCAACCGGATAGCGTCCAACCATAAGTTTAGACCGGTAACCCGAGATAATAGCTTTATTCAATAAATAATTCTTAATATAGCGTCCATTTATAATAATAGAGATGTAATTTCGACTTGCTCTTGTGAGTTCGGGTAATGAAATAAAACCCGACACTCTAAAATCCAAATCTTCTTTCTTTATTTCTCTCATTTTTTTGGCTGTAGCAACTCCATAAATACCTGCTAGAGTTTGTTTCAGATCGCCATTCCCAGCTGTTCGCAACAACTGATTGCCATCATGAACCAAGCGAAAAGCAATATTCGGGTGACTAATAGCCATTCGATTGACAATATCTGTCACATTCGACAGTTCTGTTTGCAAGCTCTTTACGTATTTTAATCGTGCAGGCGTATTAAAAAAAAGGTTTTCTATTGTGATCTTACTTCCTTTTCTTGCTTCATTCGCTTTTTCCTCAATAATTTTACCGCCTTTTAAAGAAAGGTACGTTCCACGTTCTCCACCGATCGACGTTTCTAGTGTAACCTCTGAAACAGACGCAATACTGGGCAGAGCCTCTCCACGAAATCCAAGTGTACGAATTCGGAAAAGATCATCACGAGAATAGATTTTACTTGTTGCATGTCGTTTGAATGCATTTTGAACTTCTTCTGGTTCGATACCTAGTCCATTGTCAATGATCTGTATTTTTTTCAATCCAGCTTCTTCGATAAGAATGTCAATCTGGCTGCTTTCTGCATCAATTGCATTTTCAATCAATTCTTTCACTACTGAAGCAGGTCGCTCAATTACTTCGCCAGCCGCGATTTGATTAGCTAATACATCTGAGAGTTCTTGAATTTTTGCCATCTTTTCCATTCCTTCCTACTAACTATAATCAGTTCAATTTCTGTTGCCATTCACTAATGCAATTCAATGCTTCTAAAGGAGTCATTGTTAATAAATTCATCTTTCGAACAGCTTTAACGACTTCAGCCTCTGAATCTTCAAGCAGCCCGAATAAAGAAAGCTGTCCTTCATCCTTCTCTTCAACTTTTCCTTTTTGAGAAGATTTACTTGAAATTGACGTTTCGTTAGCTGAATCTATTTGAGTAGAGCGATTCAACACGATTTCTTCTTTTTGCTCCAGTTGTTCTAAAATAATAGCAGCACGTGAAAGTAAATCATTAGGAAGTCCAGCAAGTTTAGCTACTTGTATCCCATAGCTTTTATCTGCAGGACCAGGAAGCATTTTGTGCAAAAAAACTAATTCTCCCTCTTCTTCTACTGCTCCTACATGGACATTTGTTAAGCGAGGCAGTCGTTCATCTAACACTGTTAACTCATGGTAATGGGTTGAAAATAACGTTTTTGCATGGACATTTTCATGAATGTATTCAATAATAGCTTCTGCTAAAGCCATGCCGTCATATGTGGCTGTTCCACGTCCAATTTCATCAAATAAAATCAAGCTGTTCTTAGAAGCGTAACGCAAAGCTTCGTTCGCTTCCATCATTTCGACCATAAAGGTACTTTGACCTGCAATTAAATCATCCGCTGCTCCAATACGAGTAAATATCTGATCAAATATCGGCATTGTCGCTTTATCAGCAGGAACAAAACAGCCCATTTGAGCCATAATAACGGTTAAGGCTAATTGCCTCATATACGTACTTTTACCAGACATATTCGGACCAGTAATAAGTAAAATTTCATTATCTTGATCCATTTCAACACTATTTGGTACATACGTTTGTTGCCCCAAAACTTTTTCTACAACGGGATGTCTTCCTTCTATCAAACTGATTTCTTGACTATTAGCGGCCATTAAAGGACGAGTATAATGGTATTTTTCACTTATCGTTGCAAAACTCTGTAACACATCAATAGCGGCTACCGTTTTGGCCAGTTTTTGCAATCGTTCAATATAATTTTTAATCGTTTCTCTAACTTCAGCAAATAAGGTGTATTCTAGAAGCATAGATTTTTCTTCAGCTTCTAGAATCAAAATTTCTTTTTCCTTTAATTCTGGAGTAATAAACCGTTCAGCATTTGCTAAAGTTTGTTTTCGTTCGTAACGCCCTTCAGGCAAATTAGCAAGATTAGCTTTAGTTATCTCAATATAGTAACCAAAGATACGGTTGTAGCCAATTTTTAAATTTTTAATGCCTGTTGCTGCTTTTTCTTCAGCCTCTAACTGAGCGATCCATTTTTTACCATTACGCATAGCATCACGGTAAGTATCCAATTGTTCATTGAACCCATCTTTAATGACTCCACCATCTTTTATCGAAAGAGGAGCATTTTCATCTATTGCTTGATTAATCAACTGAACAACTTCAGGGACTTGGTCTAAGTCGGTAATCAATTTATCCCATTCGCCCTTATTCATCAACTGTATAATCTCAATCAACTGAGGGATTTGTAGTAACGAGGTTTGTAATTGTATCAAGTCACGTCCATTAACATTCCCAAATGCTACCCTTCCAGCTAACCTTTCTAAATCATATACTCTCGTCAATGCTTCATTTAAGTCTGTTCTTTCAAAAAAATGATTGATTAAACTTTCAACAATATTCTGTCTCATCGTGATCTGTTGTTCTTGAATAAGAGGCCGATCAATCCATTGCTTTAAAAGTCTTCCTCCCATTGCTGTTTTGGTTTCATCCAGCAACCACAAAAGAGTTCCTTTTTTTTGTCCTGTGCGAATCGAAGAAACCAATTCTAAATTATGCTTAGAGTAATGATCCATTTTCAAATAATTAGTAGGAGAATAAACTTCTACTTTTTGTAGGTGACCTAAATTTCGTTTTTGGGTAACGTATAAATAAGAAAACAATAATTTCACAACATCAATCAATCCACTGTCCTCTATCTCACTTGTGAGGTAAGAAAATTCTGCACGTTCAATCATTTCTTTTTGAGTAGATACCATGATGCCTAATTTTGTCTCTAATTCTGCTTGTACATCTACTTCCATTGCTTCTTTAAAAACAACTTCTTTTGCTTTTAAACTCATTAGTTCACTCATTACTGCTTCCAATGAATTTAATTTTGTCGTTTTTAATTCTCCTGTACTTAAATCAGCATACGCTAAATGATAGTGACCTGTATTGGTACTCATTAGAGCAGCTAAATAATTATTTGTTTTAGCATCCATAGATTTTGTATCCATAGCTGTTCCAGGTGTAATTAACTGAACGACTTCTCTTTTCACCATACCTTTTGCGGTTTTTGGATCTTCTACTTGTTCACAAATGGCTACTTTGTATCCTCGTTCTATTAAACTATCAATGTACCCTTTTGCTGCATGATAAGGAACCCCACACATTGGGATCGGTTCATCTGCATTACGGTTCCGACTCGTTAACGTAACTTCTAAAAGTTGAGAAGCTTTAATAGCATCTTCATTAAATAGTTCATAAAAATCTCCCAAGCGATAAAACAAAAAAGCATCTGGGTAATTTGCCTTTATCCCTAGATACTGTTCCATCATAGGCGTTTGTTTTGTTTTTTGTGGCACTTTTCCCGCCCCCTTGTGGTTAATTGGTGTTCAGCAACCTTGTATTCTCTTTATTCAAAACCGCCATTAAACGGACGATCTTCATTGATCACAATATTTTCAATTTTTTTAGCTTCACCTGTACTATCGTCAATATCAATAAAACAGCCCGATAGAATTTTTCTTCCTTCTTTTGGAACTTCAAAACGTGTTGGCATCTGCGTCAAAAATTTTCTTAAAACAGCATCACGATCCATACCTAATGATTCATCATATGGTCCAGTCATTCCAGCATCCGTTAAATAAGCTGTTCCATTTGGTAAAATACGTGCATCATTCGTCTGCACATGAGTATGTGTTCCGACTACTGCTGATACTCTACCATCTAGATACCATCCCATTGACTGCTTCTCACTAGTTGTTTCTGCATGGAAATCAACAAAGATCAATGGTGTACGTTTCAACGCTTCTTCAACTAGTTCATCAGCTTTTCTAAAGGGATCATCAACATCCGTCATGAACACTCGGCCATGTAAATTAATAACAGCCAGTTCAAGTTGATTGACCTTTATATAGGAAATTCCTTTTCCAGGTGTACCTTCTGGATAATTAGCCGGTCGAATCATTTTTTTAGCATCTTCAATAAATTCAAAAATATCTCGGTTATCCCAAGTATGATTTCCCATTGTTACGATATCCACACCATCTTGTAAAAAACCTTTATAAATTTTTTCTGTAATTCCACGACCTGCTGCTGCATTTTCTCCATTTAAAATAGTGACTTGTGGTTTATACATCTTTTTCAATTTAGGTAAGTAATCATGAACCATTTCGCGGCCCATCGAACCTACAACATCTCCAATAAATAATAATTTCATTCAATTATTCCTCTTCTCTTTATCATCTTCTATATTTTAACAATAAACGGCCTGAAATAAAAGCTGGCCTTTTCATTTTATTTACCTGCTCACTTGTTTAACACTCATTTTCAACAACTGGCAACAAAAAAACGATCTGAGTCAGATTCACATCGACTCAGATCGGCTTCTATACTACTATTTATTTAGCGTATTCTATGGTTCTTGTTTCTCGAATAACCGTGATTTTAATATGTCCTGGATAATCCAGTTCACTTTCAATACGGTTTCTAACATCACGCGCTAGCTTACTTGCGGCTAAATCATCAAGTTTTTCAGGTTTGACCATGATGCGTATTTCACGACCAGCTTGTATTGCAAAACTTTGTTCCACTCCTTCGAAATCATTAGAAATACTTTCTAATTTTTCAAGTCGGTGAATATAATTTTCAAGTGACTCGCTTCTTGCACCTGGACGTGCCGCAGATATTGCGTCGGCTGAAGCAACTAAAACAGAAATGACAGATGTCGCTTCTACATCACCATGATGTGAAGCAATTGCATTAACAACTGTTTCATTCTCTTTATACTTCATCCCAATTTCCGCGCCAATTTCAACATGTGATCCTTCAACTTCATGATCCAATGCTTTACCAATATCGTGAAGTAGACCTGCTCGCTTAGCTAATGTAACGTCTTCTCCTAATTCAGCAGCCATCACACCAGCTAATTTAGCCACTTCAATAGAGTGACTTAAAACATTTTGACCATAACTTGTTCTAAATTTTAGACGTCCTAAAATTTTGATCAAATCTGGGTGTAAGGAATGTACTCCTACATCAAAAGTAGCTTGTTCTCCAATTTCTCTGATTCTTTCATCCATTTCCTTACGTGATTTTTCTACCATCTCTTCAATTCGAGCTGGATGAATCCGTCCATCTTGGATTAGTTTTTCAAGAGTCATTCGAGCAATTTCACGACGTATCGGATCAAATCCACTAAGTACAACCGCTTCTGGTGTATCATCTATAATTAGATCCATACCCGTTAGGGTCTCCAGTGCTCTGATGTTACGCCCTTCGCGGCCTATAATACGACCTTTCATTTCATCGTTAGGTAGCGTTACAACGGATACTGTCGTTTCTGAAACTTGATCAGCTGCAGAACGTTGAATGGCTAGCGCAATTAAATTTTTAGCTTTTCGATCTGCTTCTTCTTTTGCTTTTTGTTCAGAATCTTTTACCATTACAGCTAATTCATGAGACAATTCATTTTCTGTTTCTTTTAAAATCAATTGTCTTGCTTCTTCTCGTGATAAAGCCGCAACTCGTTCCAATTCATTTTCTTGTTGTTCGACTAACTCAATGGCTTTCTTCTCTAAATCGTTAACATGTAGTTGTCTAGAACTTAATTTCTCTTCATTCGCCTCAAGTGTGTGTTCACGCTTTTCTAAGCTGTCGTTTTTGCGATCAATGTTATCTTCACGTTGCAACAAACGATTTTCTTGTCTTAGAACTTCATTTCTTCTCTCTTTCAGCTCTGCTTCAATTTCAGTTCGATATTTGTGGCTTTCATCCTTCGCTTCTAACATCGCTTCCTTTTTCATGGTTTCTGCTTCTCTTTTTGCTTCTTCCAATATTCCAGTTGCAGTGTTTCTAGCACCAGCTAGTTCTTTTTCGTGGCTTGCTTTGCGGACGAGATATCCAACAATAAGACCGACAACTAAAGTAACGATAGCGAAGGCAACACTTTTAAAATCCATTCTTCCACCTCCGTATCATTTATTTAATTTGTCATTTAATATTTATCCATTATTTGGTAGAACAAGAATAGCTTTATACCAATAAAACCTACCCGTTATCTAATTTTAAATTAATAGATATCTTAATTTTAATTGTAGTGAAGAGACATGTCAACTTAAATAATGGTTTTGTAGCCCTTTCATAAACTTTCATTGTGTTAATCCAATTCATTTACGAATCCTTTTTCATCCATTTTTAGTAAAATATTTTCAAAAAAAAGCCAACCAGCGTCTAAGCTTATTGGCTTTTCTCTATCTTCTAGTTCATTTAATCTTCTAATAAATCAGTTTCAGACTCTTCTACTACTTCACCAGCTTCTCCAATACCATAAGCTGCACGAACTTTTTGTTCTACTTCAGCTCTTAATTCAGGATTGTCTTTGAAGAATTTTTTTGCATTTTCTCGCCCTTGGCCAATTCGTTCGCCACCATAAGAGTACCATGCACCTGCCTTATCAATGATATCTTTATCTGATCCCATATCTACAAGTTCTCCTACTTGAGAAATACCTTCACCATACATGATATCTACTTCAGCTACTCTAAAAGGTGGAGCAACTTTATTCTTAACTACTTTAATTTTTGTGCGATTCCCCATAATATCTGTACCTTGTTTAATTTGTTCAGCTCTTCTAACTTCCAAACGAATCGTAGCATAGAATTTCAAAGCACGTCCACCTGGCGTGATTTCTGGGTTACCAAACATAACACCAACTTTTTCACGAATTTGGTTGATAAATAAAGCAATCGTTTTTGTTTTGTTGATTGAACCAGATAATTTACGTAAAGCTTGAGACATCAAACGAGCTTGTAACCCTACATGAGAGTCTCCCATTTCTCCTTCAATTTCCGCACGTGGTACTAATGCAGCAACCGAGTCAATGACAACAATATCCACTGCTCCACTGGAAACCAATGCATCTGCAATTTCCAAACCTTGTTCACCTGTATCTGGTTGAGATAATAGCAATTCGTCAATATCTACTCCAAGTGCAGCTGCGTATTTTGGATCCAATGCATTTTCAGCATCAATAAATGCAGCAATTCCGCCTTGTTTTTGAACCTCAGCAACAGCATGCAAAGCTACCGTTGTTTTACCTGAACTTTCAGGACCATATACTTCAATAATTCTTCCTCTAGGAAATCCGCCGACTCCCAAAGCTACATCTAATGCTAATGATCCACTAGGGACTGTAGAAATACGCGTATCAACTTTTTCTCCAAGTTTCATAACGGAACCTTTACCAAAGTTCTTTTCAATCTTTTTTAACGCTGCATCTAATGCTTGTTTACGATCGTCTGCCATTAAATAAATCCTCCTCAAGTCTCTTTTATTATTTAATTAATCATTCATATTTTCATCTGCTACAAACATTATCATACCTTTTTTTTATAAAAAAAGCAAGAAAAAAGCGAACAAACATTCGGTCTTTTTTAATCGATTGATTTCTTATTTTCATTTTACAAAACTTTTTGTTCTATAGGCAAATCTAGTAACACTCTTCGAATCAAATCTAATCCGGACATGATCGATTTTTCTCGATTATTTTCACGCCCTTTACCAAAGTGATACTCTTTAGCAAATGCTGTTTCTTTAGTAGCAATACCAATCCATACAGTTCCTACTTCTTTATTTTCCAATTTATCTGGGCCTGCAACTCCTGTAAAGGAGATAGCCAAATCTGTATCAAACATCTCTTGTGCTTTTTTTGCCATTTCTATCGCACACTCAGCACTGACTACACCAAACTCTTCAATTGTTTTTTTTGTAACGCCTAAAATAGTTGTTTTTGCATCATTACTATAAGTTACAATTCCACCTTTGAAATAGTCACTTGCACCTGAAACACTTGTTATAAGGTGTTGAAAAGAACCACCAGTCAAGCTCTCAGCAGCTGTAAGTGTCAGATTTTGTTCGTTTAATAAATCTGTAACTATATTTACTAAACGTCTATCCTCTCCATACCCATAAAAATAGCCACCTATGCGTTGTTGGATGGTAGCTTCCACCTTATCCAATAAGAAATGACATGCTTCCTCAGTGCTTCCGTTTGCTGTTAAACGTAAGGTTACTTCATGCTTCCCAGCATATGTAGCAAGAGTAGGATTTTTTTGCTCTTCTATCAAATCATCTAATTCAGCAGCTACTTGAGATTCTCCAATACCAAAGAAACGTAAAACTCTTGATACAAGATGGTTTTCATTTGGACGTCCGTCCATTAGCAATGGCCTTACTTCTTTTATAAACATAGGTTCTAACTCACTAGGTGGACCTGGTAATAATAAAAAGGCTTGTTTGTCTTGATTTAAAAGCATCCCTGCTGCAAGTCCTGTTTCATTTTTTAAAACAGTAGATCCCTCAATCACCATGGCCTGCAATCGATTGTTTTCTGTCATTACTCGTTTGCTATTTTCAAAAAAATTACTTATTTTATCCATAGTACTTGTATCTAAAATTAGTTTTTTATTTAAATGTTCAGCCAATACTTGTTTTGTAATGTCATCTTTCGTAGGTCCAAGACCACCTGAAAGGATAACTAAATCACTTCTTTTTTCTGCCACTTGTATAACTTCTAATAATCGTTTCGGATTGTCTCCAACCACTACTTGGTGATAAACATCTATCCCTAATAATGATAGTTCGCGAGAGAGAAAAGAAGCATTGGTGTTTACTACTTGTCCCATTAAAAGTTCTGTTCCAACTGCTATGATTTCAGCGTTCATCTTACTTCACTCCTAATTCTATAATACGCGAATTCTGTTCCGCAACTTTTATTTGACTTACCTTAAGAACCATAAAAGACTAGTTACTGCCTTCCTATTTTACCATACTTTTTAAGAGGTAAAAAAAAGAAGACCTGTTAAAAACAGTCTTCTCCACATTATTCTTTCCTATTTTAATAATTTTTTATTTTGGACCTTTAAACACTGCACTATTTTTAACAAAATAATCTACACCAGAATAGATGGTGAAGAATAAACAAATATATAACATAATAGAGGCCATTGGCAACCCAATACCTTCAAATGGTAAATTATCAACCAATAATAAAATAATGGCAACCATTTGAGTAGCTGTCTTAATCTTTCCTGGCCAATCAGCTGCTAAAACAGTTCCACCTTGCTCTACTAATAGCAATCTTAATCCAGTAACTGCTAACTCTCTACAAACAATAATAGATACGACCCACGAAGGAGCTAAGTCTTGCCCTACTAGAATAATTAAAGCTGTCATTACCAACATTTTGTCAGCTAAGGGATCGGCAAATTTACCAAAATTTGTTACTAATCCTCGATCACGCGCAATTTTACCGTCTAACCAATCCGTAAAACTTGCTAAAGCAAATAAAACTGCCCCTACCAACTGTGTAACTTCAATTGTTGATCCTAAAAGTTGAAAAACGCCCCAATCAAATGGTGCCAATACTACAATAACAAATATCGGAATCATAAATATTCTCAATACTGTAAGTTTATTCGGTAAATTCAATTTTTTGCTTCCTCTCTCCAATAATATACACCCATTGCTGCTAAGATTATTGCCAAAGGGGGCTTTTTAGATCCTTATCTTATAGGGTTTACTCAAATTGAAATTCAATTTCTTGTCGAACAGAATTTTCTGCTTCCGGAGCATATGAGATATCTTCGCCATTAAGATTAACTTCCGTTGCAGGAGCATTTCCAATGATAACCAATAATGATGACGTACCTTCTGGAACCTCTGTTTCTAAATTAGAGCCATCCGTTATTAATTGAGCATCAATTGTTGATCCATCTGCTTCAACACTGATCCAGGAGTCTCCACCTGTCGCAGTTAAGATTAAAGTATTGCCTTCAGAACTTCCTGTAACGGAATAAGTTGTGGCTGATCCAGTAGATGATAAGATTTCTATTCCTTGATCCTCTTCACTCTCATCAGATTCTGCTGTTTCTGAGGATTCCGTTGCAGATTCAGATTCTTCAGTTGCTGCAGAGTCTGCACTAGAAACAGATATTGCTTCAGAATCTTTAGTGATCATTTCTTCATCACCCTGATTATTCGTCTTGATTACTGCAAAATAGATGGCTGCTATAATAGCTACCGCTATAATGCCAATTAAGATTGTAGGTAAATATTCCTGGACTTTTGTTAAAAATACATTTTCTGTATTCTTTCCAACACGAGTTTGATCCGTAGAGACTTTTTCTACATATTCTTCATCATGGGTATGAGGCACCGCATCTGTATATTCTTCTAATAATTGGTCTCCATTTAAGCCCACAGTATCCGCATATTGTTTGATAAATGCACGAGCATAAAATTTTCCCGGCATGACATCATAATTGCCTTCTTCAATAGCAATTAAGTAACGTTTTTGAATTTTAGTCATTTGTTGCAAATCATCTAAAGTATAACCTTTAGATTTTCTTGCTTCTTTTAATTTTTCACCAATTTCATTCAATTGTCTCACCTACCTGTTCTCTTTTTTAGAGAGAAAATCTCATATTATTTGAATTATAACATACCTGATACTTTAGAAACATTAATTTTTCTTTATACTGCATAACTAATTTTTCTTATTTTAGCCAACCACCGCTGATGACAATAGATTGACCAGTCATATATGCACTTCTTTTATCTACTAGTTGCATAACCCAAAAACTGATTTCAGATACACTACCTAAACGCCCTAAAGGAATGTCATTTTCTAGTTCTTTTACTTCAGTTGAAGTAAAATCCTGGTTCATTTTCGTAGCAATAGCCCCTGGAGAAATCGCATTTACTGTTATTCCCAAACTAGCTATTTCTTTACTATAAGCTTTTACAAAAGCTAATTGAGCACCCTTTGTTGTGCTGTAAAGAACTTCCATCGCACTACCTGTTTCACCATAAATCGAGCTAATAAAAATGATTCTTCCATTCCTAGAATGAGCTAATTTAGACTGTAAATGTTGAAGCAATACAATTGGTGTTTTAACATGTACTGCCCACATATGATCCATATCCACAGTAGAGACTTCGGTTAATAATTGATACGTCGTAAAGCCGCTGGCAAATATCACAGCATCCAACTGAAAAATGGATTTCAGGAATAGAGGAATCTCATCTTCTTGAGTCATATCTAAAGACAATGCATAAAAATCTTGTTTAGGGTAGCGTTCTTGATACTCCTGCAATTGTTCTTCAGCACTTTTGATATTTGAATGATAATGCAGATACAGCGACCAACCTTTTTCAGCTAATTCTTGTGCAATCTTTTTTCCAATATCTCCACTTGCTCCCATTATCAAGGCAAATTTCACGCGTCTTTGTCTCCTTTTGGTAAAATATGAAACGTAGTCATATGATCTTCAATCATAAACTCTTCAGCCGCTTTTAATATCTCATTTAATGTAATACTTTCTATGATGGGAACAACATCAAATAAAGTTGCTTCGCCATATATGGGTTGACTATATTGATTGGCAATATATTCTAGTGAATTTAACGACTGTAGTTCTTGTCCAATCATTTTCTTTTTAACTATTGCTAAGTTCTCATCGGTTAATTCTGAACTCATTTTTGCTCCAAGTAACAATTTTTTGATTTCGGCACTAAAAACTGCAGAGTCTTTCGTATCTCCACTAACATCAATAAAATGGAACGTACGATCTAAGTTAAATTCAAATGAAAAACTATCATCTATGATACCTTTATCGTATAATTTTAAATAATTTGCTGATGTAGGGCCAAATAATAGCGTTAGCAATAAATCCATTGTTGTTTTGTATTTTAAGGCTTCAATACCACTTGGAATTTCTCTTATTCCTTTTACTCCTACAATACTCTTTGGTCGATTCACAGTCATATGAATAAAATTATACGGTTTAATGTCTTTGACCGTTTCTTCTGGGAAAATTCGTTTGATGGCCTCGGCTGGAGCATATTCTTTCTGTGCTTGATTCTCTCGAATCAACTTCATCATTTCTTCAGGATCTAACTTCCCAACAACAAACAAATTCATATTACTAGGATGATAAAAAGTTGCATGATTTTCATACAATAATTCAGGTGTGATCTCCATAATGCTATCTACAGTTCCAGCAATATCGATGTGTAAAGGGTGTTTAGGATACATATTTCCTAAAATACCAAAAAACAAGCGCCAATCTGGTTCATCCTCGTACATTTGAATCTCTTGAGCAATGATCCCTTTTTCTTTGTTTACTGTTTCCTCTGTAAAATAAGGTTCTTGAACAAAGTCTAATAAAGTTGTTAAACTTTCCGAAACATGACTAGTGCTAGAAAAAAGATACGCTGTTCGAGTAAAACTTGTAAACGCATTGGCAGAAGCACCCAATCGGCCAAACGTGTTGAACACATCTCCATCTTCTTTTTCAAATAGTTTATGTTCTAAAAAATGAGCGATTCCATCTGGTGCAGTAATCATTTCAGTTTTGCCATTCGGTACAAATTGATTATCAATTGAACCAAAGTTTGTGGAAAACAATCCATATGTTTTATGGAAATCATTTTTAGGTAACAACGTAACCTTTAATCCGTTATCTAACGTTTCGGTATAAATTATTTCTTCCAATTGTTCGTAAACTTTTTTCTCCATTATTTCGCCTCCGCTGTCAAAAAGAATGTTGCCTTTAATTTCACTTGGTTGGCCACTTCAATTATTTCTTCTTTAGTAACTTTTTCAATTCTTTTTACCCATTCATCAATGGTCAGTATTTTCCCTTTGGTCAATTGTAACGCATAAATACGCTCAATAACGGATCCAGGATTATCCTCTGATTGGAAAAGTTGATTCTTCAGCATTTCTTTTGTTTGAGAAACTGCTTCCTCAGTAAAATTGCCCGCTTGCATCTCTTTTAATTGTAAGGCAATTATTTCTTGAACCTGATCTACTTTTTGCTTATCAATTCCTGTTTGAACCGTCATCATTCCTCTAAACGTATCCAATGAGCTAGAAGCATAATAAGCTAAGCTTTCCTTTTCACGAACGTTCATAAATAATTTTGAATGCGGAAATCCACCAAACAAGCCATTGAATACTTGTGCAGCATAATAAGAAGCTTCGTGATAAAAAACTGAAGTTGTGTAACCAAGGTTAAATTTTGCTTGAATAATGTCTTGTTCTTCAGTTTTATTTTTCACTTCATTGGGTTCCTTTTCAGCGTAAAAACTGCTTGTTGGTACGATTTCACGAGGCGAAAAATTAAATTGTTCAAAGGCTGATTGAATTTCACCCTCATCAACATCTCCCATTAGATAAATATCAATTTTGTCTTGATTTAACAGCTCTTGATAATAGTCATATAACGAGGTAGGAGATAGTTCTTCTAAATCTTCTTTTGAACCCACACTAGGTATTTGTTGATTAACATCTTCAAATAAGAGCTCTTGCAAAGCAAGACTGGCATAAGTCTGTTTATCATCAAAGAGTGAATCGTAATAATCTACTAAATTTTCTTTTTCTCTCTTAAAGGTTTGTTCATGGAAATGCCCATTCTCTGCATTCGGTTGAAATAGTATTTCTTTTAAAAAGTCGATACCATCTTGTAATACATTATCGCCTTTTGAAAGATACTTTTCGTTTACTAAGTTCAAACTGATAGAAAAAATATGAGTATTTCCTTTTTTACTGACACCTGTTCCAAAACTAGCTCCATACATATTTGATAGAGCACTTCTTAGTGCTGTTTGTGTAGGATATTTTTTACTGTTTGTTTCTAATAAATTCGCTAACATAGCTCGTTTAGTAATCGTTTCCTTATTTAATGGAGCACGAAATTTCATCATGATTCGAATGGTTTTATATTTTTTAGTGGGGAGAACATGTAAATGAACTCCTTCATTTAATTGAATGGACATACTTTTTCCTCCTCTAACTTAAAAGTGTTCATTGTCTATCTTAAAATAAATAATGAAAAAAAGAAAGCAGCAACAGACATGAATGTCCGTTACTGCCAACCAAATGATTATTTTGATTTAATATACGTTTTACCACCAGCTGCTGGTCCTTCTGATTTACCGATTACTCCAACCAATACAATAATAGTGATAACATATGGTGCGACTTGCAACCATACACTTGGAATATCTTGGATAATTGGAATATAGTTTCCGATAACCCCTAAGCTTTGAGCAAAACCAAAGAAAATAGCTGCTCCCATTGCCCCAAGAGGGTTCCACTTACCAAAGATCATCGCTGCCATAGCAATAAACCCTTGCCCAGCAATTGTTGAAGCTTGGAAACTCAATGAAATAGATTGAGCTTGGATTGCTCCACCCATACCACCTAGCAAACCAGATAGCATAACTCCAGCATACTTCATTAAGTAAACATTGATTCCTAATGTATCTGCTGCTTGAGGATGCTCTCCAACAGATCTCAAACGTAAACCAAAACGAGTTTTAAAGACGACTACCCAGCAAATAATCGCAATTAAAATACCTGCAAATGCGGGTGCAGAAGTTCCTTTAAAGAAAATATCACCAATAAATGGAATACGATTTAACAAAGGTATCGTTACTTTACCAAAACTTTCAGTAATACGATCCGTTTGTCCAGCGCCATTATACAATACACGTGTAAAGAAAATAGCTAACGCTGGAGCCATTAAGTTAATAACCGTACCAGAAATAATGTGATCTGCTCTAAGATTAACAGTTGCTACTGCGTGAATCATTGAAAAAATTGTACCCACAAGTCCACCAACTAAAGCAGCAATCCAAGGAGTCCAATCACCAAAAGTTCCGGCAAACGTTAAGTTAAAAACAATTGAACTAAATGCTCCCATAACCATTATTCCTTCAAGTCCTACGTTGACGATACCACTACGCTCAGAAAAGGTTCCGCCTAGGGCAGTCAACACAAGAGGAGCTGAATAAACAAGCGATGATGAAATAATAAGTTGTAGTAAGTTTGTAATATCCATCTTATTTCACTCCTCCTTTATTCACTCTAGCTCGTTTGTCAATAAAGTAACGAATTAAGTAATTAGCTCCAACGAAGAAGATAATAGATGCTATTACAATATCTACAACTTCGGTTGGTACACCTGAAATCATCGGCATACTGTTCCCACCAATTTTCAATGCACCAAACAATATAGCTGAGAAGATGATTCCTACAGGATTACTCAATCCTAACAAGGCAACCGCCATACCGTCAAAACCAATCGTTGGCATTGCACCTTGCGTGAAAATATTTTGAAAATTCCCTAAACCTTCCATTACTCCTCCTAAACCAGCTAAACCACCACTGATCAACATTGAAATAATGATATTTCGTTTAGTACTCATCCCAGCATATTCAGAAGCACTTGGGTTTAATCCAACTGTTCTAATTTCAAATCCAGTAGTGGTTTTTTTCATTAAGAACCACACAATGACAGCCATGGCTAACGAAATGAATATCCCAGTATGCAATGTAGAATTACTTGTTAATTCAGTAATCCATCCAGCTCGCAGACTAGCACCTTCTGAAATACGTGGTGTTGCGTCTGCTGACTCTGTCAAAACGTTACGAATCAAATAATTAGTTGTATAAAGAGCAGTATAATTTAACATAATGGTTACAATAACTTCACTTGTATTAAAATAGGCTCTTAAAAATCCAGCGATTCCTGCCCAAACTGCACCAGCTAAAACTCCACCCAATATGCTTAAAGGAAGTAAAATAATGCTAGGCAAATCTATAAAACTATTTGCAACCCACACCGAACATAACCAACCTAATAGTGCTTGTCCTGCAACTCCAATATTAAAGAATCCTGCATTATAGGCTACAGAAAAACCCAACGCTGTTAGAATAAGTGGTGTAGCTTGTCTTAAGGTTTCACCAATATAAAATGAAGAACCAAAAGCACCATTGATCATTGCAGCATAGCCAGCAATCGGATTGTATCCAAAAATAATCATGATAATAGCTCCAAGAACAAATCCCAAGACTACAGATAATACTGGTACTAATAAATTATTAAGCGTATCTTTTTTATTCGTCAATGTGAACACCTTCCTTCCCACTTCCTTGTTTAATCAAAGAACGGGCTTTTTCAAGAGAAGTACCAGCCATTAATAAACCAAGTTCTTGTTCAGTTGTTTCTTTTGGATCAACAATAGCAACAATGTTTCCTTCATACATAACAGCGATTCGATCAGAAACATTTAAAATTTCATCCAACTCAAAACTCATTAATAATACTGCTTTTCCATTGTCACGTTGTTCAATCAAACGTGAATGGATGTACTCAATTGCTCCAACATCAAGTCCGCGTGTTGGTTGAGCAGCAATCAACAATGAAGGATTACGATTAATTTCTCTAGCAATAATCGCTTTTTGTTGATTCCCACCTGATAATGAGCCAGCAGGAGTCGTTTCATTTTGTGTACGTACATCAAATTCTTCAATTAATTTTAAAGCGAATTTCTTTATTTCTTTTTGATTTAAAATACCATAATTGCTTAAAGGCTTTTTATAATAGGTTTGTAATGCAATATTTTCTTCTAGCGACATTGGTAAAACCAGACCATATTTATGGCGATCTTCTGGAATATGACCTAAGCCTATTTCTGTAATTTTACGTGGAGGTTTATTTTGGATTTCTTGTCCGTTTAATGTTATTTTTCCACTTTCAGTCTTCGCTAAGCCTGTTATTGCATGAATCAATTCACTTTGTCCATTCCCATCGATACCTGCTATGCCAACAACCTCACCAGCTCGTACTTCCAGACTCAAGGATTTTACAGCGTCTAAACCACGATGTTCCTTTACAACAAGCTTTTCAATCGACAATACTGTTTCTTTTGGTTGAGGAGCTTTCTTAACTGTTTTAAAGGAAACCGAACGTCCAACCATCATATCTGCTAATTCTTGTGGAGAAGTAGTTGAAACGTCTACCGTGTCAATACTTTGTCCTCGACGAATAACTGTACAGCGGTCGGCAACTGCTTTTATTTCGTCAAGTTTATGAGTGATTAAAATAATAGATTTCCCTTCTTTTGTTAGGGCTCTCATTATATTGATCAATTCATCGATTTCTTGAGGGGTCAATACTGCTGTTGGTTCGTCAAAAATCAGAATGTCTGCTCCACGGTAAAGTGTCTTTAAAATCTCTACCCGTTGCTCCATCCCTACTGAAATAGATTCAACTTTTGCACTAGGATCAACTAACAGTCCATATTTCTCAGACAATTCTTTGATGTCTTTTTTAGCCGAGTCTCTGTCCAGAAAACCATTCTTAGTTTTTTCCATTCCTAAAATGATATTTTCAGTTACGGTAAATTTCTTCACTAACATAAAATGTTGGTGAACCATTCCAATACCTAATTTGTTTGCTGCGCTAGGTGAACTTATGTTTACCACCTGTCCATCAACAAGAATTTCTCCAGAAGTTGGCTCTAATAGCCCTGAAAGAATATTCATTAAAGTGGATTTTCCTGCACCATTTTCTCCTAAAAGAGCGTGAATTTCTCCCTTTTTAAGCTGCAAATTAATATTGTCATTCGCTTTGAAAGTCCCAAATTGTTTTGTAATGCCCTTCATTTCAATGACGTTTACTGATTCTGACACGATGGTTTCACTCCTTTTCTATTGCTCAATCCATTATCCATTATAGTTCTTTTACAGACAAGCGATTATCAGGTTTTCTCTTGTAATTTTAATAGAAAGTCTATTTGTCAAATCGTAGAAAAAGCGCTAGCTCATAAGAGAGTAAAAGACCGGTATAAGTTACCGGTCCTTTACCTTTATTTATGCCTAAGTAGTACTTAGTCTAAATTACAATTATGGTGCTTCTGGAACTGTAATGTCACCGTCGATAATTTGTTGTTTGTAATCTTCAACAGTTTTGATTGTTTCTTCTGACAAAGCTCCGTCCGTAATGCCTACACTATCTTCAGCTAAACCAAAGTTGCTGATTTCTCCACCAGGGAAATTGCCTTCCATTGATTCGTTTGCGATATCTTGAACAGCTTGACCTACTCCTTTAAGAGTTGAAGTAAGTGTTAAGTTACCGCCATCGTATGCACCTTCAGCAGTTTGATCACGGTCAACTCCGATTACCCATAATTGTTGATCTGGGTTAGAATTCATGCGGTCAATAGCTTCTGAGAACACTCCGTTACCTGTATCACCTGACGCATGATAAATTACATCTGCTCCTGAACTGTACATAGCAGCTGCTAATTGTTTACCTAGGGCAGCGTCTCCGAATGAACCTGCATATTCAACATCGATTGTAATATCTGGGTTAACAGCTTCTACACCTGCAACAAAACCAGCTTCAAAACGGTCAATAACAGCACTTTCTTGTCCACCGATGAATCCAACATGGTCTGTTTCAGTTGTTTCAGCAGCTGCAACACCTGCTAAAAATGCAGCTTCATGATCTTTGAATAATACAGAAGCAACATTATCTGCTTCGATCTGTTCATCGATAATAACAAAATTTTGATCAGGGTTTTGTGCAGCAACGTCTGCCATTGCTGGTTGTAATTTAAATCCAATTCCATAAATCAAATCAAAATTACTATTTAGAGCAGTATTTAAGTTTGTAACAAATTGAGAATCTTCGTCAGATTGAATGTAGTTGTAGCCATTCGGTCCTTTTTCAAGTCCGTGCTCTTCTCCCCAAGCTTCCATGCCTTCCCAAGCAGATTGGTTAAATGATTTATCATCTACTCCACCTACATCGGTAACCATGACAATTGAAAAATCTTCTTCTGAACCCGAAGATGAAGCAGTATCACTTCCTTCATCAGCACCACATGCTGCCAATGTTAAACTTGATAATAAACCTAGAGTTAATAAACTCTTAAAATTTCTACTCTTCACTCAAAAAACCCCCAATAATTTTTTAGTATGAATTAAATTAGCATCAATTCATCCTCGCATTTATAGTACCATCTTTATTTTAAAAAATAAACAACAAATATGATTGTTGAAAACGTTTTAGCTTGAAATCGTTCAGTTTTTAATTGATTTCTAATGTATTAGTGCTCGTTTCGTTTGCATATGGATCAAATG
The DNA here is from genome assembly GCF_040274945.1 of Carnobacterium sp. GTDB lineage: Bacteria > Bacillota > Bacilli > Lactobacillales > Carnobacteriaceae > Carnobacterium_B. The sequence goes on from NZ_JBEMAR010000010.1 coordinate 60,561, forward strand.
ACTAACAAAAAGTGCATGTTCAAAAAAACACTCGTTAAATAGATTGCTCTTCAACGAGTGTTATTTATTACTGTTGCTCTGTATCTACTTCTGTCAAGTGATCCTCACCAGGAAGCCTTGTAATATTTACCTTACGAGGTTTACTTCCTTCCGATGGACCGACAATGCCTCGCATTTCCATTTCATCAATCAATCGAGCAGCGCGGTTATATCCGATCCTAAAACGACGTTGCAATAATGAAATACTTGCTGTCTGCATCTCAACAATCAAAGCCACAGCATCATCATAGACATCATCCTGTACTTCACTTTCCATAGTCTTAGTTTCTTCAGTCGGCATCATTTCTTCTACGTAATTTGCACCTTGTTGATCTGTTACGAAAGTCACTATATGTTCAACTTCTTCATCTGAAATAAATGCCCCTTGTACACGAACAGGCTTATTTTCGCCCATCGGTAAAAACAGCATATCTCCTCTACCTAACAATTTTTCTGCTCCACTGCCATCGATTATCGTTCTAGAATCAACACCACTTGAAACAGCAAAAGCAATACGTGAAGGTACATTCGCTTTGATGATACCAGTAATGACATCTACACTAGGTCTTTGAGTTGCTAAAATCATATGAATACCAGCTGCTCTGGCCATTTGAGCTAACCGAATAATGGCATCTTCAACTTCATTACTAGCTACCATCATCAAGTCGGCTAATTCATCCACTATTACTACGATAAAAGGTAGTATAGGATAATTTTCGCCATTTTCATCGTTATGACTTTGTAGATACTGGTTGTATCCAGTAATATTTCGCATTCCACTGGCTGCAAATAGTTCATATCTTCTTTCCATTTCAGTAACGACTTTTTGCAAAGCTTGAGCTGCCTTTTTAGGATTAGTTACAACTGGAGTCAACAAATGTGGAATCCCATTGTATACATTTAACTCTACCATTTTAGGATCGATCATCATTAACTTCACTTCGTTTGGTTTAGCTTTCATCAATAAACTAGTGATGATACCATTAATACAAACAGACTTCCCACTACCCGTAGACCCTGCAACAAGCAAGTGAGGCATTTTAGATAAATCTGCCATAGTGATGTTTCCGGATATATCTCTTCCAAGCGGAACTTCTAGCATTTTTTCTTTATTATGAACTTGACCTTCAATAACATCTCTAAACGAAACCAAACTCACTTCACTATTTGGAACTTCAATCCCAATAAATGATTTCCCAGGAATAGGCGCCTCAATTCGGATATCTTTTGCTGCTAACGCCAGAGCAATGTCATCACTGAGATTGACTATTTTACTCACTTTTACCCCAACAGCCGGTTGAACTTCATATTTTGTTACAGCTGGACCTAAGTTTGCTTTAGTAACTTTGGCGTCCACTCCGAAACTTTGGAATGTTTCTTCTAATTTTTTTACATTTTTTTGGATAAGTGCATACTCATTTGTTTGATCATTTTGCGGTATTTCATTCAACAGATGTGAAGGTGGCAATTGATAATCTTTATTTTCTCTTTCTGCCCCTATCTCAAAATCGATCATTTCGCTCTCATTTTCTTCAAAAGCATCATCTCCAGCTTCCTTAGTCACCGGTTTTTCAACACGATTTTGATAACTGTCAATTTCTAGCTGCAATTGCTCATTTTTATCTTTAGTGATTGATTGATTGATTTCATTTGTAGTTGATACTGCTTTGACTGTATTTTTATTTTCTTTATTTTTCTTATTAACTTTTACCCCCTCAACCTTGGGAGCCTCTTTTAACTTACTTGTTTTTTGATGGATAGACATCTTAAAATGATTTGAAGCTGATTTGAACTTCTCCCAGATCATTAGAAATAGCTGCCCAGTTTTTTTCAGAAAAGTTTTAAACGATAGTTGAAATAATAAAAATAGTCCAAAAAAGCAACTAAGTCCTGCTATAAAATAAGTACCCCATTGAGAAAACAAGAAATAGCTGACCGCATACAAAACAGCTCCAATCATACCCCCACCAAGCGATTGGGTAATTTCGTTATTTGCCATGTCTGTCATGAAAAAACGAAAAGTAGCAGAGACGATGTTCATATCTGAATGGACAATAGGTGCAAATAAACGGGCATGTAGTACTAGCAGTAAGCTGCTGTAAATAAGTAAAAATCCCATAATACGTTTATTTTTAAAAGGAGGTTCTTTACCTTTAAACACTAGATACACGCCATAGATTCCTACTAAAATGGAGGCTACGATAAAAGTGTTTCCTACAAAAAAACGAAATAGATTTGCACTAAAAACACCCGCAAAGCCAGTTTTTGAAGCTGAAAAAATACTTAAAATAATAAATATCAAGCCAATAATTTCAAAAGAGAAACGATAATTTGCGTTCTTTTTAGTTGTGCTAGTCTTTTTTTTCACTGCCACGATTTTCTTCCCTCCTTATACTTCTTCTTTGATTATACACAAAATTACTCTTAAACGGAATGCAGTAAAAGGATGAAATAGACAATCTTTCTTGCCTTATTCCATCCTTTCCTAAATCCAAATTTAATTGTCTTTTTTTGCCATTGCAGCTTTCATGGCTAACGCCAACGGACTTTCTACTTCTTCTTGTTGATTATTTATTTTTTGCATTAATTTCTTTGTTTCATGTTTGCTAGGTTTCTTACTATTTTTTCCTTCTAATTTTTCAGTAATGTTACAATATTTGCATTTAAAGTAATTCCCATTTTTACCTTCATGAATTTCCATTTTTCGATGGCACTGTGCACAGCGGTGATTAGATACTTTCGGATCTTTTCTACGTTTGTACGAACAAGTTGAACTGCTACAAATAAGTAATTTCCCATCACGGCCACTTCGTTCTTTCAATAATTCGCCGCAATCAGGACAGATTTTGTTCGTTAATGCGTGATCTTTATACGTTTGCGTACTTGTTTTGATCTCTGTTACTAATCTGGCCGTTTCCGTTTTTATTTGCTTTAAGAAGTCCTCTTTTTTTAAACCACCATTTGAGATTTCTTCCAACGACTTCTCCCATTTACTTGTTAGTTCAGGAGTCACCAATGTAGGGTTTACTAATGTTAGCAATTGTTGTCCTTTAGGCGTTGTGCTTAGCTTATTTTGATTTCGTTCCATTAATTCGCTACTAATCAATTTTTCAATAATCTCAGCACGAGTTGCAGGTGTTCCTAAACTATTTTTTTCCATATTTTGTAACAAAGTACCTTCAGATAATCGAGCTGGTGCTTCAGTTAACTGTTTTTGAATGGTATAAGCTGTACGCATTAATTGTTCGTTTAATTTATACACATTTTCTGATTGTTTTGGAACGTCCTTTTTCCAGCCTTTTTCAAGTACGGTTTCTTGGTGTAGACTAACTAAAATATCTGCTACTGAAAAAACAATCGTTGTCTTAGAGACTTTATAAGCTGGTAAAAATAATCCAATAAAACGTTCCACAACCATGCGATAAATTTTCAACTCATCTGCTTCCATTTTTTCTGGACGCGGTCGTTCTTCAGTAGGAATAATACCATGATGATCTGTCACTTTAGCAGTATTAAAAATACCTTTTTGAGTTACTTGAGCTCCTCTTTTCAAAATTCCTTTAGCTTCTTCAGGAGCAAATCCTTGAATCGCCATAATTCGTTCTTTCATAGTTCCTACCATGTCTTGAGTCAGATATTTTGAGTCTGTTCTTGGATAAGATAGCACTTTATGACGTTCATATAAGGTCTGCATTAAACTAAGTGTTTTCTTTGCTGAAAATTGGTAACGTTGGTTAGCTTCGCGTTGAAGTTCGGTTAAATCATATGGCATTGGCGCTTGTTGGACCGCCTGTTTTTCTTTTATATCTACAACTGTTATTGGTTTGTCTTTTAACGATAATACTAGCTTCTCGGCTTTTTCTCGGTCTTTAAACTTACGTGGAGCTCCCTCTTGCAAGACAGCTTTTTTTCCATCGACTGTCAATTGCACCGTATAAAAAGTTTCTGGAACGAAAGACTGTATTTTTGCTTCTTGCTTACGTACCATTGCTAATGTAGGTGTTTGTACCCGTCCAGCTGATAAATTATCTTGATACTTCACAGTCAATGCTCTAGTAACGTTTAAACCAATTAACCAGTCTGCTTCTGAACGCGCAACTGCAGAATCGTATAATGTATCGTATTTTTTACTTGGTTGCAATTGATTAAAGCCATCTTTAATAGCCTTATCAGTTTGCGATGAGATCCATAGTCTTTTTACTGGTTTATTAAAATGAACATACTCTAATATCCATCTTGCAACCAATTCTCCTTCACGTCCAGCATCTGTCGCAATGACTGCTGATCCAATGTCTTTTCGATTAGCCAATTGTTTGATTGCTTTTAATTGGCCTCTAGTATTCGTTAACGGCTTAGTTGTCATTTTTTCTGGAATAAGCGGTAAGACATTTAAGTCCCATGTGCCCCATTCCACTTTATAATCTTCTGGCATTTTCAATCCCAATAAATGGCCTAATGCCCACGTTACAATAACGTCATTTCCTTCAATGTGTGTCTTGCTTTTTTGAGTTGCACCTAATACTCGTGCAATTTCTTTCCCTACACTTGGTTTTTCGGCGATAATTAATGTCTTCATGTTTATTCCTTTCTCTACTTAAAACTACTGTTCCTTTTACCTATCCCTGTGACCATTATGCATCCATTGTAAGTTATCTCTATACTCAATGCAACAAGACCAAAAGTTTGTTCTTTTTACTAGTTAGCATCAAGAATGATTGACCAAATTTAAATCGCTCGTTACAATAACTTAAACAAGGAACTATTATATATTAAGGAGGCTTAAGATGAGTTCTTTTTTTTCAATAGTCAAAGAGTTTCTTTTTCCAGTTAATAAACCAATAGAGTCTTCAATAGAAGACAATAGTAATGGAGGGATTTCTATGAAAAAGGTTTCGATTCGTGTAACAGGTTTTGTTCAAGGCGTTGGCTTTCGTTATTCAACCAAATTAGTAGCTGATCAGATTGGTGTCTACGGTATTGTTCGTAATGAATCAGATGGAAGCGTTTATATAGAAGCTAATGGTGAAGAAGAAAAAATAGACAAATTTATAGAAAAAATAAGAAATTCCCCTTCACCCAGTGGGCAAGTTGATTCTATCAATGTAGAAGAACTTTCCTCTTTGCCTGTCAGAGATAAGTTCACAATAAGCAATTGAAAACCATTCCTGAATCCTGTATAGTAAGTAATGCTACTTACTTTAAAAATGAAGGATTGTGAACAATGAAAAATTTCAAGAAATTACTTTTATCAGGAACGCTATTGAGCGTTATGGTTTTTTTGTCTGGTTGTATGGGTCATGACTCAGATGGAAATCCTAGTGGTTTTATTTACGAATTTCTAGTGGTTCCAACGCAACAAGTGATCATTCAACTTGCTGAATTATTAGGAGGTAGTTATGGACTAGCTATTATTGTCATTACATTAGTTGTCCGCTTAATTATTTTACCTTTAAATTTAAGCCAATCAAAAAAATCTATTATACAACAAGAAAAGATGGCCTTGATCAAACCAGAAATGGAAGAAGTCCAAAAGAAACAAAAATCTGCTGTTACAGCTGAAGAAAAAGCTGCTGCTCAACAAGAACTCATGAGTCTTTATAAAGATAACAACATGAGCATGTTAGGTGGTATCGGATGTTTACCATTGCTGATTCAAATGCCGATATTTACAGCTATGTTCCAAGCAATCAATTTGTCTAAAGAAATAGGAAATAGTACATTCTTAGGTTTTAGTTTAGGAGATCAAAATATTGCTCTTGCTATCGCAGCCGGTGCTGTCTATTTTGTTCAATCTTATGTCTCTATGATTGGACTTCCTGAGGAACAAAAGAAACAAATGCGTACAATGATGTATGTTAGTCCAATTATGATTTTAATGGTTTCATTTACATCACCTGCGGGGTTAGGGTTGTATTGGTTTGTTGGAGGAATTTTTGCAGTCTTCCAAACACTGATTACTAATTTCATTTTTAAACCTAGAATTAAAGCACAAGTTGAAGCGGAAGCTAAAAAACGTCCTGCTAAACCAAAACGGACGATTAAACAAGCTGAGCCTGTTGCACAACAATCTAAAGTTTTAAATCAACCATCAAATAAAACAAATGGCCGCGGTAGAAATGCCGGCAAACAACAAAAAAATCGTTAAAAAAAAATACCTACTCGAATGAGTAGGTATTTTTTTATACTTCATCTTTGTAGATAGGCAATGTGATTCTAAATATTGAACCATAGTCTAAAACACTTTCTACAGTGATTGTGCCGTTGTATCCACTTAATAATTCTTTTGCTATCGCTAGACCAAGTCCGTTTCCACCCTTATGTCTGCTACGAGCTTTGTCAATACGATAAAAACGATTAAAAATCTTTTCAGCGTCTTCTGGAGTCATCCCTTCACCAAAGTCTTGAATGGCAATCTGGACTTCTCGATCATCATTTGCAACTGAGATATGGACTTCTTTACGGTCAGTAGAATATTTCACTGCATTATCTAGCAAGATAATCAAAATTTGTTCAATATGATTTCGGTAAATGGAAACATATACCTCTTCATTAATATCATCATCCAAATTAAAAACAAAGTCCGGATGAATCATTTTAAAATTATTATAAGTTTGTTGAATAATCGGCTTTATAGCCGTTTTTTCATTCTTATAATGGATTTCTACTTGCTCAGCTCTAGATAAATCTAACATCTCCTGAACCAAACTTTTCATCCGTGTGATTTCTTGTAATGAAGCAGAAAGTGATTCATCTAAAATCTCAGGATCATTTTTGCCCCACCGATCTAATAGCTTCAAATGACCTTCCATTACAGCGACTGGTGTTCTTAATTCATGAGAAACATCTTCAACAAATTGCTTCTGTTGTTCAATATACTTTTGCATCTTATCCAACATATCATTAAAAACAACGGATAGATGATCCAATTCATCATTTCCTTCAACTACTTCAATTCTAGAAGTCGATTGCGTATCTTGTCGAAGGTCATTCATTGTTTTTGTAATGTTTTTTATTGGCTTCAAAAAATTAGATGCCAAGAAGTAGCCTAAAATACCACTAAAAATAAGAGCGGCAGAACTCATAGCTACTAAACTAATAAGCGTTACCTCAATCATATTATGGTAATCTGACATCCCATCGATAACTTGTACATATCCAATGATTTGTTGTGTCTCATTAGAAATAACAGGCGCAACTCCATAATAGCCCTCTTCACCATTTACTTCGATCATCTTGATAACGGGTTCCGAGCTTTCTTCAAAAGAAAAATCACCTAATTTTGATTCAAAAAGCAAACGCGATGTTGGAGTATACACTCTTACAATGACATCTTCTTCATTCATTTTGGCATATAAGGTATCTTCGTAATTTCCAGAGTCTTCAAAGGTTGTATTTCTCTGATCGTATTCCCCGTTTAGCTCCATAATATCTGGAAAGTAAGAGGGATTAAATGCAGAGTAAACTGTTGACTTTGATAAAGCTGTAGAATCACTATCTGTTATTTTATTTTCATCAACTAGACGACTAGTTGCTCCAAATAAAACTTCTCTAAAATTTTCTTCCTCTTGCGTGAACATAATTTGTCTAAAACCTACAAAGATAGCAATTGAAAAAATCGAAAACGTTAAGAATATTGCAAGTGTTGCTCCAATAGTCCATTTCCATTTTAAGGATAATCGTTTTCTTTTCTTTCCTTCCCTATTTTTGTCATAGAACGAGAATCTCACGAACGCATCACATAACCTGTCCCGCGAACAGTTTGAATGTAGCTGTCAACATTTGGAACATCAATTTTATTTCTTAGGTAACGAATATATACATCTACAACATTTGTTTCAACTTCAGTTTCGTATCCCCAAACTTTATTCAACAATACATCACGAGCTAAGACAACATTCACATTTTCCATTAACTCTAGCAACAATTCATATTCACGCTTAGTTAATTCAATAACTTCGTCTCCACGACGTACGACACGGTTTTCTTTTTCAACCGTTAAATCTCTATACGTAACTGTTGTTTGTTTTGTGATATTTTGTTCGCTTTCAATTTCAATACGGCGGAATAATGCGCGCAAACGTGCTAATAATTCTTCAATAGCGAATGGTTTAACAATATAGTCATCTGCTCCATGGTCTAAACCAGATACACGGTCAATAACTGAGTCTCTAGCAGTCATCATAATAATAGGTACATTACTTACTTGTCTGATACGACGACAAACGTCTATTCCATTTAATTCTGGTAGCATTAAGTCTAATAAAATAACATCCCAATGTGCATCTTCTGCAACTGCAGCTTCTAATCCTGTGCGTCCATTGTAACGAACCTCTGTTGCGTAGCCTTCATGTTTTAATTCAAGTTCTACAAAACGAGCCAGATTCTTTTCATCTTCAATAATTAAAATTTTATTCATGTTAGTGTACACCTGCTCCTCTAAAATCCCTATTTTTGTCTCTTTTGCTCTTGTTACGATACCATGTTAAGTCATTTTTCACAATCAATTTTTAATGTGTCCGTTATCATTTTACCATAAATTAGAAATAAATGAGAAGGTTAAAATTCACCTTTAAGAGTTTCTTAAGCAATTCGACAGTTGTCTATTATTTAATAGGTGATTTCATTATTTTTTGTCATACAAAAAGAAGCTGAAATTATATTTTCAGCCTCTTTTTGCGATCTATTTTAGAAAAACAACGTCTTACAGTTGTTCTTCTCCTTCATTTCCATACCAGTCAAAGTGGAAAGTTCCAGCTTTATCTGTTCTTTCATAAGTGTGTGCTCCGAAATAATCACGTTGTGCTTGAATGATATTTGCAGGCAGATCAGCAGTACGATATGAATCATAATAAGCAATTGCTGAAGAGAACGTTGGGATAGGTACACCTGATTTAACAGCGATACCAATCACATCACGAACAGAATCTTGGTAATTTTTAGTGATATCCATAAAGTAATCATCCAACATTAAGTTTTTAAGATCTGCTTTGCGATCATAAGCATCTGTAATTTTTTGCAAGAAACGAGCACGAATGATACAACCGGCACGGAAAATTTTAGCTATCTCACCGTACTGTAAATTCCAATCATACTCTTCACTAGCTGTACGCATTTGTGCAAATCCTTGAGCGTAACTCATGATTTTACTGAAGTACAAAGCTTGTCTAATTTTTTCAACTAATTCAGCTTTTTCGCCTTCAAATGAATAGCTAGCAGGTTTTGGTAAAACTTTGCTTGCTTCAACACGTTCTTCTTTTAAAGCTGAAATATAACGTGCAAAAACTGATTCCGTGATCAATGGAAGTGGTACACCCAAATCTAATGCACTTTGAGATGTCCATTTACCTGTACCTTTATTTCCAGCACGATCTAAAATGATGTCGACCATTGGTTTTCCAGTTTCAGGATCTTTTTTAGTTAAAGCTGTTGCTGTGATTTCAATTAAGAAACTATCTAATTCGCCTTTGTTCCATTCAGCAAATACTTCAGCTATTTCTTCAACTGATAAACCTGCAACATTACGTAATAAGTGATAAGATTCAGCAATCAATTGCATATCACCATATTCGATACCATTGTGGACCATTTTAACGTAATGTCCTGCTCCATTTGGCCCGATATAAGTAACACAAGCTTCACCGTCTTCAGCTACAGCAGCAATTTGTTCAAGGATAGGTGCAACAAGATCATAAGCTTCTTTTTGCCCACCTGGCATAATAGCTGGTCCTTTAAGTGCACCTTCTTCTCCACCAGAAACACCTGTTCCGATAAAGTTCACACCTGATTCTGCTAGCTCTTCACTGCGGCGAATTGTATCTTTGAAGAAGGTATTTCCTCCATCAATCAATACATCTCCTTCATCAAGATGCGGCAATAAAGATTGGATGGTTGCATCCGTTCCTTTACCTGCTTGTACCATTAATAAAATACGTCTTGGTTTTTCAAGAGAATCCACAAATTCTTCAACTGTACGAGTCAATACTAATTTCTTACCTGGATTTTCTGCAATAACTGCTTCTGTTTTAGATGTTGTACGGTTATAAACTGACACGGAATATCCTCTGCTTTCAATGTTTAAAGCCAAATTTTTCCCCATAACAGCCATTCCAACTACACCAATTTGTTGCTTACTCATATTTATTTGAACTCCCTTCTCTTCAACCTCTATTTAATTAATTATTATTTCTTTGTCCCTTACTATCCTAGCAAAAAAAGCGAGAAATGAAAAGTTGTTTCATATATTCTGTTAACTTATTTATTTTCTCACTCAAGTTACATCCATTTTTCAAGTTAAAAATACGACTTATACACTTTTATTCGAAAAAATGCGGTTTCTTTTGAGTGAAAGTACATTTTTCCATCTAACAAAAAAACACTTTTCACCTTTTTTCATCCTGCTTAGTGTAAACTATGGAGTAGAGTAGAGTTTATTTCTTAATCGTATCTTCTATTAATCTTATTTCAAGGAGCGTTTGCCATGATTCATTCTTATTATACAACAGCCAACGGTAAAGTTATTCATGACACTGATTTTACAAATGTGGAGTGGCTACACCTATCTAATCCAACACCTGATGAAATCAATCGAGTAATTAAACATTTTGGGTTCCCAAAAGACTACCTTTCTAGTGTTCTGGATCCAGATGAGGTTTCAAGATATGAAAATTTAGAATTAGATGAAAGCGAGAGTTCTTCATTAGCAATGTTTCTTTATCCATTAAAAGTAACCAGTAACTCAAGCGATAGTGAGTATGTTACCAGACCTTTAGCAGTTATTATGACAGCTAAAACCGTTATTACAGCTGCTGTTCATACCCCTGATTTTATTTCAAATATGATTGAGAATAAGCCGAACTTCCCAATATCTAGTACAAATCAAGAACAGTTTTTACTTGATATTGCTTGGCACATTTCTTCTGATTATATTACTTATTTAAAAGAAATTAATGCTAAAATCGAAAAATTAGAATATACGATTACAAAGACTTCCAAAAACCGTCAATTATTTGTTTTAATGTCTCTACAAAAAAGTTTGGTCTATTTTAGTACTGCCATTGAAAGCAATCATCCGATTTTCAAACGTTTAAAAGCTATCGAACGTTTTAATACAGATAAAAACATTCTTTCCTTTTTACATGACGTTGTGATTGAAAATCAACAAGCCGAAGCAATGATTCGCCAATCTAATAAAATGTTAGAACAACTCAGTGCTATCTTTTCTTCTGTTATTTCAAATAATTTAAATAATATTATGAAAGTATTAACATCCATCACTATCGTTTTGACCATCCCAAATATTATCGGAGCACTTTGGGGAATGAACGTGACCCTCCCATTTGAAGACACTCCAGGTGCGTTTTGGATACTTTGCTTCATCAGTCTTGCCATATGTGGATTAACTGTTTGGATACTAAGAAAAAAAGATTATTTTTGATAGCCTATTGATTCCTTCTGCTTATTTGATGTAAACTATAAGAAATATCCATATGAAAGTGGGGGATTACCTCGTGGCTACAAAAAACAAAAAATCAGTCTCTAAAACACAACGTTTCACTAAAGTGTTTGTCTGGATTATGCTGATTGCAATGTTAGGTACAGTTTTTCTAACTCTTATTTCCACACTAATTACTATGAATTAAGTCCCACCACATCAATCGATTGAATAAATCGGTTAATGTGGTTTTTATTTTAGAATTTGGAGGCAACCAATATGACAAATTTTGATAGACAAGCGAATAACACTCAAACCGCTACCTTTAGTATGGGATGCTTTTGGGGACCCGATAGTCGTTTTGGTCATCTCCCTGGCGTCCTTCGAACACGCGTTGGTTATGCTGGCGGTACTTTACCTAATCCTACCTATAGATCCATTGGAGATCATTCTGAGACGCTAGAAATTGATTTTGATCCTGAGGTTATTTGTTACTCAGATATTTTAACTTTATTTTGGGACAGTCATGATGCTGTTAAAGACCGCAACTATAAGGGGCGTCAGTATCTTTCACTTTTGTTTTATCATAATTCCGAACAGCAAAAAATTGCTGATGAGGTCAAAATTAAATGGGAAAAGAAATACAATAAGCAAATACAGACTGAACTTCTCCCTTATACTCATTTTTATCGAGCAGAAGATCACCATCAAAAATATTTTATGAAACGTTATCCTAAGGCTCTTGAGGCAGTAAGCAATCTTTTCCCAACTTACACTGATTATATTGATTCAACGATTGCTGCTCGTCTAAATGGTTTTGTTCGAGAATACGGTCTTTTATCGGATATCAAAAAAGAACTCGAATTTTGGGGGTTGAATGACAGTGAAAAACACACTTTACAGAAGCTACTTACAACTATTCGATGGTAAAACTACCACTTCATACTTCTATACCTGTTCTGATAAAAAGAATCCTTTAACCAACGGACTAAAAAGTTCGTTGGTTAAAGGATTCTTTACTTTTAACTCAATTGCTTTTGCTTTTGTTTTTCTGTTTCAGCTAAAACAGTTAATTCTTTAGCATGTTCTAAAGTCAATTTTGTGATTTCAGTACCTGCTAACATACGCGCAATTTCTTCAATTTTTTCTAACGATACTAAAGAATTGACGTGTGTTTTTGTACGATCATTTTCCACACTTTTTGAAATGTATAAATGGTTATCTGCCATCGCAGCTACTTGAGGCAAATGCGTAATGCAGAGGACTTGAGAATGAACAGCTACCATATAAATTTTATTTGCAATCGCTTGAGCAACTCGTCCGCTGACACCGGTATCTACCTCATCAAATATAATACTAGTGATGCCTTGAGATTTAGAGAAAATGGTCTTCATAGCTAACATCATGCGAGATAATTCTCCTCCAGAGGCTACCCTAGCCAAAGGTTTTAACGGTTCACCCATATTTGTAGCAATATAGAACTCTACCTCATCAAAGCCAGACTCATGCGCAACTTCACTCAGAAAATCTTGAATCGGTTTAAAAAATTGAACTTCAAACACCACTTTCTCCATATACAATTCTTTTAACTGTTCATGAATGGCTTGTTCAATCTTTTTGGCTACCACTCTACGTTTTTCAGAAAGTTCGCTACCTCGTTTAATCAATTCTTCCGATAAACTGGATAACTCTTTTGTCATATTCGTCAGATGATTTTCACGATTCATAATTTGATTTAATTCTGCCGCAATTTTTTCGTAATATGCCTTGATTTCTGCAATAGAATCGCCATACTTACGTTTTAATTGTTTAATGCTTTCTAATCTTTTTTCAATTTCATTAAGACGATCTTCATCATACGCTGTTTGATCCATTTCTCTTAAAATATCACTAGCAGCTTCTTGAAGCTGAAAGTAACTACTTGAAATTGCTTCTGACAAGATTTTGTATTTTTCATCTATTTCTTCAATAGAATTCATTTCAGTCATGGCATTTCCAATCAAGTCAATCCCATTGACTTCATCTCCTTGCAAAGCATCATAGCTCATTGATAATGCAGACATAATTTTTTGATAATTAGCTAACAAATTTTTTTCTTCTAACAGCTCTTCTTCCTCACCATCAAGAAGTTCAGCCATTTCAATTTCATTTGTTTGGTACTGAAGCATATCTAACCGTTGTGCTAATTCTTGTTCTCCATTTTGCCATTTATCAAAGGCTTTTTTAACTTTTTTATAGTCTGCATAAGTTTCTTGATAATTCTTTTTTAACATTACTAATTTCTGATCACCGAAATGATCTAACATATTTAAATGACGTTCTGGATTCATTAATTCTTGGTGTTCGTTTTGTCCGTGAATATCAATGATCGATTCTCCAATTAAACGCAAAGTAGCTATCGTTACTAAACGACCGTTGATTCGACAAACATTTTTACCACTACGATGAATGTCACGCTGAATAATCACACTGTCTTCTTCACTGTCAATATCATAGTCTTTTAGTAATTTATAAGTAGTGGAATTTCCTTCTAATGAAAATAACGCTTCTAGAACACATTTAGTTGCACCATGACGAATAAATTCACTGGATCCTCTTCCACCTGCAAGCAGCCCAACCGCGTCAATAATAATCGATTTCCCTGCTCCTGTTTCTCCGGTTAAAACAGTCATACCACGATTAAAACTAAGATTCAAATCTTGTATGATTGCAAAATCCTTAATTGTTAATTCCTGAAGCACTGTTTAACACCTCCAATACTTCTTTCTTGATTGCTTAAATTAATTGTATAAAATGATTTTTCAACTGGAGTGCTTCTTCATTTGAACGACAAATAATCAATACTGTATCATCTCCTGAGATAGCTCCAAAGACACTGTCAAAATTTGACGTATCAATTAAACTGCCTAGAGCAAAAGCATTTCCAGGAATGGTTCGAATGAGCAGAAAACAATCTTGCGTATCCATAGAAACAAAAGCATCTTTAAATAAACGTTCCAACTTTTTCGATGTATCATATTGAATATCAGGCGGTAAACTATATTGATATCCTCCTGTTTGAGAGGGAACTTTAACTAATTGGAGTTCTTTAATATCACGCGAAATAGTTGCTTGTGTTACTTCTATACCCTTTTCTTCTAATATACGTACAAAGTCTTCTTGTTTTTCAATAACATTTTCTTTAATCAACTCTTGTAACAAATGATGACGTTCTCTCTTTTTCATGTTTCCACCTCATTTTCATAACCACTATTATTCATTTAATACACCTATCATAGCGTACTTAATTCAGATAGAAAAGAAAAAATAAAAGAAATCAAAACAAAAAGCTCTAAAAATTAAAAATAAAATACGAATGTACCAATTTTAGCTGGTACATTCGTTATCTTATTTTTTTTCATTTTTTAGTGTAGCATATGCCTCTCTTAAAACAGATTCTATTTCGACAGATTCAGCAAGGTCACCTTTTGTTTTGTCATTCCATTTTAAATGAGCTAAAAATTCAATGTTGCCTTCTCCACCTGTAATAGGAGAGAATGTCAAATTCAATACATCGTATCCAATGTTTGTTGCAAATGAAAGCATGTCTGTCAAAACTTGCTCATGAACTTGTTTATCACTGACGATTCCTTTTTCACCAACGTCTTCACGATGTGCTTCAAATTGAGGTTTGATCAAAGCCAGTACATCTCCACCAGAAGCAATAATATTCTTTAAAACGGGCAAAATCATACGTAGCGAAATAAACGAAACATCAATAGAAGACAGATTGGGTCTGCCTTTTGAGAAATCTTCTGGTTTACAGTACCTAAAGTTCGTTTGCTCCATTACTACGACCCTTGGATCTTGGCGTAGTTTCCAGGCTAACTGATTCGTCCCTACATCTAAAGCATAACTCAATTTAGCTCCGTGTTGCAAAGCCGCATCGGTAAATCCTCCCGTAGAAGAACCGATATCTAACATAATTTTGTCTTTAATTGTCACATCAAAAAATTTCATAGCTTTTTCTAATTTGAATCCACCACGACTGACATACCGAGATTTTTTCCCTTTTAAGTGAAGCTTCGTCTCAGAAGGAATTTTTTCTCCAGCAGTATCAACCCGCTCTTCTTTTTCTGTGTATACCTGACCAGCCATAATAACACTTTTAGCTTTTTCAATAGACTCTACAAGGCCTTGTTCGACTAAGAGGATATCTACTCGTTCTTTTTTCATGTGACGGTTCCCACCTTTTTAATCGATTACTAAAAGATCAATAATTTCTACCAGTAAATTAATTTGGACCGGTCTAGCTGAATCTCGACTAATTTGTTCTACAGTCAGTAAGTTTAATTTTGCAGCTGCTAACTCTTGGTTCAAAGCTTTTTTAGCTCCTTCAAGTGTCAACAAACCTGGATAAGTACTTTTATTGTGTGCTGCATCCATTCCAGTGTTTTTGCCGATTTCTTCTACATTTCCGATCACATCCAAAATGTCATCGCGAATTTGATAAGCTAATCCAATATGTTCAGCGTACCCCATCAATTGTTCTTCCACTTCTGTTGCTGCGTCAGCAATCACACACGCGGCGTAAATAGGAAATTTTAACAATTCACCTGTCTTGTTCCGATGAATAAATTGCAATTCTTCCAAGCTTAAGTCTTTCGTTTCACCTTGGATATCCGCCATTTGCCCTAAAATCATACCTTCTGGGCCTGCTGATTTTGCTAATGCTAGAATTAATTTCACCTTTTTTTCTGGTGAAGCATCTGATGCAGCAATAATTTCAAAAGCTTGTGTTAACAAAGCATCACCAGCTAAAATTGCTGTATCTTCACCATAAACAATATGACTTGTCGGTTTTCCTCTACGCAAATCATCATTATCCATAGCTGGTAAATCATCATGAATCAAGGAATACGTGTGGATAAACTCTAAAGCAGCACTCACGGCATATCCTTTTCTAATGTCGCCGCCCAACGATTGAATCGTTGCTAAAAGAAGCAAAGGTCGAATTCTTTTTCCACCAGCTTCCAAGGAATAAAACATGGCTTCATGCAATGGTTCTTTTTTAGTTCCATTCTTCCTAATATATCCAAGCATTTCCTCTTCAAAAGATGGAATCACATTATTTTTAAATGACTTTAAATTCATATCGACCCTCTTTTCTTAATTACTTTCACTTTCATCTTCATCTTCAAATAATTTTTCTTTGCCGTTTTCATCTACTATTTTCGTTAGGGTTTGTTCTGCATTTTGTAGAGTTTCCTTACAAAATTTACTTAAACTAACTCCTTTTTGAAATTGATCCAACGCTTCCTCTAATGGAACATCTCCACGTTCCAAGTTTGTTACGATTTCTTCTAATTGCTGCATAGCTTCTTCAAATTTTAATTTCTTTGCTGTACTCATTTAGATTCCTCTTCTTTCTTTATCACTTTTGCCTCAAAACTTCCTTTGTGCAAATGAATGTGTATCTTATCTTCTACTTTAACTTGCTTACTATCTTTAATAACTTTTCCATCTTTTGTTGCATAACTGTAGCCGCGATTCATAATTTTTAAAGGACTTAAATAATCCAGCGATTGAACAGCGTATTGAAAACGTTTAGTCTGATTTTCCATATACCATTCCATTTGAGTCGTCAATTGCCTATTCATCACGCTTAAGTCACTATGCTTTTGTTTGACTAACTGTGTCGGATTTTGTGCGTTTAACTGAAGCATATGAACATTAAGGTCGTTTTTTAATTGTTGATTTTTTTCTTCCATTGCTCGAACGAGCCTTTCAGTCAACAAATCTAACTTTTGAGCATACCCTTCATATAACCGCTGTGGTTGATTAAAAATATAAGAATTTAACTGGCTCGTTAACCGTTGATTTAATATTTCCACTTTTCGCGCATAACTTTGAACAAGCCGCAATTTTAATTGTTCAATTTTGATCAATTCATCAGACAACAAAGGAACAGAAATTTCTGCTGCTGCAGTTGGAGTTGCAGCACGCACATCTGCCACTAAATCAGCAATGGTCGTATCTGTTTCATGCCCTACAGAAGAAATGATCGGTGTTTGTGCTTCAAATATCGCACGTGCAACTTTTTCCTCGTTAAAAGGCCACAAATCTTCAATCGAGCCTCCACCACGTGCAAGGATCATTGTGTCAAAATCACCTTTTTCCTCTACCATGCGGATACTTGATACAATTGCATCTGCCGCTTTATTTCCTTGTACAAGAGTAGGATAAATAACCAATTGAACAATAGGAAATCGTCTCTTTATCGTAGTCATAATATCTCTTATGACTGCACCGCTTGGGCTCGTTACTACTGCAATTCGTCTAGGAAAAGTGGGAATCAATTGTTTTGGTGCATCAAAAAGTCCTTCTTTTTTTAATTTTTTCTTCATCTCTTCTAAAGCTTGATACAGAGCACCAACTCCATCTGGCTCCATATGTTCAATCGTTATTTGATAATTTCCGCTTGCCTCATATAACGAGATCCGTCCAATAACCAGTACTTTCATTCCTTCTTCAGGAGTAAATTTAAGTTTTTGGAAAGCTGCTTTAAACATGATTGCAGAAATTTTGGCATGATCATCTTTTAAACTAAAGTATTGATGAGCATTTGCCCTATTTCGAAAGTTAGAAATTTCTCCTGTCAAATAGATTCGTTCTAAATAAGGATCCCGTTCAAATTTTCGTTTAATGTATTTAGTCAATGCGGTGACCGTCAAGTAATCATTTGACAATTTATTCACTCCTCTTAGCAGCATTGCATAAATTGAAAACAACTTTTTATTTGTTGTTTTTAATTATCGTTAAATCTGGCTTATTTCCAGCCTTTTTAATAACGAATCTTATGCCTTATCTTTTTTTGATAATGCGCCAATTTTTTTTGCACTTTCAATCGTTTGATAAAGCAACATAGTAATAGTCATAGGTCCTACACCTTTAGGAACTGGAGTTAAATAACCTGCAACTTCAGCTACTTCGTCACTTTTGACATCACCGATCAATTTTCCGTTTTTATCACGGTTCATCCCTACATCAATTACTGCAGCACCTGGTTTAATAAATTCTTTTGTTACAAAATGACCTCTTCCAATTGCTACAATTAAAATATCAGCCGTACGGGCTAGTGCAGCTAGATTTTTAGTTTTAGAATGAGCAATAGTTACCGTAGCATTCTTCATCATTAATAGTTGAGCCATCGGTTTTCCAACGATATTGCTACGTCCTATCATGACTGCTGTTTTACCATCAATTTCTACCTGATAACGTTCCAACAGTTTTATAATACCATAAGGTGTACACGGTATCTTATCTGGTTTCCCTATTAGTAATTTCCCCATATTCATAGGATGGAAACCATCCACATCTTTTACCGAATCAATTGCATTTACTACTTTATCTGAATCAATTTGTTTTGGTAATGGCAATTGCACTAATATACCATGAAAAGCTGGGTCTTCGTTATAGTGATTGACTTCATTTAATAATTCTTCTTCTGTTATATCTACTGGATAGCGTTTAACGAGTGAATGAAACCCTAATTCTTTTGCACGTTTTTCTTTGTTTCTTACATACGTTTGACTTGCAGGATCTTCACCAACTAATAATACAACTAAACCAGGAGTAATTCCTTTTTCCTTGAGTTGATTGACATCTTTTTGCATTTCAATCGTCATTTCATCGGCCAATGTTTTACCACTCATGATTGTTGCGCTCATAAAGAATCCCATCCTTTTCATCTCACTTAAGTAACTAAACTTTACCCTATCTATCTTATCATAAGAATTAGATCAGATACACCCTCAAATCTGTCTCGTGAAATTTTTTATACAGTGTCGCTTATGCAAAAAAAAACAGTGAAAACAAAGCTTATTCAGCTTCATCTTCACTGTTCTCATTTACTATGTTTGCTAAAACACCATTAACAAATTTTCTGGATTTTTCATCACTGTACTTTTTGGTAATTTCTAGTGCTTCATTCAGCGCAACTCTGTCTGGTACATCTGAAACATACATCATCTCAAAGATTGCAATTCGAATAATCATTAAATCTGTTTTAGCCAGACGATTTAGGGACCAATTCTCTAAGTGAGCTTTGATTTTTTCATCGATCTCATCTTGTTTTTCCATTACACCTGATACAATTAAATCTAAATAACTTGGTATCAGAACTGTTTCAACTTCATCAGCTAACTCATCTTCACTAGTCAACGCTTGTTGCATAGCTTCTTCTTTAGATAAATCTTCATTAGCAGAAAGTTGAAAAAGTGATTGTAAGGCTTTTTCTCTAATATCACGTCGTGTTAAACTCACTATTCGTCACCATCTTCTTCTTGATCAAGATCTAATAATTCTTGTAATTCTGTTTTTTCTGGGACAATTCCTACAATATGAACATTTACTTCAGCTAATGTTATATCTGTCATTTGTAACAATTGTTCTCTTACTTTTTCTTGAATTTCTAAAGCAACTTTTGGTACCGATACGCCATAAATAAAGTAGCAATAAATATCTACTTTCAAGCCATCTTCATCAGATGTTAAATGGACACCTTTTTTGTGGTCTACTCGACCAAACAATTCAGAAACACCAGAAGCAAGTTTTCCTTGCATTGCATAAACTCCATCTACTTTGTTTGCAGCAATACCAGAAATCACTTCAATTACCTCAGGAGCTACTTCAATTTCTCCAAGTGTACCTTTAGTATCATTTATTGCAACTGTCGATTCTTCAGCCATTTGGCAAACCTCCTATATTTACTAATTTCATTTTAAAACCGAATGATTATGCACGAGAAACGTAAGAACCATCTTGAGTATTAACAATTAACACGTCATCCACATTGATAAAGAAAGGGACATTTACGGATGTTCCAGTTTCTAAAATTGCTGGTTTTGTTCCACCTGAAGAAGTATCCCCACGAATACCAGGTTCAGTTTCAGCTACGCGCAATTGGACTGTATTTGGCAATTCAACACCTAATACTTCTGTATCATACATTAAAATGTGAACTTCCATATTTTCTTTTAAATATTTCAATTCCTCAACAATAGAATCACCTGGTATTTCTATTTGTTCATATGACTCATTGTCCATAAATACATATGCGCCAGCACTTTCATATAAATATTGCATTTTTTTATTATCGATTTGTGCTTTTTTAACTTTTTCTCCTGCACGGAAAGTTTTTTCTTGTACTGCACCAGAACGTAAATTTTTAAGTTTAGAACGTACAAAAGCAGCACCTTTACCTGGTTTTACATGTTGAAAATCGACAACACGCCAAATTGAACCGTCTACTTCGATTGTTAAACCTGTTTTAAAATCATTTACTGAAATCATTTAATTTCCTCCTATGAGTCCGTTCCTATTTTCTATATAAGTGTATCATTTTTTCAGTGTTCTGCCTAATAAATTGTCGATTTAAATCACGTTATAATATGATAAGTTCTTTTGGAGAGTGAGTGATGACTTCATTTCCATTTTCAGTAATCACTAAATCGTCTTCAATTCTTAATCCGCCAATGCCTGGCAGATAAATTCCGGGTTCATTGGTAATGACATTACCAAGTACAAAACGTTTTTCTGCTAACTTAGAAACGTTTGGTCCTTCATGAATTTCTAATCCAATACCATGTCCTGTTGAATGGCCAAAGGCTTCACCATAACCATATTTAGCAATATGGTCGCGAGCAATAGCATCTAATTGAACACCAGTCATGCCTGGTTTAGCTGCATCATTAACTTTCAATTGTGCTTCTAATGTAATAGCATAAATTTCTTTTAACTTTTCGCTTGGTTCACCTACTGCAATTGTTCTCGTCATATCCGAAACATACCCTTCATAGTAACAACCAAAATCCATTGTTACAAAATCGCCTGTTTCAATCTTCTTATGACTTGCTACCCCATGGGGCATGGCTGAACGAATGCCGCTGGCAACAATCGTTTCAAATGAAACCCCAGTTGCACCTAGACCGCGCATATGAAAATCTAATTGATTAGCTACTTCAATTTCTGTCATTCCGGGTTTGATTTCTCCTAAAATATACTTGAAAGCTGCATCAGAAATAGAACAAGCTTTTTTAATGGTTTCAATTTCAATTTTACTTTTAACTTCTCTAAGTTCTTCAATCAATCCAGTTATAGGGATCAATTCACCTGAAATAATTTGTTCTAGTAATTCAAATGTACTAAACGTAACAAAATCCTGTTCAAAACCTAACTTTTCAATTCTATTTTCGTCTACTAATCTTGCTACCTCATTAAAAATTGGCCCCACATTAGTAACGATTTCAAATCCTACCGCTTGAGTTGCTACTTGTTCAGTATATCTAAAATCCGTCACAAAATAAGCTTTATCCAGTGTAATCAAGCTTAAACCTGTTGTACCTGTAAAGTTTGAAATATAACGCAAATTATAAGGACTAGTTACTAATAATGCATCAATCCCTCTTTTTTTCATGCCTTCACGTAATTTAATTAATTTAGTCACTATTCCTCACTCCTCCTCTTATATGTATCTAATCTATTGGTTGAATTAGCCGCTTCTATTCAAATAGTATATCAAATACGACCACAAAAAGAAATAACCTCATCTAAGCTTCCAATGAAGTTACTTCGGTTTCTTTTATAGTTACTTTTCAAGTGGTGAATCTTGTTTTGATTCTTTTTCTTCTTTGACCTTTTGTTCTTCAGTTGTCTGTGGAGTTAATTCGACTTCTAGCTGTTTTGAAAACACATCTTTAAGCGTTCCATTTAAGATAAATACATTTCCCTCTTTTCGTTGAATAGTCACTATTCCATTAGGAAATGTAACGATTCCTTTTCGAATTTCTTTATCTATCTCATATTGACTACTGAGCTCCATTTTAGCTAAAATCAGCATACTTTCTACTTCATAATAGTGTTTCGTCATTCTTAACTGATTCATTTGATTCTCAAAAACTCTATTTGTACCTAAAATCATGATGCTCATTAGCAAAAGAAATACCATTACAGATGGCAATACCGCACCTTTTTCATTCATCTTGAATACCCACTAGATTAGGCTCAACACCTAGTTGCGCATGATAAGTCTCTTGATTTAAAAAAGTTACTGTTATCTCTAAAAATGAATTTTTTTGAACAAAGTTAATCGATTCTACTTTCATCAACATAGGATGATGTCCTCCCGATCCCGTTCGACGTCTAACTAAATTATCATATTTTTCATAATAAACCATCTCTTTAAATTGGCCTTTCTCATCCAGCAATTTAAACTGGAGTTCATTAGGTTTTGTATTGACCAAAACCAGTCCTTCCAAACTATATTCAAATTGATTTAAGAACATATGCCATTCAAGCTGCCGATCTTCGAAAGTCTGTTTACGAATCGTTTTGTATTGAGTTGTGACAACATTTAAGAGAGCAATACAAAGGACTAAGATAAATAATGCTACTAATGCTTCTATCAATGTAAATCCTTTTTGATTAAGGGCTGGACGCTTGAAACGAGCGGACTTCAATGAAAATTTCTTCGTTTTCATAGTTTATCCGTACTCCTTTTCGACTACTGTTTGTCAGTGAATTGATGGTATAAAACTTTCCTCCTGTTTTCCAAGTAGTATCTATTGCATGGTTCTGTTCGATTTTTTGTATTTGTTCATACTGGATACGGTGCATTTCAACGGCTGTTTTTTCTGCATCTACTTTTT
This sequence comes from Carnobacterium sp., assembly GCF_040274945.1. Taxonomy (GTDB): domain Bacteria; phylum Bacillota; class Bacilli; order Lactobacillales; family Carnobacteriaceae; genus Carnobacterium_B. The sequence goes on from NZ_JBEMAR010000010.1 coordinate 83,718, forward strand.
TTAGCATGCCTACAATGAACGGAATATAACTGGCAATGCACAAACTCACTAAAGAAAAAGCTACTAAACTTTCAATCAATAAATATCCTTTTTGATTTAGTTTCTTATTGCCATTTATATCGACCACTTCCTAACTGAAAAGTCATTGTGTGTCTTTGTTTGTTGATAAAAAAAACCAATGTATCAAAATTTCTTAAGTTCCCAGTAAAACCATTAAAATAATACGTTTTATACGTAGGGGTTGTAATCGTTTCTGGTAAATAAATCAGTTGATTCAATACGTTCTTCTCATCTCCAATAACTTTAAATTGAACTGTCTTATATTGAGAAGAAACAGTCATCATGGTTACTTGTCCAGATAAAACAGCATAATTTTGAATAGCTGTCATCTGACTTTGAAATTCTTCAATAAATAGCTGATTTTCTAATTGGTCTTTAGTTTCATTGGTATAAATTGTTGGAATCAGGACTAAAACAGTTGCTACAAATAAAACAAGGAGCATCTCAAGAAGCATCATTCCCTTTTCGTTTAAAGGTTTCATTCTTTTTTGCTCGAGTTTACGACACCATTCGTAATAGTAATAGATTTTGCAGTGGCTTGTTTCACTTGTTTAGCAGATAAATAGCCTTGCTGCTGTAATGAATCTAAGGAAACAGCCTCTTGTTGACCATCTAATTCATAAAGCTCTACTTGCGTTTGGATAACAGTCACTAAGGCTTCTATACCTTGAACGTCAATAGAATCTTTTTGTTTCACTATATTTGGAACGATAAGGAGCATCAATACTGAAATAATAAATAAAACCATTACCATTTCAATTAGTGTAAATCCTTTTTGATTCAGTATTTTTTTCTTCTTCATAAAATTCCCTCCATCATTGAAAACGTTGGCAATAATAAAGCTAAATAAACACACATAATAAAAAAAGCAATAATTAGAAAGATGATCGGTTGGATGTAACCAAGTAACTTTTGAATTTGCACTGTTAATCTTAATTGACAATCTTGGGCATACACAGCTAATTCGATTCCTAATCGACTGGTCGCTTCGCCATGCATGATGATAAACCCTAATTCACGATTAAAAAAAGTAAAGCTGCTCATCGATTCTTTAAAATCTCGCCCTGCTCTCAGCTCCTTTTCCATCTTAAAAGCTACTTCTTGCATCAATTGAGTTGTTTCCTTCGTCTGCATCAATTCAATAATCTTATTCATTTGATGACCACTCTTTAATAATTGGCTCCATTCATAGCTAAATAAATTTGTGTAGTAGAGTCTTAATAATGTTGAGAGAATCGGAATTTTCATAAATAGAACGGTGCGTTGAAGTGCAGTCTGTTTCCCCAACTGGTGACGAATCACTAGAAACATTAGACAAACAAACACAGTAAGCAAGCCTAGAAAGGTTGGAAAGTAATAAATAAATCCTATTGAAAATGTATTAATAATAGAACCCTGATTCGCATTCATTTGTTCATAATTGGGTAGTATCATAAATCGAATAGCCATTAAAATACCAATCATAAACAGCAATAAAAAAATAGGATACTGCAACAATTTTGTTAATTGACTTCGCTGTTTCTCTTTTTCTTCTAAGTAGTTCCCGCTTGCTTCCAATGCTTCTGTCAGATTTCCATGGATAAAAGATAAATAAATTTGAGAAGAGATTCGTTCAGAGAAACCATGTTTTTTCAAACTATTGTCAAACCGTTCTCCATTTTCTAGTTCTTCAAGAATCGATTGAATCCATTGGACTTCTTTTGGTAAAATCATTTTCAAAAATAACAACGCCTCTTTTAAAGAGAACCCTTCTGTCATCAGTGCAGAAAGTTTATTTAAAAATGCTGCCTGTACAGCCATTGATTTCTTTTTAAGGAATCTGGAATTGAATATAATTTTTTTCACTGACATAGCCATATGCGTACGCCTTTCTTAATAATAAGTTAAAAGACCTTGTTTGCTTTTCTTGGATTTCTTCTTCTGAGTGTGTCTGAGCGAGAAATTGTTTGAGTACTTTTCTCGATAAAACGTCATATAAAATCGCTCTTTTTTCATATAGATTATTGTGTGTGCATCCAGGGTCACAGTCTCCCTTACAAAAAGGACAATATTTTGGGATCAACTTTTGAAATACTACACCGAGCAACGTTTGTTTTAGTTGTTCTTGTGTTACACCTAGTTCTAACAGACGAGAAACAACCCCTACAGTATTCTTAGCATGAACGCTTGCGATTATCAGATGTCCGGTTAGAGCACCTCTAATAACCATTTTTGCTGTTACTTCATCTCTTATCTCACCAATAATAATGGTATCCGGATGGTGCCGTAAACTAGACTTTAAAAGGGTCTCATAAGTAATTCCAGCTTTTTCATTCACTTGTGTTTGTAAAAACAGCGGTTCTTCAATTTCTACTGGATCTTCAACCGTGATAACTTGTTGCTTACTTATCAAATAGCTTTCACGAACAAGTTGATACATCGTTGTTGTTTTTCCTGATCCGACTGGTCCGGAAAATATCAGCAATCCGCTATTAAACTGAGCCAATTGCTCGATCACTTGTACTTCCTTTTTAAAATAGGTTGTTTTCAATAACGATAAATGAGCAGCTGGATTTAAAATTCTGATTACCATCGATTCTTGAGCGCGAAAATTTGTGATTGTTGAAAATCGTAAAGCTGTAGGCTCTCCATTCATTAGCACTTGTGAAGCTCCACTTTGAGGTTTTCTTCGCTCTCCAACATCCATATTTGATAAATACTTAAAATAAGAAATGACCCGTTTCCCGTTTTCTTCGGGTACACTATTCCAAAAACTCATTTTTCCACCAATTCGAAAATACAAACTGTAATGAAGTTCTTCAGGTAAAATATGGATATCGCTTGTCCCTATTTCTTGAGCTTTTACAATAATATATTGAGCAAACTCTTCAATTTCCATTCTTATTCCTCCTTTCCTTTTAGTTCTTTTAATGCTCTTAGTTTAAATGTATGTAAATGACAAAGAATTTCGTTATTCTTTCTACTGCTTTATATGCAAAGAAATCCGTGCCTTTCTATAATTGCTAGAAAGGCACGGATTTCTTTTAAATTATTATTATAATTCAGCGTTGTGGAAGACTTCTGACACGTCATCATCTTCTTCAAGTTTGTCAATCATTTGATTAAATAAGGCTTTTTTATCTTCCGGCAACTGAACCGTTGTTTGTGGAATCATCGTTACTTCAGCTTGCGCTAATGTATAGCCTTCTTTTTCTAAAGCGTCACGCACATCTGGTAAATCAGAGGGGTCAGTATAAATTTCAAATACTTCATCCGACGTTTCCATTTCATCTCCGCCAGCCTCTAAAACGCTCATTAGCATCGTATCTTCATCTATATCTAATCCTTCACGTTCGATTGCGATATACCCTTTGCGATCGAACATATAGCTAACAGATCCTTTTTCACCTAATGAACCGCCATTTTTATTAAAAGCCACACGAATATTTGTTCCAGTACGGTTTAAATTATCCGTTAACGTATGTACCAAGACAGCTGTCCCTTTTGGTCCATACCCTTCATAAATAACTTCATCATAATTCTCATTTTCACCTGTTGCGCTACCTTTTTTTATGGCACGTTCAACATTATCATTTGGCATATTATTAGATTTAGCTTTGTCCATCACCATACGTAATGAAGGGTTCAAGTTTGGATCAGGCCCACCACTTTTTACAGCCATGTATATTTCTCTTGATATTTTTTGAAATATTTTTCCGCGTTTTGCATCTTGAGCATTTTTACGCCCTTGGATATTACTCCATTTTGAATGTCCTGACACTCCAAACTCCCCATTTCATAGTATAAGTGTAATAAGCTAGAATAAATAGCCCTACTTATTTTATCAAAAATCCTGTTATAGAGCAACTATTCGTATGTATTCGCTACCGTTTAGATTTTTTAACTGATCGTTTTGTCTGTTTCTTTTTAGAAATAAACAAAAAGAATGCCAAAGCTAAAAGAATACTTGTAAGAGCACCTGTCGCGTCTAAAATAACATCTTCCATCAATGGTGTTCGGTCTGGCGTAATACTTTGATGAAATTCATCAAATGCGGCATAACCCGATGCTAATAACCACGCTACAAAGGCTGCTAATCCAATACTCGTCATTTTATTTTTCAATCCTAAAAACCAGCACAATCCTAATAAAAAATAAATTCCATAATGGGCTAATTTTCGAATGAAAAATTCCACAAATGAACTGTATCCTTGGGCGGCAATGCTCACTTCACTACCTGCATAATTAAATTGGATATGGCTTAATACGTCTTTCAGTGGTTCTTTAGCTAAGAAGGTATCTAACACACCTGTTAACGATTGTTCTCCATATGGCTGAGAAGAACTATAGAATAATCCAGCCATAATTATCAGTGCAAGTATAATAAAAAGATTGTCTTTTACAGTAGATCGCATTCTTATTTTCCTTCTTCCTAATTTTTTAATTTATTTCATCCATCATCACGTTATCTGTTTCTATTTTACATGAACTAAAATTGATTTTGGTAGTTATTTTCAAGTCGCTTTATAAAAATTGGCTACTTTAACTTAAAGTTGGTTTTAAAACTACTCCAAACTAGAGTATAATAAACGTATTCAGAACTCGAAAGGATGTTACGATATGAAATACAGTATGACATGGGATCTTGAATCTATTTTCCCAGGCGGTAGCACTTCTCCTCAATTAAAAGAAAAATTAGATACCATTCGAGGTCAGTTAGATGAGTTCACTCGTCTAGTTACTCAGTGGGATACAGAAGAAGACAGCCCATTGTTTAAAAGTTTGGCTGATATCTTACTGGTTCAAGAAGAACTATCAAAAGGACTTTCGCAAGTTTTCACCTTTATAGAAGCAGTTCAATCTGCGGATGTATCTGATAAACAGGCAGGAGCTATTTTGGGACAAGTTTTTGAACTAAATAGTGCTTTTAGTACTCTTCAAACTATTTTAACAAAAAAAATGGTTGCTATACCGGATGATAAATGGAATGAATTAATTGACTTGCCTACTTTCAAAGTGATCGATTTCAGTTTAAATGAAACACGTACACAAGGCAAAGAATTGCTAAGTGAAGCAGAAGAAGCTTTGATCAATACGCTATCTATTGATGGGTTTCAAGGATGGAGCGACCATTACGATTCGTTAGTCGCAACAATTGAAATTCCTTTTGAAGACAACCAAGGACAAGTTCACCTTTTATCTGCCGGACAAGCTTACAATAAAATGAATACCGACCCTGATCCAGCCGTTCGTGAGCAATTATTCAGAAAATGGGAAGAAACATGGGGAAGTATGGCTCCTTTATTTAGCGATACGTTAAATCATTTAGCAGGGTTTCGCTTAGCTGATTATAAAGCTCATGGTGTGAAAGATTTCTTGAAACGTCCATTAGAATACAATCGGATGAAGCAAGAAACGTTAGATACAATGTGGAAAGCAGTTAGCGAGCAGAAACAACCCTTTATTGATTACTTAACTAGGAAAGCTGAATTACTCGGAAAAGATAAGTTGTCTTGGCAAGATACGGAAGCACCCGTAATCATTGGGGATGCAACAGCTAAAGTCTACCCCTATGATGATGGGGCTGATTTTATCGTTGAAAATTTCCGGAAATTTAGTGGGAAAATGGCTGACTTTGCTCAATATGCTTTTGATCATAACTGGATTGAAGCCGAGGACCGCACCGGAAAAAGACCAGGTGGTTACTGTTCAGAATTACCGGAAAGTAAAGAATCTCGTATTTTCATGACATATGCTGAATCGCCTAGTGAAGTCTCGACTTTAGCACACGAATTGGGTCATGCTTTTCATAGCCACGTAATGACTGATTTGCCAACTCTTAACCAGCACTATGCCATGAATGTCGCTGAGACAGCCAGTACTTTTGCAGAAATGATTATAGCTGATGCTACCGTTAAAGAAGCCGCTTCAAAAGAAGAAAAAATCACTTTATTAGATACTAAAATTCAGAATGCTTTAGCCATGTTTTTAAATATCCATGCTCGTTTCTTATTTGAAACTAGCTTTTATAATGAACGTCAAAATGGAATTGTTACAGATGAGCGCCTCAGTGAATTAATGGAAGAAGCACAAAAAGAAGCTTACCAAAATTCATTAAGTGACTATCATCCTCATTTTTGGGCTAGCAAACTTCACTTCTTCATTGCTGACGTTCCTTTTTATAATTTCCCGTATACTTTTGGTTACTTATTTAGTTTAGGAATCTATGCTCGTTCTTTAGAAGAAGGAACTGGTTTTGAAGATAAATACATCGCATTATTAAGAGATACAGCTTCTATGTCTACTGAGGACCTAGCTTTGAAACATTTAGCTGCAGACCTAACGAAACCTGATTTCTGGGAAGCTGGTATTGCCATCATGAAAACTGATGTCGCTACTTTTATGGAATTAACAGAAGAATACATTAAATAATAGCAAAGAACTACGACAATCATTTAAATGATTGTCGTAGTCTTTTTTTATTATTCTTTTGTATCCTTTGGAACAAAAATAGTAATGTGGCTAGGTAAAACTTGAACATTAAGAGGAAGCTTATCCCCTTCATCTCCGTCAATATTGCTTATCACTTGATTATCTTCTTCAGATACAGAGAGCTTTCCTGATTTAAACTTTTTATAAAAGGTTTCATTTGCATCAGTCGCATTTCCTGAGACTATTTTGGGAACTAACTTAAGCTTGTCCATTAACGTTTTACCTTTTAACACAATTAAATGTAAGTAACCATCATCAATTTTTGCATGGGGCAACATTTTTTTAAATCCTCCAACAGAATTCGTTAATGCGATTAGCACTAAACTAGATTCTTGTTCAAATACTTCATCGTCTAATTCTAATTTAAATGTATAACTTTGGCCATCGCTTAAAGCCTTTGCTCCTTCAATAAAGTAGGCTAATGAACCTAATCTTGTTTTTTGATCCGCACCTACGTTTTTAACAGCTTCAGGGATTTTCCCAATGGCAATGACATCAATAAAATAAGTATCGTTTACTTTACCAACATCTAGTTCTTTTGTGATGGCATCTGCCAGCATCCGAATAGCTGATGCTGGATCAAGCGGAATGCCCAAGGCACGGCCTAAATCATTAACTGTACCTAAAGGAATTATACCCAGTTTGGGACGATACTCTTCTTCGGCTAAGCCACTTATACTTTCATTAACGGTTCCGTCACCGCCCATCACAAAAATCGCTTCCACTCTTTCTTTAGCAGCAGATTTGGCAAATACTTCAGCATCCCCGCCTTTTTCTGTTTCCTTAAGTACAACTTCATCATATAAAGATTCTAAGGTTTCTAAAGCGAGCTTAGAATATTCATTCCCTTTTTCTCCCCCAGAAGAAGGATTTACGATCAATACAGCTTTTTTCATTTTTCATCAACCTTTCCTACTTCTAAATAAGACTTGTTTTTTTATATAGTTAGTTTAACTTAAGGTCGATACTATTGCTACAAAAAGGCATTTTTTAGTGAATAAAAAGCTTACTTTTACAAATAAACCAAACTATATGTATATATAAAACAATAAAAAAATTCGCTACCCAATGGATAGCGAATTTTTTTATAAATTTTAGTAACGTCCGTATCCTACAAGTTTAGGTCCCCAATAAGAAGAGCTAACTGAAGTGTAAGCAACGCCTGTACTACTTTGTGATCCAATAAATTGACCATTTCCTACATAGATTCCTACATGAGTAATTGATCCTCCGTCTTTGAAGAAAACTAAATCTCCAGGTTGGGGATTTGAAACCTTAGTAGAAGATGCATATTGTGCTGCTGCCGTACGTGGCAAAGTAATTCCAATTTTTGCAAAAACATAAGAAGTAAATCCAGAACAGTCAAAACCACTTGGTGTTGTTCCACCCCATAAATAAGGTGTGCCCATCACACTAGTTGCGTGTGATTGCAATTTGGACCAAGATGTACCACCACTTGTAGACGGTGCTGGCGTTGTTGGTTTAGGAGCCTCAGGTGTTTTTGCTGGTGCTTTAGTCTCTGTTTTAACTGGTGCTTTTGTTTCTGTTTTTGCTGGCGTTTTTGTTGAAGTAGATGCATTCTCAGTTTTCTTAGTCGTTTCTGTTGGAGTAGAAGCTGCCACTTCACTTTCTTCTACTACTTGAGATTCTTCAACAGATTCACTTGATTCTGCAACAACCACTTCTTCATTTTCAGAAGTTTCTTCTACAATTGGTTCTTCAGTTTCTTCTGCTTCATAACTTGCCAATACAGCTAACTCTGCTGCTTCTTGGGCAGCAGTATATTCTGCTACTTGACTTTCAGCTTCTGCTTTTTGAGCAATGTATTTATCTTTATCTGATTGTGCACTCGCTGTTTCAATTGCTAGTTGAGAAACCACAACTTCTTTTTCTAATAATTGTTGTTCCATTTCAGCTTTTGCATTTTCAAGTTGCGCTGCAAGAGCATTTTGTTGAACAATCGATTGTTCTGTTTTTTCTTTCTTTTCTACTACCGATTCTTTATCATCTGCTTGTGCTTGAACAAGATCTTTGTTTGCTTTTACTAAATCAGTGACTACATCTACTCGTCCAATTACGTCAGACATTGAATCAGCTTCAATAACAAATTCTATGTAGTTTTTTGTGTCTCCATTGACTTGTACAGTACGAGCTTGATCTTCAAGTTGTTCACTACGTTGTGCAATTTTTTCTTCAAGAGCTTTAATTTCATTTTCTAAAGTTTGTTTTTCTTTTTGAGATGATTCAATTTCTGCTAATAACGAATCAGTTTTATTTTTGTTTGAATCGATTGAATTAGTAATAGCTGCTAATTCTGCTTCTGTTTCGCTTGATTGAGTTTGTAAAGCATCAACTTTTTGTTGAGCTGCTTCAATTGCTTCTTGTGTTTGGGATACTTGTTGTTCAGATTCAGTAAGTTTATTTGTAGTGGTTTCAGCGCTAACGGCAGTTGGTAATATAAGAGAACTAAAGGTCATGGTTCCTAAGATTGCAATAGTTACTAATTTTTTATTCACGTTTTTTACCCCTCCAAATTACGATTTGATTAAAAGTCTTTTTTAACCGATTTCTTAACGGACTTTAGTATAGCATAATCTATGTGATAGAATCGTATCGTTTATATTACAACTGTGTGTCAAATAAAACGACTTTCATTTAAAAGAACAATTGTCGCTATGATCATTTATTAAACCTGCTGCTTCCATAAATGCGTAGCACGTTACTGGCCCAACGAATGAGAATCCTTTTTTTTTCATATCTTTAGATAAATTAGTGGATAGTTCAGTCTTAGCGGGCAGTTGTTCGAAGTTGTTAAAGTGATTTACAATTGGCTCTCCTTCTACAAATGACCAAATGTACTGATTAAATGAGCTGTATTCTTGTTTTACCTTTAAAAAAGCTACTGCATTTTTAATAATAGAAGCTATTTTCAACTTATTTCTGATGATACCAGGGTTGGAAAGCAATTCTTCTATTTTCTTTTGATCATAATGACTAATTTTTTCTGGATCAAATCCATCTATTGCTTCACGGTAATTTTCTCTTTTAGCTAAAATAGTAGACCAACTTAATCCTGCTTGCATTGTTTCTAGAATCAGCAGTTCAAATAAAGCTTGATCATCGTGGAGAGGTTTTCCCCACTCTTCGTCATGATATTTCTTCATTAGATCCGTTTTTGCCCAACTGCACCTTTCCATTAAAACACATCCTTTTTTTTGAGGTATTGATTTCTATTATTTTATTAGTGTATAATGTATTGTTAGTATAGATTAACTTTCAGGTAGTCCGTCTACCTAGTGTTATGAATCAAATTAGGAGGATTTACTATGTCTAAAGATTACCGTGTTTTACTTTACTATAAATATGTTCATATCAAAAATCCAGAAGAATATACCGCAAAACATTTGGCGTTTTGTAAAGAAGTTGATTTAAAAGGAAGAATTCTAATTGCTGAAGAAGGTATAAACGGTACTATTGCAGGTACTTATGACCAAACACAACAATACATTGATGAAATGCATGCTGATTCTCGTTTTTCAGACCTAGTTTTTAAAGTAGATGAAGAAGAACGTGCCCCTTTCAAAAAAATGTTTGTACGTCTACGCCCTGAACTTGTATCTCTAAACTTAGAAGATGACATCGACCCTAATGAAGTAACAGGTGAATACCTAAACCCTGAAGAATTCCGTGAAGCTATTCTTGATGAAAATACCATCGTCATCGATGCCCGCAATGATTATGAATACGATTTAGGTCACTTTAGAGGAGCCGTTCGTCCAGAAATCAGAACATTTAGAGAACTTCCTCAATGGATCCGTGATAATAAAGAACAATTCATGGATAAAAGAGTTGTAACTTACTGTACTGGTGGAATTCGTTGTGAAAAATTCTCCGGTTGGCTAGTTAAAGAAGGCTTTAAAGATGTTGGACAATTACATGGAGGAATCGCTACTTATGGAAAAGATTCAGAAGTTCAAGGTGATTTGTGGGATGGTCAAATGTATGTATTTGATGAACGCATCAGTGTCCCAGTTAATCAAAAAGAACATGTAATTGTTGGTCGTGACTGGTTTGATGGCACTCCTTGCGAACGTTACGTGAACTGTGCAAATCCAGCTTGTAACCGTCAAATCTTATCTTCAGAAGAAAATGAACATAAATATATGCGTGGTTGCTGTCATGAATGCCGTGTAGCACCTGCAAACTTGTATGTAAAACGCAACAGCTTAAGCCAAGAAGAGGTTGCTGAACGCTTAGCTGTAATTGGAGAAAAACTTCCAGCATCAGTATAATAAATTGAAAAAGAACGGAAACTAATAGTTTCCGTTCTTTTTTTCTATCTTAGTATCAATGCATCTTCTGTAACTGTGTCCCCACTATTCTTTTGAAATAAAGCTAATAAGTCTGGTACAGTTAAGCGATTCTTTTCTTCCCCAGAAACATCTACTACTATCTTCCCATTATGAAGCATGATCAACCTTGTTCCATGAGCAATTGCATCTTCCATATTATGAGTGATCATCATCGCAGTCAATTTTTTTTCGTGGACAATTTTATCCGTTAACTTCAACACCATTTTACTAGTTTTAGGGTCAAGTGCTGCTGTATGTTCATCCAATAAAAGTAATTTAGGAGGGATAATTGTCGCCATCAGTAATGTCAAAGCTTGTCTTTGTCCACCAGATAATAATCCCACTTCCATTTTCAATCTGTCTTCTAATCCTAATTCTAAAAATTTTAATTGCTCTTTGAAAATTTCACGTTGCTTATCTTTTACACCCAGTGTTAATCCTCTTTTTTTTCCTCTTTTAAAAGCTACCGCTAAATTTTCTTCGATTGTTAGTCGTGTCGCTGTTCCCATCTTAGTGTCTTGAAAAACTCGTCCAATATCTTTTGCTCTTTCGTTGGTTCTTTTATTGGTAGCCTCTTTTCCGTCCAATAAAACAGCACCTTCGTCTACTACATAGGTTCCAGCTACACTATTTAATAATGTTGACTTTCCAGCACCATTTCCTCCAATAATCGTAACAAATTCTTCTTTCTCGATCGTCAAATCTATTCCTTTTAGTACATGGTTCTCATTGACCGTGCCTACTTCAAAACTTTTATGAATATTTCTTAATTCCAAAATTGCATTCATACTAATTCTGCTCCTTTCTTACCAACTCGTTTAGTCCTCCTTGGTTTCTTTTTCAATAAAGGAGTGGAAAGAGCAAGTGCTAGTACAATAGCTGAAAATAATTTGATATCTTGAGGTTGTACTCCTAATTGCAATACGAAGTCAATAATTAGGCGATAAACAACTGCTCCAATCACAATGGTGATCAATCGTTTAGCAAAAGACAACCGATGGAAAATAACTTCGCCAATGATGATAGAGGCTAATCCAATGACAATCGTCCCGATTCCCATGCTGATATCTGCATAACCGTTGTTTTGGGCAATCAATGCGCCTGATAGAGCTATCAATCCGTTACACAACATGTACCCTACGATTTTCATCGTATCTGTATGAATCCCATTTGCTTCACTCATAGCCTCATTATCTCCAGTAGAACGCAATGCCAATCCTATTTCAGTACTGAAAAATAAATACAGGACTAAAATAACTAAAACAATCGCTACTCCACCAACAACTAAAACAGCCATGCGATTTTCTAAGCCAAATGATTGTAAGGTGCGCATTAATGTATCTTGACCCAACAAAGTAACATTCGCTTTACCTAATATCCTTAAATTAATAGAGTACAAAGCAGTCATCGTTAAAATCCCGGTCAGTAACGCAGGAATTTTAAGTTTCGTATGCAATAAACCAGATACGATTCCTGCTAGCATACCTCCCATCAATGCCAATAGGCTAGCTAATAATGGTGAGATTCCTGAAACAATGGATACCGAACAAATTGCAGCACCTAAGGGAAAACTTCCCTCTGCAGTTAAGTCTGCAATGTCTAAAATTCTAAATGTAAGATAAACCCCAATCGCCATAATCGACCATAAAAGTCCTTGCGAAATACTTGATAATATAATATCCATGCTCATGCTCCTTTATGTTTTACCCTTTAGTCAGGTAGTACGATACTTTCTGGGTCAATACCTAATGATTTTGCCACTTCTTCATTAATAACCAATTCTAAATTAGTAGATGTTTCCACTGCCATTTCTGCTGGATCTGCATCGTCTTCAATAATTTTAAGAGCCATTTTTGCTGTTTGACGTCCAAGTTCTTCATAATTGATTCCATAAGTCGCTAAACCCCCAGCTTCTACCATTTCCGCAGATCCTGGAACAACAGGCAATTTGTACTCTAAAGCAATTTCGCCAACTGTTGGCATTGTGCTAGCTAGCGTGTTATCCGTTGGAATGTATACAGCATCAACTTCTTGAGCCAACGTTGTCATGACTTGTTGTACATCATTTGTAGTTGTGACTGTCAATACTTTCACTTCTACTCCTTCTGCCTCAATTGCCTCTTGTGCTAGATCAGCCTGGATTTTTGAATTTGCCTCGCTAGAATTGTAGATAATTCCGATTGTCTCAGCATCTTGTGCTAACGACAACAGTAACGAAATTTGTTCTTCAATTGGAACCATATCGCTTGTTCCTGTCACGTTCCCGCCTGGTGCTTCATTATCAGCAACTAATCCCGCATCTACCGGATCTGTAACTGCAGTGAATAAAATTGGGTCTTCTTGGGTAATCGTTGCAAGTGACTGTGCAGCAGGTGTTGCGATAGATAAGATAACTTCATTGTCTCCAACTAAGCTTTCACTCATACTTTGCAAATTCGCTTGGTCTCCTTGAGCATTCTGATAGTTTAACGTCAAATTTTCTCCCTCGACGTATCCTGCTTCTTCTAACTCACTAACGAATCCTTTTCTTGCTTGCGTTAAAGAATCATGTTCCATATACTGCAAAATCCCAACATTTATCATTTCTGAATCTGCACTTTCACTTGTGTTTCCACATGCTCCTAATACTAAACCTGCAGTAACTGTTGCTAAACCTAAAATAACTTTTTTCTTCATTCCAATTGTTCTCATCTTTATATCCCCCTTATTTTTTAAACCTCTATGATTACATAAAACAAAAAGCACCCACTTAGAGATAGCCTTATCTAAGTGGGTGCTTATTTTATGTAAAAATAAACAGTAAGTTATTTAATCCACCACTTAGATAAACTCTACGTGGCAAATATTCAGCAAATCAAACTGCTTCAGCCATCATAGATACAAACATTTCTGTTTCCTGTTTGCACCCATAACGAATTATGTCTACAAACAGCTTCTAAAATAGCTAAAGTAATATGTATTCAATTGTGTTTGGTTGATTAAATGATTGTCCATACTAATCCCTCACAATAGTTAGATTTGTTTTTACAAGTATAAAAAATACAATGAGAAAAGTCAACAACTAAATTAGATTTCATTCATCGAAAAATCATCTTGCTCTTACTTCAATCTGTTATTCACTCTTTTTTCGCTTTTAAAACATACTTTTTTTAGAATTGATTAAATTTCTACTATATTTCTTCAAAAATTGCTCTTTCTACTTTCTTTTTGTTATAATAAGCCAAGTAATTAGAGAACGAAAATATAATTTTACGAGGTGAACTAAATTTGAATAGTCCACAAAATACTAATGAATCATCATTTCTAGAGAAAATCAAAGCATTTATTCTAAAATTGGTACAATTCATGAAGAAACACTGGATCTCTTTCAAAACGAAACATTTTAATCGACAAAACCACTCAGCTTCTACACCAAAATCAACTACTAAAGATACTAAGTCAACGGATTCTCCAAAAAGGGAACAAGCTAAAAAAGAAGACCAAAAACCTACCTTAGCTAAATTTTTATTTGGGTTCAATGTCGGCTATAGTGTAATTAAAAATTTAATTATTACGTTGGTCGTTGTCTTATTGATTGGTGGTGCCCTTATCGGTGGAGCTGGAGCTGGATACTTTGCTTACCTTGTTTCAGGTGAAAAAATTCCCACATATGAAGAAATGAAAGCTGACATTGAAAATGTATCAGCAACTTCTTCAATGTATTACGCTACTGGAGAAAAAATCAGTGACTTAAAAACAGATTTAAAACGATCTGAAATTCCATTAAGTGAAATGTCTCCTTTAGTCCAAGAAGCCATTATTGCCACTGAAGATGAATATTTTTATAAACACTCAGGTGTGGTTCCAAAAGCAGTCGTTCGAGCATTGGCACAAGAAGTAACAGGCGCCAGTACAACTTCTGGGGGGTCAACACTCACACAACAGCTGGTAAAACAGCAGATTTTAACAAATGAAGTCTCTTTTAAACGAAAAGCAAATGAAATTTTATTAGCTTTCCGTATTGAAAATTACTTTTCAAAAGAAGAGATTTTAGAAAACTATTTAAATGTCTCACCTTTTGGTAGAAATAATAAAGGCCAAAACATTGCTGGTTTGAATGAAGCTTCAATGGGAATATTTGGAGTAAATCCTATCGATTTGACTTTGCCACAAGCGGCCTTTCTTGCTGGTCTGCCTCAAAATCCAATTGTTTATAGTCCTTATTCTCAAGTAGGTGCTCTTAAGGAAGATTTGTCTGCAGGTATGAGTCGTAAAGATGAAGTGTTATTCAGAATGTACCGTGAAAATTACATTACGAAAGAAGAATATGATACTGCTTTAGCTTATGATTTAACACAAGACTTCTTACCTCAGGAAGCAGATGTTAATGACAGCACTGATTATGTTTACAACTTTGTAGAACAGCAAGCACGACAAATTTTAATGAAACAATTATACACAGCTGATGGTTATTCAGATGAAGATATCTCTAATGACCAAGAATTAAAAGACTCTTATTACAATCAAGCAGACCTTGATTTGCGCTCAAAAGGTTACAAAATTTCTTCAACCATTGACAAGGGCGTTTACGAAGCTATGAATGAAGTCGTTGCGCAATATGCGACTCCTGAGATCTCATATGATGAAAATGATAACCCAATCATAAAAAATACTAGTGATTTGGGAAATGTAAAAGTTGTTGATTACGTTGACAAAGAAACTAATGAAACTAAAACACTCGTTGAGCCTGTACAAAATGGAGCAGTTTTAAGAGATAACGCTACCGGACGAATTATTTCCTTTATCGGTGGCGTCGATTATGAGTTTACTCAAGTCAATCATGCTTATCAATCTCCTCGTTCTCCTGGTTCAACGATTAAGCCTTTATTAGCTTTTGCTCCAGCATTGGAAGAAGGCATTATTACACCGGCTTCGATGCTTTTTGAAAGCTCTGCTAAAGTACCAAGTTGGGAAAATGGAGCTTTGGGTGTTCATGAAATCACCAACGTTGGAAATGTTACTCCAAATAAATGGACTGACGTACGTTCAGGTCTTTCACAATCAAGCAACATTGTAACAACTAAAATCTATCAACAAATGAAAGACACTTATAACATGGAAGAAAAACTTGAATCTTATATGCACAAGATGGGATTTGGTTCTGATGTCATCACGACAGAAGAATATCAAGGAGTTTATTATGCTCTTCCTATTGGTGGTATATCCAGAGGAACAACTGTCTTAGATCAAACAGATGGCTTCTCTACTCTAGCAAATAAAGGGAATTACACAGAAGGTTATATCATTGATAAAATTGAGGATGCTGCTGGAGACGTTGTTTATCAACATGAAGTAAGTCCTGTTGAGGTATTCAGTGTTGAAACAGCTTATCTAACAACTGATATTTTACGTGATGTATTAGAAACTGGAACGGCTAAAGACGTAAAAGGTCAATTGAATTTCCAAGCTGATATTGCAGGTAAAACTGGAACGTCAGATGGCCAAAAAGATATTTGGTTTATCGGCTACACTCCTCAAGTTACTCTGAGTTCCTGGATTGGATACGATAATGCTGTGGATACACCTATTAATGATTTATCTAACTCAGGTTCAGAAAGTCCAAGTTTAAGAAACAAAAGACACTGGGCTCGATTGATGAATGCAATCTATAATGCTAATCCTACTATTTTGGGTACGGATCAAGCTTTCCAAAAACCAGATGGTGTCGTGGAGGCCAAAGTTTTAGCTTCTACAGGAATGATGCCTGGAAAAGTAAAATTAGCGAACGGAAAAGAAGTTACAGTTTCTGGTGCTACAAAAACCGAACTCTTTAATAAAAAGTTCCTTCCAAAAACTACCACTTACGACTTTGCACTTGCTGCTTCTGAAAAGGAATTAACAGATTATTGGAATAAGACTTCCAAATCAGCAAGCGAAGAAGCTGCTAAGAAAGCTAAAGCGGAAGCAGATAAGAAGACCGCAGAAGCGAAAAAAACAAAAGCTGATAAAGATAAGAAAAAAGCTGATGAAGATAAGAAAAAGGCTGATGCCGCAAAAGCTGAAGAAGTGAAGGCTAAAGCTAAATTAGAAAACGAGAAAAAATTACAAGAAGCTGCTAAGAAAAAAGCAGAAGAAGAAAAAAAGAATGAATAAAAAAAAGCATCGGAAAACCGATGCTTTTTTTTTATACTTCTTTAGTTGTGCCTCTATTAGCAATGTGATGAGGTAAAATAATTGTTTTTTCATCTACATCTTCTTTGTTCATTAATTTAGTTAATAAACGCATGGCAACAGCACCAATATCATATAATGGTTGAGTAATCGTACTCATTTTTGGTCTTACCATTTCAGATAATTTAGAATTATTTGCAGTAACTACTTCGAATTCTTCTGGTATTTTGACGAAGTGATCTAAAGCACCATTCATGATCCCTACAGCAATTTCGTCATCTCCAGCAAATACGGCAGTAGCTCCTGCTTCAGCTAGTTTATTGTAAACTTCTTCTCCAGCCGTAAATGAATAAGCTGTTTCAAACACTAAACTTTCATCATAAGCGATACCAACATTTTCTAACGCTGTTTTATATCCTTTCAAACGATAAACCCCATTTATTGGTTCTTGCGTTATTGACCCAGATACAAAAGCGATACGTTCATGTCCACTAGCAATCAGTTGAGCAATTGTTTGCTCTGTTGCAGCTTCATAATCAATATTTACGCTGCCCATTTGCTCATCAGGATCTACTGTTCCTGCCAAAACTACAGGTGTTTTCGAACGTGAAAATTCTGCTCTTAATTCATCAGAAATTTTATGTCCCATATAAATAATTCCATCCACTTGTTTAGCTAAAAGTGTGTTTAACACTTGAACTTCTTTTATATCATTTTGGTCAGAATTTGCTAAGATGATGTTGTATTTATACATTGTTGCTATGTCATCAATTCCTCTAGCTAAAGAAGAAAAATATAAATTTGTAACGTCGGGAATAATTACCCCTACAGTCGTTGTCTTTTTACTTGCCAAACCACGTGCAACAGCATTTGGTCGGTAGTCTAGACGGTCAATAACTTCTAATACTTTTTTTCGAGTAGTTGGCTTTACATTCGGGTTGCCGTTTACAACACGTGATACAGTTGCCATAGAAACATTTGCTTCTCTTGCAACATCATAAATAGTGATGGTTTGTTTTTCCATAATCAATCTCCTTCGAATAGTTAGATTCGCTTACTTTTTACATACTACCAATTTAGCAAACTTACGGCACTAATGCAAGCGTTTCAATTCCATTTTCATGAAAATTTCATTTTTTTCTTTCATTAATCAAATTTAGCTGATTTTTTATTTTCCACTTGTTTTTCAAGAAAATAAAGGTCAATAGTGATACAATTGTAACCATTCAGTTAGTTGAAAGTGAGGATAAAAGTATGAATAAACAACTTAATGCATTACAACTATGGTTAGCCGAACAAAATATAGATGGTGCGTTTATTAATGAGCCGAATACTATAGCTTATTTAAGTGGATATGAAAGTGAACCGCATGAGCGTATCTTAGCTCTGGCAGTTTTTGCTAAGGGTGAACCTTTCCTCTTCACCCCCGAACTCGAAAAAGAGGATGCTATAAAAAGTGACTGGACACACAATGTTTATGGTTATTTAGACAATGAAGATCCGTGGGCACTTATTGCCGAACATTTGCATTCTCACAGCAGCAACCTTAGCAGAATAGCTATTGAAAAAGACTTTTTAACAGTTGGACGATTTGAAAAGTTACAGAACTTTTTTCAAACTGCTTCTTTTTTAGATATGACACCAAAAATACAGTCAATGAAGTTAATTAAAATGCCTGATGAAATTTCAAAAATGATGGAAGCCGGTAAGTGGGCTGATAGAGCTTTAGAAATTGGTTTCAATGCAATAAAAGAAGGGATATCTGAAGAAGAGATCGTTGCAGAAATCGAATACCGATTAAAAAAAGAAGGCATCAAAGAAATGAGTTTTGAGACCATGGTCTTGACTGGAGATAACGCTGCTAGTCCACATGGTGTTCCAGGGAAAAGAAAAGTCCAATTAAATGAGTTTGTTTTATTTGATTTAGGCGTTGTATACAACGGATACACTAGTGATGTTACGCGAACTATCGCTTTTGGAGAGCCCTCGAAACAAGCAAAAGAAATTTACACGATTGTTTTACAGGCTTGTACCGCTGCTTTGAATGCAGTAAAACCAGGTATAACGGCTGGAGAATTGGATAAAGTTGCCCGAGATATCATTACAGATGCCGGTTATGGACCATATTTCACTCATCGTTTAGGCCATGGGTTAGGAAGTTCAGTTCATGAGTTTCCTTCTATCATGCAAGATAGTGATTTTGTGATTCAAGAAGGCATGTGTTTCTCAATAGAACCTGGTATTTATGTACCTGGTATAGCTGGAGTCCGTATTGAAGATTGTGTAGTGGTTACAAAAAACGGTTGCGAAGTATTTACTCACACTCCAAAAACGTACACTTCTATTTAACAACTTTGTTAACCTATTAATACTAAAAAAATAGAAACAAAAAAAGCAGTGAAGCTTATCGCTTCACTGCTTTTACTAAATAGAATTAGATGCCTACATTCGTATTTGTTGTTTTATGCTCATCTTTTTTTCCATTTTCTGTAGTTTGTTCTGTACTAATGTTTGAAGTTGAATAGTCAGGACCTTCTGCAGATTTTTCTTGGTCATAAGCATAGTCCATTGTGTTTCTTTCAACTTCTTCTTTCAAAGATTCACTATCATATTTTAGATCAGTTGAAACATCTGTTGCTTTTTCTTTACCATCTTTTGCAGATGATTTAACTTCTTCTGTTGTATCTTTTGCTTTTGATTTTACATCTTCTGCTGTTTCAGTAGCAGTTGTCTTAGCTTCTTGGGCTACATCTGCTACTGTTGCTTTAGCATCTTTAGCTACATCCGTTGCAGAATCTTTAAGATCACTTAGGCCGTCACCTACATCTTTTGAAGCACGAGTTAATTGATCTTTCATTTGAGAAGCTGACTCTTTTAAGCTGATTTTAATGTCTTCTGAAGCATCTTTCGCAACAGTTTTCATCTCTTTACCTTTTTCTTTTGCGATATCAACATATTCTTTTGCTGAACCTTTAGCATTAGTCGTTTGTTGATTTAAATCTTCACGTAATTCTTTACCTGATTTTGGTGCGTATAATAGAGCTGTAATTCCTGCAGCTGCAGCTCCTACGATTGCTCCTAAAAGAAATCCACCTTTTTTAGTCATATATACTTCTCTCCTTTTCTCTGTTCACTATAATTTTTGCTTTAGTTAGTGCTTATTCGTTTGATTTTTTATCTTTGCGTTTCTTATTCATATTTACTGCCGTTTTACCGACTTTAGTTACCATGCCTGTTTGAGCTGTTTTCTTTGTAGCTCCTGCAACATGGCTAGTTAAGTTACGAGTAGAATCATTTAAACTTGAAACAGTCGTTCCTAAATCACCAATAGCTCTGAACAATGGATCTGTTTTATTTAACTTTCCATTGACATCATCTAACGTAGTATTGGATTTATTTAATAATCCTTCAACTTCAATCAGAAGACTATCCGCATCTTTCGTAAGAACTCCTATGGTTTTATTCGCTTCATTAACCGTTTTTTGGACTTCTCCAATTACCTTAGAAACTTTTAACAATACGATAATTAAAAACACGACTAATGCTGCAAATGCTACAGCAGCTATTAGAGCTGCAATTTCTCCACCTGTCATATGAACTCCTCACTTCCTTCTATTTTCTTATTTTTTAGATAAAATAGATTTGTTTTACAAACTACTTCAATTAAAAAGAGCTAGTTTACCAACAAATATTTCATCTTTAAATAAAATATTTTATACAAGTATAGAATACCACTATTTATTTTTTACATCAAACAATATGAAACCGAATACTTTTATTATTTTCTCTCTCCTAATTAACTTTTCAAAAATTCTTCGTCTTTTAATTTTAAAAGCCCTTAAAAAAATTTTAGAGTTTTCTTAATAGAGATGTGACTATAATTTTATCCTTTTATTTGTTACTATAGGTAAGAAGCATTTTAACAGAAATAAGTTTATTTAAAGGAGTATTTAGTTTATGGATAGCAGTATTATGGATAGTAGCAGTCAGCTAGATAGTTCAATCGCAGTTGACGTAGTGGATACTATTACAGAACAAACCAATATTTTTTCAGAATTTTGGACTTCAATCGATTGGGCCAAAATTATTTCTATGGTAACCGCGGGTGCCATTCAAATTGTTTTTTTTACTATTTTCTTTTATCTTATAAAAATAATCGGAAACTTTTTTATTGAACGAACATTTGATAATTACCGTAAGAAAAAGGATATCTCAACAAATCGTTTAAACACACTCTATAACTTGTCAAAAAATTTATTTCAATCTTTTGTAGGCTTTTTCTTATTCTACGCCATTCTTTCAGCTATTGGTATTCCTGTTGGTACGCTATTGGCAGGTGCTGGAGTCATCGGTTTAGCGTTGTCTCTAGGAGCACAAGGTTTTGTCAGTGATATTGTAAATGGCTTCTTTCTTCTATTAGAGAAGCAAATTGATGTTGGCGATGTCGTAGACTTAGAAACCGTTTCTGGTACAGTGGTTGATGTAAATCTAAAAACAACTAAGGTCAAAAGCTTTGATGGTACTATGAATTTTGTACCTAATCGTTATATCACGATTGTAAGCAATAAATCACGCGAAGATATGCGTGCTCAAATTGATATTCGACTTTCACCGGATACCGATATAAATAAAGTAAATACGATAATAGCTGAGGTAAATGATACTCTTGTGCCACAGTACCCAGATATTACTGAACCTCCAGATAATTTAGGTTTAATTAACTTAGGAAATGGTCATTATGGGATACGAATTGTGATATTCGCTTTACATGGACATGAATTTGAAATCCAAAACGCTTTTTCTCAAGCGTATGTTACCGCCTTGACAAAAAATGGGATTGAAATCCCTGTAAATCCACTTAACATTATACAATAGCCATTTCATAATAACTAAAGGAGGTTCACTATGGTACCAGTATCGCCTAAAATACTGATTTTAACTGGAAGTTATGGAAACGGTCACCTAGAAGTGACCCGCTCACTAATAACAGAATTAAACAAACGTGGTATCACAAATATTGTCACATCAGATTTATTTTATGAAGCTCATCCTATTTTGACTAACGTTACTAGAAAATTGTACATCAAAAGTTTTTCTAAAGGTCAAAATATTTATGGTTTCCTTTATTATAAATCTGATTATAGACTAACTGATTTTAGAATTGATAGAATGATCGATCGATATGGTTACATGCGTATTAGTCAATTAATGAAAGAAAATGACTTTGATGTAGTTATTAATACTTTCCCAATGCAGGCTTTACCTATTTATAAACAACGTACAAAACCCGGAATTCCTTTTATTAATGTTTTAACTGACTTTTGTTTGCATACCCGTTGGATTTCAGATGGGATCGATTATTTTTTTGTTGCATGCAACAGTTTAAAAAAAGAATTAATGGATACAGGAATCAATGGAAATAAAATCACAATTTCAGGAATTCCAATAAAAGAAGAATTTTATCAAAATACTCTTGATTCTTCGCATGGAGATTTTTCTTCTAATAAAATAAAAAAATTGTTGATTTCTGCTGGTGCCTATGGTGTGCTAAAAGATTTGGCTCATATTCTTGATGAATTAAAAATTAAGGAAGATCTGCATATTACAGTTGTTTGCGGTTCAAATCAATTACTTTTTAAAGAACTCATGCATGAATACCAAAATGATGCGAACATAACCATTCTTGGTTATGTTTCGAATATGGCTAATTTAATGACTCAATCTGACATTATGGTAACGAAAGCAGGAGGAATTTCTCTTTCAGAAGCTTTAGCAATCCAAATTCCTTTAGTTTTAACACCTGCTGTTCCTGGACAAGAAAAAGATAATGCTAACTTTTTTGAAAAAGAAGGAATGGCTATTGTAACGAAATCTGAAGAGGAAATCGCTCCAGCAGTTTTATCCTTATTGAAACAGCCTCTTTTAGCGAGAAGTATTTCAAAACAAATGGAAACACATTTCCATCCAAATTCAGCTGCACTTATAGTTGATAAAGTCTTAACTTTGATAGAAAAGCCTTATATCCAAAAGGAGCCAAGACATGACTCAAAAGAGATTAAAAATTGATAAAAAATTCTTTTTTTTACTTATTTCGTTAATGCTCGTTGAATATGTTCGTGCTGCTTTTATTATTAGTTACTTGCCCGTTCAAGCTGCAGTAGGTACTCAGTTTAATCTTGCTTTGGTAGGATTGGCTATCAGTCTACATTATATTAGCGATGCTTTTTCAAATTTCCAAGCAGGTTTTTTAATGAATCGTTTTGGTATCAAGAAAATCATCTCTGTTTCTTTTACTTTAATCTTCCTTTCTTTAATTGTTGTTCCATTATTTCAATTCAACGGTTTCGTTATTATTCTTGCTTCAATTTTATTAGGTTTTGGGGCATGCCCCATTTGGATTGTACTTTTGGCTAAGGCTAGTTCAGGATCACGAGGAACAAATATGGGGTTGATTTATTTTTATTGGTTGTTAGGCATGGCCAGCGGTGTCATCGTAATGAATTACTTAATGAATATAAATTTGTCTGTCTCCTATTGGCTCTTACCAGTATTCGTAGTACTTGCTTTTTTTAGTTTTCGTTTGTCAGGCGATCATCAAGCATTAGAAAATACTAAGCAACCCTTTAAAGAGATGTTCAAAAAAACTCTTTCAATTTTGAAAAAAAGTCGCATCATATTACCTGGTACTTTAATGCAAAGCATTTCCCTTGGTATGTTAATTCCTATTTTACCAACCTTTGTCTTACAGCACCTAGAACTTTCTTACAATCAGTATACTCTTCTACTGATCATTGCTGGTTTAACAGCAGGTCTCCTTATGATGCCTGTTGGCAGATTGATTGACTATTTTAGCCCTCGGCTTTTATTTATTGCTGGCTTTATGTGGTTCGGATTTACACTGATTTCCACAGCTTTTAGTACTTCTATTGTGGCCATTTACATTCTAGTAGTGTCAATGGCGATTGCCTATACGTTTTTTTTACCGGCTTGGAATTCTTTTGTGGCTACAAAAATCACTAAAGAAGACCAAAATGTTAGTTGGGGAATCATCTCGTCTTTCCAAGGTGTAGGAACCATGTTAGGACCCATTGTAGGGAGTTTGCTTGCATCTTTTAATGCAAGCATTACGGTTATCATTAGTGCTTCACTGTTCATTTTAATGGGTATGCTTTATCTGATCGTTAAATAAAAAACTTCTCTTTTGACCATTGCTGGTTCAAAAGAGAAGTTTTTTTGCCTATAACTGTCTATTAGCTTTTTTTTCTAAAAAATCTCCTACATGTTCGATTGCAAACGGGATAGCCTCTTCTTTTGGCGTCATTTTGGGATGATGTAAGCCGTAAGGGCTATCTACACCTAGCCAAAACATTGTTCCTGGAATTTTGTCTAAATAATAACCAAAGTCTTCGCCAGTCATCGCTGTTTCAATTTTCGTATAATTTACATCTTGGTTTTTTGTCATATAATCAATAAATGTGAGTGTTTCTGTTTCACTATTAATAACAGGGTAATATCCGCCTTGGTCTAGATCTAAATAAATTTTACAATTATACGAAAGTTCTATCCCTTTAACGATTTCTTTTACTCTTTTTTGAGTTAATTCGCTCATTTCAGGTGTTAATGTCCGTATAGTTCCAGTAAGACTTGCATACCCGCTAATGATATTTCCAGCTGTTCCCGCATGCATCGTTCCTAAAGTAATCACTGCGCCCTCCATAGGATTAACGCTACGACTGACAATCGTTTGGATTTGATTAATAAATTGACTCGCCGCTACTATCATGTCATTGGATTCATGTGGATATGCAGCGTGCCCATCTACACCACGAAATTCGACATCGATAGCGCACGTTCCAGCAAATAACGTTCCTACTTTTGTTCCTAAAGTCCCTACTGGTAAATCAGGTTTTACATGCAGTGCATAAATTTCATCTGGCATAAAATCATTTAAGAACCCACTATCATAAATAATTTTTGCTCCACTTACGTTCTCTTCAGCTGGTTGAAAAATAAAAACCAGATCATCTATAGTTTGGTGTGTGCTAAAATAAGTCAATAATCCTAAAGCAATCGACATATGCACATCATGACCACAAGCATGCATTCTTCCTGTATAAATTGATTGATAAGGTAATTCAGTTTCTTCAACAACGGGCAAACCGTCTATATCTGTTCTCCAACCAATTGTTTTTTGACCAATACTTCCTTTGACTCGAACGACAATGGCTGTTTCCCATGTTTTTATGTCTAGGTTCTCTTGTGGCAATTCTTTGATTTTGGACATTAAATAGCGATGCGTTTCATACTCTTCTAAGCCAATTTCAGGAATTAAATGTAATTCTCTTCGCATTTGGATGAAAGGATTTTCTTTTGGCATTTTCACTACCCTCTTCTAAAAAAAGAGATGAAGCAGAAGTAATTTCTCCTTCTGTTTCAAACTCTTTTTATTTTATCGTTTTTTATTTCTATAATTCACGTAAAGCATCAATTAAACCTGTTTTGCTTTTTGTTTTTTCATCAATATCTTTGATTTTTTTAGCCGGTGTTCCTGCTACAACAGTATAAGGTGCAACATCTTGGATTACTATAGCACCTGCTGCAACAACTGAACCTTCTCCAATTCGAATGCCCTCTAATACAACAGCATTCGCTCCAATTAAAACATTATCTTCTACAATCACAGGTTGAGCACTTGCTGGTTCAACAACGCCTGCTAAAACAGTACCTGCACCAATATGACAATTTTTCCCAACAGTTGCTCGTCCGCCTAACACAGCGCCCATATCGATCATTGTACCTTCGCCGATAACCGCGCCGATATTGATAACTGCTCCCATCATAATAACAGCTGAGTCCCCAATTTCGACTTGGTCTCGTATAAATGCTCCTGGTTCAATTCGAGCTTTAAATTTCTTCAAGTCTACTAACGGAATCGCAGAATTACGACGGTCATTTTCAATCACTTGATCATCAATCCATTGTTTATTTGCTTCTAAAAAAGGTTCAACAACACTCCATTCACCAAAAATAGTGCCTACTTCATTAGTGGTAAAATTTTTAATTGTTTCAGGAAAATTCAAATGATCTAATTTGCCTTTCAAATAAACTTTTACAGGCGTTTTCTTTTCACTTTTTGCAATAAATTCAATAATTTCATTAGCATTCATTTGATCATTCCTTACTGTTCATTAAATTTTAATGCAAGCGTTCCGTTTTACGAGTAACATCATACTTATTTTCAAATTCATGAGCAATTCGATTGGTACCTTTTAAAATTTCACTTCTAGTTATAATACCAGTAAAACTACCGTCATCACTTGCTACACAGATAAAGGCATTGTTAACTAAAAGATGAAGTACTTCTTCCAAATCATAAGGGTCATGAATCAACGCAAAATCAGTCGTCATAACATCAGAAACCAATATATCTCCCAATTTATCAAAGTCAATATCTTCTAAGCCTGTAATTGCTTCAATGATCAGTGGCATCGAAATTAAGCCTTTAATTTTATAATCATAATCTAAAACAGGAATAACCGAATATCCTATTTTTGTAAGTACCAATAAAGCATGGTTCAAGCGATTATTTAACTGAACGTGAGCAACTCGATCCGCTGGAATCAAAAAATGTTCTTTGTTTTCTAATAACATTTCACCAATTTCTTTTCCTATCATTATCTTCATTTCCTTCCTTGAGATAACTAAATCCAACTACTATTTTACGTGAAAATGTTCTAAAAGAGTAGTAAAACAATGGAATTAAGTAAAAAATAATAATCAGGCTAAATGAAGTCCCTTGAGTACCTAATTATTCTTTCGGTTTAGAAAAGTAGCTGGATAGCTGTTCAATGGCTTCATGAGCGCGGTTGTAGTACGTTACGTTGATTTGAGACTCATCATTCTCAACAATTGCATAGGTTGGATATGGATAGCTACCTCTTGGCTCTGAAATACTGCCAGGATTTAACACTACTATATTGTTTATTTGCTCTACTCCAGCTTGGTGAGTATGCCCAAAAAATGCGTAGTTTGCATGCTCTTCTTTTGCTGCAAAGACTAATTCTTGCATAGTATAGTTAACATCCAAGCGATGCCCGTGAGCCATAAATATCCGTTGATTTTGCACTTCAATCGTTTGTGTCATCGCAAACTCATTATCAAAATCCATGTTTCCTTTGACAGTCAACATAGAATCCCAAACGGGATCGGTTGCTTCCAATTCGGAATCCCCACAATGAAAGAGCTGATCTACTTTATCCTTATACCGTTCAATTAGTTCTACTAAAATTTCCCGATCTCCATGACTGTCGCTTACAACTAGTACTTTCATTCTTTTCCCTCCGTTTTGGCAGCAATAGGTTAACTGTTTATCCAATCATCCCAAACTTGTTCCAAATTCTCTAGTGCTACTGCACGATGACTGACTTCATTTTTTTCATCTTGAGTCAATTCTGCCATTGTTTTTCCTTTACTTTCAACGAAGAACAATGGATCATAACCAAAACCATTCTCGCCTTTAGGGATGGTTAAAATCAGTCCTTCTACTTCGCCCTCAACCACTAAGCTTGTTTTTCCAGGCAAAGCAAGTGCAAGCGTACAGTGAAATTGTGCTGTACGGTCTCCTTTAGCTACCCCTGTCAATTCATGCAATAGTTTCGCGTTGTTCGCAGCATCGCTTTTAAATTCTCCTGCATAGCGGGCAGAAAAAACGCCTGGCGCCCCATCTAGTGCATCCACTTTTAATCCTGAATCGTCTGCTAACACTAACATATTTAGTGTACGAGCAATCGTTTCTGCTTTTAGTAACGCATTTTCTTCAAACGTTGTTCCCGTTTCTTCGACTTCAGGAATCTCAGGAAAATCACGTAACGTTTTTATTTTAAATCCTTTTTTTGCAAATAATGCTTCAAATTCTCTAGCTTTTCCAGCATTTCCTGTTGCTATTAAAATTTCATCCTTTGGAATAAGCGGGTACGGTTTTATACCTTCATTTTTTAAAGAAAGAGCTTGTTGAAAAGCATCATCTTGAACTTGGATTAATTCATTGATTCCTTTTTTACCAAATTCTAACATTACTGAAAGTTGTTCTGAAGAGAAAGTAGATTCTTCACCTGTTCCTTGGATTTCAACAAATTGTCCCCGAGAAGTCATGACTAAATTCATATCTACTTCTGCAGAACTGTCTTCCAAGTAATTTAAATCTAATACCGCTTCTCCATCTTTTAAGATTCCTACACTGATGGCTGCTACATTTTCTTTAATTGGGCTTTCTGTTAATTCACCACTGTCCAATAACGTTTGAATCGCTAATTTTAAAGCCACGAATGCGCCTGTAACACTTGCAGTACGTGTTCCACCATCTGCTTGGATCACATCACAGTCTACCGTAATTGAACGTTCTCCTAAAGCTTCTAAGTCAATGCTTGAGCGTAGTGAACGTGCAATCAATCGTTGAATTTCCATTGTACGTCCGCTTAATTTTCCTTTAGCTGCCTCACGAATATTTCGTGTATTTGTAGCTCTCGGCAACATGCTGTATTCAGCATGAACCCATCCACTTCCCATTCCTTTTAAGAAACGTGGGACTCTTGTTTCGATTGTTGCATTGCAAATTACTTTCGTGTCTCCAAAAGAGACCAAAACTGATCCTTCAGGGTGTTTCAAATAATTGGTTTCTATTGTCACCAATCTATTTTCATCATTTTTTCTACCATCAGCACGCATACTTGAACCTCACTTTTTTTGTTGAGCTTTTAGCTCTTGTTTACAATTTCTCTGTTCCTAACTTAATATGTTCAACATCTAATGTTTCATTTCCCAACCATTGAGAGGCAATATCATTAAACATATGTGTAGATCCTGTTGTATAAAATTTCCGTTCAGAAACTTCTTTATTTTTGCTTAATTCTGCAAGGTTAAAGTAATCCAAAATAGTACTTACTTCACTAATGGTTTCTGCACCTGAATCGATTAACGTTACTGAATCACCCATAAAATTTTGAATAATCGGACGCAATAACGGATAATGGGTACAACCTAAAACTAACGTGTCAATATTTTTATTTTTAATGGGCTTCAAAGTTTCTGTAACAATTTTTTTAGCAATGGCACTATCATATTCATTACTTTCAACCAAAGGAACGAATTTTGGACAAGCCAAACTGTCTACTGATGCTAAAGTGTCTTTTGATCGAATCATCTTTTTATATTTATCACTTTTTATCGTACCTTCAGTTCCAATAATTCCAATACGATTATTTTTTGTTGCTTTGATTGCTGCTCGGCTTCCGGGTAAGATAACACCAATTATGGGTATGGCTAACTTCTTTTTTAAATCTTCTAAGGCTACTGCAGTTGCTGTGTTACACGCAATCACAAGCATCTTAATATCCTTATTTAATAAAAAATGGGTCATCTCCCAAGTAAATTGTAGAATCTGTTCTTCCGGTCTTGGACCATAAGGACAGCGTGCAGTATCTCCTACATAATAAATCGATTCATTTGGTAATTGTCGCATAGCTTCTTTTACTACTGTCAAACCACCAACTCCAGAATCTATAAAACCTATCGCTTGTTTTTTCATCTTTAACAACCTCTGTTTAATTTCATTTGTATACTCTGTCTATTTTCCCTTTTTTTAGAATGAAATTCAAGGGATTAGGTAAATTAACTTAGTTAATCGTTTAAATAACTTCTTTTTTCTTTTTTTTAAGTAACGGAATAGCATTTTTTTTAAAAAGATAGGTTTCTGTTTCAAATCACGTTATAATAAATTGTGAATGACAAAAGAGGTGAATGAGTAAGTGAGTAGAAAAAAGAACGAACAAAAAGTGGATTTAGAGAAATTTAACGAAACAACTTCCTTATTTGGATATGAACTGATTAGAGATGTTCTTATACCCAATTTATTAGGAGCAGAAACACATGAAATTTTGTATTGGGCTGGTAAAGAATTGGCCAGACAATATCCACTTGCAAATAGACAAGACATCGTTCGCTTTTTTGATAAAGCGGGTTTTGGCTTAATAGAATTGAATAAGGAACAACACAATAAACAGGTTTATACTTTATCTGGTAAAGTTGTACAAGCTCGTTTAGAACATGCTCAACCTAGTTTTAATTTAGAAGCTGGATTTTTAGCTGAACAAATTCAAACACTAGACAGTTTATATACTGAAGCGCTGACTGAAGTAAACATGAAAACAAAGGTTGTTACATTTACCGTACAATCGGACACAAAAGACCGATTGTCAATTGAAGAACCCCTTACTCATTTTGTTATGAGTGACAATGAAAATGAAGAAAAAAGCATAATGAACATTGACGTTCCTGAGCAAGATAAATCAGCTTTGCCTTCAAGGTCTTCGAGACATGAACTGTAACAACTTTAAAAGAGAGCTAGGTTAATGCTAACCTAGCTCTCTTTTTATTTCTCTTATTCTATTACTCAGGTTTCTTTCGTTCATTTTTTAGAATACTAAAAGATGTCTTCATCGTTTTCATCATTCCTGCATCGGAATAAACTAAAACATTTGAACGGTACATAACCAGCGATAATAATGTACATAGGATAGTAAATAGGACCATCACAATGATTGAAATGACTATCCCAGTAGTGGATACTGTTTCACTCGCTACTCTAAAGGGCATAATAAACGGAGTGAATAATGGTATTTGAGAACCAATTTTAACAATGAGTTGATTTGGACTGGCAAATGCAAACAAGCCACCATAAAACCCAATTAGCGCCAAGAAAACCAAAGGTGTAACGGCTTTGCTGACATCTTCAATTTTCGTTACTAACGAACCAAAGAACGCTGCTAAACCAGCATATAAAATAATCCCTAATACAAAGTAAATAAGCGTTGTACCTAATAAATTACTCAATAAGGATCCCATATCGATTCCTTCAAAAAATTCTTGAACAAAAGTAATATTTTTTATAAAAGGATAAGCTACCAAGGCTAATACAACATAGATAATGATTTGTGTCAGACAAACCAATAATATCCCAACTAATTTCCCAAAGAAATGGGTTGTAGAAGAAACACTTGATAAAATAATTTCCATAATTCTTGTTCCTTTTTCAGATGCGATTTCAGTCCCAATAATACTAGCATAATTCATGATAAAAATGAAAATAGCAATACCAACAACATAAGAACTCCACATTTTAATAGTTTCTGCTGTACTGTCTTGGTTGGTGATTCCACCATCTTCAAAACGAATCGTTTCTGTAGTTAGGCTTGCAGGACTCATCAATTCCATTGCTTCTTGTTGCGTTAATCCATATTCAGTTGCTTTTCGATTTAACTGGATGCTGGTCAGTAAGCCTGTTAAAACAGCCGTATCTAAAGTATCGCTCCCTGAAGTATCCACGTAGTTTGCCGAAACAAGTTGGTTATCAGAGTTAATTTCAAGATAACCATCTAGCTCTTCTTCCTCCATAGCTTTCTCCGCTGTCTCTTTCGTCGTGATTTCAGAATTAATAGTAAATTGATTTTCCTGAGTTGCTAAAAGTGTTTGAATCTCTTGATCAGATGTTAAAACAGCAATTTCGGGAATATCATTTTCTGATTGACTAATAAAATAAATAATTCCACCAATAATTAACAGCATCACGATAGGTGATAGCACCATTGTTAAAAAGCCAAATGATTTAATATTTTTTTTGTAGACATCATTCACAATTACCCAAAATTTATTCATGGAACTCACCTGCCTTCATTTTAAATATTTCCTCTATCGTAGGCGGCTGCTGGCTAAAAGTAGTAATGTATCCGTCTTGTGTTACTTTTTCAAAAATAGCTCTTCCATCTTCAGGATGTTCTAAATCTAGAACTTTCACTCCGTCATTAGTTTCTACTGCTTTTACAACTCCAGGCATTAATTCTAATTCCTCAATAGAGATGGCTGTTTCTAAAAATAATTTTTTTCGACCAAATTGTTCTCTGATTTCATGCACTGTTCCATCTAATACCATTTGACCATTTCTTAACATGATCAACTTGTCACAGATATCCTCAACATTATTCATGTTATGACTTGAAAAGATGACTGAAGCCCCCTGTTTTTTCAGTTCTTTGATTCCAATTTCTAACAATCCAGCATTGACTGGATCCAGCCCACTAAACGGTTCATCTAAAATAACCAATTTTGGTTGATGAATCAACGTAGCAATTAATTGCACTTTTTGTTGATTCCCTTTAGATAAGGATTTAATTTTATCTGTTTTTTTTCCTTTAACTTGGAATTTCTCCATCCATTTATCAATTTGAGGTTTAATCTCCTTTTTTGATTTTCCTCGTAACTGTGCAAAATAAATTATTTGATCTTCAATTGAAACCTTAGGGTATAACCCACGCTCTTCCGGTAAATAACCAATGATATCATAATCCGTTTTTTTCAGCGGCTTGCCATCCCATAATACTTCTCCAGAATCAGCCGTTAAGAAATTTAATATCAAGCGAAAAGTTGTTGTTTTCCCTGCGCCATTCTGCCCAATCATCCCTAAGATCTGACCGTCAGGAATCGTAAAACTAACATCATCTACTGCAGTTAACGTTCCGAAGGTCTTTTTTAGTTGCTTTACTTCTAACATATTTTTCCTCCACTCTTGTAATCTGAACTATGTACTTAGATATTAAGTCTAACAGACTTTTTATAGTTAGACCATCATTACCCATAAATTTCCTACTTATTCTTGGCTAACTTTCAAGTCAGACTAAAAAAGCAAATTGAGAACGTAGCCTCAATCTGCTTTTATTTCTTTAAAATTATCGGTCTACTCGAATATCTCTTTGTTGATCTGTTCCAGGCGTAGAAGGCATACTTGGATTATCAGTTGGATGATTCCCACCAAATGTCCCATCTGTTTCCTTCAAAGGAATCCCGTCTATTGAAGGAGCTTTGTTATTTCCCTCTGAAATTTTGCCTTTTACTGATGCGGAAACTTCCCCAATTGTCGATAAAGTAGGGTCCTTTTTATTCTTAATTGGATTACTTCTCAAGTTTTGATTGGTTTTGTTGGTCTCTGATTCTTCAGTGATAATAACATAACCACCATTTCTTATTGCTGTATTGTACCTTTGAGTAATAGCAGGATCTAACTTATATTTTTTAAGCGGATTGGTATCATCTGCTTCATTAAAGGTATCTCTAACTCGATCCCATACTGATTTATTCTGTTTATTAAGAATAGGGTCCACTTCGGCAATAGTTAGACTTTCAATCGTACCTTTATTTTCTTTATGAGTGACTACAGTAACATCCTCAGGTTGATAACCTTCTGTAATTAAATGTTCAACTTGAGCAGCTGCTTCCTCAACCGATTGGTAAGCGCCTTTGAAATTTTTCACCATACTTATTCGTCCTCCTATCATAGTTAATTAACACACTATAATAGTACCAAATAAAGAAGGCGTACCCAAACAATCCGTTTAGTAATTTAGCGAACCTTATCTTAAACCACTATTTATTGAATGAACTACTTTTTAAAACAAAAAAAAACTACCTTTAAGCAAAGGTAGTTGAAAATGTAGAAGATAGGATTCGAACCTATACCTTATTTAAACACAAGAAAAAACAATCGTTTGACCTCTAAAAAGTGAAACACCACGTACATCTACATCTATTAGTATAGCATATTTAGTTCTTAAAAGCACTAAATATTTTATCTTTTCTTTTTTTTGTAAAAGATCACTTAGAAATAGATGAATTAGTGGGTTATTTTTTTCTATTTTTTAATTTCATATAATCTAGAATTGTGATCACAATTAAGGCTATTCCTGTAATTAATGAAATTTGATTGCTTTCTATAAATCCATAAAAAAGTAAAATAATTCCAGAAAGTAAAATAACTAAGGCGATAATTTTTTGCATATTCATATTTTTTTCCTCTTTCATATGTGAACTATTCAAGCTAATACTTGATACAATAAAATAGTATACTTCATTTCATATTCATCATCAAGCCTTCACATCTGTTTTTTCATTTTCAAAATACAAAATAGTAGGACTGAAGTAAGTAAGGCTGGTTGTAAAGTACGGCTAAGTTCCACAATATTTTTTTTAGTGCTTTTATCGAACCATTTGCTTGTTCAACTTTTTCAAGTTGCTTTAAAAAACCCGCTTTTTCTTTTTCTGTTGCATCTTTTTTAAAATAACCATACACATGGCTAGCAGCATTTACAGCTGTTCCTGTTGTGACTTCCATGACTATTGCTTGGTCCAGTAAACGGTAAAAATCCAGTACTGGAAAACTGCTTTTATCTTTTAACAACTGCCGGATATCATCATACAACTTCGGTGATCTTTCTAAAACACTGTATTTATACAAGCTCCATTCTTTTTCAAGCAAGTTAATATGTGGTTGCTCTGTCGTCGCAATAATACACTTTACAGCAGAAAGATTTTTATCTTTTACTTCTAACATAATATCCAAATCTTCTCTTGATACTTGATGATAAAAATCCAAAAATGGATCAATCGCAATCGTTTGCGTATGTGCCCCTATTCGATTCATTGGGCTTTGCTGAGAATAATGAATTTTTTGACGTCCGTCTTCAACTTTCCATGTTTTTCGAGTTAATTCAATCCAATAAGCATCATCTTTTGTAACATCGCTTGTATTGATCGCATTATGAAGATTATCATAAATAACAGGAGCACCTGTTGCTTGACTGATCGTCAAGACTTCAGAAACCGTATAGGACCGATCATCATTTTCAATGACTAATCGTTTTTTGATGGCATCTGACAATAGCGTTTGGTAAGTTTTAACAAAACGTTCCATAGCCTTTTCTTTTTCTTGATAAACTCCACCAATATGCAAAATAATTTTATGTGCAGGTCCTACTTCAAGACTGTCTAAAAATCTTGTATGGTAGTTTAGATCTTCAACCGCTCGTGATACAACGTCTTCATCTGGTGAGTTTAATACCGTATACTGTCCGGGATGCATAGACACTCGCATACCGCTAGATTTAATTTTACTCCCTATTTGTTCAAATTGAGGCTTAAATAGTTCCCACCAAGCTAGTGTATTTACCGGGCTAGATCCAAAAGGAATGATGTCTGAACTAATACGAAATAATTTAATGTTATTTTTTATATTGTAATCAATCAAATTTTCTAGTGAATTTAAATTAAAATGTATTAATTCTTTTAGTTTTTCTTCTGTGGCATTTGCTTTCCGACAAGTTTTAAAACCTGTATTTGGAACGCCTACAGTTAAACAAGCATACCCAATACTCATGTCATTCCTCCTTGCATATCTTTATTCAGCTGTCTTATTATACAACTCTTTTGCAAATAAACATAAAGAAAGCCTTCTTAAATTTAAGTAAAAAAAAAAGAAGCTCAAAGAAAGTAGCGCATTTTCTTTAAGCTTCTTTTTTATGCATAGAGTAAGATGGAAAAGTAAATGAACGCCGTACCTGCTAAAACGAATAAGTGCCACAAGACATGCATGTACTTAACATTTCTCATACTGTAGAAAATAGTTCCTATGGTAAATGAAAGTCCACCAGCTAATAGTAGAGCAAAACCATCAAAACCTAATCCAATATACATAGGCTTGATTGCAAACATACTCAGCCATCCCATGCCAATATATAGCAATGTCGACATTTTTTTGAATTTCTCAATCCAGAGACATTTGTAAATAATTCCAAATATAGCAATTGCCCACACGACTCCAAACAATGCCCATCCTGTTTTCCCACCAATCGTGATAAGTGAAATAGGAGTATAAGAACCAGCAATTAATAAGAAAATACTACAATGATCAAAGATCTTAAACAGTTTTCTTGCTCGAGTAAAAATCAAACTATGGTAAAGAGTTGAACATAAGTAAAGAAGAAATTGTGAAGTTCCGTAAATACAATAAGAAATTAATTCTAAAGTAGTGCCTGTATTTACTGCCTTCATAATCAATAAAACCATTCCAACAATGCTCAAGAGAGCCCCAATACCATGAGTTACAGCATTGAGCACCTCATTGGTGACTAAATATTTTTTTGTATACACTGTTTCTTCGTTCATTTTATTTCCTCCTTGAAAAAATCTGGCAATTAGTAGGGTTCCAAAAGAACTTTGTCATTTATTTTTTCTTTTTGATATCAAGTTAATCTATATTTAATAACAGGATAACACAGTTAACATTACTGTTCAACCTAGTTATAGAAACTAGATTAAAAACTAAAAATAAATCATCTGCATTATTTTTAGTTTTTCTCTCTTAACCTAACTTTTCTTCACTAGTATAATTTAAAAAGCTAAAATGTTCCAAGAAATCGTCTTGGAAATAGATACCTATTTTTCTATCTACAATTTATGAGGAAAGGCTGTTGTTAAGCAAAAATACTGTTGCAAATTGATTAAACTCTTCGTACTTTTCAATCATTAAAAAATGGCTTGCTTTTGGCACAATCACTAATTCGCTATTGGTGACCAATTCATGAATTTTCCTAGTATGACTTTCTTCAATAACATCGTCCTCACCTGCTACTATTAGTGTAGGAGCTTCAATATCCTTTAAATCAGCAGAACTTAAATCTAATTGATGCCACATGAGATCAATGATTTGTCTCTTTTTTGCCGCTTTAAAAAAAAAGCTGCTTAAGAGCGTCAAAAACACGTAGTCTCTTTTCACTTCAGATAAAGAGTCTTTTTTCAATCCATTAACTTCATAGTTAGCTCCTATCACAATAAGTTTAATAACTTGTTCAGGATAATGACTACCAAAATACAACGCTAAATTTCCACCATCGCTAAAACCCATGATGTTTACTGTCGATAAATTGAAGTATCGTAATACGGCTAAAATATCTTGAGCAATTTTTTGAAACGTCAATACACCTTTTCCATGATCTGAACGTCCATGTCCTCTTGTATCTAGTGCAATAACTTGAAAATATTTACTGAAATGAGAGACTTGCTGTTCAAATATTTGATGGTCTTCTCCATTGCCGTGCAATAGCAGTAAAGACTCACCCACCCCACTTACACTGCAATAAAGATTGCCATCTTCTGTCTTAATAGATACGCCTTTCATTTGATCATCATCCTTACTACTCTTTTTCTTATTAAACTCAATAGTTAAATATTTTACATCAGTTTACCAAAAATAATTTTTTTAAACAGCAAAAAAGCGTTAATTTCGTATCAACGCTTTAAAATCCACTTATTTAATTTTACCTCTTTTAAATATTTACATTAAGGCTAATAGTATTCAATATTATCGTTTTATTCTCGTCTAATTTTACAAATAATAGTTTTGTAGTTTTCATGTCATTTAAATCACTTAAAGATAATTTATTTTTTCTCAGCACACTATCAAGAGGGCAATCAAGAATCCCATCAGCATTTTCAATCAAGTCTTCTTCTTCTACAGGTAAAGTATCACAACTATTCTTTCCTTCAAGAATATAAGCATAGCTATTTCTTACTTTTACTTTATTGGTTTCCATAGCGTCCCTCCTAAACTTAATACTGAAAGATCCATTTTATTATCCAATGAATTAGTAAGAGGAAGTTAACGAACTGACCCTTACTAATTCGACAAACTGACTAAGAATTAAGGAAATGCCAGAGTAACTAGTTTACACTGCTACTAGCCCCCACCGCCGACGAACCAGATTACCGGTAAAAATAATACTAATTTTTTTAATATCTTTTTCATGTAATCCCTCCTAACTTTGACTTAATTATAGCAAATGATTTATACTATCTTATATAATGTTCATATAATCACATTTTTTATTAGGAGATGATTTAATTTATGACACATATTCGTCAAAATTTTGGTAAAGATTTTAAAAAAATAAGAGAAAATAAGGGTTACACTCAACAATATGTGGCGAAAGAAGCTATGGCACGTTCAACTTATACAAAATTTGAATTGGATAGCATTGTTCCAACCATTACTAAATATTTTCAAATTTTGAACAATTTAGATATGACTCATGAAGAATTTAATTACATTCATAATCACTATCAATTAAAAGGAAAAGATGCTATTTTATATCATTTTAGACTGATTGCTGTAAATTCAGATTTAACAATCATAATGAACGTTAGAACAATGACAAAAAGCTATTTAAATGAACATGAAGATAACGTTGTACAAGACATATTTTATATTTGTGATGCGCTTATCACCCTTTCAAAAACCAATGATTTATCACAAGCAGCTCCCTATGCTGAAAAAGTCTGGCATCGTATTGCTCAGCTTGATAAATGGTACTTAATTGAACTACGCTTATTGAACAATATTCTTTTTTTCTTTGATTTTGATACTTCTCATTTCATTTCAAAACGCGCATTGATGGAATTAGAGAATTACAAACACTTTCATGAGGCAATAGAGTTGAAACTGGCTTATTCAATGAACCTACTTTACTTACTAATGGAAAACCATAATTATCAGCAGGCGCTGGAAAAAACAGACTCTTTGATTAAACTAAGCAAGGAAAAAGGAAGGTACCGGATACTCGGTGTTGTATACGTACGAAAAGGCATTATATTGACTAAATTAAAAAAGCCTACTACTGAGACTGAAACGTGGATTCAAAAAGGCTTCACATTATTGGAAGCGATCGAAGATTTTTCATTAATAGAAGAGCTAAAGAAAGAAATTCTTTATTATATGAATTCTCATTCAAAAAGTATAACTATTAATAATACATAAATTGTAGCAAAAAAAAGATTGGGACAATTAACTGTCCCAATCTTTTTTAAGCATTAATACTTATTTGTATTTAGCGATAACATCTTCGACTTGTTCTTTATTGTGGTAACCAATTAATTTTTCAACAACTTCTCCATCTTTTTTTACTAACAGAGTAGGAATGCTCATAATTCCAAATGAACTTGGAACTTCTGGATTAGCATCAACATCCATTTTGACGATTTTTACTTGATCCCCAATTTCTTCATCAAGTTCTTCTAATACTGGCGACTGCATGCGACAAGGACCGCACCATGTTGCCCAAAAATCTGTAATCGTTAAACCATCTTTAGTTTCTGTTTCAAAATTTGCGTCAGTTACTGCTTGTACCATTGCTATTCCTCCCAAATACATTTTTATAACTTATTAATAGTAAGTTATATTGTTTGTTCATTATATCAAAGATTACTTTTAATATCTACCCAAAAGCTTAAGATTTGAATTCTACGATTGTAGCACCATTTCCTCCTTGATTAGGTGGAGCATAATGGAATTCTTTTATCGAAGGATGTCTTTTCAACGCCTCAGTTACACCTTGTCGGATAGCTCCAGTTCCCTTTCCATGTACAATAGTAACTTGAGGGTAGTTGGCTAAAAGAGCGGCGTCTAGGTAACGATCCAATTCAGCTAAGGCATTTTCATACCTCTCACCTCTTAAATCTAGTTGAGGAGAAACATGACTGTTTGATTCTGAACGTACCGATGCAATCATTTTACGATTCGGTTCTTTTTCTGGTTCAGTTAATGTTAAATCACTTTCTTTAAGTTTCATTTTCAACATTCCCATTTGAACGACCCAGTGGTTTTTATCTGCTCGTTCCATTAATACACCTTTTTGGCCAAACGATTGAACCATCACATCATCACCAGGTTTCATTACCTGTTTCGCTTTGGCTTTTTTCAATACCTTATTTTTTGCTAAAGCTTCTTCTTGCCTTAATCCAGATAGCTGTGTTTTTGCATCAATCAGTTCATGCTCTTTCACATTTTCATAATGCCCTTGAATTTGTTTTTTGCGTAAATCTTTAATGATCTGATCAGCTGTCTCTTCTGTTTCTTCTACGAGACTATTGGCTTTTTCGCGCGCTTTTTTCATCAATTCTTCACGTTCAGCATAAAATTGCTGTACAGCAGTTTGCAGATCCACATGCAATTGCTCTGCTTCATCAACATAGTGACGCACTTCAAGGTACTCTGTTTCTGCCATTTTGCGTCTATTTTCTAAATCAGAGATCATTTCATTTAAGTTTTGACTTTCTCCATCAATCAGTTGTCGAGCAGAATCAATAACTTCTTCGCTCAAACCTAATCGCTTAGAGATTTCAAAAGCATTACTTCGACCTGGAACACCTATCAATAATCGATAAGTTGGGCTGAGTGTGTCAACATCAAATTCCATACTCGCATTAATTGTTTGTGGACGGTTATAGCCATATGCTTTTAATTCAGGATAATGCGACGTCACCATGACATAACTGCCTACAGCACCGACCTTATCCAGAATAGCTATAGCAAGTGCAGCTCCTTCTTGAGGGTCTGTCCCTGCTCCTAATTCATCAAAGATAATCAAACTTTTGTTATCTATTCGATCTAGTATAGATACAATATTTGTCATATGAGAAGAAAAGGTACTTAAACTCTGTTCAATGGATTGTTCATCTCCAATATCAGCAAATATTTCAGTAAACAATCCAATTTGACTCTCCGGAGCAACGGGTATTTGTAATCCAGCTTGCCCCATTAATTGAAGCAATCCTAATGTTTTTAGGATAATCGTTTTTCCACCAGTGTTTGGTCCTGTAATAATAACTGCTTGATTTTCTCCGCCAATTAAAATATCGTTTGCGACTACAGTCTCTGGATCCAATAAAGGGTGTCGTGCACTTAATAGCTTCACTTCGTTTTCCTCATGAATTAGAGGTCTATTCGCAGCCACATTTTTTGCATAACTTGCTTTTGCACCAATAAAATCAAGCTTACCTAATAAAAACATGTTATTTAAAATGTCTTTGCTATACGGAGCGATTTCATTCGAAATTTCAGCTAAAATACGATCCACTTCACGTCGTTCCTCAATTTGAAGTTGACGCAAGCGATTATTCAACTCAACTACGCTTTGTGGTTCAACAAATAATGTTTGACCTGTTGAACTTTGATCATGGACTACACCACCAAAATGACTGCGGTATTCTTGTTTAACGGGAATAACATAACGATCATTACGAATAGTAATAATTGCATCACTTAAATACTGTGCACTTTTTCCGCGAACAATTCCATCTAGCTTTTCACGAACATTA
This sequence comes from Carnobacterium sp., assembly GCF_040274945.1. Taxonomy (GTDB): domain Bacteria; phylum Bacillota; class Bacilli; order Lactobacillales; family Carnobacteriaceae; genus Carnobacterium_B. Next base: position 124,781 of record NZ_JBEMAR010000010.1, read on the forward strand.
TTTTCTCCTCTTTTAATACCCGTACGAATCCCTTTTAAAGCAGGACTTGCATCATCTAAAACATGGCCATCTTCATCTACCGTTTCACGAATCAAATGATTCAAAGTCGGCGTAGTAACAAAGTTCTTAGCCAAATCATATAAGCGATTCATTTCAATACCTGATTCTTTTAAATTCTCAAAGAAACGATTTAATTCAGAAGTCGTACGCAAAATTTTTCCGATTTGAGCAATTTCTAATCCATTTAAACTAGCACCGATATCCAATCGTTTTAAATGAGGACGAACATTCTGTAACTTTGGAATAGGCATGCTGCCTCTTAATTTTATAATTTTTGTACCATCTTCGGTTTCATCTTGCCATAATTCAACTTCTTCTTTATCAATTGAAGGAGCTAGTGTTAAAGCTTGTTCTTTCCCTAAGTCAGAAGCAGCAAGATTGGCAACCGCTTGGATAATTTTACTAAATTCTAATGTTTGAAGGATTTTTTTGTTCATCTATTTCACCTCTCGCTTCATTATATTCTTATTCAACAGTTTTCTTTAGTTGCAAAAAAAGCATTCACACCATTCACATTAAGAAATCGTCCCCCTAATTTAAGAGAAACGATTTTTTTTTACTATTTAACTATATTTCTTACTACAATGACGATTCTATCCACCAATTATACAGTTGTGCTGAGATGACTGGTGTATCTTCTACTATTGTACGTGCTAACCAACTATTACTAAATGCTTCTTGAATAGCATCTATCGGAACCATTGTTAACAAAAACAAAATGATAAAGATAGCGATATAAGAAACAATAACATTCAATAATGCTCCACCTAGAGTATTTAGTTGCTTGATAATAGGAATAAGAGTCACAGCATTCAATAGGCCCCCTATAAAACGAGTGATCAACCAACCTACAAATAAGATGATTATAAATGCGACACCGTTATAAAAAGCACCGTCTAGGTTGAATCCTAAGGCTTGATCATAAAAAACGAATTGACTACTTTCAGTAGCAGATGGGTAAGGAACAATCAATTCTAAATGCGATCCTAACATTTGATAATAATTTCTTGCCAATAAGTATGAAACAAAGTAACCTATTGTAAAAACGAACTGAAGAACTAAACCTCTTCTAGCACCACTGTACGCTCCCATGGCTAAAATTAAAACTATAAGGACTGTCATTAACATGCTTATCACCTTTACTCAGGAATTTTATCTTCAGTTAATTTTGATTCCTGATCTTTCTGTAATTTCTTTTCTAATTCTGCTATTTTTTTTTGCATAGCATCTAGTTTTATTTGTAGTTCAATTTGATTCGATACAGCATTAACCGCTACTAAAACTGCTCTACGTTCGGGGTCTAAACCCTTTGATAATGATTCAATTTGTTGCATTTGCTCATTTACCATTTTAGACACTGACCGCATGTGTTCTTCGGGTCTAGCTCCGATAATCGTATAGGGTCTTCCTGCTATTGTAGTTTTATATCGAATTTTCCCTTTTGACATGGCAGTCCCTCCTAAAAATTACATTTCCCTTATTTTACCATGAATCACCTAATAGTTGCACATTTTTTCATTTCATTTTAATATCTTGCCCATATCAAATGAAATTATGTGGTAAACTACAAGTTAGATGATTAATTAATGAAGAAATGAGTGACAGAATGTCTAATGAAGTACTCTTAGTTTCGAAAAAAAACTTAACAGATATGAAACGATATTACACTACTTGCTTGAAATCCTCTACTCCTCCTGGTGCTTTTTTTGCTGCTAAAAAAGGAGCTGTAAACGTAACAGGATACAACTCTGGCAAAGTATTGTTTCAAGGTGCAGATTCTGAAAAAGAAGCTGCTATTTGGAAATCCAAAGCATCAATTGTCCCACCAAAAAAAAAAGAATCATCTGCTTCATCTTTGAATACCCCTTTACCAAAAGATTTTAGTAGTTGGTCAGTGATTGGTAGTGATGAAGTCGGAACCGGAAGTTATTTCGGACCATTAACGGTAGTTGCAGCTTATGCCGATCATTCTCAGCTTGCTTTGTTAAAGGAATTGGGCGTACGCGATTCGAAAGATATGAAGGACCCAGAAATTATTCGTGTAGCAAAAGACTTGATTACTTTCTTACCACACAGTTTATTAAATGTTATGCCTGAAAAATATAATACTATTCAACCAACAATGACACAAGGTAAAATGAAAGCTATTTTACATAATCAAGCTTTAGGTCATGTGATTGAAAAAATCAGTCCTCAAAAACCAGATGGTATTTTAATCGATCAATTTGAACTTCCTGCAACTTATTTTAAGCACATCAATGATCAACCAAAACAAATAAAAGAGTCTGTTTACTTTCAGACTAAAGGCGAAGGCCACCACTTAGCTGTAGCGGCGGCTTCTATTATTGCTCGTTATGCATTTTTAAAAGGTCTTGATGAATTGAGCGCAAAAGCAGGTTTCAAAATTCCATCTGGTGCTGGCAGCAATATTGATTTAGTTGCTGCAAAGCTTTTAAAACAAGGTGGAATCCCATTGCTTAGAAACTATGCTAAGTTACATTTTGCGAATACAGAAAAAGCAAAAAAAATCAGTGGTTTGCGCTGATTAAACATCTAAAAAAACTCTACTCGCTGGTCTTCAGCGAGTAGAGTTTTTTTAGGTCCATTATTCTTTTTCAGGTATTCCGTATTTCTTTTTACAATAAAGATAAACAGGTATCCCAATAAGTGTTAGAAAAATCCCAATAAAGGCATTTCCTGGCTGAACGATTAAAGTGTTAATGATAATGTATAATCCACCAATTATAGCAACCAATGGAACAATTGGGTATAAAGGAACTTTGTATGGTCGTTCAATGTTTGGCTGAGTTTTTCTTAAGATGATAACCGCTATAAACGTCAACGTTATAAAAAACCAAATGACAAAAATAATTAAATCTGTCAGTTGATTGAACTGCCCGGTCAAAATCATTAAGATGGCAATTCCTAAGATAACTATACCTCCGTTGATAGGTAAATTGGTTTTTGGATTGATTTTGGCAAACCAGTTACTAAATGGCAACATTTTCTGAGTTGCTAACGCATAAGGAACTCGTAGGCCAGAAATGATATACCCATTTATTCCTCCGAACACAGAGATCAATATTCCTATCGTTACTAATTTGCTCCCAATTCCATCAAAAAGATGTGAAGCAACTAGAGCTGCAGGTGTATCCGTTCCAGCTAACTGATTACTGTCTAAGACAAACAAATAGGCAATATTTGTTAATAAATAGACAGCCATAACAATTGATAATCCACCAATAATCACTTTTGGTAGCATTTTACCAGGACTCTTCATTTCTCCAGCAAGCGTCCCTACATTAATCCACCCATCATAGGCGAATAAAGTTGCAATAAGAGCAGAACCAAAACTAGTCAAAACTGGATGACTTTCTACTGAAAGTGGTATCAATCTTACTACACCTCCACCAGGATAAAGCAATCCTGCTACGATAATAACTAAAAGAGGGATCAACTTTAAAATAGTGGCCGCTGTTTGAATCCGCCCACTATATTTTGTTCCTAAAAAATTTACGCCCATTAAAAAAATAGCTGTTAGAATAGCTGTCGGTACAATTACATTATCGGATAATGTAAATAAATTAACAAATTGAGTAGCAAAAATAATAGCTAATGCGGCTATGTTCGCTGGGTAATAGATGATCATCTGAGCCCATCCGACTAGAAAACCTAACCATCTTCCATATACTTTTTCTAAATAAATCATCATTCCGCCTGTTTGAGGATAAATTGTTCCAATTTCAGCAACCGTCAGTCCACCAGCCATTGTGATAATTCCAGCTACAAACCATGCCAATAAGCCTAATCCTGGAGCACCAGCTGCGCCGTAAACAGCTGTTGGTTTAAAAAATATACCTGCCCCTATAACTGTTCCTACTAAAACGGTCAATGCTGTTATTCCACTTACTTCTTTTTTTAACTCGTTCTTTCTCATATAGTTCCCCCTGAATTGCCTTTTTCTAGATAGCACAAAAGATAAAAATAATCCTTTGTGTTTAGTGCTTGTTAGCATAACAAAAAAGCCTTGCTATTAGCAAGACTCTTTTGTATTTTTTTCAAAGGCTCATTAGTATTGATACGCTCAACTCTCTTGTGAACTTTCTAGAGTCCTCTGGATTTAACGAACAACTACTTGATATTCTTCTATTAACGCACTTGTTACTTTATCATAAGCTTTTGACACTTCTTCTTCCACCATTGTTGCAGTGGGATTTAAGTAGGACAGTGTATAAGCCATTGATTTCTTGCCGTCTTCAATATTCTCGCCTTGATAAATATCAAATAACCGTACGTTAACTAAATATTTACCGCCTTTTTTGTAAATTAAATCTACTAATTGTTGATTTGTAATAGTTTCATCTACTAATAAAGCAATATCCCGCGTCATTCCTGGGAATTTCGGAATAGCTTCATAAACAGTTGATTCTTTTTCAGCTTCTACAATAGCCTGTAGATTCAATTCAAAACCGTACGTTTCATCTAACTCATACGCTTTTGCTGCCAAAGGATGAATTTGACCAGCAAATCCGATTTCCTTTTCTCCTAGGTAAAGAGCTGCTGTCCGTCCTGGGTGCATTCCATCACGCTGTTTGTCTGCAACAAAAGTAATGTCTTCTGTTAAACCATATGAAGCTATTACCTCTTCTAATATACCTTTCAGAACAAAGAAATCAACTTTTTTGGGTTGACCTTTCCAATCCTTTTCCAGTAAAGAACCAGTCAATACACCTGCCAAATGTTCTTCTTCAATTGGCAAAACTTGGCTTTCTTCTTTATAGAACACACGGCCAATTTCATAAAGAGCAACGTTTTTATTTTTGCGTGCTTTATTGTAGCTAACATCGTCTAATAAACCACTTAATAAATTCATTCTTAGTATACTGCGATCTTCACTCATTGGCATTTCTAATTGTGTTGCTTTACTTTCACGCATCATGTACTGAGTTGCTTTTTCTGGAGTTGTTAACACGTAACTAATGGCTTGTGATAGTCCTGCTCCTTCTAGGAAACGACGCGTATGACGCACAAGACGCTGTTTATTATCTAAAGCTGCTGGCTGAGCTGGACTTATTGGTAAAGTCGAAGGTAAATTATCGTAACCAAAAATACGAGCCACTTCTTCCACTAAATCTGCTTCAATTTCAATATCCCAACGACGTGGTGGAATAGCTACTTCAAATAAACCCTCTTTTTCTAGTACGCTAAATCCTAAGCGGTCAAAAATAGCTTTCACTTCTTCAATGGTAATAGCCGTTCCTAATGAACGGTTGATTCTATTTAATGTAATAGAGACAACTTTGTCTTTGATTTCCAAAACAGATTGAGAAGACGTTCCAGCTACTACTGTTCCACCAGCTAATTCAGCTATTAACGCTGCTGCATGATCTCCAGCAGTTGTAATTGTAGAAAGATTAATCCCTTTTTCAAAACGCGAACTTGATTCACTTCTTAAGTTGTATCGTTTAGCCGTTTTACGCACTGAAATTGGGTTGAATACAGCTGCTTCGATAGCAACAGTTACAGTGGTGTCTTCAATTTCTGAATCCAACCCACCCATTGTTCCTGCCAACGCTACCGGGATAGAGCCATTTGTGATGACAATATCTTCAGAAGTTAATGAACGTTCTTCTCCATCTAAAGTGGTTAAAGCTTCTCCATCATTAGCCTGGCGAACGATGATTTCTTTTGATTGCAATTGATCATAATCAAATGCATGTAAAGGTTGTCCATATTCCAATAGAATATAATTTGTAATGTCTACTACATTATTCAACGGACGAATGCCTGCATTCATTAATTTAGTTTGTAGCCACATTGGACTTTCAGCAACTTTAACATCTTTGACAATGCGAACATTATAACTTGGTGCATCTTGACTATTTTCTACAGCCACTTTAAGATAGTTTTCAACTGAATCTGTTTCGTCTTCTGTTAATTCAAAAGTTGGGAATTTAGGTTGTTGGTCGTAAATTGCTCCAACTTCATGAGCAACTCCACGCATGCTTAATGCATCTGCACGGTTAGGTGTGATTGATAATTCTAGAATCGCATCATCCATTGCAAGATAAGGAAATACAGGTTCTCCTGCTACTGCATCTTCTGGCAAAATATAAATACCATCTGCATATTTTTTAGGAATCACTTTTTCAGAGAAACCCAACTCAGCTAATGAACAGACCATTCCATTCGATACTTGACCACGCATCTTACCTTTTTTGATTTTTGCATTTCCTGTAATACGAGATCCAGGTAATGCCACAATAATTTTTTGACCTGCTGCAATATTAGGTGCGCCGCAAACGATTTGAGACAGTTCTTCTTCTCCAATATCAACTTGGCAAACGTGTAAGTGATCAGAATCTGGATGGTCCACTACTTCTACCGCATGACCAACAACAATTTTTTTCAATCCGGTTTCCGGTATACTAACGTCTTCAATTTCAATACCTGTGCGAGACATTTTATCTGCTAGTTCTTCAGGTGTTACTTTTGATAAATCTAAATATTCTTTTAACCATTGATAAGATACATTCATAGTCTTACTCCTTTACCTTGAATTGATTTAAAAAACGAACATCATTTTGATAAAAATGACGAATATCATCAATTCCGTATTTTAACATTGCTACACGATCTGGACCTAATCCAAATGCATAACCACTATAAACCGTTGCATCAATTCCAGACATTTCAAGCACGTTTGGATGAACCATACCCGCACCTAAAATTTCGATCCAGCCAGTATGTTTACATACATTACAACCTTTTCCACTACATTTGAAACAACTAACATCCACTTCTACAGAAGGTTCAGTGAACGGGAAGTAACTAGGACGTAAACGTATTTCACGCTCTGCACCAAAGAGTTTTTTAGCAAACACTTCTAACGTTCCTTTTAGATCTCCCATTGTAATGTCTTTAGCAATCACTAGACCTTCCATTTGATGGAATTGATGAGAGTGAGTTGCATCATCGCTATCTCGGCGATAGACTTTCCCAGGACTAATCATTTTCAATGGACCTTTTGAAAAATCGTGTTTATCCATAGTACGAGCTTGAACAGGTGAAGTATGCGTGCGCAATAAAATCTCATTTGTAATATAAAACGTGTCTTGCATATCTCGAGCAGGATGATCTTTAGGCAAATTCATTCGTTCGAAGTTGTAACTATCTTCTTCGACTTCTGGTCCTTCTATAATTTGATAGCCCATTCCAATAAATAAGTCTTCAATCTCTTCCATTATTTGAGTCAAAACATGTGATTGTCCAACAGCTACCGAGCTACCAGGCAACGTTACGTCAATAGCTTCGCTTTCTAAATCACGGTTAATTTTTTCCATTTCTAATCGTGCTTTTTTTGTTTCTAAGTGTGAAGTAATTTCATTTCTGACTTCATTTACAAGTGCACCTAAGATAGGACGTTCTTCAGGAGAAACAGTCTTCATTCCTTTAGATATTTCAGTAATAGGGCCTTTTTTTCCTAAGTAGGCTACACGTACTTGATCAAGTTCTTTTAAATCTGAGGCTGCTTCGATTTTTTCTACAGCTTCCTTACTTAACAATTGTAAATTGTCTTTTAAGTCCATTCTAATTCCCCTTTATATAAATTTATCGTTGCAACACTTACTACAACCTATCTACAAGCTATTTTAAAGCACACAAAAAGCCTCATCCCTAAAAAGGGACGAGGCTACATTCGCGGTACCACCCTTGTTTGAATTAAGCATACGCAAAATCCACACTTCATTTACATAACGGCGTATACCGGAACTTTATTCATTACTTTTAACTAGCCTAGTGTAATTCCCAAAGTCAACTCAGGAAGTGAACGTTCATTTGGTTTTCTAATTCAAGTGTTTTCAGCCAATGACACTTGCTCTCTGATTTAGACTATCCAAATTACTCTTTTCCATCACAGTTTTTAATTATTCATTTTTTACATACTTGTTTAGTTTAACGTAATCTTGACTTAAAGGTCAAGTACTTTCCAATAAGATTGTGTTTATTCCTCACAAATCCATTCATCAGCCCAAGTTTGAACGTCAGCCATCACTACTTTTAAAGCCTGACCTTTTTCAGTTAAGCTATACGCCACTCTCATCGTCGCATCTGGATCAACCGTACGAGCTACAAGACCTTCTTGTTCAAGTTCTTTTAGACGTTCAACCAACACACGATCGCTTACGTTCGGAATAGTAGCTGCTATATCTTTAAAGCGTTGAGGACCTTCTAATAACACTTCAATGATAAGTCCCATCCATTTTTTACCTAAAATGGCAAATGTATGTTCAAATTTAGGGCAAATCTTTTTTTGCCTAGATTCACAATAGACACTTTTTTCTTCATCTTTAATGGTTATCATATCTTCTTCACCTCTTTCATAACATTATAGCATTATTGGTTATAAATAGTAAGTAGTCCATCGCCATTTGTCAACCTTTTTTTTAATCAATCGTCATAATTAGACAAATTTTTGTCAAAATTAGAAAATAATGTTTAATCGAAAGTAGTAGATTTTTTACAACGCTTTTAATCATTTTAATTTTAGCTGTTGCAAAACAACATTTCAATGCAATAAGCAAATTCTCATTAAATTAATCGTATTTTCTCTTAAAAATTGAATTTTTCTTCCAGAGTGGTAAACTTAGTCCTATCATAAACTATAACTTTTTGGAGGGAATACCATGACAGAGATTGAAAAAGACGTACAAATAAATCATTCCTTAGATAATATAAAAGAAGAATCAGTGTCCGCCAACAAAGTTCCTTATAAGGCGAGTGAAGCGGAAAAACCATTAGATATCATAAATGTTTTTGATTTAGAGTTAGAAGCAGAAAAAGTCATTCCAACAGGCGGTTACGGGTACATTTCCAGTGGTGCTGGAGATTTGTGGACAATTAAACAAAATATAGAATCTTTTAATCATAAACTCATTGTCCCACGTGTATTAAAAAATATTGAACACCCTGATCAACGTACATCTGTTTTTGGGAGCGAATTAGCTACACCTATCATTATGGCTCCAGTTGCTGCTCATGGTCTTGCTAACGTAGCAGCTGAACCAGCTACTGCAAAAGCTGTGGCTGAATCTGGATCTATTATGACTATCAGCTCATACGCCAATAAACCATTCAAAGAGATTTCAGAAGCCGGAGCTGGTGCTCCGCAATGGTTCCAATTTTATATGAGTAAAGACGATGGCATTAACCGAGACATTTTGGATGAAGCCAAAGCTAATGGAGTAAAAGCGATTGTATTAACAGCAGATGCAACTGTTGGAGGAAATCGTGAAGCCGACAAACGAAATAGTTTTGTCTTTCCTTTAGGTATGCCCATCGTTCAAGCCTATCAATCAGGTGTTGGACAATCAATGGACTCTGTTTATGGCTCTTCTAAACAAGTACTTAGTCCTAAAGATGTTGAATTTATTGCATCTTACTCTGGTTTGCCTGTGTTTGTTAAGGGTGTTCAATCAGCAGAAGACGCTTTGATTTCTCTTGCTTCTGGTGCCGGTGGTATCTGGGTGACTAATCATGGCGGACGTCAATTAGATGGCGGCCCTGCTGCATTTGATTCATTGCAAAGTGTTGCTGAAGCAGTTGATAGAAAAGTTCCTGTTGTTTTTGATAGTGGAGTACGTAGAGGGCAGCATGTCTTTAAAGCTTTAGCTAGTGGTGCTGATTTAGTCGCAATTGGTCGTCCAGCTATTTACGGCTTAGCCTTAGGCGGTTCACAAGGTGTTAAATCTGTTTTTGATCACTTTAAACATGAACTTGAGATTGTTATGCAGCTTGCTGGGACCAAGACAGTTGAAGATATTAAGAACACTGTTTTGTTAGATAACCCTCGTGCATAAAATTTAAACATAAACATAAAAGACACTCTTGGATAATGAATATTTCATTATCCAAGAGTGTCTTTTTGTTGATTAGAAATGGTTATGTTTAAAATTTCAAGTTTCTGAAGGACATGGTTTTGATTGTACCATGTAAAACAGGGTCTATAATTTTTAGTGTTGATAGATGAATCAAACTACTCACCAAAAATTTCTGGTGGAATAGGGTGGCTTGTAGCCCTGTATGAAGAAACTTTATTTTGAAGCATCCATACCATTTATCCTATAACCGTGAAACATTAGAAAAATTCCAACAAAAAAAAGACACCATCCGAGGATGATGTCTTTTTGATTTGCGTGGCAACGTCCTA
>NZ_JBEMAR010000011.1:0-115299 GCF_040274945.1 Carnobacterium sp.
AATAAACAAGAAAAAGGGATTAAGACGTTTGTCTTAATCCCTTTTTCTTGTTTATTACATTTGATCGGGTGCTTGAACACCTAATAATCTTAAATCTTCTTTTAAAATTGTTGCAACAGATTGAACAAGTGCTAAACGAGCAGGTTTTTGAGCATCGTCAGCAAGTACTTTACTGTTTGCATAGTATTTATTGAAGGCTTGAGCTAAATGAATAGCATGCTTAGCGATAACAGAAGGTTCGAATTTTTCATAGGCACGTTTAACATCATCTGGGTAGCTTTCCAGTAATTTGATAATTTCCCAACTATAAGCATCATCTAAAGGATAGTCAACGGTTGTATCGATTCCAGCAATCCCTGACTTTCTTAAGATGCTCATTGCACGAGCTCTTGTGTATTGAACGTAAGGACCTGTTTCTCCTTCAAAACGAACAACTTCTTCGATAGTAAAGTCAAAATTATTTAAACGATCATTTTTTAAATCATGGAAGACAACAGCACCAATACCAACTTGGTCAGCAATGATTTCTTTATTTGGCAAATCTGTATTTTTTTCTTCAATTTGTTCAAGTGCAGAAGCAACAGCGTCATCTAAAACTTCTTCAAGTAAAACGATTTTTCCTTTACGAGTAGATAATTTTTTACCGCCTTGTGTGATCAAACCGAATGGAATGTGGTGCATATCATCCGCCCAGTCATAACCCATTTCTTTTAACACAGCTTTTAACTGTTTAAAGTGGTTGCTTTGTTCATTACCGACAGCATATAAAGACATTGCAAAATCATACGTACGTTTACGATAAATGGCTGCAGCTAAATCACGCGTGATGTACAATGTTGCGCCATCAGATTTTTTGATCAATGCTGGATTTAAGTTGTATTTTTCTAAATCAACGATAGTAGCACCGTCATTCACGGTTAAAACATTTTTTTCTTCGAGTAAGTCCATAACTTCTTGCATTTTGTCGTTATAAAAAGCTTCGCCATCAAAAGAATCAAACGTTATATCTAGGCGTTCGTAGACATGGTTAAATTCTTTAAGAGACTCTTCACGGAACCATTTCCATAGTTGTTGAGCTTCTTGATCGCCATCTTCTAATTTTTTGAACCATTCACGTGCTTCGTCATCTAATTCAGGTCTTTCTTCTGCTTCTTCATGGAATTTTACATATAAGCGTAAAAGTTCGACAATCGGATCTTTTTTCACAGCTTCTTTGCTGCCCCAAAGTTTATAACCAACGATCAATTTCCCAAATTGAGTTCCCCAGTCACCAAGGTGATTGATTTTTATGGGATTAAAGCCTACTTTTGTTAGGATATTTGCTAACGCATTTCCGATTACAGTTGAGCGTAAGTGACCCATTGAAATAGGTTTGGCAATATTGGGTGATGACATATCAATAGGAACATTTCTGTTTCCACCAATATCAGCATCTCCATAGTGAGGGCCTTTTTCTAGAATTTCTTTTAATACAGCAGCACTAACTTCCTTTTTGTTTAAAAAGAAGTTTAGATAAGGTCCAACAACCTCAATTTTTTCAACGATAGGTGAATGAACCGTTTCCCCTAATTCAGTTGCAATTTGTTGAGGTGCCTTACGAAAAGCTTTTGCTAAAGCAAAGGCAGGGAACGCAATATCACCATGTTCTGCAGATTTCGGATTTTCTAATAAACTGACAATATTTTCAATTGGTAATGCATCACCAATTTGCTCCTTTAAAGCCTGAGCAACACCTAATTTATAATCCATTTTTTTTCCTCCTAGATGAACGCCTTTTGACGATCAGAATTTAGTATTTTAGACATAAAAAAAACGCCCATTTTTGATTCTATGCTAATCAAAAAAGAGACGAGGTTTTCCCGCGGTACCACTCTTGTTGCTTCGTCTAATGACGAAACCACTTGTTTTTAGATAACGGCAAACAAAACCGAATGAGCTGATGGATACAGGCGAACTGTATTTTAAACCAGCTTTATTCTCTCCGAAGTGCGGTTCCTGAAAGTTTACACTATTGGCTTACACCGTCCCAACTCGCTTGAAATGTTTCTTAACAGTACTCTCTTCATCATAGAGTAGATATAGTCGAACTTTATTTATTATAGCAAATTGTGTAAGAGAATACCAATCTTTTTAAAGAATAGAATTTTTATTCACCTTTTTGTAAAAATATCGTAAAATATAAGCGTATACAACAATTGTTTGGTATACTACAAAAGAAGAATCGTTAAATTAGAAGGAGGCCTTGCAGTATGAAAAAATCAAATCGACAATTAGCAATCAAACAAATTATCACAAATCACGACATTGCTACACAAGAAGAGTTGTTGCATTATCTCAAACAAGAAGGGGTTGAGGCTACACAAGCAACCATTTCAAGAGATATCAAAGAAATGCATTTAGTAAAAACAACGTCATCCAATGGTAACGTTAAGTATACGATATTCCAAAACAATCGAATGTCTAATGAAGAAAAGCTACAATCTACATTAGGAGATGTTGTGATTCGATTGACTCAAGTACAGTTTACGAATGTATTGATGACTATACCGGGTAATGCGCATGTGGTGGCTGCATTGTTAGATGCCATTGATTTTCCAGAAATGGTTGGTACTGTAGGCGGCAACGACACTTGTTTAATTATTTCAAAAGATGAAGAAGATGCTAAAAAAATGCATGAGTATTTAAAAAGATGGGTCGAAGCGTGATCTTTAAAATGTCATAGGGAGTGAATCGATCATGAAGTCTGAATTTAATTTAGCTTCTTTACAAAATGGATCTGACATTCGTGGGATAGCCATAAAAACGTCAGACCATGATATAACCTTAACAGATGAAAGAATTGAAAAAATTGCTTATGGGTATGCTGTATGGCTAAAAGAAGTAAAGCAATTAGCCGTAGAGGATGAAAAAAAGCCAGTGACCGTTTCTGTAGGTCATGACAGCCGATTGTCAGCTGACCGGATCAAAGCAGTCTTCATAGAAGGGCTGACTAACGCAGGAATAGATGTTGTAGATGTAGGACTTTCTACCACACCTGCAATGTTTATGTCTACACAATTTGATTCATACAAATGTGATGGTGCCGTTATGATAACGGCTAGTCATTTGCCATTTGAGTACAATGGATTGAAATTTTTCACAAAAGATGGTGGTGCGGAGCACGAAGATATCGACTTTATTCTGCAACAGTCAGACTGGGAGAATGTTACTTGGGAAAACAACCAAGGAAAAGTTTCAAAGGCTCCCTTGCTGAATGATTATGCGAAAGATTTGGTAAATAAAGTTCGAATTGGAATCAATGATAAAGACATGTATGAAAAACCGTTAACTGGTCGCCACATTGTTGTGGATGCAGGAAATGGAGCTGGAGGTTTTTTTGCTGAAAAAGTATTAGTTCCATTAGGTGCTGATATCAGTGGCAGCCAATATTTAGATCCAGATGGACATTTTCCTAATCATATTCCAAATCCTGATAATAAAGAAGCGATGAAGAGTATTCAAAAAGCTGTTTTGCAACATGAAGCAGATATGGGTGTTATTTTTGATACAGACGTAGATCGTTCAGCCTTAGTAGACCGTAAAGGGGACACGCTGAATCGAAACAATTTAATTGCTGTTATTTCAGCTATTTTAATAAAAGAAAATCCAAATACGACAATTGTGACAAGTTCAGCTACTTCAGAACACCTAAAAACGTTTATTACGTCTCTTGGGGGCAAGCAAGACCGTTACATTACAGGATACCGGAATGTAATCAATCGTGCGATTCAGTTGAATAAAGAAGGCGTACAAACTAGTTTGGCTATTGAGACAAGCGGACACGCAGCACTTCAAGAAAACTATTTTCTAGATGATGGTGCATACTTAGTTGCAAAAATATTAATGGCCGATGCGAATTTGAAAAAAGAAGGAAAAGACTTTTCCGATTTGATTACAACTTTAAAACAACCCGTTGAAACGGATGAAGTACGGTTTAAAATTTTGCCAGAAGATATCCAAGCGACTGGTAAAAAAGTTATGGAAGATTTCAGTCGTTTTATTGAGAACGAAACCGATCTGTCAATTGAACCTGCCAATTTAGAAGGTGTACGCGTAAATACCTCTGGACAGTATGGTGCTGGATGGATGTTGTTGCGTATGAGCTTGCACGAACCTTTACTGGTTTTGAATTTTGAGAGCGATCAAGCTGGATCCATTAAAAAGTTAAGAGAAACAATAAAAGACTTTTTTTATGAACAAGTTGATTTAGATTCGTCTCGCTTGTAAATACCAGTCAAAATGGTTTAAACTTATTAATGTTAAAATGATAGCGAAGGAAGTGTAGTAAATGGGTGAACCGTTAGTAGAAAGTATTGAATTATACAATGGAGTTAAAATTCCTAAATTAGGTTTAGGGTTATTTTTAATGAAAAATGAAGCTGAATTAGTGGACGCTGTTAAATATGCAGTTGAAGTAGGCTACCGTCATTTTGATACAGCTAAAATTTACGGCAATGAAGAATATTTAGCTCGTGGATTAAAAGAAGCTGGAATCAACAGAGAAGAAGTCTTTATTACTTCTAAAGTATGGAATTACGATCAAGGTTATGAACAAACAAAAGTAGCATTCCAAGAAAGTTTAGATCGTTTAAACACAGATTACTTAGATTTGTATTTGATTCACTGGGCTGCTCCAAAATATGTTGAAACCTGGAAAGCTATTGTTGAATTGTATGAAGAAGGAAAAGTCAAAGCAATTGGAGTGTCTAACTTCCAAATCCACCACCTTGAAGAACTTAAAAATCAAGGATTGATGCAACCAATGATCAACCAAATAGAAACACATCCTGAATTCCCGCAAAATGAATTGCATGAATACATGAAGGCAAATGGTATCATTCATGAAGCATGGGGTCCTTTAGGCCAAGGAAAATCTGACTTACTAAACCATCCAATTCTAATGGAAATCGGTCAAAAGTATTTCAAGACTCCTGCACAAGTGATTATCCGTTGGCATTTAGAACGAGGAGAAGTTGTTATTCCAAAATCAGTTCATGAAAATCGTATTTTAGAAAATAGCGATGTATTTAACTTTTCTTTAACAACAGAAGAGATAGAACAAATTAATTCATTAGAAACTGGAATAAGATATGGCAGTGATCCTGATGATCAGGAAAGATTATTAGAAACTTCCATTAGACCAGTATAAAAACAAAAAAATAGACGCAAGCAGAATCTGCTTACGTCTATTTTTTTATTTATTCAGATGCAATAGGGTTCCAATGCCAGCTAAAGCCGTCTTTTGCTAATAGGGCATCACTTTCTGTCGGACCCATAGAACCGCTTGGGTAACTTGGAAGGTCCGTCTTATCTTGATCCCATTCTTTACGAATAACATCAACGAATTTCCAAGAAGAAGCTACTTCATCCCAATGCGTAAAGTTTGTTGCATCACCATTTAAACAGTCAAAAATCAACTTTTCATAAGCTTCAGGGCTATTTGCAACTGTTTCAGCTGAATGCTTGTGTTTAAGATTAAACGTTTCTGTTTCTAAACCAATGCCAGCTTTTTTTGTATTTAATTGAAGTGAGAATCCTTCAGTTGGTTGAATAAAAATGGTCAATACATTTGGTGGCAATTCTTCTTCAATATTTTCACTAAATAAGTTTAAAGGAACATTTTTAAAGACAACATTGATTTGTGTGCCTTTTTCGGCCATTCGTTTACCCGTTCGAATATAGAAGGGAACACCTTTCCAACGGAATGTATCGATCAGAACTTTACCTGCAACAAATGTTTCTGTTTGAGAATCTTCTGCAACGTTTAGTTCATTTTGGTATTTATTCAATAAACTATCGTTGTTAATGCCAACATCATATTGGGCGCGAACAAAATTTTCTTTCACTTCCTCAGGATTGAAAAGGCGAACAGCTCGTAAAGCTTTAATTTTTTCATTGCGAATGTCTATGTCTGTAAGTTTTGCAGGGGGCTCCATTGCCAGAAGAGAGACAATTTGCAAAATATGATTCTGTACCATATCTCTTAAAGCACCGCTTTTGTCATAATAACCGCCACGTTCTTCAACGCCTAAAGATTCGCTTAACGTGATTTGAATATTATCGATGTAGCGATTATTCCACATAGATTCAATCATGTTATTTGCAAAGCGTACAGTAGAGATATTTTGTACCATTTCTTTGCCAAGATAATGATCTATACGGAAAATTTGATTTTCATCAAATACTTCTCGGAGTTGTTCGTTTAAAATAGCGGCACTCTCATAATCATGGCCAAATGGTTTTTCAATAATCAAACGATTAAAGCCATTATCCGATACTAAACCTTGTTGATTTAATTGTTGAGTGATCGTGCCAAAAAAATTAGGCGACATAGCTAAATAAAATAGACGATTGCCATTGATTTGGTAGCGGTCATCTAATTCTTCTGCTAATTTTTTTAAGTTAACATAATGTTCTGCATCATTAACATTGTGTGATTGGTAGTAGAAGTGGCTGGCAAATTCAGTTGCAACTTCTTCTGAAATAACTAGGTCACTTATCGTTTCCTTAATAATTTCTCGATAATAGTCATTCGTCCATTCTCTTCTAGCAGTTCCAATTACAGCAAAATGTTCTTTCAAAAATCCTTTTTTATATAAGCGATAAAGAGATGGATACAATTTTCTCTTTGCTAAATCTCCGGTTCCTCCAAAGATTGTAAATAAAACATTCTGTTCAGTTGTCATCTATCTTTATACCCCTCTTCTAGAACAAAGACGTTCATCTTTTCTAAAACTATTGTACTGGTTTCTGCTTTTAGAATCAATCATTCGTTGATTCTTTCTTTTAAAAAGTAAGAGCTCTTATTACACATTTTTAGTCTGTCCAAATAATAGTATACAATAGTACACAAAGAATGACGAATTGCTGGTTTAAAAACGGCAAAATTTTTTCTTAATTTAGTTCAATAATAATGGATATTCTTGCACTAAATTATGTTGTTGACACTGGCTTGAAAATTATTATAATAAAGGATGTTAATCAAATCATACAATTAAATAAACCTATCAAATAGGGGAGTAGCTAACATATATTATGTGTTTAAATCAACTAGTCTGTGTTAATAAAACACTGGTTTAAACTTAAAAAGCAAGACCTATGCGTAATTCATAAGATTACGTATAGGTCTTGCTTTTTTGTACTGTTATAAATCATACATATGGATACGGAAGGAACGGAACAGAAAAATGGAAAATAAATTAACCACTAAACAAAAAAAGAACTTATCTATTTCAGGATTGTTAGTAACATTAGGAGTTGTCTACGGAGATATCGGGACCTCTCCGTTATACGTTATGAAAGCTTTAATAGAAGGCAATGGAGGGCTAGTTTCCGTTACAGATGAATTTATTTATGGAGCGTTATCTTTAGTATTTTGGACACTTACGTTATTGACAACAATTAAATATGTCATGATTGCTCTAAGAGCTGACAATCATGGAGAAGGCGGTATTTTTTCGCTTTATGCTTTAATTAGAAAAAAAGCTAGTTGGCTAATTGTACCAGCCATCATAGGAGGGGCAGCTCTCTTAGCCGATGGGATATTAACGCCTGCAGTTACCGTTACGACAGCTATTGAAGGACTAAGGACGATTCCAGCTTATGTTTCGTTTTTTGGAACTGGACAACAAACAGTGATTATGATCACGCTCGTTATCATTACTTTCTTATTCTTAATTCAGCGATTTGGAACGGAATTAATCGGTAAATTTTTTGGTCCGTTAATGTTCCTGTGGTTTTTTATGATTGGAACAATTGGATTAGTGAATGTATTAGGGAATTTTGATATTTTCCGCTCACTTTCGCCTGTATACGGTATTAAATTTTTGTTTAGCGAAAATAATAAAGCTGGGTTCTTAATATTGGGCAGTGTTTTCCTAGCAACTACTGGAGCGGAAGCTTTGTATTCTGATTTAGGACATGTGGGTCGAAAAAATATTTATTTAACTTGGCCATATGTTAAAATTTGTTTGTTGCTAAGCTATTTAGGACAAGGGGCTTGGCTTTTAGATGTAAGGGATAATGAACAACTGCAAGCGATAAAAGGTTTTAATCCTTTTTTTGAAATAATGCCCGATTGGTTTAGGATGATAGGGGTAGCTGCGGCAACTTTAGCAGCTATTATCGCTTCACAAGCGTTAATATCAGGATCCTATACATTGGTTTCTGAAGCCATAAAACTAAAGTTATTGCCCCGTTTGAAAACCATTTATCCATCAAGTTCTAAAGGTCAATTGTATATTCCAGTTGTCAATACGATTTTATGGTTATCTTGTTTAGGAGTCGTTTTATATTTCAGAAACTCAGAGCACATGGAAGCAGCATATGGACTAGCCATTACCATTACAATGTTAATGACGACTATTCTGTTGTTTAATTACTTAATTGTTAAAAAAGTTCCTAAAGTATTAGCAGGTATGATGATTATTTTCTTCGGTGTACTTGAAATCCTATTTTTCATTTCAAGTATTTCAAAATTTTTCCATGGCGGATTTGTAACCATCATTATCGCAGCGACTATTTTAATGGTTATGGTTATATGGCACAAGGCAAATCAAATTGAACAAAATATTGTAAGAGAAGTGAGTCTCTTAGATTACAAAAATCAATTAAGTAAACTTAAAGCGGAAGAGTCAATACCCTATTATGCTACTAATCTTGTTTACCTTACGAGTAAAGAAACTGAGGGGATGATTGATAATGAGATCATTTATTCGATATTTGATAAGCAACCAAAACGAGCAGCTGTTTATTGGTTTGTAAATGTTCTTGTAACAGATGAACCTAGAACAATGGAGTATACTGTAGAAACATTTGAGACAGACTTTATTGTTAAAGTTCAATTGCGGCTTGGTTTTAGAGTTCCACAACAAGTGAGTACCTATTTGAGACAAATCGTCATAGATCTTATGGCTGATGGTACAATTGAGAAACAACCCCAACATTGGGCTACGAATAATTTTAATCAAGATATTGGCGATTTTTGTTTTGTGCTGGTTCGCGAAGAACTTTCTGTAGATTCTGAACTATCTCGCAAAGGTCACTTTATTATGTCAGTCAAGCTAGCAATAAAAAAAGTTTCCGTTTCTCCAATAAAATGGTTTGGACTTGAATACACAGATGTAAAAATTGAACACGTTCCATTATTGCTTGGAAATCGTAAAAAGACCAAATTGAAACGTGTAACTACAAAAATATAAAGAAGCATTCAAACAAAGAAGCCTGTGGAAGAAAGTAACATTCTACCAAGGCTTTTTGTTTGCATAGAAAAGATAATTTTGAAAGCAAAATATATTTAAGTAACGAATACTTCACTTTTATGGTATAATACAAAAGATGCAAAAGAGTATCAAGAGAAATGAGGCGATAAAATGGAACATACCTTTGAAAAGTTTGGGTTACAACCCTTTTTAATTGACGCAATAAATGAAATTGGTTTTACAAAACCAACTGAAGTACAAGAAAAGCTTATACCAGCTATTAAAAGTGGGAAAAGTGTTATTGGTCAATCACAAACGGGTTCAGGAAAAACTCATACATTTTTACTTCCATTACTAAACAAAATTGATCCATCACGCAAAGAAGTGCAAGTGGTGATCACTTCTCCTAGTAGAGAATTAGCAGAACAAATTTATCAAGCAGCACTTCAATTAGTTGAAAAAGCTCCTACTAAAATTATTGTACAAAATTTTGTAGGTGGAACAGATAAAAAACGACAAATGACTAAATTAGCTGGAGTTCAACCACATGTTGTAATTGGAACACCTGGTAGAATTTTAGATTTAGTATCTGAAAAAGCATTATTGATTTATACGTCTCCAGTCTTGGTTATTGACGAAGCAGATATGACCCTAGATATGGGATTCTTAACAGATGTTGACCAAATCGCAAGTAAGTTACCAGAAAAGTTGCAAATGCTTGTCTTCTCAGCAACTATCCCAATTAAATTGCAACCGTTTTTGAAAAAGTATATGTCTAATCCATTATTTGAACAAATTCAGCCTAAAGAAATTATTTCGCCAACGATTGAAAATTGGCTTATTTCTACAAAAGGGAAAGACAGAATTGATGTTATTTATGAATTATTGACAATTGGACAACCGTATTTGGTCATGATTTTTGCAAATACGAAAACTAAAGTTGATGAATTAGCGGATGGTCTTAAATCCAGAGGGATCAAAGTAGCTAAGATTCATGGAGATATTCCCCCACGTGAAAGAAAACGTGTAATGAAACAAGTACAAAATCTTGAATATCAATTTGTTGTTGCAACTGATTTAGCTGCACGTGGTATTGATATTGAAGGTGTTTCACATGTAATCAATGCTGAGATTCCAAGAGACCTTAGCTTCTTTATTCACCGTGTTGGTAGAACTGGAAGAAACAATCTTAAAGGAACTGCCATCACTTTGTATGCTCCAAGCGATGAAAGTTTAATCATAGACATTGAAAAATTAGGGATTCCTTTTGAACCAAAAATAATTCAAAAAGGTGAAATAGTAGATACGTATGATCGTAAGCGTCGCACAACTCGTGAAAATACGGCTACTGATAAAATTGATCCTAAATTGAAGAGTATGATAAGTCAGACAAAGAAAAAAGTTAAACCAGGATACAAGAAAAAAATGTCTCGTGCCATTAAAGAGAGTGGCTTGAAGCAGCGTCGTGTTGAACGCCGTAGCCAAGCTAATGCTATTAAAAAAGCAAACAAGAAAAAATAATTGCAAAAAAAGGAGTTGAGAATCATTCTCAGCTCCTTTTTAATATCTTTTTTTAAGGCAGACGTTTCGTTTTAGGTAGTACTCGAATGGCTAAATAATAGATGAATAAAGTTACAAGTGTCTTGATTTCCAGTTGAAAAGCAGGCATTAAATTAACACTATTTAATAGTGCCATGAATAGCGTTGGCAACGTAGAAGCAACCAAGACGATTTTCCAGTTGTCACCAAATTTCAACTTTCTTCCAGTAAGAATAGAGAGAATATTCGCAAATAACGTATATAGTAAAGTATACAAAAATGTAATAAAAAGAGTAGATAACCACACAAGAATAAATGTAATAAGTGGCAAGTTAATACCAAATGCCTGAACATTTAAAATAAGGTCAATAAAGGTTTCGCTTGTTAAGCCGTTTAGCTGAGTGTATGGCAGTTGAATAGGGTAATCTGGAAGAACAAAATAAAGACTCTCTTCTAAAAAGGCAATTCCTAATAAGTTTGCAACTAAATCTTGTTCTACATCTTCAATGGTTCTTTCTCCATTTGGGTCAAAGGTGAAAATAATCGAATTCGTTTGATAAATATAACTTTTTACAGGTTCCGATGTAACGAGTTGATCATTTTCTATAGTAAAAGATGGAATACTTTCTGCAATAATTTGGCCATCTCGACTAAAATTATTGATTATTTGATTGCTTTGTATCCAAATTGGAATAGTTGCGATGAAAGCGATAAATAAAAAATAAAGAACTACTTTTCCCTTTTTCAATGTGAGTGCTTGTGCTAGCTTTTCTGGATGAATCAATGAATCTTTAATTAAAGTTATGAATTGAATAATAATCTCTCCTGACTTGATAAAACGAATGAATTTTCTATTACATACTAATAGTGCTTAAATTTATTGTAGCGGTTAAATTTAATAAACTCAATAGGCTATAGGTACTAAAAAGTAATTGTGTTATTTTTTCTAAAAATAACTACCTGAATACTTTGTGTTTTTTATTGAAAGGTGTTACATTTATTAGGGAAAGCCTAAAAAAAGATAATTGGAGGAATTGATTATGACATACGAATTACCAAACTTACCTTATGCATATGATGCATTAGAACCACATATCGATCAAGCAACTATGGAGTTTCATCATGATAAGCATCATGCAACATACGTTGAAAAAACAAATGCTGCTCTTGAAAAATACCCAGAGTTAGCTGAAAAATCAATTGAAGAATTAGTAGCAGATTTAAATTCTGTTCCTGAAGAAATCCGTACAGCTATCCGTAATAATGGTGGCGGACATGCTAACCACAGCTTCTTCTGGGAAATTCTTTCACCAAATGGTGGCGGAGAACCAACTGGAGCGTTGAAAGAAGATATTGAAGCAACTTTTGGAAGTTTTGATAAATTCAAAGAAGCAATTGAAACTGCTGGAGCTGGCCAATTTGGTTCAGGTTGGGCATGGTTAGTTCTTAACAATGGTAAATTAGAAGTAACTTCAACAGCTAATCAAGATTCTCCATTAACAGATGGAAAAACACCACTTTTCGGAGTAGATGTTTGGGAACATGCATACTACTTAAACTACCAAAACAAACGCCCTGCTTATTTAAAAGCAGTATGGAATGTTGTTAACTGGAATGAAGTAGCAAAACGTTACGAAGCAGCTAAATAAATTTTTAATTTAAAAAGACAAGCACTCATGTGTTTGTCTTTTTTTGAATAATCTTACCTTGCGAAGTTTTGTAACCGTTCTCTTTTGTGGTAAAATTAAGGTGTACAAATAGGAGTACCTTAATCAGTGAGGAGTGGTGAAATGAGTAAACGGTTCATCGGTGTTTATCCGTCTATAGAATCATTGATAGAAAAAATAAACAAACTTTTAGTTGAGGGACAAGCCATCAACCAAATGACACTCGTTACAAATAAAGACAGAGAAGCTATTTTACATGAATTCCAAATGGCTGTTCCACTTTACGAAAATCGCCCAATTTTATTAGAAAAGACAACTTGGTTGGTTCACCACACAGAAACTGATGATATTTTCTCGTTAGAAAAATATGGACTATCTATTAAAGAAGAACAAGACCACTATAACCAAGCAATGACTGAATTAACGTATGTTTTATTATTAGGTGAGAATTCAGATGAGAATTATTGGTATCCAAAGAAACGGTTAGGCCAACACATCACAGATACTGAAGGAAATAAAGAGTTTAATCATCAATCTGATTTTATCAACTCGGGATCAGCGAATAGCGATATCAGCAGTCCACGGTATAATGGCACATACAATAATCAACCATGGTTTGCACCGGATTCAAATAATGATACCACCAGACGATAAAAATTCTCTTAAAAAAATAACCCTAGTGTCCTTAAAAAGGAAATCAGGGTTATTTTTATCTTCAAATCGTCCGTTAGTATTTACTAGAATGCATTAACCAAAAGGAACGTTTGACCAGAAGCACGTTAGGATTATACAATTTGAATACCTAACATATTGGCAATAACAAGAGCTTGTCCAGCATTTAGTTTACATCCTTTTACTAAATCAATAGATACAGATAAGTTTTCAAATTCAGAATCGCTAAAATTTAATCCGTTGAGGTTGGTTTGCATAATAGACAATTGATTTAATTGACACCTCACAAAATCTAGTTTTTTCCAAGTCACTTCAAAAAATTCACTTTCAACCAATGAACAGTCTTGGAAACGAACTTGTTTCATTGAAGCATAATTGAAAGAACTGTAATTTCCGATACAATGGTCAAACTGAGCGTCAACGATAGATGATTCAGCAAAATTGGTGCCCAGAAACTTCGTATCTTTGAAAGTTGTACGATGGAAAATAGCACCAATCCATTCATTGTTACTAATGTTGCATCCTTCAAACGTAACATCTAAACATTCAAAACGAGTAAATTGGCAATGTTCAAAGGTCACATTAACAAAAGAAACATGTTGGAAGCAGACATTTTCTAGCTGCTTATTGGACAGGGTACAGTCTCTAAATTGACAATTTGTGTAGTAAGCTTCATGATCGATTTCATCAAAGTGCGAAGTTGTTAGATTAGCAGGTATTCTAGGTTGAGCTATTTTTATTGATGCATTCATTGGTTTCCACCTTTAAGATTTTTTTTAAGGAAAAGATTTGTAACAAAAAGTAGCATTGCCGAAATGAGCGTTAAAATGGCTCCTTCAAAAAATAAGGGTGTCGTATAATTAAGTTCAACAACGTGTTTACCTTCAGTGATAGGAATAACTAACAAACTGTCTAAAGCTTTCTTCGTTTGAACAGGAATACCATCAACTTTAACAGACCAACCTTCACTATACGGAATAGTAGTCATTAAGATTTCTTGGTCTTGTTGAATAGCTACAGTGCCTTTAAAAGATGTGTTGCCATATTCCTCGATGGTTATGCCACCAACTTTTAGAGATTGGATAGCTGCCTCAAATGCAGTTGAATCTAAACGATACAGTTGAAAGTCTTTTAAGCGTATCGTAGATTCTTCTAATTCAATTTTAAACGTAAGCGTATCTCCTTTGTTTTGACTGGCAATATTTAAAACTAATTGATCTCTGTACGTCTCATATTGAGTGAACGGTTCTCCATTTAAAAATAAGTTAACATCTTCTTCTTTAATATTAGGGCTAAGTGTTACATAGTAGGAATCATTCATTTCCGGTGTAAATTGAAAACTTACGGATGCATCGTTATTCAAAACTTGTTTCCGGTAAATCTTCTCGTTAAGAGCATCGGAAAGGGTCACATTTTGGTATACGGTACTATCAAAATCGCTAGGCACAAAGAACTGCTTTGTACCTCGATTATCAGTCAAACCTTGTAAAATCGCTTCTTGTAACTGAATCGGCTGATCCTCTATTAAAGAAACGTCTAGGATAGAGTCAGAACTTCCGAAAGCAATTGGTAAGGCATTGGGATTTTCGTAAATAAACGTCTTATCCGTTTCGCCAATTTGTGTATAAGAGCGTAAATCAGGTTTTGTCTGCATGGCATTTAGTTCAAATTCCTCTTTTTTGACATCTGAAACAGAAGGGATTAGTAAAGAATCTATTAATGATGGTGCTTGTTGCGTCCGATTAAAAGAATCTTTTAATCGAATACTTTTTACGCCCGACGATTGGTTGGTTTCTGCAAGATAAAGATTATTTTTTTCGCTCATGTAATACTGAATATTAAATAAAGCGTCGGTCACCAACGTTCCGTTAGAGTAAGCAAGAAAACCATCTCCTACAGGAAAACCGAGACTACCAAATAATGCAGGTATTGTTCGCTCAAAAGTTGAACTGAAATGAGTTACGCTCGGGTAGTCAGCTTGAAAACTATCATTTTTTGTTCGTAAAAACGTTTTTTCGACTCGATAAAAATTATCATCCATATCTTGAATGGCATCAACACTGTTATCCAGCCCGGTTTGGTAAACCGTAAAGCTATCTTGATCGACATAGCTCAAACGGGATAAATCAATTTGAGCATTTACACCCATTTCTACTGCGGTAAGAAGAAAGAGTGCAACAGGCAGCCAATTGTATTGTTGGGGTTTGATAATAAATAAAAAAATCACCATAAAGGTAAAAAGAACGGTTAAAATAATTTGTTCTGTATAAATAAAATCAAATTCCCCAGTGTAAACGTAAAAGCTTACTAAAGCTGTTAATAGCATGCTGACAAGTGTACTAATCGGTCGCATGCCTTCGTAATGCATAAAACTTCTAAATCCATTAATTAACATAAAGAAGCAAACCACAAACGAAAAGCGGTAAGGGTACCAGATAGGATATTGCATAGCATGCCAGATTTTATTGAAAGCTTCTAAATTCATAGAAACAACAAATAGAATCATCAATACTAAGGCGGTCAATCGCTCTTTTTTTGAAAAATAATGGTTAAAGAAGTAACAAAAAAATGAGACAAGTGCTAAGCTGCCAATAAATAAATTAGGATAACCAGAAGGCATTTGATCAAAATTAAAAGCGCCAATAAATAATTTGGATACCATTTCTGGAAACGGGTAGGCTAATTCCCAGTCAAATTCAAATTTAGTGTAGCTGGCTTTACTTTCCATAAGAGAGTGGAAAGTAGGCAGCAGTAAAATCCCTGCTAATCCTGCTCCTAATAGAGAATGCCAAATGAATAGTCCAATCGAAGTAAGCGTGTCTGTAAATTTGATTTTCCATCGAGTTCCATTTGGATAAGAAACACCGGTCAAACGAAAAATGAAATAACAAACTAGAAAGAGGCAAATCATATAAGTAATGTAATAATTCGCGAATAACATCAGTCCAAGAAAAAGAGAGTAGAGCAATCCTTTTTTTTCAGCAATCAATTGTTCAAGCCCCATGACAATAAGCGGCAGAAATATGAGACCGTCTAGCCACATAATGTTTAATTGATTAACAATCGTGTACCCCATTAAAGCGTAACTAATTGAAAAGGCAGCTAAGATAAAACCAGTTCCGTTGAACGCCTTTTTTAATAAATAGCCAAAACTTAACCCTGCTAAACTAATTTTTAAAAGAGTCAAGCAAGTCACGGCTAACGTGACCTGAGTATGCGGAAAGAGTAAAAATAATAAATTAAAAGGGCTGGTCAAGTAATAGGCCCATAACCCTACCATATCTCCACCGATAGCTTTAGAAAAAGAATAAAAGAATGTAGTTGGATCCTCAAAAAAGGTTTGGCGATAATACGAATAAAAATCAATGTATTGTTGTCCTAAGTCGACTGTTAGTAAAGAATCATTTCCAAAAGGATAAACGCCTTGAAAAATATAAATGAGTGCCATCGTAAAGAAAGGAACAAAAAAAGCTAACAACAAGGGCCATTGTTTTTGAATAAAGGTCTGCATTGTTTTTTGCATCAGTTTCAACTCCATTAACGAACTAGTAATTCTTCCAAGTACTAGAATAGCATAGAATGAGATGAAATAATTAAAGTTTTCTTTAATCAGTAGTTAATTCAAAACAAATTTGATACAATGAGACAAGTAATTTGAACAGGAAGGTGTCTTTTTTGAAAACAACTAAAAACAATAATAAGAAGAAAAAATCGCATATTCCTTTTCGGTTGAATTTTTTATTCTTCACGGTCTTTCTACTATTTGCTATGTTGATTCTTAGATTGGGTTATTTGCAAATTGTTAAGGGTGAAGAATTTGAAACAGAAGTTCAGCGAACTGAGACTACTTTGGCAACTGGAACCGTTCCTCGAGGTGAAATTTACGATAGCCAGCACCGTAAATTAGTCGGAAATGAAGCTCTTCAAGCGATTACTTATACTAGAGGTAAAGGTGTTTCTAGTGAAGATATGGCAAAGATCGCTATGAATTTAGCGCAGTACATCGAAATGCCGAACGTTACAGAATTTGAACAAGATAGTGATTTTGATTTGTCAAAACGAGACTTAAAAGATTTTTGGATTGCTCTAGATGAAGACAAAGTGAATAAACGCATAAGCGATGAGCAAAAGGAAACTTTAAGCGGGGCAGAACTTTATCAACTTCAAGTAGATAAAGTGACAGATGAAGATATTCAGTTTTCAGAGGAAGAACAAGAAGCGGCAGCTATTTTTAAACGAATGAATGGCGGTTATGCTTTATCAACAATCAACATTAAAAGCGAAAATGTGACGAATGACGAAATCGCAAAAGTAAGTGAAAATCTTTTGACATTACCTGGAATTGATACCGGTACAGATTGGGTCAGAACGTATCCAGAGGGGAACATGCTTAGGAGTATCCTTGGAGATGTTACAAGTGAGTCTGAAGGTCTTCCAGAGAACAAGGCTGCAACTTATTTAGCCCAAGGATATGCACGTAATGACCGTGTTGGGAAAAGTTACCTTGAGTTGGAATATGAAGAAGTGCTAAGCGGATCAAAATCAAAATCCGAAACTGAATCGAATCAAAACGGAGATATCGTCAATACAATCCAAAGTTATGCGGGTGAAAAAGGCGATAATCTTGTTTTAACAACTGACATGGATTTCCAAAAAATTGTTCAAGATATTGCTAAGCAATCAGTAGCTACTGAAAGCGAAGGGCTGAATGACAGTATATATGTTGTGGCAGCTGATCCAAACAATGGTGAAATTTTAGCGATGACCGGTCAAAAACGGAATCCAAAAACCGGCGAAATTGAAGATTATACGTTGGATATCATTAATTCGAGTTTCCAAATGGGTTCCGTAGTCAAACCAGCAACAGTATTAGCTGGATATATGGATGGAGCTATTACGCTGGCAGATAACACGATGATTGATGAACCTTTAATGATTAAAGGGAGTAACACTATTAGTTCAGTTTTTAATCGTTCAGGAAGTGTAGCAGTAAATGATATTACAGCATTAGAACGCTCATCCAATGTCTATATGTCAAAAATTGCCTTACGAATGGGTGGAGAGTACGATTACTATAGAAATATGGCGTTAGATATTGACTACAGAGCAGTCATAAAAAAATTGAGAAGTTATTATGCTCAGTTTGGATTAGGTATAAAAACGGGAATTGACTTGCCAGGTGAGGGATCTGGATTCATAGGAACCGCAGACAATCCAGGTTTGGCCTTAACATTTGCATTTGGGCAGTATGATACGTATACTCCAATCCAAATGATGCAATATGTTTCAACGATTGCCAATGGCGGAAAACGTATTGCGCCTCGTTTAATAGATGAAATCAGATCAACAGATGCAAATGGAAATTTGGGCGCTATTCAAACGCAATTAGAAACAGAAGTTTTGAACATTGTTGATGTTGGAAAAGAAGAAATGAGTCGTGTGCAACAAGGGATGTACCAAGTAACGAATGGAGCGAATGGTTCAGCCACAAGTTACTTTGCGGGTGCTGAATATACAATTGCCGGTAAAACTGGAACTGCTGAAGCATTCTATGATGGTGTTGTTGAAAGTAGAAAAGGAGAAAGTGTAACAAACCGAACTTTTGTCGGGTATGCACCTTATGATAATCCTGAAATAGCGGTTTTTGTTATTGTTCCTTTCTTACCAAATACGAATACTAATCACGAAAATACAATTGTTGCCCGTAAAGTCTTTGATGCTTACTTCCAAGTAGGCGACTATAAAGACCTTTCGGGAGAAATTGCTGAAGATCATGATGAAGAAACTGAAGAATAAGAGATTAAATAAAAAAGATTTTACTAGGTTTTCTGGTAAAGTCTTTTTATTTTACAAAAATCAAAGGTGTACCTAATAAGTTTTAAATTCAAATGCTGTTTTTCCTAATTCAGCAAGATGTATTGCTAACTCGTTAAATTATTAAGTTTATTTTACAAAGTATTTTTTTTAACTAAGGTATGTTAAACTTGAATTTGAGATTAAAAAGAAGAGGTGAATTTGATGGACTTATGGATAATTGTGATTATCTTATTAGTCATTGCGGTTGCATTAATTGGCTGGTCATTTTATAAAAAAGATAATGGCGAGAAAATTAAAGAAGAATTTGAAGAATTGTCTCTGCAATTGCTACAAGACATTTATAGTTTGAAAAAACGTGTTTCAGTTTTAGAAGAAGAATTGGATATTCAAGTAACAGAAACACCAACATCAGCTAAGATTCATGATGTTTTGAAGAAGCATGTAATCAGTTTATATACACAAGGTGTGGCAGTGGAAGACATTGTTATGCAAACACGTTTATCTGAAGCAACTGTAAAAGTTGTTATCGATGAGTATGTTAAAAATAATTAACCCCTAACAAAGGAGAATAATAACATGAGTAAACCGGCATTACGTTACTTAGCATTAGGATTTTTAGTTTCTGCTATTGTTCTTGCAGGATATAGACTTTTCCTTTATGATGTTCAACCTATCGCCTCTGAAAATGAGAAGACTGAAGAAACTGTTTTAACTAAAGAAGAAATATCCTATCAAGAAAAGTATGAAGCTTTGTTAGCTGATAAAGAAGTTGCCGATTTAGAAAAAGAAACAGCAACAAGCGAATCTGCTGTCGTTGAAGAAGAAGCAACAAGTGAATCAGCTGAGAGCCCCGAATCAGAATCTTCTGAACCTAGTGAGAAAAAAATCACAGTCGTTATCAACGATGGGGATCCAAGTAGTGTTGCTAGTCAACAATTAGAAGAGCAAGGACTAATAGAAGATGCTTTTGACTTTGATGGGTTCTTAGAAGAAAATAGTTATGCTGCGCTTATTCGTCCGGGTTCTTACGAAGTATCAAGTGAGATGGATTATAATGAATTAGCTAGTGTATTGATGGATAATAATTAGGTTGCAATAAAGGGCGTAAAGTAAAAAAACTTTACAACCACTAAAAAAATGCTAGCATGTTTATACAAAAAGTGATATGATATTTAAGTCAGAAGACAACAACTATGTCTTCAAATACTGTTTAATGCTTGGAGGGAAAATCATGCGTGTAAACATCACATTGGAATGTACAGAATGTAAAGAACGTAATTACATCTCAAAGAAAAACAAACGTAACAGTCCGGACCGTGTTGAATTCAAAAAATACTGCCCGCGCGAACGTGTTGTAACTTTACATCGTGAAACAAAATAACATTTTTGTTATTTCAATTCGCAAAAAATGAGATCTATATAGATAAAGCTGAAAGAATTTCTTTCAGCTTTTTTTATTTGGAGAAAATGAATTCGAAGAGCATAGCATTAGGTTCAATGATGTGTATTTGATATACTGAAACCAATAAATGAAAAGGTGGTTTTGAGGATGGATAAAAGTGAAGTACATTTGAGTAATGGAACAACTGTGGCCTTTGATAGTTCTGCTGAACAATTGCTAAACAAAGTAACAGATGAAGATGGAGAATTGTTAGAAAGTTTTGTTTTATTAGAAGATGAAAAAGGCATTTCGTACTATTTAAATCCAGGACAAATCGTTACTATTTCAGTTCTTAAATCCGATTCAACTTCAACAACAGATACGAATAAAGAAAATTCGGATTCTGAAGATAATCATACGAAAGAAAATTTAGACGCTATCAGCAACTTAAGCAAAGATATTGGAAATATGGAATAAACTCATCTGAGGATGTGTTTATTGACAAAATACTACTGAAATTTGGTTGACCACCTAAATTTCAGTAGTATTTTTATATGTCTAACTTTGTAGCAAGAACTTAAGTATTGTTGTTAAGAATAAGCAGCTTTATGCTATAATAAATAGTAGAGGTTATTTGATCAGTCTGATTTTTAACTGGTTCATTTAGTAATAGATTGGAGTTGATAGTTTGGAATACAGTACCCAAATGAAATTAAAGCGTTTTTTTAGAAAACCAGTCGTAACCTATGCTCTTTTGATCATTCAAATTTTAGCATTTGTTTTAATGACTGTAGATGGTGGAAGCACCAATGTTGCTACATTAGTAAAATATGGAGCAAAGTTTAATCCGTATATTGTTTTAGGAGAATGGTGGCGATTGATTACACCCATGTTCTTGCATATCGGATTTATTCATTTATTAATGAATTCAGTGATTCTGTACTACTTAGGGGAACAATTAGAAGGTATGTTTGGCCATTTAAGATTTGCCGGAATTTACTTGCTTAGCGGTATAGCTGGAAATCTTGCGAGTTTTGCGTTTAGTGATGCTTTGTCTGCCGGTGCAAGTACAGCTTTATTCGGCTTATTTGGAGCGACTATTATGCTTGGACAGACGTTTAAACACAATCCTGCAATCCAACAAATGGCGAAGAGTTTTGGTACGTTGATTATTATCAATATTGTATTTGGAATATTTAGTTCCTCTATTGATATGGCAGGGCATCTAGGTGGTTTGTTAGGTGGTTTCTTGCTTGCGACAGCAATTAGTGTGCCTAATCCACTTAAAACATGGAGGAATAAGCGCTTAATATATGGTGGACTGTTTCTCTTGATGGTTATTGTCTTAGCTTATATAGGATATCTCAATACCGCTGTCCCTCTTTTTGGACTTTAGGGAGTGAAGCAGTGAGAACATTATATGATGTACAACAACTATTGAAACGCTTTGGTATTTATGTGTATATTGGAAAACGAATGTGGGATATTGAATTAATGATGGTTGAATTAAAAAAATTGCACGAAAATGGGCTGATTGAAAATGATGACTATTTGCCCGCTTTATTGATCTTAAAACAAGAGCATCGTAAAGAAAAAGAACAATCAAAAGAATAATAAGCTGAATGTGGAGGAAGAAGTATTATGACAAAAAAAATCATTGGAATCGATTTAGGTGGAACAACTGTAAAGTTTGCTATACTAACAAGTGAAGGGGATATCCAACAAAAATGGAGTATTATAACAGACGCAACAGAAAATGGTTCACGAATTATTCCAGCAATTGTTGAATCGATCAATGAGCAGCTTGAAAAATATCAGTTAGCTCCAAATGACTTTATTGGAATTGGAATGGGATCTCCCGGAACCGTCGATCGTAAAGCCGGAACCGTTATTGGTGCGTACAACTTGAATTGGAAAACAAGCCAGCCAGTTAAAAAATTAATCGAAGAAGGCACAGGAATTTCTTTTGCTATCGATAATGATGCAAATGTAGCGGCTCTTGGAGAACGCTGGAAGGGTGCTGGAGAAAATGAAGAAGATGTTGTCTTTATCACTTTAGGAACCGGTGTTGGTGGTGGAATTATTGCAGGTGGACGTTTGATTCATGGTGTTGCTGGTGCTGCAGGAGAACTTGGACATATTACAGTTGATCCAGAAGGGTACGACTGCACGTGTGGAAAGAATGGTTGTCTGGAGACTGTTGCAAGTGCTACAGGAGTTGTACGTTTAGCTAGAGATTTTTCAGAAGATTACGCTGGAGAATCACAATTGAAATACAATATTGATGATGGTCAACTAATAACAGCTAAAGATGTTTTTGATCTTGCAAAAGAAAATGACAAATTAGCTGTTCGAGTAGTAGAAAAAGTAGCTTACTTTTTAGGTTTAGCATGTGCGAGTGTTGCAAATACGTTGAATCCATCAACTATCGTAATTGGCGGAGGCGTTTCTAATGCTGGAGTATTTTTAATTGATCAAATCAAATCTTATTTTGATCAATTTACTTATCCTACTATTCGTGAAACGACAAAAATTAGATTAGCTGAATTAGGTAACAATGCTGGAGTAGTTGGAGCCAGTTCGTTAATCAAAGAACATATGAATGGAACACTTTAATTTAATTATCCCTTTAGCTGTTAACGAGTAAAGTTACGCTGAATAAAAAAAGACGACTTCGGTAATGTGCCGAAGTCGTCTTTTTTTATTCAGCTAGAAGATTGTTTTTGTATGGGGATACATTCATTTTTGCTGTTATATAAAGGGTAATGAGTGTTTAAATGTATAGCATATGTTATAATCTAATGAAATAATAAGAATGCTTTCGAGAGGGAGAATCCTAAATAAATCAAAAAAATAAGGTGATTAGAATGAAAAGAAAAAAGAAAAAGTATATCATTTTTAGTTTAATTATTTTACTTTTTTCCGCGACCTTATTTTTAATAAGTTGCACTAAAAAACAACCGACAGAAGTTCATGAATCAGAAAAAAAACCTCTGTCGTATAAAGAAATTCCGATTGAGTATGAAAGTTTTAGAAAAGTAATTGGATGGATGTCAGATGAAGAAATTTTGCTCCATACTGGCGAAATAAATAATGACAGCTTATCTATTTTTAATATTTTTACAGGTGAGATCAAGCCTGTCTATGAGGCAGATGCAATTATTTTAACTGCTGTTATTTCAGAAGATCAGCGACAGGTGTTGATTCAAGTTGTTGGAGAAGATGGTGGAGAGTTAAGAATAGTTGATCTAAATGGAGCTGTTGTACAAAAATTACCATTGGTAACTAAAGGATTTGTTAATGTAAACTGGAACCCAGCGAATCAAAATCAGATTTTTATTTCTTATTATCAGTCAGACTCAGAAATAGTTGTTGGCAATTGGAATGTTGAAACGAATGAAGTTGTACCTGTTCCTTCTGCTTCTCTGAATCCTACTTGGTATTCTGCTAACTTGTATTTATATGTAGATAATAAAGATGATTTTTCTCTTGAATCGGGTGAACTTTATATGGGGGATACTCGAACGAATGAATCTTTACGATTAAAAAATCAGGTCTCCAATTTTTTTGTTCATGAGGATACCTTTATTACGTACACGCCTTCTGACTTTTCAGACGATGAATTATTATTGAACTATCAATATCCATTTATGGTGGATCAGTCATTCATGGAGATTCCTAAAGTAACCATGAATGATCGTCTTGTTTTTCCTTACTTAAGTCAAGCTGCAAGGAATACCCCAGTTTATGGAGTATTTGCAAAAAAAGCGGTGAAATTAGAACTTGAAACTGGGGATTTTGAATTTGGACAACTGGATTTTGACGAAAAGACAATTAAGCCTATTTTGGAGTTGCCGGATAATGCTCCAATTGCCATGTCGGAAAATGGTAAGTACAGCTTATATGGCTGGCGTTTTGAAAGTATTATAGATATAGAAGCGCAAAAAATCTATTCATTGATCAGTATGCCTAATTAAGTGCATGATAAAGTCTGTAAAAAACGCTGGTAATAAAAAAAGCTAGTAAAAGACCCCATTCTTGTGTACAATTATCCCTGTAGAACGAGTTGAAAGGGGTAAGTAAGAATTGGATATAGGTCAATTGATTAATATAGTTTTATGGATCATCATTATTGTATGGGCAGGTTACGAAATTTATAGTTATTTCAGACGTAAAAATGCTTCAGTCGAATTAACAGAGGAAGAGTTTAAAAAAGACATGCGAAAAGTTCAGTTAATTGATGTCCGTGAGAAAAAAGATTATGATGCAGGACACATCTTAGGAGCTAGAAATATTCCTTATTCGACTTTAAAAACACGCCTTGTTGAAATAAGAAAAGACCAACCTGTTTATCTTTATGATCATAATAAAGCAGTTAGTTTACGAGCAGCTGTTCGTTTGCGCAAGGAAGGTCATACGGATATTCACCATCTTAAAGGTGGCTATCGTGATTGGACTGGCAAAACGAAAGCAACTCAATAAAATATAACTAAACGATTGAATTTAAGAGTCAAAAAAACTTCCGCTAATAAGTTATTAGTGGGAGTTTTTTTGATTCTTATTCTCATCGAGTCGTTAGGGAATAGAACTTATAGGCGTTTCCCTGATGGCTTAATCTTCGTCCTTTATATCAATGTCTTCAGGAATAGGTTCGTTTAAATAATCTTGTAAGTCTTTTTTATATTTTTCAATCTCCTGTAAATATAAATTGAATTGTTCTTTATAAATTAAAATGGTTTCGCCATCTGATAAGGTGCGAATCTGTTTCTCATGAATAAGACGTGTAATATCGGTGATGGACAGGTCTAAATATTCTGCAGTTTCTTCAATCGTTAAATACATCTCAATTCCTCCTTCTGACAGAATCTATTGTACGTTACTTTAGAGAAAAAGACGACTGTTTCATACGATGAAATAGAGCTAACTATAGGGCATAGAATAGAAATATGCTATAATTATTAAGAATGTAAGCAATGGAGGGATCATACGTTATGAACCAAACGGAAATTATTGCTCATCGTGGAAGTAAAGGAACGCATCCAGAGAATACATTAGAAGCAATCGAAGAAGCTGTTCGAGTGGGAAGCGATGGCATTGAAATAGATGTGCATTTAAGTTTAGATAAAGAAATAATCGTTATCCATGATGAAACGGTTAATCGGACAACAGATGGAAAAGGCAGAGTTCAAGATCTAACGTTAATGGAACTAAAAAAAATGAATGCAGGCAGTTGGTTTTCTCCTGAATATATTAATTGTCGTATCCCGACCTTAAAAGAAGTTTTTTATTTCCTTGCAGATATTGACTACAAAGGATTGATCAATATCGAGCTGAAAACAGATTGTTATGCATATCCGGGTATTGAAGAAAAAGTACTAGCTTTTGCAGCTGAAAATAATTGGCCTTTTACTGTAGAATATTCTAGTTTCAATTATCAAACATTGATTCGACTAAAAGAAGTGGATTCTTCTTGTAAAATCGCTCTATTATTTAAGAATAATGGCGAAGATGTCGTTTTTTTAGATTTAGATATCCCAGTCAGGATGTGGCATCCTAAATTGAGTTGGTTCAAAAACAAAAGTCTTTTTAAAGCGCCAGAGATTCCGGTACGTGTCTGGACTGTCAATAAGAGCGAAGATATTCAATTTTGTTTAAGCAAACAAGTAGCAGGTATCATTACTGATTACCCTCAAAAGGCTCTTGAAATCAGAAATAAATGGTAGTATGAAGGAGAATAGCGTGAAAAAGAAAAAAATTATTATCATTGTAGGACCCACGGCTGTTGGGAAAACAAGCTTAAGTCTCTCGTTAGCTAAAGCTGTCAATGGTGAAATCATTAGCGGTGATTCTATGCAGATTTACCGCAATTTAACCATTGGAACAGCTAAAGTCTCCATAGAAGAACAGCAAGAAATCCCACATTACTTAATTGACGAAGTAGATGTCGCAACGAGTTATGCAGTATCCGACTTTCAAAAGCGAGCGCGGGTTTTGATTGAGGAAATCTCTGCTAGAGGAAAAGTACCAATTATTGTGGGTGGTACGGGTTTGTATATTGAATCGTTGCTATATGATGTAACCCTTGGCGGCAGTGGCGAGAATGATCCAGCTTTTCGTGAAGCGCAAGAAGCATTAGCTATAGAAAAAGGCAATCGCTATTTATGGGAACAGTTAATTAAAGTGGACCCTATTGCTGCTGAAAATATCCATTTTAATAATCGTCGGCGTATTATTCGTGCTCTTGAAGTGCATCATGTAACTGGCCAACCTTTTTCTAGTTATCAAAGTGAGCGCAAAGAGAAAGAACTACTTTATGATGCTAAAATTATTGGGTTAACGACTGATCGAGAAGGATTGTATAAGCGAATCAATCTTCGTGTAGATCATATGTTTGAAGAAGGATTGATTCGAGAAGCCGAGTGGCTATATCAACAACAATTACCAGATGCCCAAGCTTCAAGAGGGATTGGGTACAAAGAATTGGTTCCTTATTTTGAAAAAAGAGCTACTTTACAAGAAGCGAAAGAAGCGATCCAACAGAACTCAAGAAGATACGCTAAACGTCAGCTTACATGGTTTAAAAATCGATTAGATAACGTAGAATGGTTTGACTTATTGGCTTCTCCTGAAGAAGAGGAAAGAATCAAAAACGAAGTGAAAAGTTTTTTAAAAGAATAAGTTTAGTCCTATCATTAAAATACTAGAATAGAAGGTGAACGGAATGGAAACAAAAGAAACGGCTGAAACAGTGGAGCGCGTTATACTTGTAGGGGTACAAACAAGAGAAAATGATCAAGATTTCCGTTATTCGTTGACAGAATTAGCACAACTGACAGAAACAGCACTTGGAGAAGTAGTAGGAGAACTTACCCAAAAAAGAGATCGAGTCGATTCACGTACCTTTTTAGGCAAAGGGAAAATGGAAGAGTTGATTTCTTTAGTGGATGAACTAGAAGCAGATACGGTTATCTTTAATCAAGGTCTAACACCTGGACAAACAAGAAACATTCAAAAACTTCTTTTGGATGATGTGAAAGTGATTGACCGTATTCAACTGATTTTAGATATTTTTGCCATGCGGGCTAAAAGTAAAGAAGGTAAATTACAAGTTGAGTTAGCACAATTGCAATACTTATTGCCACGATTAGCCGGTCAAGGAATCAACTTGTCACGCTTAGGTGGAGGAATTGGAACACGAGGTCCAGGAGAAACAAAATTAGAAACAGATCGTCGTCATATTCGTGATCAAATTACTGATATCAAACGAGATCTTGCTGAAACAGAGAAACACCGTAGCCGTACGCGTGAACAACGTAAGGAGAGCGGAACCTTTCAAATTGGTTTAATGGGATATACAAATGCTGGAAAATCTACCTTGTTAAACAAATTGACTCAAGCAGATACGTACGAAGAAAATCAATTGTTTGCGACCTTAGATCCGTTAACTCGTCAATTATTGTTGCCAAGTGGAATGACGGTTACGTTAACGGATACCGTTGGTTTTATTCAAGATTTGCCAACCCAATTAATTGAATCCTTTAAATCAACTTTAGAAGAAACGAAGGGTGTTGACCTATTGCTGCATGTTGTAGATGCTTCTGCTGAAAATATGGCAGGACATGAACAGACAGTAGTTCAACTGTTGAAAGAATTAGGTATGGAGTCTATTCCAATGATTACTGTGTACAATAAAAAAGATCTCGTTGGGGATGCTTTCTACCCATCGCTTTTCCCTAATGTCTTTATCTCAGCGAATGATCCTGAAGATATCGATCAATTGCTGTCTGAGATCATGAACAAAATGAAAGAATTGATGGTCCCTTATCGGATTGAAGTTGAAGTTAGTCGTGGAGAGCAGCTGGTTCGATTAAAAAGAGAAACACTTGTTGGTTCCGAAGAATACGATGAAGAAAAAAATGTTTATGTAGTAAAAGGTTTTGCGAAAGCAGAGTCGAAATGGAATGGAGAGAATCAAACGTCATGAGTTGGAACAAACGCTATGCACCCGAATTAATTAAAAAAATTAAAGCCGTAGAAGAAAAAATCAAGCCTATCCATGATCAGATTCATGAAATAGCATTGTTCAATCAAAATAAAGTTTTGCAAAGTTTTAGAAATAAAAAAATTACGGAACAACATTTTACCCCTTCCACAGGATATGGGTATGATGATTTTGGAAGAGACGCTTTAGAAGAAGTTTACGCTGAAGTCTTTGGAGCTGAAGCGGGTTTAGTTCGACCACAGATCATTTCTGGGACACATGCTATCTCGACGGCTTTATTTGGTGTGATGCGCCCAGGAGATGATTTATTGTATATCACTGGGACTCCTTACGATACATTGCTTGAAATCGTGGGTGTTACTGGAAATGGCATTGGATCATTTAAAGAATACCAAATGGGCTTTGATCAAGTAGCTTTATTGCCGGACGGAACAGTGGATTTTGAAACAGTAAAAGAAAAAATAAATACGAAAACAAAAATGGTTGCTATCCAACGTTCTAGAGGGTATGCGAGCAGACCCTCGTTTACGATAAGCCAAATCGAAGAAATGATTCAATTTGTTAAAGGAATCAATCCAGAAATCATTGTCTTTGTTGATAATTGTTATGGGGAATTCGCAGAAGAGCAAGAACCAATCGAAGTTGGAGCAGACTTAATGGCTGGATCATTGATCAAGAATCCAGGCGGAGGTTTAGCTAAAACAGGTGGGTACATTGTCGGAAAAACAGAACTGATTGATGCTTGTGGGTATCGATTGACTACTCCTGGTATCGGTAGAGAAGCTGGGGCTTCTTTATATAGCTTGCAAGAAATGTATCAAGGCTTTTTTATGGCTCCTCATACAGTAGGTGAAGCCATAAAAGGAGCTGTTTATACAGCTGCTCTTTTAGATGCTTGTGGTATTGAAAGTACGCCAAAATGGGATGATAAGCGGACAGATTTAATTCAAATGATTTCGCTGAATGACAAAGAAAAAATGGTTAAATTCGCGCAGACGATTCAAAAATATTCTCCTATCAATGCACATGTTTCTCCTATTGGGGCGTATATGCCTGGTTATGAAGATGATGTCATTATGGCAGCAGGAACCTTTATCCAAGGTTCAAGTATGGAATTAACAGCTGATGGCCCTATTCGTGCGCCATACACTTTATATGTCCAAGGTGGTTTGACCTATGAACACGTTAAGTTAGCGGTCAGTTCTGCTGTAGAAGAATTGTTTTTTCAATCTTAAAATAATATAAGCGTTGACTAGTCTTAAAATTGAGTACGGTGATGTAAGATTTTTGACATTTTAAAAAGAGATTGTTATTGTAGTAATAGGCTAGATGGGAGGATCCTCATGAACGAGAAAGAGCTAAGGCGTTCCATGTCTGTATTTCCAATTGGAACAGTCATGACATTGACGGACTTATCTGCGCGTCAAATTCGTTATTACGAAGAACAAGAATTGATTTCTCCTGAACGTAATGAGGGGAACAGAAGGATGTATTCTTTAAATGATATAGATGTTCTTCTAGAAATCAAAGACTACTTAGCAGATGGCATCAATATGGCAGGAATAAAACGTATTTATGAATTAAAAGAAAAAGAAGTTGAAAACGAAGAGCAATCTGTTTTAACGGATGAAGACGTTCGTCGAATTCTACAAGATGAATTTTTAGCTCTACGCGGAATGAATCCGAAAGGTCCTTCACGCTTCTTTTAATTTTTCATAGTGAAAATATAAAAAAACTATTACAAAAGGGAGTAAAGATAACCAAAATGAAGAATTTTACGCGCAAAGAAATAGAAATTAGTGCCAAGGAACAAAATGTTCGTTATTTAAGATTGATGTTTACAGATATTGACGGAACCATCAAGAATGTTGAGGTTCCCATTAGTCAATTGGAAAAAGTTATGGAAAATAAAATGATGTTTGATGGTTCTTCCATTGATGGATTCGTAAGAATTGAAGAAAGTGATATGATTTTACGCCCTGATCTATCTACATGGTTGATTTTCCCATGGGAAGAAGTAAATGGAAAAGTTGCTCGTTTGATTTGTGATATTTATAATCCAGATGGTACGCCGTTCTCAGGAGACCCTAGAAATAATTTAAAACGTGTTCTGAAAGAAATGGAAG
Source organism: Carnobacterium sp. (assembly GCF_040274945.1). Taxonomy (GTDB): domain Bacteria; phylum Bacillota; class Bacilli; order Lactobacillales; family Carnobacteriaceae; genus Carnobacterium_B. The sequence continues at coordinate 30,444 of NZ_JBEMAR010000011.1, forward strand.
AACAAGGTTATACAGATTTTAATTTAGGGCCTGAACCGGAATTTTTCTTATTTAAATTAGATGAGAATGGAAAACCAACAACTGAATTAAATGATAATGGCGGCTATTTCGATTTTGCACCAACAGATCTAGGTGAAAATTGTCGTCGAGACATTGTATTGCAACTTGAAGAATTAGGGTTTGAAATTGAAGCTAGCCATCATGAAACGGCTCCAGGTCAACATGAGATCGATTGGAAATACGCGAGTGCAGTAGAAGCTTGTGACAATATCCAAACCTTTAAGTTGATTGTTAAAACTGTTGCTCGTAAACATGGGCTACATGCTACCTTTATGCCAAAACCTTTATTTGGAGTAAGTGGTTCTGGAATGCATTTTAATATGTCTTTGTTTAACAACGAAGGAAATGCTTTATGTGATGAATCGGATGAACTTGGTTTAAGTAAAACAGCTTATCACTTCTTAGCAGGTATCTTGGATCATGCTTTAGGCTATACAGCGATTTGTAACCCTACTGTAAATTCTTATAAGCGATTGATTCCTGGATACGAAGCGCCTGTATACATTGCATGGAGTGCTCGCAATCGTTCACCTCTAGTGCGTATTCCAAGTTCAAGAGGGATCTCTACAAGAATAGAGTTACGAAGCGTAGATCCTAGTGCAAATCCTTATTTAGCAGTAGCAGTATTACTGCAATCGGGATTAGATGGTGTGAAGAAAGAAAGCAAAGTTCCTCAACCAATCGACCGTAATATCTACCGTATGTCTTCAGAAGAAAGATATAAAAAAGGCATTAAAGATCTTCCGTCTACATTGCACAATGCTGTAAAATACTTGCAAGAGGATAAAGTCGTGCAAAATGCATTAGGAGATCACATTTATAAAAGTTTTGTCAGTGCCAAACATATAGAATGGGCTGCATACCGTGAACAAGTGTCTGAATGGGAAAAAGATAAGTACCTAACATTGTATTGACCTATTTAATAAAAATACGAAAAGAACCTGTGAATAAGCTATTCACAGGTTCTTTTTTTAGTTTTTTAGAATTGGTATAGTTCAATTGTTAAATTTTAATCGGAACGAATTATTTTTATTTAATTTTAATGTTCGGTATAACGTGTTAGGTTTTCTGACATTTGGTGCATTTTTTTGTTGACATCGAAAAAAAAGACTGATATTCTATAAAAGTAATCGAAAGGAGGTCTAGGATGAGTGAGAAAGAACTACGGCGTTCACGATCGGTATTTCCGATTGGTACAGTTATGAAGCTGACTGATTTATCTGCCCGACAGATACGTTATTACGAAGAGCAAGATTTGATTCATCCATTACGTAATGAAGGAAATCGTCGAATGTATTCTTTGAATGACATTGATGTTCTTCTTGAAATTAAAGATTATTTATCTGATGGAATCAATATGGCAGGCATCAAGCGAATATATGAATTGCAACAAAACAAAGAAAAAGCCAGGGAGCAAGAAATAACTAAAGTGATGACAGATGATGATGTTCGTAAAATACTGCATGATGAGTTTTTAGCTGTAAGTGGTTTGGGTGTTAAGACAGCACATTCATTTCTAGATCAAAATCGAATAGGATAAAATAAGATAGCGGAAACGCTAATCAAAAGGAGAGAAAAAGTGTATGGCTAAGTTCACGAGAAAAGAAGTAGAAGAAACATCAAAGAAAGAAAATGTCCGTTTCTTGAGACTGATGTTTACTGATATTTTGGGAGTTATTAAAAATGTTGAGGTACCCATTAGTCAATTAAAAAAAGTATTGGACAATGAATTGATGTTTGATGGCTCTTCAATTGAAGGATTTGTACGAATCGAAGAGAGCGATATGTACTTAAGACCCGATTTAGATACTTGGTTGATATTTCCATGGGAAACAACTGAAGGGGCTGGTAAAATCGCTCGATTGATCTGTGATGTCTACAATCCGGATGGCACTCCTTTTGCCGGAGACCCTCGTTCTAACTTAAAGCGTACACTAAAAGAAATGAAGGAATTAGGGTTCACAGATTTTAACTTAGGACCTGAACCTGAATTTTTCCTTTTTAAATTAGATGAAAAAGATGAACCGACTTTAGAGTTGAATGATGCTGGTGGCTATTTTGATTTAGCTCCAACAGACCTAGGTGAAAATTGCCGTCGCGATATCGTATTGCAATTAGAAGATTTAGGTTTTGAAATTGAAGCGAGTCATCACGAAGTTGCACCAGGACAACATGAAATCGATTGGAAATATGCTAGTGCAATAGAGGCGTGTGATAATATTCAAACCTTTAAATTGATTGTCAAAACAGTCGCTCGCAAACATGGATTACATGCTACTTTTATGCCTAAGCCACTATATGGTGTTAACGGATCAGGAATGCACTTTAATCTGTCACTATTTACTAAAGATGGAAATGCATTTTATGATAAAGATGGAGACATGGAACTAAGCGAGACAGCACGTCAATTCTTAGCTGGAATTTTAGATCATGCTAGAGCCTTTACAGCAATTGTGAATCCTACAGTGAATTCATATAAACGTCTTGTACCAGGCTATGAAGCACCAGTCTATATCGCTTGGAGCGGTCGCAATCGTTCGCCACTAATTCGTGTGCCACAATCAAGAGGGATGTCTACACGTGTGGAATTGCGCAGTGTTGATCCTAGTGCAAACCCATATCTAGCTATGGCTGTTCTATTAAAAGCAGGATTAGACGGCATCAAAAAGGAAATGAAAGCACCAGAACCTATCAACCGTAATATCTATGCAATGAGTGAAAAAGATCGTCATGAAAATGGCATCCATGATCTTCCGGGAACATTGCAGGATGCATTAGGCTATTTGGCAAATGACAGCATTATAAAAGATGGATTAGGTGGACACATCTATGAAAACTTCATGAATGCGAAGAAAATTGAGTGGTCTGCATTCCGTGAGCAAGTCACTGAATGGGAAAGAGATCAGTACTTAAAAATGTATTAAAATAGAATAGGCAAAAGGAGCTAGGAAATTTTTCCTAGCTCCTTTTGCCTATATGGGTCTAAACGCTTTATGACAGTACTCTAGAGGACAGCGACAGCCAAAGCTTGTTGAATGGTGGTAATGTGTTTATCATTTGTAAATTGTAATGTGATAGCTGGTTCGTTGGCGCTAGAAATAAAAATTTTTAATTCAGCATCTAAATCAAAGTGTCCGGTTGTTTCGACTAAAAATCGACTGATCGATTTATAAGGTAAGGAATGATAAGTTGTTTTTTTACCCGTAACTCCTTGTTTGTTAATAATGATTAGCCGTTTGTTTGTAAATATGATCAAATCACGGACTAGCTTAAAAGCTAAATCAATTTCTTCAGACTCTAAAATAATGCCATCTGATTTTTTTCTAGCTTCATTCTCACTGATATTTCCAGCATTTCCTAAAAGGCCACCAATTAATCCCATGAAAAACCCTCCTTGTCTTTTTCTATTGACTCATTGTAAACCGAGTTTTTTATAAATACAACTGATTAAAATAACGTTCTTTGTTAAAAATTAAATTAATTCGTAAAAAGTGTTGACTTTTTATTCATTATTACCTATAATTAATTTTGTTGCTAGTACATGTCTCAGTAGCTCAGTTGGATAGAGCATCCGCCTTCTAAGCGGACGGTCGGGAGTTCGAATCTCTCCTGAGACATCAAATGAAAAGTTAGAAAAGTTGAATAGTCAGCTTTTCTAACTTTTTTTCATGTAGAAATAAAAAATTAGGTCTTTTAAATTATTCAATAAATAATCGCTACTCTCATCTAGGTACTTCTAAAACGGTTTAAAAGAATTATTCAGAAAAATGTAAAAATATTCTATATTTTTTTGAAATTGATAGATTAATGTACAGCCAAAAAAAAGTTTTTCTCTTTTTATTTTTTCTTCACTTTTTTTTTAATGTGAAAAGTACACGAAACTGTTTTTGGATACAAATCTACTCAAGGTTCTTCTCGCTTTAATATTCACAAGCAATATTTTAGAACACTATATATAGAAAAAAATGAATATGTCAATAGGAAAACCACTATATATAGTGGTTTATTTATTTGCCAGTAGAGAGAAATAAGTGTAGAATACAACTAGAGAAATAGAAGAAAGATCATTAAAAAAGAAGCCTAAAGGAGAATGTATGATGACTCAAAAAACGATTATTGTTTATTCTAAACCAAATTGTATGCAATGTAACTTCACTAAAAAATATTTAGAAGATAAAGGTGTATCTTACGAAGTAAAAGATATCTTTGAATCAGAAGAAGCGTTAAATGAAGTCAAAGAACTTGGGTTCAGCTCTGTTCCGGTTATTTCAGTTGAAGGACAGGATGCTTTTAATGGATTTCGCCCAGATCTCCTTGATCAATTAGTATGAAAGTTGTTTACATTAGTTTAACAGGCCAAACAAGAAAGTTTGTTAAAAAATTAGATATGGATTCGCTGGAATTAACGCCAACGAATCCATATCTTGCTTTAAATGAACCATTTATTATTATCACTCCTACCTATGATAAAGAAGCAACAGACCTATTAAATGATTTTATTGAAACAGATGATAATAAAGACTACTTTAAAGGAGTAGCAGGTGGTGGGAATTTGAATTTTGGTAAGCTTTTCGCTTTTACAGCCAAAGATCTAGCCCATGATTATCAAGTTCCGCTACTACATACCTTTGAATTTCAAGGTAACGAAGAAGACGTTGCACAACTAAAGAAAGCGGTGAATGAAATTGGATAAACCTAAATTAGCATCAAAGCCAAAAGAAATTACGTATTTTAAGTTAAACAATGAACTGAATAGACCTGTAGATGGAAAAATCCCTTTGAATAAGGACCGTGAGGCTGTACGAGCTTATTTTTTAGAACACGTGAATCCAAATACAGTATTCTTTTACACTCTAGATGAAAAATTAAATTATTTAATTGAAGAAGATTATATAGAAGAAGAATTTTTATTAAAATATGACAGAGCATTTGTACGTGAGTTGTTTGATGATATTTACAGCCGCAAATTCAGATTTCGTTCATTTATGTCTGCATTTAAATTTTATACTCAATATGCCCTTAAAACAAATGACGGAGAACGTTTCTTAGAACGCTACGAAGATCGAATCGTTTTCAATGCGTTATATTTAGCAGATGGAGACACAGAATTGGCGAGTAGGCTGGCGGATGAGATCGTAAACCAACGATACCAACCAGCTACTCCAACCTTCCTAAATGCTGGACGCAAAAGACGTGGAGAATTGGTTTCTTGCTTCTTAATCCAAGCAACAGATGACATGAACAGTATTGGTCGTGTTGTGAATAGTGCATTGCAATTGTCTCGTATTGGAGGCGGAGTAGGAGTGAATTTATCTAATTTACGTGCTTCTGGTGATCCAATCAAAAAAATCGATAATGCTTCAAGTGGTGTTGTTCCAGTAATGAAATTACTAGAAGATAGTTTCAGTTATTCTAATCAACTTGGCCAACGTAATGGAGCAGGGGCTGTTTATTTAAATGTCTTCCATCCAGATATTGTTTCATTTCTTTCAACAAAAAAAGAGAATGCGGATGAAAAAATTCGTGTAAAAACTCTTTCTCTTGGACTAGTTGTACCGGATAAATTCTATGAATTAGCAGCACACGACGAACAGATGTATTTGTTTAGTCCTTATGATGTTGAACGTATCTATGGAGAACCATTTGCTTATATCGATATTACTAAAGAATACGACAACATGGTGAACAATGAAGAAATACGCAAATCTAAAATTAGTGCCCGTGAATTAGAAAATGAAATTTCTAAACTGCAACAAGAATCTGGGTACCCTTATATTATTAACGTTGATACAGCAAATCGTGAAAACCCAGTTTATGGAACGATTACAATGAGTAACTTGTGTAGTGAGATTTTACAGATCCAAGAACCTTCAATGATCAATAACGATCAAACGTATGAGCATTTAGGAACAGATATCAGTTGTAATCTTGGTTCAACTAATATTGTAAACTTGATGAATTCGCCTGATTTTGGAACTTCAATCGACACGATGGTTCGGGCTTTAACGATGGTTACCGATCAATCAAGTATTGATGCGGTACCGTCAATTAAAAATGGGAATGATAAGTACCATACGATTGGTCTTGGGGCAATGGGACTGCACACGTATTTAGCGTTGAATCAAATTCACTATGGTTCACCAGAATCCGTTGAATTTACGGATGTGTACTTTAAATTGTTAAATTACTATACGTTAGTATCCAGTAATAAAGTAGCGAAAGAAAGAGGTACGACTTTTTATAATTTTGAAAAATCTACGTATGCGAATGGTACTTATTTTGATAAGTACATCAACGAAAACTTTGTTTTTTCAAGCGAAAAAGTTCAACACTTGTTCGATGGGATCCAAGTGCCTACTATAGAAGATTGGGCAGCTTTAAAAGAAGCGGTAATGAAAGATGGTTTATATCACCAAAACCGTTTAGCTGTAGCACCAACGGGTTCAATTAGTTACGTAAACGAAACATCATCTAGTTTACATCCAATCACACGTTTGATTGAAGAACGTCAAGAGAAAAAGACGGGGAAAACTTACTACCCAGCACCTTTCTTATCAAATGACACAATGCCTTATTATAAGTCAGCTTATGACATGGATATGCGTCAAGTGATTGATGTTTATGCAGCGGCCCAAAAACACATTGATCAAGGGATGAGCTTAACACTCTTCTTACGCTCTGAAATTCCTGAAGGGTTGTATGAGTGGAAAAATGGACGCACAACCAAACAAACGACTCGTGATTTAAATATTTTACGTCATTATGCTTGGAAAAAAGGTGTGAAATCTATTTACTACGTTCGTACATTTACTGAAAATTCAGAAGAAATTGGTTCGAATGCTTGTGAGAGCTGCACCATTTAAAAGGAGAGAACTAGAATGACAACGAATTATACAGCCATTAACTGGAACAATATTGAAGACATGATTGATAAGTTAACATGGGAAAAATTAGTAGAACAATTTTGGACGGATACACGTATCCCATTATCGAATGATTTAGACGATTGGGCACGACTTCCTAAAATCGAAAAAGACATGGTTGGTAAAGTATTTGGCGGATTAACCTTATTGGATACTCTTCAATCGCAAGATGGTGTTCAGTCGTTAAAACAATCTATCCGTACTCAACATGAAGAAGCGGTGTATAACAATATCCAATTTATGGAATCAATGCATGCGAAAAGCTACAGTGCGATTTTTAGTACGTTAAATAGCAAATTTGAAATTGATGAAATTTTTCAATGGACAAATACAGATGAGTTATTGCAATTAAAAGCATCCACCATTAATGATATTTACCATAATGGAACAGACTTGCAACGAAAAGTTGCTAGTGTCATGTTGGAATCATTCTTATTCTACTCAGGATTTTTTGCCCCACTGCATTATTTAGGGAACAATAAGTTGCCAAATGTAGCCGAAATTATTAAATTGATTTTACGGGATGAATCTGTTCACGGAACCTATATTGGGTACAAGTTCCAAATTGCGTTTAATCAGTTGCCTGATGATGAAAAAGAAGAAATAAAAAATTGGACGTATGAATTGCTGTTTAAACTGTATCAAAATGAAGTGAAGTATGCAGAATATTTGTATGATGAAATAGGATGGACTGAACGTGTAAAAGTTTTTCTTAGATACAATGCAAATAAAGCATTGCAAAATCTTGGATTTGATCCGTTATTTCCAGATACAGCCAATGATGTAGATCCAGTTATTATGAACGGAATTTCTACGGGTACATCTAACCATGACTTTTTCTCGCAAGTTGGGAATGGGTATTTACTTGGTATGGTCGAATCTATGGAGACGGACGATTACGAAAAGTGGACTGTTTAACAATTAATTAAGAATTCATTTGGGATTTTTGAATGGAGAAATTTAAATAGCGGAAGAGGCTGGGACAAAAATCCCAGCCTTTTCTCTATATACAAATATCTATTCTAAAACGTGCTTCAAAAAGCAGACCCGGCGTCCTCTTCACGAATAATGCTCGATGGTCGACCATAGTACGCTTATTCGTTCCAGTTGCCCTAGTTCTTGCAAATCTATTCGCATTAGAGATAAGGTATGCGTTAGAAGATTCGGGCCTGAACGCTTTTTGTCCCACTCTCGTTTTTTTAAATTTAGAAATAGAAATAACCTTTTATCTGGTGGGGAATAATTGTGAAGAATTAAAGTTTCAGTTATGATAAGATTGTTAATAAGTTGGTAAAAAGGAGGAGAAAAAATGGAAAGACGTGAAATGAAAAGGACCGCAAAGAAATTATTAAAAGGAAATTGGAAAGTTGCTATTTTAAATTTAATTATTGTTTCTGTTTTGACAGGCGCCATTAGCCAAGGTATTTTTACTTTGATTGGTTCTGGAAGCTCTCTTACAATGCTTGATTCTTTCATGCAAGGAAACTTAGACAATCCAACAATGTTTGTTGAGCCAAGTATTACAGCTAGTTTATTAACTTCACTTGTTAGTATATTGGTCAGTTTTATTTCTGGATTGTTGAATGCTGGTTATGCTTGGAATATTTTAGACATGGTAGATGGAGCAAAATTGTCTATAGAAGGTATGTTCCAAACATTTAAAAAAGAACGTATCTTTAAAACGACGGGTTTGATTATTGTAATGACTATTTTAATCACATTATGGTCGCTATTATTGATCATACCAGGTATCATCAAAAGTTATAGTTACAGTCAAGCATTGAACCTAATGAAAGATAACCCTTCGATTAGTATTATGGAGGCATTAGATCAGAGTCGTAAAATGATGAAGGGGAATAAATGGAAATTTTTCCTATTACAACTCTCATTCATCTGGTGGTATATTGTACCGTTTATTCTTTTTGGTTTATTTACATTAGGAAGTACCCAAACAATAAGTGCGAGACTGGAAGCCAATCCTAATGAAGGAATCGTTGTTATTTTAGGTTTTCTACTAGTATTTTTAGCAATCTTGCTATTCGTCATTCTGATTTCTTTTTACATCGAACCTTATCGTATAACTTCTCAGCAAGTCTTTTACCGTTCGTTAACAGATGGAGATGCTTATAGCACTGAACATCCAACTACCATCAAAAAGGGTGACAATCAGTATAATGAGGACTACGAAGGCAAACAGTTAGATGATGTCGACTTTTAAAAATTTTTAACCGATCATATTTATTTTAAATAGAGCACTGTAAAGGCAAAATTTAAAAGACTAGCAAGGAATAAATGTTGAAAACATTCATTCCTTTGCTAGTCTTTTTTGCTAAATAGTAAAATGATTGAATAATCTGAAAATAAATAACACAATTTAAGGTTATATCTTTTTGTTATTAATGAAAGATAGGATACAATAAAACTAAGTATAAAAGGTTACAAAGATATAAGTATAAGAATATATATTCATTATTTTCAAAAATTAAATAGAATGGAGGGAAAGGTTAATTAGCTAAAGTTCATTTCTTAATGCTTCTCAGCACTTAAGAAAGGAGTAGAGAAAGAATGAAAAAGTTGGGATTTCTACTCATTTTTGTTGTTGTTTTGGCCGGATGCGATGTTGGTAAATTGGCAGATAAGTTAACAGAAGAAATTATGTCTAGTTCTGCTAGCAGTGTAAGCACTGAAAATAAAACAAGTAATCAATCAACTGCTTCTAGTGGAGAAGATTCAGCTGAAATTGAAAGCGCTATTGAAAAAAGTGAAGAGTCTCTGTCCAATCAAATTTCATCAGATTTAACGGAAAAAGATAGTTCGAATGAATTAATCTTAGTTCCACAAAATGATGAAATCGACAAAGGGTTAACTATTGAAACAGATGGTACATTAGCAATGTTAGAAGATTATGTAAAAGAAAATCCGAATATGGGTTATGAAAATGACGTAACTATTATTTATACAGGAGAAACATATGGGGAATCTCCAAACCTTGCAGGAATATTTTTTATTATCAATCGAACAGATAGTGCTATGAAAGATATTCGTTTCACGTATACATTTGGTAAATCAGATAGTGAATTGATTTTTGATAAACAGTCGTTTACATTGACTGGAGATAGTTTTGGTACACTAGATCCGAATACAGTTATGCCCATGTATCTAGTAGTTGATCCTTCTAAGGAAGCACTCTTGGAGGGCATGAACACGAGTCAATTGGTAGAAGAAATACACGTATTTGATTATACAGATGCTGGTAAGTCAGACCAACCAACTCAACCAGAGGAATCTGCTATTGAAACAATCGAAGAGGAATTGACTCTTGTCATTCCTAAAGAAAATGCTGACAATGGACAAACGCTTGATAATAATCCATTGATGGCTGAATTTCAACAACTCGTAACGGAACATCCGGATATGGGATTTAATAATGATGTGACAGTTATGTATTCTGGATTGTATGATAAGGCAGACGGCGATACATTGGCTTACTTTTTTGTTATTAATAAAACGGATACTGAGATGAAAAATATTCGTTATCAACTAAGTTACGGCAATAAAGATGGGGAAATGGTATGGGATAAAGAAGCTGTTATTTTGAGAGAAGATATATTTGGTCCGTTAAAATCAAATACCGTTCTCCCTCTAACGATGACAGTTCCAAAGGAAAAAGTAGATTTATTTTTTTCCATTACAAATGAGAATCTTTCCATTAAGTTGGATAAATTTACTTTTGAAGAGTAAAACAGGTTGGAATAATTAGGACTATAGGGTAGTAGGATTAAAAAGGGGAAGGATGATAAAAATGAAAAAAATATTAACGCTTTTAGGAGCAGTCGTTTTGTTGGCAGGGTGTGATTTTATTGGAGGAGGTAGCGAGACAACATCTTCTAGTGAAGCAAGTTCGACAGCAACGAGTGAAAGTATGATAAGTTCTGAAATGTCTTCCGAGTCTTCTGCAGTTGCTTCTTCTCAGTCAAGTATTATTGGTACAGAAGAATCTATGGTAGATTCTAGCGCAACAGGCGAGACAACAACAGATATGGATATTCCACTTGTCCCACAAAAAATGGAACTAGATCAAGGTTTGACACTTGAAAGTGATTCTGTATTACAAGAAATAGAAATGAGAATGGCAGAATCAGAAGACATTGGTATTGAAAATGATGTAGCTATTCACTTCACCGGTATGTATTTAGGTGAGGCTGGCGAGATGCAAGCTATTTTTATTATCGTTAACAGAATGGATGTTGCTATGACAAACATCGACATTACGATTAGTTTTAGCACGGTCGATGGCGATGTTATCCTAGACAAAGCACCCTTCTATTTAACAGAAGAATCTTTTGGAGTATTAGAACCGGAGACTGCGATGCCGATTTACTTAAATATTCCGCCTGAAAATGAAGATGCATTTTTCAGTACTTCTGATATCAATAATTTAGTTTACACAATTGACGAGTTTGATTTCGAAGAAAAATAAGTTAGTACGTTTAAACTAAAAGAGCCCGATTGAATGTTTTCTTTTACATTCAGTCGGGATTTTTTTTGACCAGAAGTTTTTTGAAAAAATCATAAAAGTAGTCTAAGTAGCAATAAAAATGGTAGGATTAACATAATACATAAGCAGTTATGCTATGCGAGAGGTGATGTTAAATGAAACTTCAGGCAAAAGATTTTCTCACTCTTCCCAATATTTTATCGTATGTTCGTCTATTGCTCATCCCAGTCTTTATGGTGCAGTACTTGACAGCTACAGATATAGGCGATTATTATATTGCCGGAATAATCATTATTTTTTCAGGATTAACGGACTTGCTAGATGGATATATTGCTCGAAAATTTAATCAAATTACGGAGTTAGGAAAATTATTGGACCCAATTGCTGATAAACTTACTCAGGTAGCGGTTATTATTTGTTTGCTCGTTCATTATGAAAAGATGTGGATCATCATTACCTTGTTCGTAGCAAAAGAATTATTTATGGCTGTAAATGATTTTTTACTTTATCGACAAGGTAAGAAACTTGATGGTGCTAAATGGTTTGGGAAAGTATCTACTGCAGTATTCTATGCGTGTATGACATTTTTAGTGGCATTTCCTAGTATCCAAGCAACGACTGCAAATAGCCTAATGATTGTTACTGGTTTTTTCTTAACACTCTCATTTGTCTTATATGGGCGTGAATTCTTTACCATGTATCAAAAAAGTTCAAAGTAAATTTAACGTGTAAGTAAATCCTGAGAGGAGTACAAAATGAATAATGCAGAACGCTTTATTGCGAGTTTTAATCGTATCCATAATTTCTTAAGCTTTTCAGATAATGAAAAAGAATATAAAAAGCCTTTTTACCGTTTATTAGATGAAAATGAATACCGCAATCCTGCCGTAAAAAAATATAAGAATGATCTACAAATTTTTGCCGATCTTAGAAATGTTATGGTACACAAAAAATTAATTCCAAATAGTTATATTGCTCAACCGACAGATAAAGTAGTCAAACACATTGAACAAATTGAAGATGAAATAAAAAGTCCTGAAAAAGTTTATCCATTATTTAAACGTGATGTCGTTCAGTTTAATTTCGATGATTTATTTATAAAAGTGTTAAAAACCATTAGTGAAAGAAAATTTACTCATTTTCCGGTATATAAAAACAAAGAATTGATTGGTTTATTAACAGAAAAAGGAATTACAATGTGGCTAGCGAATCAATTAGAAGACGAAACTATTTATTTGAAAAAAACGATGGTGGAAGAGATCGTTTTAGAAGATACAAGAAAAAATAATTATTTATTTATCAAAAAAAATATGTCTGTTGAGATTGCGGCAGATCTATTAAAAAATGATCGACGTTTAGATGCTTTACTTATAACAGAAAACGGTAAAGTATCAGAATCTCCTTTAGGTATTATTACTCCTTCAGATTTATAATAGTTCTTTAGGGATTAAGAAGAAAATAATTCATCTAAAATGATTTCGATTAAATCAAATTAGTTGCCGAATAAAAAAGTTTGTACTATAGTCACTTTAAGTTAGTAAAGTAATTGTATTGATTTATTGCTAAGTAAGCTGCTAAGCTAAAAAACAAGGAGGAAGAAGTAAATGACAAAAATTGGAATCATTACAGGTAGTACGCGTCCAGGACGAAATAGCTTGCAAGTCGCTCAATGGGTAAAAGAATTAGCTGACAAACGCGGAGATGCAGAATATGAAATTGTAGACATTGCAGAATACAATCTGCCTTTATACAATGAACCGATTTCTGCAGCATATAGTCAAAACTATGTTACACCAGAAGCCATTCCATGGTCTAAAAAAATAGCTGAGTTAGATGGTTATGTCTTTATTACTCCTGAATACAATCACGGTATTACATCGGCGTTAAAAAATGCAATTGATTATCTTTATCCTGAATGGAACAATAAAGCGGCAGGAATCGTTAGTTATGGTTCATCTGGCGGAGTAAGAGCTGCTGAGGCTTTACGAGTTGTTTTAGCTGAACTACAAGTTGCAAGCGTTCGTACACACCCAGCAATGTCTTTATTCACTGATTTTGTAAATATGAATGAATTCAAACCAGCTGATTTGCATGTAGCTTCAGTAAACACTTTATTAGACCAAGTTGTTGCATGGTCAACAGCGCTACAACCTTTAAGAAATAAGGCCTAAATCCGAGTCCAAATTCATACTTTTTAAATAGTAAATTTCCAATCTTTAAAGTTGAAATTAAAGCGTTTTCTTGTTAATATAATGGTGTAAAGAAGGACAAGGTACAATGTCTTCTTTATTAGAGTCAATGAATTATCGACTCTAAAGTTAATAGTAGATTCACTGCTATTAACTCAACTTCATAGAGTGGCTAAGTTCCTGAAATAGAATAAGTCAAGACTGAAGTATCCAAACCCCACATGAAGGAAGTAGAGTTCATGTGCACAATACAATTTAATAGTTAAAGTATAGAAAAATAGAAACAAAGATGGGAACTAGCTACAAAATGAATGGAGAGTCTCTAATAAGAGGCTCTCTTTTTTGCCTAAATTTTAGGCTTCATCAATTGACATGTTAGCGTTTACATGGTATATTCAATATGTAAAGAGAGACATGTATATAAAGAGAGCATGCCACTCTTTATAGAAGCTAGTGAAAGTAGCTTCGAGGACAAATAGTCGAGTAAAGCTATCTTGTCCAAGCTCATTTATTTAGTTGATTGCTAATGTATGACCTTTCTAAATGAAAACCAATCAGAAATACTAGATGAATGAGCGCTAATATAGTCAGCATGTAGTTCTAGTTTAAATGAATTGAAACGATCAACCTTTGTAGAAGTTGATATCAGAGATTCACTAGAACCATGCTATAAGATTTAAGAAGGACGTCCTGATTTCTAGGATGTTCTTCTTTTTTAGGTTCTTTAACCAATGATGTTGGTGCGATAAAATAAAATTTCTTCTGAAGTATACGGAAGTGCTTGTGGAGAGTCATAATCTTCAGACGTTCAAGCCTCTAACAAAACGTTAACGTTTTGTTAGTCGTATTTAATCCTTTATCCAACTACCCCTCAACGTGTAGCTATATAGATTGACAATCCCATATTTTTAATGGTATATTTATCTCGAATTAAAGATAATTCTAGTCCTAATAAAAGTATTTAAAGATAAGTTCAAAATGGAAGGTGATCCGATAAAATGGAAGACTCAACTAAAGCACTAAAAGCGTTAACCGTATTGTTAAAATCTTCTTCAAGTGTTCTAGATGTTATAAAAAAAGATATGATAAAATATGGATTAAATCCGACCGAATTTTCAGTTTTGGAGCTTCTTTATAGTAAAGGAGATCAGCCAATTCAATATATAGGAAAAAAAATATTATTAGCGAGTAGCAGTATTACGTATGTTGTAGACAAGTTAGAAAATAAAGGCTTCATACAACGTCGTCCTTCAGCCAAAGATCGACGTGTAACAAATATTGCCATATCTGAAAAAGGAACAGCTTTTATGGAAAATGCTTTTCCAGAGCATGAAGAGTTGATCTCAAGTGTGTTTGGTGTTCTCAATGAAGAAGAACTAACCACTTTAACTGAGTTATTAAAAAAAGTAGGATACAATGCTAGTTCATTTAAATAAAAAATAACAGGTTACTCATGCAAAAATAGAATAGAATTTTGAGGTTTAGCATCAAATGTAAAGACTCTTGCGTACTAGTGCTTCATTTTATTGCTAAAATATGGTATAATCATTTTTAGCAGAACAATTTACTGGAATACGCTCAAATTAAGAACCAAAGAAATGAGGGGATTTACATGGGGAAAGTTATTACCGAAGAAATTCAATCTTTAGTAGAAGTTGAACTTCGAAAAGGTGCCAGCAAATCAAGAATTGCGACCCTTTTAGGCGTACCATATGACGAAGCAATCGTTATCATTGACGAAATAAAAGCTTCATTTAGACCAGATGTAGGAGATAGAATTGTTTTTTCATTCCGAGACGAAAAAATGGCCGGAACAATCATCAAATTATTAAACAATAGTGCCGTTGTAGAAATCTATTGGGATAAATCTTCTGATAAAATGAAGGACATAATGGAAAGTAAAACCATTGTTAACTTTAAAGATATCGAAGAATTTGTATCTAGTGAAACAGAATAATAGAACAAAAAAAGAGTTGAGGCAATTTGTCTCAACTCTTTTTTATTTATAAATTTTCCTGAAATAATTTAAAAATAAGAATCATCTATGATTTCTTGAAAAAGGTTTTTACTGTTTTTTGCAAAAACTACTTTGATATTCAAAATAATTTTAATACTTATAGACATTGGTATTAAAAGGTTTTGATCAATGAAATGAAAATAATAATATATTTATTCTTGACACATTCATTAAAAAATAATATAGTTTGATGGTCAAACAATTTGATGTTCAAAGTAATTAACTTAATTGCTAATTTGAAAGAACGGAGGAGTTGATGTGGACGAATTAATTCCTGAAATTAATTCTTACTTGGTAACGATATTTAATGAAATTCTGATAATTGAAGAAGGTGCTCTTCAAAGCAGCACATTTAAAGATATCTCAATAAAAGAAATGCATACGATTGAAGCTATTGGAATGTATGGTGTTCATACGACAACGGAAGTTTCAAAGAAGCTTTCGGTTACTGTAGGGACGTTAACCGTTTCTGTTAATAACTTAGTGAAAAAAGGATACGTTGAACGTATTCGAAATGATAATGATCGCAGAGTCGTTAAGTTAGGTTTAACGAAAAAAGGTCGATTGCTTTATCGTCTTCATGATAAATTTCATCGAGATATGGTTAAGGAAACGCTAGAAGGCTTAAAACGAGAAGATGCAGAAATGTTGATCAAAGGCTTAAAAAACCTTCATATTTTCTTAGACCGCACGAAAAATAATTTATAAGAACAGAGTTGAATTCTAATGAAGGCAAAAATTATGGGTGCTGGAAGCTACACTCCACAAAAGGTAGTTTCCAATGCGATGCTAGAAAAAATAATGGATACCAACGATGAATGGATTAGGACTCGTACAGGCATAGAAACGCGTCACATTAGTGAGGGTGAAAATACTTCGGTTCTTTGTGGTAAAGCCGCAATGGACATTCTTGAAAAAACAGGTATTTCTGCTAAAGAAATAGATTTTATTATTGTAGCGACAATGACTCCAGATGGGTTAAGTCCTTCAACAGCTTGTTTAGTACAAGATTATATAGGAGCAAACCCTATAATGGCTTTTGACGTAAATGCAGCATGTTCTGGCTTCATTTATGCTTTATCGATCGCTGAGAAGTTGATTCAAAGTGGCACTTTCCAATATGGGTTAGTTCTTGGCGGAGAGGTCATGTCAAAAATCATTGATTGGCAGGATCGAAGTACAGCAGTCTTGTTCGGTGATGGTGCTGGAGGCGTATTACTAGGTGCAACAGAAACAGAAAACAGCTTTTTAGGAGAAGATATCCATTCTGACGGAAGTCGTGGAGATTCCCTTACAGCTGGCAGTCACTTGGTTACGAATTTCCATACAAAAGAAAATCTTGAGAATGGGTTTCTTCAAATGGATGGAAGATCAATTTTTGATTTTGCTATTCGTAGTGTTCCTGAGAGTATTCGAACCGTTGTGGAATCTTCAGATTATACTCTTGAAGAGATAGACTGTATTGTTGCTCATCAAGCAAATTACCGTATTTTAAAAGCTATTGCAAAAAAAATAAAAATTCCAGTTGAAACATTCGCAACAAATATTGCTGAATATGGCAATACTTCTGCTGCAAGTATTCCAATCTTGTTAGATGAACTTTTGACAAATGGAGATTTAGTTTTAGGAAGCAAGAAAAAAATCGTTCTTACTGGATTTGGTGGAGGACTCACATGGGGTTCCATGCTCATTCAACTTTAAAGAGGTTATACTGGCCCGCTTAGGCTTAAAAAAATAAGCAAAAAAAAAACAACTATAAATGGAGGAAATACAAAATGACATTCGAAAAAATTCAAGCAATCATCGTGGACCAATTAGACAAAGAGGAAGAAGAAGTACAATTAGAAACAAACTTCCGTGAAGACTTAGAAGCTGATAGCTTAGACTTATTCCAAATCATCAATGATATTGAAGACGAATTTGATATTAAAATTGAATCTGAAGAAGGTTTAACAACTGTTCAAGATATCGTAACTTTTGTTGAAGCTGAATTAGCTAAAAAATAAACACCCATAAGAAAGCAGGTACTGTATGCAGTCTGAATTAATTGAAAAACTTGGAATTAAATACCCTATTATACAAGGCGCAATGTCTTGGGTTGCTAATCCTAGTTTAGTGAGTGCAGTTTCAAATGCTGGCGGTCTAGGAATATTAGCTTGTGGATATGCTTCAAGTGAAATTGTGCGAGAACTGATTAGAGAAACAAAAAGTTTAACAGACAAACCTTTCGGTATCAACGTACTATTAACATCACCTAACGTAGATGATGTTGTAAAAGTTATCTGTGAAGAACATGTTAAAGTTGTAACGACTGGTGCTGGTAGCCCTGGAAGATACATGAACCAATTTAAAAGTGTGGGTACAGTAGTTATCCCAGTAGTGGCTTCAGTTGCTTTAGCAAGACGCATGGTAAATGAAGGAGCAGATGCAATTATTTGTGAAGGTATGGAAGCTGGTGGTCATATTGGTAAAACGACTACTATGAACTTATTGCCACAAGTGGTTGATAGTGTCTCTGTTCCAGTCATTGCTGCAGGAGGTATTGCTGATGGACGTGGTGTTGCAGCTGCATTTATGTTAGGCGCTTCAGCTGTCCAATTAGGAACACGTTTTGTTGTTGCACACGAAAGTACTGTTCATCAAAATTTCAAAGATGCCATATTAAAAGCAAAAGATATTGATACTGTAGTTACTGGTCAGATTACTGGTCATCCAGTACGTGTCCTACGTAACAAATTAACTCGTCAATACTTAAAAGTTGAAAAAGACATCACAAGTGATGAAAACCCAGATTTCAATCGTTTAGAAGAACTTGGAAAGGGTGCTTTGAGACGAGCTGTTATAGATGGCGATAAACAAACTGGATCATTTATGTCTGGTCAAAGTGCTGGATTAGTTAATAAAGAACAAAGTAGTCATGAAATCATCCAAGAATTAATGCATGAATATCAAGAAGTAATAAAAGAACAAGCCAACCTCATTTTAAAATAAGGTGAACTTAAGTAAAAAAATAACTAGAAAGCTAAAAGGAGGTCTTTTCGCTTCAGATAGTTTTTCTAGTTTTTTTTTCGATTATTTCTCTTATTGATTGAATGTATATGGAATGGATGATTTTTTTATAGACAAATTACAGTATTAAAGGAGAAGAAACCTTATGAAAATTGCCTTTGTATATAGTGGACAAGGCGCTCAATACGTTGGTATGGGGCAAGACTTGTATGAAAAGTATAGTGTAGTTCGAGAGGTTTTTGATCAAGCTGGACAATCTTTAAATATAGATATGCCTGAGCTGTGCTTTAAAGAAAATGACTTGCTGAACCAAACAACTTATACTCAGCCTGCTATCCTTACTGTAAGTTTGGCTATTGATGCATTGTTAAAAGAAAAAGGAATCCATCCTGATGTTGTAGCTGGTTTAAGTCTAGGAGAGTACAGTGCGTTTGTAAAAGCGAATGTGCTATCTTTTGAAGACGCTGTTAAATTGGTTAAAAAAAGAGGACAATATATGACTGATGCTGTTCCTCTCGGTAAAGGTGCGATGAGTGCCATAATGGGAACAGACCGCCAAACAATTCTTGACGCTTGTGATGAAGCAAGTGTACTCGGCATTGTTTCACCTGCAAACTATAATATGCCTGGACAGATTGCTATTGCTGGTCTTAAAGCAGCCGTAGAAAAGGCTGGAGAAATTCTTCTTGAAAGAGGAGCTAAACGAGTTGTTCCTTTGCAAGTCAGCGGACCCTTTCATACACAGCTATTAGAGCCTGCATCGATTCAATTGGAAGAAGCACTTAAGTCTGTTTCAATTCATGATTCTGAATTGCCTGTTATTAGCAACACCATTGCTAAAGTCTTTGAAAACAAAGAGCAAATAAGAACAATGATGGTGAAACAAGTGATGTCTCCCGTTTACTGGGAAGACAGTGTAAGAACAATGATTGATATGGGTGTTGATACTTTTATCGAAGTAGGTCCTGGTAAGACATTAAGCAGCTTTATCAAGAAGATCGATAAAACAGTGACCATTTTAAATGTTGAAAATGAAAAGACTTTAGAAAAAACGGTAAATAAACTGGCTGAGCTGAACGCTCCGGCCTAGTACATTAAAAGGAATGAGCACATGACTTTAAAAGATCAAACCGTTGTTGTTACAGGTAGTTCAAGAGGTATTGGAAAAGCAGTGGCTGTAGAATTTGCAAAAGCTGGAGCAAACGTTGTTTTAAATGGACGCAAACCTATCTCTGAAGAATTGATCAGCGAAATAGAAAGTTACGGTGTTAAAACGCATACTATCTTAGGAGACGTTAGTGATTTTAATTTTGCTAAACAACTCATTGAAGAATCAAAAGAAGTTTTTGGAAGCGTTGATATCCTAGTGAACAATGCTGGTATTACAAATGATATGCTTTTAATGCGAATGTCAGAAGAAGACTTTGATCAAACGATTTCAATTAACTTAAAAGGAACGTTTAATACGATTCGTCATGCATCAAAAGTTATGTTAAAACAAAAAAGTGGAACGATCATTAACATGGCAAGCGTAGTTGGACTTGTTGGAAACGTTGGACAAGCAAACTATGCTGCAAGTAAAGCTGGTGTTGTAGGGTTAACAAAATCTGCTGCAAGAGAATTAGCTGCTAGAGGAATTACCGTAAACGCTATCGCTCCAGGTTTTATTGACACAGAAATGACCGATGTATTATCTGATAAGATGAAAGAACAAGCGGTTAGTCAGATACCTTTGAAACATTTAGGTAACGTAGAAGATGTTGCGAGAGCAGCAGTGTTCTTAAGTGAAAATAAATACATTACAGGTCAAGTCATCAATGTAGATGGCGGAATGGTTATGAATGGTTAAAAAGGAGGAAAAATAATGACGAATCGTGTAGTAATTACTGGAATGGGTGCTGTGACACCTTTAGGAAATACGGTTGATGAATTTTGGGATGGTCTTAAAGCTGGAAAAAACGGTATTGCTCCTATTACAAAATTTGATGCAACGGAGACAGGTATCACTGTTGCTGGTGAATTGAAAGACTTTGATGCAACAAATTATATGCCACGTAAAATTTCAAAACGTATGGACGAATTTTCAAGATATGGTGTCGCAGCAGCTGTACAAGCTGTAGAAGAAAGCGGCATTGATCGTGAAAAAACAGATATGAATCGTTTTGGTGTCATTGTTGGTTCTGGTATCGGCGGATTGAACGCTATGCAAGAACAGATTATTAAGATGAACACAAAAGGACCTCAACGTGTAGCACCTCTATTTGTACCGATGGCAATCGGAAATATGGCCGCTGGAAATATTTCAATCGCTATTGGGACTAAAGGAATCAATACGTCTATCGTAACCGCTTGTGCTTCTGGAAATAATTCTATTGGAGAAGCTTACCGTAATATTAAACATGGTTACTCAGACGTGATTCTTGCTGGAGGAGCAGAAGGTACGATCAATGAAATCGGTATTTCTGGTTTTGCTGCATTAACGGCTTTATCAACAAGTACAGATCCTGACCGTGCTTCAATTCCTTTCGATAAAGAGCGTACTGGTTTTGTTATGGGTGAAGGCGCAGCTGTATTGATGCTTGAAAGTCTAGACCATGCTCTAGAACGTGGAGCAACAATTTACGCTGAAGTCGTTGGTTACGGTTCTACAGGTGACGGTTATCATATGACTGCACCAACACCAGACGGAAGTGGCGCAGGCCGTGCAATGCAAGACGCAATGGCTGAAGCCGGTATAACACCTGCTGATGTGGGCTATATCAATGCTCATGGAACGGGTACTGGAGCAAACGATTCTGCTGAAACAATGGCTATTAAATACGCATTTGGCGATGAGGCTAAAAATGTTGCGATTTCAAGTACGAAAAGTATGACAGGACATTTATTAGGTGCTGCAGGAGCCATTGAAGCAGTAGCATGTGTGAAAGCTCTTCAAGATGGTTTCTTACCACCGACTATCGGACTTCAAGTACCAGATGAAGCGTGCGATTTGGATTACATTCCTAATGTTGGACGTGAAGCTGATGTTAAATACACACTAAACAATTCTTTAGGCTTTGGCGGACACAATGCCGTAACATGCTTTAAGAAATGGGAGGGGCAATAAAAATGGATTTTGGTCAAGTGAAAGAAATTCTTGATCTAGTCAATCAATCAGAATTAACTGAATTTGATTTGCAAATGGATAATGTAACTTTACGTATGAGTAAAAATACATCTAGCCAACAAATCAGCAATCAAACGGTTCTTACTGATTCAGAAACTAGATTTAACGAACCTGTTCGTAAAGAGAATATACAAAAAGCTTCTTCTGTTTTCGAAGAAGTATCCAATTCTACTCCAATTGCTGAGATTGTTGCCGATGGTGCACTAGTTCATTCTCCAATCGTTGGAGTAATTTACACTTCTCCTTCACCTGATCAACCAGCTTTCAAAAAAGTGGGCGATAAAGTAACCGTTGGGGAGACACTTTGTATTGTTGAAGCAATGAAATTAATGAATGAAATTAAAAGTGAAGTAGATGGAACGATTACTGAAATACTAATAGAAGATGAACAAGTTGTTGAATTTAATCAACCGTTGTTCAGAATTGCCTAGGAGGAAACACCAATGACAAAAATGAATATTAAAGAAATCCAAGAATTGATCCCGAACCGCTACCCAATCTACTTTATTGACCGTGTAGACGAAATGATTCCAGGTGAACATGTTGTAGCACTTAAAAATGTAACGATCAATGAAGAAGTATTCCAAGGTCACTTTCCAGGTGAACCCGTATTACCAGGAGTATACATTTTAGAAGCATTAGCTCAAGCAGGATCGATTCCTTTATTGACGCTAGATCGTTTTAAAGGGCAAACAGCTTACTTAGGTGGAATGAACAAAGTGAAATTCCGTAAAAAAGTTGTTCCTGGTGACCAATTGATGTTGCAAGTCGACATTGTTAAATTGAAAGATTACGCTGGTATCGGAAAAGGTGTAGCATACGTAGATGGAAAAAAAGTTTGTGAAGCTGAATTAACTTTCATCATTGGTAGATAAGCCTATGTTTAATAAAATATTAATTGCCAATCGAGGAGAAATTGCTGTTCGCATTATTCGAGCTTGTCGTGAGATGGGAATCAAAACTGTTGCTGTTTATTCTGAAGCGGATCGCGATGCTTTGCATATGCAATTAGCAGATGAAGCCATTTGTATTGGCCCAGCCAAAGCTACTGACTCTTACTTGAATATGCAAAGTATTTTAAGTGCAGCGGTTGTGACGAATGCTCAAGCGATTCACCCAGGTTTTGGGTTCTTATCTGAAAATAGTACATTTGCGACCATGTGTAAAGAAATGAACGTTACATTCATTGGGCCAGATGCGGTTACTATTGATCAAATGGGAAATAAAGCGAATGCGCGTGCTCTTATGATTGAAGCAAATGTACCAGTTATTCCAGGAAGTGAAGGTTTCATTACCGATACTAATGAAGCTAAACAACTGGCAGATCAATTAGGTTACCCAGTAATGGTCAAAGCTGCAGCTGGTGGTGGCGGTAAAGGGATGCGTAAAGTCCTAAGAACCGAAGATTTAGCTGCTGCATTCAATAGTGCAAAAAACGAAGCGAAAGCAGCTTTTGGCGATGATCAAATGTATATGGAGAAAATCATTGAACATGCACGTCATATTGAGGTACAATTATTAGGGGATCATTACGGAAATGTTATCCATTTAGGAGAACGTGATTGTTCTTTGCAACGCAATAATCAAAAAGTAATTGAAGAGTCCCCTTCTGTAGCGATCAATGAAGAGCAACGGAAAAATCTAGGTGAAACAGCTATTCGTGCTGCAAAGTATGTCGGTTATAAAAATGCAGGTACGATTGAGTTTTTATTGGATCAAAATGGAGAGTTTTACTTCATGGAAATGAACACTCGTATTCAAGTTGAACATCCAGTAACCGAGATGGCTACCGAATTTGATATTGTGAAAGAACAATTACTGATTGCAAGCGGAGCAAAGTTATCGATTCAACAAAGTGATGTTCGTTTGACTGGACACACGATTGAATGCCGAATCAATGCTGAAAATCCTGCTTTTAACTTTGCACCTTCTCCGGGAACGATTCAATACTTATTGATGCCGAGTGGCGGAAATGGATTGCGAGTTGATAGTGCAATGTTTGCTGGAGCAGATATTCCACCTTATTATGATGCAATGATTGCAAAAATCATTACAAAAGGTGCCAATCGTGCTGAAGCCATTGCTAAAATGCAACGTGCTTTAGGTGAAATGGTCATCGATGGAATTATTAGCAACCAATTTTTCCAAGAAGATTTGTTAATGGATAAACGCTTTGTTAATGGAGAGTATGATACAAGCTTTTTACAAGATGTCTTTCTTAAAGAATGGAAACCTCGTATTGAATAAGTTTGTTTTGAATTAACAAAACCATCTTACTAAAAATGCAGTAAATAAAAGAGGTGACAATGTGCAGTTATTTAAAAAAAGAGCTTATATTCCAATTACAAAACACTCACAAATCAATGAAGAAACAGATAACCCTATGGTGCCGGATGGCATGTTCGCACAATGTCCAAGTTGTAAAAAAGCCATTTATACAAAGGATTTAGGTGCAGAAAAAATCTGTCCTGAATGTGGCTATACGTTTAGAATACGGGCACAAAAGCGAATTGAATTAACCATTGACGAAGGCAGTTTTGAAGAATGGCATCACGATATTCCATTTGAAAATCCTTTGAATTTTCCAGATTATGATAAAAAAATAGAACAAGCTCAAAAAAAGACAAATCTTCATGAAGCTGTTTTAACCGGGAAAGGTACAATCAATGGAATTGAAACGGCCATTTGTGTGATGGATTCTCATTTTATTATGGGAAGCATGGGAAAAATAGTTGGTGAAAAAATAACAAGAACATTTGAAAAAGCAATAGAAGAAAAACTACCTGTCATCATTTTTACTGCCTCAGGTGGAGCTCGTATGCAAGAAAGTATTTTATCGCTAATGCAGATGGCTAAAATTAGTGGGGCGGTAGCTCGTCACAGTGATGTAGGTTTACTATACGTAACGGTCTTAACTGACCCGACCACTGGTGGGGTAACGGCTAGTTTTGCCATGCAGGGTGATATCATCTTATCTGAACCTCAAGCACTAGTTGGGTTTGCCGGCAGACGTGTGATCGAGCAGACGATAAATGAAGAACTTCCTGATGATTTTCAACTTGCTGAATCTGTTTTAGAAAACGGGTTTATTGATAAGATCGTGCCAAGAAAAGAATTGAAACAGATTCTAAGCGGTATCTTACGCATGCATCAGTAAATATAGACAGGCAAGTATTTTATAAAGAAGGTGAACGAGTTGAAAGAAGCTATGGAAATCGTTGCTTTATCAAGAAAAACATCACGATTAACTGCTTTAGAAATAATGGAATCGGTTTTTGACGATTTTATTGAATTCCATGGCGATCGTTCTTTTCATGATGATAAAGCCATTGTCGGGGGCATAGCAACCTTAAATGGACAACCTGTAACGGTGATAGGCAATCAAAAAGGTCATGAAGTAAAAGAAAATATTATGCGTAATTTTGGATCTCCTCATCCAGAAGGTTATCGAAAAGCATTGCGTCTAATGAAACAAGCTGAAAAATTTAATAGACCGGTAATAACCTTTGTCAATACTGCTGGTGCTTATTGTGGCGTCGAGGCTGAAAATAGAGGACAAGGTGAAGCTATTGCACGTAATTTAATCGAAATGAGTAAATTAAAAGTACCGATTCTTTCCATTATTATCGGTGAAGGCGGTAGTGGAGGAGCTTTAGCTTTGGCTATGGGGAATCAAGTATGGATGATGGAACACACGATGTATTCTGTACTTTCGCCTGAAGGGTTTTCTTCTATTTTATGGAAAGATGCAACAAGATCGAAGGAAGCAGCAGAATTGATGAAGTTAACTGCTCAAGATTTATTTGGGCTTGATATAATTGACTTTATATTGCCGGAAACAAACTCAGAAGGTTTGTTGTCTCAAGAGCAAATTCTGAAAGATATGAAAAAAAATATAAGTTCGACTATAAAAGATCTTTCTGCAAAAACACCTGATCAACTCGTTGAAGAACGCTATCAACGATTTAGAAAATATTGATTTCTACTAAATAATAACAAAAAAAAGAGCGAATCAGTTGAAATCAACTGACTTGCTCTTTTTCTAGTTGTGGGAGATCGATTTTTGGTATTTTTACTGTAGAAGATTGATAAAGATATTTGCTATCATTTGTTTCAATCAAAATACTGTAGCGATGATCATCTAAAAGTAATTTGCCAAGCATTTCTCTAGAATAGATTCGTCCTAATGGAAAACCCTCCGGTAATGTGACGGTCACTTTTTTTAATTCATAAAAACCATTTGCAATCGTTTCTACAAATATAATATGTGCTAGAGATTGTAACTCAGTTTGTTCTTCACTAGTGAGGTCTTTTACAAAACCTTGATTCATTGAAGGATCCTCCTTAAAATTTTTATTTATTTTTTTATATCAGCGCACCAAATTTAGTTTACCATATTTTATATCGTGTAGTATATAAAATTTTGAAAATAAGGCCAAAATTTGTAAGCCCAGTGTAATAGGACGTTTAGTTGTTTAAATTTCACTAATCGCTTCAACTTAATTCACTTTAATGAATAAATGTATGTTAAAATAAAGACTGAGTAAAAAAACAAAATGAACTTTTTTATTGAATGACATGAATGCAGGAGAGTGACAATATGGGAGAAACAGTACCCTTTCCAAAGAATTACGACTGGTATAAAAAAGAAGCGATGGACTATTTTTTATCAGGAAGAATGGAAGAAGCTATTCCCTTTTTCGAGGAAGCTTATCGGTTAGAACAAGATGAGTTATTAAATACAAATTATACAACTGCGTTATATCAAGTTGGGGATTATCAAAAAGCCAAAGAGATAGCAGATGATAAGTATTCTTTTTATGAACAGGAAGAGTCGTTGGCTCTTTTTTATACAGCCATTTTAATAAAATGTCATCTGTTTCTCCAAGCAGAACAAGCCATTGTGTTTCGAAAGAAAAAATTTCCGCTAACAGATACTTCTGAAGAAAATTGGTTAGCTGTTCAAGAATTGTTAGAAGAAGAACAAACAAAAATTGAACTTGAGAAACAAAAAAAGGTCGACTATTTGCTAAAAGAATCATACTCTCTAGGAAATAAATCTTTTACAGAACAATCTGCTATTATGAAAGAATTAGAAGAGATTCCATCAGAACCTTTTATCCAAGCTGTAAAACCAATATTATCCAATCCTTACGTGAATGGCATTATTAAGGCGACAGCAATCGAACGTTTAGCTATTGAAAAGGTAGCAGGGGAGTTTGACATTTATTGGATGAAAGAAAAAAAAGTTATCCGACCAATTTTATTGACTTCCATCAAGAACCATGCGATTGTTCAAGAAGTATTGTCGCTATTATCTGAGCGTGTTGAACAAAATGATCCAACTCTTTATCAAGCTATGGTTCAAGAAGTATCGCTTCATTTCTTTGTGTTGTATCCTTTTATAGATGACGTGATCACTTCACCAGTAGAATGGGTTGAACTGTATCAAAAACGCTACGACAATTCTTTTGCAGAAACGATTGAACCTAGTTTAAACTGTAAAAAGATGGAAGATTGGATGCAAAGAATTGACCAAGAATTAATGGATTTAGTTTAACTAGTCATTCGTTAATTGAATGAGGCGTTATGTAGAGTTCAATCAGATTTACCTTTAATTCGTTGTTTTTATTTACAAATTTCAGCCTTTAGTGTACTATTAATGAGTATGCAATTGCATTTTTATTGCGAAAAATAGAGTGTTTCGGAGGGAAATATAATATGACTGCAAAATGGGAAAAAAAAGGCACAAATGATGGTGTCTTAACATTTGAAATTTCAGAAGAAAAAATTAAAGAAGGTTTAGATACAGCTTTCAACAAAGTGAAATCTACTTTAAGTGTTCCAGGATTCCGTAAAGGGAAAGTTCCTCGTACAATCTTTAACAAACAATACGGAGAAGAAGCTTTGTATGAAGATGCACTAAACGCTGTATTGCCTGAAGCATATGATGCTGCAGTAGCAGAAGCTGGTCTTGATCCAGTTGCACAACCAAAAATCGATGTTAAATCTATGGAAAAAGGCGAAGCTTGGGTTATTGAAGCTGAAGTTACTGTAAAACCTGAAGTTGAATTAGGGGAATACAAAGGCTTAACTGTTGAAAAACAAGATCGTGAAGTAACAGATGAAGACGTTGAAAAAAATATCGAAGAAAAACGTGCTGCACAAGCTGAATTAGTATTGAAAGAAGATGCTGCAGTTGAAGGCGATACTGTTGTTATCGATTATGAAGGATTTAAAGATGGCGTTGCTTTCGAAGGCGGCAAAGGCGAAAATCATTCATTAGAATTAGGTTCAAACTCATTCATTCCAGGTTTTGAAGAAAAACTTGTAGGCGTTAAAGCTGAAGATGAATTAGACGTTGACTTAACTTTCCCTGAAGACTACCATGCTGAAGATTTAAAAGGTGCTGCTGTAACATTTAAAGTTAAAGTACACGAAGTTAAAGCAAAAGAATTACCAGCTTTAGATGATGAATTTGCTAAAGATGTTGATGAAGAAGTTGAAACATTAGCAGAACTAAAAGAAAAAATTAAAACACAATTAACAGAAGCTAAAAATGCAGGTGCTGATGAAGCAGTTGAAGAATCAGCTATTCGTCAAGCTGTAGACAATGCTAAAATTGAAGATCTTCCATGGGCAATGGTCCATGATGAAGTTCACCGTCAAATGGATGTCTTCTTAAACGATATGCAACGTCAAGGTGTTTCTCCTGAAATGTACTACCAAATTACTGGTACTACAGAACAAGACTTACACAAACAAATGGAAGCTGACGCTGATTTAAGAACTCGTACTAACTTAGTTCTTGAAGCAATTGTTGAAGCAGAAGCTTTTGAAACTACTGAAGAAGAAGTAAACGAAGAAATCAAAAACTTGGGCGAACAATATGGTATGGACGAAAAAGCTGTCCGTGCTGCATTGACTCCAGAAATGTTGAAACACGACATTGCAATGAAAAAAGCTATTGATCTAATTACTGAAACAGCTGAAGAAAAATAATTGCTGTTTAGCTAATGATAAATAGTACTGACAAAAAGGAAGGACTTCAAAAAGGAACATCTTTTGAAGCTCCTTCTTTTTTGTCTGAAAGAGAAACAGTTTAAATCCTAGCATTAAAGGTAATATTATGCTATGCTATTTAAGATTTGAACGATTCTCATTGTAATATGAGTGACAAATCTGCTACTATTATAAGTGGTATGAATGAGAATAGAGGTGGACACGAATGTTTAATGATGAAGAAGCAAAAGGACCTGTGAGCTGCTCATTTTGTGGCAAATCACAAGACCAAGTAAAAAAAATTGTTGCTGGTCCAGGTGTATATATTTGTAACGAGTGCATTGATTTGTGTAAAGAAATTATTGACGAAGAATTCAATGATGCAGGCTATGGTGAGTTTTTAGAAGTGCCTAAACCTCATGAAATCAGAGGAATATTAAATGATTATGTTATTGGTCAAGAACAAGCGAAAAAATCGCTATCTGTAGCAGTATACAATCATTATAAACGTGTAAATCAAATGGGTGGCGAAGAAAAAGACGGCATCGAATTGCAAAAAAGTAATATTTGCTTGATTGGACCAACTGGTTCTGGGAAAACTTTCCTTGCTCAAAGTTTGGCTCGTATTTTAAATGTTCCGTTTGCAATAGCAGATGCTACAAGTTTAACAGAAGCTGGCTACGTTGGAGAAGATGTTGAAAATATTCTTCTAAAATTAATGCAAGCAGCTGATTATGATGTAGAACGAGCTCAAAAAGGAATTATTTATATTGACGAAATTGATAAAATTGCGCGTAAAGGCGAAAATGTATCAATAACACGTGATGTAAGTGGAGAAGGTGTACAACAAGCCTTGCTTAAAATCTTAGAAGGAACTGTAGCTAATGTTCCTCCACAAGGTGGAAGAAAACACCCTCATCAAGAGTTTATTCAATTAGATACAAGCAATATCTTGTTTATTGTAGGTGGAGCTTTTGATGGAATCGAAACGATCGTTAAAAATCGTATGGGAGAAAAAGTGATTGGTTTTGGTTCTGCTAAGAAAAAATTAGATGAAAGCCAAAGCGTTATGCAACAAATTATCCCAGAAGATTTACTGAAATTTGGTTTGATTCCAGAATTTATCGGACGTTTGCCAGTAATGGCTGCGTTAGAAAAATTGACTGAAGATGATTTGGTTCATATTTTAACAAAACCAAAAAATGCTCTTGTAAAACAATACAAGAAGTTGTTAGCTTTGGATGAAGTTGAACTGGAATTTGAAGATGATTCTTTAATAGAAATCGCTAAAAAAGCTATTGAGCGCAATACTGGTGCTCGTGGTTTACGTTCGATCATTGAATCAATCATGCTAGAAATTATGTTTGACTTACCAAGTCGTCCAGAAATTGTGAAATGCGTGATTACAAAAGATACAGTAAGTGGTTCAGGAAATCCTGATTTCTTTGATATCGAAGGCAAAAAAATCAGCTGATTTTAATTAAAAAGTTAGCATGAATCAGCTAAAAATCATAGACGAAGTTGGGCATCGGTCCTAGCTTCGTTTATTTTTTTTAATTTGTGCTTCATTTTATGAATACCATTAGACTCTATAGATAAAGTCGAGCAGGATTCAAATTTGGAATGTCATTGAGTGCTTTAATATGTTAGAATGGTAAAAGAATTTATAATTAGAGATGGAGATTAAATCATGAAAGTAAATAAAGCTGATATTGTCATAAGTGCGGTTTCGCCTGCTCAATATCCAAATACTGGACTACCTGAGATTGCTTTAGCTGGACGTTCAAATGTTGGGAAATCATCTTTTATCAATACAATGATTAACCGAAATGGTTTGGCTAGAACTTCAGGAAAACCCGGAAAAACGCAAACACTTAATTACTACATAATAGAAGATACTTTCTATTTTGTTGACGTTCCAGGATATGGGTATGCTAAGGTGTCTAAAACTGAACGTGCCAAATGGGGACAAATGCTAGAAACTTATTTTACTCAAAGAGACACATTAAAAGCAGCTCTCTCTGTCGTAGATTTAAGACACCCGCCAACAGAAGATGATGTACAAATGTACGAGTTTTTAAAATATCATTCTATTCCTGTGATTGTAATTGCTACAAAAGCCGATAAGATTCCAAGAAGCAAATGGAACAAACACATTAAAATTGTTAAAGATAAATTGAACTTAAGAGAAGAAGATGCATTCGTTCTTTTTTCATCTGAAACTGGAGAAGGAAAAGATAAAGCTTGGAGTTTAATTGAAAGTTACATTAAAAAATAACTTTTTTACCGATACAAATTAAACATAGTTGATATGTGAACCATGGAAAGGGTAGAAAGGTAGTTTAATTCTATCTTTTCTATTTATTATCAGTTAGAACGATGAAGAATAAGAGGATGGTACTATTGAAAATCTTATTATATGGGGTTAGTCATAAAACAACGCCGATAGAAATTAGAGAACATTACACAATCGAAGAAAACAGAATACCGGAGCAACTTGCTGAAGTACTTTCTTTTCCAGGAGTTAAAGAGGCTGTTATTCTTTCAACGTGCAATCGAACAGAATATTATCTTTACATTGATCAAAATGAATTTATGCATGGGGATATGCTTCGTTATCTTTCAAATCATACAGGGTATGAAATATCTGAAGTCATTTCAACAAGTTATGGAAAATCAAATTTAGATGCTGCAAATCATCTTTTTAAAGTAGCTACAGGTCTTGATTCATTGATCATTGGAGAGACTCAAATACTTAGTCAAGTAAAACAAGCTCTTGCAATAGCTATTGAACAGAAGACATCTGGCCCAGTTTTAAATTCTTTATTTCACAAGTCTATTTCTTTTTCAAAAAAAATGCATACTAAAACAAAATTAGATCATTTATCGTATAATCCAGGTTCAGCTGCTGTTAAACTCTTTAAAGAAGAGTGGGAAAGTATAAATGACAAACGTTTTCTTTTAATTGGATCAGGAAAAATGATTCGATTAGCGGCAAAAACATTATTTTATCAAGGTGCTACTCATATAACGCTCACTGGTCGTAATGAACAAAAAGTGAATGATCTAGCCAACGAAATGAATGTATGGGCTAAAATGAAACGTCATACAGGTATGTTAAACCGCTGCTTCTTTACTGCCGATTTTAACCATCTTCCTATGTCACTAGCGGCTGCGGATGGAGTTATCGTGGCCACCAAAGCGCAGCATTATCTAGTAACAGAAAAAACAATTGAAGAAATGGCTACGATTCGCGTCACTAAGAAAAAGCAACTCTTCATGGATTTAGCTGTTCCACGAAATATCGAACCTAGTCTTCAATATATTGAAGGAATTCAAGTTCTTGATATGGATCAGATTAGTTTTCGTTTAGATGAAGTCGATTTAGACAAAGATAAAATCGTAAAAAAAATTACAGCTGATTTGAATGAAGAAGTAACGGAATTTGATCACTGGTATCAAGAAAGGCAAGCTGTTCCCTATTTACAGGAACTTCATGATCAGGCGGTAGAGCTAAAAGAAAAAACACTTTCCAGCTTAGAACGAAAACTGCCTGAATTGACAGAGCACCAGATGCTTCTAATTGATAAGCATGTCCAAAGTATCATTAATCAAATGAAACGAAAACCTATTGAGTCATTAAAAGATTTAGCTCGAAAAAAATCGTCAAAAGATTCTAAGAAAGAATTGAATTTTTTTGCTAAAGCCTTAGGTTTCTCGGTTGAATCTGACAGGACAGAACGATTAACTGAAGTTCTTGCTGTAGAAAGTGAGGAGAGCAGTGTTGAGAATAACGAAACGATCTGAGGAAGCTTTTGAGAAAGCGATCCATCTAATGCCCGGAGGAGTTAATAGCCCTGTAAGAGCATTTAAATCGGTTGACGTTCCTCCTGTATTTATTCAAAAAGGTAAGGGCAGTCATGTTTATGATATAGATGGCAATGAATACATTGATTATGTATTGGGATGGGGTCCTCTGATCCTTGGCCATGCAAATGATCAAGTAATAAATGACATTCAACACACGGCAAGTTTTGGAACTAGTTTTGGGATGCCAACTCTCTTAGAAAATCAATTAGCTGAATTGGTTATCCAACGTGTACCTTCCGTAGAAATGGTTCGTTTTGTAAACTCGGGCACAGAAGCGACAATGAGTGCGTTACGTTTAGCAAGGGGTTTTACAAGTAGAGATAAAATAGTCAAACTAGAAGGAAGTTATCATGGTCATGATGATGCTCTATTAGTAAAAGTAGGTTCTGGAGTTGCGACGCTAGGATTGCCAGATTCACCCGGAGTTCCAAAAAGTACAACATCAAACACTTTAGTTGCCCCCTATAACGATTTAGAAGCGATTAAAGCGTTGTTCCAAACTTATCCAGGAGAGATTGCAGCTGTGATCGTTGAACCTGTAGCAGGAAATATGGGCGTTATTCCACCCTTAAAGGGGTTTTTAGAAGGATTGCGTACACTTACAAAAGATGATGGTGCATTATTAATCTTTGATGAAGTAATGAGCGGATTCAGAGTAGGCTACCATAGTGCTCAGGGATACTATAATGTATTGCCAGATTTAACTTGTTTAGGAAAAGTGATTGGTGGTGGTGTACCTGTAGGAGCATATGGTGGAAGAAAAGACATCATGGAACATATTGCTCCAGCAGGTAGCGTCTATCAAGCGGGTACCTTATCTGGAAATCCAATCGCAATGTCTGCTGGGATAGCTACACTTTCTCAATTAACAGAAAAAGATTATCGTTACTTTGAGACTTTAGGGGATGCACTTGAAAAAGGAATTCTTTCATTAAGTGCCTTATACGATGTACCGATTACGATCAATCGTGCGGGGAGTATGATTGGGCTATTCTTTAATGAAGGGCCAGTAACTAACTATGCGCAAAGTAAGGCAAGTGACACACTCTTTTTTGCTGACTATTATAAAGAAATGATTAATCGAGGAATATTGTTGCCACCTTCTCAATTTGAAGGAATCTTTTTGTCCACTACTCATACTCTAGAAGATATCGAACGAACTCTAGATGCTATGGAAGCGAGTTTTAAAGCATTGAAAAACGTAAAATAGAAAGACTAAAGGAGTTATTTCAAGATGGAATTTAATGAATATCAAAAATTAGCCAACCGTACTTTATATGGAAATGAACAAGTCTTAACCAATTGCGCTTTAGGCGTAGCTAGTGAAGCTGGTGAATTGGTCGATTTAATTAAAAAGTATACCTTTCATGGTCATGATTTAGATAAAAAAGAGCTAACCAAAGAACTGGGAGACGTTTTATGGTACTTATCTCAAATTGCGGAGTGGGCTGATATTCCTTTTGAAGAAGCAGCAGTACAAAATATCGAAAAATTGAAACGTCGCTATCCAGATGGATTTTCTACAGAGCGAAGTCGCAATCGTATTGAATAAAAAAATAGAAATGCTGAAAGCACATGTGCTATTCAGCATTTCTATTTTTTTTATCTAATAAACCTTTTTTCTTTTCATCATCTATCAATTGTTCCTTTTCGGGTGCTGGAAAAACAAGTTCGTCTTCAGGATCAATCGCAAATTTGCTGAATAAATCATCCAAACTTGTTTCATTTTTATGAATTTGTCCCATATTAAACCTCCTTTTTCTGTAATCCTATAGTAGACCCAATCTGCAAATAAAACAACTCTTTCTTAGAAAAAACCGTTTCAAAAATTCATATATACATTTTTAAATGTATATAAACAGGCTAAAAGACCATAAAAGTAAATATTCGTAAAAAATATTGCATAAATATTCTTAATCTGTTATGATAATTTATAAGTCAAAAAGAAGAGATCATCAGAAAAGAGGAAGAGACATGAAAAAGAACTCATTTTATTTAATTGTACTTAGTTTATTAACTGTAATTGGCCTATTCGTACCAGTTGAAACAGTAACAGCAGCAGATACCGCCTTAGAAGATATTCAAGAAAAAGGAACCTTAGTCATCGGAACGAGTGCTGATTTTCCACCTTACGAATTTCATAGTACAGTCGATGGAAAAGACACGATTGTAGGAATGGATATTTCCATTGCTCAAAAAATTGCAGAGGACCTTGGTGTAGAGCTAAAGATTGAAGATATCGGTTTCGATAGCCTATTGCCAGCACTAGAATCAGAAAAGGTCGATATGGTTATTTCAGGTATGAGTCCTACCGATGAACGAAAAAAAAGCGTTGATTTCTCCGATGTTTACTATACAGGAGGACAAAATATTGTTGTAAGAGAAGCGGATAAAGAGATTTATACAAACGCTGAGGATTTAACAGGAATGAAAGTTGGTGTCCAAACAGGCTCTCTACAAGAAACACTTGCTAAAGAACAAATGCCTGATTCAGAATTATTGAGTTTATCAAAAATCACCGATCTAATTCTGGCGTTAAAAACAAACAAAATCGAAGCTATTTTAATGGAAAAACCTAGTGCAGAAGCTTATATAGGAAATGATGATCAATTAGTCACATTTGATGGAGGTTTCCTTTTAGAAGATGGTGAGCAAGGTTCAGCAATCGCTTTTAAAAAAGACGCTCAGTCTTTAGTGGAAGCTGTAAATACGTCATTAGTAGAAATCAGTGACCAAGATTTGATTTCTGATTATCTAGAAGAAGCTGGTACTTATCTTCAAGCTGCTCAACAAGGAACGAATGGTGATGAAGAGAGCAGTAATAGTATTTTTAATTATTGGCAGTACTTTTTAAGAGGGACAGGATACACGATCCTTATTTCAGTAGTAAGTGTCTTTTTTGGTTCAATATTAGGGATTGGTTTATCCTTCATGAGAATGAGTAAAAATAAACTCATGCATTTTGTAGCAACAGCCTATGTTGAATTTGTTCGTGGAACACCTATGATGATTCAAGTAATGTTTATCTATTTTGCTGTAGGTTACCTTATAAATATTCCAGCATTAGCTTCTGGTATTATAGCCGTTTCTTTAAACAGCGCAGCCTACATTTGTGAAATTATTCGTTCTGGTCTAAACTCTGTGCCTAAGGGACAAGCCGAAGCAGCAAGAAGTTTAGGCATGAGTAAAAAGATTTCTATGCGTCAAATCATTTTCCCACAAGCACTTAAGAACATTTGGCCAGCGTTAGGAAATGAGTTTATAACTGTTATTAAAGAAAGTTCGATCGTATCCATTATCGGTGTAAGTGATTTGATCTTCCAAACAAAAGTTGTGACATCTGTTTCATACAGAGGGATCGCACCATTAGTGGTTACCATGATCATCTACTTTATCTTAACATTTAGTTTGACTAAGTTATTAAATCACTATGAAGGGAAGATGAATCATGATTAAAATAGATCATTTGAAAAAAGTCTTTGGTGACAATGAAGTCTTAACAGACATTAACCAGGAAGTAAAAAAAGGGGAAGTAGTGGTTATCATAGGTCCTTCTGGATCAGGTAAGAGCACCTTGCTTCGTTGCTTAAATTTACTAGAAAAACCGACCAGTGGAGAAATTATTTTTGAAGGAACTGCTTTAACAGGTCTAAATGAAACAAAATTAAATCAATTGCGTGAAAAAATGGGAATGGTTTTTCAAAGTTTTAATCTTTTCCCTCATATGACCGTCTTAGAAAACTTAAAAGTAGCACCGGTAAAAGTTAAAGGTGTGCCTGATAAAGAAGCTCAAGAACACGCCATTCGATTATTGGAACAAGTTGGATTATCGGATAAAGCTGATGCTTATCCCTCAAGTTTATCCGGTGGACAACAGCAAAGGGTTGCTATCGCACGGGCTTTAGCTATGGACCCAGATGTCATGCTTTTTGATGAGCCAACCTCAGCGTTAGATCCTGAAATGGTCGGTGAAGTGCTTAAGGTAATGCAAGACTTAGCTGAAATTGGTATGACAATGGTCGTTGTAACACATGAAATGGGCTTTGCTAAGGAAGTGGCAGATCGTGTGATTTTTATGGATGGCGGTTATATCGTTGAAGAAGGACAACCTGATCAAGTGTTTAATCATCCACAGCATCAAAGAACTCAAGACTTTTTAGCTAAAATATTGTAATCAGCGTGAGACTTAAAGTTATGAATTAAAGCCATACAAAAAGGAACCTACGATAATTTTATCGCAGGTTCCTTTTTGAGTTGACCATTAGTTTATTCAATTGGTTCAACATGAACTTTTGTATCAAAGACACCAAAATCAGCTGCTAATAACTGTTCGACCTGTTCCGTTAACTCATGGCTCCTTTTAACAGTCATTTCTGGGTTAGTTTTTATAATAACATCTACATGAATAATAGTTCCATAAGTTCTACCTTTAATAGATTCTACTTCCAAAACTTCAGGCAAAGTGAGTATTGTTAGCTTGAATTCCTTTAAATCATTTTCATTAAATCCATCAGACAATTCAAACGCACTTTCTCTAAAAATTTCAAATGCTGTTTTTAGAATGATAAGTGAGACAATAACGGCCATTGCACTATCTAACCATGCCATATTGAAATTAGAAGCAAAAATAGCTATAGCAGTTGATAAACTGATTAAACTGTCATTGAAAGTATCTTTAGATGCAGCTTGTAACGATTTACTTTTTTGTTTTTTTGCGAGTTTGTTGTTATATAAATAAATAGCCATCAAGACAATGCTTGAAAATAGTCCTGCATATCCTGCAATCAAGTCAGGTGAGTTTCTTTCTGGCACAAAAAAATGCTCTACTGCAGAAACAAGGACTTCCAGCCCCACAGCTAGCATAATGAACGAAGTAACCATGCTTGCAACAGTTTCAGCTTTCCAATGCCCATATGGATGATTATCATCTGGCGGTCGTCTAGCCAGCCTTAAACCAATCAGAACAGCAATCGAGGCAATTGTGTCTGTCGTATTGTTTAAACCATCTGCTCTTAAAGCGCTTGAACCAGAATAGTTCGCAACAATTAATTTTAGTGTAGCAATAAAAAGATAGGTCACGATGCTAAGCACCGCTCCACGTTCAGCAAGTTTTAATTCCTCATAACGATCTTTTATCATCGTCAAACTGTTCGACGTCCCTTCAAAATGAAATTAAGTAATAGCATTTAGTTTACCCAAAGTTAAGATGAATAGCAATTAGTTTTTATGTGGACAAAAAAACCGAGGTTAGGGCAGAACGCCTTAACCTCAGTTGCAAATGTACCTATTTTTTCTAAACAAACTTCTAAAAATGCTTTTATTTAAGCAATCCTTCAGTTGTAACAGGTTTTCTCCATAGACCAAGAATAACTGCTGAAATGATTGTTCCAATTACTAAGGCTACTAAAAATAAGAACCAGTGATTTGAAAGAGCTACAACGAATATACCACCGTGTGGTGCGGGGATAGTAATATTCCATAATTGAGTCAATCCACCAGCAATTGCTGCTCCCACAACGGAAGATCCGATTGTGCGAAGTGGATCAGCTGCTGCAAAAGGAATAGCTCCTTCAGTAATAAATGATAATCCCATTACGTAGTTTGTAAGGGCAGATTTTTTTTCATTGTCATTGAATTTATTTTTAAAGATTGTGCTGGCTAAAGCGATCGCAAGAGGTGGAACCATACCACCGGCCATAACTGCAGCCATCAAGCTTCCGTCTCCAGTGTCGGTAAAAATTCCAATAGAAAAAGCATAAGCTGCTTTATTGAATGGGCCACCCATATCGATAGCCATCATTCCGCCTAATAACGCACCTAAGATAACTGCATTAGCTGTACCCAAGTTTTCTAAGAAAGAAATCATTGCAAGATTAATTGTTGCGAAGATAGGTCCAACAATAAAGAACATAAGAGCACCAGTAATCAACAACCCAAGAATAGGATAGAAGAGAATAGCTTTTAAACCATTAAGAGATTTTGGTAATCCGTTTAACGCTTTTTTCAAAGCTAAAATCGTATAACCAGCTAAGAAACCTGCAGCAAGACCGCCTAAGAAACCAGCATTACTATTGACAGCAAGTAACCCACCAACCATACCAGGCATTAAACCAGGACGATCTGCAATACTTAACGCAATGTAACCAGCTAAAATAGGAATTAAGAAATTAAAGGCATTAGATCCAACAGTATTTAAGAATAAGAAAAGAGCGTTTGTATCGCCTAAAAAGCTTTCAACTAGGAAAGAGATAGCCATCAATATTCCGCCACCGATAACAAATGGCAACATAGTAGATATCCCATTCATTAAATCTTTATAGACACGGTTGACCCAAGTTCCTGATTCTTCTTCAGTTGATTCATCTTTTTGTCCATCTGAAGAAAAGATGGGTGCTTGTTTGTTCATTGCTTTGGTAATCAATTCTTCTGTTTTACGAATACCATCACTAACTGGACGTTGTAAAACAGGTTTTCCATCAAAACGAGCTAATTCAACTTTTTTATCAGCAGCAATAATTACACCATCAGCTCTTTTAATATCTTCAGCTGTTAATTTATTCTTGATTCCGTCAGAACCGTTTGTTTCGACTTTGATTTCAACACCCATTTCAGCAGCTTTTTTCTTTAAGGCATCCTCAGCCATGTATGTGTGTGCAATTCCAGTCGGACAAGCCGTTACAGCTATAACAAAAGGTTTTTCTCCTTCTTGATTTTTAGAAGGAGAAGTCGTTTCTTCGATTTCAGCTGCAGCTTCTTTTTCTTGTACTTCTTGAGCAGCTGCAAAAAGAGAACGAACTTCTTCAGCAGATTTTGCTTCTTTTAAAGATTGAACGAAGTCTGGGTGAATCAATAGACGAGAAAGGTTTGCTAATGCTTGTAAATGAGTATCGTTTGCGCCTTCTGGAGCTGCGATCATAAAGAACAAATGAGCAGGTTGGCCGTCTAATGAATCATAGTCAACACCATTTGTGCTTTTAGCGAATAAAACAGTTGCTTCATTTACAGCAGTTGTTTTAGCATGAGGCATAGCAATTCCGTCTCCTAAACCTGTAGAGGTCAGAGATTCACGGTGCATGATCCCTTTCTTAAATAGGTCAGCATCATTGATACGATCGTTTGCTTTTAAGCTTGCAATCATCTCATCTATAACGCCTTCTTTAGTTGTTGATTGTAAATCCATTATCATAACATCTTTAATCAATAAATCGTTGATATTCATAGTTGTTTTCCTCCTAAATCAATTTTATAAAGTTAGTTCTGTAATTGTAACGTTAGTTAATAATGCTTCTATCTCCGTTTTAGTTGCTAGGTCATCTGAAAATGCTGTGGCACTTCCAGTAGCGACGCTTTTTTGAAAAGCTTTTAACGGATCTTTCGTATCAACTAATGCTCCAACAAAACCGGCAATCATAGAATCTCCAGCTCCTACAGAATTTTTCACGATTCCTTTAGGAACAGTCGCTTGATAAACACGTTCATTTGTAAAGAATAAAGCTCCATCGCCAGCCATTGAAACTAAAGCATATTGAGCACCTAAGTCAATTAGTTTTTTTCCATGCACGATAATATCTTCCAACGAATGGAAAGTAGTATCAAACAATTCGGCTAACTCATGATGGTTTGGTTTAACTAACAACGGTTTATGCACTAATGCATTTAATAATTCTGAACCAGTTGTATCAATTACAAAATCTACTTGTTTTAAAACAACTTTTGCAATTAAATTTTGATAAAAATCTTCAGGTAGAGAAGGGGGCTTGTTTCCTGAAAGAATAATAATATCTTTAGCTGTTATCAAATCAATTTGACTGATCAATTGAGCTGCTTCGGCTTGTGTAATAACCGGACCTTGAGCATTTAACTCTGTCTCAGTATCAGACTTTAATTTAACGTTGATCCGTGTATCGCCTTTAATAGAAACAAACTGCGTGTTGACACCTTCTTTTTCCAACCAATCAGCAATAAAGTTACCTGTGAAACCTCCTAAAAAGCCTAAAGCCGTTGAGGGTTGATTAATGTGATTTAACACACGAGAAACATTGATTCCTTTGCCACCAGGAAGTTTTATATCGTTATCCATACGATTCAATTCACCTAATTGTACGGAAGGGACATGTACAATATAGTCGATTGATGGATTTAGTGTTACTGTATAAATCATGATTTTGCCTCCAATATTGTTGTTGTATTAAAATAACTTTCATAATTCTTAGGAGATAGATGATCTGTGATAATCAATGCGTCATCAATAGTACAAACCTTTACAAAAGTAACTTTATTAAATTTTGTTTCATCAGCAAGAATATACGTTTTTGAACTATTCATAACTGCTTGTTGCTTAACATTAGCTTCTTCCGGATCAGGAGTGGTAAAGCCATAATCTTTATCAATACCATTCATTCCCAAAAAAGACTTATTAAAACGATAACGAGACAATTGTTCAACACTAGTAGTTCCAACGATTGCTTGGGTGGTGTTTTTCAGCTTTCCGCCAATAAGCAAAACATCATTATTTTGATTTGCAAGCAACAGAGCATGTTGAACAGCGTTGGTTACAATACGAATACTTTTTTCCATTAAAAAAGGAACCATAAAAAAAGTAGTTGATCCTGCATCTAGGAAAATAGTATCACCATCTTCAACAAAAGAAGCGGCTAACTCTGCAATTTTTTCTTTGTTTTGAATGTTTTTGACTGCTTTCTCAGTAAGAGATTGCTCTTGTTCAATCGTGTAAACTCTTTTTGCGCCACCGTGCACACGTACAAGTTTTCCTTGTTCTTCAAGTGAAGCGAGATCGCGTCGTATAGTGGACTCTGAACAATCCATTTCTAACATAAGTTCTTGGGATTTAATAACTCCATATTGGGTTAATTTTTCTAATATGAAGTTGTAACGTTCTTCAGTAAGCATTATATCCCTCCAATAGCGCTACTTTACCACCAAAAACAGTCAAAAGCAATCAAAAGTAAACCGATTTCATCATTTTTTAATTGCTTTGCAAGCAGGATAACGCCAAAGAGAGATACAAATAATGTATACCAAATAGAGCAATAAAAATAAAAAGTCGGTGTTTTTTTAAATAGTAGCTTGTATACCAGTTCAGATGATCAAAATTAAATGAAAAAATAAATTTATTACAATCTCAACGCAAAAAAAGAAAGAAATCATTTAGATTCCTTTCCTAACTTAATGACTGTTGAATTGTGTCAACGATTAATGACATTGTTTTAGTCTATTACTTCAATAGATTCAATTTTAACTTCTTGCAAAGGTTTATCAAGCGAATCGGTTTCAACTTCACTTATGGCATCAATCACATCCATTCCTTCAATTACTTGACCA
The DNA here is from genome assembly GCF_040274945.1 of Carnobacterium sp. GTDB lineage: Bacteria > Bacillota > Bacilli > Lactobacillales > Carnobacteriaceae > Carnobacterium_B. Next base: position 72,520 of record NZ_JBEMAR010000011.1, read on the forward strand.
AAAACGGTGTAGTGCTGATCAAGGGAAGGGTAGCCTCCTGAAGTATAGGCCTCTACTATTTCATCAGGTGTAATAGTAGGGTCAGCCGAGGCGCTCACATCTACCGGATTTTGAACAATGTAAAATTGACTACCTATTGAAACGGGAGCATTTGTTTTTGCCATTGCTAAAGCCCCACGGATATGGAATAACTGAGAGGATATCTCTGTTTCGAACGGTTCGCCCCAGATACTCTCCCCGCCAGTACCGTCTCCTTTAGGGTCACCACCTTGAATCATAAAGTTGTCTAAGACTCGGTGAAAGGTGGTCTCATCATAATAACCTTCTTTACTATGTGTAATAAAATTTTCTACTGCTTTTGGTGCCAAATCTGGAAAAACTTTAACTTTAATCAAACCCACAGAGGTGGTGATATGAACTTCAATCTCATTTTCACTTACTTCATTAGTAAGCTGGGGTAAATTTACCGGCTGTTCATTGTCAGAAGATACTTGATTAAGAGAGCTTTCAGGATTAAACATGGTCGTGAAACTTGCTCCAGTGCTCTTTGATAAAGTATGGGTTCCGAAAATCATTAAACCTATTGCAACTATAAATAAGGTAAATCCAATAATATAACTTTTCTTTCTTTTCATGGTGCACGTCCTTTTGGTCTTTAAGCTGTTTCGCTTAATATTAAAAATTCATCTTTCTATCTAAATGAGTATTCAAATAGAAAATGTCCTAGTAAATCATACTACAAATGAGAAAATAATTAAATAGTTAAAATGAAATGATGGTATAATGAGTGAATTAGAAGTGGATAGTTTCAATTTAAGTTATATAGAAGTAAATTTGACAGTATCCTCATTAAAAAATAGACAAATGCATCAAATAGACGTACAATAGATAATGGACTAAAATTGGGTATACTGAACGTATTTCATTTTTAGAGGATATGTGATAATTGGCTTTCTTGTTTACATCTTGGAACAAATGTAATATTAAGATGCAGCGCCAGATCCATTGTGTAACCTAGAAAATAACTAAATCTCATACACTTAAAAATGAGGAGGAAAATAAAAAATGTCAATGTTTTTAGATCAAGTAACAATTAACGTAAAAGCCGGAGATGGCGGTAATGGAATGGTAGCTTTCCGTCGTGAAAAATTTGTACCCGATGGAGGCCCAGCTGGTGGAGATGGTGGTAAAGGTGGGGATGTCGTTTTTATCGTAGACGAAGGTTTACGTACATTAATGGATTTCCGATTTAACCGTCACTTTAAAGCAGAAGATGGCGAAAATGGTATGAGTAAAAACATGCATGGCCGTGGAGCAGGAGACAATGTCATTAAAGTCCCACCTGGAACAACAGTTAAAGAAGCAGAAACGGGCAAGGTTTTAGGCGATCTAGTTCATCATGGACACAAACTTGTTGTAGCTAAAGGCGGACGTGGCGGACGCGGAAACAGCCGTTTTGCTACTCCTAGAAACCCAGCTCCTGAAATTGCTGAAAACGGTGAACCAGGAGAAGATTATAAAATTGAAATGGAATTAAAGGTTTTAGCTGATGTAGGATTAGTTGGTTTCCCTTCTGTTGGAAAATCGACACTGTTATCAGTTGTTTCCGCTGCTCGTCCTAAGATTGGTGCTTACCATTTCACAACTTTAGTGCCAAATTTAGGAATGGTTCAAACACCAGACGGACGTAGTTTTGTTATGGCTGATTTACCAGGATTAATTGAAGGAGCTTCTCAAGGAATTGGTTTAGGAACACAATTCTTGCGTCATATAGAGCGTACACGCGTTATTTTGCATGTTATCGATATGAGTGGAAGTGAAGGCCGTGATCCATATGACGATTACGTTGCTATCAATAAAGAATTAGAAACGCATAATCTACGTTTAATGGAACGTCCACAAATTATTGTTGCTAATAAAATGGATATGCCTGGAGCAGAAGAACATTTAGTTGAATTTAAAGAGAAAATAAACGCTCTTAAAAAAGATGAGTATGAAGAAGACCTTCAAATATTTGCTATTTCAGCTATTACACATAAAGGAACACAAAATTTATTAAATGCAACAGCTGATGTATTAGATGTAACACCAGAATTTCCTTTATATGAGTTGGATCAAGAAGAAGATACCGTTATGTATAAACATACTCCTGAAGAAAAAGGCTATGCTATTACAAGAGACCCTGATGCTACATGGGTATTGAGCGGCGATAAACTTGAAAAACTATTCAAGATGACCAATTTTGATCACGATGCTTCTGTTTTACGTTTTGCCCGTCAGTTAAGAACGATGGGAATTGATGAAGAGATGCGTGAACGTGGAGCAAAAGATGGAGACTTAGTCCGTATCTTGAAATATGAATTCGAATTTGTTGAATAAAATCAAACTAAAACGACCAAGCAATCAAAAAGTTGATTGCTTGGTCGTTTATTTTTCACCTCATTATCGCTTATTTAAGAAAAGTTTGGTAAAATATGTCGAACGGTCAAGTACGATTTTGGAGTTAAACGAATGATACTTTAATGGTTAGGACAGGATGAAATGGAATTATTATTTTTAGGTACAGGTGCAGGAGTACCCGCAAAGCAACGAAATGTTACTAGCATTGCACTAAAATTATTAGAAGAACGAAACACAATTTGGCTTTTTGATTGTGGAGAAGCAACTCAGCAACAAATTTTACACACGACTTTAAAACCGCGGAAGGTCGATAAAATTTTTATTACACATTTACACGGAGATCATATTTTTGGACTTCCTGGTTTCTTAAGCAGTCGTTCTTTTCAAGGAGGAGATGGTCCATTAACCATTTATGGTCCTGTAGGAATTAAAAATTATGTTCAAGTGTGCTTAAAAACTTCAGGAACTATTTTGAAGTATCCGTTACATTTTCATGAAATTACCGCAGAAGGAATAATTTTTGAAGATCAGCAATTTAAAGTCATTTGCCGTAAATTAAAACATGGCATTCAGTCTTTTGGCTATCGTATTGAAGAAGCTGATCACCAGGGAATGTTACAAGCCGATAAAGTGAAAGAAGCCGGTATTCCTTTTGGTCCGATGTATGGAAAGTTAAAAAAAGGTGAAACGATTACCTTAGAAGATGGTCGCACATTTAATGGGAAAGAGTTCATCGGTGAAACTCAAAAAGGCCGTATTGTAACCATTTTAGGCGACACTAAGAAAACAAAAAATAATGTATTGCTTGCTGAAAATGCCTCTATTTTGGTTCATGAAAGTACATTTGACGGAGCGAATCGTAAAATGGCAAGAGATTATAACCATTCTACAAATTTAGACGCTGCAGAAGTTGCTAAAGAAGCACTTGTTGCTAAATTAGTGTTGACTCATATTAGCGCTCGCTATTTAGGTAGAGACATATATTTATTAGAAAAGGAAGCACGAAAAGTATTCCCTAATACTCAAATTGCGAATGATTTTGATGAAATTGATATTCCGCTTATTAGAACAGATAAATAAAACATAAAAAAGGAGCTTATGATGAAAAAAAATATGGATACACTTAGAGATAAAGTTGTTTTTATTACTGGCGCTTCAACTGGATTAGGTGAAAAAATCGCTTATGAAGCTGCAAAAAAAGGGGCTATTGTGGTCGTTAGTGCTAGAAGAGAAGATTTGCTTTTACAAGTTAAGGAAAAATGTGAACAATTATCAAATAAACCAGCTTATGCTTTTGGGTTAGATGTTTCAGATCCTGAACAAGTAAAAAAAGTGATCAATGAAATTTATCAGACTGTAGGAACAGTTGATGTTCTTGTCAATAACGCAGGATTTGGACATTTTGAAGAAGCATTAACCTTTGATATGGATATAGCAGAAAGAATGTTTCGTGTAAATGTTTTAGGTCTAATGTATGTAACTCAATTAGTTGCAATTGAAATGGCTGAAAGAAAACAAGGTCACATTATCAATATTGCTTCTCAAGCTGGGAAGATGGCTACACCTAAATCAACTATTTATTCTGCAAGTAAATTTGCTGTTATCGGTTATTCAAATGCATTACGTTTAGAATTAAAACCGTTAAATATTTATGTAACAACAGTTAACCCTGGTCCTATTGAAACAAACTTTTTTGATATTGCAGATGAAAGTGGAACCTATTTAGAAAAAGTAGGGAATCTAGTATTGAATGCTGAAGTTGTTGCTGGTCGTATTGTTTCTTTAATGGGAACACCTAGAAGAGAATTGAACATGCCTGCATTATTAGAAATTGCAGGGAAATTTTATACACTTTTCCCTCGTATAGGAGATTATTTAGCTGGAGATTTATTTAACAATAAATAAAGTACGCAAGCATTTTCATAGTGTCCGTACGGGCTATTGTGTTAAAATAACACTATAAAATAGAACGAATGAGTCTATTTGAAAGGAGACCTACACTTTATGAAAAAACAATGGGGGACAATTGTAGCACTTATACTTATTGTAATTGTAGCATTTTTTGCTGTTTTAAATGTTGAGTCAGTTCCAGTTAGTTTTGGTTTTACAGAAGTAACTTGGCCTTTAATTATGATTATTTTAGGATCATTATTTATTGGAGCTTTAACGACAGTTCTAATTTCTACAAGTACGACTTATAGAAACAAAAAAGAGTTAAAGAATGGCAAAAAAGAATTAGAAAATGCAGAAAATAGAAAAGAAGAAGCTATTGCTCGAATCAGAGCAGAATATGAGGATAAATTAACTCAAAAAGATTTTATTATTAATGAGAAAACAGATAAAATCAGCAGTCTAGAAAGAGAATTGGTTAATCGAATGACCCAATCAACGGGTACTTCTTCAAACGGACCAACTGATTCAGTACCAAAACAATAAAATTGAGTTCATTTTGATAAAAAAAGAACAAACTTTAGGGTTTATTCTTTTTTTATTTGTACTAAAATTCATTTTTATTTTAACAATCTAGTATGTAAAACTAGTTTGTCTAGTGAAAGCAATTGTGTTAAACTATTATTAATAGAAATGAGATAAAAAGGTGATTATATGCATAAAATTGAGGAAGATTTATTAGAATGGTCAAATGAAATAAGCCAATATACTTTTCCGAGATGGGAAGAATTACCTGATTTTGATCTTTATATGGATCAAGTTTTAAATCTGATTGAACGCTATCTAGCTATTTTTAAAGTGAGTGATCAAAAACAAATTATTACTTCGTCGATGATCAATAACTATGTTAAATTAGGATTGATTCCTCCTCCAGTAAAGAAACGATACACAAAAAAACATTTAGCGTATTTAATTGCTATTTCAATTTTAAAACAAGTGGTCACGATTCCTGAAGTAAAAGAAGGTATTCTTTATCAAGCGTCCATAAGTGGGATTAGAGAAGCGTATGATTTGTTTTGTACTGAACAAGAGTATGCTCTAAGAGCTGTTGCTTCTCATGTGAGGCAAGCTGATAAAAAACCGTTATTGCCGGATAGTACAGATAATACAACTTTGATTGTTCGAACAGCCACAATAGCTGTTGCTACAAAAATTGTTACTGAAAAAGTTCTCTATTTGGCCCATGTACAGCAAGAAGAGAACGAAAAGAAAAAAAATAAAACCAAAAAGTTGGAGGAGTAAGCATGAATAAACAAAAAATAGGTTTCTTAGTTGATTCAGGTTCGGATGTGCCTATAGAGGTCGTCAATAAAGCCAATATGAAAGTCATTCCTTTAAAAATTATCTATAAAGATAAAGAATACACCGATAAGGTAGATATTCATGCGCAAGATGTATACGATCGTTTAGAACAAGAGATACCAAAAACTTCTTTACCAAGTGGTGAAGTGATTAGTGAAATGTTACAAGAATTCAAAAATGAAGGTTATGAAAAGGTTATTGCTGTTACCATTTCAAGCGGGCTAAGCGGGACAAACAATATGGTTCGTTTAATGGCTGAAAATATTGAAGGACTAGACGTCTTTACTTTAGATACTAAAAACATTGGAATTGGTAGTGGGTTTTTAGCTATTCAGGCTGCAGAGTATGTTGAAAAAGAACTGGAATGGGAAGTTATTAAAGAAAAATTAAAGCAAGACGTCAAAAAATCTAAAATATTTTTCCATGTACCAACTCTAGAATATTTGCAAAAAGGTGGACGTATCGGATTAGTATCTTCTATTTTAGGAAATGTTTTAAATTTGAAACCCGTTATTTCTTGTAACGACAATGGAATTTATCATACAGTTGCAAAAGTGCGCGGAAATAAAAAGAGTATTCAACGAGCTATTGATTTAGCAACTGAATTTGCAGGGGATGCAAAAAAATACCATTTAGCAATTGCTTATGGTGGTAAGACAGCCGAGGTCCAAGTTGACGATATTCGACTAGAACTTAAAAAGAAATTGCCAAATTTTGTTACACTATTTGAAGATCAAATCAGTCCAGCTTTAGGAGTGCATACGGGTCCTGGATTAATTGGGATCGGTGTTCATATTATAGAAGATTAAGACTGAGTTAAATCAGTCAATTAAAAGATCGGACAACCTGTCCGATCTTTTTTTGTTGTCCCAGTGATGATTCATTAGGTAGTTGGGTTAAGCTGAGTTTTTTCAATGACCATTCATGTTCTGTTTTAAAAGGAAGAAATACTATATCTATACCTATTATTTTTGATATAATGGTGCAGTTAGGAGTGAGATAATTTGTTGAAATCACGTACAAAATGGAAATTAAAAGAACAAAACACTAATACTGAAATAGTAACAGATTTAAGTAAAGCATTAAACTTGTCTCCTTTGTTTATTGAATTGTGTTTACAAAGAGGCTTAGATTCTAGAGAAAAAATAGAACGATTCCTTAAGCCTGATGAATCCTGGATCTATGACCCTTATTTGATGCATGACATGGAAAATGCGGTTTCTCGGATCACAGATGCAGTTGAACAAGGAGAACAAATAACGATTTATGGCGACTATGATGCAGGTGCGATACGTTCACAAGTGAAAAGTTTGTGCACATGTCTTTAGTTTTACTAGGACATGGAGAACTGATCTAATGAGAGTTGGAATGAGAGAGTAACGTCTTGAAACGGCTCCCCTAATCCTCCGATATGCTTTTGGATAGGTAAAAACTCAAAAGTATAAAGCTCGGTGAAGTCAGCTGAAAAAAGCCGTAAGTAAGGTACGTTCCTTACACGAAAAAAATCCAGAGGTGGATTGTGCTTTTGATAGGCTGGGGGTCTTAGAAAGTATCTATGGTTAGAATGTTTCTTAAAGGAAACTGACGAATTTTCGAATGTACGAGTCGATACGTAGGCGATGTAGAAATGCAGCGTTAAGATTGCGCCTTAAGCTAATCTTATTGCATGTGGTAGAGTAAAAATCTGACGTTATGAAATACCATATTATCTTAAAGGGATAATCAAGTGCAACGGCCCATAGAAGAAACCTAAGGATATATAGAACAAGATAATTGGATTGGAACGTATGAAGCTTAGGGTGTGGATGCTTTTACCAGCAAATGAAACAGTTTAGACGAAAATCTCGTAAGGGTACAATAAGCTAATTTACCTAAGTGAAAGTAGAGCCATAGTACCGATGAAGCTATGATAACAAATAGTGGAGGGAGGGGCTCGAATCGATTTAGACTATCTTTATAAACTAGAGTGGCCCAGTGATTAGATAACTTACATTCAACTATTTTTTTCTAACCATATGCGTAAAGCATTTATACTTTTTATCTAATTTGCGATAGGCAACTTTAAGTTTAGACAGTCTAGAACGATGGAACGCCGTGTGAGGTGAAAGTCTCACGCACGGTGTGGAGTGGGGGAAAACCTGGAGATCAGTTCAAAAGGTTACCTATCACTATATGGTGTCACAAGTACAGCTGTGTTAAAAGAAACGATTGAAATGATTGGTGGAGAAGTTAACTACTACATTCCAAATCGTTTCACAGATGGATACGGACCTAATGTAGAAGCCTTTGAACGCTTAATTGAACAAGGTACACAATTGATTGTCACTTGTGACAACGGTGTCGCTGGACATGATGCGATTGATCGGGCAAAAACATTAGGAATAGATGTCATTGTAACGGATCACCATGAATTGCCAAATACATTGCCCGCGGCTTATGCTGTTATTCATCCTAGACATCCAAAGGGTTCGTACCCTTTTGGAGAATTATCTGGAGTGGGGGTTGCTTTTAAATTAGCAACGGCATTATTAGGAGAAATACCGGTAGAATTGTTAGATTTGGTTGCTTTAGGAACGATAGCCGACCTAGTCTCTTTAACGGACGAGAATCGTGCTTTAGTGATGCAAGGTTTGGTTGTGTTACAAAATACCCAACGCATCGGTTTATCCGCTTTATTTCAATTAGCAAAAATAAAACGTGAAGAAATTGATGAAGAAACCGTTGGATTTATTATAGGACCGCGCCTGAATGCAGTTGGACGATTGGGGGATGCCTCTCCAGCTGTTGAATTATTGACGACTTTTGATGATGAAGAAGCAGCCTCGCTAGCACAGTTGGTCCAAGAAAAAAATATCGAACGTCAAGCTTATGTTTCTACGATAACGAATGAAGCATTTGATATGATTGAAAAAAAGGATGTAGATTCAGATGTCTATGTTTTGGCAAAAGAAGACTGGCATGAAGGTGTCTTAGGTATCGTAGCTAGTAAAATTGTAGGCAAAACTGGAAAACCTGCTTTAGTCATGAACATTGATCCAGCTAAAGGTTTAGCTAAAGGTTCTGGTAGGAGTATACCGGCATTCAATTTGTATCATGCGTTGGATACTGTTCGAGAATTTACCACTACGTTTGGTGGACATCATATGGCCGCTGGTTTAACTGTTCCTTTAGAAAACATTGAACGCATTCAAAATGAACTCAATCAATATGCAATTGAAAATGGCGTAGCACAAGAATTGGGTGAAGAAACACAAATAGACGGCCAGTTGAGCATCAAAGAAGCAACTGTGGAAGTAGTGGAAGAATTAAACCGTTTAGCTCCATTTGGTACGGATAATCTTAAACCGACCTTCCTTTTTAAAAATGTTGAGTCTCAAGATGTTCGCCGAATTGGCGGAGACCAAGCGCACTTAAAAATGAAATTTTCAGAAGATAACGCTTTTCTAGACGTGATCGGTTTTCAGTTTGGTCCTGTTGCGGAAGAAATAGGACTACATTCAGCTATTTCTGTAGTAGGTAAATTAGCTATCAACGAATGGAATGGTTCGCGCAAAACACAACTAATGTTAGAAGATTTAGCCATTGAAGGCGTACAAGTCTTTGATTCTAGAAGTACTCAGATACCCTCATCGTTATGGAAGATTGAAGAAGCAGACTTTGTCTTTTTTGACCAACAAAACGTTGAACAATATGCGCATCTTTTATCGGATAAGAGTTATCGTCATGCCTTAACGACTCCTGATTCTTTTTCGCAATTTGAAATGAAAACGACTCAATTGATTTTTGTTGATTGTCCTTTTGATATTGAATTGGTCAAAGATCTCTTAGCTCAGTCTAGTCCCGAAAAAATTATTGCTTGTTTTTATAACCGAGAAGAACTGTATTTAAATGGGATGCCAAATCGTAGTCAATTTGGACAAGTCTTTAAGTACACAGCAACACATGTCGATATTGATGTTCGGAATAAACTGAATTTATTAGCTACTCATTTAAAAATTAAGGAAAATAATTTAATTTTTATTATTTCAGTGTTTTTAGAGATAGGATTTGTTACAATAACAGATGGTGTTATGAATGTCGTTAAAGACGTTCAGAAAAAAGAATTAGAGCAAGCAGCAGCTTATCAAAAACGACTAAAACAAATTCAATCTGAAAACTTTTTTGTTTACAGTCATTTTTCTGAGTTGGAGAATTGGATGAAACAACAACTAAAAGCAACACCTTAAAATTGAATGGAGGAAAAGTTTCAATGGATTTAAAAAAATATATTGCAGATGTCCCTGATTTTCCTGAAAAAGGAATTGTTTTTCGTGATATTTCTCCTTTAATGGCGGATGGAGAAGCTTACCGTTTTGCCACGAACGAAATTGTGAAATATGCAAAAGACAAAGGCGTTGAAATGATCGTTGGACCTGAAGCACGCGGCTTTATTGTTGGCTGCCCGGTAGCTTATGAAATGGGCATTGGCTTCGCTCCTGCACGTAAAAAAGGGAAGTTACCTCGTGAAACGATTGAAGTTACGTATGGTTTAGAATACGGAAAAGATACCTTGCAGATCCATCAAGATGCCATCAAACCTGGACAAAAAGTTCTTGTTTGTGATGATTTATTAGCTACTGGTGGAACGATTGCTGCAACAATCGAATTGATTGAAAAACTTGGTGGAATAGTTGTTGGAACTGCTTTTCTAGTTGAATTAAAAGACTTAAATGGTCGTGACAAAATTAAAGGATACGATATTTTAGCTTTAATGGAGTATTAATACCATTTAGCAAAAAAGGAGAGTGGTACAAAAAGCGTTTAGGCCCGAATCATTGGAACGAATAAGCGCAGTATGGTCATCGACCATCGAGCATTATTCGTGAAATGGACGTCGGGTCTGCTTTTTGGAGCACGTTTTAGAATAGATATTCGTATATAGAGAAGAGGCTGGGATTTTTGTTCCAGCCTTTTTTTGTGCTATTTTTTTGTAAAAGATGACATTTTCCTTTAATTGCGGAAATTACTTAAAGAGTATGAGCGTTTTGCAATGGAAAAGGAGAGTGTGACATGCAAACAACAAGTCTAAATCAGATGCTATTTCATTTAACTTTATGTAAAGGGATTGGTGCAACGAGCCGCATTCGTATGCTCTCAGCCTTAATAGATAACCCTTATTTAACCGCTTATGAACTAGCTAGTTGTGCCCAACTAAATTCAACAAATACAAGATTATTTATAGATAGTTTTGACGCTGTTGATTTAGAGAAAAGTTTGGATGAGTACGATAATAAACAGATCAAATGGATTTCTATTTTGGATAAAACGTATCCTGAATACTTAAAGCACATCTATAATCCACCGGCATTGTTATTCTATCAAGGAGATCTTTCGTTGCTCAATCATCAATTACTTGCCATCGTTGGATCTCGTTTGACTAGTTCTTATGGCGAAAAAGCCTTAACCCTTTTATTGCCTGAATTGATTAGTCATGAGATCATAACGGTAAGTGGATTAGCTAAAGGAATTGATAAAGCAGTTCACCAGAAAACCATTGAACTAGGCGGACGGACGATTGGCATCATAGGGACGGGATTAGATCACTACTACCCCTTTGAAAATGAATCGTTACAAAGTGAAATCGCTAGGAATCATTTACTAATCTCTGAATACCCAATAGGCACTAAGCCGTTGAAACACCATTTTCCGATGCGCAACCGAATTATTGCGGGTCTTTCGTTAGGGACATTGGTCATTGAAGCTAAGTATCGCAGTGGCAGTTTGATTACAGCTAATCTAGCCTTGCAAGAGGGGCGTGAAGTTTTTGCTGTACCTGGAGATATCACAAATCCTTATTCAGAAGGTACCAATGATCTAATCTTACATGGCGCAAAATGTGTCTTATCGCCACAGCATATTTTAGAAGAGCTAAATAGATAAAAAACGCTTCAAAAAAACAGTCAAACTGTTTTTTTGAAGTTTTTTTTAATACTAAGAGTAAAAGGGTGAAAGGATAAAAAAGGAAAGGTTTTCAAAGGGAGAAAACTGTTTTTTTCTTCTATTATATGCTATCTATTTTCACAAATGTAAATAAGGATGGTTGACAAAGTACCTAAAGATAGCATAAGATGATTAACGATTTCAATTATAGATTAGAGAACGACTGAATTAGTAAAAAAACACGCTCATTTGAGAGGAGCATTTCATTGGCATATAAATACCTGGTGATTGTAGAATCACCTGCTAAAGCAAAAACAATTGAAAAATATTTAGGTCGAAATTATAAAGTTGTTGCTAGTTTAGGACACATCCGTGACCTTCCTAAAAGTCGTATGGCCGTCGACGTTGAAAACAATTACCAACCTGAGTATATTTCTATACGAGGCAAAGGTCCTTTAATCAAGGAATTAAAAAAATACGCAAAAAAAGCTGAAAAAGTTTTTCTCGCAGCTGACCCGGATAGAGAAGGGGAAGCAATTGCCTGGCATCTAAGCTTTTTATTAGGACTTGATGTAACAGACAAAAATCGTGTGGTTTTTAACGAAATTACAAAGGACGCTGTAAAAAATGCCTTCAAAGAACCACGTTCCATTAATATGGATTTGGTAAATTCACAACAAGCTCGAAGAATACTAGACCGACTTGTTGGATATACCATCAGTCCAATTTTGTGGAAAAAAGTTAAAAAAGGCTTAAGTGCAGGAAGAGTACAATCTGTAGCATTGAAGCTGATTTGTGAGCGAGAAGATGAAATCAATCGATTTGAACCGGAAGAGTATTGGTCGATCGGTGCTAATTTCAAAAAAGATAAGAAAAAATTCAAAGCTAATTTTTATGGTTTAAAAGGAAAAAAACAAGCTTTAGGTAATGCTGAAGATGTCCAAAAAATTATTAAAGAACTAGATGGCGATCAGTTCGAAGTCATGTCTGTTACGAAAAAAGAACGGTTAAGAAATCCGGCGCTTCCATTTAAGACAAGTAGTCTACAACAAGAAGCCGCAAGAAAATTAAATTTTAGAACACGTAAAACGATGATGGTTGCCCAACAACTTTATGAAGGGATTTCGTTAGGTCGTGGCGGGGCTGTTGGTTTGATCACGTATATGCGTACGGATTCCACTAGGATCGCTCTTTCGGCTAAAAATGAAGCCGCGGAATACATCATCAAAGAATTTGGACCAGAATACGCAGCGTCTAAACCTCGAATAGGGAAAAAAGCTGAAGGCGACCAAGATGCCCATGAAGGGATTCGTCCTTCCAGTGTATTACGGACACCAAAAGAAGTTGAAAAATATCTGACAAAAGACCAGTATAAATTATACAATCTGATCTGGTCACGATTAGTAGCTAGTCAAATGACTCCTGCTGTATTCGATACTATGAAGGTCGATATTGCTCAAAAAGATATTTATTTTAGAGCAAATGGGTCTAAAGTGAAATTTCCTGGTTATCAAAAAGTCTATATTGAAGGCAACGATGAAGGTAAAGAAGAAAAAGAAAACTTGCTACCCGAGATGGAAAAAGGCGATAAAGTTAAGTCAATCGATATCGAACCAAAACAACATTTCACTCAACCACCTGCTCGTTTCTCTGAATCGACATTGATTCGTGTGCTGGAAGATAACGGTGTAGGTCGTCCTTCTACGTATGCTCCAACATTGGAAACTATTCAACGCAGGTATTATGTTAAGCTCCAAAGTAAACGTTTTGAAGTAACTGAACTTGGTGCAATTGTAAATGGACTCATCAATGAATTTTTCCCTCAAATCGTGGATGTTCACTTTACTGCAGATATGGAAAAAGATCTGGATGAAGTCGAAGAAGGCAATAAAGAATGGGAAAAAGTTATCGATCAATTCTATCAACCGTTTGCTATAGAAGTCGAAAAAGCAGAAGAGAACATGGAAAAAGTTCAGATCAAAGATGAACCGGCTGGATTTGACTGTGAGCTTTGCGGACATCCTATGGTGATTAAGTTGGGTCGTTATGGAAAATTCTATGCGTGCAGCAATTTTCCTGATTGCCGAAACACCAAACCGATTGTAAAAGAAATTGGTGTTGCTTGCCCAGTATGTGGTGAAGGACATGTAATTGAACGAAAATCGAAGAAAAATCGTATTTTTTATGGTTGCGACCGTTACCCAACATGTGAATTCGTCTCATGGGATAAACCAGTTGGACGCAACTGTCCGAAATGTGAACATTATTTAGTAGAGAAAAAAGCAAAAGGCAGCAAACAGGTTATCTGTAGCAATTGTGATTATAAAGAAGAAGTCCAAAAATAATACGGCTAACTAAAATAAATACTAGTTAAGTTTGAGTAGAAATGACTCTCGCTTAACTAGTATTTTTGCATATAAGTCAAGATTCCTTTCTGAATTCTTCCGTATTTAATGACATTTGTTTTAGAATAGCTGAATTGTTTTAAAATTCAATTAATTTAAATCTTAATCGATTGTAATCTAAATATTTGTATGATAAAGTAGCTTTGTTGTAGGAGTGGAGGGATTATTCTTGGTAGATCAAACGATTAAAGAGACTTTTTTGCAGTATTTGATTACTGAAAGACACTATTCTGAGCTGACTAAAAAAGCGTATCAAGAAGATATCACTCATTTTGAATTATTTTTAAATCAAACTGGGGATACAGATTTTAATAGCGTCACTCTTCAAGATGTCCGTATCTATTTAGGTGAATTAAATGAACAAGGGCTAAGTCGAAATAGTATTTCAAGAAAAATTTCGAGCTTACGCGCATTTTATCAATTCTTATTAAAAAATCAGTTGGTTAAAGACAATCCGTTCTCTTATGTCCATCTCAAAAAGAAAACGCTTCGTTTACCTAAGTTTTTTTATGAAAAAGAAATGGATGCTTTATTTGAAGCAGTAAAAGGTGAAGGGCCACTAGATTTTCGCAATGAAGCTATACTAGAGGTGCTATATGGTACGGGTATACGAGTGAGCGAATGTAGCGGCATTAAATTGAAAGACATTGATTTTGAATTAAGTGTTTTATTGATTCGTGGTAAAGGGAATAAAGAGCGCTATGTTCCGTTTGGCCATTATGCCGCTGTTGCTATCCGCGATTATATGGAAAAAAGTCGTACCCCTTTAATGACAAAACACAAACGAATCCATGATTTTTTATTTGTTAATCATCATGGTGATCCAATAACAGCCACTGGTATCGAATACGTTTTAAACCAAGTCATTAAAAAAAGCAGCTTAACATCTGATATCCATCCGCATATGTTGCGTCATTCCTTTGCGACTCATTTACTGAATAATGGGGCTGACATGCGGACTGTGCAAGAACTATTGGGCCATGCGAGTTTATCTTCAACTCAGATATATGCTCATGTGACTAAAGATCTTTTACAAAAAAATTATCGCCAATTTCATCCAAGAGCCTAAGTTTGGATAATTGACTGGAGGAAAAAACAATGACAGAATTTCATGCAACAACTATTTTTGCTATTCAGCATGATGGAAAATGTGCCATGGCCGGAGATGGGCAAGTAACGATGGGTGAACAAGTCATCATGAAAGGCACTGCTCGAAAAGTTCGACGCATTTACAATGATGAAGTGTTGGTCGGGTTTGCTGGAAGTGTGGCAGATGCCTTTACTCTAGAAGAGAAATTTGAAGCTAAATTACATGAATACAAAGGAAATCTAACTCGTGCAGCTGTAGAATTAGCTCAAGAATGGCGTTCGGATCGTGCCATGCAAAAACTTGAAGCATTGCTGATCGTAATGAACAAAGAAGAGATGTTGATGGTATCGGGTGGCGGGGAAGTTATCCAACCAGATGATGGGATATTAGCCATCGGTTCGGGTGGAAACTTTGCTCTAGCTGCTGGACGAGCGTTAAAAAAACTTGGGAAAGATCTAACTGCAGCTCAAATTGCTCAAGAAAGCTTAACAACTGCTGCAGACATCTGTGTATTTACAAATCACAATATTATTGTTGAAGAACTATAAGGAGTGAACTAAATGATGACTAAAGAAGACATGACTCCAAGAGAGATCGTTGCTGAGTTAGATAAATACATTATTGGACAAACAATGGCTAAAAAGTCAGTTGCTGTCGCCCTACGCAACCGACAAAGACGTTTAAAATTAAATGAAGATATGCAAAAAGAAATCACGCCTAAAAATTTATTAATGATTGGTGCAACAGGGGTTGGTAAAACAGAGATTGCGCGACGTTTAGCTACCATTGTTCAAGCGCCCTTTGTAAAAGTGGAAGCTACTAAATTCACAGAAGTTGGATACATTGGACGAGATGTTGAATCCATGGTGCGTGATTTAGTAGAAGCGTCGATTCAAATTGTAGAAAAACAACAGTACTCACAAGTTTTTTCTCGAGCAGAAAAAAATGCCATTGAGCGTATCGTAAAACTATTGATACCAGGAATCAAAAAAGAAAAACGCCAAAATACGAGTAGCAACCCTTTTGAATCGATGTTTAAAACCATGGGTGTAGATCCTAATCAATTAGCCCCACAAGCTGAAGAAGAGGAAGAAGAAGTAACAGAAGCCATTTCAACAGACCGTGAAAAAATGAAACAACAAATTCGTCATGGCCTTTTAGATGAAAGAGAACTGACGATACAAGTAGAAAGTCAAAAAAAATCAATGAACTCTCCTATGGGTGCCGGATTGGAACAAATGGGTATTGATTTAAATGAAACATTAGGTGCATTACGTCCGAAGTCTAAAGTTAAACGGACGGTTACTGTAAAGAAAGCCATTGAATTGTTTACCCAAGAAGAATCAGCTAAATTAGTCAATCAAGAAGACATCCAGTCAATGGCTGTAGATCTGGCTCAAAATGCTGGTATTATCTTCATAGACGAGTTTGATAAAATCACTTCTAAAAATGAAAATAGTGGAACTGTCTCTCGAGAAGGTGTCCAACGAGACATATTGCCAATCGTTGAGGGGTCACAAGTTAGCACAAAATATGGTCCGATTCAAACAGACCATATCCTATTTATTGCTTCTGGAGCATTTCATGTTTCTAAACCAAGTGACTTGATTCCAGAATTGCAAGGAAGATTTCCTATTCGTGTAGAGTTGGATGACCTCACCAAAGAAGATTTTGTTAAGATTCTAACAGAACCAAATAATGCGTTACTCAAACAATATATTGCGATGTTAGGGACTGAAAATGTCAATATCACATTTACGTATGAATCGATTGAACGGTTAGCTGCAATTGCTTATCAAGTAAATCATGAAACGGATAATATCGGAGCCAGACGTTTGCATACGATTTTAGAAAAATTACTAGAAGATTTATTATTTGAAGCACCCGATATGCAAATGGGAGACATTACCATTACTGAAAATTATGTCAATGAAAAAATCGAACACATTGTAGAAGACAAAGATTTAAGTCGCTACATTTTATAAAAAGAATGGTGGAGGCTTCTCATGAATGATTTACTGCAAAAAATGCGAAAAATTAATTATTTGTTACAAACAAAAGGTGGCGTAGTAAAGACGGATTCTTCAACAGATGGAGAATTAGCTTTCACTGATATGGCGATTGTATTAGGCGATATTCTTAATGCAAACACCTATTTGATTGATGACGCTGGAAATTTACTCGGCTATCATGAAAAACATGAAATCAATAACGAACGTGTGAAACAAATGTTAGTGGATGAAAAGTTCCCCGAAAAATACACACGCAGTATGTTGGAAATTTATGAAACAAGAGCCAATATTGATATTGAAAGTGACTATACCGTCTTTCCGATTGAAACAAGAGATATGTTTGTAGAGGGCTTGACGACAGTCATACCTGTATTTGTAGCAGGTCAGCGATTAGGGACACTTTTACTCGCGCGCTTGCAGCCAGTGTTTGATGACACTGATTTAATCTTAGGGGAACATGCAGCAACGGTTGTTGGAATAGAGATTTTGTTTAAGAAGTCTACTCAAATCGCTGAATCTGCTCGTAATACGGCAACTGTACAGATGGCGATCAAGACGCTGTCTTATAGTGAACTAAAGGCTATCAAGGCTATTTTTGAAGAATTAGACGGTACTGAAGGTCGCATAACCGCTTCTAATGTAGCAGATAAAGTTGGCATCACCCGTTCGGTCATTGTTAATGCCTTACGTAAGTTAGAATCTGGCGGCATTATTGAATCCAGATCATTAGGAATGAAAGGCACCTATATTAAAGTACAGAACGAAAAATTTATTGATGCATTGGAGAAAGAATCGATTTATTAATGAATTTTTATAGTATACTAAGTAATCCTTTAACTTATCATTAGTAAAGGATTGCTTTTTTACATCCGTATATTTTGGTAAAGATAGAGAATGAGTTGCAAATGAGGAGGCAAACAAAAATGATCACATTAAAGAACGATCTGTTAACGGTATCTATTTCTACAAAGGGTGCTGAACTTCAAAGTATCAAACGTACGGATGAAGGATTAGAATACTTATGGCAAGGAGACCCAGCTTTTTGGGGCAGAAAAGCGCCTGTTTTATTTCCAGTTGTAGGGCGTTTAAAAAATGATGAATACCGGTACAATGGAAAAACATATGCCTTGAATCAACACGGGTTTGCAAGAGATAGTGACTTTCAAGTAGAAGAACAAACAGAGACAACGGTGCGGTTAACGACCACTTCTTCATTGCAGACAAAAGAACACTATCCATTTGATTTTCAATTATCGTTAACGTATACCCTAGAGAAAAACACGGTTAACGTCAGCTATTTTGTAAAAAACACACACGAATCTGAAGTGATGTATTTTTCTATTGGAGGTCACCCTGGATTCAATGTTCCACTGACTAGTGATACCACGTTTGAAGATTATTATTTAACGTTTTTACCTAGACGATCTCGTCGCCAAATTCCATTAGTCGGTCCATACTTAGATTTAGAAAGTACCACGTTAGCTCAAACCAATACAGAGATCGATTTAAAAAGAGCCTTATTTGATAATGATGCTCTGATCTATGAAACCAAAGGAAAAAATATTTTTTCAATTAACTCTGAAAAAACAACTCATTCCGTATCAATCGCTTTTGAAGGCTTTCCCTATACAGGTATCTGGTCTCCTCCTAAAAAAGAAGCTCCTTTTGTTTGTATCGAGCCTTGGTATGGTCTTGCAGATTCAAGTGAATTTACAGGTGAGTTGAAAGACAAACTTGGTATACAACAACTAGAGGGTTCAGAATCATTTTCTGCTAACTATACAATCTCTCTAACTTAAATACAGACAAAAAGGAACTGAGACATGATGTCCCAGTTCCTTTGATGTTACGTTCTATTAAAAAGAATCTTTCTCATCTTTTTTATACCCTAAACCAAATGGAACTTTACTTTCTGTACCGTTCCGAATACGTTTAATATTTTCTCGATGTCTATAAATAATAAAGAGGGTTAAGATAAATGCAATGGTTGTTAAAATCCAATCCCCTATAATTAAACTCGAAAGGGTAATAAGTGGTAATGAGATCATACTTGACAGACTTACCATTCTAGTTAAGAATAATAAGACTAAGAATAGACAGACACTATAAATAAAGAATGGCGGGTTGTAGGCTAACAAAACACCTGCACTTGTGGCGACCGCCTTGCCACCTTTAAATTGAGCAAATATGGGGTACGTATGACCGAGGATAGCTCCTAAACCGATCACCATTGGGTTGATTGGCACATGAAAAAATAAAGGCAAACAAGCAGCCAGTGTTCCTTTTAATACATCAGCTAACAATACGACCGTTCCAGCAGTTTTCCCTAGCACTCTAAATGTATTCGTTGTTCCAGAGTTTCCACTGCCAAACTGACGAATATCTTTTCCGTAAATCTTTTTCCCGACCCAAACACCTGAAGGGATCGAACCTAATAGATAAGCAATAATAAACATGAGTATGATTTTAATCAACAAATTTCTCTCCTTGAATTGCAGTATACATAGTTAGAATAACGTATTCATCATTTTACCATTTATCGTATTAGAAGGCTAGGTAAAAACCGTTTTATTCACAAAGCCCATCGAAAGCTAATTAAGAATCATTTCTCTCTTAGCTTGCAATTCAAAAAAATAAATTGTTTAATGAGAAGAGAAATCTTCTTATTTCAAGGCGAACATATTTTCGGTTTTTATAAAAAAAACTACTGTTTAGTGCTTTCTATTCCTTAAAATATAGAGTATGATTAAAAAGGTGCTTCACTAAAATGAAGCAGTTGATTGATGCTAGCATGGGTTAACCCTGCTGGAGAAATAAAAAGAGACTAGAGAAAACTTTAAGATAAAGCAAGAAACTACTTGTGTTCAGTTAAAATAATGCCCGTTGTTTTGTTGAACAGATAAGTAGGAATCACTTTATGTTTAAAGCCTTAAGGAGTTTTAGTATGCCAAAAGAGTTAAATAAAGATTATAATGATGATTCAATCCAAGTATTAGAAGGATTAGAAGCAGTACGAAAAAGACCAGGTATGTATATCGGTTCTACGGATGCACGTGGGTTGCACCATTTAGTTTACGAAATAGTGGATAATTCAGTTGATGAAGCGTTATCCGGTTTTGGAACTGAGATAGATGTCACGTTGCACAAAGACAATAGCATCAGTGTCAAAGACAATGGACGCGGTATGCCAATTGGAATGCATTCATCTGGAATCCCTACTGTCCAAGTTATTTTCACAGTATTGCATGCAGGAGGTAAATTTGGCCAGGGTGGCTATAAGACTTCAGGAGGTCTGCATGGTGTGGGCGCAAGCGTGGTTAACGCATTGTCTGAATGGCTTACCGTTACCATCATTCGTGAAGGTGTCCATTACCAACAAAAATTTATTGAGGGTGGAAAACCCAAAGGATCGCTAAAGAAAATTAAAACCACTAATGAAAAAAATGGAACCATTGTCCATTTCAAACCTGATCCTACGATTTTTACCACAACGAACTTATCGTACGATGTGTTGGCAGAACGATTACGAGAATCAGCTTTCTTATTAAAAGGTTTGCGTATAACTTTAACCGATGAACGAAACGAACAAGCAGAAGTTTTTTATTACGAAGAAGGGATTAAAGAATTTGTCAGTTATTTGAATGAAGACAAAGACAATTTGACACCCGTAGCCTATTTTGAAGGTGAAAATAACGAGATTGAAGTTGAATTTTCTTTTCAATACAATGACGGCTATTCTGAAACGATTTTATCTTTTGTTAACAACGTACGGACGAAAGATGGTGGTACCCATGAAGCGGGTATGAAGACAGCCATCACGAAGACGTTTAATGAATACGCGCGCAAAGTTAATTTACTGAAAGAAAAAGATAAAAACTTAGAAGGTACAGACTTTAGAGAAGGTCTAGCAGCCGTTATTTCTATTCGTATACCAGAGAATCTTTTGCAATTTGAAGGTCAAACGAAAAGCAAATTAGGTACTCCACAAGCTAGATCAGCTGTAGAGACAGTTGTCAGTGATCAATTAAACTTTTATTTGATTGAAAATGGCGATCTTAGCCAACAATTGATCCGTAAGGCCTTAAAAGCAAGAGAAGCACGTGACGCGGCTAGAAAAGCGCGTGAAGAAAGTCGTAATGGCAAGAAGCGCAAAAAAAATGATACCCTTTTGTCTGGTAAATTAACACCGGCTCAAAGTAAAAATGCTAAACGGAATGAATTGTACTTGGTAGAGGGAGATTCAGCTGGTGGTTCGGCTAAACAAGGCCGAGACCGTAAATTTCAAGCCATCTTGCCTCTTCGTGGAAAAGTCATCAACACGGAAAAAGCTAAATTAC
This sequence comes from Carnobacterium sp., assembly GCF_040274945.1. Taxonomy (GTDB): domain Bacteria; phylum Bacillota; class Bacilli; order Lactobacillales; family Carnobacteriaceae; genus Carnobacterium_B. Next base: position 93,935 of record NZ_JBEMAR010000011.1, read on the forward strand.
AAGATGTGATGAAAAACGAAGAAATTAGCACTATGATCTATACGATCGGTGCAGGTGTAGGTCCAGAATTTGATATTGCAGACTGCAACTACGATAAAATCATCATCATGACCGATGCGGATACCGATGGAGCGCATATTCAAACACTGTTGCTAACTTTCTTTTATCGTTACATGAAACCACTTTTTGAAGCAGGAAAAGTTTATTTAGCTTTACCACCGTTATATAAACTATCTAGAGGTATTGGCAAAAAAGAAAAGATTGCTTATGCATGGACAGATGACGAATTGGTTCAAGTCACAAAAGACTTTGGCAAAAATTATATTTTGCAACGCTACAAAGGGCTGGGTGAAATGAATGCAGACCAACTATGGGATACAACGATGAACCCAGATACGCGCACATTGATTCGAGTGAAAATCGATGATGCTGCTCAAGCTGAAAAACGCGTCTCTGTCTTAATGGGAGATAAAGTAGAACCTAGACGTAAATGGATTGAATCTCATGTAGAGTTTACGTTCGAAGAAGGCGGCAGTATTTTAGAAAACAGTCAAATTATGGATCAAATTGAAACAGTAGATGAAGGAAGTGTCGAAGATGGAGAATAGAGCGGATATTCAGGAGTTGACCCTGGAAGAAGTAATGGGAGATCGTTTTGGACGCTATTCAAAATATATTATTCAAGAACGAGCTTTACCAGATATTCGGGATGGTTTAAAACCGGTTCAACGCCGAATTTTATATGCAATGAACGTAGAGGGCAATACGGCAGACAAAGGTTTTAGAAAGTCTGCCAAGACAGTCGGAAATGTAATCGGGAATTATCACCCACATGGGGACAGCAGTGTCTATGAGGCGATGGTCCGATTAAGTCAAGATTGGAAACAACGAGAAGTCTTGATTGAAATGCATGGGAACAACGGGAGTATGGATGGAGATCCACCGGCAGCTATGCGGTATACGGAAGCACGTCTATCAAAAATATCTGCTGAACTAGTTAGAGATATTGATAAGGAAACCGTTGATTTTGTTCTAAACTTTGATGATACAGATGAAGAACCAACGGTATTTCCAGCTAGTTACCCTAATTTACTTGTAAATGGGGCTACAGGAATCTCTGCTGGTTACGCAACAGATATCCCTCCTCATAATTTAGGAGAGGTGATTGATGCGACGATTCACCTAATTGACCATCCAAATGCATCTGTAACAGATTTAATGCAGCACATTAAAGGACCTGATTTTCCAACTGGAGCTATTCTACAAGGTGTAGCTGGAATAAAACAAGCTTATGAAACTGGAAAAGGAAAGATTATTGTCCGTTCTAAAACCCGAATCGAAGAAGTTAGAGGCGGCAAAGAACAAATCGTAATCAATGAAATTCCATATGAAGTAAATAAAGCTGTTTTAGTTCGTAAAATGGATGAAATTCGGTTGAATAAAAAAGTTGACGGTATTGCTGAAGTACGTGATGAATCCGATCGTAACGGACTTCAAATTGTGGTTGAATTAAAAAAAGAAGCTAATGCAAATGGGATTTTAAACTATTTATTGAAAAATACTGATTTACAAGTTGCTTACAATTTTAATATGGTTGCAATTGATAAACAAAGACCTAAACAATCTGGAATCAATAGAATGCTTGAGGCTTATTTAGAACATAAACGAGAAGTGCTTACTAGAAGAACAAATTACAATCTTCGTAAAGCTGAAAGTAGACAACACATCGTTTCTGGTCTCATTAAAGCTTTATCTATTCTAGATCAAGTCATAGATGCTATTCGTAGCAGTAAAGATAAGAAAAATGCAAAAGAAAATCTGATTGAACGTTTTGATTTTACCGAAATTCAAGCTGAAGCTATTGTTTCTTTGCAACTGTATCGATTAACAAATACGGATATTACAGCATTAGAAAATGAGGCTGCTTCTTTAGATAAAGCTATCGCATCTTATAACAAAATCTTATCAAGTTCTAAAGAACTAGATAAAGTGATGAAAAAAGAATTAGCCGAAGTGAAGAAAAATTACGCTTCACCTCGACTGACCATTATCCAGGATCAAATCGAAGAATTGAAAATTGATACTGAAGTTCTAATTGCATCTGAAGAAGTTATGGTTTCTGTCACAAAAGAAGGATACATTAAGAGAACCAGTCTGCGTTCATACGGTGCTTCTAAACCTAATGAGATGGGAATAAAAGAAGGCGATTATCCACTCTACATTCAACAGCTGAATACATTGAATCATCTTTTGCTATTTACCAGCAAAGGGAATATCATTTACCGTCCAGTTAATGAAATTTCTGATTTGAAATGGAAAGATATGGGAGAGCATTTATCACAAAATATTGCTTTTTCTGCCGATGAAACAGTTGTGAAAGTTTTTGGCATTACGCAGCAACTACCTCAAGCAACATTTACCTTTATTACTAAAGAAGGGTACATTAAGCAAACGGCTGTTTCAGAGTACGTTATTGGACGTAACTATAAAAATAAATCATTTTCAGCAATAAAACTTAAAACAAGTACGGATGAACTGATAAACATTATTTATACAGAAAACCCATTGTTAAAAGATGTCTTCTTAGTCACTCATAGAGGATTTGGCTTGCGTTATTCTTTAGAAGAAGTTCCGGTTGTCGGTTCAAAAGCGGCAGGTGTAAAATCAATTAACCTTAAAGAAGGCGACTACGTTATAAATGGTGTTTTAATAGATGTTGAAGCCGCTAAAAAAGAATTAATGATTTTAACGCATCGTGGATCGATTAAAAAAATGAACATTCTTGATTTTGAATCATTAGGAAGAGCTAAACGAGGGTTATTACTCTTAAGAGAATTAAAGAAAAATCCTCATCGTGTAGCTTTTGCTTTTGAAGCAACTAAAGAAGACCATTTTGTTATCCTAACTTCGAAAGGGAAAGAAATTTCTCTATCTAGTGCGTCCTACGCTATGAGCGATCGTTATTCAAACGGATCATTTATCTTGGATGAAGTGGCAGATGGAACACCTATTGAGATCAAAAAGGATTTATTAACTAAAGAGACAAAATAGAAAGAAGATGTAGCTTAACAGCTACATCTTTTTTTGTCTGTTTTATAATTAGTATTACAGTTCATGTTTTTGTGAAAAATCGCACGAAAATACACAGATAATAAAAGAAACAAAATTCGGGTTAATCCCTTTAAGATAATGTTTATTAAACGTTAAATATTATTTTAGTAACTAAAATTAATTGATTTGTTTTTATTTCGTGTTATAATGAGCATGAAGAATCTGTTAGATTGGTTCAACGGATAAAAAGGAGGAAGTTTGATTATGGAACAATGGAAGGGCTTTAAAGGAAGAGTGTGGCAAGAAGAAATCAATGTACGTGACTTTATTCAACAGAATTATAAACCTTATGATGGGACAGATGAATTTTTAGAAGGTCCTACAGAGGCTACTGAATTATTATGGAAACAAGTAATGGAGTTGAACACTAAAGAACGTGATGCAGGCGGAGTATTAGATATGGATACTAAAGTTGTTTCCTCTATCACTTCTCATGAAGCCGGTTACTTAAATAAAGAACTAGAACGCATTACAGGATTCCAAACCGATAAACCTTTTAAACGTGGACTACAACCATTTGGTGGTATCCGAATGAGTGAACTAGCAGCAGAATCATATGGGTATGAAATCGATCCGGAAGTTTCGCATATTTTTAGAGATTACCGTAAAACACATAATCAAGGGGTATTCGATGCTTACACACCTGAAATTCGTGCTGCAAGACGTAGTGGTGTAATTACCGGTTTACCAGATGCTTACGGGCGTGGACGTATCATTGGTGACTATAGACGTGTTGCTTTGTATGGTGTTGATCGTTTGATTGAAGAAAAGAAAAAAGATTTAGCTAATAAAGGTTACGGGACTATGAGTGAGGACATCATACGCGATCGTGAAGAATTAAATGAACAAATCCGTGCTTTAAATGAACTGAATGAGTTAGGAAGGATTTACGGATTTGATATTTCAAAACCAGCTCAAACGACACAAGAAGCCTTCCAGTGGTTGTATCTTGGTTATTTAGCTGCTGTAAAAGAACAAAATGGAGCTGCAATGTCTCTGGGACGCACATCTACATTTTTGGATATTTACATTGAACGTGATCTAGCACAAGGTATTCTTACTGAAGTTGAAGCACAAGAGATCACAGATCATTTTATTATGAAATTACGTTTAGTAAAATTTGCACGTACTCCAGAATACAATGATTTGTTCTCAGGTGATCCTACATGGGTAACAGAAGCCATTGCTGGTGTAGGTGACGATGGAAGACATCTAGTAACAAAAAACAGTTACCGTTTCTTACACACACTCTCTAACTTAGGTCCTGCTCCAGAACCAAACTTAACAGTACTATGGTCTACAAGACTTCCTGAGAACTTTAAAAAGTTTTGTGCAAAAGCTTCTATTGCGTCAAGTGCGATCCAATATGAAAATGATGACATCATGCGCTTAGAGTGGGGTGATGATTATGGAATTGCTTGTTGTGTTTCGGCTATGCGTATTGGGAAACAAATGCAGTTCTTCGGAGCACGTGCTAATTTAGCTAAAACGCTCTTATATGCAATCAATGGTGGGGTAGATGAAAAAACAAAAGATCAAGTTGCTCCAAAATACCAATCCATCACTTCAGAGTACTTAGACTATGACGAAGTAATGGAGAAATACGATGTATTATTAGAATGGATTGCTGGATTGTATTTAAATACTTTAAATATCATTCACTTTATGCATGATAAATATTCATATGAACGCATTGAAATGGCGTTACATGATAGTGATATTATGAGAACAATGGCCACAGGTATTGCAGGATTTTCCGTAGCAGTCGACTCATTATCTGCAATCAAACACGCAAAAGTAAAAACGATCCGTGATGAAAATGGTTTGGTAGTTGATTATGAAATCGAAGGAGATTACCCTAAATTCGGGAACAATGATGACCGTGTAGATGATATCGGAATTTGGTTGTTAAAAACATTTATGACAAAAGTTAAAAAACATCCAGCATACCGTAATGCTGTTCATACTACTTCAATTTTAACGATTACATCCAATGTAGTTTATGGTAAAAAAACAGGGAATACACCAGATGGACGTCGTTCTGGAGAACCATTTGCACCTGGTGCGAATCCAATGCATGGCAGAGATACACATGGAGCTTTAGCAAGTTTAACTTCTGTAGCTAAAATTCCTTATAAATACTCACTAGATGGTATTTCAAATACCTTCTCTATTATTCCTAAAGCTTTAGGAAAAGAAGACGACATTCAACAAGAAAACTTAGCAAGTCTATTAGATGGTTATGCTAAAAAAGGCGGACACCATTTAAATGTTAATGTCTTTAATCGCGAAACCTTAGTTGACGCGATGGATCATCCGGAAAATTATCCGCAATTAACTATCCGTGTATCAGGCTATGCCGTTAACTTTATTAAATTAACCCGTGAACAACAATTAGATGTCATTAATCGTACCATGCACGATAGCATGTAACGTTTAAAAATGATAAAAGGAGTCATCGACATGACTGAGCCAGCAATTGGGTACGTACATTCAACTGAGAGTTTTGGATCGGTTGATGGACCAGGTATTCGTTTTGTAACCTTTATGCAAGGATGTCGTATGAGGTGCGAGTTCTGCCATAATCCTGATACATGGAACATGGGAGGCGGAACACCTTATACAGCAGATCAATTACTAGAAGAAGCTTTATCCTATAAAGATTATTGGGGCAAAAAGGGTGGTATCACTGTAAGTGGAGGAGAGCCGCTCTTGCATATCGATTTTCTTATTGAGTACTTTAGAAAGGCCAAAGAAGAGGGGATACACACAACTTTAGATACTTGTGGGCAACCGTTCACCTATGATGAACCTTTTTTTAGTCGTTTTGAAGAACTGATGAAGTATACAGATTTGCTTTTATTTGATATCAAACACATTGACAATGAAAAGCATAAACGTTTAACGATGCACGGCAATGAAAATATTTTAAATATGTCTAGTTATTTATCAGAAATAAATAAACCGGTTTGGATTCGTCATGTATTGGTACCTGAGCGTTCAGATGATGATGATGACTTGATCCGTTTAAGCGAATTTATTCATTCTTTGGGAAATGTCTATAAGGTTGAAATATTACCTTACCATAAACTTGGTGTTTATAAATATGCTGCTTTAAATATTCCATATAAATTAAAAGATATTGAACCACCAACACTTGAACGTGTAGAAAATGCGAATCGACTACTACGTGTGCACGAGTACACAGGCTATCAAACACTATAGAGACAAAGAGAAGAAATAGGCTGATGCTTTTCAGTTTTATTTCTTCTTTTTCCATTTTTTTATGAAAATTAACATAATACTAGCTAAACTCGCTCATTTGAGATAAAATTTTAGTGTTAGTTATAGTTTAAAGGAGAGATAATAATATGAGTAAAGTTTTAGTTTTTGGTCATAAAAATCCAGATACAGATGCGATTACATCTGCCATTTCATTTGCTTACCTGCAAAAACAACTAGGTTTTGAAGCAGAAGCCGTTGCATTAGGAGAAGTAGGCGAGGAGACACAATATGCTTTAGATCACTTTAAAGTTGATGCTCCACGTGTTGTAGAGACAGTTGCAAATGAAACAGACAAGGTTATGCTGGTAGATCACAATGAATTCCAACAAAGCGTAAAAGATATTGCGGATGTGGAAGTTTTATCTGTCGTTGATCATCACCGTATTGCTAATTTCGAAACAGGAAATCCATTGTATTATCGTGCAGAACCTGTAGGATGTACAAATACAATCATTGCTAAATTATTTAAAGAAAAAGACGTCACGATCCCTAAAGAAATCGCTGGATTAATGTTATCTGCCATTGTTTCAGATACGTTATTATTCAAATCACCAACATGTACAGATGAAGATATTTCTATTGCAAAAGAACTTGCAGTTATTGCTGATGTTGACATTGATTCATATGGCTTAGAAATGTTAAAAGCTGGAACAAACCTAAGTGATAAATCAGCAGCAGAATTATTAGATATGGATGCGAAAAGTTTCCCTATGGGTGATAAAAATGTCCGTATTGCACAAATCAACGTTGTAGACGTTAATGACGTACTTTCTATACAAACTGAATTAGAAAAAGAAATGTTAAACGAAAATCATTCTAAAAATTATGATTTATTCGTGTTAGTCGTTACAAACATCTTAGACAGTGATTCTGTGGTCTTAGCATTAGGAAATCCAATCAACGCAGTAGAAGAAGCTTTTAATGTGACATTAGAAAATAATCGCGCTTTATTAAAAGGCGTAGTTTCTAGAAAGAAACAAGTTGTGCCACAATTAACTGAAGCATTAACAAACTAATAAAAGAAAAGCTAATTCATGACTAATTTAGTTGTGAATTAGCTTTTTTTGTTTTATAAAGGAAAAATAAGACTTAAACGGTTTGTGTATTGAAAGAATAAGAACTAAAAGTCATTTAAAAGCAATTAACGGACAATGATCAACAAAAGAATGCTAATTGATCTTAAAAGTACTCAAAATCGACACGAAAAAACGAGAAATCCTAAATTAGAACAATACAACTACTTTGTATAATACATATTATGTAAACTAGAAAAAAGATAAAATTTGCAAACTGATTAACAGGTCACTAATTCTGGTTCTTCTCTCTTTTAGTCATAACCATTCCTTTTTATATCATCCGAATTTATTTTAGTCTAAAAAATGAATTCTATGGTTTTTTATAATATTTGGATAAACAAATTTACGCTAAACAGATTTAAATTTACTTCAATTTAGCTACTGACTAATTCCTGTAGTTTTAAATCTTTTTATAACTTACTGACTTAGTTTTATGTTTTAATATTGAAATTAATTTTTGATATATTTATGTGCTTCAAGAAATATTAAAACAGCTAATAATTCTTTGGATAAGATTATCTAGCTTAATCTGTTAGAATTTGTTTTTAGCGGTCTTTATGGCTTTATATTCAGGAGATACCAACTTTAAATTAATCCTGTCTGGATCTTCAAAGAAAACGGCATAATAATTTGTTCCTCCTGCAAATGGGTGTTTTTCAGATTAAAGAATTGTAATGCCTTTTTCTTCTATTTTTTTCGTCATTTCATCGACCAGATGCTGTGATTCTGCATGGAAAGCCAAATGATTAAGACCGACTCTACTACGATGATATGGAATATCTAAAAATCGGTCTTCTGTTTGTACAAAAACGATATCAGTATCCTTTAATTTCTAACTTCGCCCGTTTTTCCAATCTTGAAAAGGTACGTAGCCTAAATCTTCCAGAAACCAGCCCCAAAACGTTACCGTTTTGCTTAAGTCGGATACGTAGAGCTCAATATGGTGAAGCGATTCTGTTAGTAATGCCCCATTCCTCCTTGTCTTTTATTTTATCACAATGAAAACCGAGACATCTTAATTAGTGATGCTCTCTCCTATTATTCGACGTAAAAAAGAGAGGAGAAATAACATTCTCCCCTCTCTTCCCCCCTACATTTATGCTTGTTTGTGTTTCTCGTAATTAATATGATCATATTTATCCGAGTTCTCTTGAAACTTCCAAACAACAAATGAACAAGTAGCGTAAATCGTTTTATTTTCCTTTTCCATTTCAGTAACTAATTTGTCCAATAACTGTTCGGCGATTCCATGACCTCTTAAACTTTTATCTACTAATGTATGGTCGGCAATGACATAGTCTTCATTTGTATCTTTGTAGTGGATTTCAGCAATTTTATCGCCTTCTTCATTGTTTAAAACAAAAGCTGTTCCTTTTTTTTTAAAATTATTATCCAATACACTCATTCTCTCTTTTATTAATACAGTTCGTATACCTTATCAAACAAGTCTTTTTCAGTTTCGATTTGGCCCTTATTCCCTATTACGACTACCGAGCTCTCTTTCAATACGCTGTCTAGGTCCTTATTAAGCATCTGTAAAGCGGTTGAATCAACTGCTAGAATCTCTTCCTTCAAATAAACCAACTCTTCATGAGTCACGGCTGTCTTTAGACGACTGAATGCGGTTAAACCTTTGCTGAAAGCTGATTTCGGCTGTTCCATGGGACTGATCGTGCCAATAATGTATTTTAATAATTCGCTTTCAGACAACTCCATTTGTGCTACATAGTTAGGCAAACCTTTATAAGTTTCCAACGTTTTACGGATGTTGGGGTCACGATAAGAACTCAAGGCAAACTGACCAGTTCGTTGATGGTTATAAAGCGAACCATAAGCACCACCTTTGACACGGATCTCATTCCACAAGTAACTGTAGCGAATAGCTGTTGCCAATACTTTTGCTGCACCAGTGTAGTCAAATTTATCGTTGGCATTTGAAGCAACAGCTACATAGTTCACGTCTTGAGCAGTGACATAAGCTTCATGTTGCTTTGCACCCGGCTTAATGACGGCTAGTTCACCTAATTCAGCACTAGGCAACTCAGAGAATGCTGCTTGTAATTTTTCTTTGACCAGTACTCCTCGATTTTTCTCACCGACATATAATATGTTTAAGCGACTTTTATTCAGCAAACCGTTTACTGTCTGCATGATACGCTCTGTTACCTCTTTTGACTTATCGGATTGCAAATCAGCACGAATGTCTTTCAAAAAATGGAATTGATCCATTCCGCTAATCAGTTCATTTAATTTGGCCGAAGATTTTACTTGACTCAATGCCCGATTTGCAGCTAGAACATGGGAACTGGAATTAATGCGTCGTTCGAAATTAGAAATCAGCTGTTGAGTGATTTTCAAAATCTCATCTTTATTTTCAAATTGCGTGTGGCACATGATTTCTTGCATTAATGTGACCAACTCTTCAAAAGAAGACTCCAAAGATTTTCCGCGTAAAATAAAATAAGGCTGCAACTGTCCTGCTTTATCTTCATAAATGTCTATCTTTCCGTAAATGCCGCCTGTGTACAGATCTTTTTGACGTTGCAAAGTTGCGACATCATATTTCTCAGTGGCTAGCTTACCAAGCAGATGACTCAATAAACTCAACCACTGATATTCTTCAGCTGCAACATCTTTCAAATCAATGTACAAACTAAGGTAGTCAATGCCAGAAGTGAATTGTTCAGCCTGATAAAAACGAGTTCCTTCATTAAAAGGAATATCTGTTAGTGGATACTCTTCTACCTGTGTGCTTAAATCTTCTTTTGTCAATGTTGGAATCTTTGCTAAATCTTCCGGTTTATCCGGCGCTTCTTGACGCTTGATCAACTCTTGTGTTTGAGCTATCAACTTGTCGATTTCTTCTTTTGATAGATTAGCTTTATATTCTTGCAATTGCTGATGAGATTTTGCTTCAAATTGATCGCTTTTACCAGGTTCAGCTTTTAAAATCACTGCAGTACGCAAAGGATTGTTTACTAGTTTTTCTTTGATCAGTTGCTCAAAATACCCCCTACCTGCCAATTCTCCTAGTTCTTTCAAATAGCCCGAAAATTGCAAGTTCACATAAGGACTCTTGTCATACAGCCAAGATTGATAAGCATTGATGGCATAAATGACTCCACGTGGGTTGTCTTCCGAAATAGCGGCTTCTTTCGTTTGAAAAGTAATTTTATTCAATGCTGCATTAATCAGCCCTTCATCGATTCCTTCAGTCATTAACTGCTTTAAAGTCTCTTGAACAACTTCTTTGAATCGAGTCATCTTAGAGGCATCAGAATATTTAGCAGTGATTATAAATCCCGTTGGATAGCCAAAATCAGCAACGCCACCTACTATGTCCCCACCTATATCCGCATCCAATAAAGCTTTTTTAAGCGGTGATTGATTATTGCCAAATAAAATTTCTTCCAAAACCTCTAGTCCATACATATCCAGTACATCATTCGGTTCAGACACATGCCATCCTAAAGCCAAATAATCTTTTCCTTTAGGGTTATCCCCTGCAGTTATTGAGTAAGTATCTTCAAATACAGCATTATCAGGTACAGCTGGTTCAAAAGATAAGTCGACTTTTTCACTCTGTTTGCCTGCGTCACTGAAATAGTCCTCTAATGCAGCAAAAGTTTCTTTTTCATCTATGTCTCCATATAAGACAGTCAGAGAATTACTTGGGTGGTAATACGTTTGATGGAAAGCAACAAATTCTTCTTGCGTTAAACTAGGGATGGCTTTTGGATTTCCACCAGATTCGTGACGGTAAATACTGTTGGGATACAACTGATGAGTCAAATGCTGTTGAACTTGTCTTTCAGGAGATGCTGTCGCCCCTTTCATTTCATTGTAAACAACGCCTTTATAAATCAGGTTATCTTCTGCTGACTCTAAATGATGATGCCAACCTTCTTGTGCTAATATTTGTGCATTATCGTAAAAGTTCGGCTTGAACACAGCATCTAAATAAACACTCATTAAATGCATAAAGTCTTTTTTATTAGTAGAAGCAACTGGATAAATTGTCTTATCTGAAAAAGTCATTGCATTGACGAACGTATTCAATGACCCTTTGACTAATTCAACAAATGGTTCTTTTGAAGGGTATTTTTCAGATCCATTTAAAACTGAATGCTCTATGATATGAGCAATTCCGTTATCGTTATACGGAGGCGTCTTAAACCCAATCGTAAACGCCTTATTGGAATCGTCATTTGCGAGATAAAGAACCTTAGCTCCTGTCTCAACGTGTTCATAAATGGTTCCCACGGATTGAATATCCGGTAACTCTTGTGTCTCAATTTGCTTAAATGCCATAGAATTCTCCTTTTCCTTATGCGTAATGATTTTATTCTACACCTTGTCCTTAATGGTTTATAGTATATAAGGGAATAAAAGCTACCTTGATTATTTAAGTACCTATTCCAAAGCCCAATGATTCAATAAAAAGTGAATCTCAACAATTGATTTCTTTACAGCTGCATTATCAGAAAATAAAGAAGTAACTGACGATAATCAACAAAGTGCTCAATAAGGTTCCCAGTAAATAGTATTCTGCAAACTGAGGACTTTCTGAAATTTTATTGTACCGAGCAATCGACTTCGCTGTCAGAACAAATCCAATGGCAGTAAATTGATTAGCATACAGCATCAGCAAAATAAAGAAACGTTCAAAAATACCTATCAATGCTCCCGCACTTGGGATTCCCTCATCTACTTGTTCTTCATTGGTTGGACGATAGTGATTCAATACTTTTTTTATTGTGATGCTGCATGGCCGGATCATCACCAATAGAATCAGTATCCAGGATAAAATAGTGTTCATATCCAAACCTAAACTGCTCGACAAGGTTTCTAATCCTGGCATATATTCAATCTCTATAGAAGATACTGTGATAGAAACAACTGCCGCAAGTAACACAAGGATGTGTAACCCTTGGTCTACTAGAAAGATAGACGTATCTTTCTTATTATGAAAGAAAAAGTGATTCGTAATCAAAAATTTTAGACCGTCAATCATGAAATGCAGCACTGAGACTCCTATAGCCACTTTCAATAAAGGCCAACTAAAAATAGGCATAATCACCCCTACCATAGTGATCAAATAGATAAAACAATGGAGCACTAATTTCTTACCAGATACTTCCTTTTCTCTAGCTAACTCAGACGATTGGAAATAAAAGTCTCCCAAGATATGTCCGATAAATAATACTATCCCTACGACTTGATTCACCTACTCATCCTCCTCAATATCCTGCATTAAAAAGTGGCTAGCGTCTATCAAAGCTGTTTTATAGGTATAATATTTCGCTGTATTCAGAGCTTTGTTAACGCTAGATTGGCCAATTCCTAATTCTTCAGCTGTCTTATATTGATTTTCTCCATGCGTGAAATAAACATACATAACTTCTTTTTGTCTAGCAGACCACTTTGATTTCAATGCTGTGGCCAGTGACAAAATAGTATTCAATAGCTGATCTGTATGTTGGTAGCCTTCTCCGGAACAAATCATCATATTGGTCTCGCTTGTGGTATATTTATTTTCATTTCTTTCAATGGTTTCAATCATTTGCCTTGCTCGGTGGTAGGCTGTGCCATCCATCTCCATAGAATTATCTCGTTGGATCATTGTACTGATATTGCCTAAGCCAATGCCAAATCGTAATTCAATGGGAGCCATGGCCAATTCGATTTCAAAAATAATACTTAAAATCACTTGTTTATTTTTCAGTAATCCTTGGAAACTGTCTCCTAAAGTAATAATGAAATTAGAAGCAATGTCCTCTGCATATTTCTCATTTATTATTTGTAAAATAGAATGAAATTGTTCTTGTACTTCTTTTCGATTCGCAATTTTACGAGAGTTTTTAATATCCCCTATAATGGCTGCATATGGAGTCCTTACAGTTTGTCTGGTCATCTGATCACCTCTTTCTTTGATTATAACATTAGATTCACTTCAAAATGAATCTTTATATAAAATTCATCTAAGACTGAATCTTTAGAGGGAGCTTTATTAATTAGCGCTAAATCATTCTATGTAGTTAACCATAATTAAATTATGTTAACTACATAGAACTGTAAAAAATTCAGATACTTTACCTCTTCCTATTAGCACCTGAGAAAAGTGGCTACTTTCTTAAAAAGGCTCTAATACATTACATTTTTCGTAAATACTGTAAAGTTTATATCGTTGTTGAACTGAATATTTTTCAATATGATGTAGAGGTTGCGGTGATTAAGAGTAAGATTTTCTGAAAGGAATTACTGCCGAAGTACTATTGTATTGAGGTTACGTTAAATAAGCGTAATAATACTTTGGCAAATTTTAATTACAGTTCAAAGTACTGCTGAATTAGTATAATTAATGAAAAAACCAAAATAATTATTTTGGTTTTAAAGTATTTTTGCTATTTTTTTAATTTAGGACAAAATCTATTTATAAATCATTTTTAGATTTTTTTCGCTTGGTTAACCTTTTAAACTTACTTAAAAAATGCTCTTTTTTTGAATCGTCTAATTCTAAGTTTTCTTTTGATAAGTCAGTTGTTAAATCAAGGTTTTTATTGATTTTAGAACCTTTTTTAAGACGTGCTTGGAATTTTTCTTTCATTAAAACTTCAATATTTTTAAGATCTGGGTATTTTCCATCTTTTTCTCCTGCAGCTATGATAGCCAATACCTCAATATAGCTCATAGAAAGCGCTGTTGTGATGATTGCTGCTGTTGAACCGCTAATGACTCCTCCAACAACTGTACCGGCTCCAGGTATCATTTTTATCACATTTGAAACGATGTACCTTCCTGCTAAAGTTGCTCCCCCTGTCCCTCCTATTGCTGCGACAAGACTTGCAATGGTAGATTTGTCCATTGAAATACCAAAAATAGCTGTGATATGAGCCAATAAGGTTACTTGCATCGGAACAAGAACAGATGCGTCAGAAAATGGTATTGGCAAAAATCCAACACCGAAAGATGTCGCAATGTACCTCAACGCCCAAGTACGAGCAGCAGTAGCTTTTCTTGCTATATCTACTTGTTGGGCGTTATTAAAAGCTTTTTTTGCCTCTTCAGGTATAATTTCGAGACTCATTTCAATCAATTCTTTTAATCCAAATGCTGGAACAGAAAAATCTTCAGTTACTTTAAAATCTTCAGCCATGATAGATATTACGCCATAGATTGGCAGATTAAGTGCTTCAATATACTCTTTAAATAGTTTTGCTGGTTCTCCGATTGATTGAGTTAAAATAATCACTACTGGAATTTTTTCACTCAATTCGCTAATCAATTCAAGCTCTGTGGGTTCTATACGCGATGAATTTGCATTAATACAGTAGTAAGCCAAATGTATTTCTTCTTTTATACCCAATTTTTTATTTTCATTAATCGTCTCAAAAATTTCATTTTTAATGTCGTTTTGAACTTCAAGACTTAATTCCAATCCCCTAGTATCATATAAAACTAAAGGTACTCCCTCTTTAGAAATACGTCTTAAATGTTTTGTAATCGGTCTTCCAATTCCGGTCAAAGCAAGATTTTCTCTAAAAACGTTATTAATTAAAGTACTCTTCCCTACCCCAGTCTTCCCAACGACCATCACATTAACGGGGGTCATTTTTTTTATTTCTTCTTCAGTTTTATTTAAAATATCTTGCACCATGTTAAAATTTTTATCTAAATTTTTCATATTACCCCTCCATCTATAAAAAAACTATCTTATAACTCTGTATGGTTTATCTTACCATTATCTCCATTCTGAAGAAATAAATACGTGTTTAACCCTTTATTCTCTACTAAAAAACCTAACTACAAAGCTAATTGCAGTTAGGTCCGTTTAAATTTCTTATTGTTTATCATTTTCTTTTAGTTGTTCTACTTTCGTTGGTTGCCATCCTTGATCATCTACCCAGTTCAAGTAAACACGATACGTTTTTGTTTGGCTACTATCTGAAACAGTTGCGACTACCTGCTCTGCCCCACCATTTTCAACCCACCATTCAATCATATCTGATTCATTTAAACCTGTTGCAACTGCAGCGGCTTTTTTGATTTCAGCACGATCTTGAGAACCATTGTTAAAGTCTGTTGTATGTTCTCCTTGTTGTTCTGTTGCTACCGGTTCCCAGTCACCTGTGTAAGCTTCTGATACATTATCGTCTGAAGGTTCGGTTTCATTTGTTTCAACCGACTCTGACTCAGATTCTTCACTTTCTTCTGACTCGCTCGATTCACTTTCAGATGATTCTGATTCAGAACTGCTTTCAGAACTGCTTTCAGAACTTTGAGAATCACTTTGAGTTGATTCGGAGCTGTCTTTTATAATCAGGCTAGAACTTTCAGTTGTACTTTCTTGTGGCTCATCTCCCCCACTAAAAAGTGACATGATGATTAATACGATAACAACCAATGCAGCGATCACAACTGCAAAAGTTAATATTTTTACCGTTTTTCTTTCTTTATCATATTTATTTGAACGTGTATTTTTTTTATTACCTTTAGAATCCTTCATACTTAATTCTCCAATCTTTAAAATGATTTACTTGGTTTTCATTTTTTGAAAACTACTTAAGTAGTATACCATTGAAATGGATTAAATACGTTAAGCTAGCATTACCATTCTGTTTCGTTTTTAATTTTTTTTATTTATTTGTAATAAGGTTAAAATAGTGATTTTATTTGAAAAAGCCAACAAACCATGCTAAACTATACATGAAAAGAGAGATATGCGTCAACATACCCCTCTTTAGAATAGAACCGTTAAAGACGGCAGCTACTATAGAACATAATACAAAAGTAATCGTCCTACTCGCTAAAGCTTAGACGGTTACTTTTTTTTGTTTGACGAGATTTTCAAAACAAGAGTTGCAAAAGCTAATGCAAACATCAGTGCTTCATAAATGCTCATGAGTTTTCCTTTCTAGGGAAAGCCCAAACAAAAAACATTGGCATCACCCCATTTTACAAGAGTTAGCCACCGCCTTAAACTTTTCTACGCTTTAAATTATACCACAGGCGAAAACAAAAAAGAAATGAAGATGAAACGTTTGTTCTTTTTTGATCCCTTTGTTGGAATATGTCTTAATATCTATTATACTGAGAGGGAACGATGACATTTCAACTATAGATTGGAGATAAATAAAATGACTCAAAAAATTCGAATTGGATTGGTTGGCTACGGTAATATTGGCAGAGGTGTCGAACTAGCAATCAATCAATTTAACGATATGGAAGGTGTTGCGGTCTTTACTAGACGTAATCCTGCAGATGTAGACTCAAATTTGCCTACAGTAAGTATAGACGATATTTTAAATTACAAAGATGCTATTGACGTTTTACTATTATGTGGCGGATCAGCCACTGACTTGCCAGTGCAAGGGCCAGAACTAGCAAAACATTTTTCGACCATTGATAGTTACGATAACCATGGTAAAATTCCAGCTTATTTCGAAGCAATGGATCTAGCTGCTAAAAGTGGTCAAAATGTTAGCATTATCTCAGTAGGTTGGGATCCAGGTTTGTTTTCGCTTAACCGTGCTTTATTTGAAGCTGTCCTACCCGTTGGACAAACGTATACTTTCTGGGGAAAAGGCCTTAGTCAAGGACATTCAGATGCTATTCGTCGTGTTGCGGGAGTAAATAAAGGAGTTCAATACACTGTCCCTCTTGATGAAGCTTTAGATGAAGTCCGTAAAGGTCAAAATCCTGAACTTACAACCCGAGAAAAACATATGCGGATTTGTTACATCGTTTCTGATGAAGGAGCAAATCAAGCAGAAATCGAAAACACGATCAAAACTATGCCAAATTATTTTGAACCTTATGAAACAGTTGTTCACTTTATTGATGAAGAACAATTTGAAAAAGATCATCAGAAAATGCCTCATGGTGGATTTGTTATTCGAACTGGAGAATCTGAGACCGGAAGTAAGCAAAAAGCTGAATTCCAACTTGAATTAGAAAGTAATCCTGAATTTACTTCTTCTATCTTGGTAGCTTACGCAAGAGCTGCAGTTAAGTTTAAACAAGAAGGAAAAACTGGCGCTTTTAGTGTATTGGATGTTCCAATGACTTACTTGTCAGATAAATCACCTGCACAATTAAGAAAAGAATTGCTATAAAAAAAGCCGTAGAAGATTGTACCTCTTCTACGGCTTTTTTTAATTTTGCGTACTAAATTTCTTTAAAGGACGTGCGATAATAGGTGCAATAATAGCAGCAGCTATCGCCTCACCTACTCCATTTGTTAAGACAACTGTCGCTAAGACCCCTAGTAGGTTTGAATAGTCTACTTCTAACAATGAAGCATAAGTTTCTCCGTAAATAATATAGATTAATCCTAATACCATTACTGTATTTGTTAATGAAGCTAAGATAGAAGAAATAATCATTGCTGTTGAATCTTTAGCTACTCTTTTTTTCAAGACATTATACGTATAACCAGCTACAAAACCAACAAGGATACGCGGAAGGATCGCAATAATGGGATTCCTCCATAAAAAATAATCAAACGGTGAAGCCGGCATTGTAAAGGCTTTGACCATACGAGTAATTCCCCAAACAGACCCAATGATCATCCCATCTTTTGTTCCAAGTGTAATGGATACTACAATAACCGTAATATGAATGATTGTAGGATTTAAGGGAGGAATAGGAATGTATCCTAATAATGGTACAAAATTTTGAATAATAATAATAGCTGTAAGAATACCTAAGATAGCTGTTCTATAAGCATTCCTATTTTTTTGGTACATCTTAACCCTTCTTTCTTTGGAAAACTCTATATTCTGTGTATGTACTGTTATTTTACATTATTTTGCATGTAATATCATTATAAATCTCTCTAGTCCTCAACTCATTTAAAGAATGAGTTATTCCCTATCTGAGTATGATTTAACTATTCATTTCTGCCGTTAATATTACTCTTTTATTAAGCAAACAATGTCTTTGCGCATACAAAAAGAGAAAAGTCCTAATGTATTGAGCTTCAAAATTAAGCATTTGCTTATATTTTTGAAGCATAAATCTAGGAACTTTTCCCATTTTATTAAAAAACTATTTTTTTATTTTTATTTACTTAGCTGGCTCAAATGCTGGCTCTAAATGTCCGATTTTTGATAATTCATCCAAGTAATCGTAAACTTCTTGAGATGTAAAAGCTTCGAGCAACGCTTGAATTTCAGCAGAATCTTGATTGTCTTCACGTGCAATCAATTGTAGCGCAAAGGTATAGTCATCATCATCTTCTAATAAAACAGCATCTTCTGTTTTCAATCCAATACTGTCAATGTAAGTTGGGTAGTTAAAGACCAATTCTACTCCATCTTCATATGCACCTGTTAAGTTTAATAAATCAATGTGTGTAAATGTTAAATTCTTAGGATTTTCTGTAATATCTTCTACAGTCGCTTCATGGTTGTCTATTTCAGGATCCAGTGTAATCACTTCGTAGTGATCTAATATAGACAAAGCTCTAGCTTCATTAGAAACATCGCTAGGAATCGCTACCTCAGCTCCATCTTCAAGTTCTTCGATTGTATCGTAAACAGGTGAATAAAAACCTACAACTGGATTATAAATCGTTTGAAGAGCCACCAAATTTCCTTCACGCTCAGTATTGAATTTTTCCATAAATGGTTTATGCTGTGCAAAGTTGGCATCTACCTCATCATTAAGTAAAGCTTCATTGTATTGGATATTATCGGATACTTCGACTAAATCCACTTTATAGGGTTCAGCAATAACCTCTCCAGCTATTTCAACAATGTCTGTCATCGGTGGCAAATGTGATGCTACTTTAATGACGATTTCTTCTTGTTCAGCTGATCCATCAGTAGTAATAACCTCTGATGAACTATTTGAATCTGAATTCCCTGTACCGCATGCTGCTAGAACTAATGCCAAACTACTTAAAAATAAACCTTTTTTTATCATTAAACTCTCTCCTTTTGAAAATAAATTTTGTTACCTCTTATCGATCTTGTGCGCAATTTTTAGTCCTAACCATTGCACTAAGACGACAAAAATAATAATAATGATGATTGCTGTATACATAATATCGGTTTCATATCGTTGATAGCCATAGCGAATCGCAAAATCTCCAATTCCCCCTCCGCCAACAACTCCCATAATAGTAGAATAGGAAATAAAACTAACAAAAGCTGTAGTGAACCCAATCAATAATGAACTTCGTGCTTCTACATATAAAAATTTCCAAACCAGTTGAGGGATAGTTGCACCCATAGACTGAGCCGTTTCTATTACGCCTTTAGGCACATCAAGCAGGGACTGCTCAACAAAACGTGCATAAAGTACGATTGCAATAAGCATCATTGGAAATGATGCAGCAATTGGATCTCCGGTTGCACGTCCATAGAAGTGACGAATAGCTGGCTGCAAGGCAATCACTAATAATAAAAAGGGAAATGAACGGATAATATTGACAAAAATATTGGCTAATTGATAGAGCCAATTATTTTCCATTGGTTTTCCTTTTGCCGTTAAAAAGAGCAAGGTTCCCAAAGGCAGTCCTAAAAGAATAGCAGCAACCATAGAAAATCCCATCATAATGGCGGTTTCATAGAGGCTTTCTATCAAATTTGGAGCGTGATCAATCACGCGCTCCAAATAAATTTCCAACGAATCAGACATTACCTAACACCTCCAACGCCCGTTGGTGATATGACTTAAAGATTTTCTGCTCATTTTTACAGGTTACTTGAATAGTATCAATCAATCGTCCCTTTTCGATCACTGCAGCACGTGTGCATAATTCTTTAATCACTTCTAACTCATGCGTCACAATTACTACAGTCATTCCGAATTCTTGATGAGCTCTTTTTAGCACATCGACGATTTCCTTCGTTGTTCCCTGGTCTAAAGCAGAAGTTGGTTCATCACAAAGCAGGATTGTCGGTCGTGTAATCAATGCACGCGCGATACCGACACGCTGCTTTTGTCCACCAGAAAGCTCAGCAGGGTAACTGGTGCGTTTATCTTTCAATCCGACAAAATCCAATACGGTTTCAATCGGTAAAGCCTGTTTGTAATCATATAGTTCTAAAGGCAACAGAATGTTTTCTTCAACAGTTTTATTGCTGAGTAAATTAAATTGTTGAAAAATCATACTAATTTTTTTTTGATAGAGTCGCAATTCTTTTTTAGATAGTTGCTGAACATCTACATTGTCAACAATTATCCGTCCCTCATCCGGCTGTTCTAGAGCATTAATAAAGCGCAATAGGGTTGACTTTCCTGCTCCGCTTTCTCCAATAACACCAAAAAGTTCATTTTTTTCAATAGACAAACTCACCTGATCAACGGCTTTGAATGCACCATTTTGTCCAATGAATCCTTTTGAGACCCCTTTTAATTCAATCAATTCAGAAACGCCTCCTATTGTTATGAAATTATTCCTGTTCATTAAGATAGATAACTAGCGCAAGAGTCATTTCATCTCGTTAAACTAGAGAACTTAAGTAGCATTCTGTTCTTTCACACAAAAATTAGTATAGTTTTTTTCAAAACTAGAAGCAATAAAAGGTCTAATCTTTTAAATGGATAAAAAAAGAACATTTAGTAAAACTTGAAGTAGAGCGTTTTGCAGGCCTCCCTTTTCTTAAAGAGAGTGAAATAAGAACAATATTGTTCTTATTAGTATTTTTAATGTTATCTATCTTATTGTAGTGAACCTAGAAATACTAAAATTTCTATTTCTTTAGCACATTTTATTGAGTAATTCTCATTATTTAGACAGTCTAGATGCTAAAAAGTCCAATAAAAAAAATAGGCTGGGACAAAACCCCAGCCTATTTTCTGTATACGAATATTTACTCTAAAACGTGCTCCAAAAAGCAGACCCGACGTCCACTTCACGAATAATGCTCGATGGTCGATGAC
>NZ_JBEMAR010000012.1:0-88612 GCF_040274945.1 Carnobacterium sp.
CTGCTAAGTCACCCTCACATTTGGTTCGTCTTACTTTGTTTAGTTTTCAAAGGTCAATCACTTCATCAATCACTTCATCTGACAACTACTGAAGTATAACACCCTCTAAATAAGTTGTCAACGATTTTTAAATAATTATTTTTTATTCTGTATAATTATCCAAGTAACCGCTACATCGTAATTTCGATGACCACAATATAATACCACTTTAGCACTGTATTTGTCAAGAATTACTTTTCATTCTCTTTTCTTGCTATCACTATCGCAACAACGTGTTCTACTATACCAAGATTTTTCTTTTTCGTCAATACTAAACACCTAATTCTTTTGTTAATTTTACAAACAATTCAGTAAAAATATACATCGTGGTATTTTTACTGAATTGCGCTTTATATTTATACTTAAACCTTATCTTCTATCATATAAGAAAAATCAGTGTCATCTTGTTTTACTACCATTAACAAACCATCGCCTAACGGGACGATACTTGATTCTAATGACGGATGATGCATAACCACATCTAAAAATGCATTTAATTTGCGGTGTATCGTTCTTCTATTCTTAGGTATTTCCTCTTTGGGAGTAAGAATTGTTCCACCTTGTAAAACATCATCAACAATCAACATTCCACCTTTTTTCAACAAACGCATACAATCTGGAAAAAAATCATAATACTTGGATTTCGCACTATCCATAAAAATAAAATCATATGGTCCTTCTAGCGTAGAAAGAATATCAGCTGCTTGCCCTTCTAACAGAGTAACTTTGTCCGTTAATCCCAATACTTCATAATTTTTTCTTGCTTTTTTAATCATAACGTCAAAACGATCAATTGTTGTAACGTGCCCTTCATCCCCAACATGTTGTGCCATCAAACTTGATGAGAAGCCGATAGCTGCTCCAATTTCTAAAATTTGTTTTGGCTTTATCTGCCCTAGCAGTAAGTTCAAAAATACCACTGTTTCATGCGGTATGATCGGCACACCTTCTTTATTCGCTTGGCGTTCAATCTCTCCAAGACTTCCCTCAAGTGGCTTTTGTTCGTTTCGAAGAAATTCCACTACTTCTTTATCCACAACTGGTCTGTACATCATTTCATTTCTCACTGCATTTCCCTCGCATTTCTAATTTTATCAGTCGTTTTTTTAATTCTAATTTCCATTTGCTATTTATTATAGAATGCCAAATACTTTCAGACAAGTTAATGTTGTTAATGCTTAACTGCTTTATCATTAAATAAATTTTCATCCGTTTTCAAAAGCATTGGATACCTTAAGCACGATATGTTATTATCAAATTAAATAAATCAATCCCAATCCTTAAAGGAGGATACGAAATGCTTATAAAATCTCTTTGTATTCCTAAAAATAAACTTACTACTGTAAGCGAAACGGTTACCCTTCAAGAAGCAATTGATATTCTTGAAAAATCCGGCTTTCGCTGTATACCTATTCTAGATGAAACTGGAACAATATTCAGAGGAAATATCTACAAAATGCATATTTACCGTCACAAAGCTAATGGTGGAGATATGAACTTACCAGTAACTCATTTATTAAAAAATGCTACTAAGTTCATTTCTATTGACGCCTCTTTTTTCAAAGTATTTTTCTCGATCAAAGAATTGCCATACATTTCTGTATTGGACGAAGATAATCGATTTTATGGTATTTTAACTCATAGTTCGTTATTAAATATGTTGCAACAATCTTGGAATGTGAACACAGGTAGTTACGTTTTAACAATTGCTTCTACTGGCCAAAAAGGCGATTTAGCAAATATGGCAAAAATTATTAGCCGTTTTTGTTCAATTTCAAGTTGTATTACACTAGATGTTGAGCAAGATGATTTAGTTCGCCGCACAATGATCACTTTAGAATCCGGCATGACAAAAGATACTCTGAAGGAATTAACTGCCGCTCTAAGCAAAAAAGGATTTCGTGTAGTTGAAGTAGAAGATTTAAAAAACGTTGGTTAATTTTTTACTATCTAAAAAAGCTAAATGCTGATGCATTTAGCTTTTTTTCTATCCTTCTATCCGTTTACTAAAATGAATTTTTTTATCAATATACATCATGATTGGCATACCAATTCCCATAACAACAAATTCACCAATCGCAACCGTTAAGTAGCTAAACCAGAACGGCAATTGCAACGCTAGATACAATTCCCACGCAATCAAGGCTGAACCGATAGTGAACACTACCGTATTAACACTCATCTTCACCCAATTATTTGTTATTCTTCTTGTTATCCCACTCATTATAATTAATGACAGCAATGTGTGCGCAACGCCAAATACTATATCATAGACAACCATAGTTGAGAAAAAAAGGTTAGAGATAAACACTCCACCAACTATTCCTATAATATACTTTTTATTAAATACTGCTAAATGATTTAACATTTCGGCTACTCGAAATTGAATTGCTCCAAAAGACATAAAAGCAAATGCCGAAGTGATTGCCACATACAAAGCTGCGACTACAGCATTTATTACCAAATTTCTTATTTTCATTCCTTCCACTTCCTCCTAGTTTTTTTTCGTGGGATGGTCAACGAACCACGTTTCACAACTTTTATAGCATACCATTTTACTTTAATTTATTCAATTTCGTTTAAATAAACAAATAAAAAAAGCATTCGCAAATGAACGAATGCTAAAAGCTAGGTACATTTTTTATTAGACTTGTCTTGACAAACCAATACTTATCTCAAGAGCTTCATCTATTTTTTTCATCATTTTAAAATCTAGTTGAGTTACTTTTTCTCGTAAACGCTGTTTGTCAATTGTTCTTATTTGTTCTAACAAGACAACAGAATTTTTTTCAAGATTATACTCTTCTGCCGAGATTTCAACATGGGTAGGCATTTTAGCCTTTTGGATTTTCGCTGTTATCGCTGCAATAATAACGGTTGGGCTGTAATGGTTGCCTACATTATTTTGAATAATCAAAACCGGCCGCATTCCACCTTGTTCCGAACCTATAACTGGCGATAAATCAGCATAATAAATCTCTCCCCGTCTTACCATAGGTATTTTCCTCCTTATAACACCTGGTTAGAATTGGGCACCGACCTCTTTTTCACAAACTTCAAATTCATCACAAATATCAAGATTGATACGAGACATCTCTGCATATCCTTTACGCATGGTATCATAGACTATTAAATTTTCATCTAAAAAATAATTCACTACCGAATTAACAAATTCATTTTCGTCAATATTTGCAATCATGCAATACTCTTTAACTTCTTTGTAGATTCCAGGTGCTAAATTAACTTTCATTATGTTTTCATTCTCATCCATGCCCCATACCTCCTAAAAGATTACCTTTTCATACCCCATAAAAAGGATTCGCTTCAAGAACATGGTAACATGAATTGAAAAGCATTGAAACTCTAGATACGGTTTAAAACCAAGTTTCATTTTATAGACAAATTTGATCTCACACTTAAGTATTTCAAAGCATTAACTAAGCTATTTTGCTGTTTACTAATTGGAATGATTCCAATTAGTTTTCGCAACACAAATCGTATGTATGATTTAGTCTTTAAGTATAGTTACTTTATTATTCTCCCTTTCTATTGTTCTAAAATCACTTGTGCTGCTGCAATAGTATCCGTATGCGTAATAGACAAAAACACTTGTCCGCTAAAAGGAGATTTTCCAACAATTGGTTTCCCATAACGATCGGGTAAAATCTCAATATCTTGAAAACCCAATTTTCCGATTCCAGTTCCCATCGCTTTTGAGAAAGCCTCTTTTGCAGCATATCTACCAGCTAGAAATTCAATTTTACGTGTACCTGCTAACTCAGAAAATATTTTCCATTCTACCGGGGTCAGCACTCGCTTAGAAAAAGTTTCCCTTTTCAAATAAGCTTCTTCTATACGAACGATTTCTGTTATATCCAAACCAATCCCTATTATCACTTTACACCTCATTTAAACTAGGCTACTTCTTTAGTCCTGTAAATTGAATTCTATAATATTACACTAATTTTATCAAATATTAGTTCTTATGTCACTTCTAAAGAATACGAAAAATAATTTCATTTTAGTTTTTTTCGCTCATCTGTAATTACCACTCAAACATACAAAAAAGGTTGAGACAATGTCCCAACCTTTTTCACTTACACTTTTAATCTTTATCGCGAATAGTAAATTTACGTTCTCCGCCAGCTTTACGACGGTTATCAGTAGATTTGCCACGGCTGTCTTTACGACGGCTGTCACTTCCACCACGACTTGAATCTTTATTCCATTTTCCGCTTCCGCCAGTGCCGCTTCCGCCACCACGACGTTCAGAAGGTTTGCCACTACGGCTGCTTCCACCACGGTATCCGCCTTTACTTGCACTTCCACCACGGTTGCTTCCGCCACCATGACTTCCGCCTTTACGGCCAGGTAATGGACGTTCTGGAGTAATTTTAACTGGTACTTCGTCAGCGTCTTTTGTCACACTCTTAAGGAATGCAGCAGCAAGATCTTCAGCTGTATAAGTTTCCAATAATTGTGCAGCAGCTTTTTCGTAACGATCTAAACCATTAGCGTCAATGATAGAACCTACTTCATCAATTGATGCTTTAATTTGACCTTCAAAAGCTTCAGCATTTGTTGGTGGACGCAATGGAGTCATTGTTTTTTTAGTTAAATCTTCAATAACACGCAAGTATCCCATTTCATTAGGTGTAATAAATGTTACAGAAACACCCTCTTTTCCTGCACGACCAGTACGTCCAATACGGTGAACGTAACTTTCTGGGTCTTGAGGAATATCATAGTTGTATACGTGTGTAACGCCAGAGATATCTAATCCACGAGCAGCTACGTCGGTTGCTACTAAAACATCTAATTTACCTGTTTTAAAAGATTTCAAAACACTCATACGTTTTTGTTGAGAAAGGTCTCCATGGATTCCTTCTGCACGGTATCCGCGAGCTTCTAATCCACGAGCTAATTCATCTACGCGACGTTTTGTACGACCAAAAATGATTGTTAATTCTGGTGTTTGAACATCAAATAAACGAGTCATGATATCGAATTTTTCGAAGTCTTTACAACGTACGAAAAATTGTTCAATCAAACTATCAGACATTGTTGTTGCTTTGATTTGAACGTGTTCAGGATTACTCATGAAACGTACACCAATGCGTTTGATAGCAGGCGGCATTGTAGCAGAGAATAATAAAGTTTGACGTTCAGCTGGAACTTCATGAATAATTGTTTCAATGTCATCAATGAATCCCATGTTTAACATTTCATCCGCTTCATCCAACACTAAGGTTTCAACATGTCCTAATTTCAATGTTTTACGTTTGATATGATCTAATAAACGACCCGGCGTACCAACAACAATGTGTGGTGCATCTTTTAAAGCACGAATTTGGCGACTGATGTCAGCTCCACCATAAACAACTTGAACACGAATTTTTTTATCGCGACTCAAACGGAATAATTCTTCTTGTGTTTGGATAGCTAATTCACGAGTAGGTGCAATAACTAATCCTTGTACATTACGGTTATTTACATCAATTTTTTGTAACATCGGTAAACCAAACGCAGCTGTTTTACCAGTTCCTGTTTGTGCTTGCCCAATAACGTCTTTTCCTTCAAGTGCCAATGGAATAGTTTGTGCTTGGATTGGAGTTGCTTCCTCAAATCCTAAACGTTCTACCGATTTTAATAACTCAGGTGCTAAACCTAATTCTGTAAATTTCAATATATTTCCTCCCAATTTTAAAACCTTAAAGAGAGATTTTTGCGAAATACAGGCACCTTCATTAGTTTAATCAATGCACCTGCTGCTGTAACTCCATATAAAAACTCGATGTTCGTTCGGTTGAATGTACACCAAGTTTCTCATTTCATATAAAAAACTTGAACTATTTTCCAAGTTTATCTGCTTATCTAGTTTCACAAAACCCTCGATGGTTTCATTTTTTTATTAAAGAATATTCTTCAATCTAATTCATTCTATCATGTATATTTTAGTTTATCAATTGATTTGGCCTTTTGTTTCAATGAACACGTTTCCTTTTTTAAATTTCTTTTCAATCTGTGAATTCACCTATTTTAGTTTACGTTTTCAATCTTCCTCGCTAATCTAACTGACATAATCCCTTTAAAAAAAAACTAAAAGCTGTGTTTGCACACGTTGCTTTTAGTTTTATCAGGATATTCACTTCTATTCCGATTGTTAAAATCGATTAATCTCTTCCGCCACCAAAGATACGCAACAAGCCAAGAAAAATATTAATAAAATCTAGGTATAAACTTAATGCTCCACTGATGGCTAGTGCACCTAAATTTTGTTCTCCTGAGTAGTGCACATAAAGTTCTTTTAATTTTTGAGTATCATATGCTGTAAAACCAATAAAAATCACTACTGTGATAAAAGACAGAACCATATCGGCCGGTCCACTTTGAAGGAAGAAACCATTTACTAACATAGCTATGATCAAACCGATTAAGGCCCCTCTTAATTGTCCACCTAAAGATGTCAAATCTTTTTTAGTTGTAAAACCTACTATGCTCATACCTGCAAATGATGCTGCTGTAGAAATGAATGCTGCACCAATACTGCCTAAATCATACATCAGAAAAATAGAAGAAAGTGTGATTCCATTAATAAGCGCAAACGCAATAAAACCGACAATCGATGCACCTGCTGATTTTAGTTTAGCTCCATTTGCAGACAATTTCATTACCAGTGCAATCTCAGCAATAAAAAAACCTAAAAATCCGAAACGCGTTCCAAAAACTAAATTTAAAATAAACGGACTCTGAGATGCATAAAAAGCTGTGATTCCTGTGATAGTCAGTCCTACTGCCATATAACTATAGATCGACGCAAAAAACTTAGATAAGCCAGCAGTATTAATCGTTTGATTGGATACTTCTTTTCTTGGTGTATTCATACTATCCATCCCCTTAACTTATTCTATAGTAACAGTATAACAAATTTTCTAAATTAATCACTCAGTCTTTAGACATATTTTTAGCTTACACTTGAAGTGATCTTACAACTGAAAGCAAATCCGTTCCCAAACTTGATTTTAGAAGAACATAATCTCCAGGATCAATTTGTTTTTCTACAAATTTAATCAGTGGTTCTTTAGCTCCAATAAAATGAAAAAGATTTTCATCATCGAAAGTTCCTTTTAATGCTTCGTACAATACAGTCATTTGTTCGCCATAAAGAATAACTTTTTCAATTTGAGTTGGATCAAGTGACTCTTTAACGCTTAGATGCAGTTCTGATGACTGTTCTCCTAGCTCCAGCATGTCTCCTAAAACAACTATTTTTTTACCTGTATTTGTAAATGTACTAAAATTATCCAAGACAGCTTTCATAGCAGTAGGGTTCGCATTATAAGCATCATTTAAAATACTGCTATCATTTATCCCTTTTAGCCATTCTGTTCTGTTTTTAGTTAATTGAAATTGGGCTAGTTTTGGAGCAGATTTCTCAATTGAGATCCCTAAAGTCATTCCTGCCATTAAAGCAGCTAACGCATTGTTCACATTATATGTTCCTAAAACAGGTAAACTTACCACTAAATCAGGTCTTTCATTGGTCGCAAAACTCGTTTTGTCCATTTGAGCATCTATATTTAGTGGATACAAATCATTTTCAGGAGCTGTTCCAAAGGTCTTCAATTGCGATCCTTTTAAAGCTGTTACTCTTTCTTGTAGTAATGGCTCTTCCCCAGGATAAATCAGCACACCATTTTCTTTTAAGCCTGAACAAATTTCCATTTTTGCATCCGCGATCCCAGCTCTTGAACCAAAAAATTCAATATGAGATTCTCCGATCATCGTTATAATAGCGACATCCGGCTTAGCTAAATCTGATAACACTTTGATTTCTCCAGCACGACTCATACCCATTTCTAAAATAACAACTTCAGTCTCAATCGGCATTTCAAGAATCGTTATCGGAAGTCCAATGTGGTTGTTAAAGTTTCCTTGTGTTTTATGCACACGGTATTGACTAGATAAAACAGCGTCTGCCATATCTTTCGTAGTTGTTTTTCCATTACTTCCAGTGATACCAACAACTTTTGGATCAACTTTAGTTAAATAGAATTTAGCTAGATCTTGCAACGCTTTCAAGGTATCGTTTACTTGGATGACAGGAAACTCTTGTTCCAATTCAAGCGGTAAGTCTTTTAAAGATTTGCTCCATAAAGAAACGGCTGCCCCATTTTCAACAGCTTTTAAAATAAAATTATGTCCATCATTATTTCCCAATAACGGTACAAACAATGACCCTTTAACTAATTTTCGAGTATCAAAATTAACGGATGTTATTTCTTGGTCAGACCATTGATTTGTATCATTTATTGCTCCAACTGCCATTGCAATTTCTTTCACGGTTAAAGAAATCATCATAATCCTCCTTCAAGTTCAATAAAACAGTCTATCACCCATGATTCCTGAAAGAAACAGAGACTAGGCACATAGCCCAACCTCTGTTCCTAGTAGCACGTTTTATTATTTATCGTTTTCATTCTGAAAAGACATACGTTCTTGATGTCTTCTTAATGCTAGCTGAATCAACTCTTCAACTAAATCACCATAATTCAATCCAGTATTTTTCCATAAAGTAGGGTACATACTAAATTGTGTAAAACCAGGCATTGTATTGACTTCATTAATAAACAATTCATCGTTGCTTGTTAAAAAGAAATCACATCGACTTAACCCACTGCCATCAAGCGCTTGAAAAGCACGCACAGCATAATCTCTCAAACGTGCGTTAACGTCCTCTGGAACTAAAGCGGGAATTTGCAATACAACCTCATTTTTAAGGTATTTTGACTCATAGTCGTAAAAATCAACAGTTTTCACTAATTCTCCTGGAACTGAAATATGAATATCATCATTTCCTAAAATAGCGACTTCAATTTCCCTAGCTTCAATGCCTTGCTCAACAACAACTCTTCGATCATAACGCAAAGCTAATTCAATTGCTTCAACTAATTCGTCTCTGTTTTCTGCTTTACTAATTCCTACACTAGATCCGAGATTTGCCGGTTTTATATACATCGGGTAAAACAATGTTCCTTCACATTGTTTGAAAACACTCTCTTTATCATTTAACCATTCAGCTTTTCTTACAGGCACATAGGGAACTTGCGGCAATCCTGCTTGTTGAAAGAGTTGCTTACTAATGATTTTATCCATTCCACAAGCACTAGCTAGAACACCAGCCCCAACATAAGGCATTCCAATAACTTCAAACAGCCCTTGAACGGTTCCATCTTCTCCATTAGGTCCATGCAATACTGGGAAAATCACAGCATTTTCTTCTTTTAAATCAGACGGTTGAATAAGAATACCTTCTGAGTCTTGATTTTCATCAATTGCAAATTTGCTGCTATCCGAAATGGTTAATTTTAACGCATCTGAATCCTTAACCTCATTGGCTTGCTTAACGATTGCACCTTTAACCCATTGACCACTTTTTGTAATATAGATAGGTTCTACTTCATAATAATCATAATATACTTCTTTAATAATAGAAAAGGCAGTCAAAATTGAAATATCGTGCTCTGCGCTTTTTCCACCATATACTAGAAAGATTTTCATTTAGTTATCCTCCGAATTTACTTAGGTATCTTTATCTTAGTCTTATAATTCAAAAATTATTGTACCATATTTTTTTATAGAAAAATAGCACGCCTCTTTAGAAACAATTATTCAGAATTAATCTAAATCTAATTCACTTTTCAGCGCTCAAAAAAAAAGCCTTTCAAGCTACCTAAACGCCCGATAGGTTAAAAAGCACATAACCTGCGAGCGACTCCAGTTAACTAGTAAGACTTTCCTTTACGACGGTTGTACAATTGCTTCTTCTTTAAAGAACCATTTTTGATTTATCTCATTAAAGCAGATACTTCCCAACAAATCTTTGTTAGTGAAATTTCTACCTTCAAACTTCAACCGATCTTCGGCTAGGTAGATTGGAATTTCATACACTTCTTGAATTAGGCTTATCTGTTTATATGAAAAAACGACGCCTTCTCTGAGTATAGGCAACAAATTTTTTATCTCAGAAACTGGTATACGAGTAATCTTTTTAGTTTTTTTAAAGATAAATAAGTTTCTCTTATCATTTATTTTTTTTTCTAAATTATTTGTGATATTGACAGACAAAAGACTATAAAATTGTTCTAAATGTCTATGGTAAACCTTAGTCATCCCTTTTGGTAAGGTTAAATGAATAAAATTATTTTGCAACTTGTAATAAAAAGGCGAATGTAAATGTGTATGGGCGTGAGCAATATACAGCAATTCAGCAATTTCAATTGGTGTTAATTGCCTCATTAATTCAACACTATCAAAATCTATCCATTTAGAAGGAATGTCACTTATATATTGACTTTTATCGAAGTATTCTTGGATTTTAGCTATTCCCCGAATCATACGAAATCCAGTGTGAGAGTCATATTCACCTACGCCTTGAGGGGCATTCAGCAGCAAAATATTTTTTGGCGGTTTCTTAACAACATCTTTGTATTCATTCATCGTGATACCCTTACTCCAAACAGCATTTGTAATAGTATCTAAATGAATATAAGTGAATTCTGAAGGCACGACACATTCTCCCTTTATTTTTTATCCTTACATTGTACTATCTAAACAGCAATTTATCTGTATCAATTAGGTAATAATCTGATGACAATTAACTGCTGTATCCGCTTTATTAAGACAATGTTGTGACAATTAGGACGTTATGAAAAATTAGTTTCAAAACAAGTGATCTTAAATAGCCTGTTAGATTTTCAATTGTCATTGAACTTGCTTATAGGCATCTAACTAGTTTCATCGGCTTTTGAATATAGGCAACTTCCAATTAGAGTAAAACTAATTTTGACTGTCTTTCTTTTTATTATCGTACCAAAATAGCTGTTGAAAAGCACGTAATCTGTTAGCGCAAATTAAAGGATCCTTAAATAAGGGTAGGCACGCTTATTCTTTCATTTACCAATAGTATATTAAATAAACTTTAAATAGAAAAAAAGAGACCAGACAGTTGTCTGGTCTCTTTTAAAAAGTAGATAGCTATTATGCTTCTTCTTCTTTTTTGTTTGCGTCTGCAATACCGTATTTTTTGTTGAAACGGTCCACACGTCCGTCTGCTTGTGTAAATTTTTGACGTCCTGTGTAGAATGGGTGTGAGTCAGATGAAATTTCAACACGAATCATTGGGTAAGTAGAACCGTCTTCCCATTCAACTGTTTCGCTTGAATTTTTAGTAGAACCTGATAAGAATTTATAACCTGTTGTAGTATCCATAAACACAACTTGTCTGTAATCTGGATGAATAGCTTGTTTCATATATAAATCTCTCCTTATGCCCTGATACATCTGCTGAATCAGAGTTGATTTTTTGTCTTTAGACAACATTAGCATAATAGCATATTTCTATTAGCAAAGCAATTCTTTTTATTGGTAATATTACATGCAATTAATTAATTTTTTAACGATGAGAATTTCTTGTTTTTTTCGTTTGAGTAATAGTATTATCTGTAAAATTAGCGAAAAAGTGTTGATTATTTTCTGATTTTTGCAATTTTTTTATAAACTGATCTGTTACATCTAACGCATCTCCGATCATTGCGTGACGCAACTTCCAAATCACTTCTAGCTTATCGCTTTCCAATAAGAGTTCTTCTTTTCTAGTACTTGATTTTTTGATATCAATTGCCGGGAAAATGCGTCGTTCAGAGAGTTCTCTTGATAAATGCAACTCAGAATTTCCGGTACCTTTAAATTCTTCATATATCATGTCATCCATTCGACTTCCAGTATCAATCAATGCAGTTGCTAAAATAGTTAAGCTTCCACCTTCTTCAATATTTCTCGCTGCTCCAAAGAATCGCTTAGGTCGATACAACGCTGCTGGATCAAGACCTCCGCTTAATGTCCTTCCGCTTGGAGGGAGGACTAAGTTATAGGCACGAGCTAATCGGGTGATACTGTCCATTAGGATAATGACGTCCCGTTTATCTTCTACTAATCGCATCGCTCTTTCTAGAACTAATTCCGTTACTCGCACATGGTTCTGTGGCTGTTGGTCAAATGTTGAAGAAACAACTTCACCTTTAACGCTTCTTTCGATATCCGTCACTTCTTCTGGACGTTCATCGATCAACAAAATAATCAATTCAGCCTCAGGATAATTTTCAGCAATACCATTTGCAATTTCTTTTAACAAAATTGTCTTACCGGCTTTTGGAGGAGCTACGATCAATCCACGCTGGCCAAAACCTACAGGAGCCAAAATATCGATCATTCGATTTGAAATTTTCGTTTGCGTTGTTTCAAGAGAAATTTGTTTTTCAGGATAAAGAGGCGTTAATGCTGGAAAATGAGGACGTTCTTTTGCATCTTCTGGATTTTTTCCATTCACAAAATTCACTTGCATCAAACCATAATAACGCTCTGATGGTTTTGGAGGTCTAGCTTTACCTGACACCTTATCCCCATTTCTCAACCCAAAGCGTTTAATTTGAGAAGAAGAAATGTAAATATCTTCTTTACTTGGTGTGTAGTTGATGGGACGCAAAAAACCAAAATCCTGCTGTGCCATAATATCCAATACACCTTCAACAATAAAAAATCCTTGTTTTTCTTCTTGTGCACGTATAACCGCTAACGCTAATTCCTTTTTATTCATTTGGCTATAATAAG
Organism: Carnobacterium sp.; assembly: GCF_040274945.1. Taxonomy (GTDB): domain Bacteria; phylum Bacillota; class Bacilli; order Lactobacillales; family Carnobacteriaceae; genus Carnobacterium_B. The sequence continues at coordinate 12,709 of NZ_JBEMAR010000012.1, forward strand.
GAATTTTAAGTTCTTTTGCATAATTGTAAATTTCTTTTAATGTTTTTCCTTCTAACTCGACTAACGTTACTAAACCACTCATATTAGTTAACTCCTATTTGTTGTCATCTTTAATCATTTGAACATCTGCACCTAAAGCCGTTAATTTTTCTACGATTTGATCATATCCACGTAAAATATTTTCAACACCAGTAATGGTTGTGGTCCCTTGTGCCATTAACCCGGCTGTTATAAGACATGCTCCAGCTCTTAAATCACTCGCTTCTACTTCTACACCTTGCAATTGATTCGGGCCTTCAATTAAAATCATGTCACTTTCAACCCGAGCTTGTGCTCCCATACGGATCAACTCTGGTATGTGCTTAACTCGTTTAGGATAAATTGTATCCGTGATTAAAGAAGTACCAGTCGCTTTTAATAAAAGTGGTGTCAAAGGTTGTTGTAAATCCGTTGCAAATCCAGGATATGGAAGTGTTTTAACATTTACAGCTTTTAAATTCTTGGCTTCTTTTATCCGAATGCTGTCTTCTCCAATTTCCATTGGGACACCCATTTCTTCCATTTTAGCCAATAGACCTTCCAAATGTTCTACGATAACGTTTTTAATTGTGATATCTGTCCCCACAGCTCCTGCCAACGCAAGATACGTACCCGCTTCGATTCGGTCCGGTATAATCGTATGGCGACATCCATGTAATTCATCAACGCCATCTATACGAATAATATCGGTACCTGCGCCTCTTACTTTAGCACCCATATTATTTAAGAGTGTTGCAACATCAATGATTTCAGGTTCACGCGCGGCATTTTCAATGATCGTTTTTCCTTTTGCTTTTACTGCAGCAAGCATAATATTGATGGTCGCACCGATTGATACAACATCTAGATACATTCTTGTACCCACTAATCCTGTTTCATCGGTTCTTAGATACATAGCGCCCATCTCATTCTCTACACTAGCCCCTAAAGCACGAAATCCTTTTAAATGCTGATCTATCGGACGAGGTCCTAAAAAACATCCGCCAGGTAATCCAACAACACCTTTGCCGAATTTAGTGAGTAGCGCTCCCATAAAGTAATACGATGCTCGCAAACTTTTGATTTTTCCATTCGGCATAGGAATAGAAACGATATTTGTAGGATCAATCGTAAGCGTTGAGCCATCAAAAGTCGTTTCTACCTTCATCACATTCAGAATATCAATTAATGAATGGACATCTTGAATATCTGGTACACCCTCTAAAATAACAGGTGAATCTGCCAGTATTGCTGCTGGTATCAAAGCAACCGTACTATTTTTTGCCCCGTTGATGGTTACTTCGCCGGATAATTTCTTTCCACCATTAATGACTAATTTCTTCATGTTATACCTCCATTATCTTCTAAAATCTCATTATATCTTAGAAACTTTATAAATTCCTATACAGTTTTATCTATTTAGTTTGAGTGTTTATTTTTTGTTTTACTCATATGATTTCATTTCACAAAGAGCGTCAATAACTTTACCTCTTTTTATGTAAAATAAGCTGATTTAATCTTACTATACCTGAAAACAACTTACAATTACTATATCTTTAACCAAACAAAAAACCTTGCCATTTAGGCAAGGTTTTTTTGTTTGGTTAATTAAGCTTGGTTAGAAGATCCAAATCTTTGCATTGTAGTTTTAACTGTTGCAACGATTGCATCTTTACCAGGAGCGATAACTTTACGTGGATCGTAAACTTTGTCGTCAGTGCTTAATTTTTCACGTACAGCTTTTGTCCAAACTTGTTGTAATTCAGTATTTACATTGATTTTAGAGTGTCCATTTTCAATAGCTTTTTTAATTTGGAATTCTGGAATTCCAGATCCTCCATGTAATACTAAAGGAGTTTTAGTTAAATCAGAGATGATTTTCATTTCGTCAAAACCTAGAACAGGTTCGCCTTCATAGTCACCATGTACTGATCCTAAAGCTGCAGCTAAAGCATCGATTTTAGCGTCAGTTACCATACGTAGACATTCTTCTGCGTCTGCATAGTTTACTCCACCAGTAACGCCATCTTCAGTACCACCAACAGTTCCAACTTCTGCTTCTACTGATGCACCTTTTGAATGAGCGTATTCTACAACTTTTTTAGTTTCTTCAATATTTTTATCAATTGCAAATGCAGAGTTATCGATCATTACAGAAGAAAAACCAGCATCTATTGCAGATTTACAATTTTCAAAAGAAGAACCATGGTCTAAGTGTAATGCAACTGGGACTGTAATATTCATTGTTTCCATCAAAGCTTCAACCATTGCTGATACAACTTTAACGCCACCCATGTATTTACCTGCTCCTTCAGAAACACCTAAAATAACTGGTGATTTTTCTGCTTCTGCAGCTTCCAATACAGCTTGTGTCCATTCAAGGTTGTTGATGTTGAATTGACCTACAGCGTATTTACCCTCTAATGCTTTATTTAACATATCTGTCATACTAACTAAACGACTCATATATCTTTTCCTCCTTAAGGAAATCTTTTTATTTACTAAGATGCTCTTAGTCAACGTTGTTATTATACCAAACACACGCTGAAATATCCATAAATATTATAATACTTATCTAGTTTTCATGACCTTTTCATAATTATTTATTCAATGTTGCAGTTACAAAACCTAAAAATAATTTTTGCGGGCGATTTGGACGAGATATAAATTCTGGGTGAAATTGGCAAGCCACATAAAATGGGTGGTCCGATAATTCCACTATTTCAACTAAACGATTGTCTGGCGAAACTCCTGAAAACACTAACCCTTTTTCTTCTAATTGAGTACGGTATTTATTGTTAAACTCATAACGATGACGGTGACGTTCTTGAACAACTTCATCATTATCATATGCTTTTGCTGTTACAGAACCTGGTTTTAGTTTACATGGGTATAAACCAAGACGTAGTGTTCCTCCCATATTCACCACCTCTTTTTGATCTAACATTAGATCAATGATATTATGTGGTGTTTCCGGGTCTGTTTCTGCAGAATGTGCTCCTTCTAGCCCGGCAACGTTACGTGCAAATTCTACACAAGCTAATTGCATGCCTAGGCAAATCCCTAAGAACGGAACCTTATTTTCACGTGCGTATTGAATGGCTAAAATTTTACCTTCTAAGCCACGATCTCCAAAACCTCCTGGAACTAGAATGCCATCTGCATCTTTCAACTTGCTTTCAACATTCTCAGCTGTCATTTCATCTGCATTGATCCAATCGACTTCAATTTCAGAATCAACAGCATATCCTGCATGGTTTAACGATTCAATAACCGATAAATAAGCATCCGGTAATTCAACATATTTTCCAACTAATGCAATTTTTGTTTTCTTAGATAAGTGCAATACTTTTTGTTCTAATGCAATCCACTCTGACATATCTGCAGGCGGTGCATCGATTTTTAGATGATCACAGACGATTTGATCCATATTTTGTTTTTGTAAATTTAATGGAATGGAATAGAGCGTATCTACATCGCGCGATTCAATAACGGCTTCAGGGTCAACATCACAAAATGAAGCCAATTTATCTTTCAAGCTTTGCGGAGCAGGTTTTTCTGTCCGGATAACTAAAAGATTGGGTTGAATTCCTAGCCCGCGTAATTCCTTTACACTATGTTGGGTGGGTTTTGTTTTCATTTCACCTGCTGCACCAAGGTAAGGAATTAGGGTTGTATGGATGTACATCACATTGTCAGAACCAACATCGCTTTTCATTTGGCGTAACGCTTCTAGAAAGGGTAGTGACTCGATATCACCTACTGTACCGCCAACTTCTGTTATAACGATATCAGAATCCGTTGTTTGTCCTGCACGCATAATTTTTTCTTTGATTTCATTGGTAATGTGCGGTATTACTTGTACTGTTGCTCCCAAATACTCTCCCTTACGCTCTTTGCGTATAACTTCTGAGTAAATTTTCCCTGTTGTTACATTAGAATATTGATTTAGATTGATGTCGATAAAGCGTTCATAGTGACCTAAATCTAAGTCGGTTTCAGCTCCATCATCTGTTACGAAAACTTCGCCATGCTGGTAAGGACTCATTGTTCCCGGATCAACATTGATATACGGATCAAATTTTTGGATCGTTACTTTTAATCCTCTATTTTTCAATAATCTTCCAAGAGAAGCTGCTGCGATTCCTTTACCTATGGAAGAAACTACTCCGCCTGTCACAAAAATATACTTCGTCATTTTTACCGACTCCTTCTAATCTTAATTAGGGTAAAGAAACAATCATTCCCTTTATTGTTTCTCATTTGGATAATAAAAAAAACAAAGCTCCCTATTCATAGTAGAATAGGGAGCTTTTTTGATTACTTTCCGTTCTTGTCCCTTAAAAATGAATTTAAGGGAGCCCAATGTACATAATACACAGCTCTGCGAGAACCGTCAAGTAATATCTTAAAAACAGACTTTTACCTAGAAACAATCATTAGCAAATTGCTTACTAATATTCTTCCTCAGAGTCGTCTTCGTCTTCATCTTCAATAATTGTAAGATCTCCTTCGACACCGTCAGGCAATTCGTCTTCTTCATCATCGGTACCTAATTCAGATAAATCTGCCTTGTATTCGCCTAGATCTTCTTTGTCCTCATCGTCGATCATTACACCGTGTTCATCAACATTCACACGCCCACCGTAAGTAGTAGCATCGTCATCTTCTTCCTCTTCAGGAGAATCATCGTCTTCAGGATCATCATCGTTGTAATCAATATCATCTTCCCCTGTAACAAATGCACTAGCCTTTTTACGTTTTTTACGACGTGGAGCTTCATCTTCATTTCCTTGAGTTACTTCTTCATCGATAAAATCGATTGGATACCATGAACGTAGTCCCCAACGATTTTCTCCTAAGGAAATAAAACTACCGTCAATATTTAAGTCTGTATAAAATTGAGAAGTTGCATTAGCAAGTTCTTTTGAGTTTATGTTTAAAAATTCTTGTACTTCTTTTAGCAAAGCTGAGAAATCAAGGATCTCTCCTTTTTGATCTAAGATGGCATGAGCTACTTCAATCATTGACAATTCATTTTTGTTTTGCCCGTCAAATTGTGTTAATTTCACGAAAGCCACGTCCTTTCAACAGTCTATTCTTTATCATACAATATTTAAATAGTAAAAAGCAATTGTAATTTGTAATCTCCTAATTTTTCTTTTCCTAAAAATAAATCATATTCAATAGAGACACTTCCAGAAAAAGGTTTATCTGTATAACTGATCTGCATATCTTTTGTCATGGTCTCTATATTCACTGTACCTTGAGGCGTACGATAGAGCGTTTCAAATCGTTCACCTTTATCAAATCTCATGCGTGTCGTTGTTTCACCTTTACGCGTAAGAGTCACAATACCAGAAGGGTCGATTTTAACTGTCACAGGAACAACTCCTGTTTCATAAGTTTCTTGAAAACGAATGTAATAAGATGAATTCATTTGAACGACTTTACCTACTTCATCAAATACATGTTTTTCGGTTTCATTGCCTTGAGAGATAATCGTCTCTAAATGTACCTGCGCTACTCTTCCTTTTGATAAATCCAATTTATTTCACCTCATATTTTTTTATTCCTGTCTTTTAACTATAAATGAATATTTTTTAGCTAGTTGATTTTACTTTATTGCATATCTATCTTATCATAAATTGCAAGATTATTATGCTTTTTTAAAACGGTAAAGGAAGAACACAACAATAATATTTGCTATAATAAGGAAGAGTTACTGTTTCTAATCAAATAAAGGAAGTAAAACCAATGAATCCTACTGATACTAAAGACTTTCTAACCAGTCATTCTTATGAACTTTATGAATCAACAACCATGCCCTTTACTAACAAAACCATTTCTCACTTCGCATTAACGGATAGTTTATTGCGTTATGTTGGAAAGTATAAAAAAAACAGTTTACATTTTTGGCCAACTTCGAATTTAGTTATCTTAGGTATGATGGATACAAAATTACCTTATTTCAAAGATGCGCTAGAGGTCATAAAAAATTATAACCATTCATTTATTGTCCGAAATTCAGGTGGATTGGCTGTAGTTGGAGATGAAGGCGTGTTGAATTTTTCTCTTATATTGCCTGAAGATACTCAACAAAAAATGCCCATCAATACTGGATACGAATTTATGCTGCAATTGATCAATGAAGCTATCAAACCGTTTGGAAAGATAAGCGAGGCATATGAAATCAAAAATTCTTACTGTCCTGGAGATTTTGATTTAAGTATTGACGGTAAAAAATTTGCAGGCATCTCGCAAAGACGATTAAAAAGTGGCGTAGCGATCATGATCTACATCAGTGTAAACGGTAATCAAGAAAAAAGAGCTAAAATGATTCGTGATTTTTACCAAGCTGGTCTAAAAGGTGAAACGGTCAAATGGCATTTTCCATCAGTCGATCCGTCTGTTATGGCAACCTTAGAAGAATTGCTGTCTATTTCTTTAACTGTGGAGGAAATGAAACAGTTGATCTTAGATACCCTGCTTCAAAAGAACTGTACCATTTCACCAGGCGACTATTCTTCAGAACTATTAACCGACTATAATGAAGGATTTGAAAAAATGATTCGCCGCAACCAACAAATGCTTGGCAATTCTATTGATAAGGAGTTAATCGAATGAGCAACCTTTACGACGCCAATTTTTCATTACCAATCGAACATGTTTTTCGTGACCCAGTTCATGATTACATTCATGTTCAACACCAAATTATTTTAGACTTAATCAATTCAAGTGAATTTCAGCGCTTACGTCGAATCAAACAATTAGGTACTTCTTCCTTAACGTTTCATGGTGCAGAACATACTCGTTTCACTCATTCGTTAGGTGTATACGAGATTACTCGTCGAATCTGTGATAAATTCCAGCGAAATTATGCTACTCAAACACCAGATGATGGCGGTTGGGATGATAATGAACGCTTAGTTGCCTTATGCGCAGCACTTTTACACGACATTGGACATGGACCCTATTCCCATACATTTGAACATATTTTCAAAACCAATCACGAAGAAATCACGGTAGCCATTATCACCTCTCCAGAAACGGAAGTTTTCAAAGTGCTAGCCAAGGTGAGTGAAGACTTTCCTGCAAAGGTTGCTAGTGTCATTCAAAAAACGTATCCTAATCCGCAAGTGGTCCAACTTATTTCTAGTCAAATCGATGCCGATCGGATGGACTACTTGTTACGAGATGCCTATCATACAGGCGTAAATTATGGTACATTTGATTTAACTCGTATTCTTAGAGTAATTCGTCCTTACAAAGATGGGATCTATTTCCAATTATCCGGTATGCATGCTGTTGAAGATTACGTCGTAAGTCGCTATCAAATGTACATGCAAGTTTATTTCCATCCTGTTTCAAGAGGTATGGAAGTTATTTTAGATCATCTGCTGAAACGCGCAAAAAAAATGTACCTTAATCCAGAGATTCAATTTAATGACCAACTAAATTTGCTCATTCCTTTTTTTGAAAAGAACTTTACACTTAAAGATTATTTAAAATTGGATGACGGTGTGCTAGCTACTTACTTTACGTTATGGAAAGATGAAAAAGATCCTATACTAAGCGATTTAGCTACGCGGTTTCTTGATCGACACCCTTTCAAATCCGTTAAATTCTCCAGTAAAACAGACTTGAATTTGATCGAAGAGTTAAAAGTTATTATTCGTGAAGCTGGTTACGATACAGATTATTATACAGCGGTTAATAACAGTTATGACTTACCTTATGACTTTTATCGACCAAATCAGGACACGAACCGCACGCAAATTGAATTGGTCTATCAAGATGGTACATTAGTAGAACTATCTAAGGTCAGTGAAATTGTGTCTTCTATAACAGGAAAGGTTCGTGGCGACGAACGATTTTATGTACCAAAAGAATTTTTAAAACCTAGAACTTCTGAAGAAATTACGTTATTTGAAGACTTGTATCATGAATTTAATCGTTATATTAAAAATGGGGCTATTGCAGACCCAAATAAACCAGTGGAGGATTCACTTAAATGACTATCGAATTAATTGCTATCGATTTAGATGGTACCTTGTTAACCCCTGAAAGAAAAATAACGGCGAAAGTAAAAGAAACGATTGAGATTGCTAAAACAAAAGGCATCAAAGTTGTTGTTTGTACTGGCCGTCCATTGCCAGGAGTATCACCAATCCTAGAAGCCTTAAATCTAGAAGAAGAAGGCGATTATGTGATTACGTATAATGGCGCGTTAGTCCAACAATCACATAACGGTAAAGCTATCGCTCACCATACTTTAAGCCATGAAGATTTTTTGAGAATTGAAGAAATGAGCCGTCAAGTCGATGTGCATTGTCATACGATCGATGAAAAATACATTTACACTGCTAACAGAGACATCAGTCCTTACAGCGTAAGAGAGTCATTTTTAGTCAATATGCCTATTCGGTACCGCACAGTTGAGGAAATGGATCCAGCTCTTGAAATCAGCAAAATGATGATGATCGACGAACCTGATATTTTAGATGCAGCTATTGCCAAATTCCCAGAAGATTTTTACGATGAGTACACTATTTTAAAAAGCGAACCTTTTTATCTAGAAGTTTTAAATAAATCTGCTAGTAAAGGACAAGCACTGAAAGATTTGGGAGAAATTCTAGGCATACCAAGAGAAAATATGATGGCCATTGGCGATAATGAAAATGACAAAGACATGATAGAATATGCTGGTATGGGTGTAGCCATGGGAAATGCGATTGCCAGCGTAAAAGAAATCAGTAATTACGTTACTGATACAAACGAACATGATGGAGTTGCTACGGCTATTGAGGCCATTGCTTTTGAAACACTTCCTGCTGAGAACTACACTAAATAAAAATAATAAACTAAAAAAAGAGTGAAACAAACACAATTTGTATTTGTTTCACTCTTTTTTTGTGTACTTCAGAATACGTATAAACTAATTTTCTCAACTTTCATATGAAAAAAAACGAATGATTTTTAACTTTTTTCAGTAATATTTTTTGCTGATTCTCTTGTGATGAGTTCCGGTTGATAGATAACCGATTCTTTTTTAAAAGAAGGTTTTTCAAGTGCTTGTATAATCCAATTAGCAGCTTCTTTACCAAGTTGTTCTTTTGGATGGTTGATCGAAGTTAATTTAACATCTGAAGCTGTACTCAAAAATGAATTGTCATGACTTACAATTGAAAAATCATCTGGAATATTTTTACCAATCGCGTTGATTTGCTCAATAACTGTCATTGCAATTTGATCATTATAACAAACAAAAGCTGTAGGTAGATTTTCTAGGTTTAAAAGAACTTGTATCTTATCAGCCAACTCTCCTTTTGTTTCTGTATCAAAAGTAACAATTAACTTATCATCAAAAGATTTTTTCTTCTTTGAAAATGCTCGTATAAAGCCTTTCATCCTACTTTTCCCTTGCATGTCATCTGTTTTGGTAATCATACTGATTCTTTCATGTCCTAAATCTAATAAGTGAGTTGTTAACATTTCATTTGCCAACGTATCATCTATCCTAATTTCTGGGACATCCAGTTCTTCATAAGAAGCATTTATAGATACACACGGAATACCAGCTTCTTGGATTTTAAGATAGTAATTTAGATTTGGGTTTAGCAGAGCACTTTTCGTAGGCTCAACAATTAGTCCATCTACTTGTTTTTCCAACATCATTTCAAGGCTTCTTTTTTCATTTTGAACGTCATTTTGTGTACTAGATAATAATAATGAATAACCGCTCTCGCTTAAAGTTTCTTCCATTCCTCTGATGATTGAAGGGAAAATATAATCTGAAAGATAGGTTGTAATGACACCAATTGTTTTATTGCCTGTTTCTTTCACTCGTTGTTGATTTTGATCATTCACATAAGTTCCAGAACCTTGCTCTTTCTTTAAGAAACCTTCATTAACAAGTTCTGCGATAGATTGTCGAATGGTATGTCTGCTGACACCAAATTGTTCTCTTAATTTTGCTTCTGAGGGTATTTTGTTCCCTGCAGAATACTCGCCACTTAAAATGAGTTCTTTTAATTGATTTTTGATTACTAAGTATTTCGGTTTATTAGACATTTAATCACCTTCCATAAGTTGTACGTACATGAATAGTACATGATGTCAATGAACAAAGCAAGATTCTGTACTATTTTCACCCATTGATCCTTATCTTACTTTATTACGTACAGCTAATAGTAACTTTTTGTCCAAGAAAAAAGTGCTTTTTCAAGCACTCTTTTTCTTATTTAATAACTACATAATCTAATTCAACCATTTTAGCCCATGTAGCAATTTGGTCTGTAGTTAAATTTAATGAAACTACAGTGTGGTGCCCGCCGCCATTTTCAATCCATGATTGGACACCCTCTGTAAAGTTTGGCTTCACTTTCCATAATACCCGCGCAACTGGCAAGTGAGGAGCTTGTTCTTCCGGTTCAAATGCAGAGACTTCATTAATTAGAAGTTTGAAGTGTGTGCCAAAATCGGACATAGTAACCACTACACCTTCTCCAGATTTACCGTCAAAGACTAGACGTGCAGGGTCTTCACGATCTCCCATTGATAGCGGTGAGACAACTACTTTAGGCTTATTACTTGCTAAGGTAGGATCTACTTCCATCATATGAGATTGTAAAATCGATTCTTTTCCTTCTGCCAATTCATATGTGTAGTCTTCCATGAATCCAGTGTTTTCATTGTGTGCCATAACTTTCATTAGACGATCAATAGCAGCAGTCTTCCAATCGCCTTCTCCAGCAAATCCATATCCATCTGCCATTAAACGTTGAACTGACAGACCTGGCAATTGTTGCATGCCATAAAGATCCTCAAAATTTGTAGTAAAAGCATTGTAGTTTCCAGCTTCTAAAAAGCGACGTAAGCCAATTTCTTGTTTGACTTGAGCCTTAACATGATTTTCCCAATCTTGATGGTCATAGCTACCATAATCAAAATCGTAAAGCGTTTTATACTCGTTAAAGAGCTCTTCTATTTCTGTTTCTTTTACTGCATCTATATACTGCACAAGGTCTCCAATACCAAAATAATCTACTGTCCATCCGAATTGGATTTGTGCCTCTACTTTATCTCCTTCAGTTACAGCTACATTTCGCATATTATCGCCAAATCGTGCTACCTTAATATTAAAACTTTCAATGTAAGCAACCGCTACATCCATCCATTCCGCAATTTGTTTTTGTACCGTAGGATTTTTCCAATAACCAACCACTATTTTATTTTGTTTCTTTAAACGAGCATTGATAAATCCGTATTCTCGGTCACCATGAGCAGATTGATTTAGATTCATAAAGTCCATATCAATCGTCTCCCACGGAATGCTTTCATTAAATTGAGTCGCTAGATGTAACAACGGTTTTTGCAACAATTTTGTTCCTCGAATCCACATTTTTGCTGGTGAGAATGTATGCATCCATGTGATGACTCCAGCTACTTCATCATGATAATTAGCTTCTTTCATTACTCTAGTGATTTTATCCGCAGTAACAGCTAATTCTTGTAGTACAATTGGATACGGAAGTTTCCCACTCTCATTCAATTCACTAACTAAAATTTCTGCGTGTTTTTTTACTTCTAACAATGTTTCTTCTCCATACAAGTGCTGTGAACCAACTACAAACCAAAATTCTTTTTTTCCTATAGTCAACATAATTTATTCTCTCCCTTAGTGTGTGTTTTTTTGTCCATAATAGGCATTTTTACCATGTTTACGTAAATAATGTTTATCTAAAACCCTTTGTGGAAGCTCTTCGGAAAAGCTGTTTAGCTGTCTCGAAAAAAGATTCATTTTACAAACTTCATCTAATACAACTGCATTCATCACTGCGTCTTTCGCATTTTTTCCCCAAGTAAACGGTCCATGTCCATGCAATAACACCCCAGGGATTTCCATTGGTTTAATATTTCGTTCTTTAAACGTTTCTACAATCACATGACCAGTTTGTTCTTCGTAACCTTCGTCGATCTCTTCTTGATTCAAAAAACGTGCACAAGGGATTGAACCATAGAAAGTATCAGCATGTGTCGTTCCCATTGCCGGTACGTCCAATCCTGCTTGAGCCCAAATCGTTGCCCAAGTTGAATGCGTATGGACAATACCACCAATTTCTGGAAATTCTTTGTATAATACGGCATGAGTGAACGTATCAGAAGAAGGGTTTAAGTTTCCTTCAACAACTTTTCCATCCATATCACAAACGACCATATCACTGGCCTTCATTTCTTCATAACTAATGCCACTAGGTTTAATTACAAATAATCCCTGTTCACGATCTACAGCACTTACATTGCCCCATGTGTATTTGATTAGTCCTTGTTTTGGAAGTTCCAAATTGGCTTGAAAAACTTCTTCTTTCAATTGTTCTAACACAATAGTCTCCTCCTTTAAATCAAATGATCAATTGCGGCTTGTTCAATAGGGATTCCTGCTTTATACCGCTTAATAAAGACTTCAAAACCTTCAACATCTTCTTTTTGAGGTTTTTCTTCCGTGCCTGTATCACCTGCAAATACTTGATTCTTAAGAAACTCTTCTAGTGATTCATTTTCATTTCTTGTTTTAATATAACTTGCTAACAAAGCAATTCCCCATGCTCCGCCTTCTCCGGCTGTATCCATTACTGATACGGGAGCATTCATAGCGGCCGCCATAATTTGTTGTCCAACTTTCTTTGTTTTGAACAAACCACCATGACCATAGATTTTGTTGATTTGGACTTTCTCCTCTTTTAAAAGTATGTCCATACCGACTTTTAACGCTCCTAAAGCTGAATAAAGATGAACACGCATAAAATTGGCTAAATTAAATTGACTTTCAGGCGAACGTACGAATAAGGGTCTTCCTTCTTTTATTCCTGTAATATTCTCTCCAGAATAATAACCATAGGATAATAATCCACCGCAGTCCTTATCTCCTTCAAGTGCTTTAGTAAATAGATGCTCAAATAGCTTATCTGTTTCCATCTCTATTCCTGCTGTTTCTAAAAATTCACGAAACAACTTGACCCAAGCATTGATATCAGAAGAACAATTATTTGCATGTACCATACCAACCAAATCACCAGAAGGGGTTGTTACTAAGTCAATTTCTGGATACACTTTTTGCAATTCTTTTTCCAAAACAATCATCGCAAATACCGAAGTTCCAGCAGATACGTTCCCAGTATGTTTAGCAACACTATTTGTAGCAACCATTCCTGTACCTGCATCGCCTTCGGGTGGACATAATGGAATGCCAGGTTGTAAATTTCCGGTTGGATCAAGAAGTTCTGCACCTTCTTTTGTCAGATACCCAGCCTCTTCTCCGGCTAATAATATTTGAGGTAAAATTTCTTCGAGTTTCCAAGTGTGATTCTTATCTGCAATTCGTTCATTAAATTGCTTAATCATCCTTACGTCATAATTTTTTGTCTCTATGTCAATCGGAAACATTCCCGAGGCATCTCCAACTCCTAAGACCTTCTTATTTGTCAGTTTCCAATGGATGTAACCAGCTAATGTCGTGAAGAATGTTATATCTTGTACATGAGATTCTTGATTTAAGATTGCCTGATGCAAATGAGCAATGCTCCATCTTTGAGGAATATTAAAGTTAAACAGTGTCGTCAATTCTTTTTCTGCCTGTTCAGTCATTGAATTACGCCAAGTACGAAAAGGTACTAATAACTCATCTTTTTTATTAAACGCCATATATCCGTGCATCATAGCACTAAATCCAAGAGATCCAATCGTTGTTAATGTTTCTCCATACTTTTCTTTTACCTCTAAAGCCATTAGCTGATAACTATTTTGTAAACCCTTCCATATGTCTGTAAGTGAATAAGTCCAGATATTGTTTTCTAAACGATTTTCCCATTCGTAACTCCCTGAGGCAATGGTATTAAATTTCTGATCAATTAATACGGCTTTAATGCGAGTAGATCCAAATTCAATTCCTAAGGATGTTTCTCCTCTAGCAATTGCTTCTTTTATCAGCCTATTTCTTTCTTCCAAAGCTTTTCCCCCTCTTTCGCTTAACAGTAGCAGTTAAAAAATTTAACAGTATTTGTTACCGCTAAATTGTAACCGTTTTCCATAAAACAATTATAAAATAGTTATACGTACATGTCAATGACATTATATATATACGTACGAACGAATTGTATAGATTATCAATAAAAAAAAATAAAAATGACTCTGCTGTTCGTATGAAAATCCACTCAGCCATTTTTATTTTTTAAATTCGCTATTCTGCTTACCTTAATTCTTTGCTACTATAGTAACGACACTCATTGGAGGCATTTTGAGTGTTAATTTAGATTCATTGATTGAATAACCTTTATAAATTTCTTTTTGTACATTATCTGGTGTTTCAAATGTATTATGGGCATCTGTCGTTTTAGCAGCTAATACCCAAGCTTCTATATTTCCAAAGCTTTCGTTATTTACTTCCAATACTATTTCCTCTTCATTAGTAATACTATAGTTACATAACGATACTGTTAACGTTTTTTCTTTTATAGACGCTGTATAGCTGATAGTATCTGAAGTTTCACCAACTGCATCAATTAATACTGCATCTTGATGATTTTGGTACATATCAAATACATGATACGTTGGGGTTTTTATCATTTTTTCCCCGTCCGTTAAAATCATCGATTGCAAAACATTTACCATCTGAGCAATATTAGCCATCTGAACACGATCCGCATGCTTATGAAAAATATTTAGAGTAATGCTGGCAATCATAGCATCTCGAATAGTATTTTGTTGGTATAAGAAACCTGGATTTGTTCCTTCTTCAACGGCTAACCACGTTCCCCATTCATCCACAATTAAGCCAATTCGCTTTTCAGGGTCATATTTATCCATAATCGTACTATGTTTTGTAATAAATTCGTCCATTTTATACGCGCTATGAATCAACGAGAACCATTCCTCATCAGGAAATCCAGTTGCTGGTCTTTTATCTTCCCATTCAGACGCCAAAGCATAATGATGTAGACTTAATCCATCCATAAAAGGAGCAGCATTCTTCATTAACACTTCCGTCCAATTATAATCGTCTATATTTGCTCCACAAGCAATCTTATAAATTTTTCTATCTGTATAGTTTCGAACAAAAGTCTGGTATTGGCGATATAAGTCAGCATAATATTCTGGTCGCATATTGCCGCCACCACCCCAACTTTCATTTCCTACTCCAAAGAAATCAACATTCCAGCCTTCTTCTTGGCCGTTCTCTTTTCGTAAATTAGCCATTGGAGACTCTCCAGGAAAAGTCATATAATCAATCCATTCCTGCATTTCTTGAACAGTTCCACTTCCTACGTTCCCATTAATGTAAGTTTCTGTTCCTAATTGCTTGCAGAGTTCGAAGTATTCATGTGTACCGAAATGATTGTTTTCTACAGTACCGCCCCAATTTGAGTTAACAATTTTTTTTCGTTTTTCTCGTGGTCCTATACCATCTTTCCAATGATACTCATCTGCAAATAATCCTCCCGGCCAACGCAGTACTGGAACATTAATTTCTTTCAACGCTTCAACTACATCCGTGCGAATACCATTTTTATTAGGGATATCCGAGTTTTCTCCCACCCATAATCCTTCATAAATACATTTTCCAAGGTGTTCAGCAAATTGTCCATATATGTATTTGCTGATCTTTGCTTTTTTTCTTTTTGGTGTAAAAGTAATATGATTCATGTTTTATTCTCCTTTGTTAGTTCTTTTTATTTATTTTCCTGGTATTCCAAATACTGGCATGCCTTCTTCATTCCAAGTAAAAACTTGTGCATTTGCATGTCTATCTGGAACATCCAAGGGCTCTTCTTCTGTGACTTTTTTTGGCCGAGCATGATAGATCAATACATCTTCACTACCATCTTCGCTAACTGTAAATGAATTATGTCCTGGTCCAAATAACAAGTTCTCTTCAGATGAAATAAATACTGGCGTTTCTAATTTGTTCCAACTATCTTTGTTTAATAAGTCATCTTCTACATCGGCCCACAACAGTCCCATACAATAATTTTCATCTGTTGCACTAGCGGAGTAACTAATGAAAATTTTGTCGTTACGGATAATGACTGCCGGCCCTTCGTTAACCAAAAACCCGATTTTTTCCCAATCATATTCAGGAATACTCAGTAGCGTTTGATTTCCAACTAATGTCCATG
This sequence comes from Carnobacterium sp., assembly GCF_040274945.1. Lineage (GTDB taxonomy): Bacteria > Bacillota > Bacilli > Lactobacillales > Carnobacteriaceae > Carnobacterium_B. The sequence goes on from NZ_JBEMAR010000012.1 coordinate 28,902, forward strand.
GATTTTCCATTTCTGATAGATATAAATTTGAATTACCAGGAATAGCTGGATCTTTTTGTGCCCAAACATAATATAATCTATCATTGTATTTAAAAGTAGTAGCATCTAGGCTGAAACTTTCGATTTCTGTTTTCACTTGGCCTTTTTCAATCCATTCACCTGTTAAAGGATTTTCATTAGCACATTCGAGTACATACATCCGATGTTGAAATGTTCCCTCAGCTATAGTGTCATCACTAGCAGCTGCAAAATAGATATACCATTTCCCACGTATAAAATGGATCTCAGGAGCCCAAATTAATTTACTCATTTCTCCATTTTCATGAGCATGCCAAACAATAGCTTTTTCTCCATCTTCTAACTCGTTTAGATTTCTAGCTCTTCTTACTTCGATCTCCTGATAACCCGGAACAGAACCAGTAAAGTAGTAAAAGCCATCAGTATGCTTGTACACCCAGGGATCAGCCCGCTCTGTGACAATTGGATTTTTGTATAATAATTTGCTTTTCATATTTTTTACACCTTTCATTATTAAGTATAATTTAATTTTTTATTCCAAATATAGCTATTCCTTCTTCAGACATTCCTGAAAATGCCATCGTTTGTTTTGTATTGTATTCATCCCATTGAGAAATAAACACACCGTAGTATTTATGATTATCAATAATAACGACTGCATTCATATTTTCATCTAAAGACCAACTTCCATTGAGATCTCCCTTTATGCTGCCATTTTCTTTCAAATGAATTAAAGATGGGGTTTTTATTTTAGAAGAGATGTCTTTACCATGATTAATTATTTTGTATTCGCCTTCAATTTGGTCATCAGTATAATGATCTATTGTTTCTCCGGAATATCTTAATGGTGCAATGACAGGCCAACCAGATTCATTGAAAAACATCTGGTGTGTTCTTACTTCATGATATTCATCATAATCAGGGAATCTGGCATGAAAAATAATAAAATATTTATTTTCCTTTGTATTATAGTAAGCAGAATTATGTCCTGGAGAAATGTAGCCGTCTTTTTCTGTTTCCTTAGAATTATTGAACTGATAATTCCCAATTAATTTGGATCCAAAACCTTCAATTGCTGTATCATCAAAGAAACTTCCTTCTGTTCCTTTAGCAGAAATCATGTCTTGATTTTCTGAATCTAAGTAAGGTCCATCTGGCGTTTTCGAGCGAGCAACTCGGATATTGTATCCGCCATCTGCATCAAGCCCACCAAAACTTAAAAATAAATAGTAATATTTTGTTTCTTTGTTATACAAAATATATGGTGCTTCAATTCTACTATGGTTTCCGCCTAATATTTTTTTGCCATACCCTTGATTTTCTTTAGGCAATGCTGTATTTTCATCCATTTCAAGAATAAAAATCCCTCCTGAATATGACCCGTAAACCATCCACAACTTTCCTTCATTATCATAGAAAACATGTGGATCAATTACGTTAGGTTCATCGGATGGATTAAATTGTTCTCCTTGGAGATTCGTAGTTCCTGATTTCAGAAACACTCCTTGGTCTTTGTAGGGTCCTTCTATAGTATCTGATATTGCAACTCCAAGGGTGGACAGCGGGGAAGAACCTTCACAAGCACAGTAATATAAGTAGTATCTGCCGTCTGCTAATTGAACAATATCACTTGCCCATAAAGTATCCGTTTCTGCATAATTAAAACTTTCTGCTAATTCGACTTTGACATTATCGAATAGTGTATTGGATTCCACATTTTCTGAAAGCTTATTCCAGTGAATCAAATCTTTACTTGAAGCAAGACTAAGATGAGAACCAATAATATAATATTGATCATCAGCATATATAACCGAAGGGTCATGTACAGAAACTTCTTTAAAGTCCGGTTCCTCTAATACTTGATCTACTATTCCGTTTTTCATACTACAGCTACTTACAAAAAATACTGTATTTAATACTAATAGATAAAAAAGTCTTCTTTTATTCAAATTGTATTTACCTCAACTAATAATTTTTTCTTTTTCAAAGCTTTCATACTGATAAAACTAATCGTTAATGTTCCAATCGATACAAAAGCTAGTATTCCCCCTAAAGGATATAGAAAAGAAAACAACACTAAAATACTTAAAACTACTAAATTCACAATATTCGTTACTGGCATCAGTAACGGTGTCATGAAGATCAGCTTAACTTTTTGCTTTAAATTCCCAACAGAGAACAGAGAAACTGGAATGAAGAAAATTAGCGTACCTATAATATAAAGAGCAACTATAAAGAGCGGAATTTTAAATAAAGAATAAGCTACATCAATATTTTTTATAATATTATAATCAACTCCTAAGACATAGAATAAGATCAAGTAACCAACAAAAGTCATATTAGATGCAATAAAAAGTTTTTTATAATTTCTAAAAAAGCTAGAAATAATTATTCTTATTTCACTCCTTTCTTCAAATAATTCTTTTTCATTTAATAGTTTATATAAAGAAGCTGTCGCTGGAGCAACCCCCAGAATAAATAATCCTAATGCCGTTCCTAAAAGCCATAAAATATTTAGGAGTACAATAAACATGATTTTTTCGAGAACTTTCATAATTGTATTAGCCCAATTCATGGTTTTACCTTCTTTCCTAAAATGGTTTGACCTATGCTAGATAGTCCTGATAAATAGTTGTTACTTTTCTATATTACCAATTGTAACCTTCATATATTTACAAATAGGAAACACTGTTGATGCGTCTACTTCCAAACGTTGAAGCAGAGCAATACATTCTGCATTTATTTCTAATTTCCACCATTTATGACAGTATCAGTTGAAGACATATACTATTTTTCGTTTTTATTATTTTTAGTAATTATTGAATCATGACCACCTAGTGTAGTCCATTCGTCGCTTACATATTTTTACATACTATCTATCCTTTAGATCCAGAAAGAGCTACAGATTCAATAATTTGCTTTTGGAAAACAATAAATACTAATAATACTGGAATCAAAGAAATTACAGAAGCTCCCATGATTAAAGGATAATCCGTTTGAATAGCATATGCTGCATTCAAATTCGCTATGACAACTTGTAAAGTTTGTTTTTCCGGACTATTTAAATAAAGCAACGGTCCTAGATAGTCATTCCATACACCCATAAACCACAAAATGAATTGAGCTGCTACAGCTGGTTTAATTACTGGGAAAATCAACTTACTAAAAATTTGCCAATACGATGCTCCATCTATTTTTGCTGCTTCCATTATAGAATCAGGTATATTTGTCAAATATTGTTTTAAGAAAAAAATCATTGTTATATTACCAAACAACCCTGGTACAATTAATGGAAGTAAAGTATTGATCCAACCGATTCTAGAAAATATTGCAAACTGTGGAATCATAATGCTTGGATAAGGAATCATTATTCCAATTAAAAGTAATAAAAAAATTAAGTCTTTGAAAGGCAATCGTAGTTTGGCAAAAGAAAACGCTGCTAAACTAGATGTCATTGTTCCAATAACTGTAACTGATAAAGAAACAATTATTGAATTTTTTATTCCACTCCATAACGTATCTAATTCAAATAAGCGTTTGTAACCATCCAATTGAAAAGGACTTGGGATCCATTGTGGTGGTAATGAGAAAACACCGCTTTTATCTTTAAATGAAGTAGAAATCATCCATAATAGTGGTGCTATCATGATGATTGCACCAAACAATAATAAACAAAATATTATGGAGTTACTCACTTTAGATTCTCTTTTCATAACTTGTACCCTCCTTAGTCCAGTTTATAATCTGACTTTCTATTAATATAAAATTGAATTACAGTAATGAAGAAAATTAAAACCCCTAATATTACAGCTATTGCTGAGGCATAACCCATATTTAAGTTATTAAATGCTTCACGCCATAAATACCAAACTACTGTTGCAGATGAGTATTGAGGTCCACCAGTAGGTGTCATAATATTAATCTCTGTAAAAATTTGTGATCCCGCAATAATGTTTGTAACTACCAAAAAGAATGTAATTGGTTTTACCATTGGCCAAGTAATGTACTTAAATCTTTGAAAAGCGGAAGCTCCGTCTAAATCCGCTGCTTCATAGTATGTTCTAGGAATACTTTGAATTGCAGCTAAGTAAAGCAACATAGAATATCCTACGCCTTTCCATACTGTCATAATAATAATTGCCGGTTTTACAGTATTTACATTTTGCAACCAATTAGGTCCTTCAACTCCAATTAGATTTAAGGCTTGGTTTACTAAACCAAAATCTCCATTATATGCCCATTGCCATAATATTGATATTGCTGCAAGAGATGATATTACTGGTATATAATAGATCACCCTAAATATGGTTCTTCCTTTAATTTTTCTACTTAATGCAGATGCTAGAAGAAAAGAAAGTACCAATCCAATAGGAATTCCTAACATTAAATAAAATGTATTTCCTAAAGTTTTCCAGAAATACTCATCTTGAAACAATTTTTTATAGTTTTCTAGTCCAATAAAATTCATTTGACTGATTCCATTCCAATCAGTAAACGAAGCATATAAACTAATTGACGCTGGAATAAGAGCAAAAATTATAAAACCCAATATAGGAATTAAAATAAACAAAAATGCAACTCTATGTTCAGCTTTATAAAGTGAACTTTTTCTTGCTTTAATTTGTTTAGCTTGTTGTATATTTTCCATGTTGCTTCCCTCCTATTAAACAAAAGGCATCCAACCTTTATTGGAAGATGCCTTTTTTTATTTATTTGAACGTATTATTTCATTGACTTTTCATGTTGTTCAATTGATTCGTCTAACATACTTTGCATTTTAGGTTGGACTTTTTTCACGTAATCTGCGGCAGTTTCTTTACCATCAAGTACTGGCTGAATGTTAATGAAGAATTCATCATACCATTGAGAAGTATATGTTTCAGCTGCTGGTAAATTTTGACCATAGTCTTGTACAATATCTAAAAATTCTTGTTTATTACTTGGGGAAGTTTCAGTGTTAGCAGCCCACTCTTCAGACATATCAATTAAATTAGGAACTTGAATATTTGCATCAATCAACTGTTGTTGTCCTTCAACTGAAGTAGAAAGATACGTTGCTAGCTCTACGGCTTCCTCAGGATATTCTGTAGCATCAGACACACCAATTCCTAAAGAACCAATGTAAGTTCCTGATTCTCCTGTACTTCCTGTAGGCCATGGCATTAAGTCATATTCAAAATCTAAATCATTATACGTGCTCATATCCCATGGACCAACTGGAAAGAATGCTAGTTCCCCATTCATCCATCTTTGATAAGTATCTAATGTCTCTGCTTGAGAAGTTGAAGGAGTCAAGCCATGTTCATTTGTCATATCTGCAAAAAATTGTAGTGCTTCAGCAAATTCTGGAGTATCTACCGTAACTTTTGTATTATCTTCATTTAACCATTCTCCATCATTACCCCATACAAAAGAATGGAGTGACCAGTTAGCATTAAAACCGGTGGCCCATTGATCCAACTCACCATCACCATCTTTATCTAATGTTAACGCTTGTCCTGTTTCAACAAATTCGTTCCATGTGTAAGGTTCGTCAACATCAGGAAGTTCGATTCCATTTTCTTCAAACATTGTTTTATTGTATCCTAAAGCAAAAGGGCCTACATCTTTAGGTAAACCATAAAGTTGCCCTTGACCAACGACATTTCCATCATAACGGTAACTGTTCAGACCATATTCCCAAATATTGTCTAAATCTACTTCTTGATTTTCAACTTCGTCGGTTATATCCATTAAAATACCATTATCTACATAGGCCATTACATTTCCTTGTTCTACATAAAACACATCTGGAACATCACGTCCTGAAATTGTAGCTTGTAGTTTAGTTGCATATTGATCGGCATCTGTAACGATCATTTCGACTTCGACTCCTGGATTATCCTTTTCAAAAGAATCAATTGCAGCAGTATAAGCTGCCTTTTCATCTTCTCCACCTCTAAACATAAATGTTAAGTTTTTTGTGTCTGAATTTTCTTCACCAGAAGAAGGACTACACGCTGTTAAAGTAAATAGAGTTGCAATTGTTAAAGAACTTATGATTGCTTTCTTTAGTGTCATTACAAAAACCTCCGATTATTTTATTTTTATTCTAATTACATTCCAAGATAGCGGTTTCAATTCTGTTTTTAAAAAGTTAGTATGTAGCTCTATTGAATTTCCTTTACTTAAATTAACCTTTTCTTTTTCTTGATTTGTTTCTTTAACATCGTATCCGGACATCTGAGTAGTTTCAACAATCTCTTCCATTTCAAATCCTTCAACATTTATTGAAAAGTCTAAATGTTCATTTTTAGAACGATTTACAGCAAAAATAATTATTTCTTTTTTATGCTCATCATACGTTGCGATACTTTCAAGAAACGGAACTGCATCAAAATCTTTAGTAGCATAAGTATCACTCTTAGTTTCAGGTTCTAAAACAACACCTCTGCCAAAATTTGAGACCTGCATAAATGGGTAAAAAATAGTTTGCTTCCAAACCTCCCCTTCTTTATTTGTCATAATTGGTGCAATTACATTAACCAATTGAGCTAAACAAGCAATTTTAACTCTATCAGCATTTTTTAATAAGGTAATAAGCAGACACCCAATAAGTAAAGCGTCTTCAAAATTATAAATATCTTCTAATAAAGGAGGCGCTACTTGCCAAGGCTTGATTTCTTTATCTTGTTCATTAGAATGATACCAAACATTCCATTCATCAAAAGAAAGATTAATTTTTTTATCGCTTCCCTTTTTAGATTTAATGGCATCACACATCGCCACTACACCTTTTATAAAATGATCCATATCTAACGATTGAGCTAAGTAATTTTCCAGATCATTTTCTGGATTTCCATAGTAGCAATGAAGTGATAGATAATCTACGTGCTCATAAGCATGTTCCAGAACAGTCATTTCCCAAGAACCAAAAGTTGGCATCTTACTTGTCGAACTTCCACACACAACTAATTCAATACTATCATCTACTAGCTTCATAGCTTTTGCTGTTTCTTCAGCTAAGCGCCCATATTCATCAGCTGTTTTATGCCCGATTTGCCATGGTCCATCCATTTCATTTCCAAGACTCCATGTCTTAATTCCAAACGGTTTTTCGGTTCCATTTTTCTTTCTTAGATCACTCCAATAGGTCCCTCCTTCAAAATTACAATATTCAAGTAAGTTTCTTGCTTCGTCGATTCCTCTAGTACCTAAGTTTACTGCCATATTTACTTCGGCATTAGCTTCTTTAGACCACTCCATAAATTCATGAAGTCCAACTTCGTTTGTTTCTATCGTTCGCCATGCTAAATCTAATCTTCGAGGTCTTTCTTCTACAGGTCCAATTCCGTCTTCCCAGTTATACCCAGAAACAAAGTTACCACCTGGATACCGAATTAGAGGGACATTTAATTCTTTAATCAAACTCAATACATCTTTCCGAAATCCTTTTTCATTCGCACTCGGATGTTTTGGTTCATAAATCCCTTCATAAACAGCTCTTCCCATATGCTCGATGAAGGATCCATATAAACGCGGATCAATCTCTGAAATAATTTTATTTCTGCTTATTGCTAAAGATGATTTCATTTTTTTACTCCTTACTAGTTTTTCTACTATGTTATATTGTAAAACTATCTTCTAGAATTAGTTTATAAACATAATATAAACATAAATGTAATCGCTGTCAATAGTTTTATAGTTAATTGTTTTGTTTTTATTTTATATATAATTAACTAATTAGTTAATCCTTATCTCTAAAAAAGAATTGACAATAACTTGATTAGCCATTACACTAATATCAAATTAAAAAATCAAGACATCCATTAACTTAGGAGTGATTATATGCAAATAGATATCTCTAAAGCCTCATTACCTGTTTATGAAGCTTTAGCCAGTCCTGTGAGACTCAACATTATTCAATTACTTTCTAAAAATAAAATGAATATTAAAGAAATTGCTGGGGCTACTGGTTTAAGTAGTGCTGTGATAACAAAGCATATCAAAAAATTAGAAGCATCGGGCTTAATTAAAACCGAACGAGTTCCTGGAAAATCAGGATCACAAAAAATTTCGATATTAAAAGTTGATCACATAGAGGTTCTCTTTCCTAAAAAAATTTATCCTTCTTTTGAAACAAGAGAGACTACTATTCCAGTAGGACAATACACAGACTATTCGGTTTCTCCTACTTGTGGTCTAGCTACTGTCAAAGATTTTATTGGTGAAGTTGATGAACCAAAATTTTTTATGGATTCAAAAAGAATGGATGCTCAAATTCTTTGGTTTACTGAAGGTTATGTAGAATATAAAACACCCAATTTCTTAAATGAAGAGGAAAAGTTAGAACAACTTGAGATCAGTATGGAAATTTCGTCAGAGTTTCCATTCTCAAATGATGTGTGGCCATCTGATATTACGTTTAGTTTAAACGATATCGAATTAGGGACTTGGACTAGCCCTGGTGACTTTTCAGATACCAGAGGTAAACTAAACCCTGAATGGTATCCTTCTAAATTAAATCAATATGGATTACTAAAAACAATACGAATTACTTCTCATGGAACATATATGGATGGCGAGACTTTATCAGATTTTACAATTCAAGATATTAATACAAAAAGTGAGATTTGGAGTTTACGTATTGAAGTAAAGAAAGATGCCGAAAATTTAGGTGGAGCTACTTTATTTGGAGAACATTTCGGAAACCACCCGCAAGATATAAAATTTAAGATGTACTATTCTTAAACTAAAAAAATCCCATCTTACTAAAGTATAAGTAAGATGGGATTTTTTTATGAAGACTTTGAATATAAACCTATTTCAATAACTTTTTTCTCTTTTTTAATATTAACCCAGTAATTTCCCACCAACAGCATAGTTCGTTTTTTTCATGTCTTCTATAATAACATGAACTCGATCTTCTGTTGCTCCAGTATTCTTTACTACTGCTTGCGTAATGTCTTTAACTAGACCTGCTTTTTGTTCTGCAGTCCGACCTTCAACTAATTCAACATGTACAAATGGCATAAAAACACTCTCCTTCCCATGTATTCTTCTCTCAATTTTAGCGATACACTTTTTACTTTTCAACTAGTTTTTTATTTTTAGCAGCCCCAAACAGATTATTAGAGTTTTATGCTCACTATTAGTATACTTGGTACGTACGATAATTAGAGAGGAGAATTACAAATATGGCAGATTCAAAATTAATGTATCAAACTACAGCAATTAATACTGGTGGACGAAATGGAGAAAGCCATTTACCAGATAAATCATTTTCTGTACGTGTTTCTACTCCAAAAGATATGGGCGGTCCTGGACAAGGAAGTAACCCAGAACAATTATTCGCACTAGGCTACAGCGCGTGTTTCAATTCGGCTTTAGAGCATATGATGAAAGAAGAAAAAGTCTCTGGGAAAAGCCAAGTTACCGCAACTGTAGAATTGCATTCAGATCCTACTGACGGTGGATTTAAACTTGCAGTAAAATTAGATGTTGGAATTGAAGGTCAAGATGAAGCAACTACTAAAGAATTAGCAGAAAAAGCTCATGCTTTTTGTCCTTACTCAAAAGCTACGAGTGGCAATATCGACGTAACCGTCACTGCTGTTGATTACGAAGCAGATAAATAATAGTCTATTGTTTATTGGGAAGTGAGACTTTTGTCTCACTTCCCTTTTGTGTGTTTATCATTCTATTGATTGACTCATCTCTACATACGTTTTTTCAAATTGTTGTACAGCCCATTTATGGCTACCTCTTTTTAATTTAGTTAACGCTTCAGAAATAGTCATCCATTCTAATTGATTGAAATCCTCTAGTGGATCACAGATGGATTTCCATGACTTAATCGTATAAAAATATGCAGGATTATGATAATGCTGCTTACGATGTTTAGAATAATAGTAATCCTCAGCTTCACCGATAAATTCCCCAAGCTCTATTTCAAAACCTAATTCTTCCATAGATTCTCGTTTTGCCGTTTCTTCATGCGTTTCATTCGCTTCAATTTCTCCTCCTGGCAGTAAAAAAGAACCATTCGGTGGTGAAACAAGTAAAATTTGTTTCCTATCTTGGTCAAAAATCACAAAGTGTACACCAACACGCGTGCGATAAATTTGATTCTCAATCTTCATACCAAACGTTTTTACTACCATTCCACATTCCTCACCCTCATCAAAATCTAATCTCATTATATTCTATATACGAAAAAAAGACAGCTCAAATTTGAACTGTCTTTTGATTGGATGTTGTGGATTGTTTCTATATTAAATCTTAGTCAATTCCGATTGCTTTTCGCAAAGTCTTATTTTGAACAACAAAGTATAGCAACATGATATTAACCGGTGCTAAAATAAGGTTTTGCACTACTCGTGTCGGGAAAATTACTAGAATAGCTTTATCTAGCATTATGGTTAACCAAATTGTATTCAATCCTAAATTCACAAAAACAGTAACCAACAGAATCGCGAGAATGATTCTCTTTAATGATTTTGGTTTCTTGTAAAGAATCAGACCATAAATCATTCCTCCGATAAATGCAGATAAGACAAATCCCGGGAAAAATACTCCCCCACCAAACAAGATGGTACCGACTATATCTGTGATAGCTGAAGCCGTTCCAGCTATCCAAGGGCCATACAGCATACCAACAATAGCTATTGGCAAAAAACCAAAACCAATGCGGACTATTGGTGTTTCAATTGAAATAAATTGGGTCAATACAATTTCTAATGCCATTAATAACCCAATTTTAGAAATACTTCTTGCATCGTACTTGTTCTCACTCATTTTGAAGATCTCCTTTGAAGAGCTCCACACATAAAATCTTATGCAGCGAATGCAAAAACAAAACCGCAAATTGTCTAAACAATTTTTCGTCCGTGGGCAACATCCCATCCCTACGACACTTAACGCTTTGTCTCCTACTCTGATATATTGCCTAACCTATTCAGTAGATATTTTAGGCAAATCCACTATAGCACATTCTATCTGTTTGGGATAGTAGCGAATACCACTAGTTAAACTAAATTCTTTTAAAAGAGATTTAGTTATTGACAATTATTTTTTTCTTCTGTATATTAAGAACAAGTTAAATATATGATAAAAAGATGATAAAACACTATGAAAAGAAGAGTACGTTTGTACCTGTCTATTTTAGAGAACCCAGTAAGTTGCTGAAAATGGGTTAGTCAGATTAAACCGAAGATGGTCTTTGAGTGGAGTTAGCGAAGCACTTTTAAATGTGTCAGCTTTCTACGGGCACACCCGTTACAGTGTCACAGTATAAAAAGGCAATATAGTCTGACGTACTGGATAAGGTAAGTATAGCAATATACTTATAAATTAAGGTGGTAACACGAAGCAGATAACTGACTTTCGTCCTTACAAAGAAACGGATTCGTTCGTTTCTTTGTAAGGACTTTTTTATTTTTACAACTACATAATTAAACGCAATGAAGAGAAAAGTATTTTTACAGAATGCACTAACAGAGAGCCTGAATGCTGAGAACAGGTTTGCAGGAGTAAAAAGAAAATGGCCTCCGAGTGGGATACCAAGTGTTTTAAACATTAGGCTATCATGGGCGCACCCATTACAGTGCTAAAGTATCAGAAGTTTTCTTCTCGTACTTGATAAGGAGTTGTTTGTGAGAACAACTCAAATAAAGGTGGTAACACGACGGTAAAGCGTTCGTCCTTTAATCTACAGCAGTAGGTTAATGGGCGAATGCTTTTTTCTATTTTAAGGAGGAATATAGATGATCACACTAAACAATGTCAGCGTTACGTTTGAAGGCAAAGAAACAAGTATAAAAGCAGTAGAAAATGTTCAGTTAACGATTGGAAAAGGAGATGTTTTTGGAATTGTCGGCTATAGCGGTGCCGGAAAAAGCACTTTAGTTCGTACTATCAACCTTCTTCAACGTCCGTCAGAAGGATCAGTAATTGTTTCAGATCAAGATTTATTAAGTTTAAAACCAAAGCAATTACGAGCTGCGCGCAAGAAAATCGGAATGATTTTTCAACATTTCAACCTAATGGGCTCTCGTACGATTGCTGAAAATGTTGCTTACCCTTTAAGAAAATCGGGCTTAACTAAATCACAAATCAAAGAAAAAGTTGCCGAGTTATTACAACTGGTAGGGTTAACCGATAAAAGTTCCGCGTACCCTTCTCAATTATCTGGTGGACAAAAACAACGTGTAGCTATTGCACGTTCTTTAGCCAACGATCCTGAAGTCTTATTATGTGATGAAGCTACCAGTGCCTTAGATCCAAAAACAACTCTTTCGATTTTAGAATTGTTGAAGGAGTTGAACAAAAAATTAGCACTGACAATCGTCATCATCACACACGAGATGCAGGTTGTAAAAGAAATTTGCAACAAAGTAGCTGTTATGGAAAATGGTCATGTTGTTGAAGAAGGCGATTTGGTTTCTATTTTTACTGAACCTAAAGAAAGGATCACAAAAGAGTTTATCAATACTTCAACTCATGTTGATCAAGCGCTAGAAAACATTTTAAAACACCCTACTTTACTCGATTTGCAGACTAATGATGTCTTGGCTAACATTTCTTACGTTGGTGCGAGTACGAGTGACCCACTAATAGCAACACTGACTACTCGTTTTGGAATTACCACCAATATTTTATTTGGGAATGTCGAAATTTTACAAGAAACGCCTGTCGGTAATCTGATTGTTGTCTTAAGTGGCGAACCAGGGCGCAGAGACAAAGCATTAGCCTATCTAAAGTCAAAAAATGTAAAAGTAACCCTGATCCACCATCACCAACAAGTTATCCCAATAAAAAAAGAACACTATATTGTTTAAGGAGTGAACGACTATGACTGAATTTCTTACAACCTATTTTGAAAATGTTATTCCATTAAAAGATGAAATTATTGAAAGTACTTTACAAACATTGTACATGGTAACTGTTACAGGATTGATTGCAGGTATCCTTGGTTTAATTTTAGGCGTTATTCTTGTTGTAACAGATCGTGGTGGCATTTTAGAAAGACCGCGCCTTTACGGTTTACTCGATCAAATCGTTAATCTCTTTCGTTCTTTGCCATTCATTATTATGATGGCTCTAGTTGTTCCCTTTACCCGTTTTCTTGTTGATACATCAATTGGAACAACCGCGGCTATTGTCCCTTTGGTCATTGGAACTGTGCCTTTCTTTGCAAGACAAATTCAAAATGCTCTTCTAGAAGTTGATCCTGGCGTTATAGAGGCTGCAGAATCTATGGGTTCCAGCCCTTTAGAAATCATTTTTCGTGTGTATTTAAAAGAAGGTCTGACAGCCATTATTCGTGTCTCTTCAGTAACCATTATTAACTTGATTGGTTTAACAGCCATGGCTGGAGCCATTGGAGGCGGCGGGTTAGGAAATTTAGCCATCTCTCGAGGGTACAATCGTTTCCAGAACGATGTGACATTAGTCGCAACTGTTATTATTTTACTGATTGTTTTTATTAGTCAATTTATAGGAAATACGTTAGTTAAAAAAACGAGTCACTAGATGACATTGGAGGAAAATAACATGAAAAGATTAAAAAAAGGATTTTTAGGATTAACATTGGCATTAGGACTTCTGGTAACAACAGCTTGTGGAACGGATGCGACTTCAGATGCTAAAGCATCTGAACCCATTAAAATTGGAGTAGTTGGTGAAGTGAATGAAGTTTGGGATTTTGTGAAAGAAAAATTAGCCGCAGACGGCGTTGAGATTGAATTAATTAAATTTACGGATTACGCTACACCAAATGTCGCTCTTGCTGAAGGAGAATTAGATTTAAACTCGTTTCAAACGAAAATTTTTATGGATTCATTTAATGAAGACCATGGAGAAAATTTAGTCGCTATAGCTGATACGGTTATCGCTCCTCTTGGTATTTATTCATCATCGATTAAAGACGTATCTGAAATAAAAGAAAATGATGTGATTGCTATTCCAAATGATGTATCTAACGAAGGAAGAGCTTTACTATTACTTCAAACAGCCGGTTTAATTGAAGTTGATCCTGCAAAAAAACAAATCCCTGTAGTCGAAGATATTACTTCCAACCCCTTGAATTTAACATTTGAAACATTGGACTCTTCTCAAACTGCTCGTGCTTTAGAAGATGTGACTGCTTCCGTTATTAATAGCGGAATGGCCGTTGATGCCGGCTTCATTCCAACCGAGGATGCGGTTTTCTTAGAGCCAGTTACTGAATCATCTGATCCTTATTACAATGCAATTGTTTCAAGAGAAGAAGATAAAGATAATGAAGTGTTCCAAAAAATTATAGAAGCTTATCAAGCAGAAGATACAAAAGAAGTCATCGCAGAAACATCAAAAGGTTCTTCTATTCCAGTTTGGTAATTAGATGCAAATAGAAAGTGTCAACTAAATTAGAGAGGATGATCATTAATGTCAACACTACTTACTCAATCTACAATACACGAAGAAGTTCAACAAGGAGCTCAAGAGGTTATTGCATTGCGTCGTTATCTTCACCAACATCCTGAACCAAGCTTAAAAGAATATGAAACGATTAAATTCATCAAAAATCAATTAGATAAATTAGAAATCCCTTACGAATCTGTTGGTGAAACAGGAGCTATCGGAATAATAAATGGCCAGAAAGGACCTGGAAAAACCATTCTTTTAAGAGCTGATATTGATGCTCTTGAATTAGAAGACGCAAAAGATAAACCCTACAAGTCACTTAATGAAGGCTTACATCATGCTTGCGGTCATGATGGCCATACCTCAGCTTTATTAGGGGCCGCAAAAATTTTAAAAAATCACGAAGCAGATTTTGCAGGCACTATCAAATTAGCTTTCCAACAAGCTGAAGAAATCGGCGCTGGTGCAAGACAATTTGTATCTGGCGGGTTTGTTCACAATGTCGATCAAGTTTTTGGTATCCATGTCGACTCTTCTATTGAAACTGGAAAAATCGTTTCTACTGCTGGTCCAACGAATGCATCTTGTGATATTTTTAAAATTAAAGTGACTGGCGAAAGTGGGCATGCTGCTAGACCAGATTTAGGAAGAGATGCTTTACTGACTGCTGCTGCTATTACTGTCGAATTACAAAGCATTGTTGCTCGCGAAGTTAGTCCCTTAGATAATGTCGTAGTTGCTGTAGGCGTATTAAATGCCGGAACTCGTTACAATATTATTGCCAATGAAGCTTCTCTTGAAGGAACAGTTCGTACTTTCAGCCACACAACACGTCAATTTGTCTTAGAGGCTGTTGAACGTGTGGCACGAGATGTGGCAACAGCCCATCGTACTACAGTTGAATTTGAAAATTACGATGCGGCTGCTCCACTTATCAACCACCAAACTGCGGCAAGTCGTGCAGCTCGTGTTGGATCTGACATTGTAGGCGCAAAAAATGTTATTCAAGATAATCCAAAAAGCTTAGGAGCAGATGATTTCGCTGACTTTTTGGCTGTTGCGGAAGGCGTTTATGCTCGTGTTGGAACAAAAGACCCTTCTAATCCGGAGACGTGGTATGGACATCACCACGAAAATTTTGATATTGATGAACGCGGATTAGCTATCGCTACAGAATTACATGTCAACTATGCACTTGATTTTTTAAATGGCGAACAGTAACGTCAACTATTTTTTAAATTTATTTTTTGAAAAAGTTTTGTAAAAGATTGAAGCGAGTTGTTTTCGCTTCAATCTTTTTACTTTTCATGATTTTTCATTCTCTTTTTTAATGCAAAAACACTACATATAGTGTAATATAAGAAACGTATAACGACATATAGTATTTTCGTTTCTATCTATTGATTTACATACATTATTAAGGAGTGATACCCATGATTGCAAATACCTTTACAAATATGCACCTAAACATCGACAAATTAAATGAGGCTATACAAGCTTTCCCACAAGTCCATCCAATAACGGATGATATGAGTTTAACCTATAAAGGTGTTTCCCGTTTAGTTATGTTAGATCGTTATTCATTTAAAGACATTTCTAAGTCTACTCTTTCTATCGGAGACTTAGTTGTTTTAACGATTAAAGCTGACCCTCAATACCCTACAAGAGGCACTGGATTTGTTACAAGCATCAACTATTCTAACCACACTGCTTCAATTTTAATTGATGAGGAATTCCGAGGATCCATTGAAGAGGAGCATGAACAAAAAACAGGGCTGATCACTTGCAGCTTAGATGTGATTGAAAAACCACTTGAAATCTTTTACGAACAAATTGCAAAACGAAACGCAACAGGTTTAGCGGCTATCGAATCAACTCCCGAGAAAAGAAAGGATGCTTACACTGCTTTTTATGAAGAACTAAAGAATTTGAATTTTGTTCCGGCAGGTCGCGTTTTATATGGCGCGGGCTCGGAAACTGACGTCACTTACTTCAATTGTTATGTGATGCCCTTTGTCCCTGACTCACGCGAAGGTATTTCAGATCATCGAAAACAAGTAATGGAAATCATGAGCCGTGGCGGCGGCGTTGGAACAAACGGTTCTACACTTCGCCCACGTCATACGCTAGCACGTGGGGTGAATGGCAAATCCTCAGGAGCTGTTTCTTGGTTAGATGACATCGCTAAGTTGACTCATTTGGTGGAACAAGGAGGCAGTCGTCGCGGAGCTCAAATGATTATGTTAGCTGATTGGCATCCAGATATTCTTGAATTCATTATTTCAAAAATGCAAAACCCTCGTATTCTACGTTATTTGATTGAAAATACAACAGACGATCAAATAAAGAAATTAGCTACCGATAAGTTACAGTTCACACCTTTTACTGAACGTGAAATCGCTATGTATCAAAGCATTTTAAATTATAAAAATGTACCTGGTTATGGTGGATTTGATGCAACTTTAATAAAAGAAGCGGCGGCTAAATTAAACGAAGGCGGCACATACAGTGTACACGATCCAGACTTTTTATCTGGAGCAAATATTTCAGTTTGTCTAACAACTGATTTTATGGAGGCTGTTGAAAAAGACGCAGACTACCCTCTTCGCTTCCCTGCCGTCGAAACATACAGCTCAAAGGAAATGGAAGAATACAATGCTCATTGGTCAGAAGTTGGCGATGTCCGTGAATGGGAAGCTTCAGGGCATCGTGTTCATACGTATCGAACCATCCCTGCTCGTGAATTATGGAAACTCATTACTATTTGTGCGACTTACGCTGCTGAACCTGGCATTTTCTTTATCGATAATGCAAATCAGATGACGAATGCTTCTGCTTATGGTCAAAAAGTCGTTGCTACAAATCCGTGTGGCGAACAGCCTCTTGCTCCTTATTCTGTTTGTAATTTAGCAGCTGTCAATCTAGCTGAAATGGCCAATAAGAAATCTGGAACAATTGACTTTGATAAATTAAAGCAAACCGTTCAAGTCGGTGTACGTATGCAAGATAACGTGATTGATGCCACTCCTTACTTCTTAGCAGAAAACGAAAAACAAGCTTTAGGTGAACGCCGTGTTGGTTTAGGCATTATGGGGCTCGCTGACTTATTGATTTACTGTGGCGCAGAATACGGCTCTCAAGAAGGAAATCAGTTAGTAGATAAGCTATTTGAAGTTATTGCGGTTTCTGCCTATGAGGCTTCTATCGAGTTAGCAAAAGAACGAGGCAGCTTTCCATTTCTAATTGGAAAAACTGAAGCAGAGACCACTAGTCTAAGGGAAAAGTTCCTTCAATCTGGTTATATGAAGAAAATGCCAAAACATATCCATGAAGGGATTATGAGACATGGGATACGCAATTCACATTTATTAACGGTCGCTCCAACAGGTTCGACAGGTACCATGGTTGGTGTTTCCACTGGTCTTGAACCCTACTATTCTTTCAGTTATTTTAGAAGCGGACGCTTGGGTAAATTTATCGAAGTAAAGGCTGATATCGTTCAAGAATACCTAGATCATCATCCCGAAACGGATCCTGAACGGTTGCCTAAACAATTTGTTTCTGCAATGAGCCTAAAACCGGAAGCTCATGTTGATGTTCAATGTACAATTCAACGATGGATTGACAGTTCTATTTCTAAAACAGTCAATGCTCCTAGAGGGTATACAGTGGAACAAGTTCAGTCCATTTATGAGCGTCTTTATAAAGGCGGAGCAAAAGGCGGCACAGTTTATGTAGATGGTAGCCGTGATACACAAGTCTTGACCTTAAAAGCTGAAGAAACAATATGGGATGAAGAAACCAAAGAAGATTTGTCACCCTCAGCACAAAAAACGGTTCAAGTCGCTCCTATTAGCGAAGAAAACAAGTATGGAAATGAAGTTGGAGATACTTGTCCCATCTGTCGACAAGGAACAGTAGAAGATTTAGGCGGTTGCAATACTTGTACTAACTGCAATGCTCAATTAAAATGTGGCCTGTAAATAAAAAGATGGAGCTGGGAAATTGTCCCAGCTCCATCTTTTTATTCATATTCTTCTAGCTCTTTTAATTGGGCTTCCCGTTGTACTTTGCGCCATTCCATAAAGCCATTTCCTAAGCCTCGTAATAAAATTTCACTTGTTCCGAGGTTTGTTGCTAAAGGTATCTCATAGACATCACATAACCTAAGCAATGCTGAAATATCTGGTTCATGCGGTTGTGCCGTTAACGGATCTCTCAAAAATATAACTAAATCAATTTTATTGTCCGATACATATGCCCCGATTTGTTGGTCTCCACCAAGTGGGCCTGATTTAAAGCGATGAACATCTAAACCAGTTGCTTCAATAATCCGCTGTCCAGTAGTTCCTGTCGCAAATATTTGGTGATCCTTGATAATTTCTCGATAAGCTGTAGTTAATTTTACCATTTCGTCTTTTTTCTTATCATGAGCAATAAATGCAATATTCATCTCTTTCCAACTCCATTCCACCTTTTATTATTTAATGATAACATGTACTTGATAAAAAAGATAAGACTATGTTAGCGATTACTTTATGTAGAAAAGCCTATTACTTGAAGACACTTTTCATCTGCGTTACACTTATTGTAGTTAAATTTTAAGGAAAGAGGGATTATACATGGGAAAGAAAATTGCAACAGTTGTGACCAATTTATTTGAAGATGTCGAATTCACTTCTCCAAAAGAGGCTTTAACAAATGCCGGTCATCAAGTGATCACTATCGAGAAAAAAGCAGGAAATACCGTTACCGGTAAAAAAGGAGAAACCACCATTACCATTGATAAAGGTATTGAAGATGTTTCACCCGAAGAGTTCGATGCACTATTGATTCCCGGTGGTTTTTCACCAGATCAATTAAGATCAGATGATCGATTTTTAGCCTTTACCAAAGCATTCGCTGATGCTAAAAAACCTATTTTTTCAATTTGCCACGGTCCACAACTTCTTATTAATGCTGAAGTTGTTAAAGGCAAAAAAATGACGGCTGTTAAACAAGTGGGCGTCGACTTAAAAAATGCAGGTGCATTATTTGAGGACAGCGAAGTTGTAGAAGACGAAAGCGGCATTATCTCCAGCCGTACACCAAAAGATCTTCCCGCTTTTAATAAAGCAATCGTGAATGCTTTAGCGGATTAAGGATTAAATAAGTAATTTTTAATTTAATTCCATTAAATTTTTTACTTGTTTATCATAGGATATTTAGTTGGTTATGATAAATTATAGATGTTGTTAAAATAAACTGAATTTATTTTCACTCTCTTTTCTCCCCCTATTGAAAAGAGTCTTATCCCCTAGCTATCTCTTAATTGAGATAGCTTTTTTATTTTTACCATTACCTTAAGAGATATATAAAACTTTCATCACATTTTCTTCATAACTTATCGATATAGTTTACTTATACCAATAACAACCAACTTTTTTATATTGCCTTTTCTCCTCCAAAGTAAATGGCAATGACTCCTCTACCACCCTTTTTATACGGGTGGTTTTTTTTGCCTAAATTAATATTGCCCTGCTAATTTTTTAATATTACTTGCTTTTTTTCAAGCTCCTAACTTGACAAAAACAAAAAAATATTGGTATACTTATACAAACAAACAAGTGGTTGCTTGTCTAACTTACTTGTTACATCCATTTTGTTAAAAATACTTATTAGGAGGAATGTTATGGATTTTAGAACAAAAAAATTAGATTCCATTATATCACAGTTCAACAGTAACGCAGAAACAGGGTTATCCCCGAAGGAAGTAGAAGAACACAAAAAACAATTTGGTGCCAACCAATTTGATGAAGAGGAAAGTGTTTCTTTATTTTCAAAGATTCTTGATCAATTAAAAGATGTCACCGTTATTATCTTGATCCTTGCCGGAATTATCTCCACGTATATTGCCATCACTGAACACCCCGACGATTTCTCAGAACCTATTGTAATCTTCTCTATTATTGTCATCAATGTTGTTATTGCTCTTAGGCAGGAAGGAAAAGCTGAAAAAGCTTTGGCTTCACTGCAGAGTCTATCTGCTCCACAAGCACGCGTTATAAGAGATGGTCAAGAAGACGTTATTGACGCTGCCGAGTTAGTACCAGGAGACATTATACTTTTAGAAGCAGGTGATCAAATCCCTGCAGATGCTCGTTTAATTTCTAGTGGAGATTTACAAGTCGAAGAGTCTGCATTAACTGGTGAAAGTGTGCCTGTCGAAAAAGATGAAAATGCAGAAATTGAAGAAGACAGCCCTGTTGGTGATGTATTTAATACTGTTTTTTCTGGAACCTTGGTTACCAATGGACGAGCAAAAGCTATTGTTGTAACAACTGGTATGGACACAGAAATGGGTTCTGTTGCAAACTTATTGAACAGTACCAAACAAGGAAAAACACCTTTACAATCTAGAATGGATAGTTTAGGAAAACAAGTAAGTGTCATAGCTTTAATTGCTGGGGTTATTATTTTCATTTTAAGCTTCCTTCAAGGAGAAGCCTTTATCCTTAGCTTAATGACTGCTGTATCACTTGCTGTTGCAGCCGTTCCTGAAACCTTACCTGTTATCGTCACTATTTCATTAGCTAATGGTGTGAAAAATATGGTAGATCGCAATGCGATCATCCGAACCATCCCTTCCGTTGAAACTTTAGGTAGTGCTTCTGTTATTGCTTCAGATAAAACAGGAACATTAACTCAAAATCAAATGACCATTCAAAAGCTTTGGGCTTTTCCTCATGAACCAATAAATGTAAAAAATGAGTTTGGCGATGATGAAAAATGGGTTCTTAAGATGATGAGCCTAGCCTCAAATGCGACTATTGAAGATCGTGATGGCGAGGAAGTTATTAGTGGAGATCCTACCGAAACAGCGATTATCCGTTTGCTACAGAAAAAAGGACTACAAAAAGATGATTTAGATGCGTCTTATCCACGTGTACATGAGATTCCTTTTGATTCTAGTCGTAAGTTGATGACGACCGTTCATGAGATAGATGGTCACTACATTTCCATTACTAAGGGAGCTTTTGATCGTTTACCCGTTGAATTTTCGTCTATTACAGATGAAGTAGGTCAAAATGCACGAGATATCCATGATTCATTTGCTAATGATGCTTTACGTGTTATCGCTGTTGGATATAAAACATACGATACACTTCCAGAAGATTTAAGTCCCGAAGAACTTGAAGATGGGATTACATTTGCTGGGATTGTTGGAATGATTGACCCTCCAAGAGAAGAAAGTATCCAAGCCGTTAAAGAAGCCAAGTCAGCCGGTATTAAAACGATTATGATTACTGGTGACCATGCTGCTACAGCTTCTGCTATCGCTAAACAAATCGGTATTTTTGAAGAAGGCGATAAAGCCATCACAGGTGCTGAATTAGGTAAACTTTCAGATGAAAAACTAAAAGAAACCATTCGTGATTATTCCGTTTATGCACGTGTTTCTCCTGAAGACAAGATTCGAATCGTTAAAGCTTGGCAATCACATGGAGACGTTGTGGCCATGACTGGAGATGGTGTCAATGATGCACCCGCCTTAAAAGCGGCTGATGTTGGTACTGCCATGGGAATTACCGGTACTGAGGTTGCTAAAAGTGCTTCTGACATGATCTTAACCGATGACAAATTTGATACTATTGTCCATGCTGTTGAAGAAGGTAGACGTGTTTATGAGAATATCAAAAAAACCGTTTATTTCCTATTATCATGTAACATTTCAGAGATTTTCATTATGTTAATTGCTGTCATTATGGGCTGGGGCTTACCAGTTATTGCGATTCAACTACTATTTGTTAATGTAGTAGCAGATGGAATTCCTGGTTTTGCATTAAGCAAAGAAAAAGCTGATCCGACTATTATGGCTAATGAACCAACAGCTAAAGGTGAAAGTATCTTCGCTAAGGGCGGCTATCGGAATATTGCAATTGCAGCTTTAACGTTCACAATTACGACTCTTATTGGTTTCTACGTGGGTTCATTTATTGATATCGATTCTACGATCACCGCAAGTCATGACGTTGGTCAAACAATGGCTTTCTTAATTCTTGGTTGGTCTTCTGTACTGCACATTTTCAATGCACGTAGTAAAGAATCTATTTTCAAAGTTGGGATCACATCCAACATGAACTTGTTCTGGTTAGCAATGCTCTCAATTGCATTGATTACTCTAGTGGCTACTGTACCATTCTTAGCTGGTATTTTTAACTTAGTTGCTATAAGTATGACGCATTGGTTGATCGCTATTGGACTATCACTTACTATTCTTATAGTAGTTGAACTACAAAAATTCATTATGCGTAAAATGAATAAAACGTTTTAAGTTTTCGGAAAGAAACTAAATAAGAAAAGGTCCTAGGCATCTGCCAGGGTCTTTTTTTCTTTTACCTCTTTAATCTAAAGCCAGAAAAAATAGTTTTTTCCCTTAGAAACTGGTAGAATAAATGGAATAGAATGTCTTACTGTTTAATGACCAAATTCATTAAACTAAACCAAACTTTTTAGGGTTATCAAGTATAGAATGGATGAAAAAAATGACGACTACTTCTCGACAATTATTATCTTCATGTAAACGAATCGTTGTAAAAGTTGGAACCAGCACGATCATGTACCCTAATGGTACTATTAATTTACAACGTCTAGAAAAATTAGCTTTTGTCTTATCTGATTTAAAAAACCAAGGTAAAGAAGTAATTCTAGTATCTTCTGGAGCTGTGGGAGTAGGCATCTCTCGTCTGCATCTTAGTGAGCGACCAAGAACGATTCCCGAACAACAAGCTGTAGCTTCTGTAGGCCAAACCGAATTGATGAATTTATACAGTAAATTCTTTTACGGATATGGACAAATCATCGGACAAGTTTTAATGACCCGTGATATTGTAGAGTTTCCAACTAGCCGTCTAAACGCAATTAACACTTTTGAACAATTGCTTGTAAAAGGTATTATTCCAATCGTAAATGAAAATGATACTGTTGCAGTTGATGAATTGGATCACTTAACTAAATTCGGTGATAACGATCGTCTATCCGCTATTGTTGCAGAAATTACGGACGCTGATTTGCTGATTATGTTATCAGATATTGATGGGTTTTATAATAAAAATCCAAACGATGAGCCTGACGCTGTTCTCTTTCACGAAATTCACACCATTACGGATGACTTATACGCTCTTGCGGGTGGAAAAGGATCTAGCTATGGAACTGGCGGAATGTCTACCAAGTTGATTGCTGCTAATCATATTTTAAAAAATACCAGTCAAATGGTATTGGCTAACGGTGAAGACCCTACGATTATTTTTGATATTATTGAAGGCAAACAAATAGGAACCTTATTCTCAGCTGACTAAATTAGAAGGAGTGTTTTTATGGAAACATTGATCCAATTAGGTGAAAAAGCAAAGAAAGCGGCACGCTCGCTTGCAAGAGCTACTTCACCTGAAAAAAATGAAGCATTAAAATTAATGAGCCAAGCTTTGATTGCTCACACAGACACTATTCTTACAGCAAATAAGATAGATTTAACAGCTGCTAAAGAAAACGGAATATCAGAAAATATGATGGATCGTTTAATCTTAACTAAGGAACGCATCGAAGCTATGGCTGATGGAATCCTTAAAATAGCCGACTTACCCGATCCAATTGGAAAAGTTGATGGAATGTGGAAAAACGAAGCTGGATTGACGATTGGAAAACAACGTGTTCCATTAGGAGTCATTGGAATCATTTATGAATCTCGTCCAAATGTAACGACCGACGCAGGATCATTGTGTTTCAAGGCCGGTAACGCGGTCATTTTACGGGGCGGTAAGGAAGCCATTCATTCAAATAAAGCGCTCGTTCGCATCTTGCAAGATGCACTTGAAACAACAGTCTTTCCTGCTACAACGATTCAATTGGTTGAAGATATCACACGCGAAAGTTCTAACGAAATGATGCGATTAAATCGTTATTTGGATGTTTTGATTCCACGTGGTGGAGCAAAATTAATTCAAGCCGTTTTAGAAACAGCTACCGTCCCTGTAATTGAGACTGGAACAGGAAATTGCCATATCTATATTGATAAAGATGCTCAATTAGCAATGGCAACTGATATTATTGTAAACGCCAAATGTTCTAGACCTTCTGTATGCAATGCTGCTGAAACCTTATTGATTCATGAAGACGTAGCGGAAAGCTTTTTGCCTGTAATTGAAAAAGCTTTAGCTCCGTGGAATGTTGAATTAAGAGCAGATGAAAAAGCCTTATCCTATTTAAAAAAAGCCATACCAGCTACTCAAGAAGACTGGGAAACAGAATTCTTAGACTTTATCTTAGCTATTAAGGTTGTTTCTTCTCTAGATGAAGCGATTGAACACATTGACCGTTACAGTACTGGCCATTCTGAAGCCATCGTGACAGATGATTATGCTTCAGGTCTTCAATTTCATCGCGAAGTTGACTCTGCTGCTGTTTACATTAATGCATCTACTCGTTTTACAGATGGTTTCGAATTTGGATTTGGTGCAGAAATTGGAATAAGCACTCAAAAATTACATGCCCGTGGGCCAATGGGTCTAAATGAACTGACTTCATCCAAATACATTATCTTTGGTGAAGGACAGATTCGATAAAACTTAGCCATAAAATAAAAAAAGATCTCACTTTCCCATAGAAAGCGAGATCTTTTTTATGTCCTTCTATTCTTTTAACTGAATCCCTCTTGGCTCTATGCTAGTTGAAAAAACAATCTGTGTATAAGTTTTTCCAAACTGCTGTAATTCACCGATAAACCCATCCAGCTCAACTGTAGATGGAAAAGCTACTTTTAAAAGCATGGAGTACTCTCCGGTTACACAATTGCATTCAAGAATATTAGGACATGCTTTTACAAATGGATAAAATGTTGGTTTTTGCTTAGGGCTCAATTCCAAATTGATGAACGCAGTAATATGATAACCTAACTTATGTAAATTTATTTGAGCTGAATAGCCTGTAATAATCCCTTCATTCTCTAAACGAGCAATCCGTGCAGAGACGGCTGGAGAGGATAAAAATGTTTCAGCAGCAATCTCTTTTAATGATGCTCGTGCATTATCTCCCAATAATTGAATAATCTGTTTATCAATACTATCCATTTTATCCCATCCTTTTCTTAAGATTTTCTTTCTATTTAGATTATACAGATTGGGGTAGACATTTCAAACATAAAAAACTTTACGCTTAATAAAACAAAGTTTAATCAGTCAAATATCGTATTATCTAATTTAAAACACACCTATACCAATCATTTGTTTTTTCTTATTCTTTGGCTATTTACTCCTCGGTTCCAGCATGGTATCTTTTAAAAATAGATTTTTACAAAAGTCTTTTACCCTACATTTGAGGAGTGTGACAGAAATGAATACACGAATAGAATTTGACTCAATCGGCAGCTTACCCATTCCAAATGAAGCTTATTACGGAGTACAATCTCTAAGAGCAAAAAATAATTTTTCCTTATCTGGTGAAATGCTGCATCCTATCCTCATAAAAAAATTAGCACTCATAAAAAAAATAGCTGCACTCACTAATTATCAAGAAAAAAACCTATCCGCTTCAATTGCAGAAGCTATCTGTAAAGCAAGTGATGAAATTATTGCGGGACACTTTCAAGATGATTTTATTGTTGATGCTATTCAAGGAGGTGCCGGAACTTCAGCAAATATGAATATGAATGAAGTTATTGCACACCGTGCCAGTGAAATTCTTGGAGGAACAAAAGAAACTTATGAACTGGTACACCCTAATGATCACGTGAACTGTTCTCAATCAACGAATGATGTTTTTCCAACAGCCGGAAAGCTAACGGTCTTAGAACTGCTGCCACAACTCATCTCAACTCTTACCTCGTTAGAAAAAACATTGGAGCGAAAAGCAACAGAATTTTCAAACGTTATCAAAATGGGAAGAACGCAATTGCAAGATGCTGTACCTACAACTTTAGGACGTTCTTTCAAAGCCTATCAATCCGCTGTTCAACGTGACATTCAACAGTTAACTATGATAACAAGTGAGATGTATACTCTTAACATTGGCGCTACAGCTATTGGAAATAGCATTAATGCCTCCGCAGGTTATTCAGCGACCATTGCAAAAAATCTTGCCCATGAACTGAAACTGCCCTTACAGCAAGCTGATGATCTATACGATGCTACTCAAAACGTTGATGGATTCGTTCGTGTTTCAGGAGTTGTAAAAACAGCCGCTATTACTCTCTCCAAGATGTGCAATGATCTTCGTTTATTGTCTAGTGGCCCAAAAACTGGTTTCGGAGAAATCAATTTACCCGCGATGCAAAATGGATCTTCAATCATGCCTGGAAAAGTTAATCCAGTTATTCCAGAAGTCGTCTCTCAAGTAGCTTTTCAAATTATAGGAAATGATCTTACGATTACAATGGCTGCCGAATCTGGTCAACTTGAACTAAATCCATTCGAACCTATTATTTTCCGGAATCTTTTTAGTTCTATAGAATTACTGACAAATGCTGTGATGACCTTAACGGATAACTGCATTATTGGCATTACTGTCAATGAAGAACACTGTCGGAATCAAGTTGAACAAAGCCCCGGAATCGTTACCGCTCTTTGTCCTTTGATCGGTTATCAAAAAGCAAGTGAACTAGCAAAAGAATCCTTGCAAACTGGACGTTCCATTCGCCATATTCTTCTTGAAAAGAATTGGTTGCCCACAGAAAAAGTTAATGAACTTCTTGATTTAGAAAAATTAGCTAAAGGTATTGTTTCGTCAAACCACACATCTGTTTCTGTGTTAGCATAAGTACTTTGACAGATGTGTAAGAATTGACTACTTTTTCATAGTAAACGATAAGTTTTTTCATTCTTTTAGTAAATCTCATGTATAAAAATCATTATTTGTTTTATACTTATCCATGTTACGATTCTTTTTATTGGTCTTGGACAATTGATCCTAGAGTAATATAAAGAATTTTTTTATGCACATACCTAAAGTAATATTGTGATAAAAGGTAGTTCATGGAACACTAGCGCTTTGTTATTTACGAATAAATACATGTAGTTGTAGATGAAAAGGATGAGGATCAATGACACAACGTAAACGAATTGCAATTATTGGCGGTGGTATCGTAGGAGCGACCGCTGCATTTTACCTTAGTCAAAAAAATTATGAATTAGCTCTTTATGATGATGGTGTAGGACAAGCCACTTCTGCTGCTGCTGGAATCATATGCCCTTGGCTATCTCAACGACGCAATAAAGAATGGTACCAATTAGCTTCAAAAGGCGCCGCTTTTTATCCACAACTTATGGATGATTTGGACGAATCGCTTACTCATTCCGATATCTATCAACAAGTAGGTGCTTTAGTCTTTAAAAAAAATCTTGGTTTATTAAAAAAGTTAGAAAAAACAGCGCTCAAACGTTTAGAAACTGCTCCGGAGATTGGGGAATTGGCTCTTCTATCTCCAAAGGAAATCAAAGCTAAGTTCCCATTATATGACTCTGAAGAATCTGCTTTATTTGCTTCAGGTGGTGTGCGAGTAGATGGCTCTTTATTGACAGAAAGACTGATCGATCAAGCTAAATCTAATGGTCTTCGCTATTATTCAGAAAAAGTCACTCTCTCTTCTCCAAACTCAAATGAGTATGTTATCCATACGAATATCCATGCTAAAACGTATGATACAGTTGTTTTAGCAGTTGGTGCCTGGTTACCCGAATTATTGGCCCCACTTGGTTTAGACGTTGATATTCGCCCACAAAAAGGACAATTAGTTCAACTTCACTTACAAGAAGAGATGTCAAACTGGCCTGTTATCATGCCTGATGGTGAAAAAGATATCATACCTTTCGCAAATGGAAAAATCATTGTAGGAGCTACTCATGAAAATGATGGCGGATATGATTTAACACCTACTAAAGAAAAGTTAGAGGTCATGCTAGAAGAAGCGATAGAACTCGCTCCTGGATTAAAGAATGCCACCATTACAGGAATCCGCGTAGGGACAAGAGCATACACATCTGACTTCGCACCTTTTTTTGGCGTTATTCCAGAGTACCCTAACCTTTTTACAGCTAGTGGTTTAGGATCTTCAGGGTTAACTTCTGGACCTTTGATCGGGTACATGTTAAGCCAGCTTATCTCAGGTGAAGCTACTGACTTACCACTCTCTAATTATCCAGTTGATCAATACATTAAAGAAATGAACAATAAAAATAAGGACTTGAGATAAGTATCTCAAATCCTTATTTTTTCGTATTTAAATAGTAGAATCTGTTCCAGTGAAGACAGAATATTCACCTGTTAATGGATCCATTTTTTTCAACTCTTTTGTTGCTAGATCGTATTCGAACATGCCCACCATATTTGAGATCCCTACTCCATCTACCTCATGTGAATGACGAATTTCAATTGTATAAATTTGTTCAGATGTTTTCGTTGCATAAAACTGGTTATCTTCTGGCGATATCCCAGTAATTGAAACGACTTCATTTAACACTGCATTCAGTTCTTCTTCAGGTGTCGGTGTTGCTTCAGTTGTTTCTTGACTAGCCTTATCTGCTGCTTCCTTTGCTGCTGCGTCTTTTTCTGTTAACCAACTACCGATTTCATCATCTGAAGCAGTTTTGATATCTTTACCTGTAGCTGTTGAAAATTCTTCAGCAGCTAAATCAGAAGTTCGTTCTGTTTTATAAGTAGAATTTTCAATAAGCGCTGTAGCTTCATCTGCTTTAGCTTTTTGGGCTTGAGCAAGCGTTATGTCTTCTTTTAAACTTGTAGCTTTTGTTTCGATATCATTGTACTCAGACAAGTCATTTTGTAGCAATAGGCCAATTGTCCCGGCAGCTTCATCATATTTTTCAGCATCATACTGAGCTAATCCATCTGTGTACATTTTATTATAGGTTTCTTGTAACGAAACTTCTTCTGTTGATGAATCTGTTGCTTGTGAGGATGATGACTCGGATACAGTTGATTCCGATACAACAGACTCTGATTGTGTTGCTTCAGAAGTTGCTCCTTCATTTTCATTATTTGTTCCACAAGCACTTAATGCCACCATACTTAAAGAGATGATTAATAGACGACTCCAATTTTTTTTCATGTCTTTTCCTCCTTGTAAAACTATTTCTTACCATTATTATACCCTATTTCATCTAACTCCTCATTCATTTCAAATAATTTAGTGAAAGTTTATCGTTTAAGCGTTATTTCATTTGATATTATGAAGTGTTTCGCATGACAGTAGACAATAAAACAGACATTCTGTTATAGTTAAATGAATGAACAGAATGTTTGAATTCAAAAAAATGTTTATTTTATCCTTATATGGAGGTGAAAACATGAAAAAATTTATGGACGAATTTAAAGCATTTGCTTTCAAAGGAAATGTTCTTGATTTAGCCGTCGGTGTTGTTATCGGTTCTGCCTTTACAGCCATTGTTACTGCTCTTGTCAATTTTATTATTATGCCTTTTGTGGGGATTTTAACCGGTGGAACGGATATCCAAAATCTATCCATCGAAGTTGGTGGTGCTAAGTTAGAATATGGTGCTTTCTTGCAAGCAGTTGTGGATTTCATTCTAATTGCACTTGTTATTTTTATCTTTATTAAACTCATTAATAATGCTGCAAATAAATTTAAAAAAGCCGAAGAAGTTGTTGATGAAGTTGAAATTCCGGTAGCGGAACAATACCTTAAAGAAATTCGCGATTTATTGGCAGAAGATAAAAAAAATCGTAACAGCTAGGTTTCAGGTAATAGCTTAGCAATTAAGCACTAATAGCATTAAAAAGCATTTGCTCTCCTCTGGAAGACTATTCCATGAAGAGAGCAAATGCTTTTTTTAAATTATTTTTTAAACTCTAAAATTCATGAAAAGCTGCATAGACTTCTTGTTTTTTTAACCCTCGTAGTTTAGCAACTTCTTTAATGGCATCTTTACTAGTAAAATCTCTGTCGTTTATCATTGCATCAACATGCTCTTTTAGTGATAAAATTTCCCAACTAGTGTCTTCTTCTGCTAAAAGAGTCCCTTCACTATTGCCTTCAATAATCAAACAAAATTCGCCTCTAATTTCATTCGACATAGACCATTCAATCGCTTCTTCAATCGTTCCTCTTATAAATTCTTCATAGCGTTTCGTTAATTCACGGCAACAAACGATACGACGATTCATTCCAAAAACGGTTGACATGTTTTTCAAAACTTCTTTTAAACGGTGTGGCGATTCATATAAGATAATCGTTTCAGGTCGATGGTTCAACTCTTCTAAAGCAACGAGTTGATCTTTTTTCTTACGCGGTAAAAAGCCAAAGAAATAAAACGGCTGAGGACTTATCCCAGAAGCAATCAATGCTGTTAGTCCAGCATTTGCTCCGGGCAAAGGAATAACTGGAATACCAGCTTGGATACAGGCTACTACTAATTCATGACCAGGATCACTAATAGAAGGCATTCCTGCATCACTTACTTGTGCAATTGTCATTCCTGTTTCTAATTTTTCAATCAGTTGATAAATTCTTTCTTGTGTATTGTGCTCATGAAAACTGATTTGAGGTGTTTTTATTTCATAGTGATTCAACAGCTTTTGTGTTGTACGCGTATCTTCAGAAGCAATCAAATCTACTTCTTTTAACAATCTTACTCCTCTAAACGTCATATCTTCCAAATTGCCAATAGGCGTAGGGATAAGGTATAAACTTCCGCCTTGAGATTGCTCAAAACTCTTTTGACTCTGCATTTTTTTCACCTTCCTTTACGTTCATTTTCTCCATATTTAATAAACAAGGATTTGTTAATTCAACTGGAAACGTAATTCCTTGATTGATCAAATAAGTGAGTTTGTTTTTTCGAGTTTGCTTTTTAAAAGCATATTCTGCTTTTGTCGCTTCACTTCTAGAATAGTACCCTTCTGCGTAAATCATTTTTACCGGTCTTCTCGTTTGTGGCTTCGTATACTTAGCCCCAATACCTTGATTGTGCTCTAATTCTCTTCTCTCAAGATCTGTCGTATACCCGCCATACAAACTTCCATCTTGACAATATAAGACATAAAAATAACTAACGGATTCCATGCAGCATCGCACTCACTTCTGGTAGATAATTGTTGTCCTCACTATATACAAATAACGGAGGTAAAACACGAAACCCTGTATCTTTCCCATCTTTTATCCCTTCGATCAGCAATGTATTGGCTTCTTTCCCAACTTTAGGGTAGACCAAACGCATCTTTTTGGGAGCAATTCGGTGTTTTTTCATCGTTTCCAAGATTTCAATTAACCGATCAGGACGATGGACAAAGTAAGCTTTACCATTCATTTTTAATAGATCGCTCGAAACTTTCATAACCTCATCTAAATTTGTATGCAACTCATGTCTGGCAATAGCTAAATGAGAATTAGGATTTTTTATACTTTTTTCTCCCACAGCAAAGTATGGCGGGTTACACGTCACTGTATCCACAGTATCTTTTTGAATCCACTTGGTTGCGTCACTTAAATCTCCATGTAGAATAGAAACTTGGTTCTCTAGTTCATTTAATTGGATCGTTCTTTTTGCCATGCTAACCAGTCTTTCTTGTATTTCAATTCCAATAATCGGACTACTTGTTTTTTGACTGAGCAACAAGCCAACAACTCCATTGCCTGCACATAAATCAACCACTTTGGCACGATTGTGCTTAGCAGGTTGAGCAAAATCTGCTAACAATACTGCATCTAATGAAAACGAAAAGACTGATGGGCTCTGGATGATGGATAAGTTATGACTGAGCAACTGATCCATCCGTTCATCACCTTGTAACCACTGATTCACTATGACACTTCCTTCAATTATCATCGTTTTGACTATATAGTATGGTGTATTCCCTAATAGGTTTTAAATAATCTTCTATTTATGACTCGTTTATTCTTCAATTTTCAAGATAATTTTTCCTGTATTTTTACTTTCTTCCATATAACGATGAGCTTTAGCTACATCCTCAAGCATAAAAGCAATATCTACAATAGGTTTGATTAATTCTTTTTCAAAATATGGCATAACTTTTCCAATGAATTCATTGGTTAACTGAGCTTTATACTCATCGCTTCTTGGTGTTAGCAACGTACCTTTTAAGGTAATCCGTTTTTGTAATAACATACCTAAATTGACATTTTCGACTATTGCTCCACCTAATACGCCAATAACAATCCAACGTCCTTCGATCTTTATGCTGTTGAAATTCTTTTCCCAGTAAGAAGCACCAATGAAGTCTAGTATCAAATCAACACCTTTTTGTTCAGTGTAGTCTAATACCACTTGATCAAACTCTTCTTCTTTATAATTGATTAGTATATCTGCGCCCAGTTCCTTACAAAATTGCAATTTCTCATCTGAACCTGCAGTAACAATGACCCGTGCTTTTGTCATTTTTTTTGCCAACTGAATAGCTGCTGTTCCTACACCACTTGCTCCCGCATGAATCAAAACGGTTTCTTCTGGTTTTAAATTTCCTAACCAATAAAGGGTTTGATAGGCAGTTAGAAAAACTTCTGGAATAGCTGCCGCTGCTTCATAGTTCATGTTATCCGGTATAATAATGGCACGATCTGAAGGCATTACTACATACTCTGCATAACCACCATGATTCACTAGTCCTGCAACGCGTGTTCCAGGAACCAGTTCTTTATGATCTACGCTATTATTTTCAACTACAACTCCTGCAACTTCCACTCCTAATATTGGGTAAGGCTTAGATAATTGCTTATTTTCACGTGTCATGATATCGGTTCTATTTATAGCACTTGCTTTAACTTTAACTAACAGCTGACCTTCTTTGGCTTCTGGAACTGGTTTTTCTTGGATCTCTAATGCTTCACTATCACCTGGTTTTTTAATGGATACAGCTTTCATTATATGCATTTCCTCCTTAGTTTTCAGCTAATTTCACTATAACATGCAACAGTTGTCTTTTCTACGAACCTTCTTTAACTACTCATCCACTAAACTAACGGCTGTATGATCAAAATCGAGGATAAACACAAAAAACTTGTAGCCATTTCATCCATACGGTTACAAGTCTTTTTTATTCAGTTCGCGATTATCTTCTTTCGCCATAAATAACATCTAAACAAAAAGCGCAAGGCTCATCATTTACTCTTCTTGAACCATAGAATACATTACACACATGAAATCCATCTTCATATAATTTTTCAAGATTTAAACGCGATTTACTCATTTCTGGTTCTACAACTTCCTCATCTGATCGTTGCAGCTTTTCAAGATCACTTAACCGGTCTCTCAAGTGTTGATTTTCAATACGAAGAGTAGCATTCTCTTCGACCAATGTTTCAACCTCTTTTTTGATTTTAGAAATTTGATGAAGAGTAGTATCCGTATCAAGTTCTATTTGAGTAAAACTATCATATAAAGTTTTTTTGTCCATCCATTTTCACCCACTCTTTGCTATGATCATCGTTTTAGTCATCTTTATACCTTTTACTTCATTAATTGTAAAACTAGCTGTTCAAAAACACCTTGAGCATTAACATTACTCTCTAGTTTTTTGCGACTGAGTAAGACTGCTTCAATAGCCTGCACAATGGCTTTACTTGAATACTGTGTTTTAATGTGATCTAATTCTTTTTGGTACCGTGCATACGCTAATACATCAACTGTACCATAATGGAGCATCAATATGTCTCGGTAGGCTAACAAAATTAAATCTACTAACCTTCGATGTGCATCGCGATCCTTAAAATGAGGCATAATTGTTGTTTGTACGTAAACAAAACTTTGATTATCTTTATTTGTAATCAGTGTAAACCACTTCCAAATTATTGTTTTAGCTTCTTGAAACCATTCGTCTTCATTCAGCTCAAGCGCTTCTTCTACACTATTGGTCAATTGCACCAACAATGAAGCCTGATTGATTGAAAGTCCTTTAGCTTCAAGTTCAGTCATCAATTTCTTTTTAGTTAAAGATTGAAAATGAACCAACTGACATCTCGATAAAATAGTTGGGAGTATCCGGTTCTTAGCAGTTGTCAATAAAAATGCTACGGCGCTACCTTCAGGTTCTTCTAAAAATTTGAGCAAACTATTCGCAGCCCCTGGAGTCATTTTTTCAACATCTTCAACAATGAAAATCTTCTGTTGACTTTCTACTCCGCTTTTTGAAAACTCCGCTTTTAAATTACGAACTTGTTCTACTTTTATAGATAAGCCATCTGGCACAATTTCTATCACATCTGGATGTTGATGATCAAAGACGCGTCGGCAGTTTTGGCAGTTTTCACAAGGGAGATTTTCAGAACCTTCTTTGCAAAGTAAACTAGCTGCTAACCACAAACTCATCTCTTTTTTACCGGTTCCTGAAACGCCTTCAAAAAGGTACGCATGAGCTAATTGCTTTTGTTGTACTGTCTTTTTGAATTGCTTAAGTAATAAAGGCTGTAGCCAAATTAATTTTTCTTCGATTTTCATCACGACCCGGATTTAAAATTGTTGAAACTGATCAACTGGTAATACAAAGACAGTAGCTCCACCGACTTGAACTTCCACTGGATAAGGCATATTTGTTTCCATAGAAACATCTAAACTGACAGGAGGAGTCATAAATTGTTCTCTAGATTGACAATTTTTACGAATAAGGTCTAACACGTCATCTACACGTTCTTCCTCAACACCTATAATAAAAGTTGTGTTTCCTGCTTTTAAAAAGCCTCCAGTTGTTGAAAGCTTGGTTGCACGTATGCCTGCATCTACAAATTCATTAGACAGACGTCCTCCGTCTTTATCTTGAACTATCGCTAATATTAATTTCATCACACATCAACCCCTCTTTTTTATACCCTTAGTTTCTCAATAATAACATGGTAACATTGTTCTACAACTGTTTCTAAATCTTGGCTTGCATCAATCTGAACAATTCTCTCAGAATGCTCTTTTGCAATCGTTAAATATGCCAATCGAACCTTTTCATGAAATTCCAGTGTCTCTTGATCCAAACGATCAAATTGGCGATTATTTTTATTTTGGTTGATCCGTTCTAAACCCTCATGAGCTTCAATATCTAAATAAAGCGTTAAGTCAGGAGAAAGATTTTCTGTTGCAAATTGGTTTATTTCAGCTACCTCAGAGGTTCCAATACCACGAGCGACTCCTTGATAAGCCAATGAACTATCTACAAAGCGATCACAAACCACTACTTTTCCGGCTTTTAAAGCTGGAATGATTTTTTCTACTAAATGCTGCCTTCTACCGGCTGCATACAACAATGCCTCTGTACGTATATCCATTTCAGTATTCGTTGGATTTAAAATAAGTTCTCGAATTTCTTCGGCGATCCGACTTCCGCCAGGTTCTCTTGTTGCAACAATCTCTTGTTGAACCGCTTGTACCAACATTGGGATCAATTTCTTTATAACGCTGGTTTTACCTGCACCATCGGGACCTTCAATTGTAATAAATGTGCCTTTCACTATTCTAAGCCCCTAACTTCTTAATTTAGCTTTATAGCTACTTTCATTATACTGTATCTATGGCTGACAGTCTAATAGCTTTTCTTTATTGTTCACCATAGAATCAGTCATTTTCAGAAAAAACAGTGAGTTCCATTTTATTTCCGAGTCCAACCACTCTCATTGACTGCTTGATAAAATGGTTCAGTTGTCTGATCTGCTCAATTGTAATTCTTTCCCCTTTTAAGACAAAGGGGATGCCTGGTGGATAGGGCGTTATATTTTGTGCAGCAATTTGCCCTTCAGCATCCGCTAGAAAAATACGCTTCATCCTACTGCTCGTTTGACTCTCATAGCTCAAGTCTAGCTCCGTATAAGAAGCTATTGGAAAGTTAATTTTTTCGTTTTTTATTTCATTCGTTTTTGGGTGTTGCGGTAGTTGTATAGAAAAAGGCTCTCTTACTTCGGTCGTTTGCTTCAATAATGGAAAAGTAAGCAACACTGTAAACTGGTCTACCTTTTCACTAAAAACACCTTGGTTTTCTAGATGTGTCGCTAGTGCTTCACCACTATGATTTTCCCAAGATATTCTTACTTTCAGCGGATCACTACTCTGAAAAATCTTCAGACCATCCTTCTCAAATTGAATTTTCCACAAATCACGATACGCTAAAGTAGCTTTCAAGTCGTTTTCATTAAAAAAGGCCAGAAAGTAGCGCGCGTATTCTAATGAGAGCATCAATGGATAAGAGGGACTGCTCGATTGAAAAACATGCAAATAATGTTCAATTTTGTGTTTTATAAGAGTGGGTACATGATGTCCAAGATGCAGATAAGCTGTTTGTGTAAGGGAAGGCAGCATCTTGTGTGCCGATTGTACCACTACATCTGCTCCTAGATCTAATGCTGATGCTGGAAATGGTTCTCCTAGTGTAAAGTGCGGTCCATGAGCTTCGTCTACTAAAACGAAGCACTTTCTTTTTCTTGCATAGGCAATTAACTCCTCAAGAGGATAAACCATTCCATCATATGTAGGATACGTAACGATCAATGCTGTTACTGATGGGTAGTGTTCAAAAGCTTCTTCCAACCTTGCTAAAGTAATTCCTAGAGGCGTTGAGTCTGTCAGTTCCGGTGTTAAAAAAATGGGACGCAATTCTGCTAATTCTAATGCATGAATAACGGATTGATGGCAATTTCGATCAACAAATACTTGATCTCCCTTAGTTGTCGACCCCATAATCATTGCTAAATTACCCACAGTCGAGCCATTGATCAAATAATAGCTTTTCTTGCTGCCATACAGTGTACCTAGCAAGTCTTGACTTTCTTTTAAAGCACCAACCGGTTCATGCAAATAATCCAATTCTGAAACTTCCGTTTGGTCAAAAGAAAGCATCGGATGAAAAGAAGTTAAGTGTTCATCCCAGTTCACACCGTTTTTATGTCCAGGTACATGGAATGAAACCTTTTCCTTCTTTTTATGTTGATTTAAAACTTCAAAGAGAGGGCGACGATGCTGTTCTTCACCGTTAGTTTTCTTATTCATCCTCGCTCCTCCTTATTTTTTTTTACTTAAAGGATTCTAAAGTAGATGTGTCACCTTTAATGTTTCTTTTTTTTGCTTCCTTGAATAAATAGAAATACTTCGCTTTAGCTAATTTGGTTTGGGCAAACAGTAAACTGTCTTTTTCAATAACGGAATGCTCAATTCTTTTAGCGTACTCCCATTTTCCTTTTGTTTCCGTCATCAATTTTAGCAAGGCTGCATCGTACTCTCTTCGTAATGCGTATTTTTTCTTAAATAGCATTTTTTTGCCTCCTTCCTAAATCCTGTCTAAAGTTCTCTACGCCCCTCCACTGCTTTCAGCAATGTGATTTCATCGGCATACTCGATGTCGCTTCCTACTGAAAGACCATGAGCCAATCGTGTTACTTTGATTCCAGCTGGTTTGATTAATCTTGATAAATACATCGCTGTGGCTTCGCCTTCAGCAGATGCGTTTGTTGCAATAATCACTTCGTTTATTTCGTCAGACTGCAATCTTTTAATTAAACTTGGTATATTGATATCTTCTGGACCGGTTCCTTCTATTGGAGAAAGAACACCATGTAACACATGGTACAATCCATGATATTCACGCATTTTTTCTAATGCCATAACATCTTTTGGATCTTCTACTACTAAAACAGTACTTCTATCACGTGATTTGTCTTGGCATATTTGACAGGGATCATCTTCAGTAATCTGGCCGCAATTGGAGCAATAATGTAAGTCTCTTTTCGCACTAATCAATGATTTAGCAAAATCAGTTACATCTTCTTCACGCATATCAATCGTAAAAAAGGCTAATCGAGCAGCTGTTTTTGCTCCAATTCCAGGTAGTTTCATATAACTGTCCATTAATTTTGATATCGGTTCTGGATATTGCATAGTCATTTCCTTTCTTAATCCTTTAGACGGACTTTATAGGATTCAAAAAACGGGACCCACAAGGAATCCCATTTTGATCATTATCTGTTTGGTTCATTAGTTTAAAGTCCGGGAATCCCTTTAGTGTATTTCCCCATAGTAGCTTGTGTTTCTACTTCTACTTTTTCTAAAGCATCATTTGTTGCCAATATAATCAAGTCTTGCAACATTTCAATGTCATCAGGATCCACGGCTTCAGGTTTAATAGAAATGTCTTTCATTTTCTTTTCTCCTGTTAACGTTACTGTGACCAAGTCTCCATTAGATGTCCCCATAAATTCTTTTGCATTTAAATCTTCTTGAGCTTTCGCCATATCTTTTTGCATTTTTTGCATTTGTTTCATCATACCTTGCATATTTCCCATTCCGCGCATTGTATTCTTCCTCTCAATTGGTTATTTTTTAATCATTTTTCACTTCAACTATTTCTTCTCCAAACAACTGCATGGCTTCCGTAACAATCGTATCCTCTTCATCAGGGTCAGGTAAAACCGACTCTAAACTGTTCAAATTTTCTTGCTCAAAATCAGAGGCCGTTTGGGTAGGCTTCTTAGTAGCAGGAGAATCGACTTTATCGGCTGGACGATTCTTCAACAACTCTTTATTTTGTTTTAAGAATTGTTCTCGAATAACAGGCCATTGTTCTGAAGGAACACAGATCATTTGTGGAGAATAGCCCACTAACCGCCTTAAATCTTCACTCACGGCTTCAAGCAATTCATTATCGTTAGTGGCCTTTTGACACAAAATATCATATTCAAATGAAACAATCAAGCCATTAGGACTCGCCGCGACTGGTGTGGAAGCTTTCATTATGGCTCTTTGAGTAACAGAAAGCATATTTAATAAATCAGGCCAAATATCAATCAACTGTGCTAAATTTTCCTTTGTAGCTTCACTCAACACTTTGTAGATAATTGTCGTATTGGTTTTAAACTGATTATTTCCAGGTTTAGCAGTCGCTTTAGCCGTTTTCTTGGCTGGTTGAGGTGTTCCGCCATTCTTAGCCAGTTCTTTCAGTTGCTTCCTCATTTGACTAAGTTCTTTTTCCATATCCACCATTTTTTGCTGCTCAATTTGACTGAGTTCATTTCCATTTGATCCTTCAACTGGGGCATTGTTTGGTGCTTTAATGTCTGTTAACTGGGTCAATTTTACAGTAGCAACCTCTAAATAGACTTCTGCATGGTTCGTAAACCGTATCTCTTGTTGAGTATCATTCAAAAGCTCAATCACTTTATACAGCTGTTGGGCTGTAATCGTTTGACTAAGGCTTTTAAATCCTTCATCAACATTTGCACCTTCCAGTAAATCCGTCATCTGAGGAGCTTGTTGGTAAACCAATAAATCTCGACTAAATAGAATCAAATCCTCTACAAAACGACTGGCGTCTTTTCCCTCTGCTAAGATACTTTGCAAAAGAGACAATCCTTTTTCCGTATTGTGTTGAATAATCGAATCGAAATAATCTAAAACCAATTCTTGCGTCAAACTTCCAGTCACACTCATTGCATTTTCAACGGTCACTGAATCGTCTCCATATGAGATAGCTTGATCTAGTATACTCAATGCATCTCGCATACCGCCCTCAGCAGCTCTAGCAATAACGGTTAACGCCTCTTCTTGGTACTCTATTTTTTCTTGGCCTAAGATATACGCCATGCGTTCACAACTATCTCGAACACTGATCCGTTTGAAATCAAAGCGCTGTGTTCGAGAAATAATGGTTAGTGGAATTTTATGGGGTTCTGTTGTAGCTAAAATAAAAATAACATTTTTAGGCGGTTCTTCTAATGTTTTTAATAACGCATTAAAAGCTCCCGTGGTTAACATATGGACTTCATCAATAATATAAACCTTATATTCTGCACTAGTAGGAGCATATTTAGCTTTATCCCGAATATCTCGGATTTCTTCTACTCCATTGTTACTAGCCGCATCAATCTCAATCACATCATTTAATTGACCTTGAGTAATAGACTGACACATTTCACACTCATTACAAGGTTCGCCGTCTTCTAAGTTTGGACAATTGATCGCTTTAGCAAAGATTTTTGCTGCACTCGTTTTTCCTGTTCCGCGTGGCCCAGTAAAGAGATAAGCATGACTTGTTTTCTCTTGTGCTAAAGCATTTCTTAACGTTTGTGTAATGGCTTTTTGCCCAGCAATATCTTGAAACCGTTGTGGACGCCATACTCGATAAAGTGCTTGATAACTCATGCATTTCTCCCTTTCTTGAACCGTTCATCATTACTCTTTATTATACGTTATTTGAAGGGAAATTTAAACAGCTAGACCGTGACTCTTTTTAGTTTCGTTGATCATCTGTCTATGGCATTACCTTCACCTTAAACTATAATCGCAAACAAAAAAGAAACCGTTGATTAGATAATCAACGGTTTCTTTTTTTATTCTATGTACATACGGCACATGACGAAACATCCTTAGTGCTGCTTCCTTCCGGATCTGACACGATTCGAAAGTTCATCATTGCCATACGGCCTTGCGGCATTTCTTATTATAAAGGAATATCAAATGAAAAGCCAGTGTTTTTTTTATTAAATAAGTTCCACTATAAAAACATACGATATATTTTCAGTTAGTACGAGAAATCTTTTATATCACCTTTGTTTTATTGAAGTTCTTTACATATTCATCTATTGATTGAATGTATTCTTCTTTTTCTTCTTCAGAAATCCAAGCAATAGCAAAAGAGTTCTTAACTAATTGAATAACTTGTTCTGTGGTTAGTGAATAATTTTCAGCTAGTGCATACAAATCATCTGAAATATAGCTTTGGAAATACGCTGGGTCATCTGAGTTTACAGTCACTTTTACTCCTTGTTCCAATAACTCGATAATTTCTTTCCCTTTCATATCTTCCACCACAAAGCTATTTGAAACTGGGCAACAAGTTAAACCAATATTGTTTTCTTTAATGTAATTTACCAAATCTTGGTTTTCAACGATATTGGTTCCGTGATCAATTCTTTCAACTTTTGCATCAAAAAGTGCTTGACGAATGTGTTCAATCGAATTTTCTTGATCGATATCACAGTGCATTGTGATATGAAACCCTTCTTCTTTTGCTTTTTTAAATACATCAAAAAACTTACTTGGTGGATTGCCTCTTTCATCAGAATCGAGCCCGATTCCAACTATTTTATCTTTGTATGGAAGAGCTTGTTCAAATGCTTCCATAGCTGATTCTGCAGACATATCTCGTAAAAAACACATGATAAGATTTGCGCTTATTCCTAAATTAGAACTATCTCGAATAGCACGATAATATCCATTAAACATCTTTTCGAAGCTAACTCCTCTTGAGGTATGTGCTTGAGGGTCAAAAAACACTTCTACATGTCTTACGTTATGCTCTTTAGCTTTTTTCAAATATTCCCATGCCAATTCATAAAAGTCTTCTTCTGTTTGCAATACATTCATTGCTGGGTAATACACATTCAAGAAAGAAGAAAGAGAATCAAATTGATAATTTTTTTAACTTCTTCAATGGTTTCTTGTCCGACAGTAATTTTATTTCTTCTAGCTAATTTCAATTTTAATTCAGGTTCTAAAGTTCCCTCCAAGTGAAGATGCAGCTCTGCTTTCGGTAACATTTTAATAAATTCTTTCGTCGGGTAGATGGTTGGCACGGTATACACTCCTTTAGTTTGAATCACATAACGAACTATAATTACATAACAACTAACATTATACGTGTTTAAAAACATTAATCAACAAATAGTTAGATTAAATCTATATAAAAAAACAAATAACGAATGATAACACAAACTTTTTTGATTCTCACACTATGATTATCCGCTTAATTAGGCTGATTCCACAATTTATTTTAGGATACATTCTTCGTTAAATGATTTAACTTCATATGAGTAAATCATTTTCTTTTTAAAAAACGAATATAAAAAGGCAGAATCAAACTCTACTCGATGAATAGAGTTTGATTCTGTCTTTGTTCCCATCTTTACTCGTCTACTGCTCTTTTTGCTAAGCAGCCCTCACTAAACTTTAACTCAAAATGATTGGTATCGCTTCTTTCATCTTCTATGTATTCTTCTATGTATTCTTCTTTTCATTTTGAACTTTTAAAGCTGTTTCAATCTCTAGATATAACGTGATAGAATCGTAATTATCTGTATTGTATTTTTCTATTTCACCTGTTCGGATTTCAAAAATTTGATCCATCTGGCTCAAAATTGCTGTTAATAATTCGATTTTCTTACTTTCTGTTAGTTTCTTTGATTTAAGAATAGCTAAATAATTTTCCCGAAAATCTTGAATATTTCCCATGTGTGATTCACCCTATCTCTAAACAATGATAATAGAAAGCCCTTATCTATTTATTCTTTACTCTATCCAACCTACATTATACACCTCCCACTCTAGTATACCATGCATTTTGTTTACACTTTTTTCATTGTAACCGTCTTAACATTAGATTAAGGTACATTAATCTAATATTAAGTGGTATCATTATAAAAAATATACTAGATACTTTTAGGAAGTGAATTAATGAAAATAGGAAGCTCTAGAGAGACTTGGATCGAGATATCTCTTGATAACGTAGAAAACAATATAAAAAATTTCAAAAAACTCCTTTCCTCAGACACAGCTTTGATGGCTGTTGTAAAAGCTGATGGCTATGGACATGGAGCAAAAGAGATTGCTGAAACGGCTATTAAAGCCGGGGCAACTTATTTGGCTGTAGCTTTTCTAGATGAAGCAGTAGTTTTACGAAAGGCCGGATTCTCTATTCCGATTCTAGTCCTTGGTTACACAAGTTTAGATACCGAAACCATAGAAAAAGCAATCGACTATGGTCTAACATTAACAGTGTACTCTAAAGAAGCTGTTGAAAGCATTCAACAGTTAGCTGATCAAAAGAAAAAAGTTTGTCGCATTCATTTGAAAATTGATAGTGGGATGAATCGAATTGGCGTACGCACTGCTGAAGAAGCACTACAAGTTGTAGCATCCATTACTTCAGATTATTTACTCTTGGAAGGTGTTTTCACCCATTTTGCGGATGCTGACGCCATTGAATCTACCTTTGTTCATGAACAATTTAGCCATTTCATGCACATTGTTTCCGAAATTCAACAAGCAGGGTACACGATTCCAATAAAGCATTGCTGCAATACCGCAGCAACTATAGCTTATCCTGAAATGCATTTGGACATGGTTCGAATCGGCATTGGGCTTTATGGTTTGTATCCAGAGCAACACTTGCAAGATCACATTGAATTAAAACCAGCGATGACTTTTAAAACGAAGCCTATTTTAATCAAAAAAGTTCCAGCCGGACAAAGTGTCAGCTATGGACGAACCTATACAACGACAGTGGATTCAATTATTGCAACTATTCCTGTAGGCTATGCAGATGGTTTTTCAAGGGCCTTATCCAACAATGGGAATGTAACGCTAGACGGGCATAAAGCGCCTATTGTCGGACGAGTATGTATGGATCAGACAATGGTAGACCTTAGTGAAATTGATCCAGTTCATTTTGATAAAGAAATCATTCTTTTTGGAGACCCTAAAGATAACTGTATTTCCATTAGCGAAGTCGCTGCACAAATGAATACGATTCATTACGAAGTGGCTTGTTTGGTAGGAAAAAGAGTACCTAGAGTTTACCTCAATCACAATAAGATAATATCTGCTACTGGATTAGTAAAACCTTAACTAGATCTAGCTATAAAAATAAAACCTAGTACATACTGTTGATTCACAGTATGTACTAGGTTTTATTTGGTGGTTTTATACCAGTGTAGGGCTAATTGTTCTATTTCTTTTACCATTGTCATCTTAGCCTCGATATAAGCAGCAATATCATCTGAATAAAGTAACGCATTTTCTTTTTTTAACCGCCCATACCTTTGAGCTTCTTTAGAATGCATTCTTAAATAATCTCGAAAAGCTAAATGGCGTGTAATTTCTTGATTGCCTATTTGAAAAAGGTGTACATGATGGGTGCGGTGGTCGCCGCCTTTTTCAAAATAACGTCTACCCGGCAAACCATTCTCACCCTTTGCCACATATCCCAACTGTTCCATTTCTTCATTCAATGCATCTACTTGATGCAAGTTATAAACTACAGGCATTAAATCAATAATCGGCTTTGCTGCTAATCCTAGGACAGCTGTACTGCCAATATGAAAAACCGTATGGCTATTTTCTTGGAATAGTTGATGAAGAACTTTTTTCTCTTTTTCAAACAATAGTGGCCATTCTGTTTGATAGTCCAGTACTTCTACTTTTCTCACCTTTGCTCACCTGCCTGTAATTTAATTCTCGAACATGTAGCTTAGTCTCTTCTTAGTGACTCTACTGGATCTAATTTGGCTGCTTTTGCTGCAGGCATTAAACCGGCTACCATACTGATGAAAATGCTTAGCACAATACCAGACACAGCATACGTTGGCGTTAAATTAATAATAGTAACATCGAAGTAATTTGTACTTATAGCATTAGCAGCTAATGATAATCCCCAAGCAATGCCAACTCCAAACAGTCCGCTAAATAAACCAATTAAG
Source organism: Carnobacterium sp. (assembly GCF_040274945.1). Lineage (GTDB taxonomy): Bacteria > Bacillota > Bacilli > Lactobacillales > Carnobacteriaceae > Carnobacterium_B. The sequence continues at coordinate 73,765 of NZ_JBEMAR010000012.1, forward strand.
AAGGATTCAGATACAAAAATACGACGAATGTCTTTTTTACGCCCTCCAATTGCTTTGATGACCCCAATTTCTTTGGTACGTTCAACTACACTGATGTAAAGAACGGTTAAGATCATAATAGCTGATACAATTAACGAAATTCCAGCAACTCCTGCTAGTACATACGTAAAAATATCCAGCATTTGACTAAACGTATCTGCTATTGCTTCTGTTGTGGAGCCTTTGTAGTTTAAATCCTCAACTTCAGCTTTGATAGACTCTGTATTATCCGCATTATCTGAAACAAGGTAAACGATATTAGGATTTAGTTCGCCACCAGCTTCTTCTACAAATGATTTTAAATCCTCATAGGTCAAATATACCGTGTCTAATCCCCCTTCAGAACCATAAATACCGCTGACCGTCATTGTTAGATCCAAGGGCTCTTCATTAACAATTGTTTCTATCTGAATATCCTGTCCTACAAGATCTTCACCTAAAGTATCAGCCATATTTTGAGTGATCACAACTTCACCCTCTTTAGGCAATGATCCTTCTATAATATCTGCACTAGTAATCATGGAAGAAACAGTTGTTACACTCATAAACTGAGCAGCATTTTCATCAAATGTTGCTTTGTTTGTTCCAATAGAAAAATTAGTAAAGCCTTCTTCAACAGCCTCTACATGATCAATATCAGATAATTCTTCAATATTTCCAGCTTCAAATGATCCTGCGCTAGATAACCCTAACATAGGATTTTGATCTTGCATTTCATTTACATCTGTCTGATTTCCAGTTTCTTCATCTGGCATATGAACTTCACTAACTAATGGATTCACTTGGCTATTCATGGTATCTGTTAAATAGGCGTTTACTCCGTTACCTAGAGAAAGCATCAAAATAACACTCATAATTCCGATGCTTCCACCTAGTGCTATCAAGATATTACGAGATAACTTTTCTTTCATATTTAGCAAGGCTAATTTCATTGCTCCAAACAAACTCAAATTCTTATTACGGTTTGGTTTGCTTGTTTTGTATTTATTATCTGTAACCGTTAAGGTATCTTTTACTTGATCATTGATTACTCGTCCATCATCAATCGTCACAACTCGACTAGAATAAGCTGCTACTCTTTCAGAATGGGTTACCATAATGACAAGTTTTCCATTTTCAGCAATTTCTTTGATCATTTCTAAGACTTGCTCCGTTGTTTCAGAATCCAACGCTCCAGTTGGTTCATCTGCAATAATAATATCAGGATCATTCACTAACGCACGAGCAATGGCTACACGTTGTTTCTGTCCTCCAGATATTGCATCAGGTTTTTTGTGTAACTGATCTTGCAGACCTACCGCAGCTAATATTTCCTTAGCTCTTTTCTCACGTTCTGCCTTCGACACATTCGACAGCGTCATAGCCAAGGTTACATTATCTAAAACGGATAAGTGCGAGATTAGATTAAAACTCTGAAATACAAACCCGACTTTTTCTTTATGGTACTGTACTAAATCTTTTTCAGAATAGTCGCCGATATTATCACCATCAACAACGATTTCACCTTGAAAATCAGAATCTAATCCACCGATTAAATTCATCAGTGTCGATTTTCCACTACCTGATTCTCCAATGATGGAAACCAATTCTCCTTTTTCAAAAGACAAATTAACATCTTTCAATGCTTGAAATCTTTCTCCACCATTAATTTTATATGATTTATTTACGTGTTCTAATTTCATTACAGGCATCTTTATTCTCCTTTATTTCTTGTATGTCTTTGTTTTTTTGTAGAATGTTCTAATATTACTACTTTTGTAGCGATTAAACAAGCGTTACTCCTGTCCTTTACATCTTAAAAGAAATGAATACTATATACTATCTCACCTATTGTCACCTTAATTATTTTTTTAAGTTGACAATAAATTTCTGACCCCTTATACTAAAAAAAGAGGTGAACTTATGTCTACAAAATTACGTATTCTTTCTTTATTAGAACAACAAAAAGGCAATAGTATTTCTGGACAATCCTTAGCAGATAGCTTGGGTCTTTCAAGAACATCTATTTGGAAAGGCATTAAATCCTTGCAAGAAGAAGGATACATTATTGAAGCAGTCACAAATAAAGGTTACCGGCTTTCATTAAAATCAGATATTATTTCTACTGATGCGATCAGATCTTATTTACAACCTACTTTACAAAAATTTCCTATTTATCCATTTAAAACAATTGATTCTACAAATAACCAAGCTCGAAAACTTGCCATGCTAGATTCTACACACGAAGGACTTGTTGTATCTGAAGAACAAACTAACGGGCGAGGACGATTAGGTAAATCGTTTTATTCACCTAATCAAACTGGGGTGTACTTAAGTTTTTTTCTAAAACCTAATTTAAGTATGGCTGATGCTGCTCTAGTTACTACAGCTGCGGCTGTAGCTGTTTGCTTAGCTATTGAAAAAATAACAACTAAACAACCTCAAATTAAATGGGTAAACGATATTTATCTTAACGAAACAAAAATATGTGGAATTTTAACAGAAGCTATCTCCGATTTTGAAAGTGGAAAAGTAGAAACATTGATTGTCGGTATAGGGGTAAATGTTAAAGAACCTTCCGCTGGTTTCCCTGATGAGTTGACTACTATTGCAGGATCCCTTCTTTCTTCTGCAGAAACCGAACATTTTGACCGCAATCTTTTAGTGGCTGAAATTACGAATCATTTCTACGAGATCTACCAAACCATTGAAGATCGTTCTTTTCTGGATGAATATAAAAAACGTTGTTTTGTCATTGGTAAAAAGATTACTTTTAAAGAACGCAAACAAGAATTTGAAGCTATTCCGATTGATATTGATTCTCAAGGAGGGCTAGTAATCCAAATGGCTGATGGCCATCAACGAACGTTGTCTTACGGAGAGATTGTTATGAAAAAACCGTTCCAGTAATTTATTGGTGCATCTAAAAGGAGACTCTTATGTCAAAATTAACTATACGAGAAGTAACTTTTTGCAGTCTTATGGCGGCATTAACTTATATTAGCAGCTTTATCAGCTTACCATTAGGGCCAGTCCCATTTACACTGCAAACATTATTTGTCTTGTTAACGGGTCTGATTTTACCAAAAAGAGCAGCTTTTGTAGCACAAGTATTGCATTTATTCTTAATCTTGATCTTTAAAGGATTCCAATCCTTTTTAAGTCCTAGTTTTGGATTTGTATTTGGTTTTATTGTTGGAGCCTATGTGATGGCTTGGTTCTTAGAAAGCAGAGGATTTACAACAAAATCTGCTATAGGGGCTCTCCTCATTGGTTCAAGTATTTTTTATTTATTTGGATTGCCTTATATGGCCCTTATTGTAAGAGGTTATCTTCATTTAACAATGAGCACTAGTCTTATTTTAAAAACCGGATTTTTATTGTTTATTCCAGGAGATATCCTTAAAGCTGTTTTTGCTTTTCTTATTGGTTCACGTTTGCAGCCTTTTGTTCGTCGACTGCCCAACTAATACTGAACAATATTTTTTTAAAATTAAGTATTACACGAACTTAAAAGGGCACCGAGAATGTATTCACATTATCTTGGTACCCTTTTTTCATTCTCTTTAATTGCTTAATTATTTAGTATCATCTGTTAAGACTTTTTGCACGCGACCAACTTGGTCTCCTTCTTTCAACATTACTTTAATGCCATGCGGATGCTGAGCACTATTTGTTAAAATGCGTTTCACATGTCCTCTAGTTAATTTATTCGTGCGCTGATCTTTTTTTAACACAATATCGACTAATCCATCAATTTTAATATTTGCTCTTGATTTTCCATCCATTGCTATCCGCTCCTTTAACTAGTTGTAGTGTAGCACATTCTCTTCATTTCATGCTACTTCTCCCTAAAAATAAAGGATAGATCATTTCTATATTTAAATAAACTGATTTTTCCATAGAATAATTTCATTCTGTTTCAGTGATGCTTGTACATCAATAATACGCTGATTTGAACTCCCTCTAAACTGTAAGGTTAAATCTTTTTTCGCTAATTCAAATCGTCCATCTACCAAAATATCTAGCAAGGAAAGCAGTTCTAACTTGTCGTTAGATTCTTGCATCAATTCTTGCCAAGTATATCCAGTCCATGACCAGATATCTTTTGTTTCACCATATTCAGAACGAATTCTTTTGGCTAGTGGAATTGCTACTTGAGTATTTAAAAATGGCTCTCCACCTAAGAGCGTTAAACCTTGGACGTAAGGTTGCCGTAAATCTTCTATAATGGTATCTTCCAGCTCTGTTGTGTACTCAAATCCGTATGCAAAATTTTGAGCAATTTTATTGTAACATCCTTTGCATGCAAACAAGCACCCACTCATATACAAACTGCATCTCACACCTTCTCCATCAACAAAATTAAACGGTTTATAATCTGCGATTCGGCTTTGGCTGTAATCTTTAGCCAGCCACTCCTTTGGTTTAGGATTTCTCATCTTATTTCTCTTCCTCATTATTTGGCATATGTTTGACTCGAGCTAAAATTTCTTTATGTCTTCCATGAACCATTGGTCTAGCTTGAGGATTACCCAGATAGCCACAGGTTCTTTTTACAACATCACAAGTTTCTGGATTCGTATTGCTGCATTCTGGGCATTTAAATCCTCGCTCAGTTGGATCAAAATCGCCATCAAATCCACAATCGTAACAATGATCGATCGGTGTGTTGGTTCCTAGGTATCCAATACGGTCATAGGCGTAATCCCACACAGCTTCCAATGCTTTTGGATTCTGTTGCATATTTGGGTACTCACAATAGTGAATGAATCCCCCAGAAGTGAATTCCGGGTAGTCTTTTTCAAATTCAATTTTTTCGAATGGAGTCGGCTTTTTACGAACATCATAGTGAAAACTATTCGTATAATATTCTTTATCTGTGATGTTATCTATTGCGCCAAATTTTTTCGTATCTAGACGACAAAAGCGATCGGTTAAACTTTCACTTGGAGTTGAATACACACTAAAATGGTAGCCATGTTCTTCTCCCCATTTATCTGCGTTCTGTTTCATTTTTTTGAGGATCTCTAAAGTAAATGTTTTAGCTTCTTCATTCTTCTCCCACTCAGGTCCAAAAAATACCGTTGCTGTTTCATATAGTCCAATATACCCTAAAGATACCGTAGCACGTTTGTCTTTAAACAAGTCATCAACATGAGCTTCTTTTTTGAGTCGCTTCCCAAAAGCTCCATGCTGATATAGAATGGGTGCATTTTCAGGTGTGGCTTCTTTTGTCCGTTGAACACGATAAACGAGTGCATCACGACAAACCAGTAGTCGTTCATTCAATAGTTCCCAAAATAACTCCATATTTCCATTAGACTCCAAGGCTATACGCGGTAAATTCATAGTGACCACACCTAAATTCATTCTCCCAGAGTTCACTTCATTTCCTTCTGTATCTGTCCACCCTTGCAAAAAAGAGCGACAGCCCATTGGAGCTTTAAAACTACCGGTTAAAGCGACAATTTTATCGTACATCAAAACATCAGGATACATTCTTCTCGTTGAACAAGTTAAAGCTAATTTTTTCAAATCGTAATTCTTATCTTCTGGATTTAAATTGATCCCTCGTTGAAGCGAAAATACCAGTTTTGGGAAAATAGCGGTTCTTTTTTCTTTACCCAAACCATTGATGCGTACAAGTAAGATAGACCGCTGAATTTCTCTTTCGAACCAATCTGTTCCCAGCCCAAATCCTAATGTTGTAAAAGGGGTTTGTCCTTGAGATGAATAAAGCGTATTGATTTCATATTCTAAGCTTTGCATAGCATCATAAATATCTTTTTTTGTTTTGTCTTTTGCATACTGCTGCTGCTTTTCTTCACCTATAATCCATTCTTTAGCTGTTTCTATATGTTTTTGATAATTTAAACGGCTGTATGGAGCCAATACTTCATCGATTCGGTCTGCACTGCATCCGCCATATTGACTAGAGGCTACATTGGCAATAATTTGAGCCATTTGAGCTGCAGCTGTTTGGATAGAGCGAGGACTTTCTACTTCTGCATTTCCGATTTTAAACCCTTCATTAAACATACTTTTAAAATCAATCAGACAACAATTTGTCATTGGAGAATAGGGTTGATAGTCTAAATCATGATAATGAATATCTCCTTTTTGATGAGCATTAGCTACATGTTTTGGCAAGAGTTTAAGGCCAATAGATTTAGCAACTACCCCCGCAGTAAGATCTCTTTGCGTATTAAAGATATTGCTATCTTTATTCGCATTTTCATTAACTAGAGTTTGTTCTTTACGCAATAGATGGTGAATAGCATAATTGATATCCGTTGATTGGCTTCTTTCCAAATCACGACGAGACCGATAAAGTAGATAAGCTTCTGCTAAATCATGTTCGTGAGCATCTAATAAAGTATGTTCTACGATACTTTGAATTTCATAGATCTTAATATCTGCTGAAAATCGTTTTGCAATTTCCTCTTTTACTTTTGTGACAATTCCATTTAATTCTTGCACCGTTTTTTTATCGGTCTCTTTTTCTAATGACTGGTGTGCTTTCAACAACGCGGAAAAGATTTTTTCTTCCTTAAATTCAACTTCACGACCATCTCTTTTCAACACTTTAAGTGAATATTTGTTCAATGCTTCACAAATATGCACGCCTTTTTCATATGCCATACGTTTACACCCTCTTTTTCTATTAAGTACTATATATAGTTCTTTCAAACAACATAACTCTATATCTAGTATATACGGAACTTGCGATTTCGTCTACGCTTTTCATAGATCATAAAAAAGAATCATACATTGAAAAATGCATGATTCCCATATTTTAGATTAGTTCATAGTGGCCCTGCTAAAGTAGTCTTTTCTAACATCAATAATTTTTCTTTCATTTCTACTGTCCCTCTATACCCAGATAATTTTCCACTTTTATGAATCACTCGATGGCAAGGAACGACAATCAACAACGGATTTCTTCCTATTGCTGTTCCAACAGCTCGATAAGAACCCGGCTGTCCAATTTGAGTAGCAATTTCTCCATATGATTTTGTTTCGCCATATGGAATGCCTTTTAAAGCCTCCCACACTTTCTGTTGAAAAAGAGTTCCATCAACATCTATCGGAAAAGTAAACAACGTTCTAGACCCCGTAAAATATTCCAATAACTGATGATGATACATCTCTAGTCTTATGTCATCTTCAATTAAAGTGGCTTTTTGGGAAAGTCTTGCGATTCCTAATTCAACTTCATTCAAGGATCCATTTAAAGAACCTACAAAACAAAGCCCATTTTCAGTTGCTGCTAAGGATAGCGTTCCTAATTCGTAGTCAAAAAAACTGTAAAAAATTTTCTTTTGGTCGCTTGCCATTTTTCCATCCCTTTCATTTAAGGTTCTACTATTTCTATACCAGCTAGTTTACTAAAATCTTGATACACGGTCTGACTTTTTTTATCTTTCAGAAAAATTTCAACTTCACCAGATAAGCCTTCTTTTATCACTTTAGTCATAATGCCATCTTTTGGAGCAATCAATTCACCAGCAGTTGTAATGGTGCCTTTTATAGTCAGTTCAGATTCTTTATTCTCAAGAAAAATAGTTACTGTATCACTCTTTTGATCTTTTATTTTAATTTTACTGTTATTGTATGTTGCAAATCGGTACTCTTTATCTTCTACTACTAGAGCACAGATAAATCCTTTAAAGGTTGTCACATGAAATGGAATATGTGCTACTGAAAAAAAGATACTAGTACTTGGTTTTTTAAAATGATTGGATTGTATCCATGTGTATTCCTTTGGAAAAGAAGTACCCCAGTCTTTTTCAATGTAGCCTTTTCCATTCGTAAAATCGACTTTTTGATTATTTATATTCAAGAAACCTTTTAAAGTATGATTCATGCTGATTACACCATGGTAACACTCCATTTTTGGAATATACGCAAACCCGCCCATAATAGAAGGGGAAAGCACGGTCTTTTTTATTTCTTGAAAAGCATTTAACATTAATTTCCCTTGAATAGTTAGCTGTTCATCCTTGAGTTGAATCGAAATAAACGATTCTGTGAATACATTATCTCCAATTTGAACTAAAAATGGTTTATCTTGATAACTAAATTCATCTAACCGGTACCGAATATATCCTGTTTTTGTAATCTGCTCATTTTGTTCAGTTAACGCTACATAGATATACTGGATAAAACTATGCTCATCGCCTTTAAATAAACTCACTCCTGGAATAAAACTGATACTGGTTTTTTCGTCTATTGAAACTTGTTTATAGTACCAGCCCTCAAAATAGTTCTCTTTGGTTAACGTTCCTTGAAAAAGAATTGGATTCCGTATCTTGTCAAACATCAGCTAACCCCCTACTTCTGCTTCTATACCTGTATACTATCATACTACTAAATGCTTATACACTTCTACCTAGCTATTGTAAGGGATAAATAAAACTATTTCTCTATCTATGGTAAAATAAATAAAGAAAATGAAAATGTAGGAGTGTTGACTATGAAAGTAGGGTTCATTGGTATTGGAAATATGGCTGGTGCCATTATTAAAGGAATGATACAGAATGGCCATACCTCGAATCAAGATATTTATGTACACAATACAACTCCCGAAAAACTGGCACAGTTTACTGGTGAAACCGGAACTCAAGCTTGTTCATCGAATAAAGAATTAGTAGCCAAAGTTGACTTATTAGTACTTGCAGCTAAACCAAATGTTTTTCCAACTATTTTAGCAGATATAAAAGAAGAAATTGCTGCTCATCAACCTGTAGTTGTTTCTATTGCTGCTGGAACAACACTTCAAAAGCTATCCGAACTATTGAGTGAAGGCAATCAAACGCCTATTATACGAGCAATGCCAAACCTCAACTCACAAGTTGAAGAAGGAATGACTGCCCTTTGCGGAAATGACTATACTACTCCGGAACAGTTAGCATTCGTTTTAAATATGTTTCAAGCGATTGGCGAAACAATTGCACTACCCGAAAAAGACTTTAGTACCTTTACAGCGATTGCTGGGAGTTCACCAGCATTTGTCTTTTTGTTTATCGATTCATTAGCACGGGCCGCTGTGAAAAACGGGATGCCAAAAGACGTAGCAACCAAAATTGCTGCTCAAGCTGTTCTTGGAAGCGGAAAATTGGTACTAGACAGTACAGAAACACCATGGAATTTGATTGACCAAGTCTCTTCTCCAGGCGGAACAACCGTTGAAGGGATTCTAACCTTAGAAGATACCGGATTTATATCTTCTATCACTAAAGCAACTCAAGCTGTCATTACAAAAGATCAAGATATGATGCAGCACTAATGCAACTAATTTAACAAAAATAGACGACAACCGTGTATTATACTTGGCTGTCGTCTTGTTTGAGTTGTTTAGCTTTTCTTTGTAACTTTTCTTCTTTTTTACGCTTTCTTAATTCTCGAAAAAAGGTGCTTAGCAATTCGCCACATTCTTGTTCTAAAAGACCTGATTCAATTTGAATTTGATGATTAAACCGTTCATCTGTCAGTAGATTCATCAATGTGCCCGCTGTCCCGCCTTTAGGATCACTAGCTCCATAATAAAGCTCTTTTACCCGAGACAAGATCATTGCACCACTACACATAGGACAAGGTTCTAGGGTCACAAATAACTGAGCTTCTTCCAATCGCCAATTCCCTAAATTTCGGTTGGCTTCTTGAATAGCTAACATTTCAGCATGTGTCGTTGCATCATTCGATTCTTCTCTTCTATTGTGTCCACGACCAATAATTTCTCCATTTAATACAACGATTGCACCAATGGGAACTTCTAATTTTTCTTTGGCTTTACGAGCTTCTTTAATCGCTTCTTGCATAAAATACGTTTTATCTTCTGTGGTTAACATCTTCCCATTCCTTCACCTGTTCTTTTCTTTATCATAGCATAATTTATCTACAAACTTATGAAAAAAATGATAGAATAGCACTATAGACTAAATGTAATGGTTTTCATTTAAAGGAGTGCTTTTATGAATTTTAATCAGTTTAAATCTATTTACCCGTCTGCCTTTTTAACCAATGACACAAAAAATGATCAGAATTACTTAACGTTTCCTTACGACAATCAATGGATTCACTTTGATAAAAAACAATTGACCTCTTCAGAAATAAAATTACTTTATCTTGTTTTTAACAAAACTGTTTCTACTCAAAATGCAGGCAATACGCCATCCAAATGGTCTGACTTTTTATTAGATGATCAGCTGCACTTGCCTGTCGAAACCGGTGTATATCGAATTATTCAATTTGATATTAATAAAAAAGATACACGATTTGATAAGAAACTATGGCTAAGTTCTTTTAAAAGCTTCTTTAAAGATGTACAAGAGGCTTTCTTTATTAATGATCACTATGGACTATTAATCCACCGCTATTCAGATTATTCAATTACCCAAGACGAAACGATTGGAATCTTACAAACCTTAGATGATGATTTTTCTACTAAAACTAGCGGCTATATTGGGCAACATTGGCCCATCTCTATAGACTTCAAACGTTTTTTTAAAGAAGAGCAAGCTATCTTTTTTAATCAACTCAAAAGAAACAAACAAGTTTTTTCGTTACCTGATGTTGCACTTAGTTATTATGCTTCAGATGCTCTCTCAAAAAGTCCTATTATCCAACACTTAAAAAAAGACTTAGCCTCACATCCAGAAACAAAAGAATTAATTACCGCCATATGGTTAAACCAAGGAAATATCAGCTTAGCAGCAAAATATCTTTTTATCCATCGAAATACTTTGCAATACCGGTTAGATCGTTTCTATGAAGAATCTGGTCTTTCATTAAAAAATAGAAATGATTTACTTCTTTGTTACTTATTAACAATCTAAAAAGAATACTCTTGCGTAACGTCATGACGTTACGCAAGAGTATTCTTTTTTTATGAATGATCATTACTTTATTTTTTTAATTTATGTTTTAAATCTTTTTTATGATGTTTAAGTTCATGCTTCCAATCATGTTTTTTTTCCATGAAAGCATCTCTAAAATCACTAGTCGTGTCTTTGAAGTGGTCTCCATAAGAGCTTACGCTACCTCTTAAATCTGAAACCTTGTCTACGACACTCAATAAGTTCGCTACTTCCATATCTGATAAGTCATCTACAACAGTCATTGCTTTTTCGTTTCCTTTTAATTTTTCTTTTACAAAGTATCTTGCTCGTTTACGATTGATTTTAGACTCGATTTTTTCCATTGCCATGTTTGAAGAAGAAACAACAATTGCTCCCACTGCAACAACTGTTCCAACTCCTATTAATAAAGCTTTAGTTGAATTTTTCATAAATAGCCACTTTCCTTTCGACATTTCTTTATTTTTATCATAGCAGAAAGAAAATTAAAACACGAATAAAAACATCTGCTATCTTTAAAAGATAGCAGATGTTTTACTTTTCTTATTAACAATCAGATTATACGTTCTCACTTGTAGTTAACGATTTTTCGTTTACTTTTTTAAGGTCTTTTACTGAAACCCGAATAGTTCCTTTTGAAGCACCAATTGTGACCTGATCGCCGATTTTAACTCGGCCGCTCAATAACTCTTCACTCAATCGATCTTCTACTTCTTTCTGAAGTGCACGGCGAATTGGACGTGCTCCATATTCAGGATCATAACCCGCTTTAGCAATCACATCAATAGCCGCTTGAGTGATTTTGACTTCAATATCCATATCTTTCAATCGTTTAATAATGGTGTGTGCCATTAATTTAACAATTTGAGTTAACTCTTCTTTTTCTAAAGAATGGAAAACAATCGAATCATCAATCCGATTGATAAACTCAGGTTTGAACGTTTTTTTCAATTCTTCCATGATTCGTTTTTCCATTGCTGAATGATCTTTTTTATTATTTGCTGTACCAAATCCAACAGCTTTTTCATCTCTTAATGCCGTTGCACCCAAGTTAGATGTCATAATCATCACAGTATTCTTGAAATCAACTTTTCGTCCTTTCGCATCCGTTAAATGACCATCATCCAAGACTTGTAATAGAATATTAAATACATCTGGGTGAGCTTTTTCGACTTCATCAAATAGAATAACTGAATAAGGTTTTTGACGAATTTTCTCAGTTAATTGACCACCTTCATCATAACCAACATATCCGGGAGGTGAACCAATTAAACGACTCGTACTATATTTTTCCATGAACTCAGACATATCTACTCGAACTAGAGCTTCTTCACTACCAAACATAGCTTCCGCAAGTGCCTTAGCTAATTCCGTTTTTCCGACACCTGTAGGTCCTAAGAACATAAATGACCCGATAGGACGGTTTGGATCTTTCAATCCACTTCTAGATCGTCTAATCGCTCTAGAGACTGAACCCACAGCTTGCTCTTGTCCAATTACACGTTTATGCAATACTTTTTCTAAATTCATCAAACGATCTGATTCTTTTTGTTCCATTTGTTGAATTGGGATACCTGTCCATAAAGCGACAACTTCAGCAATATCTCTTTCCGTTACTTGTAGGGAATTTGAAACAGCTTTTCCTTCTTGTTTTTGAATTAAACTTTCGATTTTTTTGCGTTGCTTCATTTCTTTTGAACGAATTTTTGCTGCTTTTTCAAAATCTTGCAATTGAATAGCTTCTTCTTTTTCTTGAATCAAAGCTTCTAATTCTGTAACCGCCGCTGCAACTGGCGAAGGTTTACTCGAAACATCTAATCGCACTTTCGAAGCTGATTCATCTATCAGATCAATGGCTTTATCTGGTAGTTGTCTTGACGTAATATAACGTGATGAGTACTTAACAGCAGCATGTACTGCCTCATCTGTAATTTCAACGCCATGATGTTCTTCATAACGAGAACGTAATCCTAATAGTATTTCTTCAGCTTCTTCTTCTGAAGGAGCATCCACATGAATGGGCGCAAACCGTCTTTCTAAGGCTGCATCTTTTTCAATATACTTTTGGTATTCATCTAAAGTTGTTGCCCCAATCGTTTGCAACTCGCCACGAGCTAATGCAGGTTTCAAAATATTAGAGGCATCAATTGCGCCTTCTGCTCCACCAGCACCAATTAAAGTATGCAACTCATCTATAAATAAGACAACTTCGCCATCTTGATAAATCTCATCAATCACTTTTTTCATTCGTTCTTCAAACTCACCACGATATTTTGTACCTGCTACCAATGAACCCATATCTAGCATCATTAATCGCTTATTGGCTAATGCAGCTGGAACTTCTCCATCAATAATTTTTTGTGCTAAACCTTCTGCAATGGCTGTTTTACCGACACCAGGTTCCCCAACTAAAACAGGATTATTTTTTGTTCGGCGACTTAAAACTTGAATAATACGTTGAATTTCTTTGTGACGTCCAACAACTGGATCTAGCTTTCCTTCTCTTGCGACAGCAGTTAGATCCCGAGCTAATGAGTCCAAAGTAGGTGTACCAGCAACTGGTTTAGCAGCTGGCTTGGCTTTTCTTCCTTTACCATTTGTTACATCGCTTAACCCGATTTTTTTCAATACGATTTGACGAGCTTTATTTAAATTAATGTCTAAGTTGTTTAAAATCTTAGAAGATAAAATATCTTCTTCACGCAATAATCCTAACAATAAATGTTCTGTACCAACTAGTGCTGATCCCATACGTCTTGCCTCATCTGTTGCAAACGTAATAGCTTGTTTGGCTCTTGGGGAATAAGGAAGAATCGCATTTTTAGAAAGGTACTTCATAGTTCCATAACCTGTAAAGTGTTCAATTTCTTCACGAATATCCATTTCAGTAACAGAAAATTGTCTTAATGTTTTTCCTGCAATACCATTTTGTTCCATAATTAATCCTAAAAGAATGTGCTCAGTTCCTACAGAATGGTGACGAAATCCTTTTGCTTCTTCTTGCGCCATGATCAAAACCATTCTTGCTTTTTCAGAAAATAATTCATCCATTCATTTCGCCTCCGTTTTTTATACTTTACTCATATTTTAAATTGTTTAAAAAAGCTATTAATAATTTAGCTCTTAATTCATTTTCATCTGCTCCGCTAGAATTTAGGAGTGACTTCTCCATTACTGCTAACATGATGTTTGCCTCTCGTTTAGTTAACATCTCAGATTCAAATAATCTCTCTATAATAGAATAAGCATTCTTTTGAGAAATCTTTTTCCCAATAATATCGATCATCATATCCAGCATTTCAGCTTCATCTAACAATTTCACTTTAATGATTCGTATATACCCGCCACCACCGCGTTTACTTTCAACCAAATAGCCTTGTTGTACAGTAAAGCGAGTATTTATCACATAATTTATTTGAGAAGGAACACAATTAAATCGATCTGCCATTTCACTACGCCTAATTTCGACTTGTTCATCTTGACCTAAAACTTTTTTTAAATAAGATTCAATGATATCCGACATGTTTTGATTGTGCATGGGGTACTTGTTACTAAAACATTTTAATGTACGGTAAAGCTCTTATCTCTAAATGCTCTACATTGCAATGGTGTTTTTTTAGTAACACTCCTTTTCTTTTAGTCCTAACACTAGACGTATTATTTAGCTTACCTTTAAAATTACTAAAAGCAAATTAAATTAATAGTGGAGGATGCTTCCAGTTAACACCTGGAGCATTCTTGACTAATACTGACTTTCATTATACGAGAAATAAGAAGATTTGAAAAGCATCTCTACTCACTTTCTTCTAATTCTGCTTGTAAATCCCCTTTGTGTGCAATCATACTCACTTAGAAAATAAACAAAAAAAGATAATTTCTCTAATATAAGAGAAATTATCTTTTAAAATTATTTATCGGGAAGACAGGATTCGAACCTGCGACCCCTTGGTCCCAAACCAAGTGCTCTA
>NZ_JBEMAR010000013.1:0-41679 GCF_040274945.1 Carnobacterium sp.
CAAGCAACACGTCATACACTGTAAAATCAGGTGACACATTGACTGGAATCAGTTCAAAATACGGTGTAACTGTTGCGAATTTGAAATCATGGAACAATCTCTCAACGGATGCAATCAGTATTGGTCAAACTTTGGTAGTAAAAAATGGTACGGCTTCTAGTACTGCCGCAATAACTAAACCAACTACATCAAAAACGCATAAAGTTGTAAGTGGAGACACTCTATGGGATATTGCTCAAAAATATGGCATGTCTATTTTAGATTTAAAAACAGCGAACTATTTAAAATCAGATGTTATATTTGTTGATCAATCTTTGATTATCAAATAATGATAACGGAGACTCAACAAAAGTTGGGTCTCCGTTTCTGTTTTCCAATAAAATTTTATCTCATCAGCAAAATTGAGTTGTATGATAAATAAAAGGGAGTGAAAACAATGATTGTTGCTACGACAACAGGAATTGAAGGGTTTGAAATTTCGTCTTATGAAGGAATTGTATTTGGAGAAGTTATTTCTGGTATCAACTTAATTAAAGATATGGGTGCTGGGCTGCGCAATATGTTTGGCGGACGTGCTCAGGGATACGAGAATGAATTGTTAGAAGCTCGTAGCAAAGCTTTAGAGGAAATGGAGTTCAGAGCTGAAGGGTTTGGGGCAGATGCTATTGTTGGAGTGAAAATGGATTATGAAACCTTAGGATCAGATAATGGAATGATTATGGTAACTTGTAGTGGAACAGCAGTAAAATTGAAAAGTTTTACTTAAATAAAGAAAATCTAACAGAAGTTGAATTGGACAGATTGCTTTTCTTATTGCTCCGAGAGCAATTTTTTGTTAAAATGAAATCAATAGAAAAAAACAGTGAAAAGGAATAGTAAAAACGATTTTTTTTGAGAGAGTGCATGGTTGGTGGGAATGCATAAAAATGACTTTCGAACTCGCCTTTAGAGTTGCTTTGTTGAAATTAGAGTAGACAAAGCCGTAGCACCTGCGTTAAGGGTATGAGGAGTCTGCAATCATTCTGTTAGCAAGAAAATGATTGTAGAAAACATAGGTGGTACCACGATAATTAATTGTTTAGTCGTCCTATGAGTACAGATAGTAATCTGCATTCATAGGGCGACTTTTTGTTTTAAAAAAGAGATGAAAGAGGGATAAATATGAGTTTTAATCATAAAACGATTGAAAAAAAATGGCAAAAATTTTGGGCATCTAATAATACATTCCGTACAACAGAAGATGCTGATAAGAATAATTTCTATGCATTGGATATGTTCCCTTACCCATCAGGACAAGGATTACATGTAGGGCATCCAGAAGGGTATACTGCTACCGATATTCTTTCTCGTATGAAACGAGCTCAAGGATTTAATGTATTGCACCCAATGGGATGGGATGCATTTGGGCTTCCAGCTGAGCAATACGCATTGGATACTGGAAATGACCCAGCTGAATTTACAGCTCATAATATCGAAACGTTCCGTCGTCAAATCAATTCATTGGGATTCAGCTATGATTGGGAGCGCGAGATAAATACAACAGATCCTGATTATTACAAATGGACACAATGGATCTTTACTAAATTGTATGAAAAAGGTTTAGCTTATGAAGCAGAGGTAGCTGTTAACTGGTGTCCGGCTTTAGGAACGGTACTAGCTAATGAAGAAGTGATTGATGGAAAAAGTGAACGGGGAGGACACCCAGTTTACCGTAAACCAATGAAACAGTGGATGCTGAAAATTACAGTTTACGCTGACCGTTTATTGGATGATTTAGAGTTAGTGGATTGGCCTGAAAGCATCAAAGATATGCAACGCAATTGGATTGGAAAATCGATTGGAGCAAATGTTGACTTTAAAGTTAAAGGAACAGATCATAAGTTTACTGTCTTTACGACACGCCCTGATACACTATTTGGAGCAACTTACAGTGTAATGGCTCCAGAATTAGATTTAGTTAAACAAATTACTACGCCGGCACAAGAAGCAGAAGTTAACGCCTATATTGAAAAAGTTAGCTTAAAAAGCGATTTAGATCGTACAGACCTAAACAAAGACAAAACAGGCGTGTTTACAGGTGCCTATGCAGTTAATCCAGTAAACGGGAAAGAAATTCCGATTTGGATTGCAGATTATGTCTTGGCTTCATATGGAACAGGTGCGATTATGGCCGTTCCAGCACATGATGAACGTGATTACGAATTTGCTAAAGCGTTTGGACTGGAAATCATCCCAGTGCTTGAAGGCGGAGATGTAGCAAATGCTGCATTTACAGAAGATGGTCCGCACATCAACTCGGGCTTTTTGGATGGTCTTGGCAAAGAAGATGCAATCGATAAAATGAATAAATGGCTAGAAGAAAAAGGTGTTGGAAAAAAAGAAACGACTTATCGTTTGCGTGACTGGCTATTTGCTCGTCAACGTTATTGGGGTGAACCTATTCCTGTTATACATTGGGAAGATGGCACATCAACAACATTACCTGAATCTGAATTGCCACTGATATTACCTAAAACAGATGAGATCAAGCCAAGTGGAACAGGAGAATCTCCATTAGCAAATATTACTGAATGGGTAAATGTAGTAGACCCTGAAACAGGAATGAAAGGTCGTCGCGATACAAATACAATGCCGCAATGGGCTGGAAGTTCATGGTACTTCTTGCGTTTTATCGATCCTAAAAATAAAGAAATGTTGGCTGATCCTGAGAAGTTGAAACAGTGGCTTCCAGTTGATATCTATATTGGTGGAGCTGAGCATGCGGTATTGCACTTATTGTACGCACGTTTCTGGCATAAATTCCTTTATGATATCGGCGTAGTTCCAACAAAAGAACCATTCCAAAAGTTATACAATCAAGGAATGATATTAGGTGGAAACAATGAAAAAATGTCTAAATCAAAAGGAAATGTTGTAAACCCTGATGATGTTGTCGAAAAATTTGGGGCAGATACATTGCGTATGTATGAAATGTTTATGGGACCATTAGATGCTTCGATTGCTTGGAGTGAAAATGGACTTGAAGGAAGTCGTAAATTCCTGGATCGCGTATGGCGGTTGATCATGGATGAAAATGGTAAAGTCCGTGACCGCATCACGACATTCAATGATGGATCTTTAGATGTGGTTTATCATCAGACTGTTAAAAAAGTAACGGAGGATTTTGAACATTTACGTTTCAATACGGCTATTTCTCAAATGATGGTTTTTGTTAATGAAGCATATAAAGCAACTGCTTTACCAGTAGATTACATCAAAGCTTTTGTTCAAATGCTGGCACCAATTGCTCCGCATATGGGAGAAGAACTATGGGCTAATTTGACTCATAGTGGTAAAAGTATTTCTTATGTTGCTTGGCCAACGTTTGATGAAAAATTCTTAGTTGAAGATGAAATCGAAGTTGTTTTCCAAGTAAATGGAAAGTTAAAAGCAAAAGCTCAAGCTTCAAAAGAAATTTCTAAAGAAGATTTAGAAACATTAGCTATGAATAATGAAAAGATCAAAGAAGCAATCGAAGGAAAAACAATCCGTAAAGTTATTGTTGTTCCTGGAAGATTGGTAAATATTGTAGCAAACTAACTATTTCTTATGGATGACACTCAAGTGTTATTACACGTGTAAGAAAGGAGATGAGACTTTGGTCTTGTCTCCTTTTTACTTATTTAATCTGAAAAGACTTTAATTTTTCTTTAAAGTTCTGTTTTAGAGGATCATTAAGCATTGCAACCCACTTACTTAAGAAGTAAAATAAAGCTTGATATACAAAAGGATGAGAGTAGGTTTTTGAGTCATGTCAAAAGACACAGTCAGTGATAATAAAATTGAACAACCAATAAAAGAAATAAGTTCAAAAGATAAAATGATTAATGGATCAGCTTGGATGACAGGTGGAAGTATTTTATCCAGATTATTAGGAGCTCTCTACATTATTCCTTGGATGGCTTGGATGGGGAATCAAGATATAGCAGAATCTGCGAATGCTCTTTATACGATTGGGTATACGCCTTATGCATTATTTTTAAACATTGCAACAGCTGGTGTTCCATCGGCAATTGCTAAACAAGTTTCTTATTACAATAGCTTGAATGAATATGAAATAAGTCGGAATATTTACAAAAAAGGATTACAAATCATGGCTGTTACAGGTGTTGTGTCGGCATTGATCATGTATGTTGCGGCACCATTTATAGCAGCAAGCAGTCCCAATATATCTGTTGATAATGCAACGCAAGTTATCCGCTCGCTAAGCTGGGCCTTGTTGATTATTCCTTGTATGAGTGTGACACGTGGGTACATCCAAGGGCATCATGTCATGAAGTATTCAGCTATTTCACAATTTATTGAACAATTAGCGCGTGTTATTTTTATGCTTGTAGCTGTTTACTTGATCCGCCAAGTATGGAATGGTTCAGTAGTAAATGCAGTGTCAGCTTCCACATTTGCAGCCGTTATCGGAGCTGTATTTAGTATTGGGTACTTGTTTTACATTATCTGGCGTAAAAAACCTGAGTTGGATGAAAGAGCAGCCCAGAGCTTGAATAAAGTTTCTATCTCCACAACCGAAATTTTTAAATCGATTATTCGTACAGCTGTTCCGTTTATTATTATCGGTTCAGGCATTACTCTTTTTCAAATGATCGATCAATTTACTTTCCAACAAATTATGACGTCTATTTCTGAATTATCGCCAAAACAAATTGTAAATAATTACGGAGTGGCTTCAGGTAATGTCAATAAATTGATCATGATCGTCATTTCCTTTGGAGGATCTATGGCCATTACCACTGTGCCTCTGATTTCTGAGTTGATCGCTAAAAATGATTTGAAAAAAATCGCCCGTCAAATTAGTGATAGTTTACAGTTGTTTTTCTTTATCATGTTGCCTGCTTCCATTGGAATGATGATAGTAGCCGAACCTTTATACACGGTTTTCTATGGGCATAGTGATTTTGGCACTACAGTATTACAAGTTGCTTCTTTTATGAGTTTATTTTTAGGTTTATTTGTTCTTATGGGGTCAACCATGCAGGCTGCAAATCAAACTAGACCCGCACTTTGGGCTCTTGTAATAGGATTAGTTGTAAAATTAGGCATGCAATATCCAATGCTGGCAATAGCTGGTACGAATGGAATGTTCCTTTCTAATATATTTGGCTTTGGCGTTACAGTCTTATTGATGCTAAGAAAAATGTACAAGGTTACTCGTTTTGACATCGGATTGATTTTAAGACGTGTTTTATTGATGCTGATCATTACTTTAGCGATGGCAGTTGTCACTTTTGCAGTTAAAGAAGTTCTTTACTTAGTGATTGATCCAAAAAATCGGACTAGTGCACTTTTTGTGATAGCCATATCAGCTGGATTTGGTGGACTTGTTTACATGTATGCCTCTTTAAAGACTCGTTTAGCGGATCGTTTATTAGGAGCTCGTGTTGCGAATATGAGAACCAAGCTACACATTAAATAAAAGGAACTAGTTGGAACCCAAAAGGCTTCAACTGGTTCTTTATTTGAATCATATGAAATTGGAGGAGCGTAAATGCGATTAGATAAATTACTAGCCAATATGGGCTTTGGCACAAGAAAAACAGTGAAAAATGTATTGAAATCAAAAGAAGTAACTGTAAATGGAACGATTGAGAAAGATGGTAAAACGCAAGTGGACCCAGATAAAGATGTTATTTTCGTTTCAGGAGAAGCTGTTTATTACCAAGAATTTGTATACTTCATGATGCATAAACCACAAGGAGTTGTCAGTGCAACAACAGATAATTTACATGAAACAGTG
The DNA here is from genome assembly GCF_040274945.1 of Carnobacterium sp. Taxonomy (GTDB): domain Bacteria; phylum Bacillota; class Bacilli; order Lactobacillales; family Carnobacteriaceae; genus Carnobacterium_B. The sequence continues at coordinate 5,789 of NZ_JBEMAR010000013.1, forward strand.
ATTGATTTGCTACAGCCACAAGATCAAGTATTTGATCCATTTCCTGTAGGAAGATTAGATAAAGATACAGAAGGATTATTGTTAGTAACTAATGATGGAACGTTAGCGCATAACTTGCTTTCGCCAAAAAAACATGTGGATAAGTGTTATGAAGCGATTATAGAAGGTCTAGTGAATGAACAAGACATTCAGGCTTTTAAGGATGGTATAACGCTGAATGACGGGTTTATCTGTCAATCAGCTAAGTTAGAGATCCTATCTACAGATCTTGAAAAAGAACAATCTCTTATTCAAGTCACGATACATGAAGGGAAATTTCATCAAGTAAAGCGTATGTTTGAAGCAGTAGACAAGTCGGTTAATTATTTGAAACGGTTGTCTATGGGCAAGCTACAGCTAGATGAAACGATAGATTTAGGCAAATACAGACCCCTGACAAAAGAAGAATTAGAGTCGTTAATTGATGCATAAGCAAAAAGAGGAAACTGAGATTTTATCTCAGCTTCCTCTTTTTTTAATTCGTTAATAAAAATCAGATCTATCGGGTGATTCTGTAGGCGGAAAATCATCTTCAATTTCTAAGTCGCCATCAGTATTGATGCCGGGATCTAAATCAGTTTCATCATAATCAAATTCTAAATGTTGATTTTTAATGGACCGCGGTTGACGTTCACCTCGGGCTAAATCGGAAGGCTCATCTTCAAGGTAGATATCCGTTGGGTAAATACCTGCTGTATCTTCTTCCATTGTATCTGTATCAATAGGATAAGGCGTGGTGCTATTGTCAGCAAGAGAAGTGTCATCGTCTAGAAGAACAACTATTTCGCCTTGTTCAATAGCATCTTTATAATCCGCAAAACTATCTTCACGATGTTTTAAGGAATAAAGTTTTGTATCATCATCAGAACCTGAAGAGAAAACTGCTTTTATTTTATCTCCTAATGAGTTTTCAGTAGTTGATTTAGAAGGTTGAACCAATACATCTATATCGGTTTGATTGCGAATGGATTGACCAATTTTATCATTGGTCACTAGCGTAATAGATTCCTTCAAGCTGCCTTCAGATAAGAGTTGTTCGACTTTTTGCAATGCTGCTTCAGATGAGTAACTTCCAATAACGCTTTTTACCATATACACCACTCCTCTTTCTCCTATAAATGATTTAATTGGTATTTAGTTATAGTGAGTATACTTGTAAAGAAAAGAGAATACAATTAATAAGGTAAGGCTAACCAATCGGAATAAAAAGAATGAAGAAAATACCTATTCGGCAAGAAATTAACTAGATCGATCAACATCCTTAAAAAATAAATTTCGTGGAAAATTCTTTCATTGCAAAAGGAATAGACTCGATAATTTGTGAAGGAAGCACAACATATTGTTTTGTAGCTAAATCATCTCCAAGTTTACTGTGTAGAAAAACAGCGGTAATAATTGCAAAACGATAATTATTAAATTGAGCACTACAACCTGCTATCATACCGGCTAATGTATCTCCCATGCCACCAGTTGCCATTGCAGGATTTCCAACACTATTTTTCCAAACTTCATCTAAAAAATAAATTTCAGTTCGAGATTGTTTCAAAACTACATTTGCTTTTAGTTCTTTTCTAGCTTGGATATTTAAAGTCTCATTTTGCTCAGCAGGTTTTAAGCGAGAAATTTTTTGCCATTCTCCTAAATGAGGTGTGTACGTTGTTTTAGCTACAGGTGTTTTTAAATTATTTTTAGCCATTAAAGTGATGGCGCTGCCGTCAATAATCAACCGTTGTTCTTTTGTGACAGTCTCTAAAACAGACTTCAAAAGAGCTAGTGACTCAGCAGAGAGACCCATTCCAGGTCCAATGACGATCACTGTAGCTGTCGATAATTGTTTAAGCAAACGATCTTTATTGTACATGTCAATTACCATCGCTTCGGGAAGTCGAGCGTGTAAAGCAGCATGGTTCACTTTAGCTGTGGCCACTGTGACTAGTCCAGCACCGCTATAAACAGCAGCGCTAGCCGTGAGGATGATCGCTCCACCCATATCTTCATTTCCGCCTATCACAAGTACACGCCCATAATCAGCCTTGTAGCTATCTTTACTTCTTTTTGGGATCATACCTTGAATTGTTTCTCTATTTATTTCTTTCACTTAAGACCCTCCATTGACGACAAATAATTTGTAGTATGTTCCAATTGATTATAGAACGAATAGGTATTTTTTGCACGAATCTTTCTTTGTAGTGATAGTGGAGTAAAAATTAGGACTAGTCGTTGGTCTTAGAAACGAAAAGTGATATGATAGATGTGTTGATAAAATATTAAGGAGTGTTGTATAAATGGCAATTGATTGGAAAAAAGAAGCTGCTGATCGAAAAGAAGTTTTTTTAGCAGACTTAATAGAATTACTTAAAATTGATAGCGTCCGCGATGATACAAAAGCTACAGCTGATGCACCAGTAGGCCCGGGACCAAAAAAAGCGTTAGAAGCATTCTTAGCTTTAGGAGAAAGAGATGGCTTTGTTACTAAAAACGTTGGAAACTTAGCTGGACATATTGAATACGGTAGTGGAGACGAAACAATGGGCGTTTTTGCTCACGTGGATGTGGTCCCAGTTGGAACAGGGTGGGAAACTGACCCATTCAGTCCTGTAATCAAAGATAACCGTATCTATGCTCGTGGATCTAGTGACGACAAGGGGCCTGGTGTGGCTGCTTATTATGCGTTGAAAATGATTAAAGATTTAGAGCTTCCAGTATCTAAAAAAATTCGCTTTATTATTGGGACAGATGAAGAAAGCGGCTGGATGTGTATGGATCATTACTTAGCTCATGAACCGATTCCAGACTTTGGTTTTTCACCAGATGCAGAATTTCCTATCATTAACGGTGAAAAAGGAATCTTGACTGTCTATGTAAATACAAAAGGGAATAACAAGGGCGGAAAAAATGAGTTGATCAGTTTTGATGCTGGTTTGCGTGAAAATATGGTACCACAAGATGCTACTGCTATTTTTACAACTCAAGAAGCTGAACAAATTGAAAAAGACTTTTATGATTTTGTTGAAGTTTCTCCAATTACTGGAACGATAAAAGTAGTTGGTAATCAAGTTACGATTGAAGTAGGAGGAAAAGCCGCTCATGGCATGGCACCACATCTAGGTGTTAATGCTGGAACTTATCTAGCTGTATTCTTAAACCGCTATTCATTTGGTGGAGATGCTAAAAATTTCTTACAATTGACAACAGATTATTTACACGAAGATACAAAAGCTAAAAAATTAGGATTGAACTATGTCGATGACGTTATGGGAGATCTTACAATGAATCCAGGCGTATTTACGTTCACACCTGAAGATGGTGGAGTGATTGCAGTGAATCTTCGTTTCCCTAAAGGTGTAACACCTGAAGGAATCGAAATCAAAATGGAAAGCAAGCTTGCAGAATTCGGAGTAACGCTTAGTCGAGGTAAAGAGCAAATGCCGCATTATGTATCTGCTGAAGATCCACTAGTGAAAACATTGTTAGATGTTTATCAAAGACAAACTGGTTTAGAAGCTCATGAACAAACAATTGGTGGTGGGACGTATGGACGCTTGCTAGAGCGTGGGGTAGCTTATGGAGCAATGTTCCCTAACAGCATTGATACAATGCACCAAGCCAATGAATTTATGGCTATTGATGACTTAATGAATGCAATGAGTATATACGCAGAAGCAATCTATGAATTGATTAAATAAATTATAAAAAAAACAAGATCTCTTATGAGGGATCTTGTTTTTTTAAACTTTCATTTTTAATTGTTGGGCAAGTTGATAAGTTCGTTCTAAGAGGATTTTTTCAGCATCAATGACTGGGAATTTTTTTAACGAGTCTTGATTATTAGCTAAGGAGAGTTCGGTGCATCCAAGCAGTGTAACATCGCTTCCCATCTGCTGAAATTCTTCAAGAATTTCTTCATAGAGCAAGAGATTGATAATAGATTGCTCTTTTATATAAGTATAAACTAATTCATTAATCTTATGTTGCAATGTAGTATCTGGCAGGATAACCTCATACCCATTAAAGAGAAGTTCACGTTCGTATAATTGGCTTTCTAATGTTCCTTGAGTCACTGCTAAACCAATTTTTTTTGTAGTATTTGGTGGGATCGTTGCTACTGTTTCTTTTATCATGTTGATGATAGGAATAGAGGTTGCATTTACCAAATCATTAATAAAATAATGGGCAGTGTTACAGGGCATAACAATAAAGTCTGGTTTTAAGACATTCAATTGTTCTATATCTGCTAGTAATGCGGGTAAAGGACTAGGGGCTGAATGGTCAAGAATATACGATGTTCGATCAGGAATTTCAGCATGATTGAACAACATATAATTGAAAAACTCTTGATCCTTCGTAGGAGTGTGCCTCTTGTTTAATTCGACTAAGAAATTAGTGGTGGCCAAGGTACCCATACCGCCTAAAATAGCAAAGAAATTCTTCATGGCTAAGACGACCTTTCTGTTATTTAGATAGGATCATAAAGTTGAGGGTAAGCTTTAAATTTCTTAAAATAGTTTAGCGTAGCAATAGTTACATATAGTTTTCGCTTCATACTGGGTTCTTCTTGACTAACTAAAGGATGGTAAACTTTTTTGGCTTTATACAATTGTTTGACGATTTTCTTTAGTTCTTTTGATTGAAGGTTATCTAGTAATAATTTTTTCGGTACTGCTGAATACAAAACTTGTTTATCTGCTACAGAATATTCAATAGGACTATTTTCAATAAAATCTCTCACATAATATGTAGCGGTATTTTTCCCAGCAGCAGTCACATAATAGTTACTGCGTCCAAGGCGGGCATTCAGTTCGAAAAATTTATACGTGTGATCACGCGTATCGTATTTGACATCATAATTAGAAAATCCAGTCCATCCGGTAGCTTTGACCAGTTTTTTTACGTCTCGAACAATTTGATCGTCATTTTTTGTTAAAATTGCAAGATGATTTCCAATAGCTGATGGAGTGTGGTCTTCAAGTAGGGTTTGTCCAAAAGAAACAACTTTCACTTCACCTGTGCTATGAGAAGAATAGGCGGTAGCAACTCCAACAAAGGAATCATCTCCTGCAATGTACTCTTGCAAGATAATTTCATCATCGTATCCATTATCTTTCATGTTTTGGATGATTTTTTTGTAAGTCGCTTGATTTTTACAAATATAAACTTTTTCTTTACCTGGAAAATCGATTGAATGGTATTTCATACTATTAGTAGGTTTGATAATAATAGGAAAACCAAATGGCAATTGTGCTTCATAATCAGATATTACTAAGATCTTAGGGTATGGAACCCCTTCTTGTTCACAAATTTTATAAAAGTTTGCTTTATTTGTTGCAGGATAAAAGAGTTCTTTATCCACATAAGGGATGACCCAACTAATAGGGAAGAGCGTTTTATGATTGATGATCAATTCCACATAATTGTCTGTGCTGGCTAAAATAATTTTTTTTGTATTGGGGTAGCGATCTTCAATATCGTTTAATAATTTAACTAGTACTTCCGGTTGTACCATGTTAGGCTCAATTATAGGGTCAATAAAGATCGAATGATCTATAGGTCCAGTAATCATCGTGCATAGGACAAGGGAAGTTGTCTTGTAAGCTTCATAAAATGACCGTGCTGTGCTATAGGCACCTAGATTGCCTCCTAGAATAATGGGAATAAAAGGCTGTGATTCAATAGTGGTTGGCATAAGCAAACAGTCCTTTCAAGGAAAAAGATAAGAGATAGGAAACTTGAGGGTATTAAACGAAAATAGAGGACTATTTTGCGAAAACGTTTTCTTAAATGTGAAAATTATAGCATAATTATTTGATAAAAGCGAAAGATATGCGAAGGAATCGAAAAGGTAAGAGTTTACTTTTTTGCTGGATTATGAAAAAATGACATAAGAGTGCACAATCGATGAATGAAAGAACAGGAGGAGTTTTAATGGATTTAAATTTGGTAGGCAAAACAGCATTAGTGTTGGCATCTAGTCAAGGATTAGGCAAAGCAATAGCAGCAGAGCTAGTAAAAGAAGGAACCAATGTCATGATAGCTAGTCGAAATTATGAAAAGCTACAATCGGTTCAAAAAGAGTTGATGGCCCTTGGAAAAGGCAAGGTTGCCTTTTCTCCCGCTGATATTACTAAAAACGAAGACATTCAACAACTCATAAAAGAAACACACAAAACATTTGGCAAAATTGATATTTTAATTAATAATGCCGGGGGACCGCCTTCTGGTTCTTTTGAAGATTTTTCAGATGAAGATTGGGAAAATGCTTTTCAACTAAATTTATTGAGCTATATTCGAACAATTCGAGCAGTTTTGCCAGATTTAAAAGAAAACGGTGGGAAAATTATTAATATTGCTTCTTCTTCAATTAAACAACCGATTTCAAATTTAATTCTTTCGAATACTTTTCGTTTAGGAATTGTCGGTCTTAGTAAGACGTTAGCAGAAGAGTTAGGTCCATATAATATTTTAATCAATACGGTTGCGCCAGGGCGAATTGCAACGGATCGTATAACAACTCTAGATGAAATTACAGCTAAAAATAAAAATGTATCTATGAAAGAAATTACAAAAAAAGCTCAAGAAGCTATTCCACTTGGCCGTTATGGAACACCAGAAGAATTTGCAAAATTTGTTACTTTTCTTGTATCAGATGTAAATACGTACGTTACTGGATCATCTTTAATGATTGACGGTGGAAGCGTAAAAGCGATTTAGCAAAGAGTCTACGTTTAAACGATCGAATCATACTCGGAGTAGCCTGGACAGATTTAAGCCAGTTGAACGTTTTCAAGGAGGGAATACAATGCTGATAAGTGTCATCATGCCGGTATACAATACAAGTTCAACCCTAGGAGATGCTGTAAAAAGCGTATTGCAGCAAAGGTATCCTGAATTTGAGCTGATCTTAATTAATGATGGTTCTTCAGACAGTTCCCCAGAAATATGTGAGTTGTTAGCGAAAACGGATAAGCGTATTAAGGTTATTCATCAAGAGAATAAAGGATTATCAGCAGCTAGAAATAAAGGTATAGAAGTAGCTTCAGGTGACTTTCTTGCCTTTATTGATAGCGATGATCGATTTGATGATGAGGCTTTTTTTAACTTTCATAAAGCGAGTGTTCAACACAAAGACTTGACTTTGTATATCATGAATTTTGATAAAGTATACGGCAGTATCAGTCTACCTAAAAAGAAAAATAAAAAGAAAAATAGAGTTATAGTTGACAAAAATGAACTAATTGAACTGATTTTTAATTCTTCTGGGGTAGCTTTTTATACATGGAATAAGATTTATCATCATAGTTTGTTTCAAAAAATAACTTTTCCAGAAGGAAAAATTTTTGAGGATATCGTGACAACTTATCAATTAGCTAAAAATTCTAGTAAGACAGTCGTAACAAGCGAAATTGGTTATCATTATGTGAGAAGTCCGAATACGATCGTCAGCAGTGGGTTTTCACCAAAATACTACGATATTCTGACCGAAACGGAACAATTATACGCATTACTAAAAATGGATTTTCCAGAGTTAAAACATTTAGGTTTGCAAAAACTGATGGAAAGTATGATTTCTGTAGGGTATAAATTAAGTCAAGCTCCTGAAAATATTCATACGGAAGCTTTTAAACGGAAGCTTCAACAAGATATTCGGCTATATCAAGAAGACATAACTAACGATAAAAAAATTCCCCTTTATTACAAAGTAGGGATAAAATTGTTGCAGGGTGATAGCAGTTTCTATAAAGAGAATTATAAGGCTGCTCTAAAAAAGCGGATTATAGGGAATTCATCTGAAACAGAAGATAAGTCTTTGTAAGGAGAAGAAAATTTGATAGTTACATTGACTAAAATTTCAAAAGAAATAACAATTGCTATTCATTTTTGGTAAACTATAGGAAATCATCTGCCTGAGGAGGCTGTAAGAAATGCAAAATTATAAAACAAGAAAAGAATTAAAATATGATACGAAAGCACTGCTTAAAGGAAGATGGAAAGATGCGATCCTATTGAATATTATTCCAACAATAATTTCAGTCCTCATTACGTTAGTCTTTGCAGCTTTAGTGGTTGCATTAGTTAATTATTCAGATGCTGGTTCTAACTATTGGGTAAATGATTCTATGATGTCTGACGATGGAACTGGAAATGGAACAAGCAATATTGGCGGCGGAATTTTAACGACTCTTTTTACAGTGGGTATTTCGTTTACATTTTTAGATTGGTTTAGAAATCCCAATATGGAGATTCAACCAATAAAAATGGGGCTACAAGTATTTACGAAAAAATATTTTCTTAGAGTACTGTTGATTTACATTATATCTACAATTTTTACTACTTTATGGAGTCTGTTATTTATTATTCCTGGAATCATAAAATCATACGCTTATTCTCAAGCTTACTTAATTTACAAAGATCGCTCTAATCTATCACCAAATGAAAAAATTTCTTCGCTAGACTGTATTACAGAAAGTAAAAACTTGATGAAAGGTAATAAATGGCGTCTATTCTTACTAGATCTAAGTTTTTTAGGTTGGGGTATATTATCCATTTTATCCTTAGGTATAGGGTTATTATGGCTGCTTCCTTATCAAAATGCGACAAAAGTTGCCTTTTATGAAGATTTGATTCAATCTAATTAAGTTTAAAAAAAGATGGACCGCCAGAGTTGGCTGTCCATCTTTTTTTAAACAAAATGGGAAACTACTACGGACTAGTGGTAAAATAAACAAGTGAATTTAATGAGAAACTAAAGAGGGATTTTATGGGACTTATACTAAAAAAAATGAAAACTACAGAGATTGTACTAATAGGGAACTATTTTTTTAAATGGCTATGGTATAGCAGCCTAGTAGGGATAGGAGTAGGGAGTTTATCCGCATTTTTTCTTATCAGTTTAACATTTGTAACAAACTCTCGTATGACACTTCCTTGGCTGCTTTATTTATTGCCGCTGGGTGGAGCAGCTATTAGTTGGTTGTATTGGAAAGTTGGCGGCAATGCCATACGAGGCAATAACTTGATTATACAAGAAGCTCGCGGTACTAAAAAGGAAGTAGAATTGATTCCTAAAAGACTGATTCCACTTACTCTTTTTGGAACATTGGTTACCCATTTATTTGGTGGGTCTGCTGGACGAGAAGGTACTGCAGTCCAAATTGGAGGATCACTGGCCGATGCGGTAGGGCGCGTATTTCATATGAAAAAAAATGAGAGACGTATTTTGTTAATTGCCGGAATGAGTGCGGGATTCAGTTCTGTTTTTGGAACACCTATAGCTGGAACATTATTTGCAATGGAAGTATTAGCTATTGGATTTGTCCGCCAAGAGGCATTATTTCCGAGCTTATGGGCAGCATTGGTCGGAAATTGGGTGACGACTTTTTTTGGTGCTGCGCATACGCATTATAGTATGGGAATTGTACCAGAGGCAACTCCTAGTCTTATCATCAAAATAGTCATTGCAGCCATTCTTTTTGGGTTTGCTGGGCGTTTATTTAGTTGGACTACACGGATAACAAAAGTCATTATGACTAACTGGTTCAACAATCCGGTCATAAAAAGCTTTATCGGAGGAGTCATCGTTATTCTTCTGGTGTTCCTTGTAGGCACTAGAGAATTTCTAGGTCTAAGTCTGCCTTTAATTGATCAAGCTTTTCTAGGGGAAAGTGGTCCGTTTGATTCCTTGGGTAAATTAATCTTTACAGCTATTACACTGGGATCTGGATTTCAAGGAGGAGAAGTGACACCTTTATTTACGATTGGGGCCACTTTAGGCAGTACACTCGCTCATCTTTTCCATATTTCGGTTCCTTTCTTAGCAGGACTTGGGTTTATTGGTGTTTTTGCAGCGGCTAGTAATACACCCGTTGCCTGTTTTGTGATGGGACTGGAACTTTTTGGTTCAAAAGCATTGCCTTATCTCTTTTTGACATGTGTAGTTAGTTATCTCTTTTCAGGCAATCAAGGTATTTATGAAACTCAGCAAGTCTATTTACGCAAAGGAGATCTTTTTGAAGAGGAATAAAATCATCAAATCCTTGGAAAGAGAATCCCAAAAACTCATTCTCTATGCAGTATTGAGCAAATGATTTTTGGTGAAAGCTGTTTACTGTTAAGATGTAGTTATAAGTTGATATGGAATTGAGGTGAATCATTTTATGGTAGACAGAACTAAGCAAATTGAAATTTTCTTATTTATTAACCCAATCAGTAAAGCTTCATTGAAAATGGAAGAAGAAGTGCTTAAGTTTGTAAATGCTTATGAAGAAAACACACAAATAACAATTTATCCTTATCACAACACCCAGACTCTTTACCGGTATATGAAAAAAAATGACTTATCAACTGAAATGGCTGTATGGAATAAGCTATACAATGAAAGTTTTCACTTATCATTGGCTTTTATCGCAGCTACTATCCAAGGAAAGAAAAAAGGCAGAGAATTTTTATTCGCTATTCAACGAAAAATGATTATTCAAAAAAGAAGCCTTTCAAAAAAACTACTGATTGAGTCAGCTGAACAGGCTGATTTAGATATGGAAATGTTCTTATTTGATTTCCATTCTCCTTTTGTTCAACATTTATTTGATCTTGATCAAGATGTTTCAAGTGCTATGGGAGCAAAAGATACACCAACGTGCTTACTAGTAACAACAGGTGAAGAAAAAAAAGCAACTTTAATAGAAAAATTTTTCACAGCAGAAGATTTGTATCAGTTAGTCTAAAAAAAATGAGGCTGAACTACTCTAATTAAGAGTAGTTCAGCCTTATTTTATTCTAGTAGCATAGTAACATGGATAACACCTGAGTCTAAGTATGGATCAGCGATTTCTTTAAAGCCAAATGAAGCATAGAAATCTTTAATGTATTCTTCAGAATTTAATTCAATTGCTTTTTCTGGGTATTGCTCATTGCAGTAGGTTAGTGTGTTACGGAATAATGTACGGGCAAAGCCTTTTCCACGATTTTTTTCTGTAACGAGAACACGTCCTATACGAATATTTCCATTATCAGTAACGAAGATGCGGGAATAAGCTAGCAGTTCTCCATCCTCAATATAAGAAATATGTATACTATCAGGATCTCTGCCATCAATGTCGTGGTAAGGAGATTGTTGCTCAAAAACAAAAACTGCACTGCGCTCTTTTAAAAATAAATACAATTCTTCTTTGGTTAATTCATCAAACGTTTTGTATGTCCACATAAAGGTTGCTCCTGTCGCTTTGGATTATAGGAAGTGTTGCTAATCGCTGCAACTTTTCTTCCTTGTGTATTTTCTCAAAAAAACCTCTGTATTGCAATGAAGAGTTTTTGAAACAAGGCTATTGCAGAAGAGTGAACGTGGTCTAGTGGTATTTAATTTTAGTTTTAGTTGACAAATAAAAATTGGATTGATAGTATGAGTCTATACCGATGTAAGATTTTACTTATGTTGAATTAAAAAATAAACTAAGAAAGGAAGAAGCCCAATGAAAAAGATGAACTGTTTAGACGTGTGTTGTTGTTTATGTTGTATAGACCACTCATGTCGACAAGTTTCATTTTTTAATCAAGCTTCTTCTTTTTTGTGAACACAACCATTTGTTATACCCTATGGATTGCTGTTAGGAAACAGTTCATGAGTAGGTGTGTTGAAATGGCTTTCACTAGAAGAAACTACATTAAATTAGATGATTTGTGCATGAGTGTAAAACTCATGCACTTTTTTTGTCCCATTTTTTAGAAATTGAGAATGAAGATAAGGAGGAAAGACATGTTATTTAGAAAAACCCAAGACTTGATAGGAAACACTCCATTGTTAGAAATTCAGGGTTTTGACCTACCAAACAACAGTAAAATATTCGCAAAGTTAGAAATGTTCAATCCTGGTGGAAGTATCAAAGATCGCTTAGGGGTCAAATTAGTAAAAACAGCTTTTGATAAAGGGCTGATAAATAAAGATACAACGCTTATTGAACCCACTGCTGGAAATACAGGCATTGGTTTAGCTTTAGCAGCTCAAGAATTTGGACTAAAAGTCGTCTTTACAGTTCCAGAGAAATTTAGTCATGAGAAACAAGAATTAATGAAAGCTTTGGGAGCGGAACTGATTTTTACACCTACTGAAAAAGGTATGATTGGAGCAATAGAAAAAGCTCAGTCGTTGGCGGCAGAAATCAAAAATAGCTATATCCCGATGCAGTTTGAAAATCAAGCGAATCCATTAACCTATTATGAAACTCTTGGACCAGAAATTATAAAAGACATGGCCGGACATGCAATCCACTCTTTTGTAGCTGGGGCAGGTAGCGGAGGAACTTTTATTGGAACAGCATCTTATTTAAAAGAAAATAATTCGGTAATTCGTACAACCATAGTTGAACCTGAAGGCTCGATTTTAGGTGGTGGAGCAGCTCATGGACATAAAACGGAAGGGATAGGAATGGAATTCATACCTAAGTTTTTAGATAAATCATTAATTGATCATGTTTATACGATTTCTGATGAGGAAGCCTTTTACTATGTTAAACAATTAGCCGCAACAAATGGGTTGTTTGTTGGAAGTTCAAGCGGCGCAGCGTTTGCTGCCTGTTTAAGAGAAGCCCAAGTGTTACCTGAAGGAAGCACGATCATTACAATTTTCCCAGACAGCAGTGAGCGTTATCTAAGTAAAAAAATATATCAATAGGAGAGTGTTAAAGATGAAAATGAAAACGAAATTAATCCACGGTGGTATCAGTCATGATGAAGCAACAGGTTCGGTAAATGTACCCATTCACCAAACATCAACCTATAAACAAGAAAAAGTGGGCAAACACAAAGGGTATGAATATTCAAGAACAGGAAATCCTACTCGTTTTGCAGTAGAAGAATTAATTAAGGATTTAGAAGAAGGCGTTAGAGGTTTTGCTTTTGGATCAGGATCAGCAGGAACACATACGGTGCTGTCATTATTTTCTAAAGGAGACCATATCATTGTGGGAGATGATGTTTATGGAGGAACGTATCGTTTAATGAATAAAGTACTCGTCCATCTTGGAATAACATTTACGACGGTAGATACAAGTGATCTGAGCACGATTGAACCAGCAATTCGTCCAGAAACTAAAGCGATATTTTTAGAGACACCAACGAATCCGTTGCTAAAAATAACCGATATTGAGGCTGTATCTAAAATTGCAAAAGAGGCTAACCTGATAACTATTGTTGACAACACCTTTGCTACACCTTACCATCAACGTCCACTTACACTTGGAGCAGATATTGTTGTTCATAGTGCCTCTAAATATTTAGGTGGACATAGCGATATTGTTGCAGGATTAGTTACGACAAATAATGAAGAACTAGCTGATAAAATTGGCTTTTTACAAAATGCAATCGGAGGAATTTTAGGGCCGCAAGATAGCTGGATTTTACAAAGAGGGATTAAAACGTTAGGCATCAGAATGGAAGAACATGAAAAAAATGCTCAAGAAATAGTGCGGTACCTAATCAATCATTCGAGTATTGAAAAAGTCTATTACCCGGGATTAGAGAATCATCAGGGACATGAGATTGCAAAAAAACAAATGACTGGTTTTGGTGGAATGATTTCATTCGAATTAAAAGAAGGATTTTCTGCTAAAGAGTTTGTCGAAAAACTAATGATCATCACTCTAGCTGAAAGTTTGGGAGCAGTTGAAAGTTTGATTGAAATACCTGCTTTAATGACACATGGATCTATTCCAAAAGAAGTTCGCTTAAAGTCAGGAATAAAAGATGAATTGGTTCGTTTGTCCGTTGGTTTAGAAGATGTAGGGGATCTTATTGATGACTTGGATCAAGCATTAGCATTTGTATCGAACAACAAAGGAGAATAAATAGTATGGGACGTGAATTTTTAGATATTTTTACAGACTGGTCAAGTGACTATGATGATTTTGTTGAAGGGAATGACCCTGAATACAAAGCTGTTTTTGAAGGATACAGTAACATTTTGAAAGAGATTGTTCAAAGAAGTGGAATGAATGTTTTAGAATTTGGAATTGGAACTGGAAATCTAACCCAGCAGTTACTCTCTTCAGGCAAATGGGTTTTCCCAATAGAACCTTCTAAAGAAATGCGTGAATTAGCTAAAAATAAGTTGCCAAGTGAAGTCATGATTTATGACGGGGATTTACAAAATTACCCAAAACCGACAAGACAAGTGGATACCATTGTTAGTTCTTATGTGTTCCATCATCTGACAGATACAGAAAAAGGAATGGCCTTGAAGAAGTACGCTGACCAACTTGAAAAGGGAGGCAAAGTTGTCTTTGCAGACACGATGTTTGAATCACAAGAAGCCCTCGAACAAAAAATCGTACAAGCTAAAGAACACCAATTTTATACATTAGCAAATGATTTAGAACGAGAATATTATACTCTTATTCCAACTTTATTAAATCTGTTCAATCTAGCAGGATTTAACGTATCTATTGAGCAAATGAATGAATACGTTTGGATAGTTGAAGGTGAGAAACAAGCTTAGTTAATGAAGAAATAAAACGACACTGATTTATTTAGTGTCGTTTTATTTTGGTTTTAGGACCCTTATCAGTAAGTATTTTGATCAGCAAATAGGAGTCGTGAATAAAGTTTGACGTTTATCTAAAAAAAAAAGTTTGTGAAAGCGCATTTTTTCTTTTAAATGATTTTAAATAGAGTATAATAATTATATTGTTAAAAAGATAACAAACTAAAGGTGGTAAAAAAATGGAAACTCAAAATACTGGTTTAATGTACAATATTGAAAAAAGTATTATGAAAAAGCAAAATTTATTTGATAATAGTAAGACACGCTATTTTGTACGTGCAATGTTAGCCTGTTTATTCTTAACGCTTGGAACAGCAGTTGCTGTGATGATTGGTCAAGCTGGTGAAGAGATTGTACCTGGCCTAGGTAAAATGCTTTACGCATTTATGTTTAGTTGGTCACTGGTCATGATTATTTATATGAATGCAGAATTAGGCACTTCAAATATGATGTATATGACAGTTGCGATCCAACGGAAGTGGTTAAAACCTAAAAAAGCATTAACAATATTATTTTATTGTATTTTATTCAATTTGATTGGTGGAATTATTGCTAGCTTAGTTATATCTTTCACATATAAGTTCCATGCTCTTCCGAGCGACCATTATCTTTTCACAGCAGTGGCTGGAAAATTAGCTAAAACGCCTTTACAGGTCTTTTCAGAAGGTATATTTGCAAATGTTATTGTTAACACAGCTGTATTTTGTACCTTACGAATGAAAGATGATGCTGGGAAAATTATTGCCATGATCTTTATTATCTTCATTTTTGCTTATTTAGGATTTGAACACGTTATTGCCAATTTTTCATCTTTCTCATTGGCTTTCTTTGCTTCTGGCGGAACGGTTCCAGGTATGACCATAGGAGCTGTAGCACTAAATTGGCTCTTAGCTTTACTAGGTAATTATGTTGGTGGAGCATTAGTGATTGGATTACTGTACTCGTGGTTGAATAAGGATCAAACAGAGTATGTTGATTAAAGAATAGCACTACAGGAAAAACTGATACTTAGTATCAGTTTTTTTTGTATACTTAAATGAGTAGGACTAATGATTGACAGAAGATAAAGATTAACTACATAATAAGAGTAAGATAAGGTTTAAGAGTCCAGAATGAAAAGGAGTGGTGAAAGATGAAATTGATACAGAAGATTCAGGATAAATTCCAAGGAATCATTCAAGCGAGCAGAAGATATCCGTTAACAGTTGTATTTTTACTTGCTTTTGCAGGGTTAAATACATTTTTAATTCAGCAAGAAACAAATAATTATATAAGGTATATGTATAGTTTTCTAGTTGGGATATTTTTAAGTGCGGTAGCACAACAAATCTACGAACGGTTTTTTGAAAAAAATTTTCAACGCATCCTATTGATGTTTGGTGCAATTATTTTGGCGATTGCTTATTATTTTACAATTGGTTCTGCAGCTGATTATGATTTTGAGAGGACTGTTAAAACAGGTATTATCTTTTTTATACTAACGATTGCATTTATATGGGTTCCAACTGTAAAGAATGAAATTACGTTTAATGAAAGTTATTTATCCGCTTTTAAAGCTTTTTTTACAACACTCTTATTCACACTTGTTTTATCTGCAGGTATTGGGTTTATTCTATTGGCAGTTGATCAGTTACTATTCTCAGTAAATTATAAAGTGAATTTGCATGCGTTTAACCTAGTGCTTTCATTGTTTGCGCCTATCTTTTTTCTATCTTATACACCTTTATATTTAAGTAAAAAAGAGGAATCAGTTCTAACACCTGAAGAACGAACGACCAAACTGAAAGAACTAAAAAGTGACGTTTCAGTTCCTAAGATGCTTGAACTATTGATTTCATATATCATCATTCCGTTAACAACAATTTTTACAGTTATTTTATTGGTCTATCTTTTACAAAATATTACGGGAGATTTTTGGACCAATAATTTGCTAGAGCCCATGTTGGTTTCTTATTCGATTACGGTTATTGTAGTATATATTTTAGCAAGTAATATAGAGACAAAATCAGCCATTCTTTTCAGAAAAATTTTCCCGAAAGTGTTGATTCCCATTGTTTTGTTCCAAACAATGGCATCCGTTTTAAGAATTCAAGAAACTGGCTTAACTTATGGGCGCTATTATGTCATCTTGTTTGGCATATTTGCTACCATAGCGGGAGTTCTGTTTAGCATTTTACCTATTCGAAAAAATGGCTGGGTTGCAGTAGTGTTGATGGTACTTTCGTTGGTTTCAATTGTACCTCCAATTGATGCATTCACTGTTAGCCGTGTGTCACAAACGAATTTATTAGAAAGAACACTTGAACAGAATCAGATGTTGGAAGGAAATTCCATTATTCCGAATGCTGATATTCCTGAAGAGGATAAAATCAAAATCAGTCAAACTGTCTATTACTTAACAAGTATGGACTACAATGAAGATATCGAGTGGCTAGCACCTTATAACCAGCTACCATCCTATCAATTTGAAGAGGTATTTGGTTTTCAACCTATCTATGACGTAAACGGTTTTTTAAATGAACAACCTGTGCAAGATTCTTATTATGCTACATTAGATTTAGGAGATAGTCCTGTGATCTCAATTGAAGAGTACGACAAGATGGTTATATTTTCTTATTATGATTTCAGCATACAACCAAGAATTGAGTTTGCAGTGGATGATAAGAGTTATACAGTATATACCGAAGAGGTAAATGGAAAAGAAAGTCTTATTTTAAGGAATGAAAGTGATGAGACCATTATGAGCATTGATCTTCAAGAGACAATGGAGGAAGTTGCTTCGACTACTGAAACAGAGAATATGCTCACGATTGATGAAGCAACAGTGAAAACTGAGAATGAACAAGCTGAAATGAATTTAGTCTTTACATCTATTAATATTTACGATAATCAGTATGATGCTGAATTTTATCTATTTGTTGAGATTAAATAAACGAATAAAAAAACGTGATCAATCCTTTAGGAATCGATCACGTTTTTTTTGTTAGTTACCTAGGGCTGAACGAAAAAAGCTAGGATTTTTAATAGCACATTTAACCAAAGGTAATACATGATTAGTCAAAGCGCTTGCGTTTTGGAGAACTCGAGATAAAAAGAGCTTCGCGGTATTTTGTGACTGTTCTTCGTGATATTTCAATACCGTCCTTTTTTAAAAGATCCACAAGTTTTTGATCTGATAATGGTTTTCTAGGATCTTCATCTTGAATGAAGAGTTCAATTTTTTTCTTTATTTGGTCAGAAGAGATAGAACCATTACCTTCTTTAGAAGTTGTCACCAAAGCGTTTGTAAAGAATTTTTTTAATTCAAATACACCGAATTCTGTTGTGATGTACTTCCCATTAATGGAACGGCTGACCGTTGATTCATGAATATCAAGTTCTTCAGCAATTGTTTTTAATGTTAAGGATTGAATTGGACGATCTTCTGATAAAAAAAACTCTTTCTGAGCATTTACAATGGCAATACCAATTCTGAGAATCGTCTCTTCTCGTTGAATAAGCGTCTTTTTGAGCCATTCATATTCAGATTGTTTTTCATTAATGAATGTTGAAACTTCTTTATCCTGCAACACACTTAATTCTTCATAATATTCTTTTTGGAAAACAATAACAGGAAGTCCAGTCTTAACAGAGTGCACAATAATCTCTTGATTATCCGTTATTTTAACGGATAAATCTGGACGAACGTATTGCGTAGGAGCATTTGAAAAAATGGCTCCAGGGTGTGGTGTAAGAGTTTTGACAAAATCAGAAACCTCTTGAACTTCACTCAATGAAATAGCATAACGCTTTGCAATGTGATCCCATTTTCGATTAGCAAAAGCTTCAAACTCTTCTTCAAGGATTAAATAAGCAAGATTGGGCGCTTGACCATTTCGTTCTGTTTGAAGCATCAAGCATTCTTGCAAGTTTCTGGCACCTACACCAGCAGGTTCC
The DNA here is from genome assembly GCF_040274945.1 of Carnobacterium sp. Classification (GTDB taxonomy): domain Bacteria; phylum Bacillota; class Bacilli; order Lactobacillales; family Carnobacteriaceae; genus Carnobacterium_B. Next base: position 24,291 of record NZ_JBEMAR010000013.1, read on the forward strand.
AATTGCTGTAAAAGTGTCAATGCATCTAATAATTTTAACGGTTCTGCTTGAGTAAGGGTAATCGCATCATCCATTGACAGAGTTAAATAACCATTATGGTCAATATACTGAGCCAGCCAAATAATTAAATCACGCAAGGCGGTATCTCTGAAAGACAAATGAATTTGTTCGATGACTGCAGAATAAAGAGAAGTGGTAGATGCTGTAGTTGCCAATGTATCCCAGATTGATCCACTAGTTGATTGATTTGTTCTTGACTGGTTACTATTGTATTTTTCTGTCGAAGTTCCCTGAGTTTTGGGAGCTGATTTTACAGAAATAGAAATGAAAGGATTTTCTAGTGATTTTTGTTTTAAAAAATCAACTAAATCTTTTCGATTGTATTGCAGCATCTGAATAGATTGTTGCAATTGAGGTGTCATGGTCAATTGCTGTTTTTGTAGTTGAGTGTAATTTTGTTCGAAATTCAAAACGTTTTCACCTCTAGTATTAATAAGTTTTGATAAGGTTATCATAGCATATCGAACTTTAAATGAGAACGTCATCTAAAATAAAGGAGAAATCTAGAGACAATAGTGTAAATAAATGTTCACATCTTGCTTATGAGTAGCTTGCAATGGAATGGATGGTTATAATTAGAGTAACTAGAATACGAGTAGATGAAAGCAGGTGTTTGACTAATGAAACTATATATTAAGGAAAAACGGTTTTCGTGGCGTGACCAATTAATTGTACGAAATGAAAAAGATGAAAAAGTTTATATTGTTAAAAGTGAACGGGTATCCATAGGGAATAAAGTGCACGTTTACAATCAAACTAATGAAATAATAGTATCTATTGAAGAGAAAAAAATAGGTTTTTCACCTAAATACATCATCTATCAACAAAATGAAAAGATTGCTGAAGTAAAAGAGAAAAAAAACTATTTGGTCCAGATTACGATATTGAAAAAATAAATTGGAAAATCAAAGGAAATGTTGAAAAAGACGATTATGAAATAAAAGAAGGATTTACCGAAGTTGCTTCTTTTAAGAAAAAATGGTTTTCTTACGGGGATACTTTTGTTTTAGAGACTAAAGATGAGAAAGATGCTCCATTAGCTTTAGGCATTGTTATTGCGATTTGGTGTTTACAAATAGATGATCAAGATGAAACCTAAAGGTACACTAACTTTTTAGATAATCATTAAGGAGGGAAAAGAATGGAAAGATATGTTGTAGGAAGCTACGCAAGTCCTCAAGAGGCAGTAAATGCAGTCAATAAATTGCAAGAAGAAGGCTATCAAAAAGAAGATATCACTTTAATATCTAGCACAGAATCTAAAAATTCCATTTCCAATACTACAGATATAGTAGGAACAACTAATGAAACGGATATAGACACTGAGGATAAGGAAAAAGAAAGGGATGATCGCTCCATTTGGAAAAAAATAAAAGAATCATTTTCTTCAAATGACTCTAATGAACCCGGTTCCTCTCAATCAAATGACGATCTTTTGGACGCTTATCAACAAGATATTGCAAATGGCAATATCATTGTTATTGTAAAGGGTGAACCAAAAAAAATTAGTAGTAATGAATCACGTCCGACAGATAGAGTTATTCCATTAGATCCGATTTCTATGTTAGAAGCAGATCCATTAGTTAATCCTGAAACGGTTTTAGATTCAGCTGAACCTTCTGATCGTTCAGTTTCAGAAAATGACGAACAAAATCAAAAATCAGAAAGTGAAACGATTCAATTGAAAGAAGAGCAATTAGATGTCACAACTAAGGAAGTTCAAACAGGCGAGGTTCGAGCTAGAAAACGTGTAGTAGAAGGAACTAAAACGATTCAAGTTCCTGTTAGACACGAAGAAATAGTTATTGAGCAACATAACTTAAAGGACGACCATTCAGATAATACACTAAAAAATAAAGAAGTGGTTATACCTGTCACAGAAGAAGAAATTGAAGTAACGAAGCACCCAGTGGTTAAAGAAGAAGTATCATTGAATAAAGAGGAAGTAACAGATACAAAACAAGTTAATAGAACAGTAAAAAAAGAAGACGTCACTGTCGACACAAAAGGCAATCCTCATGTAAAAAAAAACATTGAGTAAAATAGTTTTCAAATAAAGAAGTCCCAAATAAGATAATGTCTTATTTGGGACTTCTTTATGGTTTACTAAACTATAATCCTAGTGAAGGTTAAGAATGATGAGAACTGTCATCTTTTGGTTTAGCTGTATTCGTGCCATCTATTTGATATTCTTCAACATGAATGTCTTTGCTAGTAGAAGGGCTAGTTTTTGTACCAGTTGTTTCGGTAGTGTGTACAGTTGAAGTTGGTCCACTGTGCTGAGTTGTTTGATTTTCTTCTAAAGAAGCTAATCGAGTATTAAGACTTTGAATTTCAGCCTCTTTCTTTTGTAACTCCAATTGTGCTTCAGATTCTTTTTTAACTCTATTAACGGCCTCATCTCTAGAAGCTTCAGCATTTTCTAATTCATCATTTTTATTTTTGATTACTTGTCTATTGCGCGCCCCTTTAGATAATGCAAATAGTGCAGCAATCAACATACCGAGTAATAAAAAGCCGATGAAAAGTAACCATAAAGGTAAATCAAAAGACATAAAGTAAAGGTTTAAAGTAGCCATTTGCATATTTAAGAATGCTACTATAGCAGCCAAAACCAATAAAATAATCGCGATTATTATCATACATTTCATTCTCCTTCCTAAATTATCTAAATTTGAATAATACAGCGTAAAGATATAAGTAAGTCTTTTTGAAACAAAACACAGAGTAATTGACGATTGGCCAAAGAGACGGATTAACGTACCAAACAATCTAAAAAGATAGATTTGTATTATAAATCAATTATAAACGTTGCAAGGTAAATAATGAAATAATAGTACTCAAACAAAAAAGTTTACGAATCTGTTTTATTTAACAGTTCGTAAACTTTTTGATTAAATTTAATGAGTAAAAAATTAGTTTACCAGTATTTTTAGAAATAACTTGAAAGAAAATAGTGAAAATCGAATGTTAGAAAATTAAATTAGGTTATTAATTATATTTTACAACCTCTTTTTTATTATCGTATAAGCTATAAATGACAAAATAAACTCCGGCTATTCCTAAAATAATAATGTAACCACTAATTAGTCCGGCAGCTAAATATCCCCCTAATGTTATGCCTAAAGCAGCTAAAAGCTGGGATCCTTGAAAGGAAAGAGAGGCAAAACTTAAATAAGAAGCTTGTTTATCTTCAGGTATCAAACTGACTTGACGGGCACTTAGGATAGGGGCAGAAGCTAGCTCACCAAACGTGGCCAAAATAGTTAATGGAATCAATAGGTAAATACTATTGGCAGAAGCCATTAAGCCATATCCAGTTACATAAATCAGTAATCCAATGAGTACAACAGTACGTTCTTTTTTCTTCTCAGTTAATCGCGAAACAAGGAAAGTGAAACAAACGACCATAATAGTATTGATCACTTGTAAAATACTAAGCATTCTCACTCCGTCGATAGAAACAGATAAAAGTGTGATTGGTTTAAACTCTTTTGATAAACGAATGCCAGTGTAGTTTTGCAATGAAAATTCTGCAGCACTATAAAGAGCTATTCCTAAAATTAACATGACCCATCGTTTGTCTTTAGCAGCAATATAGTAATTGTTAAAAAGACCATGAATAATTGTTTTCCCTTTAGTCAGAGAAACATTATTTTTATAATTAAGGTTTTTTTGTAGAAAAGCAGAAACGATAAATTGCAAAAGAGCGGCACCAAAAAACAAATAGACCAGATAATGCTTAAACAAGAAGCCTCCGATTGAAGCACCTAAAGCCATGGATAAGTTAAATGTCCAATACTGTAGTTGATAAACTTTTTTACGTTCATTCGGAACAGTAGAATCGAGCAGTACCGCATCAAAGGCAGAATAATATAAATTATAAGTGATGCCACAAATAAGGTAACCAAAGATTAGCCAAAAATTTTGTGGTAAGATACCTGAAAAATTCACTGCAACAAGAAGCAAGGATACTCCGTATAAATTTTGAAAGATCAATAAGATTTTTTTTCGCTGAAAGTTATCTGCTAAATAACCACCAATAATTCCTGCTAAAAAAGAGGTAACAACATTTATCATAACTAATAGTCCGATAGTTTCCTTGCTGAATATACCGGCTAAATAAATAATAAGGTAGGGAATCGTACAAGCATAAACTAAACTGCTAAAAAATGAAGTAACTAATGTGGTTTGAATATTCTTTGAAAAAGATGATAGCATAATAATCTCCTTAATAAATAAAGGAACAGAGAATATGTATTTAATTCGTGTCCTTATCTCTTTTTTTATGAAGCCATAAGAAAAGAGACACACTGATTCTTCTTCTCAGATAACTTGACAAAAATAGCGTAGCACAATTCTAAGAATAAAAAAATAGGGAAATGAGAAATTGTTAATAAAAATAGGGAGGAAGGCTTTAAACTAGTTCGTTAATAGAAAATAGTCGCTAGATAGACAGAAGCTAAATAAAATCTTACAATTTTATCGTACAGTGGTGTGATAGATTGGTATAAAGTAGAGACTCATTTGAGTAGAGGTAATAAGCTCTAGTTCGATTAACTCAAAATTAATCTCCATTTGAGTAGAGATAATAAGCCCTAATTCGATTAACTCAAAACCAATTTCTATTTGAGTAGAGGTAATAAGCCCTAGTTCGATTAACTCAAAACCAATTTCCATTTGAGTAGAGGTAATAAGCCTTAATTCGATTAACTCAAAACCAATTTTCATTTGAGTAAAGGTAATGAGCCCTAATTCGATTAACTCAAAACCAATCTCTATTTGAGTAAAGGTAATAAGCCCTAATTCGATTAACTCAAAACCAATTTCCATTTGATTCCATTGCTCATCAGATAGTTCATACCGTTCGATATTCATGATGACCACTTTTTATTTCTTTTATTATGCCACGTAGATCAAAAATCAAGATAATCATTTGTTTTAAAACACGACCTAACCATATAAAAAATAAAACCTAAATAGAAAAGCCGCTACTTAGTATGTACTAGGTAACGGCTTTTCTATTTTAAAATAAGGTAAAGAGTTAGTTGCGCACATCTTCAACAGCGTTTAATTTTTCTACATCTTCTGGTGAAATAGTGAAGTCTAATTGACTGTTTTCAATGATTCGTTCTTCATGTGTTGATTTTGGAAGCGGCAATGTTTCACGCTCTAAACAGTAACGAATACATAACTGGGCAGGAGTAACGTTATATTTTTCTGCCATTTCTTTGATTTCTGGGCTGTTCAATGTTTGACCAGTTGCTAATGGTGAATAGGCTTCTACAACAATGTTGTGTTTTTTACAAAAGGCAAGTAAATCTTCTTGATCATGTCCAACGTAGAACGGAATTTGATTAGCCATTGGCACGATATCGCAAGCATCAATAAGAGCTTGAATATCTGATTCAGAAAAATTAGAAACTCCGATAGTACGAATCTTTCCATCATTGTACAATTTTTCCATCGCTTTCCATGATTGGATATTTCCTTCAGTATAGTCCGCGCCTTTTTCATTCCAAGGCCATGGAGCATGAATAAGATAAAGGTCTAAGTAATCCACACCTAAATTGGTAATGGTTGTATTAAAAGCCTCTAAGGTTTCATCGTAACCTTTAATTTGAGCGGGTAATTTACTAGTAATAAAGATTTCTTCACGTGGTAAATCAAAATCTTTGATTGCTTTTCCAACATTTTCTTCATTTTGGTAAGCTAATGCTGTGTCAATATGAGTATAGCCATTTTTAAGAGCCATTGTTACGGCATCGTATGCTTCCTCATTTGGGATCTGCCAAGTACCAAAACCGATATTTGGAATCTCAACACCATTGTGAAACACAAAAGAATTTTCTTTCATCATAAATCATTTCCTCCTCATTTTTAAAGATGTTACTTTCTTATTGTATGCTTTTTTAAAGGCTAAGTAAAATATTAGTGTATCCGTTTTCCGTTTTTTAATTGTGTTCAGAATAATTTTGAACTTGAAGCAGGTACCTTAAGCAACGTATACCCCAATGTCCGGAACACTTCTGCTAAGTCAGGATTTGTTATCATATGGATATCTTCATGAATAACATTATAAAGTATACATTAAGAATGCTATATAAAAATAAAAGGACAGTAAAAGTTGATATTGTTGGACTTGTTAATTGGTATGTAGTTAAGTATTATAGGAAAGTATGGTTTTTCTATTAGCTGTTATGGTGTTAGATTCATCTATATGTTTATTTTAGTGAAACATAACTAAAAATTAAACAAAAAGTAAAAAAAAATGTGTCATAATATTAAAAGCAACATAATTAGAATAATAATCACTTTTTTGTAAAGTGAGTGGAGGTAGAGTTAGTTATTATGAAAAAAAACGAAGGTATTATTGATTGGTTTTTCCGTTTTGTGAAAGGAATGTTTATTGGTTCAGGTGCTATCTTACCGGGTGTAAGTGGAGGAGCTTTAGCGGCTGTATTTGGGATTTATGAAAATATGATTGCATTTCTATCAAATATTCGCAAAGATTTCCTTAAAAATGTACGTTACTTTATTCCAGTAGGGATTGGTGGTTTGTTTGGTATATTTGTGCTGGCATATCCGATTGATTATTTTTTGAAAAATAATGAGGTTCAGGTATTATGGTGCTTTATCGGTTGTATTTTGGGAACATTGCCTGCTTTATATAAAGAAGCTGGAAAAAATGGGCGCAAGCCTTATCACCTTGTGATTACTGTAGTTGTTGCGATTCTTGCTTTTGTAGGTTTAATTTATGCAAAATTTAATATGAATGTAGTAGTTGAACAATCCACATTGTCATGGGTAATGGCCGGCGGGATTTTTGCTTTAGGGTTTATAGTTCCTGGATTAAGTCCATCTAATTTTTTGATGTATATGCATTTGTACGAGCCCATGACAGAAGGTATAAAAGATTTGAACTTTTCTATCTTAATTCCTGTCGCAATTGGTGCAATTTTATGTGTTTTGTTACTGTCTAAATTGGTAAGTAAATTAATGGAAATCGCTTATGCTGCTATTTTCCACTTTATTTTAGGTGTTGTAATAGCTTCAACAGTCATTATAGCTCCGTTGCCCGAACAATACATTGGCATATCTGCTGGAGGAATAGCAGTGGCAGCTGTATTATTCTTTATTGGTTTAGCTGTAGGATTGCTGATGGAAAAATTGGAAGACAATTATAAACCGGCTGAATTAAATTGATGTTAAACTTTTTGATTTAAAATAAAAAGAGTTGACCGTTTCTAATGCAAAGTTGTTATTTTTAATTTTTGTTCATGTAAAAAAAAGTGTTGCTGAGTATACTCAGCAACACTTTTTTTAGAACTAATTATTTTTTTATTTTAGAACCTACACTTTTTTGCAATAGGACCGCGCCCAATGCCCCAACTATTCCTTGAAGTAAATTTCCAGGAATAGAAATAGCTGCTCCAGCCAAACCATACATAAAGCTTTCAGCAACAAAATAGCCAAGTGCCATAAATATACCAGCAGGGATAGTAGCTAAAAGAGGTTTATGATAGCCTGTTTTTTGAAAAATCCAAGCACAAATATATCCTTGAAGTCCTTTTACTATAAAAGTAATGGGAGCATAAAAAGCGTAACCTGCAATGATATCTGCAAGCGCGCTTCCTAATCCACCGACAAGAAAACCAGCTTTCTTTCCTAAAAATAATGCAGCAAATAATAAAACCATATCTCCTAAGTTAATGTATCCACGAAATGTCGGTATTCGAATAAGAAGCGTCATTACTATAGTCATAGACATGAATAGAGCAACTGTTACAATTTCTTTTGTAGTAATTTTTCGCATAATCTCCATCCTCTACTTATATGTATAAAGTCATCTTATCTTTTTTTAGCAACAATGTCATGAATTTTTTAATTAAAAAAACTAAAAAGTACAGATTCTATAATAAGAATTATGCTAGACTAGATAAAGAGAAGAAACGAGCAGAAAAGGAGAAAAAGATGAAGCAGCCCAGAATTTTAGTTATCCAAGATATTTCAGCAAGTTGCCGTATTTCAATGAATGTGGCTGTCCCAATTTTAAGTTGTTTGGAAAATTGGGTGAGTATCTTGCCTACAGCATTGTTGTCTACACATACCGGTAAAGGTTTTGAAGAGTATACTTTTTTAGATTTAAGTGCTGAGATACCGGCTATATTAAACCATTGGCGTTCGTTAGGAATAAAATTTGATGGGATAGTCATCGGATATTTAGGCTCTATAGAACAAATTAAATTGATGGAAAGCATTATCAAACAATTTTCAACAGAAGAAGCTCTAATTGTAGTAGACCCTGTGATGGGTGATCACGGAACTTTATACCCAGGTTTTACCACTGAGCATGTTGAAGCGATGCGTAAACTTTGTCAATTTGCAGATGTCTTGATACCAAATGTAACTGAAGCTTGCTTACTAACGGAAACAAACTATCCAGAAAAGCCACATACTAAAGAAAAAATAGAACCCATTATAAAGAAATTAACGGACAAAAATAACCGAAGTATCGTCTTATCTGGTGTAACTGGAAATGAAAGACAAGTAGGTGCTGCGTTTATTTCCAAAGGAAGTTCAAAAATCCATTATACTTTTTCAAAAGTTTATCCGGGGCATTTCGATGGGGTAGGAGATTTGTATACAAGCGTAGTAGCAGGATTTTTATTTCAAAAACACAGCTTAAAAAGAGCTAATGAAGTAGCGGTAAATTACATTTCAAGAGTGGTCAAACGGACTATTGAAGAACAAATTGATCCATTGTATGGAATTGCTTTTGAAAAAGATTTGATGTATTTAATGAAAGAACTAAAAAAAGAAATTATCCATGATTGAAAGTAAGAGAAAAACAACGAAAAGTTGCAAACGGTATGTTTACAGCTTTTCGTTGTTTTTTTTCTATTTTTTAAATATCGGTTTTTACTGAATAAAAGAGTAATAAACAACCAATAAATGCCGCCACTATTCCAGCACTTAACATTTCTGGAACACCAGCATTGTCTAGCAACCATCCACCTATAAAACTTCCAGCCACACTGCCTAGGGTAACAGCACCTACGTTAAACGCTTGTCCTTTGACATAATCTGTTTTCTCCATTAGTTGATTGACATAATAAGTTGAGGCTGGAATGTAAAGAGCAAATGCTAATCCTTGGAATAATTGAGTGACATTAATCATAAATACCGATCCCGATAAGAAGAAAAGAATACTTCTTAATACAAAGAAAACGGCAGCTATTTTCAACCAAATACCACTTTTTCGTTTAGTCAATAAATAGCTGAATCCTAACATAGCAGGTAGTTCACACAAAGCTGTAATCATTAATGACAAACCAAAGTCACTGTCGTTTCCTCCAAGTGAATGAATGATTTGGACTAAATAAGTATTTACGATAGTGTGAAAAAGAAACAAACAGGCTGCTCCTATTAGAAAGTAGGCAAAGCGAGGGTACCTTTTTAAAAAAGTTTCTTTTTCTTTGGTTAAAGGGTTATTCAACTTTAAATTTGGAGCAGATGGTACTTCAGAAATAGTAGTTTCGGGAAAGGTGAAAATAAGAATCAAAAAAGCTGATAATAAAAAAATACAGCCAATAGGCAAAATAATTGTGCTAAAGCGTGTTAACAATTGACCTAACGTGTACGAAGTTAGAGCGAATGCTAAGGAACCTGCTCCTCTTGTTAAACCAAAATTGATTTCTATCCCACTATTAATGTGTTCAAATGTAAAAGAATTAATGAACGGCTGCATGGATAAAACTAATGAAACTACAGCTATGAATAGTAATGCTTCAATTGCAGGAGCGCCAGTAGAAAGAAGCAAAGAAACAAGAAGGCCAATAGATAAAACCGTAAGGATAACTAAGCTCCATTTCAATGTTAATTTTTCAAACTTATCGACTACAGCACCTAAAGTAGGTTGTAAAATAACGGATAAGATATTGGAGATGGCAAGAATAAGCCCAATGTTTTGATTTTCGAAGCTTCGGGAGAGCAAAAAGACTGAAGCAAATCCATAGATGGAGCAAAATACCATCCAGTATAAGCTTTGTAGCAGTGCATATTTTATGGTTAGCGTACGAATTGTTGTCATAAGTTGTTACTCCTCCTTTCCCATTAAACCAAAATTGAATTTCTTTATCCCTGTAAATATCATAGCATGCATTCACTTAAAAAAATGAAGAAATTAGATGGAATTTACAACCTGAACAAATTGTTAGGATTTCTTTGTTTTTTTTGATATACTTATTATTAGTAAGAAGTATGTTAATGAAAATCATGTAAAGATATTAGTGTTTGGAGGAAAGAATAATGAGAGCAGTTATTATCGAAGAATACGGTGGAAAAGAAAAGTTGAAAGAAGCAGAAGTACCGATGCCACAGCCTAAAGAGCATCAAGTCATCGTAAAAGAAAGAGCAACTTCCATCAACCCGATTGACTGGAAATTACGTGAAGGCTATTTGCAACAAAAGATGCCTTGGGAATTCCCGATTATTTTAGGTTGGGATGTAGCAGGTGAAATTGTAGAGGTCGGTAGCGAAGTAACCGATTGGAAAATTGGCGATCGAGTATTTGCACGTCCCGATACAACACGTTTTGGAACGTATGCTGAATATACTGCAGTTGATGATAACCTACTAGCGTATATTCCTGAAAATATATCTTATGAAGAAGCAGCAGCAGCACCATTAGCTGGATTAACTGCTTGGCAAGCATTATTTGATTACGGCAAACTTGTTGAAGGCGAAAAAGTCTTGATACATGCAGGTTCTGGTGGAGTAGGAACGTACGCTATTCAATTAGCTAAAAGTAAAGGTGCTTACGTTATCTCAACGGCAAGTGAAAAAAATCGTGACTTGCTACTGGGTTTAGGAGTAGATCAATTCATTGATTATAAAAATGAAGATTTTACTGAACTATTAAGTGATGTAGACGTTATCTTTGATACGATGGGCGGAGAAGTTTTAGAAAATAGTTTTAAAGTGATTAAACCGCATACCGGACGAATCGTATCCATTGTTGGAGACGCAGATAAAGAGTTGATTGAGAAAGCTGATATCACGTTCAATAATATTTGGTTAGAACCAGATGGAAAACAGCTTAGCCAGTTGGCCCAATTAATGGAACAAGGAAAAGTGAAGTCCATTATCGGAGCAACTTACCCTTTAACTGAAAAAGGGGTTTATGATGCCCATGCATTAAGCGAGACACACCATGCAGTTGGGAAAATCGTGATTAAAGTAGGAAACGAAGAATCTTAATAGACAGATTAATTATAAAAAAAGAAGCGACAGTTTTTCTGTCGCTTCTTTTTTTATAGGTATGATTAGCTTTCAATGATTTCATATTCATGTCTGTTTTAAGAAGTGATTGTACAGAATCTTTTAGCACAATAATTTTGATGGTGTACTAATAAAGTAGTGGTACATTATAGCCAATTTCGGTAACCTAAGCCTTTGAAGGTATCATGATTCCTTCAAAGGCTTTATAATCACGCAAAGAAACTGACCACACTTCTAGTCTTTACTTTTTATCAAATCATCCATACCTTTCAGTCTCAAATTCAATAACCTCACCTATATCATTAAATGAAAATAGTCCTGAGACAGTTACACATTTGTAGGTCATTGTTGCTTATGCATTGCTACCATCATTCTCATTCCAGGTTATATATTTGTTTAAAGATGCAGTAGGAAAACATACCATCTCAGCAAAATATCTTAACAAGGTACCCTATTGATTTCTTTCACTACAGAAATGGCAACAGTAAATCATGAAAGAAACTTAAAGAGCATACTCCTTATTCCATTCCAATACTTATCACCTTTTTACAATATGAATTAAAAATGCTGATTTAATGGTTGCATTCCAGATAAAGATTGGTTTTTCTGTAGTGAATTATTGTTCTTCTTGAAATGACATCCCTTGCTTATTTTGTCTAATCTCATGTTAGCTTTTTGTTTTAAACGTACAGTTATAGTTACTAATGCAAACTATTTAAATATTCTGTTAAATATGAACAAAATATGGCTAAATATACAAAACTAGTGTTTCTTAAATGAAAAACAATATGTAATCGGTTGCAGAAATGATAATGTAATAATACCGATGACTTTGTTAAAGAATTAATATCATATTCTTGTGATTACTATGATATACTAACTGGCGTGAGAAAATAAAAGGGTATAAAAAACCACGGAGGGTATGCTTTGAATAAGAAATTGATGACCGGGATGATTGCAGCATTGTTATTTGCAACTCCAATTGTAATGCCGACTGCTACAGAAGCAGCGAGTGTTTCAGAACTTGAAAATCAAAAAGCAGAATTAGAAAATAAATCAGCAGACATAAACTCAAAAATCCAATCTCAAGAAGAAACCTTAAATAACTTAGAATCTGAAAAAGCAAATCTTGAATCAGAAGTTGAAAAATTACAAACGAATATCGATACTGTTGTACTAGAACTGAAAGTACAAGAGCAAAAATTAGCTGACTCAAAAGCTAAAATTGAAAAATTAAAAGTAGAGATTGAAAAATTAAAAGATCTAATTGCTAGACGTGAAGAAAAATTAGAACATCAAGCTAGAAATGTGCAAACAGATGGTAGTACTTCTAATATGGTCGATTTAGTATTATCTGCAGATAGTTTGTCAGATTTAATCGGGCGTGTGGGTGTAGTAAACCAATTGGTTTCTGCAAACAAAGATATTGTTACTCAACAAGAGAATGATAAAAAAGAAGTAGAAAAGAATGAAAAAGCAGCACAAGATGAAAAAGTTGCAATTGAATCATTAAAAGCAGAAATTGAAGTAAATAAAAATAACTTAGTTGCTCAAAAGGCAGAATTAGATGACAAAATTGTTCAAGTAGCAACTAAATACGATATGACAGAATCTGAAAAGAATGACTTTGTTAAAGAACAAGCTGTTATTGCGACTCAAACAAGTGTCTTGTCTAGCGAATTACAAGAAGAACGTCAACGCATTATAGCTGAAGAAGAAAAAGCACAAGCGGCTGCTAAAAAAGCAGAAGCTGAGGCAGAAGCTAAAGCAGCACAAGCAGAAGCTAAAGCAGCGGAAACTAAACAAACAACAAGTTCTTCAAGTCAATCAAGCAATCAAGCTCCATCAAGCAATGAGAAACAAGCAAGCACTCCATCATCTTCAAGCAGTTCAGGGTTTATTAATCCAAGTGGAGGATATACTACTTCTTCTTATGGCTACCGTATTCACCCGATTACTGGTGTAAATAAATTACATGGTGGTATTGACTTTGGTGGCGGCGGTCCAATCGTAGCAGCACAAAGCGGAACAGTTGTTTTTGCTGGTTACCATAGTGAATGGGGTTATTATGTGAAAATTGATCATGGAAATGGCGTACAAACATTATACGCTCACATGGTATCCGGAAGTTTATTAGTAACAGCCGGACAACAAGTATCACAAGGACAACAAATTGGAACAATGGGTACGACTGGTTCTTCTACAGGGGTTCATTTACACTTTGAAGTTTATGTTAATGGTTCTCGTGTTGATCCAGCAGGCTATCTATAAGAAGAAAGTTTTCAAAATAGTGGCATGTAAATTAAGAATTTAAAACAAATAGCCTAAGTCCTCTCTTTCAAAGAGAGGACTTTTTTAGTAGAATGAATAAGCAATAGATGAAATGGGCGGAGGATTACGAATGGAACTAATTTTATCCACAAAAAATGAACGCGTAAAAAATTGGAAAAAACTTCAATCAAGAAGAGGGCGTCAAAAAGCTGGTGCTTATTTAATTGAAGGTTTCCATTTAATAGAAGAAGCTTTAAAAAATCATGCGATAATTTTAGAAATAATGATAAGTGAAGAAGTAGCTGTAGGAGATATTCCTGAATTTGATGAAGCAAAACAAGTTGAAATTTCTGCGGAAATCGCAAAACTTTTAAGTGAGACTGAAACTTCTCAAGGTATTTTTGCAGTTGTAAAAAAAATAGAGCAATTAGATAAACCAATTCTTGCGAAGCCCTTTTTATTCTTAGACAATGTTCAAGACCCAGGAAATGTCGGAACAATGGTTCGCACAGCAGATGCTGCCGGTTTTGGGGGAGTCGTATTAGGAAAAGGATCTGTCGATCTTTACAATAGTAAAGTGTTGCGTTCTATGCAAGGGAGTCATTTTCATTTGCCGGTTTACCAAGGAGATTTAAATGAATGGTTTGATTTGTTTTTTGAACATGAGTTTCCAGTTTTTGGTACTGAATTAAATGAAGATGCCGTTTCTTATCGAAAAATTGACCCTCAAGCTGTATATGGACTGGTTATGGGAAATGAAGGCAATGGAATGTCGGATGAATTATTAAAACGTACAACAAAGAATCTTTATATTCCGATTGTAGGACAAGCGGAGTCTCTAAATGTTGCAGTAGCTGCTGGAATAGTCATGTTTTCGTTAACCAAGAATAAAAGTTAAGTGTTACAAAACTATGTCAAAAAAATGAACTTTCCTAATATTTCTTTAAATTTGAAGTGTTCTGCTTTAAAAGCCTAAGCATACATTGTATGATGGGAACCAGTTAGAACACATTATATATTATTACGAAAAGGAAGTTGTTTAATGACCGAACCAAAATGGAAGCAAGATTTAGAATACGTTGCACTTATCGAGGATTTATTGGAATGTGAAGAAGTAAAGAAACTAAATGACTATACTCAACATCATTTTACTACAAGACTAGATCATTCAATTAGCGTATCTTATATCAGTTACTGTATTGCTAAAAAACATAATTTGGATGCTAGAGCTACAGCTCGTGCAGGTTTGCTTCATGATTTGTTTTATTATGATTGGAGAACAACGAAATTTGATGAGGGTACTCACGCATATGTCCATCCTCGTATGGCTTGCGAAAACGCAAAAAAATTAACAGAACTAAGTGAATTAGAGTGCGATATTATTATTAAACACATGTGGCTAGCTACTGTAGCTCTTCCAAAGTATAAAGAAAGTTACATTGTAACGTTTGTTGATAAATATTGTGCAGTAAAAGAAGTAGCTGTTCCATTGACTGGAAAAATGAGAACCTCTGTAAAGAATGCGTGGGCTCGTTTGAGACCAGCTGCAGCACAATAAAAATAGAGATAAGTTGTAATAGACGTTTTTAACTTAATAATAAAAAGACTAAACCTTAATTGAGGCTTAGTCTTTTTTTGCTTCAGTTAGAAGATTCTTTAGAATTTCAGTTCGTATTTCAACTAATTCTGGAAATTGATAAAAAAAGTTTTGTTTCTTTTGAGCAACGGTGTCATTGCTTTGTCTAGGAGAGAGAATAAAAAAGGTCCATGATTCAGCAATATCTTCTTCAGGATGGGTAACAGCATAACTTGTCAAAAAATCATCAGCATGTTCAAGGTAAAATGATTGTTGAGCTTCTGGATCAGCTTGGACATTGAGATGTTGCCACTCTTTGTAATAATCAATCCAAAATTCTTGGTAATATAAATTTATATACGACTCAGGAGTGCTTTCTCCATAGAAAGAAGAGTAAGTAGTTTCTATTTGACTAGAGGTTTTCCAATCGTAATTGCTGACCATTTGCTTATTATTTAAAGTTAGAAGATGGCCATATTCATGAATTAAAGTGTAATAAAAATTTTTTTCATCTGTGCTATCGACAAAGTCAACTCCAAGTTGCCAAGTATCTCCATTGTAGTCTAACGGTTCAACGTAACCTAAAAGATTACTAGCTCCATCTGAGAAAACGGAGAAAGAATAAATGTTTGTGCGTAAATCTGCCGGTATAATAGTTTTAAAGGTATCCCATAGTTGATTATGAGCAATCGTATTTCTCGCATATTCGCTTTGATCAGTATTAACGGTATTAATGATTCCATTGGAAAGAACATCATTAATAACTTGGTAAGTAACAATAGTTGATTTTTGAATTAATGCACTTTGACTTTGTTCCATATTATTACCAGCTTTTGTAGGAGCTCCAGATGTGAAGTCTAAAGGATCGCCAATAAGTTCTTTTACTTCATTAAGATAAGCGTCGCCCTCTTCAATGAGGACGTCACTGCTAGTTTTTTCAACAGTATCGTTAATAACCCCTTGCATTGTGACGATGTCATATGAAAAATAGCCTAAAAATAATAATGAGCTAGTGAAAATCCAAAATAAGATTCGTTGCATCTTGTTTTCACCTCCAAAATCCCGTTATTTACATACTTTAAGTTTAGTGAATGTAAATAAAATTGTAAAGCAAAGATACCTTTTTATACGCAAAGAAACGCATGTATTAAAGTAAAAGGAAGACTTTTTAAAAAGACACAAAAACAACACATAAAATTTTCAAAAAAAAGATTGTCGAAGTATAAATCACAGTATATAATAATGCTTGTCGTATAAATTGAAACAGAAAAATTAAGTCTTATAAAGTTAATGAGATAGGGAATGCAAACGTTTCAATGAATGCTGAAAAAAATGAATTTTTAGATAGGATTGGAGGAAGCTTAAATGATAGAGGTAACGTTTACCAAACAAAAAGCACTTATTAGAGAAGCCAGTTTAGCAGACTTGCCAGAAATGGTAGATATCTATAATAAGGCAATACTCACAGGAGGCATCACCTGTGATCTTGATCCATTTACAGTAGAAGAAAGAAAATCATGGTTTGAGTCTCATCAAACAGAAAAATATCCGCTGTTCGTTTATGAAGTTGATGGAAAGGTTGCCGGATACAGTCATTTAAGTGGATACCGAGTAGGAAGAAGAGCGGTAGATCAGGTCACTGAAATTAGTTATTATGTAAATGGTGATTACCGTAAACGTGGAATTGGATCAAAGTTAGTTGATTATGCGCTACAACAAGCTAAAGAGATCGGTTATCAAAATGTTATTGCAATGATTGTAGAAGGCAACGGAGCAAGTGAATACATTCTTGGGAAATTTGGTTTTCAACAATGGGGAAGAATGCCAAAGATAGCTGAATTTAACGGAGCGTTACACGATCATTTGTATTATGGATTGAGAATCAATTAAAAAAATTGATAAAAAGTAGAACTAGATAGCCTTGAAAAGGGTTCGGTTCTACTTTTTTTAATTGAACTTTAAATAATGGATAGATTTTTATTTAATTGAATAAATATTCTTTCTTTCTGGCGGATGATTCTATGAGAAAAGACTTAATTAGTTCGTGTTTACTTTAAAAAAAGAGTTGAGAGTTTATTAACAACGAATTAATGTTTGTGGTTAATAGAAATGTGTTTTTTTTGTAAAAAAAACATTGACGGCATTCTGAATCCCTGTTATATTAATACATGTCGCTGAGACAGGTTGAAACAAACCAAC
>NZ_JBEMAR010000014.1:0-19019 GCF_040274945.1 Carnobacterium sp.
AATAATAGAAAGTGCGATTAATTAACTCTCTCGCTTAATTACAGCTTATTCGTTGTGTATTTAGTTGCGGTACATCAGAAGGTCTATTCGTTGCAACAACTTTTAAAAATTAAACTGTCTGTAAATACTTAAATCTCGTTTTTAAGAAGATTGAAAGTGTAAGAGAATTAGAATATGCTTTGCAAAAAAATATTCTTCAGAAATAGACTATTGTTTACCGTATACTAAAAAAGGTAACTTGCCCAAAAAGGGGTGTTGCTCGTGTCATACGAACTAATCTCATTGATCGTTGCACCTATTTTGGTAGGTATAGTGATTGAACTATTTGATTGGTAATTAGACAAGCAAGACAATGATTAAACAAGTTGCTTTTAACTCACACGCTTTCAGTCGCAACAAGCGATAAAAAAAGCCTCACCTACGGAATAAAATGGACCCTATAGAATGGACACTAAAAAAGTGCCCTCTATAGGGTCTATTTTTGTATACTTATATAGAAAAATATAAGTATGGTTGATTTAAGATTATTCAGTTTGGATTGACTTTAATGAGGATTTTCCCATTAGTACCTCCGAATTTTTCATGTATCTCTTTAAGGTTCTCTAATGAATCAATTTCTGTAATCCAGGGATTCACAAAACCACTATCTACCAATTTTGCGATCTGAGATAACTGCTCTGAACTTCTTTTAGTCATCATGGAGATCGCATGTACACCTAATTCGTTAGCTCTTTCATCATCCGCTGGATTTGCGGCTGATACTAACGTACCTCCTTTTTTGAGCAAAGTCAGCAATTTCGTTACTTCTTCGGGAGAAAGTGGGCTGAGGTTGAAGATCAGATCAAGTTTCTCCTCTATCTTTTCAGTCACTGATTCATTTTTATAATCAATAATTTCATCAATACCAATTTCTTCAAGGTAAGAGAAACTGCGTTCTGAGGCAGTACCAATAACATAAGCACCTTTCCATTTTGCAAGCTGAACAGCAAATGTTCCCACACCTCCTGCAGCTGCAGTTACTAAAACGCGTTGACCTGTTTGAAGGTTTCCGAGATCAAATAAACTTTGCCAGGCCGTCAATGCACTACTTGGAATTACCCCAGCATCCTCCAAAGAAATATTTTTTGGGGCAAGTGCCACATCTTCTGCTTTGGAGACAACATACTCTGCTGCTGCACCGTTTCTCGTTGTGTCAAGAAAAGCATATACTTGGTCACCGAGATGGAATTCCTGTACAGAACCTCCTACTTTATCAATGACTCCGGATACATCATAGTTTGGAATAAAAGGGAACTCTATTTTTGTTCCTAGCCCCCCCTGTCTAATAGCGATATCCGCTGGATTAATAGTTGTCGCTGTAACTTTAATTAATACTTCGTCAGCTTTTACTTCGGGCATTAGAGCTTCCTCATATTGAAGAATTTCCGGTCCACCATATTGATAATATCTAACTGCTTTCATGAACAAATTAACTCCTAACTAATGCTATTAAATTTAAGGGTTACCTTAGAAGCTTCTAAATATTAGTATATACCCATTGTCTGATTAATCAAACAAAGATCCTTGTATTTCTACAGCGAAAACCCATTATCCTTGTTGAGCTAAACTGTCCCCGTTAGGTTAAGCGAATCTATTCACATACTTCCATCTTTCATTACAAAAAATTCTATAAATTCAGTTTATCCTGGACTACTTAGATAAAGAAAGAACATTAGTAAATTAAAGTTCTAAATACATTACTTTAAGCAATTTCGTGTATTCACAATAAATTGACGTACTCGTTTGAGTACGTTATAATAAAAGAAACCAAAAGGAGGAATAACTTATGTCGATCGTAAACCCTAGCCAAGCTAGAAAAATCTTTTACCAACTACTGAAAGACGTCAACAAAACAAACGAACCCGTTTATATCTCTGGTAAAAATGAAGAAAGTGAAGCGGTTATGGTCAGTAAAAAAGACTGGGACGCGATTCAAGAAACCTTATACCTTCAATCTTCTGGCGTAGCGGATGTAATCCAACAACGTGAACAAGAAAATGAATTTGTTGCACTGGAGGATATCGATTGGGATACTCTATAAAGTTAGCAAAATCAACGATGAAAGATCTTAAAAATTTAAAATCGGCTCATTTAGATCAAAAGTTTAAAGATATAATGGAAGTTTTAAAAGAAAACCCGTTTCAAAATCCACCGCCTTATGAGAAGTTAGTCGGAAATTTAAAAGATAAGTATTCCAGGCGATTAAATATCCAACACCGGATGGTTTACTCGGTTGATAATGACGCAAAAGAAGTCATTATTTGGTCGGCTTGGACGCACTACGAAAGATAGCAACATACTTTAAAAAAGTATGTTGCTATCTTTTTTTGTCTAAAATGATGAGACAAGAAACTATTAGCAAAAAAGGGTCCTCCATACATGATTCTATCTAAATTTATGTATCTGTAAATATAAAAAGAATGGAGATTTGAAAATATGTTCAAAAAA
The DNA here is from genome assembly GCF_040274945.1 of Carnobacterium sp. Lineage (GTDB taxonomy): Bacteria > Bacillota > Bacilli > Lactobacillales > Carnobacteriaceae > Carnobacterium_B. The sequence continues at coordinate 2,488 of NZ_JBEMAR010000014.1, forward strand.
TTAACTTATTCTACTAAAAAATTTATCGGAGCTATATTTGATTTAATTTCTACTATCGTAATTGCTCTATTACCTTAAAAGTTTTACATACACGACTTTATGTAATTTCATGTATATGTTATCCTTTGAGTATCAAAAAATCTGAGTAATTAAAATTTATATACAAGGTGGTGATTGAATGAATAAAACTTTAGCGTTCTCAATTTTAGGGATGGGGTTAACTGGTGCCGTCCTAATCATCTCGGTTGCTCTATTATTCAACCCTCCAATAGGAAATGCATTGAAGATAGTTACTGCTGGTTCACTAACAGCTTTCGTTATATTCGCTATTTCTGCTCTATTGCTTCGTCAGCGATTAGATAAGTAAGAAAAAGAGTCGGCTATTTTGACGTTTTTCTTACTTGTTCTTTCTGACACTTTTTAGCCTCGCAGGAATCACACTTTACATGGGAGTAATGCCAATTAAGACCAAAAGAAAACCTTAAATAAATAAGGTTCTGTATACACGTTTTTAAGCATAACAATGTATCCATATAGTTATTTCATATAATTGAATAGGAAGTGAAATCCTGTCATCAGAAGAGGTCTAGGTACTGATAAATGCTACTATTTTAGTGGCTGTTGAAGAAATAAAATCCTACTTAGAAAAGCAATTGATTACTCAAACAACAATAAGATATTATTGAAAACGTCATTGTTGCCTTACGTACTCAATATAAATGAATAATATAAAAATGACCCCCAAAAGTTTAGATTGTACTCTAACTTTTGGGGGTCACCATCTTTTTCCCAGTCTCTTGAAAAATTCTATTTGATTATTTTAACTCAGGATCATTTTCGATAATTTTTCTTCCATCTTCGATTATTTGGTCAACATCCGTATTTCTCAATTCTTCAGGTCTTGGGTTACTAACAGGTTTTTCAGCCATGGCTTTTCCTTCTTCATACTTGAACGGTTGTCCATCTCTGGCTGTTTTGCCTTCAACTATTTCTTTAGACTCGTCACCTTCAGAGAAATTGTAAAGTGAATGACTGAATTCTGAATGTTCTAAATCAGCTGTACCATGAGGAACTATTACCCCATATTTCTCTTCCAATTCTTTCGCTGCTTGCATAAATTGCAGTTGGTGTTGAGTTTCACGCGCCATTAAGAAGCTCAACATATCTCGAACTCCTTTATCCTCTGTCGCATGGTATTGTCGAGTAACTTGTAGTCGTCCCATAGATTCACGAGTAATATTGTAACGCATGTCAGCCAGCAAGTTTCCGCTTGACTCCATATATGCAGCTGTCCAAGGATTACCATTGGCATCTTGAAGACTTGCACCTAAACCATTTACAATAGCATGTTGTGGATTCATACCTCCCATTACTGCAGCAATGGCAGGATCTCCACCATTATAAACGCTCTCTTGAATATTTAAAGGGGCATCGTCCAAAAGATGAGCAATCATCGTTGCGAGCATTTCAATGTGTCCAATCTCCTCTGTTCCTGTATCTAATAATAAGTCTTTGTACTTTTCGTTTCCAGGAGTACTTGTATTCCAGCCTTGGAATAAATATGCAGCCATTCCGGTCATTTCACCCCAGTGCCCACCAAGATTTTCTTGCAACCGACGTGCCATTAAAGCATCTGGTTTATCAGGTAGAGCATTATACTGTAAAATTTTCGTGTGCTTAAACATAAATTTCCCTCTTTCTGAATTTTTTTTAGTAATGAACTTTTAAGTTCACGGTTAATGTAACACATTTATATAGCGTTCACAAAAACCCTGCTCAAGGCTTATTTCTTTTTATAAATAGAAGCCATAAAGGCTTCCATCAAGTAATAGATACATTAGCTTCAATATTTACTAAGTAACAGATTTTTTCAGAAAAACGATTTATTTAAACAAAATTATTGACGCTCCCATAAATGAATGTACCTCTTAAATAGTGTATAGTTTTTTGTATAACTTTTACTTTTTAAAATGGAATCAAAACCGCTTATAGCAATCAAACTTATTGGGTGGTATACTGCTAGTTGCGTTAAAAATGAGTTGAATAAATTTTTCTTTATTTTTTCAGTTTTTGAAAGGAGTTTTTTTCATTGAAAGATAGCCAATCTATGGAACAACAACGTGTCCATACCGTTGTTGAAAAGATTCAACTTGAATTGGATCAATTAAAAAAAACAGTTGAACACGATAGTGCTGAACAAAAAAGACGTTTAAAAGAATCCGGTGAAATTAAGGTCAATCAAGGTTCAAGTGAAAGCATGTGGGAATCAGCCGGAGAGTTACGGGCTGTTGAACAAGATTTAATGATCCGTAGTAAAACATTATTAAAAAACCAAAATCGAGTTGTGGCTTTAGAAAAAATGGTAGAGGATCCTTACTTTGGACGAATTGATTATGAAGATGAATTTGGACAAGAAACTATCTATATCGGTATCAGTTCTGTCTTTGATGAATACGACCATTTAGTTGTCGATTGGCGTTCACCTATTGCTTCGCTATACTATGAAGGCAATGTTGGTGACACAATTCCTTTGAAAATTGGAGAACAAAAATTAGCGCTTTTGATTGAGTTGAAACGTCAATTTTTAATTCGTAAGGCAAAAATCATTCAAATGTTGGATACAGATAATGTAATGGGTGATCCATACTTACTTGAGGCTCTAGAAGATAAATCCGCTTATCAAATGGGTGCCGTTATTTCGACACTTCAAAAGGAACAAAATCAAATCGTTCGAGATATTTCGGCTAAAATCACTTTAATAGAAGGTGTTGCTGGATCTGGGAAGACCGTTGTGTTGATGCAAAAGATTGCTTATCTACTTTATACTTTTAGGGATCAACTAAGAGCATCTGAAATCATTTTGTTCTCACCCAATAAAATTTTTCAAACGTATATTTCACAAGTATTACCTGAATTGGGTGAAATGAACGTTACCAGTCATACTTTCCCTGAGTTCATGAATCAAAAAGTTCCCAAATTCACCCTTATTTCTAACCAAGATGAAGAATTATCTAAAGTGACTTTACTAAAAGGAAGTCTTCAATTTTCAGACGCTTTAAAACATTATACAAATCAATTGAAAATGAACTACATGCGTTTTGCTTCTCTATCTTTTCAAGGTGAGATTCTTATTTCAAAAGAGGAAATCAAAGAGCTCTTTTACCGCATTGAAAGCAAAGGTACTTTAGCCAGTAAATTAGGACTTCTTCAAACACAATTACTACAAAAAATAGAGCAGCTCAAAAGAACACAACGAACGTCTAAATGGGTCGAAGATGCGATGCTTTCTATGTCTGACAGTGAGTTGCGCCAACACGAAAGTGAATCAAAAAATGAACAAAAAGCTGAAGAAACATTGATCGATTCAATTATGGATGCAGCTTATTCACCAGTAATCAAAAGAATCAAAAAATTAGCTTTTATTCGCTACCAACATCAATACATTCATTTCTTAAAAGCAGTACCTAAATTGCTTTCTCTAAAAGAATTCTCAATTGATGAAGAGATGTGGTCAGAACACATCCAACAAGTTGTAACGAACATGGCTCATAAAAAAATGGTATTAGAAGACCTGGATGCTTTTTATAGCTTATTCCAATTGATGCACGGTCCCATCAGTAGTACTAAATTCAAATACATTTGCCTAGATGAAGTACAAGATTTCTCTCCTTTCCAATTGCAAATGCTGAAAGATTTTTATCCAACGGCTAATTTTGTTATGAGTGGTGACTTAAATCAAAATATTTTGATGAAAAGAATCTCTTTTAACGATTTAGATACCATCTTTTCTGGAAATTCTTTTCAACGCTATCAGTTGTTAACAAGTTACCGTTCTACAAATGAAATCACTCAATTCGCAAATCGCTTTTTAGAAGAAAAAGCTGCTGCTGAGTCGCCTTTTCGTGAAGGTAAAAAACCAGAATTGATTTTAACAGCTAACAACGAGCATTATTGGGATTATCTAAAACAAATAGTTTCTGATAGCCAAATAAATGGCTTGCGTACAGCTTTCATCAGCAAAAATTACGCTGAAGCTGTACGTTTCCATGAAGAGTTAACAACCGCTGGGATCGACAGTAGTTTAGTACTAAAAGATACGGATAGCACTCATCATCCAGTTATTGTTATTCCTGTACAATTAGCTAAAGGACTAGAATTTGATGTTGCTTTCGCACTTTTTCATTACTCGGATCATTCTTCCGCTACTAATCTATCTACTGCTTATACCATTTGCAGTCGTGCTATGCATGAGTTGTATGTCATGGCTCCTGATCTTCAAGATCCATTAGTCAATCGACTTGAATCAGCTGATTATCACTTAGCCGAACTGAACTAAAAAAATGAGACCGCTAAGCATTGTGCTTAGCGGTCTCATTTTTTTAATTTTTAATTTAAATCGACTGAAATAATTTCGGAATCTTTTGTTCCTCTCAGAGTAACTGTATCTGGTTGAATTTTTAAAACTGTAATATTTGGATCATCTTTCCCATCAAAAATTGCATTCATATATGGGCTCCATAGGTGTTCAATTAAGGATTGGTCTTCAGTAATGGAAACCTGACCTGCTATTTCAACATATTTATTGTTCAATAAACCTGTGTCGTATCCGAGTAAAATAAACGTATGAGGATTTTTTTCTAAATCTTCTACTTTATCTGTCCGTTTGTCGGTCAAGGTATAAAGAATGAATCCTTCATTAAAAAAGGTCATGTAACGAGATACTGGTTTATTCTCTGAGACAGTAGACATTGTTCCAATCTTATTCTTTTCAATAATTTTTAAAGCTTTATCACGCTCATCAGCCATAAGTTCATCCCTCCATTTATAGTTTAATTATGCCATATCAGATGTTCTTCTTCAAAGAATACGATTTCATTTACATCTAATCCTATTCTTTTACTCTCTTTACTAAATGTGACATACTGGAATCAGAAAGACAGTAACCTAGTAAAGCACTTACTACAATAGGAGGAACTTAGGATGGATATTTCAAAATACCGCATCACCCCAAAACAAACACCAATCAAATTAGCTGACTATCCTACAACCGACAATAAACAACTCAGTGAAGATGAATTACAAGACAAGTGGATCCCAGAAAGTATAAACAAGTTACAAGACTTACATTTAAAACTTCATGCAGAAGAAGAAAAAGGCATTATGGTTGTTCTGCAAGCAATTGATGCTGGCGGTAAAGATGAAGCAATCAGTTTTATTTTTTCTAATTTAACAGCTCAAGGATTGAAGACTACTTCAGTAAAAAAACCATCTAAAACAGAAGTTAAACATGATTACCTTTGGAGAATTCATGAAGGAAAACCATCAAAGGGAGAAATCAGCATTTTAAATCGTTCCTATTATGAAGAAGTTATTGCACCTCGGATTCACGATGTATTGGATAAGGATCCTCTTCCCGATCACTTAATCGATGAAGACATATGGAAAGTCCGCTTCCGTCAATTAAATGACTTTGAAAGATACATGACAGAAAATGGGTTTCCAGTCATTAAATTTTTCTTCAATGTTTCAAAAGATGTACAAAAGGAACGCTTACTAGAAAGAATGAAAGATCCTAAAAAGAACTGGGAATTTTCATTTAGTGACATCGAAGAAAGAGAACATTGGGATACCTATCAAGAAGTATTCGAAGATATGTTGAATAATACTTCCACAGATTATGCACCCTGGTATATCCTGCCAGCTGATGACGATTGGTATGCACGTTACATCATTAGCGAAGTAATGATAAATGTACTCGAAAATCTTGACCCACAATTCCCAGAAATCTCTGGAGAAGACCGTCAACAACTTGATGAAAGTATTGAATTACTTGAAAATGACTAACAACTTTAACAACTAAAAGGAACCTAATGAGCATTTAGCTGATTAGGTTCCTTTCTATTTGTCTATTATTCAGGTTCAGATACGACTGTAAAGCGTTCATTCATGTGTGCTGCTTCTTCGATTTCATCCACGATAGCAATAGCAAAATCAGCATAACTAATGTAACTTTGATTTTTTGAATTAACAATCACTTGATCTGTACCCGTTTGATAAGTACCCGTTCGTTTTCCTGTCGCATCAAAGTCTAGTGCTGGACTGACGAAAGTCCAGTTTATATCATCAGCTTGTTCGAGATCCTCCAAGTTTTTAGCTTGATTGATTGCTGTAGGCTGAAAAAATGTTGGTAAATCTGGCGTATCCATTACTCGTAGCGTTTTGTCTTCATTCAGATACAAACTACCTGCTCCACCTACAACAATCAGTCTTGTATCAGGTGCTTCTTTTAAAGCTTCAATTAAAATTTTACCAAATTGTACATGTTTGACAGCTTCTTCTTGTTCCATTCCTGTACCAAAAGCATTTACAACTACATCATATTTTTTTATGTCTTCTGATGTTAGTGTGAAAAAGGCTTTTTCTATTACTCTTATATCTTTATCGGCCATTTTTTCCGCATTTCTTACGATGGCCGTTACTTTATGGCCTCTATCTTTTGCTTCTTTAGCAATTAAGCTGCCAGCTCTTCCTGTTGCTCCAATAACGGCGACTTTCATTTCAATGACCTCCTTTTAGTTTTGTTGCACTCTTTCTATCAGATTAACATATGGCGCTTTTTAATCAAAATTTCTCGTCTTATATCCTTTCTTTACAAATTCATTACAACCTTTTACAAAAATTACGTCATTTTGTCACAAAGTTGTGAACTTTATGTGACAAATAATGTTGCATTTTGTACATATTCATAGTAAGATACTACTTGTAAACGAATTCCAGTTTCGTTAAGCACTTATAAATTAGTTTAATTATAAACAGGAGAGTGAAAAAAATGATTACGTTATATACAACACCTAGCTCAGCTTCATGTCGTAAAGCAAAATCATGGTTAGAAGAAAATAACCTACCTTTTATTGAAAAAAATATTTTCAACGAAAGTTTGACTATTTCAGAACTGAAAGCAATTCTACGTCTGACAGAAAATGGAACAGAAGATATTATCTCATACCGTTCACAAGCCTTCCAAAATTTAAATGTGCCGATAGATGAATTTTCATTATCTGAAGTATTAGAATTGATTCAAGAAGAACCAAGTCTGATTCGCCGACCTATTTTGATCGACGAAAAAAGATTGCAAATTGGTTTCAACGATGATGATATCCGCCGTTTTCTACCAAGAGAAGTGCGTCGCATCGATTTATTAGAAATGCAAAAACAACTTTCTCATATATCTTAAAATAAATTTATACTTAGCAAGAAAATGATTGATCATTATTCTTGTACACGATTATTTTAAACATATAGCAAACAAAACTAGATCATTGACGTTAGTTACAAGACGTCAATGATCTAGTTTTGTTATTACTTTTATTTATCTAAATCAATAGTATTGTTTAAGCTAGGTGGAGCTGGTTTAAGAACAGGTTTTTGACCCATCACTTCTGGCATATCTTTATAAATGAATTTCCCGCCATCTGGTTCTTCTCCAGTAGTGTTCTTTTTAGAGTAGTTTTCTGTAAAAAAACTTATTCCACTACCAGAATCAACTATTTAAATCATCATTCTTTTTTCCAATTCTTTCAAAACCTCTACTCGATAAAAAATAATCGTTATGACTAGCATAACTGTGCTAAAACCAATAGACAGCCATGAGGGTAAAGGAGTGGTTACCCAATTAAAGAAAAGAAATACGGCTGGTATAAAACCTATTAAGGCAGCACATAACAGATATAAAATATAATCTCCAACTTCTATTTTCACTAATCGAACTGCAATATACATAGCAACGAGTGCAAAAATACAAATCATAGGTACCGCATGAGTTGTTGACCAAGCTGACCAACCGCCTACATAATCCCAATAAATACTTAGTAAGGATAAAGAAATAATCAAATAAACAATACTTTTAGCAATATTTCGTCGCTTACGAATAATGATCAATAGAACTAACCACATGCTCACAATGCCAAAAGAAATAATATTTAGACCCTTGGCTGAATGTAGCCAAAACAATTCAATAATCAAAGATATACTGATAGTCGCAAGAGAAATAATCATTAATATCCGGATAACTTGTTCTTTGTTAAAACGTAATGGAATATCTGGATAAGGATTCGGTGTGTCCGAACTTTTTTCTAACGACTGATGACAAAGTGGACAAGTTGACCAATCGCCGTTAACTGTTACCTGACAGTGCTGGCAATGACTCATAGTTTTCACTCCTCACTAGTAATTTCGTTTATCTTATTGGCTGATAGGGTTACTGGTATTCCAAGAGCCGTTAGATCTCTAACAAATTGTTTAGATATGGTGGTTTCAACAAATGGCGAATTTAAACAGATCGATAAATGATCGTGGTGACTAATGACACAAAACTGCGGTCTGACAGCAGATGTTTGAAAATAAAATTGTTGAACCTTTTCATCAATTCCTTGAGGCAAATGCACCTTGCCTAAATTAGACATGGCAAATGTCAATCCACGATTATTAAAATAATTGATTGCCTTTAAAACGATATCCTTAATAGGACGAATGATTACACGTGTGACTGGGTTAAATTCATAGGCTATCAAGTTGTTCAATCGTTTTTCTAAACTATCTGGACTAAGCTGCTGTTGAAGTTGTTCTTTAAGTGTTTTACAAATGATAGCTAACGTTGCTTCCTCTGCTGGATCATATGTGTATTCCAAACGCGTAGTACTGAAAAAATTTCGTGCTGAATTTGAATAGTAAAATTGTCTTAGATTAACTGGAACTGATACCGCTATGGTCATTCCATTTTGTACAGCTGGGTCTGTTTTTCGAATGGCTTCCATAAATAATGCTGTTAAATAAATCGTAAGAGAAGCCTGTTGTTCATGTGCTAATGCCAAAACGGGTTGAACTGGCATGTCCAATTCAATGACATGCGTTCGATTATCAATAGTTCGCTTACCTTTCACTTGATAAACTTTCTTTTTCTTCGCGTTTTTTTGTTCGGGTGCTGTTTCATATTGAATAGCTTTTTTCCCATAGCGCAATGCAAATTTCCCAACCGTCTTGCTGGCTCCTGTTAATTTTCGGATAGCAGATTGTGTCGCTTCAGTATAACTGCGTTGTCCCTTATGGCGAAAATACTGAATAAAGCTATCTGTATCCATCTGTTCGATAGGATGCATGGAACGAGCATTTTCTTCATTTAGTTCGGCAGATGGATGAGCATACCGAAGGAGAACATATTCACTCAATAAATCTTCAAAAAACCACGATGCTCCTGTTCCATCTGATAAAGCGTGAAAAACTTCCAAATGAATTCGATTTTGATAATAGATCACTCGAAATAATAATTCTTTACGATCATAATGATACAATTGGGAACACGGTGGTTGTTCGTCTATCATTACTTGTGGTTTAAGATCACTTTCTTCTAAGTAATACCAAAATACTCCTCTACGCAGTACACTATGGTACAGCAGATAAGACTCAAATGTTTTATCCAGAGCTTGCTGCAAAAGTTCTGGGTCTATTGAATCTTCCATAGCCGCACTTAAACGGAAAACTTTTGTATCAAAATCAGTCATTGCTGCAAGAAAAATATTGGACGCATTATCTAAGCGGACCCATGTTTTTCTTTTGGATCTGTTCATTGTTCTCCTCCTTCCACTTGGATAAAACTTCCTTTGAATCAGTTCAAAAATTCATTAATTGCTTGATAAGCGGCTGTCACCGGAGTTGCAATTTTAGGATAAGTAATAAATCCATGCACAGCACCTCCAATACGTTGGATGACTACCTCATTTCCAGCTTCCTTTAAAGCTATACCGTACATTTCTCCTTCGTCACGTAAAGGATCGAATTCAGCCGTTATAATCAATGTTTTAGGTTGATGGGTTAAATCTTTTGCCATCAGTGGTGCAATGTAAGGATTTTTACGATTAGCTTTATTAGGTTCATACATTTCCATGTATTCCTGAACTTTTTTTGCGGTTAACCCATATTCGTATCCGTTCGTACGAATCGATTTAAAAGGTGAGCTCTTGGTATGGTTCCAATAAGTTACGGGATACAATAATATTTGTTTAGTCGGAATTTGTTTTCCTCTATCTCTTAATAATAAAGAAACAGCTGCAACCAAATTTCCTCCGGCTGAATCTCCAATCAACGTAATTTGTGACGCATCTAATAAACCACTTAATTCCAGTTGAGCCATCAAGGTTTCTGCAACTTGGTAGCAATCTTCCAAACCTGAAGGGTACGGAAATTCAGGCGCTAGACGATAATCAACTGAATACACGACTCTTCCCGTTAAATCAGCCATATTGATACAAGCACTCGTGTAAGTATCAATGTCGCCTATTACCCAACCGCCTCCATGAAAAAAAACTAAGACATCTTCATTTAATGGTTCCTTTGGGTAAAATATGCGGACTGGAATATCATGTGATCGATCCTCTGAATAAATTTTCTTATCCAATATCCGATAGCCTTTCTTAGGCTTTTTTGAAAACAGTTGTTGTGCTTTCCTTACCCATATATAGTCTTCTTGCATATTGATTTTTGGTGAGGATACTACCTTTAGTATCATTCGAACGAATAGATTCATGGTTTTCCCTTTCACACTGCACATTCTTTTTATTTAGCATGAGTTATTCGATTAGGATTGTCAAGCCAAACTATTCCTTCTACTCTATATGGCTTATTATAAAAAATTTTATTAAGAAAACTTGAACTGCTTTCTATTCAACGACTGCTATACCCCTTATTTGACTATGTAAAAAGAAGGTCTAGGATATCTTTCATCCTAAACCTTCTAATATGAAATATGAGTGCTACCTTTATTTCATTTTTCTTTCATCTGGTACAATGTCTTGTTTTAATAACCATTTATGGAAGAACCATTCTCCTCCGCCAATTAAAATAGCAGGGATTAATACTTTCATCCATAAGTCTGTTGTGTAGTCCATAGAAGTAAGATAAATCCATAAAATGACTGCTGCTGCTCCAGAATCCGCAATTGTAGCTGCAACATTCCCAATTTTTCTTAAAATAACCAAGTCTCCTAAAATATAAATTATGACTACAATGATAACCCCTACAATAGTAGAATCCATAAAGCTAACGTCATATATCCCTGTCAATACAATCCATAAAATAGCCCAAATCATAATGGCTTTTATTACTAAAGCTTTTACATGTTTCATGTTCCACCACTCCTTCTTTTACTATTTTTTCCTGCTAAGATGTTTATCAGATAAAATATCAAACGTATTGCTTTATTCAATGAAAGTTTACTTTATTCTAATTTTTTAATCAAAAATAATCACTTGCATTTCTCAATAAGCAATTAATAAAGTGATTGAACAAAGGGTTCTGTTTCTTCAGTCGCAGTCATAGTAAGATTACTATAACTATTTTGTATCTCGTTTACCATTGCTCTACCAATACCTTCTCCTCTATACGTAGGTAAAACTGCCACATGCCTAATAATAAATTCTTTTTGTTTGACTTCAATACCGATTATTCCAATGTATTTCTCTTCTTCTTTCCAAAAATACATTTCCATATGAGGATTCTGCTCATAGCGTTGCATCATTTGTTGGAGTTGTTGTACTTCACGCTCTTTTAGCATCAGTGATAGTAAACCTAAAGCCATTTTATTTTGGCTATTTCTGTACTTAACTAACACTAGATATCCTACTCTCCTTTAACGTAAATCACATCCATCTTGGTTATTAGGAAAGATTACCATATATCTATTCAGTATCCCAACAAAGCGAACTGCTAGTTACCTGTCCTGTTATTTAAGTTTTTTCTCTATCAAAGCTGTATTTGATGCTCTGCTCTCATTAACAGAACGTTTTACAATTAATGGATTTCAATTTTTAAACTTTTCAATACGTCTAAGGCTTCGTTATGCAATTTCTCTGTAGAACCTGCACATAAGTCTTTAAGCACTGTTATAGTCGCAAGTGGAAAAGAATTATGCAGCATAATTGCATTTGATAAGACACATACATTCGTTTCTACACCAATAAATTCAATGACTCTATCTGGATCATCTTCATATTCACTTCTTAAGTCTGCCGCATCTTCAGGAGAAATAGAATGGAATTTTTTCTTAATGGGTTTATGTTTTTTCAATGCTTCTTTTAACGGTCCAAATAACTCCACTCCCCATTGCTTTTCTTCATCTGATCGATCATCATCCTCTAATTCATGTTGATTTAACGTATAATAAACTGGTTCCCCTTTTTTTTCTTGTTCTTGTATTTCTTTAATTATTTTTGGTACTAATTTTTCAGCATTTGTAACTGAAAGGATTCCTTTTCCTTCATCTACAAAATCATTTTGCATATCAATGACAAAAAGCATTTTATTTCCTCCCTTTTATAGAACGCCAAAAGAGTCACACAATTTGTGTAACTCCATTAGGTATTAAAGAATTGACTATCTAGTGATGATTATTGGTTATCTTGGTGGTAGAGTGGGATCATCAAGATTATCCTTCTCTGTTCCCTCTTTTGCTGCTCCAGGATTCACACCAACACCTGGAATGATAGGAATTGCTCCGAAGCCTGAAGCTGTATTGTTTCCAGTCGGTACGATAGGAATAGCCTCTTCTTTTCTTTCCTCATTCGTATGATCTGTATCGTCATCAATAATCACTACATACTCGCCATTTTTAATGGCCTTTGTGTACTCTTCCGTTTGTTTTTTACTAAAGTGATATTTTCCAAGTGGACTGTCCTCTTCATTTGAAAAAACTTGTTTTACTTTTTCCCATACAGAAGGTGATTCTTCTACAGTGGTAACCGGTTCAACCTCAGCTATAATCTGACTTTTTATCGCTTCAATTTTTTCTTTTTTTGCCACTACAGTAATATTATCTGACCTGTAGCCTTCTTGTAACAATTGTTCAACTTTTGCAGTGGTTTCTTCAATTGTAGGATAGGCTGCTTGAATTTTTTTCATCTACTTTCACACCTTTCATTTCTGCTTTGTATTTCTTATATCATATCAAACAAAAGAATCGCTTCCAAACATTATGCTTTTTATTTTTTTAATCAGGTCTAACGAATGATTTGTTAGCTAGTTGCAATCGTTACTCAAAAAAAGACTTTACATGATACAATAAGAGAAACAAAAATTAAATTGGTATAGAATAAATTATTTTATACTTTTAAAGAAAAGAGTGTAACCCTATGAAAAAAACAGTGAAACAACTTAGTTTTTTAACACTTACTTCCCTAGCAGTGTTAAGTGCATGTGGAAATACAGGACAAGAAAATACTGAAAATGCTGGTGAAGAACAGCAAATTCTAAATTTAGCTGCCGAATCAGAAATGGATACGATGGATACCACGATATCTACTACCAATTTCACACCTATGAACAATGTCTTTGAAGGGTTAATCACTTACGATCTAGAGGGAAATTTAGTTCCTGGAAATGCAGCAACTATGCCTGAAGTATCTGGAGATGGGTTAACCTACACTTTCACTCTTCGTGAGGATGCTAATTGGTCAAATGGGACACCTGTAACAGCCGATGATTTTGTTTTTGCATGGAAAAGAATGGTAAATCCTGAAAATGGTTCTGGATATGCTTACTTATTTTCGGGAATCATTAACAATGCTGAAGCAATTTTAAACGGTGAAACACCTGTCGATGAACTAGGAGTAGAGGCTATTGATGATAAGACGTTAAAAGTAACATTAGAAAAACCTGTTCCTTATTTTCTTGATGTCTTGACTATCCCCTCTTATTTCCCACAAAATGAAGCCTTTGTAATGGAGCAAGGCGAGAACTATGGCTTGACTGCAGAAAATGCTATTTATAATGGTCCTTTCACACTAGCGGATTGGGATGCTGCTTCTGGAGATTCTTGGAAGTATGTAAAAAACGATGATTATTGGGACAAAGATACTGTTATATTAGATGAAATCAATACTCAAGTCGTTAAAGAAGTTGGTACAGGACTTAATTTATTTGAATCTGGCGAATTAGATTCTATTAATTTATCTGGCGATTTCGTCGCTCAGTATACAGAAAATCCTGATTTTAAAACGAATGGCAAAGCATGGATCAACTATATTGAAGTGAATCATGCCGTTCCAGAATTAGCGAATGAAAATATCCGTAAGGCGCTAACTTATGCCATCAATCGTCAAGGTTTTACTGATAATGTTCTCTTAGATGGTTCTCAGCCAACATTTGGACATGTTCCGAATGGCTTAGCAAAAAATCCTGAAACAGGTGTTGATTTTCGAGAAGATGCTGGAGATGTCGTGGAATACAATGTAGAAACGGCTCAAGAAGCATGGCAAGCTGGTTTAGATGAATTGGGTACAGAGAGTATTTCATTAGAATTAACGACTTCTGATTCTGAAGACAGTAAAAAATTAGCTGAATTCCTTCAAAGCGAGTTACAAAACAATTTACCTGGTTTAACGATTGATATCCGTCAAATGCCAGATAACTCTAGATTAGACAATATTAAGTCTGGCAACTACGAAATAGCAACCTCTTACTGGTTAGCTGATTTTGCAGACCCTATTAATTTTGTTGAACGTTTTGATACAGCTATTAATCGCGGAAACTATTCATTTGAAGACATTGATGCGCTCATCGATCAAAGCAATCAACAATACGATGATGCCTTAGAAAGATGGAACACTCTAATCGAAATTGAAAAAGTTGCTTTAGGCGAACATTATGTTCATGTTCCGGTTTATCAAACAGCTGAAGCTTATCTTGAGAAGCCTTATGTAAAAGATATTTATCGTCCAGTATTTGGTAGTCGAAGTTTTAAATATGCATCTATTGATTCTACAAAATAAGTCTAACTAAATGAAATCCAGCGAAAACAACTCTTGTTCTAGAAAGAACAGGGTTGTTTTTGCTTATTTAATTTTGCATAAAATCACTGTATAACGAGAATTTATACTTTTCTTAAGTATTTTCCTATATACTAAAGCAATAACTTATTTAAGGAGCTTATTAATGAAATTAAAAATTGTAACCGATTCAACCGTTGAATTAACCGACGAAGAAACTGCTCGTTACGGTATCACGATCGTACCTTTATCTTCTACAATTGATGGAGTTGTTTATCATGATGATATCGAAATAACAAATGAAGAATTTTTACAAAAAATGCAACAGTCGCCTACATTGCCAAAATCTTCTCAGCCTCCCGTTGGGAAATTTTTAGAGACCTACAACACATTAACAGCTGACGGAAGTGAAGTTTTATCTATTCACGTAACTGAAACCTTAAGTGGAACAGTTCAATCAGCGCATCAAGCTGCAAAGTTAGCTGATGGCGATGTAACTGTTATCGATTCTAAATTTTGCGCACGCGGTATGGCTTTTCAAGTCCTAGCTGCAGCTGAATTTGCTGAAAAAGCTTCATCAATAGAGGAAGTCCTTGATCATTTGGAAGATATAAAATCTAGAACTATCCTTTATATCAGCATTGCAAACCTTGAGAACATGATAAAAGGCGGCCGCATTGGTAAAACTATGGGCAAATTTACTTCTTTAATGAATATCAAAGCAACTTTAGAAATGACAGATGGAAAACTGCATTCAGATTCTAAAGGACGTGGAACGAAGTCAATTGTGAAGCGGTATAAGGAAATCTGTCATACCCTTCAGGATGCACCTAAAAAAGTTATTGCGATCGGTTTTACTCATATTGGTATGAGCGAATATTCAACGACTATCTTAGAGCTATTAAAAACAACCTTTCCTCATGTTGAACCAATGGTCTCTTATGGTAGTCCTAGTGTGATGACACATGCAGGTCCAGAAGCTATTTCCGTCCAATTCTTATTAGAAAAATAAAAATTGTAGGTAAACTACATTTAAAAAGCCACTTCATCTAATCTTTTTAGATGAAGTGGCTTTTTAATCTTCTTTTTTATGGTTACTACGCTTACCAATAAATCCCACTCTTCCATGGGATGCCCTTTAACGGAAAAGTGACATTGAAAAAATGTCTCACTGTTCCATGGAACGGCTTTTCATGGATAAGTGACACCAAAAATGTTCCTCACTTCTTTATCAAAGTTAGTTTCATGGAAAAGTGAATCTAGAATACAAGCTCACTCTTCCATTAAAAAATAAGTTGGATTTAAAAATCCTCTATTATTATTCATTTATTAGATAAAACTTTTATTCAGACAGTTCACATTATATTTTCAACTGTTTTCGTTCCGTATAAAATTCCTTATACGCCATATAACTTGCACTAACGGATGCGATACTTGTAGTAGATAATAGCATGAAAGTCACCATAATTTGGTATTTGATCGCGTGTGTTGGATCAACTCCAGCAAACATCAATCCTGACATCATTCCGGGCAGACTGACAATTCCAATCGTTTTTGCTGAATCAATTGTTGGTGACATACCTGCACGAATGCTATCACGCACAATCGAACGAGATGCTTGCTTTAAATCTGCACCTAAAGCCAATTTTTCTAAAACTTGTTGTCGTTGATCAGTAAATTTTGCATTTAAATTTCGGTAACAGATGCCAATAGCAATCA
>NZ_JBEMAR010000015.1:0-11924 GCF_040274945.1 Carnobacterium sp.
ATAAACAAGAAAAAGGGATTAAGACAAACGTCTTAATCCCTTTTTCTTGTTTATTTTTTAATCTTCATCCATCCAAGAGTTCGTTAATGTAATCTTTTGAGCAAATTGTTTATTGAATTCTCTTTTAATAAAACGGTTTTTATTCCGCTCTTCGTATCCATTGCAGATAAACAATTCTTCTTCCGTTTCAGGTTCGATCAAAGGTACGATTGCTTTACTTTTATCGTTTTTAAAAGCCACAAATGTTAAAAAAGCTGTGACTGCTAAATATTGTTCTCCGGTAAGTAAATTCTCTCCGATAACTTTACAAAAAACTTCTACAGATGATTTTCCAACACCTGAAACATACGCTTCAATAGTAATCGCATCATTTCGTTGAATGGGATGCAAAAAATCTACTGAATCCGTTGAAGCTGTTACGGATTGTGTACGAGCATGCTTGGTCACGGCTATCGAAGCTGCAACATCCAGCATACTCATAAGTTCTCCTCCAAATAATGTTCCGTGATTGTTCAATTGATTTGGGAAGATACGATTTGTTTGAACCACTAATGATTCGCGACATCTTTTTACAGGTCTTTTTTCATTCATGCTTAAACAGATCCATTCTCTAATAACAAAGCGATTCCTTGTCCGCCACCAATGCAAGCAGATGCAATGGCGTATTTTTTTTCAGGGTGGTTTTTAAATTCATAACAAAGTGAAGTAATGATACGAGCTCCTGACATCCCTAAAGGATGACCTAATGCTACAGCTCCACCATTTGGATTCAACCGATTGTACATTTTTGAACCAGGTTCAATTCCTAATTCTTTCATACAACCGAGTATTTGAGCGGAAAAAGCCTCATTGATTTCTAAAATATCAATATCTTCAAGTGTCAAATTAGATTGTTCCAAAACTTTATTGATTGCATAAACAGGGCCCAATCCCATTACATTTGGGTCACACCCAGCTATTGCAAAATCAACAATTTTAGCCATTACATCTAGTCCACGCTCTTTTGCAACAGAAGCTTTAGTAAAAATCTCAAAAGCTGCCCCATCATTCAACCCAGAAGCGTTTCCAGCAGTTATCGTACCTTTACCATCTTTACGAAAAGCCGGCTTTAATCTAGCTAAGCTCTCCATATTTGTTCCTGGTCTAGGATGTTCATCTGTATCAATGACAGTTATGCTGCCTTTGCGTCCTTTTACTTCAACTGGAATGATCTCTTGAGCAAGGCGTCCATTGTCAATAGCTTGAGCAGCTTTGCGTTGACTATCCATGGCATAGGTATCTTGTTCTTCTCTCGTGATTGCATACTTTTCAGCAATTTTTTCTGCAGTATCTCCCATATGATGAACTTCAGGGTATTGTGCATTGGGTTGAGCATGCATATGAAGTGCTAAGTTTGCATCAATAACATTAAAGTTTCCGGCTTTAAAGCCTTCCCATCTTGATTCGAGCGGTAAATAATACTCTGAGCGAGACAAACTTTCCACGCCACCAGCAGCAATAAAATTAACATCCATTGTCATCAATTCTTGCGTGGCTGAAATAGCGGATTGAATACCTGAACCACAAATACGATTTACCGTCATTCCCGTCGATTGCTGTCTCAAGCCCGCCTTTAACCCTATTACGCGTCCAATATTGCTTTCCTCTTGCGTTCCCATTGCTTGGCCAGCAATGACTTCATCTATCTCTTCACTCGTTAAGCCAGCTCGCTTTATAGCCTCTTTGAGCGCAATCGCTCCTAGTTCTCCTGTAGGAACGGTTTTTAACCCTCCTAAATAAGCACCAATTGGTGTACGTGCTGCTCCAACAATAACAATGGGATCATCAGTTTTAAATCTTGGCATAAATTAAACCTCTCCTTAACTTATAGGGATGCATTCTTATTCATTATAATTCTTGCGAAAAAGATTATCAAACCACATTGCCCTATTTAAGCAATATTAAGAAAAGCTTTACCTTTAAGATAATTATTGTCATTTAATTCAACAAATAAGGATCAAATAAATTTGATCCTTAAGGTTATTATTAATCCAGTTTGTCGTTGTCGTAGTGGTGAGCTAATTCCATACCTTTAAAATCTTGTTGACGGAGAGCCTCATAAATTAAAATAGCCGCTGTATTGGATAAGTTCAATGAACGCACGTGCTCATCATTCATCGGAATACGCAAACAATCCTCTTCGTGCTCGCGCATAAATTCTTCTGGTAAACCAGTCGTTTCTTTGCCAAATAGAAAATAATGGTCGCCTTCAGTTGCTGCATAATCAACATCACTATAGACGCGATGACCAAATTTTGTAATCAAATGTAGTTGACCCTTTTGTGCAACTTCCATAAATGCTGCTAAATTTTTATGATACGTGATATGGACTTCATTCCAATAATCCAATCCGGCTCTTTTTAAATGTTTATCGTCCGTTTGAAATCCTAAAGGTTCGATCAAATGCAAATGTGTATTTGTTGCTGCACACGTTCGAGCTATGTTTCCTGTATTTGCAGGTATCTGCGGTTCAAATAAAGCAATATGGTTTGTCATGTTAATCAAGTTCCTCCTAAAATAACCCTTAATGAATTATCTTTTTTTCTCTCTTTTACTTTTAATGGTTTCAATAGCCTGTTGTATTTCATAATAGGCTTTTTTGTCTTCTTCTTTTGTTAATACCTCTTCCAGAAACTCAATCTTCTCGTCTATTTTAGCGTATTTTCATTTTAAAAACAAAAAATCTTTCGTAAAAATTCAACTACACTAAAAGATAGGCCAACAAGAAAAAAAAGAGCACAAAAAAACGCATCGCTTCGGTGTCCAGCACTGCGAAACGATACGTTAGTTAAGCCTGTTACAATTCATTAACTTTTATCAAAATCTGATGGATTCCTGATAAAAACGAATGACGTTTAAGAACTTATAGGTAATATAACATCGCTGTGGTATTGTTGCAAGTGTCTGCGGCTGAGATTGTTCATGAAAACGGTATATATTAACACAAAGTTCACAATTCGTTCACAATGCTCTTTATTTTTGTCCAATTAAGACACAAACATCAATGGTGATTTTTTTTAATGGATGATCCATGGCATATTCTTTAGCCCCTGAACTAGCGCCCCAACTTAATGGAGTCATCTTCATTAGGTCTGCAAATAATGATGGCGTTAAATCAAATGAATACTTGATCGTTTTAATTTCCATCAACGGAAAATGTTCTTTAAACTTCGCGATCACGACCTCATTTGAATAAGTTTGCTTTTCTTCTTGATCACGGTAAAGCAGTTGTCTTAATTCAATCAAATACTCTTTTTCAGGAACTACTTTAATAACTTGGCCACCTTTTTTTAAAAGACGATCAAATTCTTTGTAATTTGAAGGTGAAAAAATATTTAATATTGTATCATACTGTTGTGTAGCAAACGGTGATTGTGCTAAATCCGCAACACACCAAAAGGCACTAGAAAAATGCGTTGCTGCTAATTGAATGGCATCTTTAGAGATATCAAAGCCAATTTTTTGACCCTTTAACCCTAACTCTGTTAAATAATCTAGTTGAGAACCTTCTCCACAGCCAACATCTAAAGTATGTCCATATTCTTTTTCAGCAATACTTGAATATAGTTCATCTAATAAAGGATGAAATAAGCCTGCAGTTGCAATGTTAAATCGTGAAGACAACATTTCTTTGTCATACTCATTTTTTGTTCCTTTTAATAAGAAATATAGTGTACCTTTTTTTGAAATATCAAAAAGATGTCCATTTAGACAACTTAAACTATTTCCATTTATCTCACTAAATGCCTCTTCACAAATTGGACACTGGAACAACCCGCTATTTTCTTTCATAAACAATGCAGCTGCTTCTATTTTCTTCATATATAGCCTTCTTCCATGTAAGATAGTATTTATCTTCTTATCCAGTACACTGTTTAAATACCCATCTAACAATATACCATTTTTAATCGGTTATTTCATAATTACTATAAAAATAGTCAGTCAATCTTTTTATTTGTTTGATTAAACGAAGAATGGTATAACAGACTTAAACAAACAGTTAAAAGGAGGCTAATTTTTATGCCATGGGATTTGAATGATTACCCTGTTTCATTAAAGAACTTTGACCCACTATTACGAAAAAAGACGATTGAAATTGCTAATGCCCTTTTAGCTAATGGATATGAAGATGACCGGGCTATTCCAATTGCGGTTTCACAGGCTAAATCGTGGATGGAGGATGCTTCTAAAGATGAAAAAGAAACCTTTGATAAAGAAAACAATCCTAAAAAAAATGATCAGCACGATACTTCAAGTGCTAACCCCAAGTTACTAGATAATCCTGTTGAAGTTTTTTATGAAGACGATCATTGGTCGGTCAAAACAAAAGAAGCCAAACGAGCCAGTGATACATTCGATAAAAAGAGTGATGCAGTAAATCGCGCTAAAGAAATTGCTGCAAACAAGGACTCTGAAGTCATCATTTATAAAAAAGATGGCACAAAACAACATTAAAATAAGGCACTTGCGATAAGGTATCTCATCGCAAGTGCCTTATTTTTTTAAACAACTCTTTAAAAAGTGTCTACTGGATTATTTTCAACTTTAGCTTCATCAATTTCCATTTTTGCTTCACCCACAACCGCTTTTGAAATATCTTTTGCTTCTGAAGTTGTTTGACTGACTTGATCTTTCAAACCTACAGCAGTATATTTTGCTTCGTTTACAGCCTCGCTTAAATTAGCTTTTAAAGTTTCTTTGCTTCCGGGTACGCCATCCTTAACGTCTTTCAAATCTGCTTTTAGAATTTGAGAGTCCATCTTAAGTTGTTCTGCTAATTGTTTTGAGACCAATTGCACATCTGTTTTCAAACCAACTGCTGCATCTGTTGCAATAGCTTTAAAATCTCCGCCACGTTCTTTAGCAATCGACATATAATCGCTAGAAGATTCTTTCAGCATTTCTGCTTTATCTCTCAGCTCTAATTGATACTCTTCTCCAGATTTAGGTGCAAATAAGTAAGCTGCTACATATGCTGTCGCTCCTCCTATTGCTGCTCCAAATAAAAATGTTCCTTTTGACATTTGTCATCTTCCTCTCTGTGATAAAACTAAAATTGAAGTTTCTCATAAAAAATTTCGGACTTCAATTACTTCTACTATCATTCTACATTTTTAGATTCAATATAACAAAAGTTACCCTTTTTCATTTCCATTTTTGTTTTACAAAGATAATTCTTTTTTCAAACTAATAGATTCAATACATAAACAAATGGCATCCATTGCTGCATCTAAATCCTCTAGTGATACTGGTGTTGGTGCTAAGCGAATACTGTTATCTTTAGGATTATCACCGTATGGATAGGTTGCTCCTGCCTCTGTTATGGCTACCCCAATTTCAGCTAATGCATGAACAATATCAGTTGCACATCCATTTTTGGTAGTCAAATGAACAAAATAACCACCTTTTGGTTCTGTCCACTTCACGTAATCTTTACCTGCAAAATAATCCGTTAGTTTTTGATTGATCAAATCAAACTTTGGTTTTAAAATACGTGCATGGTCGTCCATATGTTGAGAGATGTGGTTTTTATTTTTTAAAAACTTCACATGACGCATTTGATTGATTTTATCAAATCCAATCGTTTGAAAAGAAAGTTCTTTTGCTACTATGTCAATATTACGTTTACTTGCTCCTAAAGCTGATACACCGGCACCTGGAAAAGTGATTTTTGATGTTGAACAAAACATCCATGCACGATCTGGATTTCCAGCAGCTTTACAAGCAGTTAATAAATTTTTAGCTGAATGCTTATCGTTCGTCAAATGATGTACAAGGTAGGCATTGTCCCAAAGAACCATGAAGTCCTCTGATCCTGTCTTCATGTTGGCTAAGCGGTCAACCACTTCATCTGAGTAGGTTATACCCGTTGGATTACTATACGTAGGAACACACCAAATTCCTTTTATAGCAGCATCATTCTTTACAAGTCTTTCTACTTCATCCATATCAGGACCATCTTCTTTTAATTCAATCGAGATCATCTCAATGCCTAAATTTTCCGTCATTGCAAAATGACGATCATATCCTGGGCTGGGACATAAAAACTTAATTGTGTCGTTAGAAAGAGGAACTTTCTTTCTGGAAAGTAGATTAGATACGATTGCTAAGTGCATTAAGCTTAAACTAGAGTTTCCTCCAATCAAAATCTCATCCAAATTGGTTTCTAAAAGTTCAGAGAATAACTTTTTAGCTTCATAAATACCCGTTAATTCTCCATAATTTCGAATATCTACATTACCTTGACTCATAAAATCTGATGAGGAAGAAAATACGTCCAACATTGGTTGTGATAATTGTAATTGTTCTTTGCTCGGTATGCCTCTTTTTATATTTAAATTCAACGGTTGATCTACATATTTGTCATAACTTATTTTTAAGTGAGTGTAATATTTTGTTAACTCTTCTGCTGATTGTTTCATTTCTTTGTCTCCTTTCGCTTTTACTCTTCTAAAAAAGTATAGCGAAGAACAATTAAGAAAGCAAAAGAAAGTTCGAGAGGAACTCGGTAGTGCTTATCTTAATTCTTATTGGAAAACCATTTGACTAAACCCGTACAAGCTAAGAAAAGAATCCCTAATACCATAAAAATACCCATCATTCCATACCCCATTAATTCCAAACCTTGTTGTAAGGCTGTATAGTCAACATCAAACATCTTTTCACCACTTTCTTCTTACAAAATTATGAAAAGTATCCTAGTAATAGACCACCGGCAATTACTGAAGCAATCTGTCCTGAAACATTTGCTCCTGCCGCATGCATCAAGACAAAATTTTCTTTATCTTCTTCTTGAGCCATTTTTTGGATAACTCGAGCAGACATCGGAAATGCAGAAATACCAGCCGCACCAATCATAGGATTAATTTTTTCTTTACGAAACAGATTAATCAATTTGGCAAATAGTACCCCAGCAACAGTATCCATAATAAATGCAATCAATCCAAACCCGATAATTAATAACGAATCTATAGTTAAAAATAATTCTGCTGTCATTTTAACTGAGATGGTTAAACCCAGTAAGATACTAACAATGTTTACTAACTCATTTTGAGCAGTATGGCTTAATCGATCTAAAACCCCACACTCTCTTAGCAAGTTACCAAACATTAAAAACCCAACTAATGGTAAAGAAACTGGTGCTATAAATCCGGATACAATGATAACAACGATAGGAAAGAGAATCCGAACTGTTTTTGAGATAGATGACGAGTTATAATGCATCCTTATCAATCGTTCTTTCTTTGTCGTTACAGCCTTGATCGCTAACGGCTGAATAATCGGTACCAAAGCCATATAGGAGTATGCGGCTATAGTAATAGGACCTAATAATTGTGGGGCTAACTGCAACGCAACAAAAATAGAGGTAGGTCCATCTGCTGCACCGATAATGCCAATCGAAGCAGCTTCTAAAATATCAAAACCAAAAATAACCGCAACTAAGATCGTAAAGAAAATCCCAAATTGAGCAGAAGCTCCAAAAAGTAATAAAATTGGTTTTTGCAGCAATGGTCCAAAGTCGATCATCGCTCCAACCCCAATAAAAATCAACAGAGGGAAGACTTCAGTCGCAATTCCAAAATCAAACAAAACATTGAGGATGCCCTCTTGTTCTTGATTATTTACTAATTGAGTAATTAAGCCAGATTGTGGAAAATTAACCAACAGTGTTCCAATTCCCATAGGAACTAGCAAAGTCGGTTCAAATTTTTTCTTAATGCCTAGATACATTAAGCATGCCCCGATGGCCATCATAATGATTTGTCCAATTGAAATGGATAATATACCAGAAAAAAAAGTACTCAAAATATCTCCTCCCTCACTAGGAATTTGAAACGGAAATAATTATTCTTAATTTGAAGTAATAAAGACCAGAACTTCTCCAGCTTCTACCGATTGATTAGATTGAACCTTTATTTGCGAGACGATGCCATCAACTGGCGCAACAATTTCGTTCTCCATCTTCATTGCTTCTAATAAACAGACTGTTTCTCCTGCTTTTACGGATTGATTTTCTTGTACCTTAACAGACAAAATTCTTCCTGGCATAGGAGCTGTAATCGATACTCCCTCCAACTGATCGCTATTGTTTTTGTCAGAACTCATGGTTTCATTTTCTTTAATCTTATTCAATTCCCCATCAATTTCCTTTACTGAAACCTGATACACTTTACCATTTACTGTTATCTCATAATTTTTCATCAGCGCACTCCCTTTAGCGAATTCGCTCAATCTTTGATACTTGATAAGTCTTATCTTGTCGATCCTCATTGGCTAAGATCAATGCCATTAAAACAGCAATTATTTTGGTTTCTTCATCTTCATCCTGAGCAAGTGCTGGAAAATCTTGGTTTGTTTGGACAGATGTCTCTGTTTGATGATTGCCTTTATGTTGATTTGCTCGCATTTGAATCAACTGACGAAACAATTGCCACACAATAAGCAGTACAAATAAAACTAGCAATCCAACTACGGTAATCACCACTATATCCAAATAAGAAAACCGTTCCATTTTCTCACCTCATTTTTTATAGATAGGCAGATATTCTAATGGTTTGCTCCTCATCTATTGTCTCTTTTTTTTGTTCAACATTTTCCGTCGAGTATTTTTTGATTAGAAATTCTTTTCCAACTTGTGGAAATAATGCATACGTTAAGACATCTTCATCCGTTCTTGCATTATTTCCTATCTCTTTTTTCAAACGTTCAAACTCTGGTTGAAGGTGATCAGCTGGTCTATCCGTAATAACGGGTTCATTATGGATAATCTGCTTCCTGAAATCGTTGCTAATCGGCATTGGCGAACGTCCATATGAACCCTGTAAATACTCTTTGATTTCATTTGGAACCATCTTGTAACGCTCTCCCGTTAGGACATTAAAGACCGCTTGCGTACCCACCATTTGACTCATAGGAGTTACTAGTGGTGGGTATCCTAAATCCTTACGAACTTGTGGGACCTCCTTCAAGACTGCTTCATATTTTTCAGTCGCATTGGCTTGTTTTAATTGTGAATACAGATTGGATAACATCCCTCCAGGAACTTGGTACAACAGCGCTTTCGGATCTACAGCCATCATTTTTGGATCCAGTTGCTGATTAGCTAAATACTTATCTCGAATAGGTTTAAAATAATCAGCAATTTCTTCCAATAACTGGAGATTTAACTTTGTAGTTGCAAACCCCTCATTTAATGCAATAGCCATTGATTCAGTAGGTGGTTGACTCGTTCCCTCTGAAAAAGGTGAAATAGCGGTGTCAATCATATCTACACCAGCTTCAACGGCCATTAAATACGTCATTTGCGAAACACCACTTGTAGCATGAGTGTGCAAACTAAGCGGTACAGTAAGAACGTTTTTCAGCGCATGCACAAGTTCCTTTGCCACAAACGGTGTTAATATACCAGCCATGTCTTTTATACAAATTGAATCTGCACCCATTTTTTCCAGTTCTTTAGCTAACTGAATATAATACTCTATTGTATGCACTTCGCTTATGGTGTAACAAATAGTCAATTGAGCATGTTTTCCATATTTTTTCACTGCTTTTAAGGAAGCTTCCAAATTTCTAGCATCATTTAAGGCATCAAAAATCCTGAAAATATCTATGCCATTTTCACTAGCTTTTTCAACAAACTTTTCTACAATATCATCTGCATAATGCCGATAACCCAATAGATTCTGACCCCTCAACAGCATTTGTAACCTAGTATGTGGTGCTCTTTCTTTGATGGCTCTTAACCTTTCCCAGGGATCTTCATTTAGAAAACGAATCGCAGCATCAAAAGTAGCTCCTCCCCAACATTCCAGTGAATAGTAACCAACCTGGTCCATTTTTTCAATAATAGGCAACATTTCTTGCGTCGACATTCTTGTAGCCATTAAACTTTGATGAGCATCTCTCAAAACGGTTTCCATAATTTCAACCGTGTGTTCTTTCATTTTTTCATACTCCTTTCTAGTAAATGAAAAGGATTAGGTAAAACAAATAAAACAACTGACCATTAATGCAAGTGCTATCTTTTTATTCAATCAATGATTGCATGGCTTCTAATGCTTCGTCTGGCAAAACATTCATTTGATTTTTTTTCTTTTCTTCTTGAATATAAGCTACACGCATGTTTAGACGTTCTTGAACCAACTGATGATACTCTTGATCGTCAAATTTGGGCTCATATCCATCAACCACTAGGTAACTCAAATCATTTAGGGTTCCAAAAGGTTTATATTCTGCTGTTCCTTCAACGATCGATTCAATACTACTTAATGTAATAGCTGCAGTAACCTTTTTGTCTCCAAAATAGCCTGTATTTAAAATATAACAGTCGATGTTTTGGTCAGAAAATAATGCTTTAAAATGATGGTAGTCTTCTTCAAGTGGGTAAATGCGGAATGGATTTGCATATGGTTCAATCACAAGTTTATTGACATCGATCCCTTTTTTTAAGCGCTCAGCTGTTGAACGTTTTGTAGCTAAGGTAGCTCCAAATGTTGCAGCAAGTATCGGGTCATTTATTTTAATTACGGGTGGTAAGCTTTCATCTTTCATGATCCAATAGATTGCATCTATGGGTTCATCAAATTTATCTACACGATTTGAAGTAGAGTACCGTGATTTTATGGTTCTACCGTTACCATTACGCAGATCTTCTGTCAGTAGAACTTTATCGCCATTTTCATCTAACGTGACCGCTACATTTTGTACAGTCACAAAATAATCAACTTCAACATGGTCTGAAGGGTAATCTTGTGTTTTATCAAAATAAGCAGGTTCTAATGCAATAGACGAACCATTCTTTAGGGAAATAATGAATGCATCATCATGCAAAACTTCCACCTCATATTTATGTTCATGTTTAGCATGTGTTAATGTAGACTTTCCTGATCCGGATAGTCCAAAGAATGCTGAAACATAATTTTTTCCATTCGTTAAAGTGAATTTTTTTTGTCCACCATGACATGCAACATATCCTAAACGGTGAGCTGTACCCCAAGCAAGTGTTAACGTTGCTTTCTTTAACTCTCCAAAATAATTCATGCCTAAAATGACCGCTGTGTTATGCTCTGAATCAAAATAAGCCAGACCCATCGGATAATCCGGATGATGCCATTCTGGATCCTGATAAATAAAGATATCGCCTTCATTTATTGGTCTTGATTCGAGATACATTTCGTCGTACAATTCATTACAAATTTGAAAATTTAATAACCAAGAGTATAAGTTATTTTCTTGGCCAACAGGTACACTCAAATGAGCTTTCACCATAAATTCAGGATCTAAACCAACGTAAGCTGTTCCTTTATAGCGCATTTTATTTTCACCTTGATAAATAGCTTCTCGAATGATTGGAGCCAATTTAGCATCTTCTTCAGGATTTTCTCCTAGAATACGTTTTGCTGCAGCTGTACGGCCTACTACAGCTCCACCATTCTCAACCAGAACTTTTGCTCCAAATGGTAAGCCTAACTTTTCTGGATACTTAACTAATAAATCTGTTACAACAGTATGAATTGATTCTTTAGCCAGTAAGTACGCTTCTTCAATCGTTCCTACTTCATTAATATTATTCCCATACATCGTTGTTTCTACTACCGCACGTAATGGCGAAAATAGTGGGTTGTTTTTTCTAATTTCAGCTTTTGAAAAAGTAGATCTCGTTGACATATTATCCTCTCCTTTTTGGTCAATACATTTGAACGGACATATACATAAAATCAATAGAATTTACTTAAATTCACAAGCACTTACATCAAATAGAAAACATCCGATATTTACACCACCATCATAACAGATAGCACAAAAATAAAGAATAAAGTATCCTTATATTACAAAAAAAGAGCCCCAAGAACGAATTCGTTCTTGGGGCTCTTTAGTATACCGGC
>NZ_JBEMAR010000016.1:0-7614 GCF_040274945.1 Carnobacterium sp.
TAGAGCACTTGATTGAAGCTCAAGGTGTCGGCAGTTCGATTCTGTCCCAGGCCACTTTTTAATGCGGGTGTAGTTTAGTGGTAAAACCACAGCCTTCCAAGCTGTTGATGCGAGTTCGATTCTCGTCACCCGCTTTTTTTTTTGGGCCTATAGCTCAGCTGGTTAGAGCGCACGCCTGATAAGCGTGAGGTCGATGGTTCGAGTCCATTTAGGCCCATTGTACTACAATTTAGAACGGCCCGTTGGTCAAGCGGTTAAGACACCGCCCTTTCACGGCGGTATCACGGGTTCGATTCCCGTACGGGTCATAAAAAAATAAGCTGAATAAAAAGGATAAGAGGAAACTTCTCTTATCCTTTTTATTATTGTATAAACAAGTAAAGGTATCACTCGCATGACGATTGATACCTTTAAGAGAATAGCCTCAAAGAGTATAAATAAAGAGGATTATACTAAAAGAGATAAAAAAAGCAATGGAACAGAGTTGCAACGTTCTTTGGGTTAATTTAGCTGAAATCGATTCTTTTGTAGAAAAAGACAATTGAACCACCTTAATAGTAAAAGGTAAAGTAAGTATAAAGATAAACGATAGGCTTTTGAAAGTAGGAATAAAAAGGATAAAACTGACTACATAAATCAGAATTAGTAAATATAAAACGATACGTTGAAAGTGTTTGTGGTCTAAAAAAAGGTTATTTGAATTGTGTTCGTTTAACTGTCCATTAATTCTTGTATAATTTAATTGAAGTTTTCCTAGTTCAACTAAAAAGACCATTAATATTAACGGAATGCTCCAATAAAAAAGTGTATTAGGGATAAAATTTGCTTGAACAAAAAAACTCAGGTAGGTTAATATACCACCCTTAAATACACTAGAAAAAAATAACATGAGCCATGAATAACCTTGTTTAATGAGATAAAATTGAAAGTGAATCACCAAGCTATAGAAGAAACATAGTAATCCTACTAAGTAATGGATGTTATAAGTAAAGTAATAAATGAGCAGTAGATTTAATACCTCAAATATAAGAAATGGAATATGATTAAATGAAAAAGATGATTTGATGGTTTTAAATAAAAAATTTCCTAATAAGTGGTTTAAAAAAATAAAACTATACAATAGGAAAAAACGTATAAAGTTAAATGAACTATATTGACCAGCATAAAGTGTACCTATTAATAAATAAGATAAAGGAATAACGAGAACTAAAAATAAAGGATGATAAAGATAATGTGTAATAGTTTTATAAATAGAGTGCACCAATGAAAAAACTCCTTTTAGTGATTTGTCTAATCTTATTTTACCTAAAAAAGGGTTAATGGTATAGAGAAATGAAGAATAAATAAGCTGAATGGCTAGAAAGTACGGTGTTTTTGATCAAAATCAATATTTTCAATAGATTTAATACTAATAAAGCATGAATTATGGTAAAATGTATAAGGTTTGCAAATCGGATTCCCGAGAGGATTCACTTTAAAAGTGGAGAAGCCTTGTAACCGAAAAATTAAAGGGGGAACAAAGTAATGACAGAAAGAAAATTATTTACTTCTGAATCTGTTTCAGAAGGACATCCAGATAAAATAGCGGATCAAGTTAGTGATGCTATATTGGATGCAATTTTATCAAAAGATCCAGATGCTAGAGTAGCATGTGAAACAATCGTAACAACAGGATTAGTATTAGTAGCTGGGGAAATATCTACCTCAACTTATGTAGATATCCAAAAGACTGTGCGTGATACAATTCGCGAAATTGGATATACTAGAGCTAAATATGGGTTTGATGCTGACACATGTGCAGTAATTGTATCTATTGATGAACAATCAAGAGATATAGCACAAGGCGTTGACGAGTCTGTTGAATCTAAAGAAACAACTCAAGATGAATTAGATCAAATTGGTGCGGGTGATCAAGGGTTAATGTTTGGCTTTGCTGTAAATGAAACACCAGAATTAATGCCATTGCCAATTGCATTAAGCCATCGTTTGACAAAACGTCTAGCTTTAGTTAGAAAAGAAAAACTTGTTTCTTACTTAAGGCCAGATGCAAAAGCTCAAGTGACGATTGAATATGATGAAAATAATAAACCATTACGTGTAGATACAATAGTTATCAGCACACAACATCATCCAGATGTAACATATGAACTGTTGAAAAAAGATATGATTGAATTAGTAATCAATCATGAAATTCCTAGTGAGTTATTAGATGAAGATACAAAATACTTCATTAATCCTACAGGTCGATTTGTAATTGGTGGACCTCAAGGAGATGCCGGTCTAACAGGACGTAAAATTATAGTCGACACTTATGGAGGATATGCTCGTCATGGTGGTGGAGCTTTTTCTGGGAAAGATCCTACAAAAGTTGATAGATCAGCAAGTTATGCAGCTCGTTATATTGCTAAAAATATAGTAGCTGCAGGTTTAGCAGATAAATGTGAAGTACAGTTGGCTTATGCAATAGGAGTTGCTCATCCGGTATCGATTGCTATAGATACATTTGACACTGGAACGGTTGCTGAATCTCGTTTAATCGAAGCAGTACGTGCAAATTTTGATTTAAGACCAGCTGGCATTATCAAAATGCTAGATTTGCAAAGACCTATTTATAAACAAACAGCAGCGTACGGACATTTTGGACGGACGGACATTGATTTGACTTGGGAACATACTGACAAAGTTGAAAGTTTAAAAGCATTTTTAGCTGAATAAACAAGTTAAATAGAAATCAAAAGGAACGAGGGCCAACCTCCGTTCCTTTTTTTATTTTTTTCAATAGCAATGAGTAGAGGAGGTTTTTTTTTGTTTAGAAAGTCGTAGCGTAAAACAGTATAGTCCGTTTGAGAGAGTGTTTGGACATAAGTTAGAATGGTATCTTTTTCTTCTTTTCCTCCAATATGACCAGAATAAACAACTAGTAGGAGTAATCCTCCTTTTCTTAGTCGGGGTAGTATTTCTATAATAGTTATCAAAGTGGTTTCTGATGTTGGTATAATTGTTTTTTCTTCGTTAGGTAAGTAGCCTAAATTAAAAATTGCTCCTGCTATAAGAATATCTTGTGGTAATACAGAACATTGTTTCATGCCCTTGAATGAAAAGACTTACCTGATTGAAAATCCCAGGTAGTAGAGTGTTTGTTAACAATGTGCGACTATAGCGTAGTGCATTATCAAGCATAGCTAATTCCTCCCATATACAGTTAACTGAATTAGTTTATTCAATTTTAACATGTACTTATTTATATCTAACTATAAAAAGAGACAGAGTTTAGTTCAACTCTGTCCCTAAAATTGCAAGTTAGTTTCTAATTTTTTTAAACAACCTTTACAAAATAAATTGGTTATTTAATGATGATTTCTTATTTTATTAGAATAAAAAGCAGTAGAGAGTAATAACCAAGAACCTGCTAAGCAAAAACCACCAATTACATCTGATGGAAAATGAACGCCTAAATAGATTCGACTGATACCAATAGTAATGATGATTAAAGATGCTAATAGACCAACTACCCATTTGATCCATTTCTTACGCGTGAACTGAATAATTAAAAAGGCAATTCCACCGTAACAAATTAAGGAAGCCATAGAATGACCACTAGGAAAGCTATATCCATCTTGCAAGACAAGGTGTTCAATAGTAGGACGTGTCCTTTGGAAAAGAAACTTTACCAGTTGATTTAATAAGCCTGCTCCAAGAGCAACATTAAAGATAAACCAATAAGCGGTTTTGGTATCTTTTTTTCGCCATATGAAGTAAAGACTAACTAAAACAGTCAGTAAAAAAATACAAAAAGTACCTCCTAAATCGGTTATTAAAGAATAAAATGTTGTTTTTATAGGAGAACGATTGACTAAAATTGGAGAAGCAAAAAATCGGTCGAATGAGTTTAACCATTCTGACTGTTGAGCTACTCCAAAAGCCAATACACCAAATGGGAGTAATAATAGCATACTAATCAAAAAATTAATGGAGGTGTAAAAGAGCTTAATAGTAGATGTTTTCATAATTTTTTTCTCATACTTTCTATAAAATAAACGCATCAGAGATATTTATACTCTTGAAGAATAAGTTTAGCATATTCATTGTGGAGAATAAACTAAAAGGAATAGACATCATTCAAGAAAGGTAATAAAAAAATCAAGTATTTAAAGAATTATCTATTTTCTTTCATTACACTTAAGACATGTGACTGCTGTTTATTACGTTTATGTAACGTTTATTAAAAATCCATCATCTACCTAAGTTAAGCTTTCATTATAAGTGTGGTAAAGATATAATAAAATAGCAATAGTTGTATGAAAATCAACCCCTAAAAATGGTGAAAAATAAAAATAGGAGGTACTCACTTTGGAAAAAACAAGAAATGAAAGAATTTCAGCTGTAAAAAATCAAAAAAACTTTGTTCAATCAGAAAATGCCAATGGATTGATCAAAAAAGGAACAGCTGTTTTCAGTACGACTTTATTAGTGAGTTTACTAGCATTTCCAACATTCTCTGCATCAGCTAGTGCAAATGAATTAGCTGAGACCAGTAGCAAAAAATTGGAAGAGACAATTGAAAAGAATGACACTGCAACTGAAGAAGGCCAAAAAGCAGCCATAGAATCAGACGAGAGTGATTACATACCAGAAGATGCCACTGAAAAACAACAACTTATTAATGAACTTAAATCAGTTCTTTCAACTGAACATTTTGAAACTTTAACATTTAACGAATTATCAATTGAAGAAATTGATGAATTACTTACAATAGCTATAGAAGAAGCAGAATTAAACAAAGAAACAGAAACATCTACAGCTATTCAACCAATAGATGAATCAAGTGACTCTGTTATTGATGAAACTGAGAATCTGGATAATCATACACTAGAAACAGACATCTCAGAAGAGTTAGACGAATCTGAAGTTGAAGTACCTGAAAAAGAAACTGTCAAAGAACAAGCTGAAGAACCTGTTGCGGTAGTCGTAGAAGTCCCTGAAACAGAAGTAGTAGAAGAAACAACAGAGATTGAAACAGATGTTCCGACAGAGGAATTAGTAGAAAATAATGATGAGGTTATTAGTGAGCCTCTTGAATCAGAAATTATAGAAGAACCAGCTACTTCAGAAGACAAAGTAACAGAACCAGTAACAGAACCAGTAACAGAACCAGTAACAGAACCAGTAACAGAACCAGTTAAAGAAGAAGTTATCGTAGAAAAAGCTAAAGTAGTAACTCCTAAAGTAGCAACTACTTCAGTTAAAATGGCAGCTACGACTTCGGCTAAAAAAGTAGCAACTACTGCTGTAGAAAAAGCTAAAACATATACTGTTAAGTCTGGTGATACACTAAATAAAATTAGCAAGGCTAATGGAGTCACTGTAGCTCAACTAAAAAAATGGAATAAACTATCAACAGATCTTATTAAGGTGGGACAAGTCTTAGATTTAAATGAAACTGCGTCAAAAAGCACACCCGCACCAAAGCCAACCAATACCAATAATGCAATTGTAGATGCATCAACACCTGCTGGCTTTGTTAATGGCCTTACATCATATGCAAAACAAGTAGCGGCAAATAATAATTTGTACGCTTCAGTTATGATTGCTCAAGCAGCATTAGAGAGCGGTTATGGTACTAGTAAATTATCAACTAGTCCAAACTATAATTTATTTGGTATAAAAGGAAGTTACAATGGCAATACTGTTACAATGTATACATCTGAATGGAGTTCTTCAACAGGTTGGATTTATATCCCGCAAAACTTCAAGAAGTATCCATCGTATGCTGAATCATTGCAAGATAACGCTAACCTCTTAAAAAGAGGAACTTCTTGGGATAATGGCTATTACTCAGGTGCATGGGCTAGTAATTCAAACAGTGCATATGAAGCGACCGCATGGTTACAAGGACGATACGCGACGGATCCTAGCTATGCTTCTAAGTTAAATGCTATTATAAAAGCTTATAACTTAACGCAATATGACACGAAATCTTCTGGAGAAACAGCACCAACAACGCCGAGTATTCCGGTATCAAATGATAATAATAACGTTTCAACACCAGATGCAGGTAATACGAGCAGTACATCTTACAAAGTGAAATCAGGCGACACATTGACAGCTATTGCATCAAAATATGGCGTATCTGTTTCCAACTTGAAATCATGGAACAACTTAAAGTCAGATATGATATATGTGAACCAAACATTGTCGATCAAAGGTGGATCAACGTCAGGTGGAACAACAACGCCAACACCATCACCAAGCACAGGAAATACAAGCAGTACGTCTTATAAAGTAAAATCAGGCGACACATTGACTGGTATTGGATCTCAATACGGTGTATCTGTTTCGAACTTGAAATCGTGGAACAGCTTAAAATCAGATACGATATACGTGAATCAAACATTGACAATCAAAGGTGGAACAACGTCAGGTGGGACAACAACACCAGCACCAAATACTGGAAATACAAGCAGTATATCTTATAAAGTGATATCAGGCGATACATTGACAGCTATTGCATCAAAATATGGCGTATCTGTTGCGAATTTGAAATCATGGAACAACTTAAAAACAGATGCGATCTATGTGAATCAAGCCTTAACGATTAAAGGTGGCAACACAACGACAGCACCAACACCAAGTACAGGAAATACAAGCACCACGTCTTATAAAGTGAAATCAGGCGACACATTGACTGGAATCGGTTCAAAATACGGTGTATCGGTTTCAAACTTGAAATCGTGGAATAACTTAACGTCAGATACGATATACGTGAATCAAGCCTTAACGATTAAGGGCGGTACAACTTCAGGTGGGACAACAACACCAAATACTGGAAATACAAGCAGTACGTCTTACAAAGTGAAATCAGGCGATACATTGACAGCTATTGCATCAAGATATGGTGTATCTGTGGCGAACTTAAAATCATGGAATAGTCTAAAAACGGATACGATATATGTGAATCAAGCCTTAACGATTAAAGGCGGCAACACAACGACAGCACCAGCACCAAGTACAGGAAATACAAGCAATACGTCATATACTGTAAAATCAGGTGACACATTGACTGGAATCAGTTCAAAATATGGTGTATCGGTTTCAAACTTAAAATCATGGAACAACTTAAAAACAGATGCAATCTATGTGAATCAAGCCTTAACGATTAAAGGTGGAACAACAACGCCAACTACGGCACCAAATACAGGAAATACAAGCAACACGTCATACATTGTAAAATCAGGTGACACATTGACTGGAATCAGTTCAAAATACGGTGTAACGGTTTCAAACTTAAAATCATGGAACAACTTAAAAACAGATGCGATCTATGTGAATCAAGCCTTAACGATTAAAGGCGGCAACACAACGACAGCACCAGCACCAAGTACAGGAAATACAAGCAACACGTCATACACTGTAAAATCAGGTGACACATTGACTGGAATCAGTTCGAAATACGGTGTATCGGTTTCAAACTTAAAATCATGGAACAACTTAAAGACAGATGCGATCTATGTGAATCAAACCTTAACGATTAAAGGTGGAACAACAACGCCAACACCGGTACCAAGTACAGGAAATACAAGCAACACGTCATACACTGTAAAATCAGGTGACACA
>NZ_JBEMAR010000017.1:0-7239 GCF_040274945.1 Carnobacterium sp.
TAGTTTTCAAAGGTCTAAAGTGTGTTGTTTTGTTCGTGACAACTTATACATAATATCATGTGTAGCGATGTCTGTCAACAACTTTTGTTTTTATTTTTTTCGTTGATTTGAATCAATTGCCTCAACGACATCTACTAATATACCAGCGAAATCAACATTCGTCAACATATTTTTAGAATAAAATCACAATTTTTATTAAAGATGAACATTCATTTAAATTCAGAATTTAAGTACCGCAATTTAGTTTAAAAAAACGAACATTCTTGTAAATTTTATTACACATTGTAAAGGAACAGTTCGTTGCATTTTTTCATTACATAAATATTCTAAAATTCATGCATAAATCTTAATAAAAATAGATACTGGATTAAAAAAAAGTTTTACACGAATAAATTCGTGCAAAACTTAACTTCTCTACTATTTTTCAATAAGACTTATTCCGTTTATTTCAATAACTTCCTTGTACCATGAAAAATCAATCTTCAACAGGGATGGATAACTCGACAATATTAGGAGCATAGATAAATTCAACGTTGTCAATAGTTGTATCAAGTATGTTTTTTAATACAAAGTTAATTTCAGCATTTTTTATAGCGCGACTTTCATTTAATAAAATGACATCCTTACTTATTGAAGATCCTGAACAAATCACGGTAGTTGGACCTAAAGAGAAAACTTTTATAAAATTTGCATTAGTATTTTCCAATTGTTCTACTACAAGTTCCGAATGATTATTAGTAACATCTATTAATTTCATCATCTCACTCCTCTTACTTTTAGTTAGTATCAATATATTATATAACTAAATAAAAACTATTTAAAGCTTTTTCTATTTTTAACAAGAAAAAAGTTTGGCATTTAAAATAAAAGGAGTGATCATACCTAAAAAGTTTCCAAAAATCTCTCTCAATTTTTCAATAACATGATTATCTTGTAAGTAAAAAACCTTGCACGAGTTTAATCGTACAAGGTTTTTTTTATTTTTCAATAAGACTTGTTCCATTTGTTTCAATAACTTCCTTATACCATGAAAAGCTTTTCTTTTTATAACGTTCCAATGTACCTGTTCCATCATCATACCGATCAACGTAAATAAAACCGTAACGTTTTTTTAATTCAGCTGTAGAAGCACTGACTAAGTCAATACATCCCCACGTTGTGTAACCCATAACTTCGACCCCATCTTTCAGAGCTTCTCCAACTTGGACTAAATGATCATTCAAATAATCAATTCGATAATCATCGTTAACTGTTTTATTTCCATATTCATCTGTAATTAGCTTATCATTAGCTCCCAATCCATTTTCAACGATAAATAAGGGTTTTTGGTAACGATCCCAGAAGTCATTCAAAACAATACGCAAACCTTTAGGGTCAAT
This sequence comes from Carnobacterium sp., assembly GCF_040274945.1. GTDB lineage: Bacteria > Bacillota > Bacilli > Lactobacillales > Carnobacteriaceae > Carnobacterium_B. Next base: position 1,380 of record NZ_JBEMAR010000017.1, read on the forward strand.
TTGCCATCCCCACTCAGATGCTTCTAAGTATGGATTAGGTATCCCACCTAAAATATTGCCTTCACCTGCTACTCGTTTGCTTTCGTCAGCTGTTTCAGTAGAACTCATGTAATAACTGAACGAGATAAAATCAACCGCATTTTTTAATAGTTCTTCATCTTCTGGACCAAAATCTAATTCAATAGCATTTTCACGGAAGAATCGTTTCATATACCCTGGATAAACTCCTCGAACGTGTACATCAGAGAAGAAATAATTTTTACGTTCTGCTTCCATAGCAGCAATAACATCATCTGGATTTGGAGTTAATGGGTATGTCGGCATAGCTAAAACCATACATCCAATTTGTGCTTCCGGCATTAATTCATGTCCAATTTTAGTAGCCAACGCACTCGCTACTAACTCGTGATGAACCGCTTGATACAAATCTTTTTGTGTCAGATTTTCTGGTGCAGTAGCAATTCCACCACTCATAAATGGTGCATGTATAATTGAATTAATCTCGTTAAAAGTCAACCAGTATTTCACTTTCCCTTTGTAGCGTGTAAAGACAGTCCGCACGTAATTTTCGTAAAACCCGATCATTTTGCGATTAACCCAACCGTCGTATTCTTTGGCTAAATGTAATGGTGTTTCATAGTGAGATAGTGTTACTAATGGTTCGATATTGTATTTAAGAAGTTCATCAAATAAATCATCATAAAATTTTAATCCAGCTTCATTTGGTTCAGTTTCGTCTCCATTAGGAAAGATGCGTGACCAAGCAATTGACGTACGGAAAGTTTTAAATCCCATTTCCGCAAATAATTTAATGTCTTCTTTATAGCGGTTATAAAAATCAATCCCGACTAATTTCATGTTATCTTCTGTCGGTTCGTCCGTTATCGGGCCAAATCCGCCTTGAGGTGTTACATCTTGGACAGACCACCCTTTACCATCTGCGTTGTAAGCTCCTTCTAATTGGTTTGCAGCTACTGCTCCACCCCACAAAAAATCTTTTGGAAATTGTTCTACTGTCAAAGTCATCTTCTCCTTTTTTCGATCAATTATTTTAGATTCTTCATTTTATTAAACGTTTATTTTATTAAGTATAGCATATGTTTTTTTAATAGAGGATACGGCAGTTGCCTAGAAAAGAACTCGCTCAAAACAAGACCCTTCTTTCGCCTGCTTTATTTATTTACTTAAATCCATTCCATTCGTCTCAATAACTTTTTTATACCAGAAGAATGAATCTTTTCTAGAACGCTCTAATGTTCCATTCCCTTCATCATCTTGATCAACATAAACATATCCATAGCGTTTAGACATTTCTGAAGTGGAAGCACTAACTAGGTCAATCGCTCCCCAACTCGTGTAACCCATTAGATCCACACCATCTAGTGCCGCTTCCTTCATTTGTTCAATATGCTTTTGCAGATAATCAATTCGGTAATTATCATGAATACTGCCATCTTCTTCTACTTTATCATAAGCCCCTAATCCATTTTCAACAATAAACAACGGCAGTTGATAACGATCATAAAAATCTTTCAAGGTCCATCTTAATCCAATTGGATCAATTTGCCAGCCCCAATCAGATGTTTCTAAATAGGTGTTTTTTATCCCTCCCATAAAGTTTCCGCTAACTTGATCTTCTGATGGGTTTGAGCTAGTTGTATTGGACATATAATAACTGAAGGAAATAAAATCAACAGGATAGGCTTTCAAGATTTCATCATCGCCACGTTCTTTATGGATGTTAATATCATTTTCAAGGAAATAACGATCCATATAAGCAGGATACTTTCCACGTGCTTGAACGTCTGTAAAGAACAAGTTCAATTGATTTTCCTCTTGCGCTTTTATTATATCCTTCGGGTTATTAGTTTCAGGGTAAGTTGTCATGCGCGCCAACATACATCCTATTTTAAATTCAGGATTAATTTCATGTCCAATTTTTGTAGCTAATGCGCTAGCTACAAATTGATGATGTCCAGCTTGATAAGACAACTCCAATGGATTTTCTGCGTCATCTACTAGTACTCCACCGCCTGTATATGGACTTAATGTAATAATGTTGATTTCATTAAATGTAAGCCAGTATTTCACTTTATTTTGATAACGTGTGAAGACAGTCTCAGCATAATTAACAAAGAGATCAATGACTTGGCGATCCGCCCATCCATTATACTTCAAAGTTAAGTTCAAAGGTGTTTCGTAATGAGACAGAGTTACCAAAGGCTCAATGCCATATTTTAGACATTCGTCAAATACGCTATCGTAAAAAGCAAGTCCTTCCTCATTTGGTTCTATATCATCCCCATTTGGAAAAATGCGTGCCCAGTTAATCGATAAACGGAATACTTTAAAGCCCATTTCTGCTAACAAAGCGATGTCTTCTTTATAATGATGATAAAAATCAACCCCAAAACGTTTCGGGAAAACAGCATCTACTTTTCCTGCTAAAATTGCTTCAATTTCTTTACCTGAAACGTCTAATGAAAACCCTTCTCCTCGTTCTTCTTTAGGTATAAATTTTACCATGTCGGCTGTAGAGAGGCCTTTTCCTCCCTCATTATATGCACCCTCAAATTGATTGGCTGCAGTTGCGCCTCCCCATAAAAATCCTTCTGGAAAACCATTACTATTTTTCATCTGATTACCTCATTTTCTTATTTTTTAAATGACTACAGTCATTAATTGTTCGTTAGAAGAAACAGTTGCTTTCTCTGTCGTGATGACATCTAAATAATTTTGTGAATTTGTGATAACTACAGGCGTAACCACGCTGTAACCGGCTGCTTGGATCTTGGCAATATCAAATTCAATTAAAAGCTGACCTTTTGTTACTTTGTCTCCTTGCTTAATGTGTGGAACAAATCCTTCAGCATTCATTTGAACAGTATCCATACCAATATGGATCAAGATTTCTGTTCCTTCATCTGACGTTATACCCACTGCATGAAACGTTGGAAAAAGCATTGTGACAACTCCATTAACTGGTGAAACTAATTTCCCTTCAGTTGGTTCAATTGCCAAACCTTTTCCCATAGCTCCAGATGAAAAAGCTTCATCTCGAACATCAGAAAGCGGAATAATAGATCCTTTTAATGGGCTTTCGATAGTATCTTTTCCAATATAAACTTCATTTCCTGAATCAATGATTCCATCATTAGTTGTTTCTGCCACAACTGCATCATCTTCATACAATTTTCCGAAACCAGCAATATAAGTTAATACAAAACCAAGAATCATAGCTCCAATGATAATGGCTATTACTATAGGCACATTACCTAAACCACTCTCAGCAGGATTCAGGAAGTTGGTGATTCCAAATACTCCTAGTCCTCCTACAACGTATCCATTAGCTCCGACTAATCCTAGAGTTGCTCCACCCACACCGGCAGCGATACAGCTCATGATGAAAGGTTTTTTAAGAGGCAAAGAGATACCATAAATTGCTGGTTCTGTTACACCGAACATACCGGAAATTACAGAAGGAATACCTAAAGACTTAACCTTTTTCTCTTTTGTTTTTACCATAATTGCAATAATTGCTCCAGTTTGTGCAAATGAGGCTGCAAATGACATTGCTAAAATAGGATCATATCCGTAAACAGCTAAGTTGTTCAGAGCTACTGGCACAAGACCCCAATGCAATCCGAACATAACAAATATTTGCCAGAAACCACCTACAATTGCACCTGCTAAGATTGGGCTTAAGTTATAAACGGCTAAAGTCCCGGCTCCTACTAAGCTACCTGCCCATGTTGCGATTGGTCCAACGATCATGAAAGTTACTGGGACAATAATCAAAAGAGTAAAAAAAGGAATTAAGAAGGTTTTGACCACGTCTGGAATGATTTTTTTCAATCCTTTTTCAACTTTAGATGCTAGAAAAATAGCAACAATAATCGGAATAACGGTTGACGAATAGTCCATTAGAATAAGTGGAAGTCCTAGGAAAGTGGTGTGCACTGGGGACTCAATAATGGATCCGGAAAACAGTGTATAAAGAGGATCTCCTGCTCTGATTCCAGCTAAAGTCGGGTAAACCAGTGAAGCACCAATAGCCATAGCCGTGAACTGATTCACTTTGAATTTTTTACTGGCTGTAAATGCTAGGAAAATAGGGAAGAAATAAAACAATGAATCACCTATAGCATTTAATATTTGATACGTTCCTGATTCAACTGTTAGCCAGCCTAGTGCTACAAACAAAGCATTGAATCCTTTGATCATACCAGTAGCAGCTAATGTTCCTAAAGTTGGTGCAAAAATTCCTGAAATCATATCAACGAACTTATTGAACAGACCTACTTTCTCATCTGATTCTTGTTCAGAAGAATCATTACTATTTAAATTTCCGACAGTTACGACTTCTTGATAGACATCCGGTACATGATTTCCAATAACGACTTGATACTGTCCGCCACTTTTGATTACGGTTACAATTCCGTCCATTTTCTTTAGTACATCTGTATTTGCTTTACTTTCATCTTTTAATTTAAACCTTAATCTTGTTACACAATGAGTTAAACTATTGATATTTTCTGTTCCGCCCACGTTTTCAATTATTGATTTAGCTAATGCTTCGTATTTCATCCTAATTCCTTCTCCCATTTAATTTTTTTAAAAAGAAAAACCTAAATCAATAGCATAATGCATCATTACTCGATACATATTAGCTATCAATTTAGGTTTTGCCTGCTTGCGCAGTAACAATCCATCATTGATTAGTTTATTTAATTATTTTTTCACTCGTTACTCGTTGGATATGAATCGCTAAGTAAACCTGTTCATCTTTTGAGAGTAGCGTATGGTGTTTATTCGTAAGGTAACTATTGATCTTATTTGTACATTCAAAAGCTTTTGGATACTTTATTTTAACTTGCTCGAATAAAAAATCATCATTAGATCTTTTGTTATCATGTTCCAGCATTCTACGAGCAAAATATTGTAAGTGAGTAACAAAACGAGAATAGTTAAAGGAATCTTCATCAAAAGTGATTCCAAATTGTAACCGTACAATTGTTAAAATATCTTGCACAACTTCAGTCATTTTAACGGTAATTCCTAGTTCTTGTCCTTCTTGTTTAGCATTCACAATATGCAAAGCAATGGATGCAGCTTCGTCTTCATTCATTATCACACCGAATTTAGTTTTAATCTTTTCTAAAGCTTTTAATCCAATCTCATATTCCTTTTTATAAAACTTTTTTATTTCCCAAGTTAAAGGATTTTTAATTTCGATTCCTTCACTCGTTCGGCTTATCGCATAGTTCAAATGATCCGTTAAAGTTAAATAGATATTATTGCTTAATTTAGTTTTTAAAATAGACTGTGCGTATTTGATCATATCATTGGCTATTTCTATAATTTCTGGATTGATTTCTTTAAACAAAGTAGAAAAAGTTTCAATACCTTCATTTCCTTCTGGTACAAACGTTTTTTCTATTTTTTCGACTTCAATTGTATCGCCAACTTTACGTTGGAAGGCAATCCCTCTTCCCATTACTACCATTTCTTCATTAGTATCAGTCAAGGTGATCACAACATTATTATTCAATACTTTTTCTATTTTCATTTTATCGCTTTGCTCACCAACTTTCATCATATAGAAAATAAAAAACCTAAACTCATTCCAAATGCTCTGTCTCCAATAAGATAGAACAATTCGAATCAATTTAGGTTTTGCCTGCCGATGCAGTAACAATCCTTTGTTACAAACAATATAACACGTTCGAATTAGTTTTGCAAGCGTTTTATTAATTGATTTATTACTCTTTTTATTCTAAACAAAATGACTAGTTTAAAAAGAACAAAAAAAGACACCATCCGAGGATGATGTCTTTTTGATTTGCGTGGCAACGTCCTA
>NZ_JBEMAR010000018.1:0-6981 GCF_040274945.1 Carnobacterium sp.
CTCACATTTGGTTCGTCTTACTTTGTTTAGTTTTCAAAGGTCTAAAGCTTGTTGTAACAGTCCGTTGCAACTTCTATATAATAACAAGTTATTTTTTAAATGTCAATAACTTTTTAATAAAAATTATTTTAAAAGAATTTTTATTCATATTTTTGAAAGTTACTTGCTCTAACAACTCCTATAACTTTACATGCTTTTCACAAAATTGTCAACTATTTTTCTTTAAGTTCTTAAAAATTAATCCGATTTATTCGAAAACTATTCTTCTAGTTTTCAAGATAGTTTTTTCTACTCTTATTTCTAGGATGCAGACTCGAAATTTATCGATTTAAAATTCGAATCTTTTTCCTATTTTAATTAATTTTTACTCATGCTGTGTATTATTAAAACACATTTCTACCATATCATAACGGTGTCTTACTTTTGAATATTCGAAGGGTCTGCCGTTTTCAAGGAACATTACCTTTGTAACCTCTAGAACAGGTTCGTTATCTTTGCAATTTAAATACTGTCGGTCTTCTTCGTTAGGAGGTGCAGCCTTGATAAACTGCTGATTCCCACCAAAAACCAGCCCAACATCTTGTCGAATGTAATCATAAACTGAGTGCTCTAAGATAGCAGGAGTTATGTTTGGAACAAGTTTTACCGGAAGTAATGAATATTCTATCGAATAAGGTCTATTGTTAATAACTCTTAATCGTTTGATTTCATATACTGGAGATTCACTTTGGATCATTAATTGTTCACATTCTTCAGCACTTGGAAATCGAACGTTAAAAGCCAGTACCTTGTTAACTAATTCGGTTTGTTCTCCTATTTGATGAGTTAATCCAATATTCTGCCCAATTTTGATTCCTGTATCAGATGTTTGTGCAATATTTTTTTTGACGTATGTGCCAGAACCTTGAACTGAAAAAACCAGTCCTTCAATCGACAATAAATCTAGTGCTTTTTTTACGGTAACTCTACTTGTATCAAATTTTTCTGCTAATTCATTTTGATTGGGCAATTGACCGCCTTTTGGATAATTGCCTTGTTTAATTTGTTTACGTAATTCATCTGCGACATTTTTGTATTTTGCCATTGCCCTCACTCACTTCGTTTTATATAATTATGTCATTTTGCTATTCTCTTTAGTATAACATATCCCCACAAACAACTATTAATTCAAATAGAAAGAACTTGAAAAATCCCTTTCGTAAATCCACGGGACTTCTCAAGCTCAATAGGATTATATATCATTTTACTTCAATAGATAATTTACACTCTAAATTTATTAATCTTTTAGTCATTTACAGTGACTTCATCTAATTCTTTTACTTCTTCAGTACGCCCTGGTTCTTCCACTAGTTGACGACTATTAGAAATTTTAACGAATGGCAAGTAAATCAATGTTGAAACTACGATACAAATCAATTGAGTCGCAACTGCTCCTAAACTACCCGCTGTTGCTAAATAAGCACTAATAATTGGTGGCGTAGTCCATGGAATCATAACTACTGCTTTTCCGGCAAAGCCAATATAAGTCGCTACATAACCGATCACTCCTGTAATTAGTGGTGTAACGATGAACGGAATAGCTAAGATAGGGTTTAACATGATTGGCATTCCAAATATTACGGGTTCATTAATATTGAATAAACTAGGTCCCATAGATAATTTTGCAATTTCTTTCATGTCATCTCGTTTACCAACGATAAAGATAGCAAATAACAATCCAATCGTTACCCCAGAACCACCAATATTCATGTACATATCCCAGAAAGGCATATTGATAATATTTGGAATTTCTTTACCTGCATTAAATGCATCTGTATTGACTGCTATTGAAGCTAATAACAAAGGTTCGCGAATTGGTTTGATCATTTGGTTTCCATGTATTCCGATAACCCAGAAGAACTGAGCCACGAACATCAAAATTAAGACACCAGGTAATCCTTGCATAACATTTTCTAATGGTGCTTGAACAACCATATAGATAATATCGTATAGATACATACCAGTTATGCGGAAAATAGCAAATCCTGCTGTGGCGATCATAGTGATCGTTAAGATTGTCGGAATCAATGCCGAAAAACTTCTTGATACATTTGAAGGCACACTGTCAGGCATTTTTATATTTATTTTATCTTGTTTGCCTAACCAAGTGAATAATTCTACTGAAACAATTGCGATAAACATTCCTAAAAATAATCCTTTTGTATCCGTATAGTTACGAGATAAAACATTTTCCACTACACGCATTTTGTCATCCACTAACAATTCTAACGTTGTTGGATTGACGGTTATATAACTGATAACTGCTAGTAAACCAGGAAAATATCCGCTTTCTTTATTTAAATTACCAATCTCCAGTCCTATTAAAAAGACCGCACTAATTGTCAACATGTTCATTGTTGCATAGTTAATTGATTGTGCAATCGGTTTCAATTCTTCCAAAAAAGCTAAAGCATCTATTTGTGCCAAACCATTTGTTGAATCAAAAACCATATTAGAAAACAGCGTTGCAAAAGCCCCCGTGATGATGATCGGTATTAGAGCAGTAAAAGCATTTTTGATAGCTATAATATACTTATAGCTGTTAATTTTGCTGGCCATGTTTCCCAGCATTATGATCCATTTATTATCTTCCATTCTTATCTCCTCCTTTTAATATGTTTTTTACAAAATAATTGTAACCCTTTTCATTTAAAATGTAAAGACATAAAATAAATTTGTATTTACAACTTTATTTTATATAATCAAAAAAGGCATAACTTCGGTATTAAACAGAAGTTATGCCTTTTCAATAAATTTATTTTTTTACAAACACTTCTGACTCTTTAAGTGTTTGTTCCTGAATCATTGACTCTCCCAGTTCTTCAGCTTTGAAACGCTTTTCAACAGCTATGAAGAATGGCAAGTATAACAATACATCTAATACAATTAATACAATTTGCAAAATGGAACCACTGATGCTTCCGGTTACTAAAAATCCACTTATAATAGGAGGCATTGTCCAAGATGCTACCGTTCGAGTTAAAGGAACAAGTCCAGATGCCATAGCCAAGTATGCTACAACAACATTGACCATCGGAGCAAGAATAAATGGTACGAGCAACATAACATTTAATACAACAGGTAGTCCGAACATAGTGGGCTCATTGATATTAAAAATACCTGGAACGACAGTAATTGGAGCTAATACTTTTGTTTGCTTACTTGTTTTTTTCTTTCGAGCTAGATAACCCAACACTAAAACCAAACCAAGTGTTGCACCACCACCACCAATATAAACAAGATTATCCATAAATGAGATAGTGAAAATGTGTTGCATTTCGGTTCCAGCTTGGTATGCCGCACGATTTTCATCTAAATTAGCGATCCATAAAGGTTGCATTACCGAGTTGACAACATTTCCTCCATGAATACCAACAAACCAGAACAAACTATTTAAACCTACAACAACCACAGTACCAAACACATTATTCCCTAGTAATCCTAGAGGACCTCCCAAAACAACTTGAGCAACATCATGTAAGTTCGGTAAATTCAGCTTTATTAAAATTGCATAGATAATCAACCAAAATGTCACAATAAATGCTCCAGGTATAATCGCACTAAAACTTTTTGCTACTGCAGGTGGTACAGTTTCTGGTAATTTAATTTGAATATTATGATTAATAAACCACTGATAGATATAACCACTTATTAATCCGATAATAATAGCCACGAATAAACCTTTTGCTGCCATATAAGTAGTCGGCATCCCAGCACCTGCATCAGAAGTAACAAAAGGAGTGACTACGATAAAAGAAGATAAGGATATAATACCCGATGGAACACCATCAACTCCAAATTGATTGGTTAAACTATAAGCAATCCCAAAACTGGCTATTAAGCCAATCAACCCAAAACTACTATCTGTTCCTTTCCAGAGAAAATCAGCAACACCTATTTCACCAAGCCATTTTTCCCAACCTGGAACTGGAAAACTAGCAACGACCATAAATAAAGATCCAATGATAATCAACGGCATGGCTAATGTGATACCATCACGTATAGCAACTAGAAATTTATTATTTCCTATTTTTGAAGCAATAGGCATTAATTTTTGTTCTAGAAACACATTAATATTATTCAAGCAAATCTCCTCCTCTATCAAATTTATATTATTTTAATTTCTCCTTACCCTTTACCAAAATCCCACTTTATAGCATTTATCTGTTTATCGACCTTGCCATCATTGAAGCTGTATGGCGCATACCTCGCAACGCTTTACTTAAAGCAAAAATATTTTCTACTGGAGCAATTCCACCATATCCTGCGTCTCCAATATGCTGAATATCCACACCACAGATTTTATTACGGATCGCAATTTGTTTGATTGTATCTTCATCTGAACTTTCTTGACTGGTTCCGATGGCAGACAACACTAACGCTCCTTCTTTATGAACAGCTTTAACGATCTCTTTTAATTCATTTTCATCAAAACCCGGAACTGTTCCAACTGCAGGAACTAAGATAATATCTGCTCCAGCTTTAATAAATGATTTAACCGTTTTTAAATCAACAATACTTTCTGAAACACCAGCTCCATGCATTTTTCCGGCAATAATTAATCCTGAAAACAGTTTTCTCGTAATACTAATTGTTTTTTCAATCTGAGTATTGGTAACGCCAGTTCCTGGGTTTCCCGTTAAACAAACAAAGTCTAAGCCCAAAGATTCAATTTCATTGATTGTTTTTAAATTTGCTTGTCTACCCTCAGCAATAGTTAAGCGATCTTCTGCCATAGTTGCCTCTTCATCAACGGGTTCTAAGTTGACTCCAATTGGACGACCAACCAATTTATGTAGTTGATCGACAAATGATTCTTCCATACTACTTAGACCAGAAATTTTAGGATTTAATACATCTATTCCATTTAATAGAATCAAATCAGCACCAAAAGCTCTAGCAATTTCTGCATTTGTAATATCTTCAATAAAAGGTTCTCTTCCAACGACGTTTTCAGACATCACGATTCTTCCTTCACTTGCTTTAATACTCTGTTTCAACTCACTAGCTGACATACCTATTATTTCTGAAGCATTCGCGCTTATAAATCTTTTTGTCATAATACAACTCCCTATTCTTCCTTTTTTTAACTACCTTGTTTGTACTCTTAACATGTGCAAAAACAATGATACCGTTATCATTATTTATTAAAAAAATTGTTTATTAAAAGCTTCATACCTCCTTTTCTTTATTTATTAATTATAAATTATAATCAAACCAAACGAAATTAGCTGTTTTTCTATTAATTTAATAATAGTTTGTTATTAACATCTTTATAATAGTCGACATTTTTACGAATGTCAACTTTAAAATAGTCATTAATTGTTTATAAAAAATAATTAATGAGGTATAATACTTGCGTGAAGAAAAGGAGGACCTTATGAAGCTTACAAAAAGGCAGAACGCTTTACAAATCAAACTATTGGATACACTTTATACAAAAGGACCTATCTCAAGAATTGATATTGCTAAAGAAACAGGAATCACACCCGCAACCGTTAGTGAGATTTCTGGAAATTTAATCAAAGAGCAACTAATTCACGAAACAGGTGAAGTAAGTTCTCCATTAAATAAATCAGGCAGAAAGAAAATATTATTGGACATTTCTCCTAATCATAGTTTTTATATTGGAGTTGAACTATCTGAAAAATTCTTTTCCTATTGCCTGATTGATAACAAAGGTAGTTTGCTTGAACAAAAAGTCATTCCATATAACCAACTAGTGTCAGATACTAATCTTACAGAAACCCTTTTTATTGAGGAACTACTCTTGTTCATCAAACAGTGTTCTGCATACCAACCAAAAGGCATTGGTATTGCTCTACCTGGACATTTTGATGAAAGAACTCAGATGATCCTAACAAATAATTTATTTTGGAAAAATTTTAATCTAGACCAGATTTTATCTGATATTGATTTACCGATTTACTTTAAGAATAATGTGCAATGTATGGCTTTATCTGAGAGATTGTTTAGCATTGATAAGAACATGAGTAATTTTACATTTTTACATGTAGGACGTGGTATGTTCTGCTCATCTATCTATCAAAATAGCCTTTATGGAGACAATGCTATTTTAGTTGGAGAAGTTGGACATATTGTTGTTCATCCTGATGGTGAGCTCTGCGAATGTGGAAAAAGAGGTTGCTTACAAACGTATACAAGTGAATCATGGATCATAAAAAAATCTCAAATTCTTTTTGATAACTCTGACAGTACCTACTTAAGACAATTAGCAACCAATCGATCTCATCTAACAATTGAAACAATCTTACACGCTTATAAATTGGGAGACGAAGGTGTTATAAATATACTGCATAATGCGATTAAGTATCTTTCAATTACCCTAAATAATTTATCTATGATGATTGACATGGATAAAATGGTTATTCATGGGGAATTATTTACGGAAACTCAACTTGCAGATTTAATAAACGACTATTTAGAAAACAATAGTACTTTGTTAGCAACTGAGAAAAAAATACACATTGAATTTAAACCTTATTTATCTATCAATGGTGCTATATCAGCAGCTGGTTTGTGTGTAATAAAACAACTGCTGAGTTAGGTTATTTTATTATAATTTCACTTAAATTTTTTAGGGTCTATAATTTTTAGTGTTGATAGATTTCTAAAATCGATTATACAAAATTTTTGGAGGAATAGGGTTGCTTGTAGCCATCTAAAGGATTCAATGCGAATTACAGAGCGTTGACGCTTCAGCGATTACGCTTTGTTTGAGGCTTGAAAGACTGAAGATTATAAGCTTCAGTCGGTCTCATGGCTCTATACAAGCAAACCCGTTCATTCCAGAAGAAATTTTAGTTTGATGCACCAACACTATTTGTCATACAACCATTTTTTATATCACCTACATCTTTTTTTAAACAAAAAAAGAGCCCCAAGAACGAATTCGTTCTTGGGGCTCTTTAGTATACCGGC
>NZ_JBEMAR010000019.1:0-5355 GCF_040274945.1 Carnobacterium sp.
ATTATGTTGAGTATTTTATTTTAGAAAAACTCCATACACTTTTAATCATTGGATATAAAGCCACATATATCTTCATTCATTTGCTGTCTCCTGCAATTTTAATCAGAAGTTGTTTCATCTGCAAAGGAGGCCATTAATTCTTTTGGTAATTGGATGAGCTGATTATTGGTGTAAAAATCTTGATCATTTTTTGGATTACTTAGTACATGGTAAAAGGCCATTTCTGAACGACTAAATCCCAGACTTTCATACTTTTTTCTAAATCCATGGCTTTTTTTGCTGAATGAATATATCAGATTCTGGTTACTATTTAGTGAATTAAAGAAAAAAACAGAAATCTTTTCGATATAAATCTTCTGCCTCTATTTATTTTCTACTTCAATTTTTCTAACGTTCGTTTATATAACTTAATCATTTCTTCTGTACCAATTTTGTCTTTATTGTTCTTATACCAGTAAACAGATTGAACCGTTACACCCATAATGATTTGTCCTTTGTATTCAGTCACGAAAGGTTGAAGTTTATTCTTACTTTCTCCTCCATTTACATGCGTTCGCAACATTTTTTGGCCATACTCTTGTACGCTAACCATCTCTAACATAATATCTGAATTCATTTGAATACTAAAGATAAGCTCTAAAACATTGTCTGATTCATTCAATAGTTGCTCAAATACTAAAACAAAAAAGTCGCCTTCTTTTTCATTTATATTTTGAAAGGCATAATCAAAAACAAGATTCATTTTATGTTTAATAAAAAACGTTAAAAAATCGTATTTATCCAAAAAATGTTGGTAAAAAGTTGGCCGCCGAATCATCGCTGCATCACAAATTTCAGTGACAGATATTTTCTCAAATTCTTTTTCATTTAATAATCCTTCAAAATTTTCAATTAAAGACTTGAAGGTTTTTTGAATTCTTAAGTCTAAATTCTCCATAACCATACTCTCCCTTTAAAGTTATTTTACATTTTCACATAATTTGTTTGTTAATTAACAGATGCAAAATTATGTCTCTTGTTCTAGATTTCTATTCAAGTATAATCGTTAATGTGACAAATGTAAATAAAGAAACAACTGTTAAATAACTATCAAATGAATAATAAATGAAAGTAGGTAAACGAATGTCAGTAATCGAAGTAAAACATGTTACAAAAGATTATGGCCAGGGTCGAGGTATCTTTGACGTTTCTTTTGAAATAAAAAAAGGGGAAGTTTTTGGATTCTTAGGGCCCAATGGTGCAGGTAAAACGACAACAATACGTCATCTCATGGGTTTTTCTAAACCTCATGAAGGTGAATTATCTATTAATGGTAAAGATTGTTGGAAAGCATCAGCAATCATCAAATATGATGTTGGCTATTTGCCAGGTGAGTTAGCTTTCCCTAAAAATATGACAGGTGATCAATTCATTAAATTTATGGCGGAAGAAAGACAAATTACAGATATGACTCATACAGAAGAGCTTAAAAACATTTTTGAACTCGATACTTCAGAAGATATTAAAGAAATGAGTTTAGGAACTAAGCGAAAATTAGCCGTCGTGACGGCTTTCATGCATAATCCAAGCGTCTTAATTTTAGATGAACCAACGTCTGGACTAGATCCAGTGATGCAAGAACGTTTCATTCAATTTATTTTAAACGAGAAAGCGAACGGAAAAACCATTCTATTATCTAGTCATATTTTTAGTGAAGTCGATGCAACTTGTGACCGTATAGCCATCATAAAAGATGGTGTCGTTGTTTCAACGGTCGAAGCGAATCAGTTAAAACAAAGTACAAATAAAGCATTTAAGATTGAATTTTCAAGCTATCAAGACTACCAAACATTCTTGGAGGATACGAAATTTACCATCCCCATTAAAAGACCTGATCAAAACCAAGTCAAACTAAATCTGACCGATGAAAAAATGCAACAACTATTTATAGAGTTAAGTGGTGTCAAAGTGAACTTTATTTCAGAAATTAAGTTCACACTTGAAGATTACTTTATGGACTTTTATGACCGTAAGAAAACAGTCGCTGCTGGAGAGGAGAACTTGCAACATGGCTTACATTGAGATAGAACATTTAACGAAAGATTATGGAAAAGGTCGAGGAATATATGACGTCTCTTTAGAGATTGAAAAAGGCGAAGTCTATGGCTTCGTTGGTATTAATGGCGCAGGCAAGACCACAACCATTCGGCATATGATGGGTTTTATTAAACCGGTCGAAGGAAATGTCAGTATTAAGGGACTTGACGCGACGAAGAGTAGTGCCGAAGTCAAACGCTATGTTTCTTACATCCCTGGGGAAATTAATTTCCCTGGAAATACAACGGGTGAAGAATTCCTTAAAGAACAAATTTACTTATCAGGAAGAGGGAATTGGGACCGCGCCAAAGAATTAATCGAGTTACTTCAATTAGATGCCACAGCTAATGTACATGCTATGAGTAAAGGGATGAAACAAAAAACGGCAATTGTTTCAGCTTTAGCTTCGGATGCGGATATTTTAATTATGGATGAACCCACAACAGGTTTAGATCCTTTGATGCGTGATGTTTTCATAAACCTTTTAAAAGAAGAAAAAGAAAAAGGAAAGACTATTTTTATGTCGAGCCATATTTTCCAAGAGGTTGAAGAAGTTTGTGATCGTGTCGCTGTTATACAAAAAGGTAAAATTATTGATATTGTGGATATGAAAACTATTCGTTATAACAAAAATAAAGAGTACCGGATGGAATTTAAATCCGAAGAAAATTTCAAACAATTTATCAGTTTAGGCTATCAAATAAATCAGATAAAAACAGAAGATTTACAAGTCTTTGTGCAAGTCCATGACAATCAGATTAACGAACTCATTCAAAGTCTAAAAGCATTTGACTTGGTTTATTTCAAAGAAATTAAAGTGCATTTTGAAGATTATATTACCGAAATATTCAAGGAGGAAGTCTAAATGTTATCAAAACCAATTTTTAAACAAAGTCTACAATCGAACTGGAAGCTATGGTTGATCATAACAATTGTTGCGTCAATGATCATCTCTGGTTTCATAATAAGCTATGATGCGGCAGGTTACGCTTCAATTGCGGAAGCTGCTGAAGGGACAGCTTTTTCTAATATCTTATCCACTCTAACGAGTCTATTAGGGAGTTTAGAAAACTTTTATAAATTGATTGCTGTCATTCTTGGGATTGTTTATGTAGTATTTACCGCAAATAATCTTGTGGTTAATGAGGTAGATTCAGGATCTATGGCTTACACTTTGTCAACACCTATTAAACGTTCAAGTGTTATTTTTACAAAATCACTTTACTTAATCCTTTCTGTTGTATTAATGTATACCGTCATTACACTAGCAGGGTTGACCGCTTCCCAATTGAATTATAACAATGTGACGGGTTATGCGATAACTGAGGATGTTGAAGCAGCAGCTAAAACGTTGAACCACAATGAAGATTATTTATCCGAGCGACTTTATCTAATTCAAGAAGATGAAGATGTTATGCGTGAAGCCGCTATTGCACGAGATATGGATACTGAAGCTTATGCGATTTATTTAGAAGATGTCATTCGTGAGCGTTCTTATGAAGAAGCGGCAGAAATTATCACAGACGAGCGTTACGACATTTATAATGATGACGATGATATAGAAGATGATGATATCGAAATTACGATGGAAGAATTAATGGAAGATCCAGGAATGATTCTAGATAGTAACGATGCCCTAGCTGCTGGTGCGCGTCTTTACGGTCTTTCAACAAATGATTATCGTAAAATTGTTCTAGATGAAATGAATGACCTTGAGAGTTCAGAAGAAGTCGAAGAAGAAGCAACAACTCCGCAAAGACAATTAACTGAAGACAATGCCAAATTGCTACTGCAAACAGTCATCGACTCATCCGCAACAGCTTTAAACTTAAGTAGTGATCAAGTAAGTGAAAACTTAACATTACTTAAAGATCCGGAAGCCTTAGTCTTATCTACACAAACAACCGGATTAAATGAAGAACAAATTACATCCATGGCCAATCATGCGATGGTGTCTTCCGCTAGATCGGTTGATAAAGCTTTAGAATTTGATGTTGAAACGTATCTATGGTTAAGTCTGGGGCTACTATTATTAATTCTTGCAATGAGTTCAATAGCGTTCTTCGCATCAACATTGTTTAACCGTACAGGAATGGCGTTAGCAATCGGAGGCGGTATACCTTTTGCATTCTTCCTAATTACCATGATTCAACAATTAATGGATAGTGCCGATGGTCTTGAATATATAACAATAACCACACTTTTTGACACAGATGCAATTCTTGCCGGTGGAGAATTTGGCTGGGGCTTAGTAGCTTTAGGAGCAATTACCTTTGTACTATACACCGCATCAAATATTCTCTTTACGAAGAAAGATTTACCCCTTTAAAAACTGCACCAAAATATTTCAATAAAATAATAACCATCTCCTTACTCAGTCGATAGGAGATGGTTATTTTTTATATAGATACCTGAATAATTCATAGTTTTCTTGAAACTGTTAGTTAATCTTGCACTTATAATACTTGTGCTGTTTCATCTCATCACCCTTTGGGTGACAAATAAAAAGAAAAAAGAACCCCTTTTTGATATGGTTAATTCACGACAAACAACCAATAGGAAGGAGTTCTCTCAATGGTTACTTTACAAGAAACTGCAGTGAAATTCAATAATAATCTACATTCCTCTCATACAGGTGGTCGTTTATCGAGCGATTCTGGTTTACTTTTAGTAGATGAATTAATGGATGCTTTCCATTTTGAAGACCTCATCAAACAACTCATTACTTTTAAAGAAAATCGTCGTTACTGGACCCACACGAATCAGAAAATTTTAAAACAAATGGTCCTTCAACTGATCGCTGGTTATAAAGCTGACTCGTCTGCCGATATTCTACGACACGATCTAATGTTAAAAACTTTATCATTAGAAGACGCATTGGCATCACAGCCATCAATCTCACGTTTTTTTGATCGGATTACTGAACAAACTATCGATGACTTTCAAGCATTTAACCAAGCTTTAATCGATCAAGCTCGACTCGTTCGCAATGATACCGATATGATAATCGATTTGGATTCTACACATTCAGATACCTTCGGTAGACAAGAGCAAATCGATTACAATGCCCATTATAGAACACATGGCTATCATCCAATCGTTGCGTTTGATGGTTTAACTGGTGACTTTTTGAAAGCCAAACTTTGACCTGGAAACCAGTATACTTCAACAGGTGTAAAAGCATTTCTTGAACCACTATTAGAGCATTATAATCAAGTAGTCCCTACAACAGATATTTTAGTTCGTGGAGATAGTGGCTTCGCAACGCCTGATATCTAT
>NZ_JBEMAR010000020.1:0-4982 GCF_040274945.1 Carnobacterium sp.
CAGCCATCTTGATGAGCTTCCTACCTGCTACCCTAGAAATCATTGGGACAATCATTTTGGCGCCAATATTCTTTGGGATGTCATACTTATCTGCAGCTATCTTAGGGGCTATTGTCGCGGCCACATCACCAGCCGTCGTCGTTGCCCGCATGTTAGATTTAATGGGTAAGGGATATGGCAAGAAAAAAGGGGTGCCGCAAATGATTCTAGCGGGCTCTTCTATGGATGATATCTTCGTCATCATCCTATTCACCGCCTTAACAGCCCTTGCTCAAACCGGTGAATTCCATTGGTTAAGCATGCTATCTATGCCAACTTCTATCATATTAGGGATCGCTGGGGGATTATTGGTGGGGTGGCTACTGTCACTAGCCATTGAAAAATATCAATTATCAGGTGGCTATCCAGTCATCTTATCCTTTGGGATGGCCATGTTATTTGATGGGATTGAAAAAGCCATGACAGGACCAATTGGCTTCTCAGCCTTACTTGCTGTGATGGCAATGGGCTTTATGATGCTTCGCGTCAATCCAGTTCAAGCCAAATCTGTTCAAGTAGGTTTTAATAATTTATGGCAAGTCTTTGAAATTATCCTATTCGTGTTAGTTGGTGCCAGCATGTCCATCGAATCCGTCAAAGATTCAGGCCTCATTGCAGTAGTGTTAATTGTCTTGTTGTTGGTATTTAGAGGACTTGGTGTACTTTTATCTGTTTTAGGCACTCAATTAAACAAAGAGGAAAAAGCATTCGCCATCTTTGCCTACCTTCCAAAAGCCACAGTACAAGCAGCCATAGGGGCGGTGCCCTTAGCGATGGGCTTGCCGAATGGTCAAATCATTTTAACCATCTCGGTCGTTGCCATCTTAGTCACCGCACCGCTTGGCGCTGTCTTAATCGACCAAACCCATAATCGCCTATTGCGTGATGATCGATAAATAAGGATATAAAAACAAATAAAAGCTGGCTCTCAAAAAAATGAGGGCCAGCTTTTTTTTACGGAAAATTTATTTATTTTAGAATGACTCCGCTGCCACCCAAATCCTCCGGCAAGAAAGCCGGCATGACCAGCAAATTTTCCTTTGGTAGGGGGACATTACCCGGTTAAAAGTGGACGCCATCATCAACGCCGCGATTTCGTTTCATTTCCGATTTTTTTAGAAGAAGAATATAAATCTAGAACAGATAGAACAAAACATCTTTCAAAGACTTTACGTCCTATAAAAGACGATTATGACTTTATTATTATTGATACACCGCCTACAATTTCCTTATATACAGATAATGCTTTAATGGCTAGTGATCAGGTAGTAATTGTAATGCAAACTCAAGAACGGAGTTTAGATGGAGCTCTAGGTTATGTAATTTATTTAAATCAGCTAATCGAAAGTTATGATGCTGATTACGATGTATTAGGTATTTTGCCTGTTTTATTAAAAAACACATCTAAAGTAGATCAAAATATATTAAATAGAGCTACCGAGGAATTCGGAGAAAATAATATGTTTGAAAATGTTATTAAAAATATGGAGCGTTTAAAAAGATATGATGTAATGGGCATTGGTGACCCTAATTTAACCACGGATCATGATAGACACGATAAAGATGTATTTAAAATATATGAAAATATAACAAACGAATTGCTAGAACGTTTAGAAAGCAAATAGGGGGGATATTGTGGCTGAAAACAGAAATTTGTTGAGTTCAAAAAAGATAAAAATAAGGATTTGTTAAGTTCAAAGCGTATAGAAACTCCACATCCAACAGCTCCTTATCAAGCTAAAAATTCCAAAAATAATGCTAATAATAAAACAACTACTGCACGAATTAGTTACAATGTATTGAATCGAGCCAATGCCTTGATTACAATGGGACATTTCAGCAGTTTTAGTGATCTAGTTGATAGGTTGTTAACTGATTATGAAGATGATTACTTAAATGACGATGAAAACGTGAACAAGAAGTAATGATTCAAACCTACGAATTGCAACAGAAGTATTCTACTAAGAAAAAAATAAATAATTAAAACGAAGATATATTGAAGGTTTAGTATTCGACTGTAGAGCCCCCTAAAGTTAGAGCAAAAAAAAAACTAGTCATACTTTACCATTTTATTTGTTTCAAATAATGTTTGAAGCAAATACCTATGAAAAACTTGTTTCAAATTGCCATTCTAAAGGACGCCTTGCTGACGCAAGCCATTAAAAAAGGGGCAAAGCCCCTTAAACCCATTATTTTCAAGAAAAAGGGGAATTGTCGTATGAGAATATTTGAAAATCTAAGTAATTTCGCGTAAATTTCTGCATTTGCTAGCATGCTAACGCATGGTCAAGGGTTAACACCCTTAGCAAAGCCCTGAAATACGCTCAGAAGAAAATTAAAGGGTATAGGTAACGTGTTTTGCTTATTTAGCTATGATTTTATCTAATATGATTTAAATCACACTAACTGCCTTTTAAATCGAAATTTTAGGGGGTTATAGGCGTTTTAAAAATATTATAGGGTATTTATATACGAACGTATCTAAAACGCCTTAAATCCTATTTATTTTCGAAATTTAGCTATGTTATACTGCTGAAGTCGACTCATCGCAAAAAATTGCGAGAAGGTGTTAAAGTGTTTATTCTTCAGGAGCTCTTACTTACTGTTACGGCTGGTGTGATTGTTCATCTCATCAGTAAATGACTAGACAGTAAGGACAAATAGTCGACTAGCCTTGCGTGTTAATATATAACACAAAAAAAACCAGTAGTGCCTGCTACTGGTTTTTTCTAGTGTTTGTGTCTATTCTTCTTCATAACTAGTATATCAAAGGTAATAGTTGACTTCAAAAGTATTAAGTTTTTTTTATAGATTTATCCAGATTATTATTCACGACTTTTTGTATTACATTAATATATTTAATAATATCGCAAATATAATAGAAATTATAAAAGTTAAAGGAATAACTTTTCCTATTAACTTACTTGAAGATATAGTACCAAAGCCTTTGTTTACTAAGTAATAAGATGAAAAGCTAGCAATTGTTATAACAGCAAAAAATAATCCTATAAAGATAATATCTGTATTTTTAATAAAAACATGGGATATTAAATAAATTAAAGTAGGAATATATATATAACTGAGATATCTAAAAAAAGAAGTTTGTGTATTTCCTTTTATCATAATATACCTCCTCCTTTAGTAATTAAGGGCAAGCAACTCCACAGGAATCCATGCAGCTCCTACCACAGCTCCTGCAATTGTACCTGCGGGACCACCAAATGCAGTCCCAAAAGCGGCACCATACATTGAAGAAAGGGCTACTCCAGAAAGTCCTACTCCCCAATCACATGCGCTTCTAAATCCAGTGGATTTTTCATCAAGTATATCCCAATCCTTCGTTACATGTAGATAAACTCTTTCTCCATTTACGTTTTCTGCAGTAATAGTATAAGTGCCATCTGTTTCAGACGTAATTAAATATACTGTAACGTGATCAGAATTTTCTTCAATAAGTCCATATGATCCATCGGTATGAAAAACTTTTGTATAGATTAACCCTCCGTATTCAAACTTTTCATCTTCAATACTATATCCTTTTTGTATTAAATTTTCTTTGTTATATATATATTCACTATTTTGAGATAAAGAACTTTCAGTATGCTGCTATTGCAGAAACTGTTTCGTTCATAAATATTGCTAAAGCGACAGGCGCTAGTGTTAAAATTGAGGCACCGATAATTAGACTTTTCTTGAAATTCATACTATCTCCTCCTAGTTTTTCTGAATAACTTATCGTCTATATTTTCAACCTAACAAAAAATAAAAGCGATTTCAAAGAATATGTTTTAAGTTAATGCTATGTAACAGCAAGCACAGTCATCGTCATGATAAAATCTAAAATCAAGACAAGAAGAAACTCGTTTTCAACTCGTTTTAAAAATCAAAATCAAGGTGATAAAAATGATTTATAAATTAAGTGAAAAAAATCAAGAAACATTAAAAACTTTAGGTCACATCTGGTTAGAATCTAATATAACAACTCATAATTTTATCAACGAACAATATTGGCTTGATAACTACGATGATGTTATTGAATCCTTCAAAGAAGCTGAAATTATAATATATGCAAAAAACACAAGGATAATAGGGTTTTGTGGTTTGATTGATAACTATATCGCAGGTATGTTCGTCGAAAAGAATGCAAGAAATCAAGGAGCAGGGACAAAGTTAATGCAATACCTGCAAAAAGAAAAAGATAATCTATCTCTCAAAGTATATAAAAAGAACATAAAAGCAGTTAATTTTTACAAAAAGCATAACTTTAAAATAAAAACAGAAAATCAAGATGAAACCCAAAACAAAGAATACATAATGAGCTGGCAAAACTAATTGCTTTATTCCAATTGCTTTACAGGTCTAAAATTCGTCGTCATAATCTAGTTAAATCTCGTAAGGGCGCACTTATACACCACTTTTCAAGTCGTGTTATTTTCTTCGAAAAGCGTGCGCAAAAAAACCCCATCGTCATTTTTGACAGGGGGCTTTTATTATTTATAATTAAGAAGATATTTTTATTTTAAAAAACAAATAAAAATATGAAATAAATATAAAACTAGAAGATAAAAATATTAATTCCATCATTCCTTCTCTATCTTTATTTATTCTTCCGAGTTCTAATGCTGGTTGATAGCTAATAATATTTAGAAAAACATATAAATATAGAATAAACTTCATTACTGAATTTACTGGTAATACACTAATTAAAAAGAAAAACATTCCTATAAAAATAAAACTTATCAACCAAGAAAATATACAAAAGAACCAATCACTTTTAGTCTTTAACGGCTCTAATGATTGTCGTAACCATATCTTTATCAAAATTCACCACGACACTTATAAAGCGACACAGCCCAATCAGCAGCATTCATAACGGGTACAACCTTACTGGTTCTGTTGCAAAGTTTTAAATAAAGAATAAAATTCCTTACGGTATCTATGAT
>NZ_JBEMAR010000021.1:0-3277 GCF_040274945.1 Carnobacterium sp.
TAAGTAGTTCAGTTTTGGAGTACAAAATGACAAAATGTACTTCAAAATGGACTACTTTTTTCATTTTAACTTACATACCAAATTACATACAAAATGATTTATAAAATGCAATTGAAAATGATAATTGAATGAAAATTTGTGATTTTGTGGTATTATGATAATATAACTTATAGAAAAAATTGCTTATTCAACTAACGGGCAGGATAATGAGAAAAGGTTTTTTGATAGAAATAAGAAATTAGATGGTAAATTAGTTAAAAAGGCTGTGTTATAAATGAAAGTTTCTTTGATTGCTGCGATGGATAAGAATAGAGTGATTGGCAAAGAGAATGACATTCCTTGGAGGATTCCCAAGGACTGGGAATATGTTAAAAATACTACAAAGGGACATCCGATAATATTAGGTAGGAAGAACCTTGAATCAATCGGAAGAGCCTTACCTGACAGAAGAAATATTATTCTGACGAGAGATAAGGGGTTTACCTTTAATGGTTGTGAAATTGTTCATTCAATAGAAGATGTTTTTGAGTTATGTAAAAACGAAGAAGAAATTTTTATTTTCGGAGGAGAACAGATTTATAATTTGTTTTTCCCTTATGTTGAGAAAATGTACATCACAAAAATACATCATGAATTCGAAGGAGATACTTTTTTTCCAGAAGTGAATTATGAGGAATGGAATGAGGTATTTGCCCAAAAAGGGATAAAGAATGATAAAAATCCGTATAACTACTATTTTCATGTATATGAAAGAAAAAACTTATTGAGTTAACGGGTGCGTTAATTGAAGAAGAACAGTAAAGATAAAGCACAAGAGCTTGGGATTACTCCAAGCTCTTTTTGTCATTTGAAATAAATTATATCTTTCCAATCAAATTGTTTATCTGTAATCCCTAATCTTTGAGCAGGTGTCAAAACCTTTTTATCCGCTGATTTAAAAGGGCGACAAAAGTTGTAGTAAGTTCTTAGAATTGTAATCGCAAATTGAGCATACTTCGGATTGAAGTTAGCGTAAATATAGCTCTTCTTATCACCACGAGCTGTTGTTAATGGTCTTTCAAGAGATGATATATAACGTCTTATCTGTTGAATAAAGCTATTGGTCGAATGGTCATTAACATTTAATAGCATCTTTGCGATTTCGTTTGGTTCCAGAGCAGATAAATCCGTTCTACAATCAACTGAATAAAATCCTTTATCCTTAGTGGCTAATGGATGTTTGATAGGGTTATCGGCATATTTGCGATATCTTTCTCCATCTTTACTAATAGCCTCTTCGTGGAATTGATGACTTGTTAGTAATTCAGTTAGATAATGAGATGCCAAAGTCCGTAGAAACTTTGTTTTGAATCCTCTGATATCTCCCCAATCGAGCAGTTCTGCTTTTGCTTGTCCGAATTCTTTTAAGCATTGTTTTCTGCTTTTCGTCTTGTTAACTTGGCAAATAAAATGATGTGCATCGCTCAACCTTAATTCTTTCGTGAATACTCTATAAAAGGCGTTTCTAATAGAGAAGTCATCATCACTAATCATTCGCCATTCGTCGGCATTAACCATTTGTTTAATTAACCAATAGTGAGCAGTTGTAGTATAAGGAGCATCAACATTTAAACCATCGACAAATCTACTCCTATTAGTAATTTTCCCTAATTCGTGAAGATAAGCATTCCTATTTTCGCTATCGTTAGCGGATGGTTCTTGTGGATAATAAGACCAATCTAACCTATCATTTTTACGACTAAAAGTATTGAGATGGTCTTCTTTGAATTTTCTTGTATCTTCATTTAATTCATCCATTGAAATATTCCAATCATAGGCAACATCAGAACGGAACACATATCTTGATAAGACCTCAGCAGATACAACTATATACGTTTGCATATTAAGGTCTTCAAACCCCGTATATTTCTTTGAACCTTGTCCTTTCTTACGGACGTTATTTAGGTAGTAGTGCATCTTGTCCGTATTAAGCCACATCTCGTTAAATTTCTTTGTTTGAAGGGGTTGTGTCTCATATCGTTCTAAAAACTCCAAACAACGCCTATACAGCCACTCCAGCTTATGATAGTAGGTTCCAACTCCAATTCCTAAAATATCACAAGTACGACTGACTGAAACCCTTCCAACAACCATCTTAGCGAACATTGGAAGAATGGTGTTCTTTTGTTGGTGATAAGTAGTGGTTTCTTCTCTTTTTGGTAGAACATTAGTGAACTTCTTACACGCCTTACATTGATAGCGTTGAGATTTGCCCCTACTTTTCCCCCTTTTGTAAAATTGCTTCGGCTCATTGAATGGGGTTGATTCTTCTTCCGAGCAGCCTTCTTTATGAAATTGATAATCTGGCTCAACATCTTGGATGCTATTGATTTCTATAAGGCGTTTAATTTCTTCAACAACAGACCAATTAGATAAAGGGGTTACTGTACAGTTTTGCGATACACCTCTGCCAATAGGATTGTCATTGCAGTACATACCTTTATGACCTTTATCTTTGGAACTACCAGTCATTTTATATCGACTTGGTTTCCCTTTTACATCTTTGAATTTGTGCTGTTCTTTCCCAAAATTACAACAAAACGGATTGATGCAGTAATTATATTGAATGGGATATTCAGAACCGTTCCATTTAAAAGACGTTGGCAAGAACAACATTTTGTTATACCTTGTTGCAAATCGTTTTGGAGTTAATAAATCATATTGTTTAGCCCTATCTTTTAATTCTTCGTTTGAAATCGGAATTTTAACATCTACAATTTCATCTTCCTTCGTGGCTAATCTTTTAAGCTTGGTCATTGTCTATCAACCCACTCTATCTTTGATACCCATTTTTTCAACAATCCGCTTATTACTTCGCTTGTTGGCAATCCATTCAATAAACTTCTTATAGTCTAAAATGTTCAATAAGAATTCATCCACTGCTTCGCTTTCAGTACGCTCTGCATATTCAGCGTATTGCTTAACTATCACCCTTACTTGCTCTGATATTTCCCAATCCACAGACTTAGCGTTCTTATTTTTTGGCTCAAGAAATTGCATAGGAAAATGCACCCCTTTTTGCTTAGTAAATTGTAACCATTTTAACACACCAATTTGCATTCCTACAATAATTATTTCACGTTCGCATTTTTATATACATTTTAACTTACATTTTGTGGTGTAAATTAACAACAAACGTTGATTTAACAATAAAAAACGAGTATCAAATTCAGTTGCAATTTGATACTCATTTAGGTTTACATTTTCACTTTTTGTACTCCAAAACTGAACTACTTAC
>NZ_JBEMAR010000022.1:0-3102 GCF_040274945.1 Carnobacterium sp.
ATAGGAATGTCCGGGGATGTTTAAATCTGTAAATTATGCTTTATGAACAAGAAAACCAGTGATGCTCTGAAGAAGCAAACTCTTCAGACAATCACTGGTTTTTATTTACTTTAAAACATTTTCAAAGAAATCATCAAATACCCAGCCAAGCGCCTATAAAGAAGGTAAGAATGAGTGGAATGGGAATGACAAGAGAGTTATAAATGGTCGTCAGAAAAGTTGTCTCTTTATCTTGTTTATTCATAAAGATGCGGATGTTCTTTGAAATGTATGGGAAAGTCAACAAGGACAACGTCACAAACCTTGGAAATGTCCCAAAAACAATCGATAAAATGATGGCGATATAACCAGCATAATAAAGGGATTTAAAAACAACGAGCGCTTTATCTACGCCAATATGATAAGGAAGCGTGAACCGGCCATCTTCCATATCTTCTTCTAAATCACAAATGTTATTGGCGAGTGAGACGGACATGACCGTAATCGCTGTGGGGATGGACGCAATGATGAGCTTAATGATGGTCAGCCAATCAAATGAAATAACGTTAAATGCATTCACATAAAAAAGGGCGGTAAAAATCCCAAAGCCATATACCAGCCCGATGAAGAAATCACCGAATGGCGTGCTTGAGATAGGAATAGGACCAAAGGTATAAAGAACACCAATCAACATCCCTCCCAAGAGGATGTATAACAAGAAAAAAGATGTTTGAAGAACTAAGAATAATCCAATAATTAGGGCAATAGCACCAGTAAGATAATAAGCTGACCGCACATTTTTAAGAGGAATCTTTTCTTTACCTAATATCATTTTTTGAGCAGAGTCCGCCTGCTTATTCTCTGCGACGTAATAATCTAAGTAGTTATCGCGAAGACTGATAGCCAGCTGAAAGAGACCAACGGTAAGTAAACCTAAAAGTGAGAACCCTAGATGGAACGTTTCATAATTGTACCAGGCATACAAGATGCCCATAAATCCAGGAAAAAAACTGGTTGTGGCGTATTCCATTTGAGAAAGTAAGACATACTGTTTGAGGGTCATAACGGTCTCCTTTTAAAATTCTCTTGTGAGTAGTTTTTTAGTTAATGAATACAATACCTTTTTTTCAGGATGGTTGGGAAGCGTCTCAATAGATGCTAAAGCTTTATCAATGTATGTTTTTGCAATAGCGTATGCGCGTTCGATGCATTCATTGTCGTGCAGTAAAGTAACTAAAGCGGCTAGATCACTGTCCGATAAGTGTTCACCCTTTTTCAACAGAGGGAGAAAGGCTTCGTCTGTTTCCAAGCCTAAAATGAGTGGAAGGGTATAAATCCCTTGTTTGACATCATTCAAAACAGGCTTTGCTAGAATTTCAGGGGATTGGGTGTAATCCAGAATGTCATCTAGCATCTGAAAAGCAATTCCGATATTTTGACCAATCGACCGACTTTGCTCAATAATCTCAGGGTCGCATTGTCCAAAATAAGCCCCTTCGTAACAACTTAATTCAAACAGCTGGGCCGTTTTTCCTTTAATACTTTTCAAATAGTCTTCGTAGGTGATATCTGTATTATAGACATTTGTCATTTGATTGATTTCACCCAATAATACTTGCTTCATCGATAGTGTGTTTAATTTGATGATTTTGATAGAGTCCGTCGCATCCGCCAATAAATCAAAATATACCGCGAGCAATAAATCACCTGTATAAACAGCCACATCTTTCCCATATTTGGATTGGACCGTTTCCATGCCGCGGCGCATTTTCGAATCGTCTATGATGTCGTCATGAATAAGCGTAGCGAGATGAAGGACCTCAGTAGACGCAGCGGCAGCGATAATGTTGTTATGCGCATCTTCAGGGGCGTTGCCTAATTGTGAAAAAAGAAAAAAATAAGCTGGTCTCAGTAATTTTCCTTGTTTCTCTATCAAGTCAGTAACAGTTTTTTCAATGTCCTTATTTTCAATCGTTATTTTTTCTATAATTAATCCAAGGCACTCTTGTAAAAGGCTTTGAATGTGAGGATAGTTGTTCCACATGGGATGCGTTTTTACCATACCGGGCTCCTTTATGAATCGCTGATACACTGGTTCTTCTATTTTATTCTTTGATTTATAATTATACTTAAAATAATTATAAAGTCGCACTAGAATGCTCAGCAAATTTTCTAATTGGGCAGAAAGATTAGTGGAAGGGTATCGATTAAAAAAATGATAAAAAAAACGGCTAGAAAAGAAAAAAATCTTTTACTAGCCGTATTATTTATATTTAGATTATATTAAGACATTGTCCATCCGCCATCAACTGGCAGAGCATGACCCGTGATGTAAGAAGCTTGATTACTGCCTAAGAATAACGCAGCGTTTGCCACATCATTTGCTTCACCTAGTCGCTTCATAGGGATAGGTGCAACAAAACCTTGGTAAATTTCGTCAATCTCTAACAAATCTTTTGTCATCCCAGTGACTCCTGTCCCAGGACAAATCGCATTGATACGAACGCCAGCTTCTGCATAATCAACAGCCATCGCACGAGTGAATGAAATGACAGCCCCTTTAGTCGTCGCATACGAAATGGCGTCAGGGAATCCAATAATACCCCCTGCGGAAGCCGTATTAATAATATTTCCCTTTGTTTCTTTTAAATAAGGCATAGCGTACTTACTTGCCAAAAATAAAGCCGTGATATTAACATTTAATGATCGGTTCCAATCATCCATGGATGTGTCTTCCACTGTTCCTGGCGCATAAATTCCAGCATTATTAAACAAGATATCGATTTGTCCATACGTATCAATCGCCGTTTGAATAAAGTGTTTCACATCTGACTCGTTGCTGACATCCGCTTTTACAGCGACTGCCTCACCACCATTTTCTCGAATACCAGCAGCCGTTTGTTGAGCTGTTTCTTCATTATAATCCACTACGACGACTTTTGCGCCTTCTTTAGCATATAATTCTGCAGTTGCACGGCCAAAACCACTGCCAGCTCCAGTAATAATCGCTACTTTATTTTCTAACAACATTTATCTTTCCTTCTTTCACCTTTTGATGAAGTCATTATAGCCTATACTTGTGAAAATATCTACAAAGTTGGCAAATATACTCTTTTAATGAGT
>NZ_JBEMAR010000023.1:0-2561 GCF_040274945.1 Carnobacterium sp.
CTTTTATTGAATTATTACGGAAAAAACAGTCAATAAAGCAGTAAAGGCGTTGAATATCATCTCCACATTCAACGCCTTTATCATTTTCATTAACAGCCTTATATTACCAAGGTTTTAATCAACTATCTTTTCCATTAACATAACTGCTTCAACATGTTTTGAGATGAAATCATAGCTGTCAAAGGGGAATTTCTATTTTCCTTTTTTACCAAATTATCTTTGAGGGGATATATCCACTGTGGGCTTGCGTATGTGGGAAAATATCAGTTCCTTTATCCGATTTGAAAAAATGACTCCGACAAGTTGAAATCTTGTTTGCCCCGAAAAACTTGTCTCCTCAGTTTTTATTCCAACAAAGAATGTATCACTTTAACAATGGTCAATCCATAATCAACAAAGAAGCTTTTTTGTTCTTCCGAATAGGTTTTTCTTTCCGATATTGCATCATCTGTGGCATGCCTAAAACAATGCATTTTCTTTCTATAGCTTGTTACTACATCGTTAGAAATATAATCAAAACAAATCGTAGAATAATCAAGTGTAAGAAACTTACCGTTCTTCTTTAATAAACTTTCTATTAAATTTGCTATCTCTGCAAGTTTTTCATCTATACTCATATTATTGAATGATGCTTGTCGGTTTGATATCTCAATAAACTTTTGATTGATTGAATCATCTATATCAACATAGGTTGATTTCTGCTCAAATGTCAACCTTGCAACAAATGTTCTTCTGACAGCATATCGAACAGTCCCAATATCATCATCTCCCTCTGCAATAGTTCTGTTCCTAATTTCTCCATAAGTAAAGTCACTAGGTGCAACAGGTGGTCGTGCCAATAATCTAGGAAATTCTTTTATCACATATCCTACTTTGTATAAATAATACGATATGAGATAAAACCAACATTTATTTTCACTACCAGAAAAATCTACATCTGGCTGGCATAATTCTCTAAACTTTGTTATAGCTTCCTCTGCATCATACACCTCAAATTCATAATCCTCTACTTCCGTATAACCACTAAATATATTGTAAACATTATTAACGTTCTCAATCGAATCGTAAAAACGATAATGATATTCATCCTTTTGTATATTTTGGAAGTAAAAATCTTTTAACTCCATACTGACACTCCAATTCTTTTGCTCAATTTCGTAGTGCACCTTCAGATAATCATCACTATAAATTCTAATTTATAACGTTACTCGGACTCATTACCGCTCTTTATCTCATCACCATCTGGTAAAGTTCAAAGCTCGATGATACAAGCATTATCCTTAATCAAGGTTTTGTATTGCTAAAGCAATTAGGCCAAGCGTATCGCTTAAAAAACTGGAAACGATTCGAAACCACCCTGATTCAAGCGAATCAGCTGAAGATCTCATCAGGATTAAAGCGTGTCTTAAGAACCTTTAGAAAGTATCAGAAACCTATCCACAATTGTTTTGTTTACACAGGTTTGACTAATGGTCCCTTAGAGGGCATCAACAATAAGATTAAAGTACTAAAACGGAATGCCTATGGCTATCGAAACTATAGCCATTTTAGAGACAGAATCTTACTCATGACTCGTCTTTATGAACCCGAATCAAAGAAAAAAGATCAAGCAACGTTATTCGTCGCTTGATCTTAGCATGATCCTTCATCAACCTTATTTGACAAAGAGCCAATTTTTATGCTAGAAAGTTAATTTTAGAATTCACATCATAACGTGTTGATTCAAGTGGTTCTTCGCCTGGTTTACCAATTGAAATTGCCATAATAGGCACGAAACGCTCATTATCAAGGTTTAAAGTTGCAACTAAGTCTTTTGAATTATAGCCTGCCCATGCATTCGCTTCATATCCGTGTGCTCTAGCAACCAATAATAATTGCATTGCTAACATTGAACTGTCTAAGGTAGCATCTTTAATTAAAAAGTCGCGATCAGCTTTCTCATACATTGGTAAAAATGAATTGAAGATGGCGTCTAATTTTTCTTTGGTAATTTTGCCCTCTTCATACACTTTGGTCCAAACTTCGCGATAAACTTTATGTGAGTGAGTATCGCCTAATATAAAGATTGTAACTGGTGCTGTTTCTAATTGGGGATAGTTAAACGGCATCGTGACTGCTTTGACTTTGTTACGAGCTTCTTCATTATCAACGACGACAAAGTGCCATGATTGTAAGTTACATGCGGATGGTGTAATTGTCGCTTCATCTAACATTTCGACGATTTCATCACGACTGATATTTTGACTAGGGTCAAATCGACGGCATGAACGACGATTGAATACGATATCTTTATAGTCATTATTAACATAATCTTTTGCTAAAAATTTTTCTCTCATGAAAACACTCTCCTTTTCTTATAAATTAATTTTATCCCAAAGCTGGTGGATTTACAATGAATTTGTGAAAAGTTTAACAATGTATTAAAATAAATATGAGACCAAGCAAGAAGATTTATACTGTGATTAAAATAAAGATTTTTAATGAACTTTTTTGCTTTTATTGAGCGTTTATATTTAGATACAGCAGAGTGGCATTAAGTAACTCCTCGATACCCCCCACGG
>NZ_JBEMAR010000024.1:0-2180 GCF_040274945.1 Carnobacterium sp.
TGAAGCTGATATGGCAACTTTAGATGCATTCGTTATTGAATAACCTGATGGTCATTCTTGATAAAAAAAGGAGCTAGGAAATACCTAGCTCTAAAAAATAAAAACCCTTCAACTCTCTAGTTTAGGATGAGTTGAAGGGTTTCTGTGTTGGGAGACTATCTTGTTTTGCAATCTCCTTTTTTAAATATCTTTTTTAGATGCAATGTACTGCTTCACTAAACGATCGTATTCGTGCATAATCGACGAAATGACCGGACTTTTTATCGACTCTAATTTGAAGGAATCGATGGAAGCTATAGGCAATACATCGTTACCCGTTCCTGATATAAAAGCGCCATCGATAGTATTTAATCCAGTTACTGGAATATTTTGTTCAATGATATCAATTTGCTGCTGTTGGCAAATAGCTACAACTTTAGAACGGACAATACCTAAAAGAACATTTTTAGCTGGGGAAGTATAGAGTTTGTCCCCTTTAACAATAAATAAATTTGAACGACTGCCTTCTGTAACGTTACCTTCTTGGTCGACTAAAAGTACTTCATAAGAACCTGTTCTTTCTCGCTCGGCTAGTACAGTTTTTTGATACGCTTCACGTTGGATCTTGATATTCGGATCTTCTCTTTCCAAATTCAACAAAGTTGTTTTAATGCCATTTTGATAATAGCTCGCAGGCGGATAAGAACTTTTAGTGAAGAAAGCCAGTAAACCAATGTCTTTATTCCAGATCAATTTGATATTTTGATCAAAGGCACCATTCTTATCTATAAGTTGGTATAACCGATTGATTAAAATATCATCTGAATCTGTTAAAGGAAGACCGACAGATCCAGCAAACGTTCTGAATCGGCGCAAATGATCTTCTAAAAACAGCGGTATGCCATCTCTAACACGAATCACTTCATACACATTTTTTCCTGTTAATTTTTCAAACGGATGCAGGTTGTCTGTGGATACTTCTTGATCATTATGATAGTAAAAATTTTGTTCAACATATTCCATATTTTTCATCCTCTTTTATTTAATCATTGTGGTTAATTTATTCAGGAGCGTGTTAATGGTCTATTTTTAAATAAGTTTATCACTTTTTTTAAATGAAGACAGCAATATTTTTTTAAATAGTTGAATAGATACTCCTTACTATAAAGTGTAGTGAGGAGTATAATTTTTTATTAAATACATACTGGGAAAAAAGTATTTAATATCAAATAGGAGCGAAAATAACATATAACTTACATAGCGTGGTAGGACTTATTTATCTAAGCTATATATCCGTATCAGTCATAGAATAATTATTCACTGTTAGCGACCTTTCAATGCTAGCTTTAGTAGCAAGAATCCCTTGTCGTTTATGAGAAAAGTTCTATAGCACAGCTATAGTGGTACGAAAATAGAGAAGTTAAAACTTAAACGATTACATAACTTTTGTCTTATATAAAACAAGATGATAAACTACTTTAAAATCTGAAACTATCACTTTTATATGAAGGAAAGATTATATACATGCAGTAACATGGCAAGGAAACGAAAAAATGGAAGTCAAAACAGTCCCGGATCCAACGATTGAAGAACCAACCGATATGATCATTCGCATTACAGCAACAGCTATTTGTGGTTCTGATTTGCATTTATACCATAACGGGAAACCGGTCATGGAAGAAGACTATGTAGTAGGACATGAGCCTATGGGTATTGTAGAAGAAGTTGGTTCTGCAGTGACCAAAGTAAAAAAAGGCGACCGAGTTGTTATCCCTTTCAACATTGGTTGTGGAGATTGTCATTTCTGTGCACACCATATGGAAAGTCAATGTGACAATTCCAACCCTAATCCAGCGTTTGATCAAGGCGGATTGTTCGGTTTTGATAAAATGAACGGAAATCACCCTGGAGGGCAAGCTGAATACTTACGTGTCCCATTTGCAGATTTGACTTCTTTTGTTGTTCCTGAAAGTAATCTACCGGATGAAAAGGTATTATTTCTATCAGATGTACTGCCAACAGCATATTGGAGTGTAGAGCATAGTGATATGAAACCAGGAGATACAGTAATCGTATTGGGTTCTGGCCCTATCGGATTATTTGTACAAAAATTTGCCAAAATGAAAGGTGCTAAACGTGTAATTGCCGTAGAGACCGTGAATTTTTCAGATGTTTCTAAAGTTGGTAGTGAATTATATGAA
>NZ_JBEMAR010000025.1:0-1927 GCF_040274945.1 Carnobacterium sp.
ATGTTGCCCCTCCTTTAAAATGCAAAATGTTATAAAAAAAACGCCCCCAATCCATCACTGGATCAAGGACGCCGAAACGTGTTCCCACCTTAATTCGTTATAAGTTCACACTTATAACCTCATTGACTAGTCTTTATCCGCTAGTCTGGCTATAACGGTGCCACCGGACTAAGTGTCATTTAAGCAAAGGCGTGTCTTCATAGGGGACATTGTCTGTTCACAGCAACCACAGACTTTCTGGAAATGTTGATCCTATCTCTTAATCTTTACTGTCTCTCACTTGATTATACTCATAATAAAATGTCCAAATTAAAAAGTCAAGTGAATCTTAATAATATTCTAATTTTAGGGTGAATAATTCTAAACCCTACGGCTTGGCTTTAAAATTTAGCCGTAGCCTCTAACAAAAATGAAGTGACTTTTTTATAATTTGCATTGAATAATTCTTTTTAATTTGCTGATTTTGGTTAAGTGTAAGCATTATTCTAGTAAAAATTAACAATGCTTTTCAACCATTTCCTTAAGTATGTTTTCTTTTCCCCGTGGACAGATGTCGTCGATGCTTTGTCAAAAAACTACTGCGATAGAACGTACGAGAATAATCTGCGTTAGTTGAATTTTTATACACGACTGCTCTCTTAAGTAGAGAATTGATTTGTATAGCAACACCCCTCCCTCAATATACATACGCTTGTCAATCTATCCCCTTTTTGCCAATAAAAATCATTAAATGATTTTTATAGAATCCTGCTATTGACACTTGAAGTGTATTAACCATATAATACAGATAAGAAAAGTGTATTAATTGACTAACACACTTTCGATAAAGCATTTTTGAAAGGAGGGTCTTCATGGTTGTGTTTGATAAGCAGGCGCCAATTTATGTGCAATTAGCCGACCATTATAAGGGGGAGATTGTTGCTAGCCGATTGATGGCTGGGGATAAGTTGCCCTCTCGTCGTGATATCGCCAAAACGTTCAAGATTAACCCTAATACGGTTCAGCGGGCGTTTAAATCATTAGAGGAAGAAGGGATTATTGTGTCAGAAGCCAATGTGCCAAGTCGAGTGACGGAAAACCAAATGATTATTCAACAATTAAAGCGTGATGCTTTGGAGCAGGCCATGGCGGTCTTCTATGATACGACCCAGGTCTTGAATATGGACCCGCATGAGATTACCACTTACATGACAGAATATTTCCAAAAACGAGGTGAACAAGATGATTGAGATTGAAAAGGTGAATAAATTTTACGGGGCGAAGAAAATTCTCGAGGATGTATCTTTCTCTATTAAACCAGGAGAAATTACGGCTTTAATTGGGGAGAATGGGTCTGGAAAAACGAGTTTGATGAATGGTTTGATGAAGTTAACCCCAGTCGCTTCTGGTCAGTTTTTAATTGATGGTAAACCGATCGATTTTAATGATTTTAACCGGATTTCTTACATTCCTGACACCATCCTCGTGGTGAAAGAGATGACTATTCAAGAAGCTTTGGATTATATGGCCATATACTATAGTACCTATGATCCAGTCTTAGCTAAAGACTTGGTAACTTTCTTCAATTTAAATCCTGATGAAAAGATCTCACACTTGTCTAAGGGGAATACGGCTAAGGTGAATTTACTGCTAGGTCTAACTTTAAACTCGGATTATCTCATCATGGATGAACCGTTTTCTGGGGTTGATATCTTTACTAGGGAAGAGATTGCCAATGTTTTCACCAGTAAGTTGATGGCTGGGCGTGGCGTCTTGATCTCAACCCATGAGATTAATGAGATTGAAACTTTGGTGGACCGGGTAGTCATGCTAAAAGACCGCCGGATTATTCAAGATTTCTATACGGAAGATTTACGTTTAGAAGAAGGCAAGTCGATTACCGATAAGATGTGGGAGGTGTATCGCTAATGACAAAATTACTGAATTT
>NZ_JBEMAR010000026.1:0-1788 GCF_040274945.1 Carnobacterium sp.
CACACGATCTTCGTTTAATAGACCAATGCGATAAAGTCTATGAAATGAATGATGGGGTCTTAACTTTAAGAGAAAATACTGATACGACTAAGGATGTACAGATGGTTTAAAATGAAAGCTTGATTAGACAGATAAAGGGCAAGATTATAGATCAAATAGTGGAAAAAACATTTCCTAGTCCATGTTTTCTCTTACTAGGTCATATCTTTAGCTTTCTTATAATAATCTATTAGAAGAGGAGACAAACAACTTGTGTTTGCGCTCCTTTTTTAATGGCTCTTCGTCAAATCGGACTGATGAGAATAATTTCAGCTCTACAATATATAGGACTGATGACTAAAATTGCTTTATGTGGACACCTTACAAATTAAAGAGATAATATTCAAGTGTTATGAAAAAATCCCTAGTTTACATATACTATTCAGTAAACTAAGGATTTCTTTGTCATATAAATATGCTATTAAAGTATTAGAATGATGCTTTTTTTACACCAGGGATTTTTCCTTGGTGAGCTAATTCTCTAAAGCGAATCCGACTTACGCCAAATTTACGCATAAAGCCATGTGGGCGACCATCAATTCTGTCTCGATTGTGTATACGGGTAGGTGAGGCATTACGTGGTAATTTGCTTAAACCTTCATAATCACCTACTGCTTTTAACGCTTCACGTTTTTCTCTATATTTTTCTACGGTTGCAAGTTGTTTTTGTGCTTTCGCAATCTTTGATTTCTTAGCCATAAATAAATCCTTTCTGTACCATGTGTTGACAAATGTTGTAAAAATAGTTAATATGAAATCCTAATATGTAAATCGTAATCATTACGATTTTAACTACTTACTATTAAAAAGTCAAGGAGGAAGGAAGTATCATGGCAGAAAAAATGGATTTAGCAAGCGCTCGTCGTCGAATGAAAAGCCCAAACCGTAAAACACGCCAACGGGCACAAAAAGTGATTAAGGCTTTAAAGAAATAAAAATAGCGAAAGAGTTGATTGGAATGAAAATCTAATCAACTCTTTCGCTTTTATCATACAATTTATTCTTCTAGTTTCATTTGTTTCTTAAATTCTTGATAACGTATGTGGTCAATAACCGTTTCTAACGACTGGAAATTATATTGGTAGGACTCACTTGTAATGGTATAAATTTCCTTACCAGGGATAGGCGGTATAGAGAATGAGCTACAAATAATATCGTAGGGACTTTCTGCAAGTAATTCTTCAGATATATCGTAGTTATCCCAAGTTGAAACATTTACCCGTGAGCCAAAGACTGTTTTGATGTTATCAGCAACCTGTTTAGAACCTTCCCAGGTAATTTCACCTAATACTACGATATTTACTGGAGGTACTTTATTGGCTAAGTTAATAAATAAATCTTCCCAATAATTTAGTACAGAATAGACAATCGCGTAAAGGAGATTTGGATTGTAGTCGTCTCCTAAAATCAATTTACAATAGCCACGCATGCCCTCAAATACAGCATCATAGAATGCCGGATAGTAATTACGAATTTTTTGATAATGTTCCCAGTATAAATTTCGTAAAATGAATGGATGAACGGTTACCTGATTTTCAATTAAGACAATATTATATAATTCCAACAATAATGCTTCGCGATTAGGTAAGGGAATCTTAAACTGTTCAATCAAACTATCAAGAGTATCTTCAAGATAAGTTAAAATTTCCTGTATGTGTGAATCAGAATTTCTAAGTGCTTCTATTTCTGCATAATCATATTTAAAATCTTGTTCAATATATAAACCTAAAATTTGTTCAATATATTCTT
>NZ_JBEMAR010000027.1:0-1570 GCF_040274945.1 Carnobacterium sp.
TAACCCAGCGATGATTTTCCTCTCGTTCTCCACCATTGGTTGGATTGAAAGAAACTTCATAAGCCGTCGTAGCAAATACGCCAGAAACAGTTGCTTCGGCACCTTCCATTCCAGGCATATGACCGCGCTGAAGAATAACAGATTCTCCTACTTCGTACATCGGATTTTCAGCTTCTTCCAAGCCTTCTGTAATTTCTCCCGATTCATCATGCTTCATATCTCCCATATTATCCATATCTCTTGTTTTTTTGGACTCGCTAATTATCTGGTTCTCATAGCTATCTTCTAATGATGGTTGATTTTCAAGTGTGTAGTTAGCAAATATTAAATCAGCGTTTTTAATATTAAACGCTTCAGTTAAATCGTCTACTGAAAAATTAGTACTTTGAGAAATCGCCCAGAGAGTATCTCCCCAAACCACTTCGTAATTTTGAAGTTCTTCTAATGTATCGTATTGGGAAACATCTGCTTGTACTTCTTCTACTGTACGCGCTATCCAAAATTGGCTTGAGTCTTGTTCTTC
Organism: Carnobacterium sp.; assembly: GCF_040274945.1. GTDB lineage: Bacteria > Bacillota > Bacilli > Lactobacillales > Carnobacteriaceae > Carnobacterium_B. The sequence continues at coordinate 524 of NZ_JBEMAR010000027.1, forward strand.
TTCCCCTAATTCTTCTTCTATTAGCCATTTATGATTTTCAACAGTATCGTCTGTTTCTGTATCCGTGTACGTGACCATATAAACAGTGGTGTCTTCTGCCGAATCAATAGTTGCGGTCGCCCCTTGCATACCGGGCATATGGTAAGCTTCTAGAACTACTTCGTCACCTGCTTGGTAAGGCTCGTCTTGGGCATTTTCAACTTCCTCGTGTACAACCCATTTGTGATTGGCGACTTCCTCTCCTGTTTTGGTATCGTTATAGGTGATTTCATAGGCAATTGAATCAAAGGCGCCTACAACCTCACCTGTAGCTCCCATCATTCCTGGCATGTGATCGGTTTGAATCGTTACTTCGCTTCCTTCTGGATAAGTTGGATTTTCTGCTTCTGCCAATCCTTCTGGAATTTCCCCAGATTCATCATGTTCCATACCTTCGTGGCCTGTTTGAGATTTATCCGTTGTTTCGCTAGTCACCGTTTTCGAGCCAGTTTGAGCAGCATTATCTGCATCATCAAGTGTATTCGCGCCTACCTTATTCACTAGAGGATAAGAACTTAATAATGCTACAGATAAAAGACTACTTATAATTGTTTTTTTCATACGATTTCTCTCCTTTTGGTAATACCACCCTTGTTTACAAATGTAGTTGAATGGGCTTACATGTAGTTTATAATTACCCCTTATCATTGTCAAACACTTTGATTTTTATCAATTACAAATGAAGACTTATCGTTGTTTTTATTATCTCATCAATATTTAAAAAGCGATTCCATAATAAACACGTAGATTAGTTTAGAAACCAAAGACAACAAATTATCCCTTAGATCACCTATAAATCCCTTATTAATGCCCACTAATTTTAATTGTTTTTAAAGTACTTCTTTTACAAGTTCAGTCAAGCCCATATCTTTCGTTAAGATTTATGTTGCAACCTATAGTTATAAGAAATGAATATGGCAAAAAGTGATTAGGTAATGTTTATTAATCCATGATCATTAGTCTTAACTTATGAATACGTTTTTTTATTTTTAGATATTTTTATAGTTG
>NZ_JBEMAR010000028.1:0-1505 GCF_040274945.1 Carnobacterium sp.
TGAACTGAACCCTATTTTGTAGACAGTTTAATAAAAAACAAGATAGCCATTTAATTAGGCTGCGATTAGATGACTTCGGTAACTCGCCGGAGTCATCTTTTTTAATGTCCATTGCTTTCTTGTGTGGTTGTAATGCGTGATATAGTCAATGACTTGTGTATGTAGCTCCGTGAAACTTTCAGCTTCATGATAATCGACTTCATCTTTAAAATGACCAAAGAACGATTCCATTGGCGCATTATCTAGACAGTTTCCTCGACGTGACATGGATTGTTTTAACCCCATGTCTTTCACAAGCTTCTGAAATCCTGGATGCGTATAATGAAACCCCTGATCCGAATGAATCATTGCTTCCGGATGAAGATTCCCATCCAAATGATGTTTTAATTGTTCAAGTGTTTCATAAACAATCGACAATTTAAGAGTAGTAGCTAGTTTATACGCAACGATTTCTCTCGTTGCGACATCTTTTACACATGATAAATAAGCCGTACGGCCACCCTTATATTGGAGATAGGTAATGTCTGTTAAGAAGACTTTTCCTGGCTCGTCTTGTTTGAATGCCCGATTTAAGTAATTTGGAATTTGACGATGTGCTTCATTCGCTTTTTCTATAAGTCGATAAGGATTGGCACGACGAACCTTCGCATACAAATTAAATTTACGCATCAATCGAAGAATTTTTTTATGGTTCATCGGTTTCCCTAATTGGTCCACCAGTTCCATATAAAACCCTCGATAACCAATTTTGCCTTTTGCTTCATCATAGATTACTTTTAGTAAAAGATAATCTTGATAATCAGCTTCTTCACGTAATGAATGTTTCTCCATATTTTGTCGCCATTTATAGTAACCACTCGAGCTGACATTTGCTACTTCACAAAGATACCGTGTCATATTTTTGAGTTGAAATAATCGAATCGTTTCACTGATTGCTTGATATTTTTCTTTGGGTGTTAAAAACGATTCTTCTTCGCCTGCCTTTCCATTTCGTCGAGCTTTTTTAAGAGCGCTAGCTCTGCTTCCAATAGACGAATACGAGCTTCTGCTTTCTCTAACTTTTTATCAGCTGATAATTTTTCGGCACGTGGGCGACCTGTACTGCCTTTTCCACGACGCTCTTGTGTAAAACCATCCTCACCGTATGTTTGATAAATTTTCTTCCACCTATGAACAGCACTTTGAACTTTTTTAATCCCGATGATTTCTAAATCAAAGCCTGCAGCTTTGAAGATTTCGGTAGGCCCTTTGCCTTTTAGATTTTCTTGAACAGCTTTTAATTTGAAAGCTACTGTATATTGAATAGATCGATCGGTTATCAAAACGACATTTGGATTCTGTTCAATTTGTCGACGTTGATGTTCGTTAAAAATTATTTTACTCATGATGTTCTCCCGTTCTTAAATCGTATGGTCAGTATAACGGGGATTTCTAGGAATGAAAATAGAAAAAACCCCGAATAGGTCACTTTTTTCTAAAGTGTCTACTATTCGGGGTTCAGTTCA